>CP013099.1:0-1214166 GCA_001447805.1 Candidatus Tenderia electrophaga
GATTATTTCAGAAGGCAGTAAGGCCAACGCTGTTTCCGTCGGGGTCTATAAAAGCGAAGCGCTGGGCCAAGAGCGCCTCGATTCATTGCGCGAGCTCGGCTACACGGCCAGGCAGGAACCCCTGTTTCGCACTCAGGCGCAATATTGGCTAGAGCTGGAGCTCATGAAGAGCACCCAGATCCCCGAGACCCTTTGGCGCGAAGTCACCGCCGGCTATCCCAACATCCAACAGCTGCGGCACAAGTGTAACTAGTTTGGAATCCGCGGCGGCGTTGAGCTGTCCGGGTCTGGCCTGGTGGCGTTTTTTGGGCGGGTCGGTTAAAATGCGCGCTCGCGTTGCTGGCGTAGCTCAGCTGGTAGAGCAGCTGATTTGTAATCAGCCGGTCGTAGGTTCGAATCCTATCGCCAGCTCCAGAAAGATTAAGGACTTAGTCTGAACAGGCTAAGTCCTTTTTTGGTTTTAAGCGCTTTATGCCGTTGTCGGGCCCTCTCGTTTGTTTATATGCATACCTTAGAAGAATGCATGCCTTGGGGTGCATGGCTTGTCCATGGCGATCTCCGAACGAGAAAAAAAAGCCCGCGCAAAGGCGGGCTGATGGCACTGCATTGAGGCTTCTTATCGTCCTCTTCCCCCCAACGGACTTACGGTGGCTGATGCTCGGCGCGGCTGGCGGCTGGCGGCTGGCGGCTGGCGGCTGTGGCTCTGTGTGGGTTTGTTGCTTGGCTTGGGTCGGTATTGATTCTGATTCGTTAGGGCGGAGCATTGGGGCCGGTTGTGGATCAGCAAGCCGATGGCGAGGATCGCGCTGGCCAGTAACAGCGCGCCGAGGTAGATCATGCCCGCTTCACACATGGCGTTGTCCCTTTTGATCCATACATTCTTCCGCCAACAGGGCGATATTCACCAGCCGATGCTTGCCCAGTTTCATGGAGGGGAGATAGCCTTTGTCTATCCAGCCGTTAACGACACCGACATCGACCCCGACCAGGTCCGCGAACTTACCTTTTTCCATGACCGGAACGTTTACTTGACGGGATACATTCCCTGGTGTTTTCATACCGTTGTCCCACAATTTATTGCAATAATGACCTGTGAATAAAACAATGCAATAATTACATTGAAGTGATTTCAGCATAGCTGTGGGGTGGTGTCAACAGAATCGAGGTAATTATTTCAATGCGTCCGTGGTGGTGAATGAAAGAGAGATTGCAGGAAATCATCAGGTGGTCCGGTATGAAGCCCAAGCAACTGGAGGAGGCCACCGGTCTCGATAGAAATATCTGGATCAGTCTGAGGTACGGACGCCAGCGCGTTAATGAAGATCACATCGAGGCGGTCAAACAGCTTTGGCCGCAATTCAGCTATTGGCTAGTCACGGGGGAAACCATACCGGAAGCGGGTCAGGTCAGTCCCGCTGAGTTAAACACTTATCCAAAGGTCGCGGAGGATAAGGCCGAGTACTGACGGCGATCGCGTGGGCGGTGCAGCTGCGCCCAAGCTTGCCGTTAAACTGCAGTGAGCCGCGCGTATTTCAGGGGCTCTTAATATTTTCGCGTCGTACGCCGGATTTCCTTGTATGCCAAAACCCAGTATTAGAACGATCACCGTCAAAAGCCTGCTCAATGTCTTGCTGACTGTCGCCATCGTGACCCTAGTCATCACTGCCTATAACTTTCGTGCGCTATCCAAGAAGGCCGTCGAAAATCAGGCGCTGGCCCATGCCGAGTTGGTCAAGGCCGGACTCACGGCGCATATGAAGGCCGGCATCATGGAGATGCGTGATTATTACCTGGAAGAGATCGAGCAACTGCACAATGTCAGCGAGCTGTACATCATCCGCGGTGAAAATGTCACGCGTCAGTTTGGTCCCGGCAACCTAGAGTGGGAACGCACGGAACTGGATGACAGTGCGCGGCAGGCGTTTCACCGCAAAGAGCCGATATTCGAACTGGATGAGTTCTCTTGGACCCCGGCCATCCGTGTCACGATCCCGTATATCGCCACTAGTGAAGGCAATCTGAATTGCTTGGTCTGCCACACGGTGGATGAGGGCGCCGTGTTAGGCGGCGTGGTGATAGAAATGGACGTTACCGAATACCGCAATCAGGCCGCCTGGGTGATCGCCGCGATACTGCTGATCTCTCTGTTGGCGCTGCTGCTGGTGATTGTCAATACGTCCCGGACGATCCGTTCTTACGTACAAGTGCCGCTGGAGGAACTGGTTGAAAACGCCATGCTGTCCTACCGTAGCCGCCAGCCGGTGCCGGCGGACAGATTCAATACCGAGGAATTCTCCAAGGTGGCGGACGAGTTCAACCTATTCAACTCCCGCATTATTGCCCACCAGGAAGAGCTGCGCCGCAAGAATCAACAGCTGCTCGATCTGAACGACGAGATCGATAGCACCCTGCGCGAAACGGTTTTCACCATGGGGGTGATCGAAGAGCAACGTTCCAAGGAGACCGCCAATCACACCAAGCGTGTCACGCTCTATGCCAAGGTGCTGGCTGAGAAACTGGGGCTGGCGCGCGAGCAGGTCGAGCTGCTTGTCGCCGCCTCGCCTTTGCACGATATCGGCAAGCTGGGCATTCCCGACGAGGTATTGCTAAAACCCGGCTTGTTCGATGAGCACGAGCGCAGGATAATGGAGAATCATCCGCGCATCGGCTATGAAATGCTCAAGCATTCCAGGCGCGATATCCTGATGGCGGCCGGCACCATCGCCTATCAGCACCATGAAAAGTGGGATGGTAGCGGCTATCCGCGTGGGCTCAAGGGTGAGGAGATTCACATCTTCGGGCGCATCGTGGCGGTGGCCGATGTCTTTGACGCGCTTTATTCGCCGCGCCTCTATAAGCAGCCATGGCCGCTGGATGAAGTAATCGACTGGATTAGAAATGAGCGCGGTAAGCATTTCGATCCCGCCCTGGTCGACATTTTTCTGGACAACGTGGATGAATTCGTGGCGATCTATGATCGCTTTCCGGCGGATGATTAATTGTTAAAAAATGGGAGAAAGATTGTGGCAACAGCAACGGCAAGACATTTACTGGTAGAAACAGAAGCACAGTGCAATGACATCAAGGCGCAGATCGAAGCGGGGGCGGATTTCGCCGAGCTGGCCAAGCAACATTCCAAGTGTCCGTCCGGACAGCAGGGCGGTGATTTGGGCGAGTTCGGCAAAGGCATGATGGTGCCCGAGTTCGACCAGGTGGTGTTCAGCGCACCCATCAACGAGGTGCAAGGGCCGGTGAAGACCCAATTTGGATATCATCTGCTGGAAGTCACCGATCGTAAAGACTAGTCCAGCTCGCTTTGACGCTAAAGGCCGGCCTGTTTAAACAGGCCGGCCTTTTCTATGGCTGCGTCACCGACTCCAGATAGTCCAGCAGGCGCTGGCGTTGTTCCGGCCGAAAGAAGACACTGATATGCTGCCCATTCGGCACGCGCCAGAGCTGCTTCGGCTGCTTGGCCGCCTTGTACAGCAATTCGCCATGGTGGGCCGGCACAATCCGGTCCTCCTCGCTGTACACCAGTAACAGGGGGATGGGCGCGATCTTGGGCGCAGCATCGATCGGGGCATATGCAGCCGACACCGTCCAGGACAAGGGATACTGAAACGGCCAGGTGAGCCAAAAGGCGCTCAGCTTTTCGCGCGCGATACGGCGGTAACCGGCAAACGCGCTCTCGGCGATCAGGGCGTCAATGTGTTCACGGTACTGGCTGTGGGCCACGGCATAAATGGCGATGGATGCACCAATGCTTTGTCCGTAAACAATGATGGGCGTATGGTCCGTCTCCTCCATCTTAACTATCTGTTCGATGGCTGCCTCGGCATCGCGTATCACCCCATGCAGTTCCGGCACGCCGCCCGATTTGCCGTAGCCGCGGTAATCAAACAGCAAAACGTTATAACCCTCGGCCGGCAACCAATGAACACTGCCGATATGGGTGCTGATGTTTTCCGCATTGCCGTGTAGAAATAGCGTGGAACCGCGCGCCGCACCCTCGGCCGGCAGGAACCAGCCATGCAGCTTGGTGCCGTCGCTGGACTCAAACTCAACCTCGCGATACTGCAAACCGATATCCGCCGGTGTGCGCACCAGCCGCTCCATGGGGATGAAAAACATATTGCTGCAACCCTGCAACAGGCTGATTGACACCATCAGCAGCAGGGCGGGGCGCAGCATCAGAAGAAGTGCTGCCAGCTGAGATTGAAATTGTTGAACTCGCCGTCCAGTTCGCGCTGACGGGTCCATTCCATGCGCAGGGTATTGGCTTTGTTGAGGCTATAACGTTGCTCCAGGCCGAGGCGTTTTTCAGTATGCACCTCGCCGGCCGTGTAGTCTGTGCTGTGGGCGAACAGGTGCAGGGCCCAGTCCGGCCTGAGCTCCGCCAGCAGGCCGATGGAGCCGCCGGCACCCGCGGCATACCCCTTGCGCAATTCTTTCGCTTCGGCATCGATGCCCAGCTTGAGCAGGGCATAGGCGATGCTGTGTGCGCTCGGCGCCCAGCTCATTCCGGCGCCGCCGTTGACGGTGGCGAGCATGCGGTTGTGCTGCTGGCCGTGCTTGCGCGTCAGGCCGAAATCAAACTGCCAGGAGATGGGCGTGCTGATATCAGAAACCGGGGTCAGCGAGATGATGTTTACCGGTTTGAAATATTGCAGTCGGGTGGTGTCGGCCTGATTGTTATGGCGCAGCGCCAGATTGAAAAATTCGATCTGCGCACCGCGCGAATAGCCGGGCGTGGGATCGAGCAGATCATGATAGGCCGGGCGCAACTCCAATTGCTGATAGTAAGCGCCGTCTTCGCGGCCTACGCTGAGTGAGCTGCGCGCGGTGCCATGGCCTTGATCCGGACGGGTGTCCGCCGGCACCTTGATCTCCGGGCGGCTGACCGGCAGGGCGCTGCGTGCCTGCAATAAACGATGCAGCTGCCGGTCATTGTCATCGCGGTGGTAATCGGCGTATTCATGGGCCAGCTCCAACACCTCGGCGCGCGTCGCCAAGGGCAGCGCGGTGATGGCTTCGTCCGCCGGTCGCAGTTCTCCCAGGGCCAGGTTGCGAATGTCATTAATGCGGGCCGGGTCCAGCCCGCTCATACGATATTGAAGTACGGCGTGGCGCGACGGGCGGTAAACGACGTTCTCCACCAAGCCGGCCCGCTCGGTGACACGCACCGTGTCGGAGGGTATGGCCCAGACGTCGAAGCGCACGGTGAGCTGCAGCTCCGGGCGGGCGGTTTCGATTAACGACAGCAGGTGGTAGGAACAATTCTCGTCGAAAAAGAAATAGTCGAACCAGATGCCGCGCAGCTCCCAGGCATGTTGCAGCATGGTGCGGGTTTCCGCCGGCGTCAGGTTGAGTTGATATTCCCAGATGTCGCGGTTTTCCATGTCGCTGTATTCGCGCACCTTGAGGTAATAGGGCAGAACGGAAAAAGTGCCGGGGTAGCCGCCCAGCAGGCCCTTGAGGGCAAAGGCCAGACCGCCGTCATTACCGGTATCGGCGCCGAAGTTGATGGCATAGGCTAGCAGGCGGGTCTGTTCGGTTTGGCCCGCGGCGTCGATACGCAGCAGGGTATGACCGAACATGGAGGCCGGACTGTTGATATAGGCGGTGGGAAACACCAGGGTCACCCCCTGCGGATTGAGCGCCGCCAACCACTCTTCAAAGCGCCAGCAGCCGTGTTCGGGCAGGCGCTCCGGATCAAACCCCAGCGCGTGCTTAAGCCAGTGATAGCGGGCCACGAATAAACACTGGGGATGCAGGTGCTGCGCATCCCGGTCGGTAGGAAAGGCTTCGAAGAAGGCCGCCAGCGTGGCCTCCAGCTCCGCCGCCGGATCGGTCTTGCCGGTCTCGGCCAGGAAGAAGCGCGGCGCATCCACCTGGCTCTTGAAACTGCCGGGTATCAGACCGGGTTTATAGTGGAGCAGCTTGTGCCACTCGGGTCGCTGGTGCAGCTGTTGCGCGCGTGCCGCCTGGATCAACTCATCGAGATACGCGGGGGTTGCGGCGGCGGCCGGCGTCGGCAGTGCGACACAAACCAGGCTAAGCAGGCAAAACAACAAGCGTGGAAAGGCAGGCACTGCGAGCTCTCTTGGGTTGGGTTGTTGTGTACAGGGTGTTTAGAAAAAAATATGCCCGGCGGGATCTCCGCCGGGCACGTGCACTGCAGTTTGTCGACCGAGTACTTAGATGGCGGTCGCGTACTTGCTCAGCTCGGCATCGGCGGCGACCACGTCACGCAGAGAGGTTTGGATCTCGGCGGCGCTGACATCGCTGCTGGGGAAGATGCGGGCAAAGTTTTCCTGGGTCAAACGATTGAACGCGACTTTGTCCTGGGCGTCCAGACCGATCAGCTCGGCCAGTACTTCCAGGGTCTCGCCTTGGCCGGCGGCGGTATCGCGGGCCAGGGCCTTTTTGTTGCCATCGATGAACATGGCGGTCTGCCATGAAGAGTTGACGGTACCGTCCTGAGTACAGCCTGAGGTACCCGAGGTGATGCCGAAAGTCTGGTTACCGAAGGTGCCGTTGGTGGTGACAGCCAGTGATTGGGGGACAATACCTGATTGTCCATCAAACACCTTTGAGCCCCAGCCGCATTCACCGACATTGGCGGCCATGGCGCCTGTTGAACCGATTGCAAAGAGTGCTGCGACGAATACTTGATTTTTCCGTTTCATGTTCTTGGTTCTCCCTCTGGGTTGTGTTTGGTACGTCACCTAAAAAAGCTGGTGTACCAGTGTCTTGTTATAACTACATGTCGTAATTAGGTCAAGCGGGCTCTGGATTAAGTTTTCTTGTGTAGTATATTAAGGATTGTTAATGCGTTTGGGCGAGGGCTTGATTATGACAAATCCCCTATTCCAGGATAGTCCAGTTAGATCGAGATGGGGGATTACCCATGGGTGATGTGGTCAAATTCCGCAAACCGAAACTCAGTGACAAGCACAAGGGCAAAACCTTATGCAAGAGCGGATTTCATAAGTGGGAAGTGGTGCAAGAGAAACAGTTCGATGTGAAGCAGGGCCGGCTGGTGACGGTGTATCACTGTATTCGCTGTGGGGTGAAGAAGACTGAGGCGCGCTAGCGTGTGCGCGCGGATGGTCGGGCCTTAGTGGGTATAAATCTGCCACTCCTTGCGGTCCGCGAGACGATCAAAGCCCTTGATGCGCAGTTCGAATAAATCGTTGAGCCGGGCATACTGGTGATTGAGTAGTTTTACCCGCGCGTCGCTCTCCTCAATCATCTGCTCAGCCATCAATTCCACCAGCGCCATGTATAAACGATAGGACTCAACGCTGTTTTGCGGGATGCCGGTGACATTGATGGTCAGAATAGACCTCAGAGTACGGTTGAGACCGACCAGCTCGCGGTGGTGGGCGCGGTGATAGTACAAATCGGCGACTGGCTGAGACTCGCATTGTGCGGCGATGGCGCGCAACTCACGCGCCGTATCTTGGGCCATGGAAAATTGTAGGCTGGTGCAGGGGGCACTCGCCTGAGGCGGGGTCGCCGTAATTGCGCACAGTAATCCAAACAATATCGCTGAGATGGCCTTGATTTGCATTATCGCCGTCCTCCTGGCCTTGAGTTGGCGCCGACGAAATCAATCATGGTCCCTTGTCGGCAAAATCTAGGTCGTTACCAAAGAGATCGTCACGCCGGCATAAATTGTTTAGCTGTTGGCGGTGCGCAAGGTCAAGTGGCTGGCGCCCGAAGCGATAATGATCGTGCGCTGTAAAATTGGAGCCCGTCGTCTCGCCTTGGTTCGCCTGACGCCGAGCGCAGGCTTGTCATGGTTGCCAAGAGGGGGGGGGTAGAAACGCGGCGTTTGGAGGGATAGAGGCGCCGAGCGCTGGGTAATCCCCCCTTTAATGCCTTAATGTGAGACAGACTATCGTCTGAAGCAGTAAAAGGACCGCTGTGGCACTATTGCCGCTCTGCTGCCCACTGTTCCCGGCCTGAGGAGGCGGTCTGTCGACCGGTTTTACACCGTGTCGCCCCCTGAAATCCGACGACATATTCAAGGCGTTGAAACCCCGGGCAAAAACCTGATGTGGCCCGAATAGTGCTAACAGCGATCTGCAGGTCAGGAAAACCATGCAACGGGGGAAATAGATCATGAGCAGACACGGATGGATATTGGCCGTGATGGCGTTTGCCATCAGCGCCAACGCCCAGGCGTTGGTGATCGACAGCTTTGGTCTGGACCAAGGCCCTTATACGGATTCCACGCCAGGGGGAGGAAGTGAAAAAACGATTACCGGCGGTGTGGGTGGGGAAATCGTCTCTTTATCCTCGCTAGATGTTATTGGCGGAGCACGCGACCTGTGGACCAGCATGATCTCGGGTAGCGGAATGTCCACGGTCGAGGTTTCGGCAGGGACGCTCAACTTCAGCACCACCGCAGGTACCGTGGGGCGAGCTCAGGTGCAGTGGGACGGGTTCGATGGCTCTTCGGCGATCGATGCCACCGGGCTGGGGGGGATCGATTTTCTTTTTGGCGGCAGCGATATGTCGCTGCATGTCAGCACCAATGCCGGCTTTCTGCTGGAGCTCAGTCTCTATACCGACGCGACGCGCTGGACCACGGTCTCCCGGATGACCACCGCTGGCAGCGCAAGCTATCTGTTTCCCTTCGCCGACTTCAATACCCCGACCCTGTGCGGAATGGGTTCGGTAACGTGTGGCACTGTCGGCGGGGTGGAGACCTCCAATGTAGGCGCCGTTGTGCTCGACATCAACCGCCTTAGCACTGCAGGTCTCGAAGCTAGTATCGGGCCACTCTCCGTGGTGCCCGAGCCGGAGATGCTGTATCTGTTTGGCATTGGCATGCTGGCCGCCCTGGTGCGTCACCGCCCGCGGCCGCGGGGGCGGGCAGCCGGATCAATAGGGTCAGAGCCATTGGGTTTCACGAATCAATAAATCTGACCCGGTTTTTCTTACCAAAGAAACTCTCTGCCACAGCATTGTCCAGGCATTCTCCTTTCCGGCTCATGCTGCTGATGAGTTTATTTTCTCTTAGCAGTCTTTGGTAGTCTCCTGATGCGTAGGTGCTGACCCTGTTTGTTTTTTTAACCAATAATTTCCGCCCTAAATAGATTGCATTGCAGGTCAGTATATAGCTGCACTGTCTTTCCTGACATTTTTGCTGTGAGTAGGTAGCTGACAAGAATTTTATACGATGTTGCGCTAACGTTCGGATCATTTGTTCGCAATTTCATGGATGTGCAGGTCGGAGATGGATCATCCGTCGTTATGTATATCTCATCATTGTTTGCGCCATGATTAATTATCATTCTTTTAATTTTTCCCGTAGCACCCTCTTGTTCGTCTACGGCATACAGGTTACTTGATATTGAAGCCATAAAAGCCAAAGCAATTATTCTTTTCATTTTGTACACCTTATATCTCTAACGCCGCAAATCACCGGCACATTGGAGCAACGGGAGGCTTGTGGCATTCGCCACAAACGAGCGTTGCGTAAATGTGTCCGTGTGAATTTGCATTGTTATGTTTTTGATCGCTCCCAAGCGTTACGGCACAACTTTTATATTACTAATCTCAGCCCAATCGTTAGGGTCACTACAATAGACGTTTATATTTTTACCCGCCGCAAATGCCATTAATATTACTGACATTAACTGCTCTTTATTTCCTTGTGAGCTTCCCACTTTTGTCCAGGTTTTTTGTACACCGGACTCAACTACTGATGTACATGCATTGTTATATCCGTCTAATCTAATTTCAGTTCCGTCGGAATGGGTTTCCAACTCCAGAATTGTTGTTGGACCAGTCCATCCCGTAGCAGCCAAACAATTTCCTGAAATTCCTGCGGCAATACATAGAGCTAATATTTTTTTCATTATTATTTTCCTTCATCTATTGGTTTAAAACATAACGAGTCTGTAGAAAAACTCAAACACAAGTCTCTCCACCATCACTCGCCTCAGTTAATTTTTTACTACTCCCTATTTGACCCAATCCTCACCGAGAAATAATACAGATCAATTCTTCCCGATACTTGAGACCTATTCCATTCGTTATGCCCCATTCCACGCATATCGGTGTATTTTGAATATGTTGTGGATCATGCTAATCAATTGCCACTGGCCGTTGACCTTGTGCTTTCCTCTCAGGCTAAATCGCTTGAATCCTATGCTGCTCGTGATGTTCCCGAATACGGGCTCAACAGTACCTAGCCGATGGCTATAGATATGCCTTCCCGTGGCGCTATAATAAAAGGGGTCAAAGCCCTTTACGAATAAAAGGGGTCAACGAATAAAAGAACGAATAAAAGGGGTAATAAAAGGGGTCAAAGCCCTTTAAAAAGTATCTGTCACTTGCTATCCCGAATAAAAGGGGTCAAAGCCCTTTAAAAAGTATCTGTCACTTGCTATCCTGCACATACTAAAATGGATAGGGTAGTTGCAATGCCAAGAAAACCCCGTTTCTTCCTCCCAGGAGTTCCGGTTCATATCGTTCAGCGTGGCCATAGTCGTGAGCCTGTTTTCTTTGAAGATAACGACTATCTAGCATACCTACGCTGGTTGAAAGAAGGGGCGTCACGGTACAACATAGATATACATGCCTATGTGCTGATGACAAACCATATACATATCCTGGCCACGCCACATGATAAGGATGGTATTACAAGAATGATGCAGTATATAGGTAGGTTCTATGTTTCATATATTAACCATACTTACGGCACAAGTGGTTCTATCTGGGAGGGGCGCTACAAATCCAGTCTTATTCATGACGAAGAGTACCTGCTTACATGCATGCGCTATATAGAACTGAATCCAGTCAGGGCTAATATGGTGCGGTCACCTGGGCACTATCGTTGGTCTAGTTATCGATCTAATGGCCAGGGCAGGGAAGATGAGCTGCTAACACCCCATACAATGTATGTATCGTTAGGTAAAACTAATGCTGCTCGTACGGAATCATATAAGTCGCTATTTAAAGCCCACCTTGATAAAAATATGTTGGATGATATTCGAGCGGCCTGGCAGACGGGAACTCCGTTGGGGAATGATTATTTCCGCGAGCAGATCGAGGCCAAGCTGAAGCTCAAAGTAGGCCAGGCCCGAAGAGGTAGGCCATCTAAGCCAAAGGATAATGATGAGTGATATGTGGCAATATGCATTATAAGGGCGTTGACCCCTTTAGATTTTTTTATAAGGGCTTTGACCCCTTTAGATGTGACCCCTTTAGATGACCAAGGGCTTTGACCCCTTTAGATGACCATGAGTGATATGTGGCAATATGCATTATAAGGGCTTTGACCTCTTTAGATGGCCCCTTTAGATTTGACCCCTTTAGATACGAATATTGAGCGTCAGCTCCTGGCCGGAAACAGACGTATAGGAGACGGCGCCCAAATGGAAGTGAAGTAGGCAAAAAGCAATGCATACCTCGCCCCGGCAGTTACGACGCGCTACCGGTTGGATCGAATGACGAATCCCGACAGACGACGCCTGTACCGCTCGACCACGGCACCCCACCACGTCGCCTCCGGCACCATGGCTCGGCCCCAGACGGGATGAGGGAGATCTCTTAACAACCTGTTCGTTATATTATCAAACCGGCCCTGAAAGCGGCCACAATAGCGCAAGTAATAGACATAATTTATACATATCTTTATGATATTATGTAATTTATGATTAGTTATGATGCGGACAAAGAAGCGGCCATGAAACCGGACAATAGCACACCCCTGGACAGGGGTGAGCCCGTATCTTTGATGGAACCTATGAGGATCTCCGAAGGTTCTCGCGATAGGGGAGAGCTCGCCGATCTTGCGGTCGAGTTGGCGGCGCATTCCGCAGGATTTCGCCGGAGCCTCCCGGAAGGCATCCTGACATCCCTGGCGGAGCTGGTCCGGGCAATGAACTGTTATTACAGCAACCTAATCGAAGGCCACGATACCCACCCGGTCGACATCGAACGCGCCCTGAAAAACGATTACAGCACCAACGCGGAAAAACGGAACCTGCAACTCGAAGCCAAAGCACACATCGCGGTTCAGCAATGGATCGACGGCGGCGGAGTGCGCGGGCGCAGCGTAAGCGCGGACGGTATTTGCGAGATCCACGGTCGGTTTGGTGAACTCTTGCCGGATGAACTGCTGTGGGTTAAAAATCCTGATAATGGCGAACGGATGCGGGTCATTCCCGGTGCGCTTCGCGGACGTGATGTCAAAGTCGGTGAACACATCCCGATCAGTCCCGGCGCGCTTCCGCGTTTTCTCAAGCAATTTGAACAGACTTACAGCGGCCTGGGAAAAGCGGAGACGATTATAGCGGCTGCGGCAGCACACCACCGGCTATTATGGATACACCCATTCCTGGACGGCAATGGACGCGTAGCCAGACTGATGTCATATGCGATGCTTCTAGACGCCCTGGATACCGGCGGCATTTGGTCTATTGCCCGTGGTCTTGCCAGGAACGTGCGGTCATACAAGAACCATTTGGCCCAATGTGATCTTCCGCGCCACAATGATCTCGATGGGCGCGGCAATCTCAGTGAGCAAGGCTTGGTCTCGTTCACGCATTTCTTCCTTGAAATCTGCCTCGACCAGGTCAAGTTTATGGAAGAGTTAGTCCAGCCCGACCGGCTTAGGGGGCGTATTCTGCTCTGGGTCGAAGAAGAAATCCGCGCCGACGCGCTGCCGCAAAAGGCCGGGCGCATCCTGGAAGCAATTCTTTACCGAGGAGAACTACGGCGTGGGGACGTTCCGGAACTGATTGGGGCGAGCGACCGCCACTCCCGCCGCGTCGTTGCCGCCCTAATCGAACGCGGTGTTCTCGTCTCGGAAAGCACGCGCGCACCGCTGCGCCTCGCCTTCCCGGCCAAGCTGGCATCACGGTGGATGCCAGGACTATTTCCGGAGCAACGCTAGCCTGTGGCGCAGAGACATTGGTCTCTCCTGTTAAGCAGAAAACCGGGTTAGCTCAGGCTTTTTCGTTTTGCCAATTCCAATGAGAACCTGATATTGGTCGGTAATCTCAGACGGAGGAGAACAATAGGGGACAGAATAATTGAGTCTGGTTCTGATCGCTATTGATCGTTGAGTGCGTCGATGAGCGCGCTGTCGCTGGACAGTTCGCGCAGCCCGGTGGGCGCCTGGTAGTTGGTGAGCAGCTTGCCGCGCGTGCCGTTGACCTTGTAGGTGGCCTGGGCCTCTTTCGCATCCTCGCCGAGGAGGTAGGAGATGGTTACGGGGGCGAGTTCCTGGAGGTTCTTCATGGAGACACCTTTGCCGCCTTTAGCCGCGCCCTGGGCGTGGCGCCCGAGGCCTTGCCTTGATCGAAGTGTATGACTTGCTAGGACAGAACCATCAGGATGACCGAGCGTTATGCGCAGCTGGCACCGGAAAACGTACATGCAGCCGTTGCCCGTTTGGAAACAAACGCAGAGTCACGATCAGGCCACGTTAGAGAGAAGCACGAATCAAGTAAATCCGGTCGGCTTGATGTAATTACTTGATAGTGTAGAGAAAATAGTGGTGCCCAGGGACAGAATCGAACTGCCGACACGGGGATTTTCAGTCCCCTGCTCTACCGACTGAGCTACCTGGGCGCCGGAAGGCGTGTATTAAACCAACAGGCCGTGACCGAGTCAAGTTTCTTTCGGCTTTTTGGGTTTTTTGCCGCCTTGGTGCCCGTGTTATTCTTAACGGTCCGTTACGCTGGATTTTGGGGTTGGCAAGGCATGGGAAGTGGTATGAACTGGGGGCATTGCTTCATGGTGTTGGTGGCGCTGTTCGGGGCGGCGGCATGGGCGGCCGAGGAACGCATTGTCCGCTTTCATCACGAGGATATGAACGGTTGTGTGGCCTGCCACCAGGAGGGCGACGCCGAGCTCTTCAAAAAGGCGACTTCCACCGCCTGTGTCGAGTGCCACAAGCGGAAAGGGCTGAAGACCGATTTCAGTGCCGAGTTGCAACAGCTCGAGTCCGCCATCCGTAAGGCCAAGCCGAAAAAGCGTGCCGAGGGTCAGGGGCCGGGCATGAGTGTGCCGATCTACTACGATGAGACCCGTATCGGCGCCGATCCTAATGAGATGATCCGGATCCCGGCCGGTACCTTTATTCGCGGCACCGATTTTCGCCTGCCCGACGAGGGCCCGCGCCACGAGGTGGAGCTGCCGGCCTATTGGATCGACAAATACGAAGTCACCAATCTTCAATACAAACAGTTTATCGATGCCACCGGTCATCGCTCGCCGCGCCATTTTCGCAATCGCAGCTTTCCCGAGGGCAAGGCTGATCACCCGGTGACTCAAGTCAGTTGGTATGACGCCCACGACTATTGTGAGTGGGCCGGCAAGCGCCTGCCTGATGACAAGGAATGGGAAAAGGCGGCGCGCGGCACCGACGGGCGCATGTTTCCCTGGGGCAGCGGATTCAGCATCGATAAGGCCAACACCCCGGTGCGTTGGGCGGCTATGTATGTGGAGGGTGATACCACGCCGGTGGGCGCCTTCGAGGGCGGCAAGAGTCCGTACGGCCTGTACGACATGACCGGCAACGTGTGGGAATGGACCTCATCCTGGTACCTGCCTTACCCCGGCAACCAGCGCGTCACCGAGAACTACGGCGAGAAGTACAAGGTGCTCAAGGGCGGCTCATGGTGGGATTGTTCGTTCTACAAATGCGGCATCTCGGCGCCGGTGTTCAACCGCAGCTTTTTCAATCCGCGTACCAAGAACGACAGCTTCGGCTTTCGTTGCGCCAAAGACGCCGAATAGCCATGCGCGCTGCGTCCCTGGTCTGGCCGTTGCTGCTGGTTGTGCTGCTGGGGTGTGAGCAAGCGCCGCAGTTAATGCCGCCGCCGGACGGCATGGTGCAGGTGCCGGCGGGTGAATTCATCATGGGCAGTGATGCGGTGGACACCGAGGGCAAGCAGGCGGAGTTCGGTTTTCGTGAGCCCATGTATCTGGACGAACACCCGCGCCACAGGGTCAGGCTCGACGCGTTTTACATCGATCGCTACGAGGTGAGCAATGGCGAATACAAGCGCTTTGTGCTGGCCACCGGCATCGACCCGCCGCCGCCCTGGGTGCAGGACGGCTACAACGCCAGCGAGCACCGTCTCAGTAGCTTTGATCTGGACACCCTGCGCCGCGTGGCGGGTGAGTATTTTCAGCTCGACATGGATACCACTCAGATGGAAAAGGATGAGATCCTGGCGCAGCTCAAACGCATCCAGGCCGAACGCGACCGTCTGCCGGTCACCGCCATCAATTGGTACGACGCCGCCAGTTATTGTCGCTGGCGCGGTAAGCGCCTGCCCAGCGAAGCGGAATGGGAGAAGGCGGCGCGCGGCGCGGACGGACGCCGCTATCCCTGGGGCGATGCATGGGACCCGAGCAGGGCCAATGTAGGTGACAACGACATCGGCGTTACCGTACCCCCCGGCAGTTATCCCCAAGACAAATCCATATACGGCGTGTTCGACCTGGGCGGTAACGTATCCGAATGGGTCAACGATTGGTATCGGGGCTATCCGGGCGCGGACTACCAGAGCGAGGCCTATGGCGATGTCTACAAGGTAGTGAAGGGCGGCGGCGCCGGGGTGGGGCATTACGCCCTGAGCTATTTTTATCGTTCCGCGCGGCGGGGCCAGGCCGATCCCTTGAGCTTGAGTGTGGATGTGGGGTTTCGCTGTGCCAAGAGCGGGGAGTATCGCTAGCGGCTGTTTGCGCGCCGCGCAAAGCTGGTGATTGAACCCCTTGCAGGTCCCTTTTTATGCTGCGCGGGGACTCTCCTCAAGGGGGCGGTGACATACAAAAAAAGCCCCGCTTGACGGGGCCTTCTTCACCAAGCTCACAAAGGCTGTCGCCTTACAGGCTATACCCCAACTTCAGCAATACACGGTAATTATCCACATCCGATTCGGTGGCGGCGCCGAAGTTGTCGTCGCCGGTGATCTGATAACGCGCCTCGGCGCCGAGGAACAGGGGGCTGCTGCCATGGTAATGGACGCTGGCGCCCAGCTGCAGGGCGAAGACTTCGTCGTCCCCCGCGGCGTTGTCGACCATGACATAGCCCAGACCGGGACCGCCGCCGATCTCCAGGCCGGGGGAGACTTCCACCACGTAGTGGGGATTGATTTCGATGCTTTCGATCTCCACGCCGCCGTCTTCGTATTTGCTATAGCTCAGTTGCTGGCGGATGCGGTTGCTGGGCGGCTGTAACAGCGGGCAGTTGAGCGACAGTTCAAGACCGCTGACAGTGTCACTGTTCATGTTGTCACCGGGGTCCATGTGGCCGGCCATCAATGAGATGGTGGGTTGCGCGCTATAGCCGTCCTGGGTGCCGGCCAGCCAAGTCCATTGTTCAGCGGCCTGAACGCTGCCGCTCAGCAGGGCGATGCCGGCGATGCTCACGATTTGTCTCTTCACATGCGTCTCCTGAAATTAATAGAACTTATCCGTATAGCGATAGAGACTTTGATTCTATGCCGCAGACACCTCGCGCGCAAGGCTTGGATCACTCCTTGGGTGGCACGTAGCCCTCGGGCATTTGGCTGCCCTCGCCGAACAGGAATTTTTCCATCTCTTCGCGCAAAAAGGACTGGGCCTTGGGGTCGACCATGGACAGACGGTATTCGTTGATGAGCATGGTCTGCTGGCTCAGCCATTGCTGCCAGGCCTGCAGTGAAATGTTCTCGAAGATCTTTTGACCCAGCGCGCCGGGATAGGGCGGCTGCGGCAAGCCGGGCAGCTCCTGGTTCAGTTTCTTGCAATGCACCATGCGTGTCATGTTGTTGTCCCCACAGTAGATTCTAGAGTGGGCGCATTTTAGCAGAAGGGCGCGGGTGTCTCTATGACGCTGTCAGTAGGGCTATTCCAGGTGCTGTTGTAGCCGCTCGAGCAATTGTTTCACCGGCGCTGCCAGTCCCAGTGCCGCGGGGGCGGCGGGCGAAAACCAGGTGGCCTGGTCGTCGGCGACCCGTGCGACAGCGTGTTTGCTGTGCAGCCACACCGGCTCGATATCGAGATGGAAGTGGCTGAAGGTGTGACGCAGCACCGGCCAGCGTTCGCTTATCTTGACCTGATGTCCCAGCTGCTCCCGACACCAGCGGTTGATCTCGGCATCGCTGGGTGGGTCCCCGGCCAGTTCCGGAAAACTCCATAGGCCGCCCCAGATGCCGCTCGGCGGACGCTGCTGCAGCAACACCCGGCCCTCGAGGTCGGCCAGCATCAACATAGTGGTGTTGCGGGCCGGAAGCGGCTTCCTCGGTCTGGGGTGGGGCAGTTGATTCTGCCGGCCTTGCGCCAGGGCCTGGCAGCTGTGTTGTTGGGGGCACAGCGGGCATAGCGGTTTGCTGCGCCGGCAAAGAGTGGCACCCAGGTCCATGATGGCCTGGGTGTAGGCGGCATTGTGGGTTCTGGGCGTGTGTTGCTCGCTCAGTTGCCACAGCTGTTTTTCCACCGCCGGCGTGCCGGGCCAGCCTTCGAGGGCGTGATAGCGCGCCAAGACCCGCTTCACATTACCGTCGAGGATGGTGTGGCGCTGTCCCAGCGCCAGGCTCAAGATGGCGCCGGCGGTGGAGCGGCCGATACCGGGCAGGGCCATAACCTGCTCCAACGCGCTGGGAAATTTTCCGCCGTGTTGGTCGCGTATCTGCTGCGCCGCCCGGTGCAGGTTGCGACCGCGGGCGTAATAACCCAGCCCGGTCCACAGGTGCAGCACCTCGTCCTGTTGCGCCGCCGCCAGGGCGTTGATGTCGGGAAAGCGTTGCGTGAAGCGTTCAAAATAGGGGATGACTGTGGCCACCTGGGTCTGCTGCAGCATGATCTCCGACACCCAGACGCGGTAAGGCGTAGGGTCCTGCTGCCAAGGCAGATCCGTGCGGCCGTGCTGTTTAAACCAGCGCAGCAGGCGTCGGCTGAAACTATCATTTTCCATATGCCTAATTGAACAGGCTCTTGAGCTTGTTCTTTAGTTCGTCCTCTTTTTGCTGCAGCTCTTGTTTCTGCTTTTCTTTCAGCTCCTGTTGCAGGGCCTCTTTTTCGGCCTCCAGTGTTTGCTGCAGTTGCTGTTTCTCGGCATCGGCCTTTTGTTTCAATTCCTGCTTTTTGCGTTCCAATTCCTGTTTGGCCCGGGCCTTGAGGATCTCGTCGTATTGCAGATCGATTTTCGGCTGAGCGAAGCTGCCTGTGATTTTGACCGGCACGGTGAGCCCCTTCAGCTGCTCCAGTTCGGCGCCGCCGGCGCCTGTGGCGCTTTCCACCAGGGCGGTCTTGACCAGGTAGTCGAGTTGCTCTGTGACCAGATTCACCGTGCCCGCGCCGCTAATGCGCACATAAGGCGATTTGGCGCTCAGGTCGTCGTTGTGGATGACGCCGTCTTTAATGTTCAGGGTGGCGCTCAGCTCGGTGAAGTCAGTGCCCTTGGTCTCGTCCCGGGCGGGTAGCGGCTGCTGGTTGAGTTTGGCCTTGGCCTCGCGTACCAGTTGCGCCAGGTTGAAGCCCTTGATCTGGCCGTTGTTGAAACTCACTTCGACGCGCCCGTTGAGCGCCCGGGTCATTTGTTCCGGCGTATGGCCGGTGGTGGTCAGGCGGCTGCTGAGATCGGCGCGGCCGCTGAGCAGGGCGTCATCCATTAGGTCTTGCAGCAGGGGGCCGGCCTGGACACCGCTGAGGGTGTCGTCGAGTTTGAAACGCGGCGTGTCTTGCCGCGCATCCAGCTGCATGCTGCCCTTATAGCCGCCTTGATACAACTGTGCCTCGGGTAGCAGCTCGATCAATCCCTGCTGCGCCGTCAGGCGGGTCTTGATCTGGCTGATATGCAGGCCACTGATCTTCAGCTGGTCCAGGTCCAGTTGGCCCTTGATGTCGAGATCGCGCAGCAGCTCCATGGGCAGGGTGGCGGCCGCGGCGGCGCCGGCGCTGGGGGGTGCCACCTTGACGTCGTTTTCGCTGGCCGGCGGCAGATAGCGGTCGGCGTCGATAGTGTCGATGTGCAGGGTGTAGCGAACCGCCGGTAGAGGTTTGTCCTGCGGCAGACGGATGTCCGTTCGACCGCTCAGGGTGGTGTCGTCCAGAAACAGTTGCAGTACCGGGATATTGATCGCCGTCGGCGTGCCGCTGAACCGAAGGTTGGCGGCGAGCTTGGTCAGCGCTTCGGGGTCGGCGGTGTCCGGTACTGGCTGGTCCAGTTTGGTTAACAACTGGCGCGCGTTAAACGGTGCCAGCGCCAGCTCACCCTTAAACGCGGGTGAGGCCAGTATGCGTTCGGCATCAATTTGGCCGCGGGCGGTGACGCCATAGGTTTGAATAGTGAGATTGTTCACGGCGGCGGTCTGCTGTTGCAGGTCGGCCCGGATATCCGCGCTCACTCTGGCCTGGGCGCGGCCGCCGGGCAGTGTCTCGCCATCCAGGGTGGTTTCCAGCACCAGGTCGTCGAGGCGATAGCGCTCCTGCTTGAGATCAAAACCGATGCGGGTGCTGAGCTCCAGTTGGCCCTTGAGCGGCGGTTGGCTGCTGCTGAAGCGGCTGTCGAGGGCGACATCCACGGGCGTGTCCAGGGACACCGGGCCGGTCACCAGGTTGAGCTGTTCGACCGTGTAGTGCGTGTCGGCGGCGCGATCGTCATAGCTGATGTGGGCGTCGCTGATTTCGATGCCGCCGATGGCCAGGGCCGCCAGGCCGATACCGCCCCCGGTGGAGGCGGCGGCCTGTTGCGGCGTGGCCGGCGGTATCTGGCCGGAAGTCGCCGTGGGCTCGGGTTGGGCCAGGTCGGCCCAGTTGCTGGTGCCGTTTTCATTGACCTGCAGGTTGAGCCGCAGGCCGCGCAGTACCACGGCACGGGTTTCCACTTCTTGGCGCAATAACAGGGGCAGCAGGCGCAGCTTGACCTCGGCGGCGTCGAGGCGGGCGAAAGGGGCGTCGCCGAAGCCGGGGGCGTTGCTGAGGCTGGTCTGGCCCAGCTCCATGCCGATCCAGGGAAACAGGGACAGCTCGATGTCGCCCTTGATGTCGAGTTCGCGGCCGGTGGCGTCCTGTACCGCCTGGCTGATCTGGGGCTTGTAGGCGTTGGGATCGAACAACAGCAGGATGGCGATAAGCGCCGCGGCGATCAGCAGGATGATCGCGCCTAATGCAATGCCGATGATCTTCAGGGGTCTGGCCATGGCCGCTTGTCCTTAAGGCTTCGAGAAGGCTATATGGTAAATCTTCCCGGGCGCTTATGTTACCCTTGAGCCACACAACTTCTTTGGGAGGGGAGGATGTCGGAGAGTCGGGTCGAGCCGATTACCATCAAGGGAAACGAATCGTCCGCCAGTGTCGGCGAGCTGCATACACGCAGCTTCACACCGGCGGAGCGCATGGCGCGCGCCGGCAAGATACTGGGCGTCGCCTGGCTGCTGGCGCTGATTACGCTGTTCATCCCCATCGCCCATTTTGTTCTGGTGCCGCTCTTTGGCATCGGCGGGCCGATTATGGCCTTCCTGCGCTACCGCGTTGAAACCGTGATGGAAAAGGCCCACGGTGTGTGTCCCGAATGCGAGCAGGCCGTGGATATTCAGTTGGATCCCGCAGATAAACTACCGAAATGGACCTATTGCCCCGCCTGTAACAAACCGCTGCAACTGATGTATCATGGCGGGCCGACCACAGCTCCGGAAAAATAGATATGCGTGCAGCAATGGCCATGATGGTGCTAGGTATTATGCTGGTGGCTGGAACCGCCACCGTAATGCTGATGCTCTACATGCTCGGCTTTATCGGCCAGTAATCCTACTATAGATTTTCCGGTTCATCAGGGAAAGTTCACGGTGCCCTTGTAGCCGAGACGCCAAGTGACGCCGTCGGCGGAGGACCACACATGGTTCTGGCTGCTACCGTCGCTGCCGCCGATGAGCCACAGCTTGTTGTCCCACGCCAGGGCTTGCGGCACTTGCGGCGCAGGAAACTCGGCCGCGGCGCTTGCCTGGGTCCAGCTGACGCCGTCGCTGGAGGACCAGACATCGTTTTTCACGCTGCCGTCCCAACCGCCAATCAGCCACAGCTTGTTATTGAAGCTCACCACCTGGTGATCGTAGCGCGCCGAGAACGCGGCGGCGGCCGTTTCCTGGCTCCAGGTGACGCCGTCGCTGGAGGACCAAACATCGTTTTTCATGCCGCCGTCCCAACCGCCGATCAGCCACAGCTGGTTGTTGAAGACCGCCACCTGGTGGTCGTAGCGCGCCGAGAATGCGGCGGCAGCCGTTTCTTGAGTCCAATTAATACCGTCGCTGGAGGACCAGACATCGCTTTTCGCTGTGCCGTCATAGCCGCCGATGAGCCACAGCTTGTTGTTGAAGACCACCACCTGGTGATCGTAGCGCGCCGAGAACGCGGCGGCGGCCGTTTCCTGGTTCCAGCTGACGCCGTCGCTGGAAGACCAGACCTCATTTAGGTTACCGCCGTCATCACCGCCGATCACCCAGAGCTTGTTGGCGAACGCCACCGTCTGATGTGAATGGCGGGCGGAAAACGGCGCGGCGGCGCTGTGCCGAGTCCAGCTCAGGCCATCGTTCGAGGACCAGGCATCGTTCCTGAAAGCGCTATCGCGTCCGGCGACTACCCACAAGGCATTATTGAAAACCGTGGCTTGATGATCGTAGCGGGCGCTGAATTCGGCGCCGGCGGTTTGCTTGCTCCAGCTCAGGCCGTCACTCGATGACCAGATGTCGTTGCGTCGCGCCCCATCGTTGCCGCCGATCAGCCACAGGGCGTCATGGAATGCCACCATGTGATGACGCTCGCGGGCCGAAAACTCCGCCGCGGCGCTGACTTGGGTCCAGTTGGCGCCGTCGGCGGATTTCCAAACATCGTTGGTCAGCGCGCCGTCGTGGCCGCCCGCCAGCCACAGCTGATTGTTCAACACCGCCACCTGATGACCGTCGCGCGCGCTGAAGGCGGCCGCGGCGCTGGCCTGGGTCCAATTGCTGCCGTCGCCGGACCACCAGACATCGTTCTGCAAACTGCCATCCCAGCCGCCGATGAGCCACAGCTTGCTGTCGAAGACCACTACCTGGGGATCGACACGCGCGGAAAAGGCGGCCGCGGCCGTGGCCTCGGTCCAAGTGACGCCGTCACTCGAGTACCAGACGTCATTGTTGGGTGCGCCATCCCAGCCGGCCATTACCCACAGTTTGTTATCAAACACGGTGGCGTGGTGGGCGTAGCGCGCCGAGAATCCCGCTGCGGCGGTTTCCTGGTTCCAGTTGACACCGTCGCTGGAGGACCAGACATCGTTCAGGGCGGCGCCGTTATAGCCGCCGATGAGCCACAGCTTGCCGTCGAAGCTCACCACCTGATGATCGGAGCGTGCCGAAAAGCCGGCGTTGGCACTGACCTGGGTCCAGTTGACGCCGTCCGTTGACGACCAGACATCGTTGCGGAAACTGCCGTCGTAGCCGCCGATGAGCCACAGCTTGTCGTCGAAGGCCACGGTTTGTACGTATTCGCGGGCGCTGAAGCGAGTCTGGGTAACATTCAATGAGGCACTGGTGTTCGCGCCGTGTTGCAGCCAGTACCACGCCTGTTGATTGAGCCGGGCGGCGCTGTCGTTGATCGTGATGCCGGTCAGCGTATCCAGCTGGCCGTCGGCGCATACCGAATAGTTGGTCAGGTCACAGTCGGCGTCGGTGGCGCGGACAAAGCTCAGGCCGTCGGCCGCGGCCGGAAACTCCACCTCGGTATTGGCCGCGCCGAGCCAGGCCTTGAGTTGAGTCTGGCGCGGAGCCATCACCACGCTATACGAGGCCTGGGCGGAGTTGTAGTAGGTGTCGGCGGCCTTAGTGGCGGTAATGGTCGTGTTGCCGGGGGCGACAGGCGTGACCGCCCCGGTTGCAGGATCTACCGTGGCGACGGCCGTGTCGCTGCTGCTGTAGCTGAGCGCGCCGCTGCCGCTGCCGCCGCCGGCGAGGTTGGCAAACGAGGCCTCGTCAGCGAGTTTGTACAACGGTCCGGCGTTATTGAAGGCGATGCTCTGATCGGCGCGCGCCACAGTCAGGGTATAACTGGCTTGGGCGGCCAGCTGGCGCCGGTCGGCGGCCTTGGTTGCCGTGATGACGGTGCTGCCGGGGGCGATGAGGGTGACCGTGCCGTTGTTCGCAGCGACGCTGGCGACAGCGATGTTGCTGCTGTCATAGCGGATGGCGCCGCGACCGTCGCCGCCGCTGGCGGTGTTGCTAAAGGGTGCATCGCCGTAGGTCTTCTGGATCGGGCCGGGTGTGGCGAAGCTGATGTCTTGCAGCGACGCGCCAAGCAGCGCCGTCAGGGAGCCGGTTTTGTCGTTTTCGCCGCAGCCGCCGAGTGCCAATGAGAGCAGCAAAATGAGTAGTGATAATGTTGTATATCTGCGATGCATCTTATAATCCGCCGTTACCCGAGGTTAACGGGTTTCACCGCGGTATCCTGAAGTGATATCCCGGCCTCAATCCGGGTGGCCGTGCTGACCCGGGGTGGGGCGAAACGGTGGGTGATGGAAGACCGGAAACGGCGGCCGGCGCGTGTGAGATTGGAGCGGGTGAAGGGAATCGAACCCTCGTATGCAGCTTGGGAAGCTGCCGTTCTACCATTGAACTACACCCGCATCGGCGTGGCATTCTACCGCAAGCGCGCTGATTCGGGTACAGGCCCGGCGGTCAGCCGGCGTGCTCCGGCTCTATTGCGCGTGGATCTGTAGTAAAATCGCGCCCCTGATTGGTCACCAATGAATGACAGTGAACGCATGGAAATCATCGTAAACGGAGAATCGCGCCAGATCGCCGAGCCCTATTCGGTGGCGCAGTTGGTTGAGGAAATGGGCCTGGCCGGCCGCCGCCTGGCGGTGGAGGTCAATCTGGAAATCGTGCCGCGCAGCCGTCACGCCAGTCACCGGCTGCAGGCCGGCGACCGGGTGGAGATCGTGCACGCCATCGGCGGCGGTTAGGGAAACCCGGGTACGGCGGGTTATAATTACGCTCTTTCGTTTCATCTCCGCAAACAGGAATGCATATGTCGGATACAGCTCAAACGCCTACCCATGACCCGCTGATCATCGCCGGCGTCGAATACCACTCCCGCCTGCTGGTGGGCTCGGGCAAGTACAAGGATCTGGAAGAGACCCGCCTGGCCACCGAGGCGTCCGGTGCCGAGATCATCACCGTGGCAGTGCGCCGCACCAACATCGGCCAGAACCCGGACGAGCCCAACCTGCTCGACGCCGTGCCGCCGGAGAAGTACACCATCCTGCCCAATACCGCCGGTTGTTATAACGCCGAGGATGCGGTGCGCACCTGCCGTCTGGCGCGCGAGTTGCTGGACGGCCACGACCTGGTCAAGCTGGAGGTACTGGGCGACGAAAAGACCCTGTTCCCCAATATCATGGAGACCCTCAAGGCGGCCGAGACCCTGATCAACGACGGCTTCAAGGTGATGGTCTACACCACCGACGATCTGATCGTGGCCAAGGAGCTGGAGGCCATGGGCTGCGTCGCTGTCATGCCCCTGGGCGCGCCTATCGGTTCCGGGCTGGGTATCCGCAACCCCTACAACATCCGCTTTATTGTCGAGGAACTGAGCGTGCCGGTGCTGGTGGATGCGGGGGTGGGCACCGCCTCCGACGCCGCCGTGGCCATGGAGCTGGGTTGCGACGGGGTGTTGATGAACACCGCCATCGCCGGCGCCAAAAATCCCGTGCTGATGGCCGCCGCCATGAAAAAGGCGGTCGAGGCCGGCCGCGAGGCCTATCTGGCCGGACGCATGCCGGCCAAGCGCTACGCCAGCGCCTCATCGCCCATCGACGGGACTTTTTTCTAAATTATTGTTTAACCGCAAAGGCCGCCAAGGATCGCAACGTTTTTTTGCGTCCCTGCGCGACCTTTGCGGTTAGTGTTTTTGCCTGAATTACCATGACAGCCACCGATAACCCCCACCGCCCCATCCGCAGCTTCGTGCGCCGCCAGGGGCGCATGACCGCCCGTCAGGAATGGGCGCTGCGCGAGCTGTGGCCCACATACGGCCTGGAGCCGGGGGCTGAAGTATTGGATCTGGATGCCGTATTCGACCGTTCGGCGCCGAAAATATTGGAAATCGGCTTCGGCATGGGCGACGCCCTGGCCGAGATGGCCCTGAACCACCCGGAGCAGGATTATCTCGGCATCGAGGTGCACCGCCCCGGTGTCGGTCGCCTGCTGGACAAGCTGGCGGCGCAGGGCAGCAGCAACGTACGCATCTTCTGTCACGACGCGGTGGAGGTCCTGCAGCGGCAGATTCCCGATAATTCACTTGATAAAGTGCTGCTCTTCTTTCCTGACCCATGGCACAAAAAGCGTCACCACAAGCGCCGCATCGTGCGGCCGGCATACGTCGAGCTGATTCGCACCAAGCTGAAATCGAGCGGTGTGTTTCATATGGCCACCGACTGGCAGGAGTACGCCGAGTGGATGATGACGGTGATGTCCGCCGCCGCAGGCTTCGGCAACCTGGCCGGCGCGGGCACCTATTCGGAAAAGCCGGACTATCGCCCCGAGACCAAGTTCGAGCGCCGCGGCCAACGCCTGGGCCACGGTGTTTGGGATCTGCTGTTCAAAAAAACGTAGGGTGCGCATAGCGCACCAATTGTCTTTCGTACGGCATTACCCTTTAAAGGCCATGGTGCGCTGTGCACTCTACATATTGATATTCAACAACCCCAACACACCCTCCAGGCCGCAGTGATTGAGGGCGGCGTGGGCCTGATCCTGCACCTTGGGCTTGGCGTGATAGGCGATGCTCAGCCCCGCCCGTTGCATCATTACTAGGTCGTTGGCGCCGTCGCCCATGGCCACCGCCTGTGACGGGTCGATATTCAGCTCTTCACACTTCTGCAGCAGAAAGTCGGCCTTGGCCTCGGCGCCGACGATGTGACCGTGGATCTCACCGGTGAGTTTGCCATTTTCGAATTCGAGCACGTTGGCCAGGGTGTAGTCCAACCCCAGACGTTCTTTGAGTCGTTCGGTGAAGTAGGTAAAGCCGCCGGAGACCAAAGTGGTTTTGATGTCGCGCGCCTTGAGCCCGGCCAGCATCTGTTTGGCGCCGGGATTGAGCGCCAGGCATTCGTTATAGACATGATCCAGCGCGCTGGGCTCCAGCCCCTTAAGCAGGGCGATGCGGCGCCGCAGCGAAGTCTCGAAGTCGATCTCGCCGCGCATGGCCGCCTCGGTGATCTCGGAGACCTGGGGTTTGACGTCAATGAAGTCGGCGATCTCGTCGATGCATTCGATGCTGATCAGGGTGGAATCCATGTCGGTGACCAGCAGCTTGACCTGTGCCGGATCAAAGCCCGCGGGTAGCAGGTTGATGTCAAACTCTTCCTGTTGCTTGTGCATGGCCAGTTTGGCCGGGTCGACCGTGCCGTCTACCTGGATGCGGTAGTAGCCTTTGTGCTCTTCCAGTCGACCGTTAAACGAGTGACTCAGGGTGACCGCTTCCTGTTCGGTCAGGCGCGGACCCTGCAATACCAGTGTTGCCATGCGCAATGCCTTTATAAATGTTTGGACGGGCCGCGTATTTTCACACAGCCGCCGGGTCAGGGCAAAAACAGCTGCAACAGTTCGTTGAGATAGTTGCGCCCTTTTTCGGTGGGGCGGATCAAACGCACGCTCCAATCGATCAGGCCCTGCTCTTCAGCTTGACGTAATGGTTGTTCCACCACTGAGATGGGCAGGCCGGTGTGATCGCTGAACAGGTGCGGCGCAAAGCCATCGGTGAGGCGCAGGGCATTGAGCATGAACTCGAAGCCGGCGTCTCTTTCGGAAAGCGTTTGCTCAGTACTGATGCGCGCCGGGCTGTGGGCCTGGGCCAGGTAGTCCTCCGGGCGACGCAATTTGCTGCGGCGTTGGATGGTTTGCAACTGGGCGTTGCTGATCTTGCCATGGGCACCGGCGCCAATGCCCAGATAATCGCCGAACTGCCAATAGTTGAGGTTGTGGCGGCAGCGGCGCTGGTCTTTGGCGAAGGCCGAGACTTCGTAATGCTGATACCCGGCGTCGCCCAACTGCGCTTGACAGTGTTCCTGCATACGCCATAGCAGTTCGTCCTCGGGCAGCGGCGGCGGTTTGTGGTGAAACAGGGTGTTGGGCTCCAGGGTCAGCTGGTAATGGGAAATGTGGCTCGGCTCCAAAGCGATGGCCGTGGCGACGTCTTCCCGCGCCTGCTCCAGGGTTTGTTGCGGCAGGCCGAACATGAGGTCGAGATTGAAGTTGTCGAAGCCGGCGTCGTGGGCCCGCTCGGCGGCGCGGGTCGCCTCGCGGCGGCCGTGGATGCGGCCGATGCGCTGCAGGGCGTCGTCGTTGAAACTTTGCACGCCGATGGAGAGGCGGTTGATGCCCAGGGCGCGAAATTCGCGGAATTTGTCCGCCTCGATGGCGCCCGGGTTGGCCTCCAGGGTGATCTCAGCGTTGGCGGCCAGGTTGAGGCGGGCGCGCAGCGCCGAGAACAGCTGGTCCAGGGCCTCGGCGGAAAACAGGCTGGGCGTGCCGCCGCCGATGAAGATGCTGTGTACCTGCCGGCCCCAGACGTCGGGCAGCTCCTGCTCCAGGTCGCTGATCAGGGCCGCCACATAGGCGTGTTCGGGGATATCGCGTTTGGCCTCGTGCGAATTGAAATCGCAATAGGGACACTTACGCACACACCAGGGGATGTGCAGATACAGGCTGAGCGGTGGCAGGGTGGTGAAATTAAACATTTTTGCCTTAAGGTGTCGGGTGGCAATGGCATAATCGCTGTTCCGATTGGTATGACCACTGAAACGTCGTGATGATAGAGCTGTATCTTACCAAGATTCTCAAGAGCCTGATCTTCCCCCCGGGCGGATTATTGCTGCTGTGGTTGCTGGGCCTGCTGCTGCTGAGACGCTCCGTGTTACTGGCCAAGACGCTGCTGTGGGCTGGGCTGGCCGTTGCGTATCTGTTATGCACGCCGCTGGTGTCGGGACTGTTGTTGCAACAACTGGACGTCTATCCGGCCCTCACGCGGGAGCAGATCGAGCAGGCGCCGGCGCGCGCCATCGTCGTGCTGTCGGCCGGGCGTTATAAAGACGCGCCGGAATACGGCGGCGATACGGTGGGTAATCACACCCTGGTACGGGTGCGCTACGGCGCCCATTTGCAGCGCTTGAGCGGCCTGCCGGTGCTGGTCAGCGGCGGCCACGTCTTCGACAAGCAGGGCGCCAGCCTGGCGCAAGTGATGGCTGACAGCCTGCGTAACGATTTTCACATCGGACAGGTCTGGCTCGAAGACAAAAGCCGCACCACGGCGGAAAACGCCCGGTTCAGCCGCGATCTACTGCAGCAAAAGGGAATCGATACGGTGTTTCTGGTGACCCATGCCATCCACATGCCGCGGGCGGTGGCCATGTTCGAACAGGTCGGGCTGACAGTGATTCCGGCGCCCACCCGTTTTTACGCCGCCGAAGGCGGCTGGTTGGTTCAGCTCCTACCCGAGCCCGGGGCGATCGTGAATTCCTACATGGCCCTGCATGAGCTGGTGGGACGGTTCTGGTATCGGTTGCGCTACTGAGTCGGTAAAAAAAATGCGCACACGGGACTGATTCGTCTTTGGGGGGAGGGGGGGAGGAGATAAAGACTCGCCCCGTGTGCGCCAACAAGAGATAACTATGTTTACTACGGTTGTTACTATGCCAATATCGTAATATAAATGATAATAGAAATATTTTATCGAATGTATAGATCATGATTGATCATATGCCCTGCGCAGCCGGGACGAACAGATTCGGCCGCCCGCTGTGTTCCGCGTCACGGACAGGTAAAGACGACGATAAAAAAAGTGGCGCACATGGGTTTGGGTTGTCTTTATGGAGGTTGGGGGGGGAGGAGATTAAAGACCCCCATGTGCGCCAAAAGGAGATAACACGTTCACTACGGTTGTCACTATGCCGAAATCATTATATAAATAATAATAGAAAGTTTTTATTATATTGATAGTATATCGTCTATATCAGTAGGTGGCCGTGAATGATCAAGATCCGCAACGCAACCTTTCGTCAGCTCCAGGTGTTTGAATCCATCGCCCGAAACGGGTCGTATACCGAGGCGGCCGCGGAACTGCATCTGACCCAGCCGACCTTGTCCATGCAGGTCAAGAAACTCACCTCTATCATCGGCATGCCCCTGTTCGAGCAGATCGGCAAGCGTATCTCTCTGACACCGGTGGGGCAGGAATTACTCAAGACCTGCCGCGCCGTCTTCGCCTCTCTGGATGAATTCCAGATGACCATTTCCGATATCAAGGGCATCAAGAAGGGGGATCTGCGCATCTCCGGCGTGACCACGGCCGAATACTTCGCGCCGCGCATCCTGGGCGATTTCTGTAAGAAATATCCGGGCATCAACGTTACCCTGGAAGTGACCAACCGCCGCCGGGTGCTGGAGCGGCTGGAGGACAATCTGGACGACATCTACATCGTCGGCCAGACCCCCACCGGTCCGGGCATCCACGCCATCCCCTTTCTCACCAATCCGCTGGTGATCCTGGCCTCACCCTCCCATCCGCTGGCCAACAAGAAGAACATTCCGGTGGAGGCCCTGGCGCGTGACAATTTCATCATGCGCGAGCCCGGCTGCGGCACCTTTCTTACCATGGAGCGCATGGTCAAGGGCGGCACGGTGCACTTTAACTCCAGTATGGCCCTGGGCAGCAACGAGGCCATCAAGCAGGCGGTGATCGGCGAGCTGGGCATCTCCATGCTCTCCGTTTACGCCCTGGTGCACGAGATCAACAGCGGCGAACTGGTGGTGCTGGATGTGGAGGGCTTTCCGGTGGAGGACGTCTGGTACCTCTGTTTTCCCGAGGGCAAGAAACCCTCGGTGGTGGCCCAGGTGTTCACCGAGTACATGCTGCAGGAGGGCCGCGATCTCACCCTCAGCTCCCTGCCCGCTTCATGGAAAGAGAAGGACAAATATAATCACTGACCACGAGGCTTGGCGCGCCGGGTGGGTTCGGCCTGCAACGGGTCGTCGGGCCAGTAGTGTTTGGGATAGCGCCCCTTCATATCCTTTTTTACCTCGGCATAACTGCCTTGCCAGAAGCCTTTCAGGTCTTGGGTCACCTGCACCGGCCGCTGTGCCGGCGACAGCAGGTGCAGCTGCAGTTTCACCCGACCGCCGGCGATGGCCGGGGTGTCGGCGGCGCCGAACATCTCCTGTAATTTGACCGGCAGCACGGGCGGGTCCTTGCTGTAATCGAGGGCGATGCGCGAGCCGCTGGGTACCTGCACGTGGGTCGGCGCCAGTTCGTCCAACCGGCGTTGCTGGGGCCAGGGCAGCAGGGTGTTCAGCGCGGTCTGAAGATCCAGCCGCTGCAGATGGCTGAGACGGCGCATGCCGCTCAAAAACGGCGCCAGCCAGTGTTCCAGGCTGTGCAGTAACGCGGCGTCGGAGACATCGGGCCAGCATGCGCCGTCGTGACGATGCAGAAATTGCATGCGCCGCTGCCAAGTGCGGCTGCGCTTGCACCAGGGCAGGCACTGGCTGCCGGCCTGGCGGATGCCCTCAATCAAGGCGCCGCAGACGTCTGCGGCGTCCGGTGTGTTCAAGGCCTTATCGTCCAGCACCAAGGCGTCGAGGCGCCGCTGGCGCCGTGCCTGCACCGCCTGTTCGCGCGCGTCCCACTGAATGATGTCCTGCGTCTGAATCAGCGCGCCGAAATGCTGTTCGATCTGGTCAAGCTCAAGAGCGGCGGCGAGGAAGATGCGCGCCTCGCGTCCGCCCGCCAGTGACGCGATCACCAGCCAGGGCGCCTTGGCCAGCGCCTCGTGTTCGGCGAACAGGGCGCCGCGGCCGTTGGCCAGCCGATAACGGCCCTGCTCGCCGGGGCGACGCTGGGCGATGCGGTCGGGGTAGGCATGGCCGAGCAGCACCCCGGCCCAGGCAAGATCGTTCGCTTCGCCCCGCAGGCCCAGCTGGCGCTGCAATTGCTGCGCTGCGTGTTGAATATGATGCAGCGCGCGGGCCGGTTTGGCATTACCTTGCAGCAGGCGCAGACGGCTAAGCAGGTCGCTGTCGGGTACGTCGCCGCGGCGCAGCGGATCGCGCTCCGACAGCAGCGCGGCGATTTGGCAGGCCAACGCACCGGCGCTCAATTCACGCCCCTTGAGCACCATGTGGGCCAGGCGCGGATGGAGGGGCAGGGCGGCCATCTGTTCTCCGTGGGCGGTGATGCGTCCCTGGCCGTCGACGGCGCCCAGGTGCCGGAGTAGATCAAGGGCCTGCCGGTAGCTGGCCGGCGGAGGCGGGTCGAGCCAGCGCAGTTGACCCGGGTCGCGACAGCCCCAGCGCGCCAGTTCCAAGGCCAGGGGGGCCAGGTCCGCCTCCAGTATCTCCGCCGTGCCGTGGGCCAGCAGGTGGCGGCCTGCGGGCCAGAGCCGGTAACAAATGCCCGGCTCCAGGCGCCCGGCGCGACCGGCGCGTTGTGCGGCCGAAGCCTGGGAGATATTGACCGTCTCCAATCGCGTCAGGCCGCTGGCCGGTTCGAAGCGCGGCACCCGCGCCAGGCCGGCATCGATGACCAGGCGGATGCCCTCGATGGTGAGGCTGGTCTCGGCGATGTTGGTGGCCAGCACGATTTTGCGTTTGCCCGGCGGGGGCGGGCGGATGGCCAGTGCCTGTGCCGTCAGGGAGAGTTCGCCGTAGAGCGGCGCGATGAGCACATCCGCGCCCGGCACGCTCGCCTGCAGCAGTTGCTCGACACGGCGGATCTCGGCGGCGCCGGGCAAGAACAGCAGGGCGCTGCCGCTCTCTTGCTGCAGCGCCTCCAGGGTGACGGCGGCCACGTGTTGCAGCCATTGTTGGTGATGGGCCCGTGGCGGCGGCGGGGCATGGCGGATGTCCACGGCATAGCTGCGCCCCTGGCTGGTGATGATGGGCGCGTCGCCCAGCAGCTCGGCCGTGGCGGCGCCGTCCAGGGTGGCGGACATAACGAGAATCTTCAGGTCCTCGCGCAGGGCGGCCTGGCTCTCCAGGCACAGGGCCAGGCCGAGATCGGCCTGCAGACTGCGCTCGTGGAATTCGTCGAAGATCACCAGGCCCACGCCCGCCAGGGCCGGGTCGGCCTGCAGCATGCGCGTCAGCACCCCCTCGGTGACCACCTCGATGCGCGTGGCCGGGCCAATCTTGCTGTCCATGCGCACCCGGTAGCCGACCGTCCCGCCCACCTCTTCAGCAAGGCTTGCCGCCATGTAGTGGGCGGCGTTGCGGGCCGCCAGGCGGCGCGGTTCCAGCATCATGATCTTGTTCGCGCCGAGCCAGGCCTGGTCCAGCAGGGCCAGCGGCACGCGCGTGGTCTTGCCGGCCCCGGGCGGGGCCTGCAGGACGACGTTGGAATGTTGGTTGAGCGCCGCGAGCAGTTCGGGCAGGGCGGAATCGATCGGCAGGGACATGGCCGTATTCTAACCGCTTTGCGTGCGCCCAGCCGGGGGCAATGGAGACGGCGGCGGTAAAGCTGCGCGGCCACGGGCCGCCATATATCTAGAGATAATGACTCGGTCCGGGACGGGCCAAAGAGAGCGCTGTGACGGATTCGATGAGCGGTACACCACAACAGCTCGTGCCACTAGGGCTGCGGCAGATCGCCGAGCTGTTGTTCGAGGAAGGGTTGCTGGCCAAGCAGGCCTATGAAAATCTCCAGGTCCAGGCGCGTTATCGCGATCTGGGCGACAAGCATCCCCTGACGCTGATCGCCGATCAGCGGCTCAAGTCCGCGTTGCCGCCGCAGCGCTTGCTGAGCGAGGACTTTCTCAGCGAGTGGCTGGCGCACAAGCTCGGCCTGCCCTATCGACGTATCGATCCCCTCAAGGTGGACATGGCGGCGGTGACCCAGGTGGTGTCCTATGCCTATGCCGAGCGCCACAAATTGCTGCCGGTGGAGGTCGGCCCGGACTACGTGGTGATGGCCACCGCCCAGCCCGATGCCACCGGCTGGCTCAACGAACTGGCCCACATCCTGCGCAAGGACGTGCGCCTGGTGATGACCAGCCCGTCCGATATCCAAAGCTATCTGGTGGAGTTCTACACCGTCTCCCATTCGGTGCAGGGCGCCAGCGCCGACGACAGTGCCCATCCCCAGTTCATCAATGGCCAGCAGATGCTGGAGTTGGGCAAGGCCGGCAGTCTGGACGCCAACGACCAGCATGTGGTGCGCATCGTCGATTGGCTGTTGCAATATGCGTTCGATCAACGCGCCAGTGATATTCATTTGGAACCGCGTCAGGAAAAGGGCAATATCCGCTTCCGCATCGACGGCATGTTGCACACTGTCTATCAACTGCCCAGCGCGGTGATGGCGGCGGTGCTGAGCCGCTTGAAGATTCTCGGCCGCATGGACCTGGCGGAAAAGCGCCGCCCGCTGGATGGCCGCCTCAAGACCAAATCCCCCGACGGCAACGAGGTGGAACTGCGCCTGGCCACCCTGCCCACCGCCTTCGGCGAAAAGATGGTGCTGCGTATTTTCGATCCCGACGTGCTGGTGAAGAACTTCACCGACCTCGGTTTCAACCGCCATGAAGAAAAGCAGTGGCGCGGCATGTTGAAACAGCCCAACGGCATCATCCTGGTGACCGGGCCGACTGGTTCGGGCAAGACCACCACGCTCTATTCATCCCTGAAATATCTGGCCAAGCCGGAAGTCAATATCTGCACCATCGAGGACCCCATCGAAATGGTGGTGCCCGACTTCAACCAGATGCAGGTGCAGCACAACATCGATCTCAATTTCGCCGACGGCGTGCGCGCCCTGCTGCGCCAGGACCCGGACATCATTATGGTGGGCGAGATTCGCGACCTGGAGACCGCCGAGATGGCCATCCAGGCGGCGCTCACCGGCCACCTGGTGATCTCCACCCTGCATACCAACGACGCCGTCTCCGCCGTCACCCGCCTGCTGGACCTGGGCGTGCCCCATTACATGATCACGGCCACCCTGTTGGGGGTGGTGGGACAGCGCCTGGTGCGTACCCTCTGTCCCCACTGTAAACAGCCCGTCGCGCCCGATGCCGCGATGTGGACCAGCCTCAGCCGGCCCTGGAAGGCGGCGCTGCCGGAACAGGTCTACGGCCCGGTCGGCTGTCTGGAGTGTCGCCAAACCGGCTATGTCGGCCGGGTCGGCATTTACGAGATGCTGGTCATGTCGGGGGCCATCAAGCGGCTGATCAACGCCAACGACTGTGATATGGCCGCCGTGCGCCGTCAGGCCCGGCAGGACGAGATGCGCCCCATGCGTATCAGCGGTATCCAGAAGGTGGTCAGCGGGCAGACCACCCTGGACGAGGTGTTCCGGGTGGCGCCGTTACACCAGGACGATTGAACGCCAAACAGGCCTAGCGCAGCAATAACAGGGGTACGGTGGTGTCGCGTATCAACTTGGTGGTGGTGCTGCCCACCAGAAAACGACGAATACGCGAGTGGCCGTAGGCCCCCATCACCAGCATGTCGATACCGTGTTGGCGGCGGTATTCCCTCAATACGTCTTCGACGCCCCCCTCATGGATTGAGGTGATGGCCTCAAAGCCGGCCGCCTCCAGGGCTTGTCGGGCCCAGTCCAAGTGAGCCAGATTCTCCGGACTGTCGTTGCCCACCATTACCACATGACAGGGCAGGCCCTTGAACAGCGGGCTGGCGGCGATCATTTCGACGCCCTTGCGGGTGGTGGCGCTGCCGTCGAAGGCGACCATGATCTGGGCCGGGGTCTTGAAGGACGCATTGGCGGTGAGCAGGATGGGGCGGTCCAGGGTGCGCACCACGTTTTCCACATGGGTGCCGATATGCTCGCCCAGGCTGTCGCCCTCTTCGCCCTGACGCCCCATCACCAGCAGACGGATCTCGTCTTCCAGTTCGGCCACGGTATCGACCAGCTCGCCGTGGCGCTGCAGGGTGGTGGCGTTGCCCACGCCGTCTTCCACGGCGCGCTGTTGCGCGGCCTCCAGCATCATGCGGCCCTGTTCCATGGCCAGCTTGGCGCGCTTTTCGTCCAGCTCTGCCAGTTCCTTGAGCAAGGCCTCGCGACTGCCCAGGCCGATGTTGCCGCTGAGGTTCTGTTTGACCGGGTATTCCGATTTGTCGAGCACATGAAGAAACACCAGGGGTGCCTCCAGGCGCAGGCTGGCCCAGGCGGCATAGTCACACACTGTCTCCGCCGCGCGTGAACCGTCGATACACGCCATTACATTTTTTGTCATCGCCATCTCCTTCCTAGTGGTCCATCAGTTTATCAACCGCGTCCGGTTTGTCGTGCACGGCGAACCTGTCCACGATGGTGGCGCTCGCCTCGTTGAGGCCGATCAGCTCCACCTCCGTGCCTTCGCGGCGGAACTTGATCACCACCTTGTCCAGAGCGCTGACCGAGGTGATGTCCCAGAAGTGCGCCTGGGTGAGGTCGATCACCACCTTGTCGATGACCTCCTTGAAGTCGAAGAACTCGACGAACTTGTCCGCCGAGGCAAAGAACACCTGCCCCACCGCGGTGTAGGTGCGCGTGGTGCCGTCTTCGCTCAGCTCTGATTTTACGTACTTGAACTGGGCCACCTTGTTGGCGAAGTTTATGGCGGCCAGCAGTACGCCGACGAACACGCCCCAAGCGAGGTTGTGGGTGAACACCGTGACGATGACCGTGACGATCATCACCATGCTGGTGCTCTTGGGGTGGGTCCTGAGATTCTTCAGCGACTCCCAGCTGAAGGTACCGATGGAGACCATGATCATGACCGCCACCAGGGCCGCCATGGGGATCTGGCCCACCATCTCGTCGAGAAACACCACCATCAGCAACAGGAAGATACCTGCGGAAAGGGTCGAAAGCCGTCCGCGACCACCCGATTTCACATTGATCACCGACTGGCCGATCATGGCGCAGCCGGCCATGCCGCCCAGCAGGCCCGAGCCGATGTTGGCGATGCCCTGGCCCTTGCACTCGCGATTCTTGTCGCTGGGGGTGTCGGTTAGGTCGTCGATGATGGTGGCGGTCATCAGCGACTCCAGCAGGCCGACCATGGCCAGCGACAGGGAGTAGGGCAGGATGATCCACAGGGTCTCCAGGTTCAGCGGCACATCGGGCCACAGGAACACCGGCAGGGTATCGGGCAGCTCGCCCATGTCAGCCACGGTGCGGATGGGCAGATCGAGCACGATGGCGATGATGGTCAGCACCACGATGGTCACCAGCGGCGAGGGGATGCTCTTGGTGAGATAGGGAAACAGATAGATGATCCCCAAGCCGGCGGCGGTGACGGCGTAGACGTGCCAGGTGACGCCGGGGTTGGCCAGGTTCAACTCGGGCAGCTGGGCCAGGAAGATCAGGATCGCCAGGGCGTTGACGAAGCCGGTGACCACCGAGCGCGACACAAAGCGCATCAGCGAGCCGATCTTGATATAGCCGGCGATGATCTGAAACACGCCGGTGAGCAGGGTGGCGGCGAGCAGGTATTCCAGGCCGTGCTCTTTCACCAGCGTCACCATCAGCAGCGCCATGGCCCCGGTGGCGGCGGAGATCATGCCGGGACGGCCGCCGACGAAGGCGATGATCACGGCGATACAGAAGGAGGCATACAGCCCGACCTTGGGGTCAACGCCGGCGATGATGGAAAAGGCGATGGCCTCGGGGATCAGGGCCAAGGCCACCACGATGCCGGCGAGCAGATCCCCGCGGACGTTGCTGAACCAGTTGTTCTTTATGGAGAATTGCATGTTTTATCCAATGTTTGGTGATATGCGCCGCGCGCTGGAAAGCACCGCGACAGCCGCCGCCGGCGATCGATTTCCGGCAAGACCAAGAAACAAGAAAAAATGAACCCCAATCCATATCCCCGGGGTTTAGGGACGGCGAATGATTCGAAGCTGCGCTATGGCGGGGTAGGGGAGCGGTGCGGGTGACAGGGCATAATTTATAGTGTGGTTTTGTTTGTGAGGCGCGGCACTTTACCACAACCCAGCGCCATGCTCAAAAATACCCGGCGGCGGGTGTTGGATGAGGTGGGTTAGGCCGGGAAAAGGCGGGCGGTGCCCTACTCGATAAACTTCATCTCGCGCCCGATCTTGCCGAAGGCGCGGATCGCCCGGTCCAGATGGGCGTGTTCATGGGCGGCGGAGATCTGCACCCGGATGCGCGCCTGGCCTTGGGGCACCACCGGATAGGAAAAGCCGATGACATAAATCCCTTCCTCCAATAGTTTCGCCGCCATGCGTTGAGCGATGGTGGCGTCGAACAGCATCACCGGCACGATGGGGTGTTCGCCTGCATTGATGTCAAAACCGGCGCTGTACATAGCATTGCGAAAATAGGCGGTATTTTGCCGGAGCCTGTCGCGCAGTTCGGCGGAACGGGTGACCAGTTCCAGGGCCTTGATGCCGGCCGCCGGCTTCGAGACCGCCGTTTCGATGCTCGAAGGTGAGGTGGAAAAGGTATTGCACGACTATCGCCGGCAGCATGAGATCGACCTGCTGGTGATGGGCGCCTACGGCCATTCCCGCATCCGCCGTTTTTTGGTGGGCAGTACCACCGCCAACGTCATTCGTGATACCACGGTGCCGCTATTGTTGCTGCGCTGACAGGCGCATCCCTCGAGTGTCGTGATTGAGCCCCGGCGCGGCTTGATTTTACTGTTCCGGCGTGACCGGTGAAACAAACCCCTCGGGTTTCACCGCCAGCACCGAACAATCGATGCGGTTGAGGATGATCTCGGCGGTATTGCCGATGATGAAGCCCGGGATGCCGGTGCGCGCCACCGTGCCCATCACCATCAGGTCGATATCCAACTCCTTGCTCAGCGCCGGAATGACATCGCGGGCCCAGCCCTTGCTCAGGTGGATCTGAGGGCGCAGGTAATCCCCTGCCTGCTTGGCGATCTTGGCGACGGTCTGGTCTATCAATCCGTCCAGCCAACGGCTGTGATGGCGGTGCTCGCGCTCGACATAGGCGTTCACCGATTCGGGCGCCACCTGGCCACGGCCGTGGCGCAGCAGTTGTTCGCCAAAGGCATCCCAGACATGGACGATGTGCAGCTCGGCGAGCTCGGCGATGGCGAGTGTGGTGGCCAGCTCCAGGATCTGCCGGTTGAGGTGCTCCGAGGTGTCTTGATCCAGATTTTGTCCCGGGTCCACGGCCGCCATGATCTTGTGGAAGCCCGCTTGGGGGGGCGGGCGCAGCAGCCACACCGGGCAGGGGCATTTGCGCAGCAGGTGGGTGTCCTGACTGCCGAAGATGCGCTCCTTGAAGGTAGTGTCGTCATGGGCCGCTTTGATCACAAGGTCGTGGCCGTTGCGCAGCACCGCGCGAATGACGGCCAGAAAGTGCGGCCCGGAGAGCACCTGGATGTCGATCGCCAATCCCCGCCCGTGGGCGGCGACCAATTGCGCCAGGGCGTCGCGGCGTTCCTCGCGTAGGGCGTCCATGAGCATGGCGGGAGAGAGTTCGTCGGCAATGGATTGCAGGCGCGCGGGCGATTCGGGGACGACGTCCACCACGCTCAGGCGCGCCTGGTGTTGTTCCGCCAGGGCGACGGCGCGTTCAAAGGCGGCCGGGTTGTGGTCCAGCGGTTCTTCGCTGACGAATAGGATATTGTTGAAGCGCTTCATGGCTAATTCTCCGGTTCGGGGGTGCGACGCGCCGTATGGCGCCGACGGACCAGTTTTTCCAGTTCCAGTATGAACAACAGCAGCACCCCCAGCATGATGATCTCCAGGCCGTGGACGAAATCCACCGGCCGGGTATCGAACAGGCGTTCCATGAAGGGGGCGTAGGTGAAGATCAATTGCAGCGCGAGCACCAAGCCAACGGCGATCAAGACCGCGCGGGTGCCGAGCAGGCCCCTGAGGGTGAGCGAGGGCGCGCGCAGATAACGCACACTGAACAGATAAAACACCTCCATGGCCACCAGGGTATTCACCGCATAGGTACGCGATTCCTCCAGGGTCGAGCCGTGCAGTTGGGACCAGCTGAAGATGCCGAACACGCCCGCGGCGAACAGCACCGACACCAGCAGGATGCGCCAGATCAAAAAGCCGGACAACAACGGCTCGCGCGCCGGGCGCGGCGGCTGGCGCATGACATCGGGCTCGGCCGGCTCAAAGGCCAGCGCCATGGCCAGGGCCACCGAGCTGACCATATTGACCCAGAGGATCTGCAGCGGCGTGATGGGCAAGGTGAAGCCCAGCAGTACGGCGGCGATGATACTGAGCGACTCGCCGCCGTTGACCGGCAGCAGGAAGATGATGGATTTCTTCAGATTGGTGTAGACCGTGCGTCCCTCCTGCACGGCCCGGGCGATGGAGGCGAAGTTGTCGTCGGTGATCACCATTTCGGCCGCCTCCTTGGCCGCCTCGGTGCCCTTGTGGCCCATGGCGATGCCCACATCGGCGCGCTTCAAAGCCGGGGCGTCATTGACGCCATCGCCGGTCATGGCGACGACGGCGCCGCGCTCCTGCAATAGTTTGACCAGGCGCAGCTTGTGCTCGGGGCTGACCCGGGCGTAGACGTCGACATCGGCGACGCGGCGGCGCAACGTCTGGTCGTCCATTTGATCCAGGTCGTGGCCGGTGATGACCGAGTCGGTATGGGTCAGCTTGAGCTGGGCCGCGATGGCGGCGGCGGTGACAGCATGATCGCCGGTGATCATCTTCACCTGCATGCCCGCCGCCTGACATTGGGCCACGGCCGCGATCGCCTCGTCGCGGGGCGGATCGATCAGGCCGAACAGGCCGAGCAGCACCATGCCGTCGGCCACGTCGGCGAATTCCAGGGTCTGTTGGGTCGTTGGCGCCTGTTTGTAGGCCAGCGCCAATACCCGCTGCCCCTGCCGCGCCAGGGTGTCGATGCGGGCGTGCCAGTCATTCACATTCAGCGGCTCCAACTGCTCGCCATTGTGCTGTTGTGTGCACAGCTGCAATACGCGCTCGGGCGCGCCTTTGAGCAATATCAGGGCCTCGCCGGCGTGGCTGTGGTGCAGGGTGGCCATGTACTTGTGTTCGGAATCGAAGGGGATCAGGTCGGTACGGGGCAGGTTTTGCGCCTCTGCGGTGAGGTCCAGGCCGGCCTTGGCCCCGGCCACCAGCAGCGCCCCTTCCATGGGGTCGCCATGCACGCACCAGCCGCTCTCTCGGTGCTCCAGCGCGGCATCGTTGCAGAGGCAGGCGGCGCGCAGGGTCTGTTGCAGCAGCGGGTGACGGTCCGGATCGAGACTCACGCCCGCCAGGGCGAAATCGCCGTGAGGATCGTAGCCGGTGCCGCCGACCTCGAGGGTCTCGGCGGCCAGGGCCAGGCTGCGCACGGTCATCTCGTTACGTGTCAGGGTGCCGGTCTTGTCGCTGCAGATGATGCTCACCGAGCCCAGGGTCTCCACCGCCGGCAGGCGCCGGATGATGGCGTGGCGCCGCGCCATGCGCTGCACGCCGATGGCCAAAGTCACCGTCAGGATGGCCGGCAGGCCCTCGGGGATGGCCGCCACCGCCAGGCCCACCACAGTCATGAACATCTCGGCGGCGCCGAACTCGCGCAGGGTGACGCCGAAGACAAACACCGCCGCCGCCAAGGCCAACACTGCCAGGGTCAGCCAGCGGGCGAAACGGTCCATCTGGGCGATCAGGGGCGTGGTCAATGTCTCCACCCGGGCGACCAGGGTGCTGATGTGGCCGATCTCGGTGTCGACGCCGGTGGCCACCACTACCCCCAGGCCGTGGCCGGCGCTCACCAATGTGCCGGAATAGGCCATGTTGCGCCGGTCCCCCAGCAGCGCGTCCGCCGCCACCGCCGCCACCTGCTTCGGCACCGCCATGGACTCGCCGGTGAGCACCGCCTCCTGAATCTGCAGGTTTTTGACTTGGAGCAGGCGCAGATCGGCGGGGACCTTGTCGCCCGCCTGCAGCACGACGATATCGCCCGGCACCAGCTGATCGGCGGCCAGGCTCTGACGCCGTCCGTCGCGCAACACCATGGCCTGGGGCGAGAGCATCAGGCGGATCGCCTGCAGGGCGTCCTCGGCCTTGCCTTCCTGGATGAAACCGATTACGGCGTTGAGCAGCACCACCCCCATGATCACCGCCGTGTCCACCCAATGGCCCAGCAGCGCGGTGATGAGCGCGGCCGCCAGCAGGACATAGATCAACAGGTTGTGAAAATGGATGAAAAAGCGTGCCAGGGCGCTGCGCCGTTTGCCCTCCGGCAGGCGGTTGGGGCCGTGTTGATCGAGGCGCAACTGTGCCTCGGCGGCGCTGAGGCCGGCAGCACTGGCAGCGCGTGACTCGAGCGTCTGAGCGGGCGACAGGGTGTGCCAGAGTCGAGCGGTGTCGTGAGCGCTAAGCGGTGATGCAGTGGCCATGGACGGCTCCTTCGCTTATTTTGCTCTTGTCCTTGTGGTCGGTACTGCGTCCACCCTCTCAATGCGACAGTGGATTTATAGTCCGGGTTCCTTGCCGGGCGTTGCCGGGTGCTCATGGCCTTGCAGCAGATCCGCCGCCTCCCCGGCGGCATCGGCGAACGGTAACAATACCAAGTGCGCGCCCGCCTGGCGCAGCCGCTCCGCATCCGCCGCATGGTGGGCGGTGACCGCCACCCGGCCCCGATAGCCGTGTTGACGCAGGTTCTGTAACAGAGCCAGATTCACCTGGCGCTCGCGCGCCGTGCTCACTATCCACTTCACCCCTTGCAGCGGTAGAGAGCCCAGCAACGCCGGGTCCTCGGCATCGCCATAGTGCACCGCATAAGCTTCGCGCTGGAGCGTTGTCACCGTCTCCGGATCGAAGTCCACGCCCAGTACCCGGTAGCCGCGTTGCTGCAGTATCCAGGCGAGACTGCGGCCGTAACGCCCCAGGCCCAGCACGACCAGGTCCACCGCGCCTGCGCCGGGCGTGTCATCGGTATCTTCGCGGTAGGGGCGGCGGCGTTCGAAGATGCCCAACCAGGGGGCCAGCCGCTCATAGAGTGCATGGGAATAGAGGATCATGTACGTGGAGCCGCTGATGGTAATCAGGCCCACCAAGGTCACCAGACCCACCGCGGCGTGGTCGAGGTGGCCGAGAGTCAGCCCCAGCGCGGCCAGGATCAGGGAGAATTCGCTGATCTGCGCTACCGTCAAGCCGGCCAGAAAGCCGGTGCGTTTGCGATACCCCATGAGGCCCATGATGACCATGACGATGAGCGGATTGCCGAGCAGTACGAACAGCGACAGCACCAACGCCGCGCCCAGCTGGCCGCTCAGCGCGTCCATTTCCAGTCGGGCCCCCAGATCGATAAAGAAAAACAGCAGCAGAAAGTCCCGCAGCCCCACCAGGCGCGCGCTGATGGCCTCGCGATAGGGGGTGGAGGCCAGCGCAACACCGGCCAGAAAGGCGCCCACCTCCTTGCTGAAGCCGAGGGCATCGCCGAGCGCGGCCAGGGACACCGCCCAGGCGATGGCGAACAGCGCCAGCAATTCCACCGAGCGCGCCAGCTGGTAGGTCAGGCGCGGGATCACATAGCGCATCGCCAGTGTCACCAGCCCCAGCAGCAGGGCGCCCTTCAGCAACACCGCGAGCATGGCGAGCCCGAGATTGCCGCCCGGTTCGGCCAGGGTGCCGGCCCCGAGCGCGGTCAGGCCGATCATGACCAATACCACGACAATGTCCTGGACGATGAGAAAGCCCACCGCGATGCGCCCGTGCAGGGCGTCGATTTCCTTTTTATCGGAGAGCAGTTTGACGATGATGATGGTGCTGGAGAAGGTCAGCGCCACCGCCACGTAGAGCGCGGTCAGCGGCGGCTTGCCCAGGGCGATGACGATGAGATAGCCGACCATGGAGGTGAACAATACCTGTCCCAACCCGGTGGCCAGGGCCACCGGGCCGAGGGTGCGGATGATATGCAGATCCAGCTTCAGGCCGACCACGAACAGCAGCAGGGCAATGCCCATCTTGGCCAACAGGTCGACCTGGTCGCTGGCCGCCACCCACTCGAAGCCGGCCGGCCCTACCAGGATGCCGGCGGCGAGGAAGGCGACGATCAGGGGCTGGCGCAGGCGCATGGCGACGGCGCCGAGAGCGGCGGCCACGGCCAGCAAGGCGGCGACTTCATAGAACACATTGTCAAAGGCCGGCATAGTGTCGTCCCAGTAGTGCGTCAACATTCATATCCGGACTCGCCCGTATCCGCGGCGCGCCCAAGGGTGAAGGTACTTTATATAAAAACGTCCCTGCGTGCATTGCGCGCCGGGCGTCGGACATGTAGCGATGGGCGGCGGCGCTATTTGATGGTAGCCAAGTCGCGGCCGATCTTGCCGAAGGCGCGCATGGCTGTGTCCGGATGTTCGCGTTCATGGGCGCGCGATCAGCGCCTCATACTCGGCCGCCGGCAAGGGGCGGCCGACGAAGTAGCCCTGGGCCTCGTCACATTGGTGCTGGCGCAGAAAATCCAGCTGGGCGGCGGTCTCGACCCCTTCGGCGACGACTTTTATATTCAGTGTTCTGGCCAGCGAGATAATCGCCCGCACAATGGCCGCCTCGTCGGAACCCGTGCTGAGGTCGCCAATGAAGGAGCGATCGATTTTGATGATGTCGATGGGGAAGCGCTTCAGATAATTGAGCGAGGAATAGCCGGTGCCGAAGTCGTCCAGGGCGATGGAGATGCCGTGATCACGCAGCTGCTTGAGGATCGGAATCGTAACCAAGGTATCGTCCATCAACAGGCTCTCGGTGATTTCCAGTTCCAGCAGCCGGGTCGGGAATGCCTGCTCTTCGAGGATGCGTAGTAAGTCCAGTACGACATTTTTTTTATAAAGTTGCCGAATCGATAGATTGACCGCCACACGCAGTTGAGTGCCGAAGCGTTGGTTCCATTGCCGGGTTTGGCGGCAGGCCTCCGCCAGCACCCAGTCGCCCATGGGCACAATTAGCCCGGTCTCCTCGGCGCAGGGGATAAACTGCTCTGTGGGGATTGGCTTGCCGCCCGGTTTGGGCCAGCGCATCAGTGCCTCGCTGCCTATTAAACGCTGGTCCTTGAGTCCGATTTTCGGTTGGAAATAGAGTTCAAACGCGTTTTCCTCCACGGCGTTATGGAGGTCGTGGATAAGAGACAGGCGTTCCACAGCCTTGGTGTTCATCGCCGGCAGAAAAAAGGTGTAGTTGTTCCTGCCGCTATTCTTCGCCTGATACATAGCGATGTCGGCATTCTTGTATAGGTCGTCGACGGTTTGCGCGTCATCCGGATAGACGGCGATGCCGATGCTGGCGGCGATGCGGACCTCTTGCTCGCCGACGGTGACTGGGGAACGGATCAATTCCAACATTTTCTCCGCCAGGGAACCGATCTGCTCAGGGTGTTCCAGGTCCCTGACCAAAACGCCGAATTCATCGCCGCCCAAACGCGCCACGATGTCGGATTTTCGCGCCCGCGCATGGAGGCGCTGCGCCACTTGTTTCAACAGTGAATCGCCGGCGGCATGCCCCAGACTGTCGTTGACGTCCTTAAAGCCATCCAGGTCGATGAACATTAAGGCGGCCTGCTTACGGCTGCGTTGAGCGGTGGAGGTGATTTCCTCCAAATGTTCCCGAAACAGGGCGCGATTGGGCAGGGCGGTCAGTGGATCGTAAAAGGCCAGGTTCTTTAACTTTTCCTCGTCCGACTTTTTTTCCGAGATGTCATTGAATATTCCGACGTAATGCGTGGTGTTTCCCCTGTCGTCGCGGATAGCGTTAATGGTCAGGCGCTTGGGAAAGATTTCGCCGCGCTTGCGGCGGTCCCATATCTCCCCGGACCAATGGCCGGTGCTGAGCAGTTGCCGCCACATGTCTTGGTAAAACCTGTCATCATGAATGCCGGATTTGCTGATGTTGGGATTGCCGCCAATGAGTTCATGACGTTCATAACCGGTGATCTGGGCATAGGCGTCATTGATGTCCAGGATTTTCCCCTGAGGGTCGGTCACTACAATCGCCTCGCTGGTGTTGTCGATGACCTTTTTGGAAAGATGCAGTTGTTTTGCGTTGCGGTTGTAGAGGCTGAGAAAAAACCAGAGAATCACCAAATAGGCGAAGAGACGCAATACATGCCACAGCCACCAGGTCGCATCCCAAAGTATGGAAAAGTGAAACAGTATCCCGGCCATGCCGAACAGCAGGCAGTGATTGGCAAGCAGCAGGCGTTCCTCCCGGTCGTCAATACGTGCGCGCCATGCAAAATGGAACCACGCGATCAGGAATCCGGCGCCGCCGACGATATTTAACAGCTCGGCCGTAAGCGTAAACGTTCCGCTGGATGCCATGTTCGGGATCCATTGGGTGAATACGATTGAGCTTATCCCCAATACGACGCTCAATGTTGCCATTACGTAGGGTGCGGTCTGCAGTATTGGGTTCCGCGAGACGCGCTCGGGCAGTACCACCAGGGCGAAGGTGAGGCCGCCGATTAAAGTCGCTATGCTATGCAGCCAGACAAAGGCGACACCCGGTTCTAGGGCGGCATGAAACCCGTCAAGCAGGCCCATTCCCATCAAGGTGGTGGCCACCCAAATGTAAGTCGGTCGCAGTAGATTGCTGCGGCGCATGATCATAATGAATACGGCGAGCAGGATCGCCGCGAAGGAGCCCATTGCTTCCATCAACGAATGCAGGGCGATATTGGTCCAGCGATCTGATTCTAGATACAGATTAAAGAGTACGGCGGCGGCGACGGGGACGACGGCACTGGGGACTACGGTGGTCAAAAGCGGATACCACCAGTGATTCGCTGAGCGGTCTGGGTTTTCAGTCAAAATCAGTGACACGTTTAGGCGCCGGTCTTCTTTTTGGGGTGCTACAAGTGTAACCGGCGCCGCTGATGGCCGCGAGCGGTAATCACTTGGGTGTTGGGAATGGCGAAACCTTGGTGCCTGCAAAACCAGCGGTCAGGGGCTGTATCGAGGCCGGATGATCTGTTACTCGATAATCTGCATCTCTCGTCCGATCCGCCCGAAGGCCCGAATGGCATGGTCCAGGTGTTCACGTTCGTGGGCCGCCGAGATCTGGACGCGGATGCGCGCCTGGCCTTGGGGCACCACCGGATAGGAAAAGCCGATGACATAAATCCCTTCCTCCAATAGTTTCGCCGCCATGTGTTGAGCGATGGCGGCGTCGAACAGCATTACCGGCACGATAGGATGTTCGCCTGCATTGATGTCAAAACCAGCGCTGTACATGGCATTGCGAAAATAGGCGGTGTTTTCCGCGAGTTTATCGCGCAGTTCAGAAGAACGGGTCACCAGTTCCAGGGCCTTGATGCCGGCCGCCGCCAGGGCCGGCATCAAGGTATTGGAAAACAGATAGGGACGCGAGCGTTGACGCAGTAAATCGATAATGGGTTGACTGGCGGCGGTAAAACCGCCCGAGCCGCCGCCCAGGGCCTTGCCCAGGGTGGAGGTGAAGATGTCGATCTTGTCCAGCACACCATGATGCTCGGCCGAGCCGCGGCCGCCGGGGCCGACGATGCCGGTGGCGTGGGAGTCATCCACCATCACCAGGGCATCGTGATGTTGCGCGAGTGCCACGATCTCATCCAGTCGGGCGATGTCACCGTCCATGCTGAAGACACCGTCGGTGGCGATTAAACGAGTGCGATGCTGTCGCGCCTGTTTCAGTTTATCTTCCAGGTCGTCCATGTTGCTGTGTCGGTAACGCAGGCGCGTCGCCTTGCACAGGCGGATGCCGTCGATGATGGAGGCGTGGTTGAGTGCATCGGAGATCACTGCGTCTTTATCATCCAATAATGTTTCGAACAGGCCGGTGTTGGCATCGAAACAAGACGAATAGAGTATTGCGTCATCGGTGCCAAGAAAGGCGGCGATCGTTGCTTCCAGTTCCTTGTGAAGATCCTGGGTGCCGCATATGAATCTCACCGATGCCATGCCGAATCCGTGTGTGTGCAGCGCCCCAGTCGCGCTTGCAATCATCTCCGGGTGGTTGGCCAGGCCGAGATAATTATTGGCGCAGAAGTTGAGCACTTGTTTGCCTGCCTGAGTGTCGATTGTTACGCCCTGGGGTGTGGTGATAACGCGTTCGCGTTTATACAGGCCTTGTTGTTCGATGTCGTTTAATATGTCTTTTATGCGTTGTTCAGTCGTGTTCATTGCATTATTCCCATTCCAAGATAACCTTGCCGCAATGACCGTCATGCACTACGCGAAAGGCTTCTTCATAATCATCGACGGCGAAGCGGTGGGTGATGATGGGGGTGATGTCCAGACCGCTGCGTAGCAGTTGCGTCATCTTGTACCAGGTCTCGTACATCTCGCGGCCGTAGACCCCTTTGATGTGCAGCCCCTTGAATATGATCTGGTCCCAGCTGATCTCGGTCTCGGGCGGCAAAAAGCCGAGCAGGGCGACATGACCGCCGTGATACATGTTTTGGATCATGCTGTTGAAGGCCCTTGGGTTGCCCGACATCTCCAGGCCCACATCGAAGCCGTTCGACATTTTTAATTCCTCCATGGCCGCTTCGATGGAGTTTCCGCTTACGTTGACAGCCTTGGATGCACCCATGTTTTCGGCCAGTTGCAAACGTTCATCATTGACATCGGTGATGACGATATGGCGCGCACCGATAAAACGGCAGGCCGCTGCGGCCATGATGCCAATGGGGCCGGCGCCGGTGATGAGCACATCCTCCCCGACGACATCGAAGGAGAGGGCACAGTGCACGGCGTTGCCGAAGGGATCGAGGATGGCGGCGATGTCCGAGCTGATGTCGTCATGGATGGGCCACAGGTTGCCGGCCGGCATCACCAGGTATTCGGCAAAGGCGCCGTCGCGACCGCCGCCGATGCCCACCGCTTTGTGGCAGAGATGACGCTTGCCGGCACGGCAGTTGCGGCAGAGGCCGCAGTTGATGTGGCCCTCCGCCGAGACGCGCGCGCCGAGTTCGTAACCTTTGACACCGGGGCCGATGTCGACGATACGACCGACAAACTCGTGGCCGATAATGCGCGGTGTTTTGATGTTGCGCTGGGCCCAGGCATCCCAGTTGTAGATGTGCAGATCGGTGCCGCAGATGCCGGTCTTTTCGATGCGGATCAGCACCTCGTTGGTGCCGGGTTTGGGGATGTTGACGTCTTGCAGCCAGATACCGGGCTCACTGCGGCTCTTTACCAGGGCTTTCATCCTAGACTCCAGCGTTTTCCCTGAGTCTAGTTGAGTGCGGGGAATTGATAAAGATCAGGCGTAGGCGTCGAGCAGGCTGCCTTTGAGCGGATCAGCGAGGGAGGAACGGTTTTGGTCGTGGTCTTGCAGCCCCTGTTCTGCCGGGTCACCAGGCTGACTCTCCTGAGCCTTGTGCAAGCGCTGCTGTTGCAGCTCGCGTTGTTGTTCTAGCCGCTGGGCCGTCTGTTGTTCGATACCATGTTGGAATAATTGACTGGCGAGACTGGCGCCGCATGTGCCCGAGATGCCGCTCATGATTTCACCTGCATAGGGTTTTTCATATTCGCCATATTACTGGGGAAAAATCACAAAAGTATCACAATAAAAAAGGGTGCCTTCTGGCACCCTTTTTTATCCAAGTTGAGTCATTCCGAAGACTTAGCGCTCAAACGGAAACCCGGGGCCGAAGGGCGAATTCTTTTTCCCGAAGGGAAACTTATTGCCGAAGGGTGGGTGGTCTTTATGCATCTTGATCTGGCCGCGGATCTCGCCGGGGGGGTTGGCGGTGGTGTGCAGATTGACATAGGCATTGCCGTTCATGATGTTGGCCACTGCATCGGCAAAGGTGTTGATGCCCAGGTCGGGACGGGGGTTCAAATCCGCCTCGGTCAGCACGCCGCTGATGGAGCCGGTAAACGGGCCGTCATCGCGCGGCAGCGGGAACGGGGCGTTGCTCTGGTCGCCGAACAGCCACATTATGACCGGGCCGTTGGCGCCCTTGGGGCCCAAGTGGATATGAGCCATGAACAGGGGAGTCGCGAAGCCGGTGGCCTCAAACTCGTAATGCAGCATGGTGCCATCGGGTGAGAGTTTGAAATGGGCTTTGCCGTAGGCGCCGGTGACCAGGGGACCAAGGGGAATGGTGACTTCCGCGCCTGAAGAATCAAGAATGTCGGCTGTGCGCACCTGCTGGCCGCCGCTAAGCTTGGCCTTGAATTTATGGGAATCATTGTCGGCAACGGCGCCACCGCTCAGACTCAAGCCGAGTGCGAGCGCGGATAACATACAGGTGATTGTTTTCATTGCTATCTCCTCCATGATCTGAGATGGGATAAGGGTTTATCGCGTGCTGCATCCTGCGGGTGGTAACGCCTGGGCTTTGCGCTCAGGTATACGTCAACATTAGCACAAGCGTGTCGCCCCGCAAGGAAAAGCGTATGGGGAGGAAGGGTGGCGGCTTGCGACTAGGGTTTAGCCGGGGGGCAGTTGGCGTGTCACCAGCCCCAAGTTGACATCTTCATCCGGCCACGGGATTTTGACTTGATAGCCGCCGCCGGGGGCGACCTCCATGGGTTGCTTGAATAAGTCTTCCATATGTTCGAGTTTGATGCGGCGATTGCCGGCGGGGAGGATGATCTCCAATTCGTCGCCGACGGCGAATTTGTTTTTGACATCCACCTGCATCATCTTGCGCTCGTGGTCGTAGCCGGTGATCTCGCCGCAGAATTGTTGCCGGTTGCTCTTGGAATAGCCGGTCATATAGTTCTGGTGTTCGGCGGTGTGATGACGTTTATAAAAGCCGTCGGTGTAACCGCGATTGGCCAGGTTTTCCAGCACACCCAGTAGTTCGGGTTGGAACGGGCGGCCGGCGACGGCGTCGTCAATGGCCTGGCGGTAGATCTGGGCCGTGCGCGCGACATAATAGTGTGACTTGGTGCGCCCCTCGATCTTGAGCGAGTCGATGCCGATGCGGGCCAGCCGTTCCACATGCTCCACCGCGCGCAGGTCTTTCGAATTCATGATGTAAGTGCCGTGCTCGTCCTCGAAGATGGGCATGTATTCGCCGGGTCGATTCTTCTCTTCGATCAGGTAGGCGCGATCGGCCAGCGGATGACGTTTCAGTTCGCCGCAATCGGACAGCCCCGATTGGTTCATGGCTTTGAAGGGATCGAAGTCGATCTTTTGAATATCGCCGGCGTCGTCTTCCTCGGCCGTCTTCATGCCGTACTCCCAGCGGCAGGCATTGGTGCAGGTGCCCTGGTTCGGGTCGCGGTGGTTGAAATAGCCGGACAGTAGGCAACGACCTGAATAAGCGATGCATAGCGCGCCGTGGACGAACACCTCCAACTCCATATCCGGACAGCGCTGGCGAATATCCTCGATCTCGTCCAGGGAGAGTTCGCGCGACAGGATGATGCGCTCCAGGCCCATGGATTGCCAGAACTTCACCGCGGCGTAGTTGACGGTGTTGGCCTGCACGGATAGATGAATGGGCATCTCGGGCCATTGCTCGCGCACCAGCATGATCAGGCCCGGGTCGGCCATGATCAGGGCGTCCGGTTGCATGGCGATCACCGGCGCCATGTCTTTCAGATAGGTGTCCACCTTGGCGTTGTGCGGCAGCAGGTTGGAGGCGACGAACAACTTCTTGCCTTGGGCGTGGGCCTCGTTGATGCCGATCTCCAGATTGTTTAGATCGAAGTCGTTGTTGCGCGCCCGCAGACTGTAGCGCGGCTGGCCGGCATACACGGCGTCGGCGCCGTAGGCGTAGGCGTAGCGCATGTTCTTGAGGGTGCCGGCGGGGGCCAATAACTCTGGTGCTTTCATAGTCATAAAACCTGTTTAACCGCAAAGGCACGCAAAGAAAAGACTTTGCGTCCTTTGCGGTTCAAATGTTTTTCATCGCCTCGACCAGCTTGCGCAGCGCCTGAGCGCGATGACTCAGTTGGTTCTTTACGTCCGGCGCCAGCTCGGCCGAGGCGCAGTCGTGGCTGGGCACATAAAAGACCGGATCGTAACCGAAGCCGCCGTCACCTCTCGGTGCCGGCAGGATACGCCCTTCCCAGCTGCCCTGGCAGATCAGCGGCGTCGGGTCCTGGTCATGCGTCAGGAACACCAATAGACACTGGAAGCGCGCCGTGCGTTCCGCATCCGGCACACCTTGCAAGGCGGCCAGTAGCTTGTCCACGTTGTCACCATCCGATGCCCCGGGGCCGGCAAAGCGGGATGAATAGATGCCCGGTGCGCCCTTGAGCCAATCCACCTCCAGCCCCGAATCGTCGGCGATGGCCGGCAAGCCGGTGTGGGCGGCGGCATTGCGCGCCTTGAGGATGGCGTTCTCGACAAACGTCAGCCCGGTTTCCTGCGCCTCGGGCACGTCGAACGCCGACTGCGGCAGGATCTCCATATCCAGCTCGGCCAGCAGGGCGCCCAATTCGCGCACCTTACCCGGGTTGCCGGTGGCCAGCACGATGCGTTGGGTCATGACTGTCCCCCTTTTTGTACAGGGGAGATTTCATCCTGCCGCCGCTTGAATAAGCCGGTAAGGTCTGCTGTTGTCGTCGTTAAATCCCCCTCAATCCCCCTTTTGCAAAGGGGGAGGTCAGCTGTGGTGCCAATCAGCCCTCTCTGTCGAAAAAAGGGGAGGCCAGGTATGGTGCCCATCAGCCCTCTTTGTTGAAAAAGAGGGAGGTCAGGCGTGGCGCCAATCAGTTCCCTCCTTTGCAAAAGGGGGGCGAGGGGGGATTTGATGGGCGTGGCAGAAATCCCCCCTACCCCCCCTTTGGCAAAGGGGGAAGCTACAATAGTGTCCGCGCTCCGCTGTATCCGGTTGCCCATTCGTCTTAGCCCCGCAAGGCCTCGGTCTGCGCCTCGATCAGCTCGCCGATACCCCGTTCCGCCAGCACCAGCATGGCGTCCAATTCGTCGCGGCGGAAGGCGTGACCCTCGGCGGTGCCCTGTACCTCGATGAAGGCGCCGGCCTCGTTCATGACCACGTTCATATCGGTTTCGGCGTTGGAGTCCTCGGCATAGTCCAGGTCCAGGACCGGGGTGCCGTTGTAGATGCCCACCGACACCGAGGCGACCTGGCCGTAAAGCGGATTGCGCTTGATGAGCCTTTTGTCCAGCAGGTGCTGCACCGCATCGGCCAGGGCCACATAGCCGCCGGTGATGGAGGCGGTGCGGGTGCCGCCGTCGGCCTGGATGACGTCGCAGTCCAGCGTGATGACACGCTCGCCCAGGGCCTCCAGATCCACCACGGCGCGCAGCGAACGGCCGATCAGACGCTGGATCTCCATGGTGCGGCCGCCCTGGCCGGCCTGGGCCTCACGGCGCATGCGCGAGCCGGTGGAGCGCGGCAGCATGCCGTATTCCGCCGTTACCCAGCCCTGGCCTTTGCCCTTGAGCCAGCGCGGCGCGCGATCTTCCACCGAGGCGGTGCAGATCACCTGGGTGTCGCCGAATTCCACCAATACTGAGCCCTCGGCATGTTTGGTGAAATTGCGGGTGAGCTTGATGTGGCGTAGTTGATCGGGGGAACGGCCGCTGGGGCGCATGGGAACTCCTTTAACTTCATTGCGGGATAGGAATGGGGCCGGATTATAGCGGATTCGGCTGCTTGAGGTGTCCGCCGAGTTTCCCGGGGCAAAAAAAACCGCGCTCGAAGGCGCGGTCTATAGATGGCGCCGATACTTGGTCGACGCTGTTCTTATTGTTATTTATTGTTGGTTGTTACCCGTCACGGTTTGCACAATCGGTTGTTAAACCGGAGCGCAGCGCTGTCTTCTCTTCCTAATAACCGCGAGGCCAGTGATTAACAAACTGTTAAGCACGAGCTATGCCAAAGGGGCTAACAGATTGATTTGTTGACGGTTGGTCTGGGGCGACCGGCGCTGTCGAAGGCCTGGCTGTAAAAAATGTCGACATGTGCCGCGGCCGTGTGGGCAGAGTGCGCTTGTTTTGTGCCGCCGTCCTATCCCGGTTACCATAACGGCCTCGCACTGTGGAGTATCCCCATGATTCTGAGCATGACCTCTTTCGCCCGTCGCGAACAGGCCACCGATTTCGGCAGTTTGCGCTGGGAGCTGCGTTCGGTGAATCACCGCTATCTGGATGTCAGCCTGCGTCTGCCCGACGAACTGCGCGGTCTGGAGCTGAAGGTGCGCGAACGGGTCGGCCAGCGTCTCAAACGCGGCAAGGTAGAATGCAGTTTGCGGTTTCAAAGTGCCGCCGCCGAGAGTGCCGATGTGGCCATCGACCTGGAGGCGGTGAAACGCCTTTCCAAGGCATTGGACGAGGTGTCGCACCGACTGAGCAATCCGGCGCGCATCAATCCCGTCGACGTGATCAATCTGCCCGGTGTGATTCAGCGCCAGGAACCGGACCTGGAGCCCCTCTACCAGGCGGCCCTGGACTTGCTTGACGACACCCTGGATGACATGGTCGACAGCCGCGCGCGCGAAGGGGACAAGCTCAAGGCCTTGATCGAGCAGCGTTGCGCGATCCTCGATGAGCGGGTGCAACAGGTGCGCGAGCGCCTGCCCGATCTGCGCCTGGCCCTGCGCCAAAAGCTGGAACAGCGCCTCGGCGAACTGAAGGAGCAGCTCGATCCGGGCCGCCTGGAGCAGGAAATCGCCCTGATGGCGCAGAAGATGGACGTGGACGAGGAGGTGGACCGCCTCAGCGGTCATGTGCAGGAAGTGCGTCACATTCTCGAGCGTGAAGAGCCGGTGGGACGTCGGCTCGATTTCCTGATGCAGGAGCTGAACCGCGAGGCCAATACCCTGGCGTCCAAATCGGTCGATGCTGAAGTTACCCGCATTTCGGTCGATCTCAAGGTGCTGATCGAGCAGATCCGCGAGCAAGTGCAGAACATAGAATAGAAAAGGTAGTGACTTTTAATGAGTGCGCATGACGGACAGGCGCCCTACTCGGGCACGCTTTACATCATCTCCGCCCCCTCCGGCGCGGGCAAGACCAGCCTGGTGAAGGCGCTGGTGGACGCCATCGAGGATATCCGCGTATCGGTCTCCCACACCACGCGGCCCATGCGCCCCGGCGAGGTGGACGGCGTCAATTATAATTTCGTCGATCCCGCCGTCTTCGAGCGTATGGTGGACGAAGACGTCTTTCTGGAGCACGCCCAGGTATTCGATAATTTTTACGGTACCTCGCGCGAGTGGGTAGAACAGCAGCTGCGTGAAGGTATCGATGTGATCCTGGAGATCGACTGGCAGGGGGCGCAGCAGGTGCGGCCCAGGATGCCGGGCTGTGTCGGGGTGTTTATCCTGCCGCCCTCGCGTGAGACCCTGATGCAGCGTCTGCGCGGCCGCGGTCAGGACAGTGAGGCGGTGATCCAGCGCCGCTTCCGCGACGCCGTCACCGATATGAGCCATTTCCACGAATACGACTATGTGGTCATTAATGATGACTTCGCCGAGGCGCTGCTGGACGTGAGTGCCATCGTGCGCGCCCGGCGCCAGCGGGTCGAGGTGCAGCGCGCCCGTCAGGGCGCCCTGATCGACGCGCTGTTGAATGAAGCTGTTGAATGAATAAGGGGGGAATTGCTGTATAATCCCCGGTTTGCCAATTAATATCTAACTGGAGTTAAGCAACATGGCACGAGTAACTGTCGAAGATTGTCTGGACCACGTCGATAACCGCTTTGAGCTGGTGCTGGTGGCCACCAAGCGTGCCCGGCAGATCGCCAACGGCAAGGAAGCCCTGGTGCCGCTGGAGAACGACAAGCCCACCGTGGTCGCCCTGCGCGAGATCGCCGAAGATTTGGTCACGCCGGAAATGCTGGAAGCGCCGGCCGAGGAAGAGGCCGCGGTCGCCGCCCCTGATGCCGAGATTCTGGCCGAGACCACTCAGGTTGCCGAGGAGGGGGGCGACGCGTCCTGAACTGAGGAAGCCGGCGTTTGAGTACATCCGAGTCTGCAGAGAGTAAAGACTTAGTTTCCACGCAAGACAGCCTGGAGCCCCTTTTCGACGGGCTCCGTTCCGAAATCGACAACTATCTTGAGCCCGAGCAGGTCGACCTGGTGCATCGGGCTTTTTTGTTTGGCGCCGCTTCGCATAAGGAGCAAAAGCGCAAGTCGGGCGAACTCTACATCACCCATCCTCTGGCCGTGGCCACCCTCATGGCGCAGATGCGTTTCGATACCGAGACCCTCATCGCCGCCATCCTGCACGACGTCATTGAGGATACCCCGGTGGCCAAGGAGGAGATCGGCACCATCTTCGGCAACGACGTGGCCGAGCTGGTGGACGGCGTCACCAAGCTGACCAAGATCAACTTCGAATCCAAGGCCGAGGCCGAAGCCGAGAGCATGCGCAAGATGCTCATGGCCATGGTGCGCGACCTGCGTGTCATGCTCATCAAACTCACCGACCGCCTGCACAACATGCGCACCCTGGGCTACATGCGCCCGGACAAGCGCCGCCGCATCGCCCGCGAGACGCTGGACATCTACGTCCCCATCGCCAACCGTCTGGGCCTCAACGCCATGCGCCTGGAGCTGGAGGACCTGGGTTTCGCCGCCCTCTATCCCGAGCGTCACCGCGTCCTGGTGGAGGCCATCAAAAAGGCGCGCGGCAACCGCCGCGAGATCGTGGAAAAGATCGAGTGCGCCATCGGCGAGCGCCTGGAGCAGGAGGGCTTGAGCGGCCGGGTGCACGGCCGCGAAAAGCACATCTACAGCATCTATCAAAAGATGCGCCGCAAGGGTCTGCCGTTTTCCGAGGTGCACGACGTTTACGCCTTTCGCATCATCGTCGACTCGGTGGACATGGCCTACCGCGTGCTGGGCGCCGTGCACAACCTCTATAAGCCGGTGCCGGGCAAGTTCAAGGACTACATCGCCATCCCCAAGGCCAACGGTTACCAGTCCCTGCATACCGTGTTGTTCGGTCCCTTCGGCGTGCCGGTGGAGGTGCAGATCCGTACCGCCGAGATGGAAAAAGTGGCCGAGGCCGGCGTCGCCGCCCATTGGCTCTACAAGACCGGCGAGGGCAGCGGCTACGGCACCCATGCCCGGGTGCGCGAGTGGATGCGCAACGTGCTGGAGATGCAGCAAAACGCCGGGGATTCGCTGGAGTTTCTCGAAAACGTCAAGATCGACCTGTTTCCCCGCGAGGTCTATGTGTTCACCCCCAAGGGCGAGATCATGGTGCTCAAGCGCGGCTCCACGCCGGTGGATTTCGCCTATGCGGTGCATACCGCCATCGGCAATCGCTGTGTCGCCGCCAAGATCGACCGCAAACTGGCGCCGCTGCGCACCCCGCTGATGAACGGCCAGACCGTGGAGGTGATCACCGCCGGCAACGCCAGTCCCAATCCGGCCTGGCTCAACTTCGTCGTTACCGGCAAGGCGCGCGCCAATATCCGCAGTTATCTGAAAAACCTCAAGCGCGACGAGGCGGTGCAGTTGGGTGAGCGCCTGCTCAACAACGAACTGGCCGGTTATTCCACCTCGGTGGCGCAGTTGCCGGCGCAGCGGGTGGCGGCCCTGCTGGGCGAACTGAAACTGGAAGCCCTGGACCAGCTGCTTGAGGATGTGGGGCTGGGTAACCGCATGGCGGTGCTGGTGGCGCGGCGCCTGATGCCCAAACAGGACGGCGATGACGACGGCGTGGAGAGTCGGCGGCGCTTGAAGAAGGCGCTGTCGCGTTACATGCCGTCCTGGTTGTGGGGTGAGAAGACCGATACGGCGCGGCCGCTGATGATCAAGGGCACCGAGGGTATGGTGGTCAATTTCGCCCGTTGCTGCCGTCCCATTCCGGGCGATCCCATCGTCGGTTTCGTCACCTCCGGGCGCGGCATCGTGATCCACACCGAGACCTGCAAGAATGTCGCCGAATACCGCAAGCTGCCGGAAAAATGGATCGAGACCCAGTGGGAGGACGAGGTCAAGGGCGACTTTCCGGTGGAGATCCGGGTCGAGGTGATCAACCAGCGCGGCGTGCTGGCCACGGTGGCGGCGGCCATCGCCGAGATGGGGGGCAACATCGACAACGTCAACATGGAAGAGCGCGACGGCCGTCACAGCACCATGACCATGGTGGTGGAGGTTCATAGTCGCCAGCACCTGGCCAATCTGATGCGCAAGATCCGCACCATCGAGCCGGTATTGCGGGTACTGCGTTCGCGCGGCTGAGCGGTTTGCCTAGCGGTCCGGATTGCGTTACAACGCAGGGAGCAATTTCAATGCAACAGAGAGAACAGCAATGACGCGTGAAATTATTCAAACCGAGCAAGCCCCGCAGGCCATCGGCCCCTATTCGCAGGCAGTCAAGGTGGGCACCACCGTGTATTTGTCCGGCCAGATCCCGCTGGTGCCGCAGACCATGGAGCTGGTGGAGGGCGACATGGAGGTGCAGATCCGGCGCGTCTTCGACAACCTGCAGGCCGTGGCCGAGGCCGCCGGCGGTTCACTGCAGGATGTGGCCAAGCTCAATATCTTTCTTACCGACCTGGCTCATTTCGCCCTGGTGAACCAGGTCATGGCGGATTATTTTCAGGAACCCTATCCCGCCCGCGCCGCCCTCGGTGTGGCCGCCCTGCCCAAGGGGGCGGCGGTGGAAATGGACGCCGTTCTGGAGCTGGGCGACTGAATATTTGTTCAGCCACAAAGAGCACGATGGGATACGAAGCGTAATATGTAGAGGCGGGTGTTGATCGTCACCACTGCCCAGCCTCATATTCTTTTTTCTTTGTGATCCTTGGTGGCCTGTGTGCTTGAAAATTTTTCAAGATGACTCTCTCCGCACCGCTTACTACGCTCAAGGGCGTCGGCCCGCGTGTCGCCGAGCGCCTGGAGAAGCTGGGCCTGCGCCGCGTGGAGGATCTGCTGTTCCACCTGCCCTATCGTTATCAGGACCGCACCCGCGTCGTTCCCATCGGCGCCCTGCGGCCGGGCGAAGAGGCGGTTGTCGAGGGCGAGATTCAGGCCGACGACATCAAGTTCGGCAAGCGCCGTTCCCTGTTGTGCCGCCTTGGCGACGGCAGCGGCAGCCTGTTGCTGCGCTTTTTTCATTTCAATGCCAGTCAGCGGGCCGCCTTGGCGCGGGGTAAGCGCCTGCGTTGTTACGGCGAGGTGCGTCGCGGACCGGCCATGCTGGAAATGGTGCATCCGGAATATCACCTTATCGATGCCGAGGCGCAGGCGCCGATGGAAGCGCACCTGACCCCGATTTATCCCACCACCGAAGGCATGGCCCAGAAGAGCCTGCGCCAATTGATTGAACAGGCCCTGCAGCTACTGCGTCAGGGCCGGGTGGCGGATCACCTGCCGCCCGAGTTGCTTGAGGAATACCACCTGCCGAGCTTGCGGCACGCCTTGCTCGAGATGCACCAACCCGCGCCGCACACGCCGGTGGCCGAGCTGCTGGAGGGCGAACATCCGGCCCGGCAGCGTCTGGCGCTGGAGGAGCTGCTGGCCCAGCATCTCAGCCTACGCCAGCTGCGTCACAAAGTGCAGCAATACAGCGCGCCGCCGCTGGCGCCGCCGGGACACTTGCGGCAACGCCTCATCGACGCCTTGCCCTTTGCCTTGACCGGCGCCCAAACACGGGTGATGCAAGAAATCGATGCCGACCTGGCCCGGCCTCATCCCATGCAGCGTCTGGTGCAAGGCGATGTGGGCTCGGGCAAGACCGTGGTGGCCGCCGCCGCGGCGGCGCAGGCCATCGAGGCCGGTTACCAGGTGGCGGTGATGGCGCCCACTGAGCTGCTGGCCGAGCAGCACCGCCGCAATTTTACCGCCTGGCTGGAACCGTTGGGCTTGACGTCGGCCTGGCTCAGCGGCAAGTCGGGGGCCAAGCAGCGCCGCGAGAACCTGGCGCTGTTGGCCGAGGGCAAAGCGGCCCTGGCGGTAGGCACCCACGCCCTGTTCCAGGACGAGGTGATGTTCGATCGTCTCGGCCTGGTGATCGTCGACGAACAGCACCGCTTCGGCGTGCACCAGCGTCTGGCCCTGCGCGAAAAGGGCAGCCGCAACGGCAGTGTGCCGCACCAGCTGATCATGACCGCCACCCCCATCCCGCGCACCCTGGCCATGACCGCCTACGCCGACCTGGACAGCTCCGTCATCGACGAACTGCCGCCCGGCCGCACCCCGGTGGAGACCGTGGCCATCTGCGACGAACGCCGCGACGAAGTGGTGGCGCGGGTGCATCGCGCCTGTGTCGGGGAGCGGCGCCAGGCCTACTGGGTCTGCACCCTGATCGAGGAATCGGAGGCATTGCAGTGTCAGGCGGCGGAAGACACCGCCGCCCTGCTAACCGAGGCCCTGCCGGAGCTGCGCATCGGCCTGGTGCATGGCCGCATGAAAGCGGCCGAGAAAGCGCGTGTGATGGCCGGTTTCAAGGCCGGCGAGCTGCAGCTGCTGGTGGCCACCACGGTGATCGAGGTGGGGGTGGACGTGCCCAACGCCAGTCTGATGATTATCGAAAACGCCGAACGCCTGGGTCTGGCCCAACTGCATCAATTGCGCGGCCGGGTAGGGCGCGGCAGCGTCAGTAGCAGCTGCGTTTTGATGTATCATAAGCCCCTTTCGCAACAGGGCCGGGCGCGCCTGGCGGCGCTGCGCGAGACCAACGACGGCTTCGAGATCGCGCGCCGCGATCTGGCGCTGCGCGGCCCCGGTGAGCTGTTGGGCACGCGCCAGAGCGGCATGCTGCGGCTGCGCGTCGCCGATCTGGAGCGCGATCGGGACCTGCTGCCGGACGTGGCGCGCCTGGCGACTGCCTTATTGCAACGCTGGCCGCAGCACGTAGCGCCCCTGATTCAGCGCTGGCTGGGCGACCGCCAACGCTATGGCGATGTTTGATACCGTTTCTCGACAGGCGGGCCCGCATTTCTCACCGGGCGACCAACGGCTGTGGTGTCGATGACTGCAACGGATGAAGAACCATCAAGAATGTCGATCGATCAGACAATGACATGCTGTTCCCGCCCGTGGCCTATCCCGGTTCGGGCCGGTGTTCGCGCGCGTGTGCGTGCGCTTCACGCAACGCCTAGCGGTAGCGACGTGTTGGGCTTTAGCGCGGCGTCTACGAACGCGAAGCCTGCGCCGGTTGCCGCGATCCCGGTGGTAAATGCGAGCTAGAGTTTGAGACGTATTGCCACAGGTAAGGCTGGACTTGAACCCAGGTGGCGACTCGGGCATGGTAGGTGCCCGGCGGGGCTGCCCGCGGAGATGGCCTTATGGCTGTTCGACAGTGAGTCGCTGACCAAGCGCCTCAAGCAGGCCTGTGGCGGCGGCTTCCGGGTACGGCTGTTGAAACAGCAATACGAACGGCCGCTATTGTGCGAGCGCCTGCCCCTGGGCATGGATGAGCGCAGCCTGGCCCTGGTACGCCAAGTGCATTTGTATTGCGGTGATGTGATCAAGGTCTATGCCCGCACGGTGATGCCGTTGGCGTTGCTGCAGGGGCATGGTCGCGGCTTGGCCAACCTGGGTGGGCGGCCGTTGGGCGAACTGCTGTTTCGGGATAAGTCCATGCGCCGCAGCCCCATGGAAATCGCCAGGATCGAGGTGGGCGAACTGTTTCACCGCTGGGCCGTGCCCGAGCAGGCCGGGTTTGACCAGCCGCTGTGGGGGCGGCGCTCGGTATTCCGCCTGGCCGGCCTGCCGCTGCTGGTGAATGAAATCTTTCTGCCACCGCCGCCGCGGGCGGCGTGCTTCAGAATTAAAGCATAACTAAGGTTTGGCTGAGTGCTAAAACTCGATCGTCAACATTTGCGCGGCTATGCGCTGCTGATGCGGCTCGACCGCCCCATCGGCACGCTGCTGCTGTTGTGGCCGACCCTGTGGGCGTTATGGATCGCCGGCGAGGGGCGCCCGGATGGGTGGGTGGTGACGGTGTTCGTGGTGGGGGTGTTCCTGATGCGTTCGGCCGGCTGTGTCATCAACGACTATGCCGATCGCGAATTCGATCCCTTTGTCGAACGCACCCGCAACCGGCCGCTGGCGGTGGGCCTGGTGACGCCCAAAGAGGCGCTGCTGTTGTTCGCGCTGCTGTCACTGGCCGCCTTCCTGCTGGTGTTGACCCTGAATTGGCTCACGGTGGTGTTGTCCTTCGTGGGCGCGGCCCTGGCGGCCAGTTATCCCTTCATGAAGCGCTACACCTATTTGCCCCAGGTCTATCTGGGCCTGGCTTTCGGTTGGGCCGTACCCATGGCCTTCGCCGCCGAGACCGGTGCGGTGCCCATCGTCGGCTGGCTGCTGCTGATCGCCACCGTGCTGTGGGCCACCGCCTACGACACCATCTACGCCATGGTGGACCGGCCCGATGATTTGAAGATTGGCGTTAAGTCCACCGCCATCCTGTTCGGTGACGCGGATCGCGCCATTATCGCCATAATTCAATTGATGCTGCTGGCCGTGCTGATTATTATCGGTCAGCGTCTGGCGCTGAGCGGGGTGTACTATGCGGGCGTGTTGGCCGCCGCCTTGTTGATGCTGTATCAACAGCGCTTGATCAAACACCGTGACGGCATGCAGTGCATGCGCGCCTTCCGCAACAATAATTGGGTCGGGGCGGTCATCTTTCTTGGTCTGTTGGGCCATTATCTTCAGGCCTGAGTATCTATCAGAGTATTTTTATAGAGCCTTTTTTATATGTTGCTATCCATGATTGCCGTGATCGGCGGATTTGTGTTGCTGGCCTGGAGTGCCGACCGCACGGTGCTGGGGGCCTCGGCCACAGCGCGCAATTTCGGTATCTCGCCGCTGGTGATCGGCCTGACCATTGTCGGTTTCGGTACCTCGGCGCCGGAGATGCTGGTGTCGGGCATGGCCGCCTGGGACGGCAACACCGGCCTGTCCATCGGTAACGCCCTGGGCTCCAATATCACGAATATCGCCCTGGTATTGGGAGTGACGGCATTGGTCGTGCCGCTGACGGTGCAATCCGATACGGTGCGGCGCGAGATCCCCATCCTGCTGGCGGTCTCTCTGTTCGCCTTCGTGCTCATGAACGACGGCTATCTGGGCCGCCTGGACGGCGCCCTGCTCATGGGTGGTTTGGCGCTGATGCTGGTCATGGTGGTGAGCCTGGGCCTGAAGTCGCGCAATGGCGACCCCTTGGAAGACGAATATACGGAAGAAATGCCGGCGGCCATGACCACCGGGCGGGCTGTGTTTTGGCTGTTGTTCGGCATCGTCGTGATGCTGCTGGCCTCGCGCCTGTTGGTATGGGGGGCGGTGAATATCGCCCAGGCCTTCGGTGTCAGTGACCTGGTGATCGGTCTGACCATCGTCGCCATCGGTACCAGCATGCCGGAACTCATGGCCACTCTCATGAGTGCGCGCAAAAACGAGCATGACCTCGCCCTGGGCAATATCATCGGCTCCAATATGTTCAATCTGCTCGGCGTGCTGGGGCTGCCGGGCCTGATCGCCCCCGACGCCTTTCTGCCCGAGGTGATCATGCGTGATTTTCCCTGGATGATCGGCCTGACCTTGGCCCTGTTCGTGATGTCTTTCGGCTTTCGCGGGCCGGGGCGCATCAGCCGTATCGAAGGCGGTCTGCTGGTGGCGGCTTATGGTGCCTACATGGTCATGTTATATTTTTCGGCCATAAGCTGAGTTGAGGGGTGTTGGGATGGAAATGCTGGAATTAAATGTCGCCAACGTCAAATGCGACGGCTGCGCCGCCAATATCAAGCAAGGCCTGAGTGCCATGGAGGGTGTCGAAGCCATTGAGGTGGATGTGCTTGACGGCCGCGTCCGCGTCAGCGGTGAGGCCTTGGACCGCGCGGCCATCGCCGCCAAGTTGGCCGAGCTGGGTTATCCCGCAGCCGCCTAAGGAGATCTTGTGAAGTCGGACCAGCAGCCCGTTAAACTCGCCCCGGATGAGGGCGCCAAGCTCAAGCAACTGGGCACCGCGGTGGTGGAGACCGAGGCCGCCGCCGTGGCGGCGCTGACGGCGCGTATCGACGATAATTTTATCCATGCCTGTGAGTTGATGCTGGCCTGCGAGGGGCGCATCGTGGTCATCGGCATGGGCAAGTCGGGCCACATCGGCAGCAAGATCGCCGCGACGCTGGCCAGCACCGGCAGCCCCGCGTTTTTCGTCCATCCCGGCGAGGCCAGTCACGGCGATCTGGGCATGATCACCCCCAAGGATGTGGTGATGGCCTTTTCCAACTCGGGCGAGACCGATGAAATCCTCACCATCCTGCCCCTGATCACGCGCCTGGGGGTGCCGCTGATCGCCCTCACCGGCAATGCGAATTCCAGTCTGGGCAAGGCCGCCGATGTGCATATCGACGTCAGTGTCGAACAGGAAGCCTGTCCGCTCGGCTTGGCCCCCACCTGCAGCACGACGGTGGCCCTGGTGATGGGCGATGCCCTGGCCGTGGCCCTGCTGGAACAGCGCGGTTTCACCGCCGAGGATTTCGCCCGGTCCCATCCCGGCGGTCGTTTGGGGCGGCGACTGTTGCTGTTGATTCGTGACATCATGCATAGCGGCGACGCGCTGCCGCAGGTCGATGACGACGTGCTGCTGGTGGACGCCTTGATGGAGATGAGCCGCAAGGGGCTGGGGATGACCGCGGTGATCGACAAGCAGGGCCGGCTGGCGGGCATTTTCACCGACGGCGACCTGCGCCGCGCCGTGGATCAAGGGGTGGATATCTATCACGCCCGCGTGGGCGAGCTGATGACCCGCAATGGCCGCAGCGTCGGGCCGGACGAGCTGGCCGCCGAGGCCCTGCGCCTGATGGAAACCCACAAGATCAACGCCCTATTGGTGGTCGACGAACGGCAGCACTTGGTGGGCGCGCTTAATATGCACGATCTGTTGCGTGCCGGTGTGGTGTAAGGCTTGGCAGGAGAGGACGGACAATGAAAGACATCATGGCCCGCGCGGCACGCATTAAACTGGTGGTCTTCGATGTCGACGGCGTGCTCACCGACGGCGGCCTGTTCATGGATAAGGACGGCCACGAGTACAAGATGTTTCACTCGCGCGACGGCCACGGTATGAAAATGTTACTCAATACCGGCGTGGAGATCGCCATCATCACCGGTCGCAGCTCCACCGTGGTGGAGCATCGCATGAGCGGCCTGGGGATCAAATATGTGTATCAGGGACAGGCGGATAAACGCGTGGCCTTCAAGCAGTTGCTGGATGAAATGCAGCTCGGCGCCGACCAGGTTGCCTACGTGGGCGACGACGTGGTGGACCTGCCGGTGATGCGCAAAGTCGGCTTGGCGGTGGCGGTGCAGGATGCCCACGAGCTGGCCAAGAAACACGCCCATTGGCAGACCCCCAGCGGCGGCGGTCGCGGCGCGGCGCGCGATCTGTGCGAGCTGATCATGGAAGCCCAGGGCACCCTGGCGGGGCAGATGGCCAATTACCTCGATGGCTAGCCCGCATTTTTCAGCGGGCGGCCAAGGGCTGTGGTGTAGATGACTGCAACGGATGGAGAACTATCAAGCATGTCGACCGACCAGGCAATGACACAGTGTTCACGCCCTGGGTCTAGCGGGAATCAGGCGGGTCTGCGCGTCCCTAGGCCGGCGCTTTACTCAGGCACCACGATGCCTTTTACCCCAAAGGGCAGAAGCGCTCCAGCGCGCCTGCCGCCGCGATCCCGGTGAGACATGCGGGCTAAGGCGATCAAAAAACGTTATATCACCCTCTGGATGGTGTTGTTGCTGGCCCTGTTGGGCTGGTGGATGCAACGCCAGGAGGGGCAGGGGCCGATTCAGCCGCAGGCGCAGCAGACGCCGGTGAGCGATTACTCACTGGCGGATTTCGTCATTACCGCTATGGATGATCAGGGGGTGCCCAAACATCGCCTGCGCGGCCAGTCCATGGTCCACTACGCCGACACGGATTATGCTGAACTGGTACAACCGCAGCTGGAGGTTTACGCTGAACAGTCTGAGCCGCCGGTGACGCTGGATGCGCCGCTGGCCAGGGTCTACCAAGGCGGTGAGTCGGTGCTGCTGGAAGGCGACGTACTGATGTTGCGGCCGGGCACGGCGCGGCAGTCCGCCATGCAGGTGCAGACCCGCGACTTATGGTTGTTCACCGAGCGCGAATACGCCGAGACCGGTGCCGAGGTCACCATCCGGGACGGCTTGGGCGTCACCACGGCCAAGGGTATGACCATCGACATGCAGACGGGTGTTGTCAATTTGCTGGCCTCGGTAAGAGGTGAATATGTGCTGGACTAAGCGAGGATTAGCGGGCTTATGGTTGGTGCTGACGGCCCTGCCGCTGGCGGCGGCCGAACCGACGCCAGAACCCCCCATCTATATCGAATCGGACAGTCTCAAAATCGACGATAGCAAGGGCATTAGTATCTACCAGGGCAATGTGATTTTCCGCCAGGGCCCCGACACCCTGTGGGCCGACAAGCTGGTGATACACTCCACGGCGCGCCAGGAGGTCGATAAGATCGTCGCCAGCGGTGAGCCGGCCCGCTTCGATCACGATGCGGAGGTGGAGGACGAGAAGTCCTGGGGCGAGGCGCAGACCATCGAATATCACGCCGGAGAGTCGCTGTTGATTCTCAATGGCGCGGCGCGCTTTCAGCAGGGCGACAACCTGTTCTCCGGTAACCGCATTGAATATGAGGCCGACAAAGAACTGGTTCGGGCGGGCAAGGCCGTGGCCGGTGAAGGGCGGGTACAGATCGTGATCCAACCGCGCAGTAAGGATACGGAGCAACAACCTGAAGCATCACCGCAGTAATGAGTATTCTCGGCGCCGAGGCCATCTTTAAATCGTATCGCGCCCGCCAAGTGGTGAACGGCGTATCGCTGCAGGTCAATAGCGGTGAAGTGGTGGGCCTGCTCGGTCCCAACGGCGCCGGCAAGACCACCTGTTTTTACATGATCGTGGGGCTGGTGCCTTGCGACAGGGGGCGGTTGTTCATCGACGATCACGATATTACCGCCCTGCCCATGCATGCCCGCGCCCGGCTCGGTATCGGCTATCTGCCCCAGGAGGCGTCGGTATTCCGCAAACTGAGCGTGGAAGACAACATCATGGCCATCCTCCAGGTACAATCGGAGCTGGGTAAGGCGCAGCGCGAGGAAATGCTGGAGAACCTGTTGCACGAGCTGCATATCGGCCATATCCGCGAGACCCTGGGGATGAGTCTGTCAGGGGGCGAGCGGCGTCGCGTGGAGATAGCGCGTGCCCTGGCCATGCGCCCCGAGTTCATTCTGCTGGACGAGCCCTTCGCCGGCGTCGATCCCATTTCCGTGATCGATATTCAGCGCATCATCAGCCAATTGCAGGAAAAGGGCATCGGCGTGCTGATTACCGATCACAATGTCCGCGAAACCCTCGGGATATGCGAACGCGCCTATATCATGAGCGAAGGCCAGGTGATCGCCCAGGGTACGCCGCAGGAGGTATTGGCGAATGACCACGTGCGCAAAGTCTATTTGGGGGAGCACTTTCGGCTTTGAATTGCAATACTGATATCAAAGCGCTATCTGCGTTAAAATTTAATCTTTGGCAGCGGGGTTCGATGAACCTCTCTGCCACAAGAGATAATGAGTAGTCCCGAGGTATGAAACAGTCACTTCAGCTCCGTTTGGGTCAGCACCTGACGATGACGCCGCAGCTGCAGCAGGCGATTCGGCTGTTGCAGCTGTCTACGCTCGACCTGCAGGCCGAGATCCAGGAGGCCTTGGAGACCAATCCCCTGCTGGAGGTCAAAGAGGACGGCGATGCCGACGCCGGCGCCGGGGAGCAGGGCTGGGAGGAAGGCAGCGGCGAGCGGGTCAACGGCAATGACACGTTGGGGGCGGGCGATTACGGCGGTGATACCCCGGCTGAAGATTTGGCCCCCGCGGCCCAGTCGCAGGACTCCTCCGTGGACATGCAGGACCCGGGTATGCCCGAAGACCTGCCGGTGGACAGCAATTGGGACGATGTCTACGACAGCGTATTGCCCGCCACCAGCCCCGCCGGTCCGGCGGGCGACGACGATTACCGCGCCTACGAAAACCAGAGCGGCGGCGAGGAGAGTCTGCAGCAACATCTGCACTGGCAGATGAACCTGACCCCTTTCAGCGACACCGACCGCCTCATCGCCGAGGCCCTTATCGATTCCATCAACGACGACGGGTATCTGTCCAGCAGCCTGGAGGAGATCCTGCAGGGCCTGGGCATGGACGAGGACGTGGGCTTTGAGGAGATGGAGGCGGTGCTGCACCAAGTGCAGAATTTCGATCCCATCGGCGTCGGTGCGCGTGATCTGCGCGAGTGCCTGCTGTTACAGCTCAGACAGTTCGATGCCGCGCACCAGGATGTGGCCGATGCCATCACCCTAGTGGACAAGCATCTTGATCTGCTCGGCAACCGCGACTATAACCAGCTGATGCGGCGTATGAAGCTGTCACGCGAGGCCTTGCAGCAGGCCATCGCCGTGGTGCAGACCGTCAATCCGCGCCCCGGCGGGGTGATTGCCTCGGCGCCGGCCGAATACATCGTGCCCGACGTCAATGTGAAAAAACACAAGGGCACGTGGCGGGTGGAATTGAATTTCGAGGCGGTGCCGCAGCTCAAGGTCAACACCCACTATGCAGGTCTCATCCGGCGCGCCGACAGCAGCGCCGACAACACCTATCTGCGCAATCAATTGCAGGAGGCGCGCTGGTTCATCAAGAGCCTGGCCAGTCGTAATGAGACCCTGCTCAAGGTGGCCAGCGCCATCGTCGAGCGGCAGCGCGGTTTTCTCGAGCACGGCGAGGAGGCCATGAAGGCGCTGGTGCTGAACGACATCGCCGAAGAGCTGGGCATGCATGAGTCGACCATTTCGCGGGTGACCACGCGCAAGTACATGCATACCCCGCGCGGCATTTTTGAATTGAAATATTTTTTCTCCAGCCATGTCTCTACCGCCGCCGGTGGGGCATGTTCATCGACGGCCATCCGCGCCTTGATCAAAAAGTTGATTGCGGCGGAAAACCAGGCCAAACCATTGAGCGACAGTAAAATCGCCAAGATCTTGGAGGAGGAGGGAATCAACGTGGCGCGCCGGACCGTGGCCAAGTATCGCGAGGCATTATCGATACCGCCGTCCAACGAGCGCAAGCGTTTGATTTAAGCTTTGGGGATATATAAAAACATAAAACAAAGAAGAGTCACTATGAATATTTCAGATTTGTTATCCGCCGACCGCATTGTCTGCGGTCTGGCCCTGGGCAGCAAAAAGCGCGCCCTGGAAGCGCTCAGCCAACTCCTTTCGCAGGCAACCGAGGTGAGTCTGTCGGATACCCAGATTGTCGACGGACTGTTGGCCCGCGAGCGCTTGGGCAGTACCGGCCTGGGGCACGGTGTCGCCATTCCCCACGGTCGTTTCAAGGACGTGGACCAGGCGGTGGGTGCCTTCGTCAGACTGGAAGAGGGCGTCGATTTCGATGCCATTGACGGCGATCCAGTGGATTTGATGTTCGCCCTCATCGTGCCGGAGGAATCGACTGAAGAACACCTGCAGTTGCTTGCCTCCCTGGCCGAGATGTTCAGTGACGCCACTATCCGCGAAGGCCTGCGGCGCTGCGGTTCGGCGCAGGATATCGAAAAGGTTGTCAGTCACTGGCGCGCCGGCGGTAACAGGGTGGCTTCATCGCGTTAATCGCAGCCGCGGCATGAGCGATTCCATCCTGTCCCGCCCCGGTGTCTTGCTCGACGTGCACGGCCATGGTGTATTGCTGCAAGGCGACAGCGGAGTGGGCAAGAGCGATCTGGCGCTGGGGCTGGTGGCGCGCGGCCATCGCCTGGTGGCCGATGACCTGGTCGAATTCCAATGCTGTGGCGGCGAGTTGCATGGCCGCTGTCGCAGCGGTTTCGAAGGCATGCTCGAGATCAGTGGTCTGGGACTGATCAATCTAAAACAACTTTACGGCGAGGGTGCTGTGTGCGCCTCGGTCGCCCTGACGCTGGTGTTGACCTTGGAGCCGGGCTTGTCTCGCGATTACGACGGCCTGCAACCGGTGGCCATCGACTGGCGCTTGCTGGATGTCGCCGTGCCGGCCTGGCGCCTGCCCTATTCAAATCAGCGCGATATGCCCTTGCTTGTGGAAACGGCGCTGCGCTTGAACCGCGCCCGGCAGCAGGGCTATGATGCCTGTTCCGATCTGCAATCGCGCTTGTCTTCTCTACTTCACAAGGGGGCCGCATGAAGCTGGTGATTGTCAGCGGCCTGTCCGGTTCAGGCAAAAGTATCGTATTGCACGCCCTGGAAGACCTGGGCTTTTACTGTATCGACAACCTCCCCCTGAGTCTGTTGCCGGCCTTTGCCGGCCAGATATCCAATTCGCCGCGACGCGATTACGAACATGCCGCGGTGGGCATCGATGCGCGTAACCTGACCGAGGATTTCGATAACTTTCCCGACGTGTTGGCGGAGATTAAATCTCTGGGGCTGGGCTGCGAAATACTGTTTCTGCAGGCCGACGACAACACCCTGATCAAGCGTTTCAGCGAGACCCGGCGCAAGCATCCGCTGACCCGCGCCGGCATCTCCCTGGCCGAGGCCATTCAGCGCGAACGTAAGCTATTGGGCGCGCTGGCGGTGAACGCCGACTGGTGTATCGATACCAGTCGCACCAATGTGCACCAGCTGCGCGATCTGGTGCGCGAGCGTATGCTGAAGGAGGCGCGTTCGCTGACCCTGACCTTCATGTCTTTCGGTTTCAAACACGGTGTGCCGGTGGATGCCGACTTTGTCTTCGATGTGCGTTGTCTGCCCAATCCCCATTGGGTGCCGCAGCTGCGTGCCCTGACCGGCCTCGATCACGAGGTGAAACAGTTCCTTGAACAACAGCCACTGGTGGGGGAGATGGTCGATGATCTAACAGATTTTATCGAGCGCTGGATGCCGCGCTTCCAGGCCGACAACCGTGCCTACATGACCATCGCCATCGGCTGTACCGGCGGCCAGCACCGCTCAGTGTACTTGTCGCAGCGCCTGGCGGCCTACTTCGACGACAGCGAATTGGAAGTGCTGGTGCGTCACCGGGAGTTGTCATGAGTGCCGGCCTGCTGATCATCGCCCATGACAATGTCGGCCAGTCGCTGATGGAAACCGCTTCAGAGATTCTCGGCATGTGTCCCATGGCGTTGGAAATCATATCCGTGTGTGCGGGCTGTGAACCGGATGACATGATCGAGAGCGCTCGCAGTGCGGTAAGACGCCTGGATTCGGGCGGCGGCGTGTTGATCCTGACCGATATGTACGGTTCCACGCCTAGTAACGTGGCTAACCGGCTCGGCGATGGCGTACCCATCAAGGTAGTGGCGGGGCTGAATATGCCCATGTTGGTACGGGTGTTGAACTATCCTAGCTTGAGTCTCGATGAGCTGGTCTACAAGGCCATTACCGGCGGCCAGGACGGGATTTTCGTTTGTGATCAGGATGATTCGTGATTCAAAAAAGCGTGACCATTGTCAACAAACTCGGTCTGCACGCGCGGGCGGCATCGAAATTCGTCAAGCTGGCGGGCCGCTTCGAAAGCAATATACTGCTGCGCAAGGGCGATCGTGAGTCCAACGGCAAGAGCATTATGGGGGTGATGATGCTGGCGGCCAGCCAAGGCAGTGAGCTGGAGCTGGTAGTGGAAGGCGGAGATGAAGAGCAGGCGATGCAGGCCTTGGAGGCCCTAATCGCCGACCGGTTTGGCGAAGGGGAGTAATCCTCCATGTCCCATCAGGCGGTCGAATGTAATGAAGCGTTCAGGGAAGGACGGACTGTTATGCAATTTCCGCGATGCGTCGCGCGGGGGGCTCACCGCCGTGGGTGGCGAGAAATCCGGGCTAATTCATTCTCGACGGCGGCCACGGGCGGCGCTAGTCAACACTACAGGCTGATTACATGGCGAGCCTGAGTCTAAAAGGCGTCGGCGTTTCCCGTGGCATTGCCGTGGGCAAGGCCTACCTGTTGCAGCGTGATCAGCTTAAGGTGCGGGAATACTTGATACCGCCGAGCCTGGTCGAGGCGGAGCAGGAGCGTTTCAAGCAGGCGGTGGCCACCGCCAAGCAGCAGCTCGCCGAGGTGCGTCAACGTATTCCCCAGTCGACGCCGGTGGACATCGTCTCCTTCATCGACACCCACCTGTTGATGCTCAATGACAAGGCCCTGGCGCAGGCGCCTTTGAGTCTAATCCGCGAACGCGGTTGCAATGCCGAATGGGCGCTGAAGCTGCAGCGCGACGCCCTGGTGGCGGTGTTCGAGGACATGGACGACGCCTATCTGCGCACGCGCCGTGACGACGTCGACCATGTGGTCGACCGCATCCAGCGCATCCTGTTGAACCAGGTCGATAACATCCAGGTGATGATGGACGGCCGTCTCAAGGGCAAGGTCATCATCGCCGACGATCTTTCGCCGGCCGATACGGTCACCATGCAGAACGAAGGCATTGTCGCCTTTGTGACCGAATTCGGCGGCCCCAATTCCCACACCACCATCCTGGCGCGCAGTCTCGGCATTCCCGCCGTGGTCGGCGTGAAGAACGCCCTGCGTTATCTGCGTCAAAGTGAGATGCTGGTGGTGGACGGCTATCAGGGGGTGCTGCTGGCAGCGCCGGATGCACGCGGCCTGGCCCACTACGCACAGCGCCAGCGCGAGGAAAAGCGCCATCAGTCGGAACTCAACAAGCTCAAGGAGCTGCCGGCCGTCAGCCGCGACGGGCTGGCCATCTCTTTGCAGGCCAATGTGGAGATACCCGAAGACCTGGCCGTGATGAACAAGGTGGCGGCCAAGGGGGTCGGTTTGTATCGCACCGAATACCTGTTCATGAATCGCGATCAACCCCCCGACGAAGAGGAGCAGTACCAGACCTACCGCGAGGTGGTGAAACGCCTGCGTGGCCGGCCCTTGACCATCCGCACCCTCGACCTGGGGGCGGATAAGACGCCGGGCTACGAAGCGCGTCCCGAGGTGCGTGGCGTGGTCACCAATCCGGCGCTGGGATTGCGCGCCATTCGTCTGTGTCTACGCGATACCGCCCTGTTTCTTACTCAACTGCGCGCTATTCTGCGCGTCTCGGCCGAAGGCCCCATCAACATGATGATCCCCATGCTGGCCAGTGTGCAGGAGTTGCAACAGGCCATGGTGCTGATCAATCAGGCCAAGGAGGAGCTACTGCGCGAAGGCAAACCCATTGATGAAAATGTTCCCGTCGGCGGTATGATCGAGGTGCCGGCGGCGGCCTTGCTGGCGCACGTGTTTGCCAAACAGCTGGATTTTCTGTCCATCGGCACTAACGATCTGGTGCAGTACACCATGGCAGCGGACCGCCTCGACAATGCCGTCAACTATCTCTATCAGCCCACTCACCCCGCCGTGCTGCGCCTCATCGACATGACCATCAAGGCGGGACGCAAGGCCGGTATTCCGGTGGCCATGTGCGGCGAGATGGCGGGCGAGTCGCGCTATACCCGTTTGTTGCTAGGGTTGGGACTGACCGAATTCAGCATGCAGCCGGCCATGTTGCCGGAGGTCAAAAGCATCATTCAGGAATCGGATGTGGAACAGCTCACTAAACGGGTGCGCCGGGTGTTGCGCATGTCATCCGCCCCGGAGGTGGATGCCTTTCTCGAAAAACTTAACGATTTAGTTTGATTATTTTGTCTGCAGGGCTGGCGCCGTTTTCGCCGCGCCCTTAAAATCCTCGCTTATGCTCGACCACGCATAACCCGGTTCACTGACGTCATGGCTGAAACTCAAGAACAAGAAAAATCGCAAACGCGCTTGCAGAGTTTTGCCGAGGCGTTGGAGAGTGGCCGCCTGGTCACGATCCGCCGCATGGTGAACGAGTTGCATGCGGCGGAAATCGCCCACTTGCTCGAATCCCTGCCGCCCTCCGAGCGCGAACTGGTGTGGGAGATGGTGGAGCCGGACAAGGACGGCGACATCCTCAGCTACGTCAACGACGATGTGCGCGCCAAGCTGATTCACCAGATGGAGACCGACGAGCTGGTGGCGGCGGCCGAGAGTCTCGACACCGACGACCTGGCCGACATCCTCCAGGATCTGCCCGACATGGTGATCCACGAGGTGCTGCAGTCCATGAGCGAGCAGGATCGCTTCCGGCTCGAGGCGGTACTGTCCTATCCGGAAGACACCGCCGGCGGCTTGATGAACATCGATACCGTCACGGTGCGGCCCAATGTCACCATCGACGTGGTATTGCGCTACCTGCGCCTGCGCGGTCAACTGCCGGAGATGACCGATTACTTGTACGTGGTCAACCGCAACGACAAGTTTCTCGGCCTGCTGTCGCTGGCCGACATCGTCACCAAGGACCCCGGCCTGATGGTGGGCCAGGTGATGATTCACGATTTCGAGCCCATTCCCGCCAACATGTCGGCCAGGGAGGTGGCGGGCCTGTTCGAACGCCGCGACCTGATCACGGCGCCGGTGGTGGACGACGACGGCAGGCTGCTGGGCCGTATCACCATCGACGACGTGGTCGACGTCATTCGCGAAGAGGCCGAGCACTCCATCATGAGCATGGCGGGCCTGGACGAGGAGGACGACATCTTCGCGCCGGTGGTGGTCAGCTCGCGCCGCCGCGGCATTTGGCTCGGCATCAATCTGATCACCGCCCTGATCGCCTCCTGGGTCATTGGCCTGTTCGACGCCACCATAGAAAAGGTGGTAGCACTGGCGGTGCTGATGCCCATCGTCGCCAGCATGGGCGGTATCGCCGGCAGTCAAACCCTTACCCTGGTGATTCGCGGCATGGCGTTGGGCCATATCGGCTCGGCCAATGCCAAGCGCATCCTCACCAAGGAGCTGGCGGTGGGCGGTCTCAACGGGCTGCTGTGGGCCCTGGTAGTGGCCGTGGTCTCCACCCTCTGGTTCGGCAACTACATGATCGGTGTGATTATCGCCGCCGCCATGCTCATCAACCTGGTGGCCGCCGCCCTGGCGGGCGCCACCATCCCCCTGTTCATGCGGCGCATGGGTATCGACCCCGCGCTGTCCTCCTCGGTGGTGCTCACTACCGTCACCGATGTGGTTGGTTTCTTTGCCTTTTTGGGGCTGGCGACAGTGGTTCTACTGTAATTGTCGCAGGGCTCGCAACATCCCCCTGATAAGACTCATTGATAATGAATGGCGTGGCGGTGACGATATATAAAGATGTCATTGCCAATTAGTCTTGTTGTTTCAAGGAAATCATGCCCGAGCTGTTCGTCGCCCGCCAACCCATTTATAACCGTACCCAGCATGTGTACGGTTATGAGCTGTTGTATCGCCATGGCGCCGACGAGGCGCAGGCCGAGGGCGATGCCGCCACCTCGCAGGTGATCCTCAACGCCATGACCGAAATCGGCTTGGACAGCCTGGTCGGCGCGCGTGTGGCCTGCATCAATCTGACGCGTGGCTTTGTCGTCGGCCAGTATTCTTTACCCCTCCCTGCCGATCGGGTGGTGATCGAGGTGCTGGAGGATATAGCCGTCGATGATGAGCTGCTCGCCGGAGTGAAACACTTGGTCAAGCAGGGCTATACCATCGCTTTGGATGATTTTATTTATCAGGAGTCGATGTTGCCCCTGTTGGCGCTGGCCCATATTGTTAAGCTCGATGTGCAGGCCATAAGTGAAGAGGAGCTGCGCGCCCATGTGCACGCCCTGAGGGAGTATCCCCACCTCAAGTTGTTGGCTGAGAAGATCGAGATTCCCGAGGAATACGAGGTCTGCCGCGAGCTGGGTTTTGACTATTTTCAGGGGTACTTCTTTTCCCGGCCCAAGATCATCCGCCGCACCCGTCTGCCGTCCAATCAGCTGGCCTTGATGCAGTTGTTGGCCGAGGTGCAGCGCCCCGATACCACCATTCCCAAACTCGAAACCCTGATCACCCAGGATGTAGGCTTGAGTTACAAGCTGCTGCGTTACATAAACTCGGCCTTTTTCGCCATGCCCAAGTCGGTGGACAGCATCCAACGGGCGGTACTGCTGCTCGGCACCAAGGTGATTCAGAAATGGGCGACCCTGCTGGTATTGGCGCGGGTGGAAGACAAACCCAGCGAGCTGATGGTCACCGCCGTGGTGCGCGCCAAGATGTGCGAAATCCTGGCCAAGGCGGTGAATTACGAAGCCGAGGACACCTGCTTTACCGTCGGCCTGTTGTCTGTGCTGGAGGCCCTGCTGGATATGCCCATGGAAAAGGTGCTCGGCATGCTGGCCCTTTCCGACGAGGTCAACCAGGCGCTGTTACGCTATGAAGGCACGCCCGGCAAGTTGCTGCAATTGGCCCTGCACTACGAATACGGGGAATGGGACCAGCTCGATTATCCGGAGCTGGAAGAGGACGTCATCCTTGACGCCTATCTGCAGTCCATCGCCTGGGCCACGGAGGCCTGTCGCAGTCTATTGGGGGAATAACGCCCCGCTACGCAATCTTCCCCAGCGGCCGATGCCCGGCACATCGATTTCGTTTTCGTTCTGCGAGTACGAGGTTCTCACGGTGAAAAATACGTGCGCTGATGACGCCGAGAACGTGCACTGCCACCCGCCACAACAGCGTCAATATTCCCGGCCACCGCAACGGACCGGGTAGGGGATTATCCCGATCGCCGGTGTTGTCGCGTGAGCAGCAGATTGCCGTAGTCATCGACGCGACAGCGCCAGTGGTCGGCAATTAAGGTCGTCGCCACGGTCTCGGTAATCAAGGCGGGCCCGTCGATTTGCTGCCCCGCCGCGAGCCGCGCTCGATCCAATACGCTGACCGGCTGGCTGATGCCGTGCAATCTGGCCTCATCGGAGGCGGCGCCGGGCGCGGCGTTTTTAGCCAAGACCGGAATATGTAACTCGGGTGCCGGACCGTGCGCGCGCAGACGAATATTCACCAGTTCCACCGCGTGCTGTAGACGGTGGCCGTAGCGTTGTTCATGCGTCTGGTGAAACGCTGCGCCGCTGTGTGCCAGGCCCTGCCAGGGGATATTGAGGCTGAAGGCCTGGCCGCGATAGCGCAGGTCCAGTGAGCGCTCCAGGCTGACCTGCCCGGCAGCAATGCCTTCATCGGCCAAGGCCGCCAAGGCCTTCTGTTCCAGGTTTTGAAATTCCTGTTCCAGCGTTTGCGCGTGTATGTGCTCCAGCTCGGCGGCGATGGTGTGCGACAGCTCGCGGCTGCGCCGCGCCACCAGCATGCCGAAGGCCGACAGCACGCCGCCCTGGATCGGCACCAGGGCGCGGTCCATGCCCAGCGCCTCGGCCAGGGCGCAGACATGCAGCCCGCCAGCGCCGCCGAAGGGCATTAAGGTGAATGCTCGCGGATCCATGCCACGCTGGATGGAGATGACCCGCAAGGCCTGGCCCATGTGTTCGTCGGCGATGCGGATGATACCTTCGGCGGTGTCCTCTATGCTGAGTTTGAGTTGATGCGCCAGTTGTCGGACCGCGGCATGGGCGGCGTCCGGATCGAGTGGCATCTCGCCGCCGAGAAAGGCGTCGGGGCGCAGTCGCCCGAGCAGCAGGTTGGCGTCGGTGACGGTGGCGTGCGCGCCACCGCGGCCGTAACAGGCGGGACCGGGATCGGCGCCGGCCGATTCGGGGCCCACCTGCAGCAGACCGCCGGCGTCGATCCAGGCGATGGAGCCGCCGCCGGCGCCGATGGTATGCATGTCCACCATGGGCACCGCCACCGGATAGGGACCGATATGGCCCTCACTGGTGAGGCGCGGTTCGCCGTCGATCAGGGCGACGTCGGTGGAGGTGCCGCCCATGTCGAAGGTGAGCAAGCGTTCATGCCCGGCCAGGGCACCGATATAGCGTGCCCCGGCCAGGCCGCCCGCCGGTCCGGAGAGCAGCATGTGCACCGCCAGCCGGCCGGCCTGCGCCGCGGCGAGGGTGCCGCCGGAGCTTTGCATCACGGCGATGGGCGTTTGCGGCAGGCCGTGTTGCAGGCGCTGCAGATACTGTTCCACCCGTGGCCCGATCCAGGCGTTGAGCCAGGTGGTGATGCCGCGCTCGTATTCCTTGTATTCGGGCAGGATGGCGGAAGACCGGGATACAAAAATATCTTTTGGCACGATGTCCTCAATGGCCTGCTCGGCGCGCGCGTCGATAAAGGAGAACAGCAGGTTGATGGCCACCGCCTCGGGCTTGAGTTGCTGCAGTTGCTCGCGCAAATGCTTCAGGTCATCGGCGCTCAGCGCTTCGAGCAACGTGCCGTCGGCAGCGATGCGCCCGCCCGTTTCCAGACACAGATCGGGCGGCACCGGCGGGGCGACGGGCTCGGGCTGCAGATCATAGAGTTCACGCCGCGCCTGGCGGCCGATGCTGAGCATGTCGCCGAAACCGCGGTTGGTGATGAACGCGGTGCGCACCCCCTTGCCCTCCAAGGCCGCGTTGGTGGCCACGGTGGAGCCGTGGATGATGGTCAGTTGGGCGGGATCGAGGCCCAGGTCGGCTATGCCGCCGAGGATCGCTTCTTCCGGGGCCTGGGGCGTGGAGAGACGTTTGTGCAGGCGCAGCGCGCGACCGTCGAAGAGGACGAAATCGGTAAAGGTGCCGCCGGTGTCGATGCCGAGTAGCATACTGTTATCCTTTGCTGACACAATGCCGGGGATGGTGCGTGGCTTGAGCCATCTGTTGAGAAAAAATATTATAAGCCGGTCACTGTAATTCACACACCGTTTAGCCAAACAAGGACGAGACAAGCGAACCTTATGACATTGTCGGATGCGTTGATACAGGTCGATCAGGTCAGCCGTTTTTACGGCCCCTTATGCGCTCTGAAGGAAATCAGTTTCGAGGTGCAAAAGGGCGAAGTGCTGGGCTTCTTGGGGCCCAACGGCGCCGGCAAATCCACCACCATGCAAATCCTCAGCGGCAATCTGGCGCCCAGCGCCGGGCGGGTGATGATCTGCGGCATCGACCTGTTGGACAAGCCCAAACAAGCCAAGGCCCTGCTCGGTTACCTGCCCGACCAGCCGCCGGTGTATCGCGAACTCACGGTGGATGAGTATCTGCTTTATTGTGCCCGACTCAACCGTATCCCGGCGGCGCAGCGGCGCCAGGCCCTAGACCTGGCCAAGCAGCGTTGCGGGCTTGCCGACGTGGGCCGGCGCTTGATCGGCAATCTCTCCAAGGGCTACCGCCAGCGCGTCGGCATCGCCCAGGCGATAATTCATGCCCCGGCGGTGGTGATCCTGGACGAGCCCACGGTCGGCCTCGATCCCATCCAGATCCGCGAGATTCGTGCCCTCATCCGCGAGCTGCGCACCGATCACAGTGTGATTCTGTCCACGCACATCCTGCCCGAGGTGCAGGCGGTGTGCGACCGGGTGCAGATTATCAACAAGGGCGAACTGGTGCTCAGCGACAGCATCGCCGGTCTGCAACAGCGTATGCGCGGCGACAGCCTGTTGCTGACGCTGCGCAATCCGCCGGCAGTGCCGGCCTTGGAGCAGGTGGCCGGCGCGGGCCAGGTGGAGGCGCTGGGCGACGGCCGTTTTCGTGTGCATGCCCCCGACTTGGAAGCCCAGGGCGAGTCCTTGGTGATGGCGGCGGTGCAACACGGCTGGGGGCTGTATGAGCTGAGTCCCGAACGTTTGACCCTGGAGCAGATCTTCGTCGACATCACCACCACCGAGCAGGCCCACGACGCCAACGCGGAGGCGGCGGCATGATGATCTTCACCATCGCCGGGCGCGAACTGCGCAGCCTGTTTATCTCACCGTTGGCCTGGTCCATCCTGGCGGTGGTGCAGTTGATCCTGGCCTACATGTTTCTCACCCAGCTGGATCTGTTCATGAACCTGCAGTCGCGCCTGCTGGGCATGGCAGGGGCGCCCGGCGTGACCGAGATCATCGCCGCGCCGCTGTTCGGCAATGCCGCGGTGGTGTTGTTGCTGGTGGTGCCCATGCTGACCATGCGCCTGGTGAGCGAGGAGCGTCGCAGCCAGACCCTGAGTCTGTTGTTTTCGGCGCCCCTGTCCATGACGGAGATTGTGCTGGGTAAGTTTCTCGGTGTGATGGGGTTTCTGCTGATCATGGTGTTGCTGATCGTGCTCATGCCGCTGTCGCTGTTGTTGGGCGGCGGCCTTGACTTCGGTATGCTGGCGGCGGGGGCGTTGGGATTGATCCTGTTGCTGGCTGCCTTCGCCGCCGTCGGTCTGTTCATGTCCACCCTGACCGTGCAGCCCACCATCGCCGCGGTGAGCAGTTTCGGGGTGCTGTTGCTGCTTTGGATTATCGATTGGGCCGGCAACACCGGGTCCGGCCAGGCCAGCGAACTGTTCGCCTATGTGTCGCTGTTGCGCCACTTCGAGTCGTTGCTCAAGGGGGTGTTCGACAGCGCGGATGTGCTCTATTACCTGCTCTTCGTGACCCTGTTTCTGGTCCTGAGTATCCGCCGGCTCGATGCCGAGCGGCTGCAGCATTGAACCTAAATTAGGTCCCGCAATGAAAGTGACGCAACGTTCCAAACGTCAGATCCGGCTGCAGAATGTGCTGTTCGTGCTGCTGTTCACGGTGCTCATCGGCCTGTTGGGCTGGCTCAGCGAACACTATTCCTTCCAGGCCGACTGGACCGCCAATAACCGCAATACCCTGTCGCCGGCCAGCGTGGCGGTACTGGAACAAATGCCGGAACCGATTGAGGTGAGCGCCTTCACCGCGGACAGCGGCACCTTGAAACAGCATATCCAGGATCTGCTGGCCCGCTATCAGCGCTACAAGTCGGATGTGCGCCTCCACTTCGTCAATCCCGACACCGAGCCGCAGCAAGTGCGCGAGCAGGGGATTACCACCGACGGTGAGCTGGTGCTTGAATATCAGGGGCGCAGCGAAAAGGTCTCCGAACTCAATGAGCAAAGCATTACCAACAGCCTGCAACGGCTGTCACGCAGTGCCGAACGCTGGATCGTCTTCGTCGAGGGGCATGGCGAGCGCAGTCCCTTCGGCCAGGCCAATCACGATCTGCAGTCCTGGGCGCAGCAGCTACAGGCCAAGGGCTTGCGCGTGCAGGGGCTGAATCTGGCCACGGCCGGGACGGTGCCGGACAACACCAGCGTGCTGGTCATCGCCGGACCCCAGGTGAATTATCTGCCCGGCGAGGTGAGGTTGATCGAAGACTACGTGGCACGCGGCGGCAATCTGCTGTGGCTGGCCGACCCCGACGGCCTGTACGGCCTGGAGCCGCTGGCGGAGCAGTTGGGCATCACCTTCGAGCCGGGGGTGATCGTCGATCCCACCGCGCAGATGTTCGCCATCGACGATCCGACCTTCGCCATCGTCGGCGATTACGGCCTCCATCCCCTGGTGGAAGGCTTTAATACCCTGACTATTTTCCCCTACGCCGCCGGTGTGGAGTTGGAGCTGCAGGGCGACTGGCAGGGCGAGACTCTGCTGTTGACCACGGCGCGCAGCTGGTCCGAGACCGGTGTGCTGGCGGGCGAAATCGGCTTCGACGAGTTGCAGGATGTGCCCGGTCCGCTGAGCCTGGCCGCCGCCCTGAGGCGCACCCTGGACGATGCCTCGGGCGCAACGGCGGACGGCGCCGAGCAGCGCGTAGTGGTGATGGGCGACGGTGATTTCCTCTCCAACGCCTATCTCGGCAACGGCGGCAATCTGGACCTGGGCATGAACATGGCCAATTGGCTCAGCAGCGATGACCAGCTCATCGCCATCCCGGCCAAGACAGCGCTGGACAGTTCCCTGACCCTGTCCCAGACCCAGTCCATGATCATCGGCTTCGGTTTTCTGCTGGTGCTGCCGGCGCTGCTGCTGATCAGCGGCCTGATCATCTGGCTGAAACGACGCAAGGCGTGATGGGCAAGCGCGGTTGGCTCAATCTAGCCCTGCTGCTGGCGGTGGCGGTGCTGGCGGCTGTGGTCTATTGGCAGCCGGGCAAGCAAAGCGAGCCGGCGAGTCCGTTGACCCCGCTCGATCCGACGGCCGTGCAAAGGATGACCATTGAGCGCCCGGCTGCCGAGACCATTGTGCTGCAGCGTCAGGATAAGCAATGGCGCATGATCGAACCGCTGGCCGTAGCGGCCAACAGCTTTCAGGTCCGGCGTGTGTTGGAGCCGCTCACGCAGCAAAGCCTGCAGCGCTATCCGGCCGCAGGTTTGGAGCTGACGAAATACGGTTTGCGGCCGCCGCGCGCGAAACTGACGGCGGACGGCGTCGAGCTCAGCTTCGGCAAGGTCAATCCGCTCAACAGCCGTCTGTATGTACGGGTGGATGATGTGATGCATATGGTGGCGCAGAATGATATTTCGTTTCTAACGGCGCCGTGGCTGGAGTTTGTCTCTACCGCCCCACTGCCCGATGCGCCGCTGGCGGGATTGACGTTGCCTGGTTTGGGGACCATTACCAAAGATCAGGCGGGTTGGCGCTATGAAGGTCCCAGTGCGCCGCAATCGGCCGATCAGCTGCAGGCCCTGGTGGATAACTGGCGCCATCTTCGTGCCCTGCGCGTCCGGCCGCTGCAGGCGGCCGATATCTCACAGCAGGTCGAGGTGCGACTTGCGTCAGGCGCGACACTGCAGTTTGCCCTGCAAAGCGATGCCGATGCCTTGGTGTTGCAGCGCCGCGACCTGGGTTTGGAGTATGTGTTCGATGGCGATCAATCCCAGCGCTTGCTGGCCTGGCCGCCCTTGCACGGCGCTGATGGTTCACTGCCCGCCAATGAAGGTGATTGATTGATGCCTGAATTACCCGAAGTCGAAACCACGCGCAGCGGGATTGCGCCCAATGTCGAGGGCCGGGCGGTGGCCGAGGTGGTGCTGCGGCGCCGCAAGTTGCGCTATCCCGTGCCCAGGGCCCTGCTGGTGGAGCTGCCCGGCCAGGTGATCGAGCAGGTCGAGCGACGCGCCAAATATCTACTGCTGCGCAGCGCGGCGGGCACGGTATTGATCCATCTGGGTATGTCGGGCAGTTTGCGCCTGATGGCGGCCGCCACACCGGCCGAGAAGCATGACCATATCGACATCGTTTTGGACAACGGACAGGCGCTGCGGCTGCGCGATCCACGGCGCTTCGGCGCCGTACTATGGCTGAGCGGCGATCCCCTGCAGCACAGATTGCTGGCCAGTTTGGGGCCCGAGCCCTTGTCTGAGGGCTTCGACGCGGACTATCTCTATCAGCGCTCACGCCGGCGCAAACAGGCAGTGAAGCAGTTCATCATGGACAGCCATACCGTGGTGGGGGTGGGGAATATTTATGCCAGCGAGGCCCTGTTTCGCGCCGGTATCCGGCCGCAACTGGCGGCCGGACGTTTGTCACGTCTACGTTGCGAGGCGCTGGTGGCGGCGATCAAGGCGGTGCTGGGCCTGGCCATCGAGCAGGGCGGTACGACCTTGCGCGATTTCGTCGACGGCGGCGGTAAGCCCGGCTATTTCAAGCAGCGCTTACAGGTCTACGGCCGGGTGGGCGAGCCGTGTCTGCAGTGCGAAAAACCCATAAAACAGCTGCGCCAGGGCCAGCGGGCCAGCTATTACTGTCCCGCCTGTCAGCGCTAAAGGGTCGGGCTCGGCTCGCTGTCTTGGCGTTTGACTTTGACGATCACACCGTCCGCCTGTTGGATCAGTGTTTCCATGGTTTCGGGCAAGTTCGCGAGCTGATCGCGTAAGTGTTTATTGGTCGGGTCGAAGGGATCGAAGGCGATGAAGTCGACCTGGCCGATGCTTGCCAAGAGGTCTTCTGGAGTTTCATATTTCGGCGGCAATGGGAACACCGGGCGTTTCAGTGCCAGCATGGTGCGCGCCGGCCATTGGCTGATGGTATAGAAGTTTTCGTCCAGGGCTTCGGTTTCAACGGCCAGAGCCTTGATAATTTGGTCGTGCGGATCCAGGCTGCCGTTGATGATGCTGCTGCGATAGGCTCGGTCACCGAGCATGAAAAGGGTAGCGAGGATGAAGATCGCCGCCATTACCAGGCCGCGCTGGCCGACGAAGCTGTGCGCGCCCATGCTGCTGTTCAGCCGGATCAGCAGCGGCGTGCCGCAGTACAACACCAGTGCCAGGATAATCATGGCCCAGCCGAAGTCGGCGGCCACCAGGCCCAGCAGACCGCCCAGTAACAGCATGCGCGGCAGCATTTCGCTGAGGAGAGTCTTGCGGTAGCCGACGATTACGGCGGCAATGATCAGTGCCGGCAGGATGCCGGCAGTGGACAGTATCGGAGACGGGTCGCCGGGGACTCGGCCGAAGGCGGCGGCGCCCAAGGTGGTCAAAGGATTGAGTCCCCAATCGATGGCGGGATTGCCGAATACATAGCTGAACAGCAGGGCGAAGACGGTGGCGATGCCGATGCCGATATGCATCTGTTTGCGCTGGAGTGGGTTAAGCGGGTTGCTGCGCCACTCCCAGGCCAGGGCCAGCGGATACGCCAGGCCGGCTGGATGGATGGTGACCACGGTCACAACCAGCAATAGTTGCATGAAGTACCAACCGCCGAGTTGTTTGCCGACATTGCGGTAGCGTCGGTCCAGCCACCATCCCAGGCCGAAGCCGAGTAGCAGAAACGGGCCGGCGCCTACCGAGTTGATCTGCATCAGCGACAGCGGTGCGATTAGCAGCAGGCCCGAGGCAATCAGGGCCGTCTCGCCGTCGTGGTGTTGTTTGCTCCACAAATGGAGCAGGGTCATTGCGGCAAATAGCGCCAGCAGCATAAATACCTTCAGGGCGATGAAGCTGCCGGACCAGTACGCCCCTAGCGGCAGAAACAGCAGGGCACGGAAATCGGGCGCGCCCAGGGTAACAATGGGGTTGACGACGCGGTCGGCCACGGTCCAATTAATCAGCAGGGCCCGTGCCGCGGCCTCGTCGATGCCGTAGGCGTCAAATCGCAACAGGTTCAGTCCAATAATGGCCGCGCCCCAGGCCAGCAACGCCAATATGCCCCAGTACCGATAGATCTTTGCCGTATCCATTAAAAATTCACCAATTTCAGGGTGCTCCCCGACCGCAAAAGCGGCAAATCATAGCCTAATTTGTCGCTGAGTGCATCCCGCCGCAAACAGCGCGTATTCACTTGGACCGCGGCGCGGTATGGATGTTGTGAGGGGGCTGTAAAGCTTGCAATCGGCTTCTGTGTCGTGATATATATCTTCACCAGCTGTACATTTTTGGGTTGCGATAAGAACAAGTTAAATACTGAAACTGCTTGGGAGGCAAAATCATGTTGGAAACAGGTCAGGTTCTCACTCTTTACGTACTTTGGTTCGTCTTTGCATTTGCGCTGGCAGCGTTTGTGCTGAAGAAGAATTCCTGAAGTAAAGGGATATACCGAATTAATTTTTCATTAAGGCGGCCTGCTGCGTGTACCATGTCTGTGTAGCGCGGGAGCGGTGCTTTATTTCTTGACGTCTGGGCTGGCCTAAGTGTAGGTTATGCCGCCGGGAGACGAAGGTTTACAAAGACAAGAATCTGGGAGGGTGTCTTTACTATGCGCACTTATTTAAAGAAATTGGGGTCGGTGTCAATCGTGGCAATGTCGGTGGTCGCGTCAGCGGCGTTTGCCGGCGAAAAGGTGGGCGGGGCGGATTACGACAACGGTAAATCCATATTTGAAAACGGCAAGGGCGACGTCCCTGCCTGTACGTCGTGTCACGGAGCCGATGGAATGGGGAATGATGCTCTGGGCACGCCGCGTCTGGCCGGCCAGATTTACCAGTTTTTGCATAAGCAGCTGGACGATTATGCCAATGACAGACGCCAGGACACCACCATGTTTGTCATGAATGCGAATGCCAAGGGTTTGAGTCCGCAGGACCGTGTCGACGTTGCAGCCTATCTGAATTCTCTCGGTCGGAGCTTTGCCGGGGCGCAGCTGCAAGAGGCGTCCGGCGGTTCAGATATCGGCGCGCTCAAAGAGGGCGGCACTGAGGTCGGCGCCGCGCATCTGGGCAAGGTGCTGGTACTGTACGGCGACATCAAGCGCACCATTCCCGCGTGTAAGTCCTGTCACGGTTATAATGGCCGCGGTGTTGACCCGATCTATCCGCGTATCGGTGAGCAGAAATTCAACTATCTGGTAAGCCAGCTCAAGAAATGGCGTGATGGTTCCCGTGCCAATGATTTTATGGGGCAAATGCGTGCGGTCGCTGAGAAACTGACGGATGAGGATATCCTCAATGTCGCGACCTACCTGACCCAGGCGCCTCCGACGACCATGGGTAATACGCGCATGCCGGTTGAGCACCTACCGCCAAATGAGGCGTATGATTTGGAATAAACACTACGCCGGGATGCAACTTTGTTGCATCCCGGTGATCTAAGAAAGGCGGGTTAACCCGCCTTTTTTTTCGTGGCTGGTTGTTTACTTTTCTAATTCATTCAGCCGATTAGTGGTGAAAAATACGTTATGGCAGGGAAACAATCTTTAAAGCAGGGCGAAAAGGTGATGTTCGGAATTTTCGGGGCCTTTATCGTCGCCGCGGTCATTGGTTACGTAGTGCTGGAAGTGGTGCGTCTCAACTCCGACACGCCGATATTCGAAGTCAAAACCCGCTATGAGCTTACTGAAGAGGGTCGGCGAGGATCACAGATTTTTCGCGAGGCCCGCTGTACCTCGTGCCATCGAGCCATGCGCAATGGTACGAATATGGGGCTGTCGCTCGATGGTCTGGGCTCAAAGCGCAGCTACGACTACATCTATTCCTTCCTGAAGCGTCCCGAAGAGACGTACCCTGCGGTCACGCTTGACCACGGTATGCCGCCCAAGGAAGCGGCCTATGTTTCGGCCATGTCTGACGAGGACCTGCAAGCCGTCGCCGCGTTTCTGTTCGGGCTCAAGGCGGAACGGGGCTCGGCCCAGTCCGCGATCCCGCCGGAAGGCAAATCTCAATTTATTGATGACGTCCTGAAAATGGTGACTCCTGAAAGTTGGAAAGACAAATATCAGGATGTGCGCGAAAAAGAAGCGGCAACAGAGTAGTAGGAAGAGGTGATAGCGTGACAGGTCAAGGGCAACCCTGGGCAGAAGACAAAGTCTATATTCGTTATACTCTTTGGTTTGTTTATGCTTGTATAATATATAGCATTATCGGGTTTTCCTGGGGGGCCTTGATGGGCGGGATTACCGACTTCCGCCACTTTGTCGATCACCGCTTACACGGCAACCTGATCGTGCGTGCCCATACCCACATCAACTTGCTTGGTTGGGTGGAAATGGCTATATTTGCCGGTGTTTATTATATAATTCCCCGTCTTGTAAAGCGCCATATCTATAGTGTCACCTTGGTAAAGGTCCATTTTTGGATCCACAATATCGGGTTGATAGGCATGGTGTTGCTGTTTACGATTGCCGGGGTTCTCGGGGGGTCCGCCAGCGTCTCCATGTCGCCTGACGAGGTGGAGCAGATTGTGAAACCCTGGTTGGCTGCTATGGGTATGTTCGGAACACTCGTATTGCTGGCCAATTGTATCTGGGCGTATAATTTGGCCAGGACCTGTATTGGCTGGGAAAAGAACTACTAGGAGAACGGGTTATGCGTCAGGGTGTTTTGTGTGTGGGGTTGTTGCTGCTTCTCGTTGGGTGTGGTGCGCAGCCGGGAAACGGACTTCAGGTTGGGGCTAAGGCGCCTATGGTCAAAACCAAGACCCTGGCCGATGTGGATGGGGATTTTAGTCGCATTACCAGTTATCGTTATCCGGACAAGGGTATGTACCAATATTCCCTCGATGATGCGTTGGAGCAGGGTAAGCCGATTGTGCTTGAATTCGCCACGCCGGGGCATTGTACTGTCTGTGACAAACAGCTCCAGATGCTGAAGGGGTTCATGGCGGAATATGGTGATGATGTGATTTTTCTGCATATGGATCAGTATCAGAATCCTGAGGCCTTTAAAGCCTTTAATGTCATGGGTGATCCCTGGACCTATATAATCGACCAAAACCGGGTTGTGGCTTACAAGCAGTCGGGTCGAATGCTTTATGGCGAGCTGGAGTTCGCCGTTAAAAAGGTGCTCGGGGTGGCGGGTTAGCTTAGGTAATGGCAGGTATTGATAATTATCGTTTGGCGCCGGACAAGCGCGGCGCCATGTGGGATGCGTTGCTGTATATTCCCGTCGTGCTTCTGTTGAGTTCATATTCCGCCAAAAGCTGGTACGGCGGCGATCAGACATTTGCTTATGTCTTACTCTTTTTGGTGACCTTTATTTTCCTTATCGGTGCTAATCGGATCCTGGGTACTCGTCTAATGCTGTTGCCAAATTCGCCTAGGGGGTTGGAGCTGGGCAAAAAATCGGTTGCGGTTATCGGTAAAGCGGGCGAGCGCACCGAGTTGGTCAAGGATCTGCGCTATTATCCTGACTATGCCGCTAAGTCTTTCGGTTTGGTGGGTGTGGATCTGTCTGGCAAAAAGCGCCAATATGTTTTTCATCGCGGCCAGTTCGAGCGAGAATCCGATTTTATGGATCTGCGCTCCCGGATGTCTGTGTATAAGTAAGTAGGTGCTTATCGGTTGCGTCGGCTCTTGATAACATCCCAGGCCAGAATACCAATCCCCCCGGCTGCCAGAATACAGCCCGCCGCAATAATTGTTGTTTCGGTTTCCGGTGCCACAAGGCCGCCGATGAACATGTGGATCGAATAGCCGAATAGGGTGATGGCGGCGATCGCCGCTAAGCCATAGATCAGAATTTCTTTTTTCATTTCTTTATGTTCTCCTGGTGCGAAAAAATAGTTTTGCGTCAATCTGTTATGCGGGGATTATACGGAATCAGTGCTGTCTTTGTCGCCCTTGTTCGGTGCGCTATTGGATTCCGTTCTTGCAGGAAAAAAGTCTTGACTGAATTGCAAAATATATGCAACTATTCTGAGTCAGAATTGGCTTCCAATATTGCAATAATAATCTGGGCCTGATGCGAACCTGAAAGGGGTTCGAGGGCTAAACAGCTCGGGATAATTGGGGGGCAGCAGTGATGAAATTTGGGTTGACCAAGCTTAAACACGGAGGGGAATCATGGAAAATAAATTGACACCGAGGAATACCTTTGTATTGGCTCTCATTGGGGGCGTCACCACCGGCATGGGTAACGGCAGTGTATTCGGTGCGGCACTCATGTGCGCGCTGGGCCGTGGACGCTTCGAAACCTGGGGCGGCTGGGGCATGCAGGCCTACGATCCGAGCACGTTCCAAGGGTTCGTTAATTGGTGTATGCTCATTTTTGGTGCGGCATTTATGATCATCTTGCTGATCGCGTTGAATCGCCACGGTAAGCTGGAAGCGGCAACTGCAAAATAATGTTTGCCGCCACCGTCCCGGTGGCTCGTTAAGTATTCGCTAAACTTGGAGGGATATAAAAAATGTTAACGATGTTTGCGACGATGATGGGGATTCTCCTTGCGTTTTCCAGTATGTGGTTCGCGTGGTATCTGTTGATGCCCGGTAAACACGATTAGTCTCTAGTTATAAATTATTGTTCTTCGAAAGAAGGGGGAGGTTGTAAGTCATGTTGAAATACTTGTTCACGAGAAGTGAGGATATCCCGCCAGGCACGGCTGCGGTATACTTTGGTTTCTCGTCTATTATCTGGTTTGTGGTCGGCACAGGCCTGGGTTCATTTAATGCGGCGAAGCTCGCGTTCCCTGATTTTGTAACGGGGTCGGAGCTCTTTTCGTTTGGCCATATGCGCCAAGTTCACGTGTTGGCGGTAGTCTTCGGCTGGATTTCCATGGCGTTTGCCATGACGATGATGTATATCACGCCGGCATTGGGTAATACCAAGCTGTGGTCCGAAAAGCTGGCTGTGTGGAACTGCTTCCTGTGGAACATAGGCCTGTCTCTCGGCTTGACTATGCTGTGGGGCGGCATGAGTTCAGGTCGTGAATATTCCGATTTTCCCTGGATTGTCGATCTGGCTATCGTCGCCTTTGTCTTCATGCCTTTGATGATCAATGTGTTGATGACCATCGTTACGCGTCGTACGCAGGGTATCTATGTCACCAACTGGTTCTTCGGTGGCAGCATTTTCGCGGTTACGATTGTGTTTTTGGTGGGTAACAGCCCGGAGTGGTTCAATCTGACGGGTTTGAGTGAGGCCTATCTGACTTGGTGGTTCGCTCATAACGTGCTGGGTCTTTGGATTACCCCGGTTGCGGCCGCGATTGCGTATTACACCGTTCCTAAGGTAACCGGTAATCCGCTGTATTCGCATCGTATCGGCCATTTGCACTTCTGGTCTATTATAGTGTTTTATTCGACGCCCGCCGCTCACCATCTCATGTCATCGCCGCTGCCTGAGTGGCTGAAATCATTCGCATCTGTAGAAGGGGTGTTGATTCTGGTGCCTGCAATCGCGTTTGTGTCCAACATTCTCCTGACAATGGCGGGTAAGTGGCATATGTTCGTCGAGAACATTGAAATCAAATTCACCATTACCGGTGTTCTGTTGGCGATTCCCTTGAACATGCAGGGCGGTTTTCAGCAGACTCGCGCCATTAACTGGTATGTGCACGGGACCGGCTGGATCGTCGCGCATGCCCATCTGGCGTTGCTGGGCATGTCTACATTCCTGGAAATTGCGGCAGTGTATTTCGGTCTGCAGACCGTTCTGCGTCGTAAGGTGTATTCCCTGGCACTGGCCAACTTCCACTTCTGGTTCGTATTGATCGGGTTCGTGATTTACTGGGTGTCTATGACCATCGCAGGTTTGATCCAGGGCGCGGGAAAGATCTATGAGGTTCCCTATATCGACGTCGTAATCGCCGAGCATCCGTATATGATCGCTCGTTGGATCGGCGGCACGATGGTGTTCACAGGCAATATAGTCTGGCTGTACAACATGTACATGACAGCCAAGGCTGGTACTGAAATCCCAGAAGGCCGTCTGCCGCACGAACTGGCTTACGAACGTTAATAATATTAAGTAGGGAGGAACTTAACAGTGGCGTTTAGAGAATACAAAATTGGGGCGCGCCTTTTCGGCGTAGCCCTGGGTGGCTCGATGGTTATCACCCTATACATGCCCACAGTGGACATGACCTCTGTGCAGGTAACCGAAACCGGCCTTAAGAAGCAGTTGTCATATGGTCGTATCGGCGGGTTTTCTTACGAAGATCCATTCCTGCAGGGTGAAGGGAAACCCAAGACGGTTGTCTTGAACAAGGATCCAAAGACCGGCGAGTCGATGGAAACTGTTGAGGCATACGTCTATGAAAAAGGAGTTCCGTTTGCCGGCGGTATTAACCATCCCCGGATTCTCGGGAAGGGTGTGACCGAGCTGAGTAAGGAGAAAGGGCGTGTCACCGAGGCCGACGATAGCCAAGGGGCTGTATTTTTAGTGCAGCGTGGTACCTACCAAGGGGAAACTGTCAACTACATCGAAAATGCGACGGCGACACGCGGATGGCAGCCCCAGCAGGTTCTAAAGGCGGGCGGAGATGCCAACACGCACTACATCGGCTCGGGCAAAATCATGTTTGTCCGGGAAGGGTGTTGGTGGTGTCACACACTGCTGCCGGAACAGACCCAGGATTGGCAGGCCTTCGGTATTCCGCCGCGCCTGGGTGACTTTAACGGCGAATCGCCAACCGCCTTCGGGTCGGACCGCAAGGCCCCCGATCTGCTACACGTGGGGTCACGCAATTCGTCTAAAGAGTGGATGATGATGCACTTCTTTAACCCCCGTCTGGTCCAGCCGCATTCAATCATGCCGCGTTTCGACTACCTATGGGGCGAGAAAGACGCGGATGGCAATCCGATTGACTTTGCTGCCTGGCGAACCGCATATAATAAGTACAAAGATGGCCAAACCGTCTATCCGCCGGAAATACCAAGCTACGCGCCGGATAGCGAGATCCGTTATCTGATTGACTTTGTGCTTAGCTTGAAGTAAGGGGAGGAGAAGAAAATGGCATGGAAAATTGATAAACCGCTGTATTCACTGAGCGATGAGCAGCAGAATAATGCAGCGACCAAGTTGTGGGAAGACGAAAAAATGGGAGGTGTTGGGGTGCTTAACGGTCGCTTGCCCGTGCCCATCATCTTTCTCATAGGGGTCGTGATCGTTACTGCGTTCTTGATCACGAATCCCCTCTGGGGGCAGCGTCCGACGGCTGAGATATATGCGCCCTATGTTCAGATGATGGATAGCCAGGCGGTTCAGTCGATCGAGAGTGATGAAAAGAAGATGGCGTATCTGCGCGACAATGCGCAAGATCCCAGACTGAAATCGGAGCAGGCTCGTCATCCCATCACTATGGATGACTTGCGTTTGATCAAGGACCAGGTGATCGAGCTACAGCGTAAGGGGGTGGATCTGGCTGAATACACCGTGGTCGGTCCCGACGTCGTATTGGCCAACTTTGAAGGTGAATTGAAGGCTGATGGCACGCGCTCGCGCGTGCAGCCCCGGTGGGATAAAGGGTATACCATCGATATCTTCTACGTTTCCTATTTCTTAATTGCAATGTTTATTGTGATCAAGCGCCTGCCACATTATAGCTGGCAGCCTGATTACAGCGATGACAAATAAAATCTAATTCGGAGGTACGATAATGATTGATATTGATAATCCACCGTTAATATTGGCCTGCATTATTGCTTTGGTGTTTGTCGCGCCAACTATCTATAGCTTTTTTGTGGATAATTACGACAAGGACAAGCCGAAGATTAAGTCGTAAGGCACAGCGCCTGCTTTCCCGGAGCGTGAGCTCGGGGAAGGTCGAAAGAAGAAATGCCGCTCCTGTATTGAGCGGCATTTTTTTTCAGGTACAATACATAATTGCTATGTTTTCAGGGTAGCGGCGCTGACGACCTGTGTTGCAAAGCAATGCCCTGCTGTTTCTTTCCTTTCAAGGCAGGGAGCATGTGCGCGCGTCCTGGCTCTCTTCCCTGGTATGTGTATCCGTTTTTTGGACGTTTGGTTGGTATTGGATACGGTTGAGTACTTAGATAAATGAATTACCTAGAATCATTGGCAACTTTTTTTCTCTCTGGCGGTCTATCAGTTGAGGCTATTACCGACGATCGCGGGGGGGTTGAGGGTCTATACAGCCAGCAGTTTAGTGTTGGTATTTTCTTTTTTTTGTTGATAAGCATTATTTTATTTACCGTTATCGTCTTTAGGTTCATGAGTAGCAGTCCACGTGATGCGTCGCCGAATCAACCGGGTAAACGGCTTAAAACCGGTGAAAAGATAATGTTTTTTTTCATATACTGCGGGATCGTCGTAGCCGTGATTATGGCGGCGGTACAATTGCTGCAGGGCTACCTGTTTTAAAGGAGAGTTCGATGGATTTGGATAACTTACCAGACGGCTGGACTATTTATATATGGCTGATTGCCGGCGCAATGATTATTGTTGCCGCCATCTATGGGCTGCGTTGGGCGAAACGCAATGATCAGTTTGATGAGGACATTAAGTACCTGGTTTTCGATGAAAACGATAAGAATAAGATGACGCCTGAGGAGTTTAAGAAAAGCCAACAGGTCCTGGAAACGCAGATGAACCGGCGCGAGGAGTTCTTGAAGGAAAAGGCCGAAGCCGAACAGCTGGAAAAAGGAAGCTGAAAGCTAGATGCGTAAAGGTGAAAAGGGTATCCTCGTTGCAATTGTGGTCATAGTGTTGGTGTTTATGGGGATTAATACCTATCGCCACTCCCAGGTTGCCGAGGACAAGGGGATACCGTTTTACACCACGGCATCGACTGAACTGCAAAATAAAGGCGCCGAACTATTGCGCGTTTATCAATGTCGCAATTGTCACACGTTGTGGGGGTTTCGTAATCCCATGCAATCGGTTCCATCGCCGGCGCTTGACGGTATTGGGTCGATTCGGGATGAGTCGTGGTTGTATGAGTATCTTTCGGCAGCGGACCCTCAGAACATTCTGCCAACGCGCTTAAAGGCGGAATATCAGATGCCGTCGTATGCGCATTTGCCAGAGCACGAGCGTAGAACGCTTGCTGCCTACCTTGCCAGTTTGAAGGTGGAGGATTGGTATTTGGACGAGGTTAAGCGCAGCGAACAGGAGAAACTGACGGGGGAATCCCCTCCCGAAGACGGCCATGAATAATCGTCTGTTAACAGTCATCATGGGTACGGTGGCAATCGGTGCCGGCGTTCTCGTTAATTTTTTCGGCGACAAACTATTGGGTGTCCGGCTCGAATTGTTTTGGGGCGTCGGCACCTTCAGTCCTCTGTGGGTGCTGGATCTATTTCTGGTGCCGTTTATTGCGGGTGCCGTTGTGTCATTCGTGTATGGACTGGGCGGTAAGTTGCTTTGTTATTTCGTGCCGATTATTGTACGCGGGGCAAGCTATATTCAAATGGCGTACTATGACGGGCTGCCGGAAGGTATGGTATTGCTGCCGCTGGGGTATTGGGTGTTGATATTGATTGTCGCTATCGAGGCGGCCGCCTTCGGTGGGGTGTTTGGCGAGATTATGGTCAAAAAGACATATGGGCGACGTCCCAAACATCTACTTTATAAACAGCGGTCCGATAATGGTCCGGTGAGCTCTGACAAGTAAATGGTCAAGCGGTACCAAAACAAGCGCCGGCTCAGTGACGCGGATCGGGCGAAACGCAAACGCTTCCTGGCAGCCACCCTGGTAACTTGCGCCGCACTGGCGATGGTCGGGGGCTCCCTGCACGTGGTAGATCTGGGCCACACGCGTGTATTTCAGGAGATGCCGGGCAAGGCCACCTACGATATCGCCAAGATGGAGTCACGCATTCGCGCCGCGGGAGAGGACATAACGCGGCACGCGCGACATGAGGCCGGTAAGCTGGAGCTGGTTAAATACAGTCCTGATGATGTTGAGGCAATGCTCGCGCCCGACATCTGGGCTGAGATCGACACCATGGTCACCATTCCCGAGGGTCCTTTTTTGATGGGCTCGGACCGCATCAGAACCGGCGCCCAGAACCGGCCGCGACATGAAGTGACATTGCCTGCATACAAGATCGACAAATACCCTGTCACCAACGCCCAGTACGCTCGTTTCGTCGCCGCGCAGGACTATCGTGCCCCGCTGGATTGGGAGCAGGGCCAGATCCCCGAAGGCTTGGAGCTGCACCCGGTTACCATGGTCTCCTGGTACGACGCCAGCAATTATTGCGGCTGGGCAGGCAAGCGCCTGCCGCGCGAGGCGGAATGGGAAAAGGCGGCGCGCGGTGAAGACGCTCGCCGTTGGCCGTGGGGACAACAGATGGAGCCGGATCGTCTGAACACCTATTACGGCGTCGGGTCGACGACCCCAGTCACCGCCTATCCCGAAGGTGCCAGTCCGTACAGCGTGATGGATATGGCCGGGAATGTTTCCGAATGGATTGAAGACGACTTCTTGCCCTATGAGGGAACGGATGCCGGCAAGGAGCTGTTTCAGGGCAAGATCGCGGTTGCGTCCACCCCCACCGATCGCGCCATGAAGGTGGTTGATCTGGTCGGGGTCGATGCCAAATACAAGGTGCTACGCGGCGGGTCGTGGAAAAGCGATCCTTTTTCCACCACCACCTATCACCGCAATTATTCATGGCCGCATTATGCATCCGACTTTTTTGGTTTTCGCTGTGCGGCGGATACGAGTGAACAGGGGGGGTGAGATGAAAAGGATACTGGCTGGTTGGATTGGAATTTCTGTGTTGACGCTGTTTACGCCGGAGGCGATGGCGGATACTTACCGCTACATGCATGTAACCATCGATACGCCATGGATGATCTTTGTATTTTTATTGTTTGCGGTGCTGTCGCCCTTCATCTTGATGGCCATACTTTACTGGCATAACGCTGTGCGCAAGAGCCGCGAGGAAGACGCGCGAGGCGAGGAATAGGCATGTCACTCGCAATTCGGTCGAGCCCCCGTTTAACAAAACTATTTTTTGCCTGCTGCCTTCCCCTCTTCCTTCTGCTGTTGGCGCCGATGGCGCCAGCTCAGGAACCGCCGGAACCCAGTGACGATGCAGTGGAAATCATGGAGACCTTCAATCAGCAGTCGGCGGCAGAACAGCGGGGCTACGAGCTCACTGAAGAGGATAAGCACAAGATTCTCTTTTTTATGGGGCTCGGCCTGTTGTTATTGCTCGGCAGCACCGCCTATCTTGGTATCAACATGGCGATCTTCGGCAAACAGGTGTTTGTCGCCCACATGGTTTGTGCGGGGCTTACCGTGACTCTGGGTCTGGCCCATGCGGTGGCGGCCATGGTGTGGTTCTTTCCCTTTTGATTTAGCGATGCGGCGCGTACAGTTTGCTGCGGGCATCAGAGCTTGAGCTGATGTCCGTCGAGGTTTCGACAGTGAATGCTGCGCGGCCATCCTATGTGAGCGGGGTGGCCGCGCTTTATTTTTTTTCCGGGGGCATCGGGCTGGCGTACCAAGTGCTGTGGGCGCGCATGCTGTCGCTGCAGTTCGGGGTCAGTATCTTCGGCGTGGTGGTGACCGCCGCCGCCTTTATGCTGGGCCTGGGGATGGGGGCCCTGCTGGGCGGCCACATCGGTCGAGGACGCCGACATCCGCTGCGCCTGTTCGCCTTGATCGAAATCTTGATCGCTGTGTATGCCCTGCTGTTACCCATGGTGCTGCGTGGTGTCGACGACGTTGTAATGTGGCTGGCGTCCGACAGCCTCGGGTTCTGGTACGCCCTGCAACTGAGCGCGGCATTGCTGCTGATCACCTTGCCCGCCACCCTCATGGGTGTGGGGTTTCCCCTGATATTAAAGGCCGTGCAGCATACGCCGCTGAGTCTGGCGCGACTTTACGGATTGAACACTTGCGGCGCGGCCGTGGGTGCCTTGCTGCCCCTGGTGTTGTTGCCGGCGCTGGGATGGGTCGCTGGGGTCTGGCTGGTGGCGACAGCGGGGATGGTGGTGGCGGTGGCCGCCTGGGCGCTGTCACGGCAAGCGCAGACTGAGACCGTCATCACTACAGAGCCCGTTTCGTGGCGTTCGGTGCCGCCCTTTACCTTGCTCGCCTATGCCGGCGTCGGCGCCGCGGCGCTGATGCTGGAGGTGGGTTGGACACGCCTGTTTGGCATGCTGCTGCTGCGCACCGAATACGTGATGGCGGTGATCCTGGCGGTATTTCTTTTGGGGATCGGGCTGGGCAGCCTGGTGGCTCGGCGTCTTAACGGACGTATCTGGTTTGATGTCTTGCCCGTTGCCGCAGCGCTGTTCGCGCTGCTAAGCCTGTGGGCCATTCCGGCACTGGCGGGCTGGGCCGAGCGCAGCGACTTCGACTCGTTAGCGGCGGCCATGTGGGCCCAGGGCCTGGCGATCGCCCTGCTGACCCTGCCGGTGACCTTGTTGCTGGGGGCCTGGCTGCCCCTGTTGAGCGCGCGTTTTGGGCGGAACAAGGCCCTCGGCGCCATGCTCTACGGCGCCAATTCCATCGGCGCCGCGGCGGGCGCCCTGTTGGCGGGGTTTGTCTTGGTGCCCTGGCTCGGCACGACGGGGGCGGTGGTGGCGGCTGCGCTACTGTTGTTTTTCGCCGGCATGGCCTGGGCGGCGCGGCACAGCTGGCTGGCCTTGCCGCTGCTGCTGGGGCTGGCGTGGCCGGTATGGCACCTGCCGGCGGTGAATCAGCTATTGCCCCATACGCAGGGCGGCAGTCGCGATTTGTTCGTGCATGAAGACGCCCTGAGTATTACCCATGTGATTGAACGAGCTGACGGTCAGCGACTCTTGCTGGCCGATCTGCAACGCATGGACGCCTCCTCCGATCCGCTGGCGGTGGTGTCGCAACAAAATCAGGTGCGTCTGGCCCTGTTACTGCACCCCGACCCGAAGCAGGTATTGTTCCTTGGTCTGGGCACCGGTATTTCGGCCGCGGCATCGTTGCCCTATCCGGGCTTGGAGCGCACCGCCGTGGAATTATCCCAGGGTGCCATCGCCGCGGCACGGCACTGGTTTGCTCCCGTCAACGATAATATCAGCGACAACATGAACATCGTGCGTGACGATGCCCGCCGTTTTCTGCAGACCGCCCCCGACAGCTACGATGTGATTATCGGTGATCTGTTCCATCCCGATCTGGTCGGGCGCAGCGCCTTGCTTTCGCTGCAGCAGTTCAAACGCGCGCGTTTGCGACTGAAGCCGGGCGGTGTGTTTGTCCAGTGGCTGGCCCTGAACCAGTTCGATGCCGACTCGCTGCAGGTGGTGTTGCGCACCTTTCAGCGGGTATTTCCCCGGGCGGTGCTGTTTGTCGACGGCTTTCGTCTGGCCCTGGTGGGCGGGCAGGATTGGCGGCTTTCGGCCCGCCTCGTGCAGCATAATCTGGCACGGCTGGCGCCCGCGGCGCGTAGTGAGGCGACCGGCGGCGAAGGGGTATGGAGTTGGCTGGGGCGTTATTGGGGTCCCATCCGTCCCAGCGAGGGCGCGCTGCAGAGCGAGTGGGCGCCAGTGATTGAATATCATCTGCCGCGTGCCCGTTATCGTGGCGAGATGGATGTGGTGGCATTGGTGGAGTGGCTACTGCGGCAACGCCCTCATCTCGCCGAGGCGGGCCAGGCCTTGCGCATCGCTGATGATGAAGTGGATGCATTCGAGCGCGGTTACGCCGCTACAGAGCTGGCCTTACGCGCCTGGGTGGCGGAATTGAAAGGTGATGTGCGCCAGGCCCAACGTCTGTTGCGGCTGGCCTACCAGGCCAATCCCCGCGACCGCTGGGTGAGCGGCGCTCTGGCCGATCGCATGTACGCCGGCTTGCAGGCCATGAGCTCGCAGGCAGCGGACCGGCGGCGGGCGCTGGAGGCGATCTTGTTCGTGCGCCCTGATCATGCCGATGCCCTGCGTGAACTGTGGCGCCTGGAACGGGTCCAAGGCAATATGGAGCGTGCTGCGGAGTATCGTCATATGTTGCGGCGTTACAGCCCTCTGGATGCGGCCTTGGAACAAATTTCGGAGTCCGATCGCGGATGAAATATGCCCCCCTTTTATGGTAAATTATAATAATGAGCGGCAATAAAACCTTAGGCAAGATACCGGTGGTCATCGAAGCGCGCCGGCCCAGTTATAAACTGCACTGGCAACGCCGTGCCTTCCAGCTGTCCGTGCTGGCCTTGTTGGTGATTATCCCCGTCAGCGGTCTGTTTCGCATTGACCCGATGCAAGGCGCGTTTGCGATGCTGGGCCGCCAGATCTGGTTTTCCGACTTCGGTATGGTGTTCGGTTTCTGGATGGTGGTGGCCTGCCTGTTGGCCATGCTCTATTCGATGATGGGCACGGTCTTTTGCGGTTGGGCCTGTCCCCAGAACACCCTCTCGGAATTGGCCAACATGGCGACCCAGAAACTGCTCGGCCGGCGTGCCGAGGTCAGCCTGGATGGCACCCCCATGAAGCTCTCCAGCGCCAAGAACAGGCCGCTTAACTGGACCGTGCTGGTGCTACTCTGTGCTGCGGTGTCCGGGGCGGTGGCCTTGATCCCGCTGTTTTATTTCTACGAGCCGGCGCTTGTCTGGAAATTCATTACCTTTCAACACGACCCGGGTCTGGCGCCGTCGCTGCATTGGATTTACACCGTGTTCTTTTTGGTGATCTTGGTGGACATCACCATGATTCGCCATTTCATGTGCCGCTTCATGTGCATCTACAAGGTCTGGCAACACACCTTCAAGACCCGCCAGACCTTGCATGTGGCCTATGACGACAGCCGCGCCGACGAGTGCACCAAGTGCAACTATTGCGTCAGCTCCTGCTTTCTCGGTATCGACCCGCGCCGCACCGATGTCTATGACACCTGCATCAATTGCGGCGAATGCATCACCGCCTGCGACAATCTTCAGGTGCGCAAACAGAGCGACCGCGAGGGCCTGTTGAAATTCGCCATGGGCGAGCGTCAGGGACAGAACTTCGATCGTTTCAAGACCAATGTCAGTGACCTGTTTTCGCGGGTCTCGTGGGCCTTTCCTCTCTTTCTGATCGGGGTGTTGTTGGTGGCCTGGGGGGCTTGGAGTTATGATCGTTACCATCTCACGGTGTACCGCGCCGAAACCTTGCAAGGGGCGCAGATTTCGGACTATCGCATCTCGGTGGCCAATAAGTTCTACCAGCCGACCCGGCTCTATGTCGCGGTGGAAGGCCTGCCGGACAGTGCCTATAGCTTGGCAAGCGACAAGGTGGATTTCATTACCGCGGGACGCCTCGATGTCGGTCTGCACATCAGTCCCGACCTGGCCAAGGGGCTGTATCCGGTGACGGTCCGGGTTCAGTCGGAAGACGGTTGGGAAGAAAGCTTCCGCATCCAACATTTCTCAGGAGGTGGCGTATGAGTGAGCAAAAGCATCAACCCTTGCCCAAGGAGGAGTTGACCTCGATTGAGAGCAAGTGGGGCAAACAGCCCGACGATCACTTTGGCTATGCCAGCGACGAGGAGCGTCGCGCCAAACGAGGTATGGAGGATTGGGAGATGGTCGAATCCATTCCCGAGTCGCAAAAAGGCATTCCCAAATGGTTTCTCGGTGTGGTGATCGTGGTGCTATTGGTGGCCATCGGACTCAGCTTCCCCTTTTGGGGCGACCGTCCCGGTTATGAACGTGAATGGGTCAACTGGGGCTTCGGGCTCGCTCTGATCTACATCGCCGTGGCCGCGACCTTTGTCTATTTCATGGTGAATCTGTACGGTTCCAAGTACGGCGGCCGCCTCGACCTGGATAACAGCGAAACAGAACGACAAGGGGCGGACAAACACAAGCATGACTAGGTGGTTCGTCCTGCCGTTGCTGCCGCTGTTACTCATCGCCTGTGAATTGCCGCAGCAGAGCTCCCACACCGTATTGCCGGCATCCGATTCAAAGGGCGCGCAGCTGATGAAAAAGTACTGCTCCGATTGTCACGCGCCGCCCAGTCCGGCGGCACATACCGCCAAGGAGTGGCCCAACGTGATTTATCGTATGCAGGAGCGACGTCGCATGAAGGCCTACACCCTGATAGATGAAAACGAAGAGCGTCTGTTGCTCGATTATCTCAAGGAATTTGCCAAGAGCTAAGCCATGCGTAGTTTGATCGTCGTATTGATTATGTTGCTGCTGAGCGCTTGCAGCGAACCCGATCCGCGTTTTTTGATGGTGCCGCAGCAATGGAACGATACCGTAGTCCAGATAGAAAGCCGGCCGACACCGATACGTCCCGGCATGAACGAATTCCTGATTATGGCCACCACCGAGCGCGGCAGGCCCGTGCCGGACCTAGTGGTGTCGCTGCGCGCCGCGACCGATGATGAATGGCAGCAGGCGATACAGGACGGTCACAGCGGCGTTTATCGCCGCGCGCTGCGCGTACCGCCGGGTGCGCCAAGCGTGCTCGTGCAGCTGCGCAAGACGCATTCGGATGAAGAGGCGGTATTGGAATTCCCCATTGTATATGCGGACGAGCTTAAGTCTTAAGGCGTTTGCTCAAACGGCCGCTTTGTTCCCAGCGGCGCAGTAGTAATATCTTGGCGCCGCCGCGCTGCTCCTGGCACAAAGGACAGGTCAGATAGCTGAGATATAATTCTTTCGGCATGCGTCCGGCATCAAGCAGTTTCGCCTGCATTTCCCGTACGCTGTTTTTGATGGTGCCGATGTCTCCTTGGTGCAGTTTGCCGCGCAGTTGAAACGGGTAGGGCAGTCGCTTAACGTGGCGTGACGGTGAATCGGCCGAGCTCAGCGGAGCAAGAATCCGGCCGCGCAACCAACCGGTCCGGGTGAGGTAGAAATCGGGCCAGCGCGGTTCCAATTCCAGCTGGCTGACCAGATGGCGCGCCCGACCCAGATAGACCTCGTATCCCATGGGCATGTGCAAAAAGCTGGGAATGGGCAACTCCAGCATCGCCGCGCCGCCCAAGTCGACATCCTCATTGTCCCAGTCAGGGAAATGTTCGGGGCAGCCGCACTCCAGGGTCATGCGTCGTCGTTATGTCGGGCTTTGTAAATCGTCATGGCGCTGTTGGTGAGAAACAGCCATAAGCCGATGCCCATGATGGTGGCGGAAACGGCGCCGATGGGGATATAGATATCATGGACCTCTTTCACCGATTCGGCACCGTATTCAAGCAGCAGGATTCCTTCCCATACACCAAATAAAATCAGGCTGCCGTAGAAACAGATTACCCCCATCAGGGTCATCCAAAATGAGACGTCTTCCAGCTTACGCGACCAGATCTGGCTACCGGTGAAGCGCGGTAACAGATAGTAGGTGACCGCCATGGCCAGCATCATCACGCCGCCGATGAGATTGACATGGGCGTGGGCCAGTGGGTCAATCATGTGCCCCGGTCCGCCGTAGGGGCTGCCGATGCTGTCCAGCCAGGCGCGCACGGGGGGTAGCATCTGCAGGACTCCCTGGATACTTCCGATGAAGAAAAAGGTGACTGAGGCGGCGAGAAATTTGGTCAGGTGTCTGTGTTGTCTATCCGGCATGCGTAAGTCCTACCCGTACTGTCTGGTAAAACATAGACAGTCGTAATTCGAATTAATTCGGGAGATTCTACAATAAAAAAGCCCGGCAGGCCCGGGCTTTTTCGCATCCAGATGAGTTGTTGCTTAGTCTGGTTGCTTCTTGTGTTCGATGTTCTTAAGCGCAGTCCCCGCCATCACGGCGGACAACACTACGGTCAGCCCAAAGAAGATTGTCAGTGGAACCAACATGCCGATGCTAAATATTGCCATTATTCCCTCCCGAATGAATGTTGTATAAAAATGCTTGACGCTATTAAATATCTGTCGCTCGAGTCTAGAACAATTCGCCAGGCGGTGCAAGCCCAGGCTCAATGCTCCCTAAGCCGTGCCGCGCCGCCGCCGCGCGGATCGCTGGCCGCCGCTACCCGGCCGGCCTGTACGTGCCACAGGATGGACTGCATGTCGCCGTAGCGGCGCGTCATGGGTTTCAGCTCATGGCCCAGGCGTTCGAGTTGTGCCTGTTGTCCAGCGCTGATGGCGCCCGGCTCGAATTGAATGGCGTCGGGCAGATATTGATGATGGAAGCGGGGCCGGCTGACCCAGTCCAAGGGCGGCCTGCCGGCGGCGAATTCCAGCGCGCCCAGTAGCACCATGGTGATGATGCGACTGCCGCCGGGGGTGCCGAGAATCGCCACCCGGTCTTCGGTTTCCAGAAAGGTGGGGCTCATGCTCGACAGGGGGCGTTTGCCGGGGGCGATGGCATTGGCCTCGGCGCCCACCAGGCCGTAGGCGTTGGGCACCGTGGGTTTGGCGGAAAAATCATCCATTTCGTTGTTCAGCAACACCCCGGTGCCGGGCGGGATAAACACCGCACCGAAGGGATAATTGATGCTCAGGGTGGCGGCGACGCGGTTGCCGTCTTGGTCGAGAATAGAAAAGTGGGTGGTGTCCTGGCCGGGGGTGTTGTGATCGATCCCCGGCAGCAGACGGCTGGGGGTGGCGCGATCCAGGCGGATGCTGTTGCGCAGTCCGGCGGCATACAGGGGATGGGTCAGCATGGCCACCGGCACCTCGACGAAATCGCTGTCGCCCAGGTATTCGGCACGGTCGCGATAGGCGCGCCGCATGGCCTCGACAATGGTATGGATGCGCGTCGTCTCATCCATCTGGTCCAGCTCGAAGCCAGCCAGGATATTGAGCATGGTCACCAAGGCGATGCCGCCGGAGGAGGGCGGCGCGGCGGAGCTGATGCGCATGCCGCGATAGTCGCCGCGGATGGGCGCCCGTTCCACGACCTGGTATTGCCGCAGGTCCTCCAGGGTCCAGATGCCGCCGCCCCGGCGCACGCCGTCGACCAATCTTTGCGCGAGCTTCCCGGCGTAGAAACCGTCACGGCCGTGTTCGGCGATGGCCGTCAGTGTCTCGGCCAGTTCCGGCTGTTTGATGACGTGTCCCGGCGGCGGCAGCTCATTGTCGTGCAGAAAGATGCGCGCCGTCTCGGCGTCGTCTTGCAGGTGTTTGAGGCGGAAGCGGGCCAATACGCGATAATGCTCGTCTACGGCGAAGCCCTCGCGGGCGGCACGGATGGCCGGGGCCAGACTTTGCTTGAGCGGCAGGCGGCCATATTTATCAGCGATATGCACCAGGGCCGCCGGCTCACCGGGAATGCCCGCCGCCAACGGGCCGTTCATGGACAGGCCGGGCACGACCTCGCCTGCGGCGTCCAGATACATATCCCGATGGGCCGCCAGCGGTGCGCGCTCACGGCCGTCCACCATGGTTTCGAAACCGTCCGCGGCGCGATGCAGCAGCCAGAAGCCGCCGCCGCCCAAGCCGGAGCCGGTGGGCTCCACCACCGCCAGGGTGGCGCTCACGGCCACGGCGGCGTCGAAGGCGTTGCCGCCGGCGGCGAGGATCTCGTGGCCGGCAGCGGTGGCCAAGGGATGGGCGCTGGCCACGGCGGCGGCGGGTGGTGTTTGCGCCTGGGCGCCGCCCATAAACGACAACAGCAGGGTCAGAAGCCCCGCTGTCAGATGTTGCCGCGAAAAATCGCCGGCGTATGAGAAGCTGATCCTCATGGCTACGGCACTTAGGCGTCGGCGGTGATGTGCTTGTACTTCTCCATCAACTGTTCTTTGGATTCCACATGATCCGGATCCTTCGGGATGCAATCCACCGGACAGACCTCAACACACTGAGGGGTGTCGTAGTGGCCGACACACTCGGTGCACAGATTGGGATCGATCTCATAGATCTCGTCGCCCTGGGAAATGGCGCTGTTGGGGCACTCCGGTTCGCAGACGTCGCAGTTAATGCATTCGTCGGTGATGATTAAAGCCATGACTAACTACCTTCTTCTCTAAAACTACGGTTAGCGATATGTTCAGCCGGTTTAATGTCGACCTATTTTATCGCAAGTTTGTTCCTGAGTGCCCGAAAAACCGCCTCATGGACAAAACCGCTGACATCGCCGCCCAGCCGGCCCACTTCTTTCACTAAACTGGAAGAAATGTAGGTGTATTGCTCGGCCGGCATCAAAAACAGCGTCTCGATCTGCGGCGCCAGCTTACGGTTCATGCCGGTGAGCTGGAATTCGTACTCGAAATCGGATACCGCGCGCAGGCCGCGCAGGATGACATCGGCCCGTTTCTGGCGGGCGAAATCCACCAGCAGGGTGTCGAAACCGCATATCTCCACCTTGTCCATATCCGCCAGCACCTGCTCGGCCAGGGCGATGCGCTCCTGCAATTCAAACGCCGGTTGCTTGCCGCTGTGCGCGGCGATCGCCACGATGACCTTGTCGAACAGCCGGCTGGCACGCTGGATCAGGTCGGTGTGTCCGTTGGTGATCGGGTCAAAGGTGCCCGGATAGATGGCGGTTTGAGTCATGGCTGTGCTCCCCGGTTTACGGTGCCCGACCAGTAGGCCTAAAGGCTTGAATCATATCATGAACCTGGCGCCGCTGCGGCCAGATGGTAGCCCACGTCACCGGCCTTCTTGCTGCGCAACAACTGCCACTGGGCGGGCAGCGCGGGGGGCGGCCGTTGGCTCAGGTCTTCCAGATAGATATAGGCCTTGGGCGCCAGCCAGCCGCCTTGTTCAAGCAGGGCGCAGCACTGTGCCAGGCAGTCGAGCCGGTAGGGCGGATCGAGGAACACCACATCAAACGCCGCGGCGGGGCCTTGCAAAAATGCAAAGACGTCGGCCTGAATTACCCGCCCCGCCCGGCCATGCAAGGTCTGCAGGTGCTGGCGAATCTGTGCCGCCGCCTGGGCATTCTCCTCCACCATCAGCACCTCGGCGGCACCGCGTGATAAGGCCTCCAGCCCCAGCGCGCCGCTGCCGGCGAACAGATCGAGACAGCGGGCGCCGGCGATGTCAGCCTGCAACCAGTTGAACAGGGTTTCGCGCACCCGGTCGGCGCTGGGGCGCAGGTCGGCGACGCTGGGAAAGCTCAGTCTGCGGCCGCGCCACTGGCCGCCGATGATGCGCAGTTGGCCCCTGCTCAACTGCCCTCGGCCTCGCCGCCCACCATGATCGTGACCATGGTGTCCGGATCCAAGTGACGGGCGAAGGCCTGCTTGATTTGCTCGATGGTGACGGCATCGACGTTGTCTGTAAAGCTGTCGAGATAATCCAGCGGCAACTCGTAAAAGCCGATCATGGCGATGTTTTCAATGATCTTGCTGTTGCTGTCCAGGTTCAGGGCGAAGCCGCCGGTAATGTTCTTTTTGGCCGCCTCCAGCTCATCCCCGCTGGGACCGTTCTGCATGAATTTCACCAGGGTCTGTTTGAGGATGTCCAAGGCCTCTTCGGCCTGGTCGTTGCGGGTCTGCAGACCCATGCGGAACGGGCCGCGCCGGGTCATAGGGCTGAAGTAGCTGTAGCTGCTGTAGGCCAGGCCGCGCTTGTCGCGGATTTCTTCGCTCAGTTGCGACACCAGGCCGCTGCCGCCCAGGACGTGGTTGCCGACATAGAGCGGGAAGTAATCGTCATCACCGCGCCTGAGGGCCGGCTGACCCACCAGCAGGTGGGTTTGGCTGGACGGGAAGTCCTTCTTGATGAGCTGGGCCTGTTTCAAAGGCTCGACCTTGGGCAGGGGCGGGGCGGCCTCGCCGGCGGGCAGCCGGCCGAGCAGGGTCTCGGCCAATTGCGCCGCCTGCTCCCGGTCCACCGCGCCGACGATGGCGATAATGGCGTTGTTGCCGACGTAGTAGCGCCGATGGTGTTCCACCAGGTGTTTGCGTTTGATCTGCTTGACCGAGTCCTCGGTGCCGTTGGCGTCCGTGGCGTAGGGGTGGTCGCCATAGGCGGCGGCGAAAAAGGCATCGCTGGCGATGGCCCCCGGCGATTGTTTTTCGGCCTGCAGGGCGATCAGCAGGCGCTTGCGCTCCCGTTCCAGCGCCTGTTTGGAAAAGGTCGGCTGGCTGATGACCCGGGTGGCGGTGGCCACCGCCGGGTCGAGCAATTCAGGCCGTGTCAGACTGCGCAGGCTGACCACCGACATATCCTGATGCGAGCTGGTGCTGAATTGGGCGCCCACCGCGGCGAAGGCGTCGGCGATCTCGTCGGCGTCCATGTCGCCCGCGCCCTCGGCCAGCAGGGCGTTGGTCATCAACGCCGTGCCGGGGATCTTGTCGCGCGCCCCGGCGGCGTCGAAGATGACGCGCACGTCCACCATGGGCAGTTCGGGGGCGGGCACGTAATATACCCGTGCGCCGTTGTCGGTGCGCCAGTGTTGGATTTCGGGGGCGGCCTGAGCCAGGCCGCCGCCGATGCATAAAAGGGCGGCGCAGAGCCAATGAAAGAGTCTGAGTTCTCGCTTGAGCATGATACGAATCCTGTTCTGTTTTTGTTCGATTAGTGACGCAGGCCGGGGGCGGGGCGGGGCGCTTGCTTGCCGTCCAGCGGCTGGGGCTTCAGCACCGCCACAGTCAGGTGTTCGTCGACCAGATATTTGCGCGCCACCGCGCGCACCTGCTCGGCCGTGACTTGCTGGATGCGTTCGGCGTATTCATCGGCCAGGCGCCAATCCAGGCCCACGCTCTCGAGGCGGCCGATCTGCATGGCTTGGTAGAACACCGAGTCTAGTTGATAGACCTCGCCGGCGATCACCTGGGCCTTGATGCGGGCCAGTTCGTCGGTGCTCACCAGCTCGTTCTTGACCTTGTCGATCTCCTTGCGAATGGCCGTTTCCAGCTCGGGGATGGTGTGTCCCTGGGCCGGATTGCCGTCGAACAGGAACAGAGTTTCCAGGCGCGAAAAGGCGCTGTAGCCGGCGCCGGCATTGGCGGCCACCTGCTGGCCGCGCACCAGGTTCTTGGCGAAGCGGGCGCTGTTGCCGCCGTCGAGAATGCTGGCCAGCACGTCCAGGGCGTAGGGCTCGTAATCGTCGTCGTCGCCGGGTTCTACCACCGGCGCCTTGTAGCCCATGATGAGATAGGGGAGTTCGGCCGGGACCTTGACGCTGATACGGCGCTCGCCGCGTTGCGGCGCCTCTTCACGCGGTTTGGGCGGGGTAAGGTTGGACATGGGCTGCAGCGGCCCGAAGTGTTTCTGCGCCAGGGCGAAGACCTGGTCCGGATCCACGTCGCCGGCCACCACCAGGGCGGCATTGTTGGGGGCGTACCAGACCTGGTACCAGGCGCGGATGTCGTCGGCGGTCATGTGTTCCAGATCGTTCATCCAGCCGATCACCGGCCAGCGATAGGGGCTGGTGAGGAAGGCACTGGCGTTAAAGGCCTCGTAGGTCAAGGCCTCGGGATTGTCCTCGGTGCGCATGCGGCGTTCCTCCATGACCACCTGGATCTCCTTGGCGAATTCCTCATCCAACACCTTCATGTTGCGCATGCGGTCGGCCTCCAGCTTCATGCTGATCTCGAGGCGGTCCTTGTGCAGGCGCTGAAAATAGGCGGTGTAATCGCGGCTGGTGAAGGCGTTTTCCTTGCCGCCGTTCTCGGCGATGATGCGCGAGAACTCGCCCGGGCCGTACTTTTCCGTACCCTTGAACATCATGTGTTCCAGCACGTGGGACACGCCGGTGATGCCGTTGTACTCGTAACTGCTGCCGACCCGGTACCAGACCATGGTGGCCACTACCGGGGCGCGGTGATCTTCCTTGACGAACACCTTCATGCCGTTATCCAGGCTGTATTCGTGGACCTCGGCGGCGGCGCCGGCAGGGACCGCGAAAACGGCGCACAACAGCGCCAAACAGGTCACTTTTATTTTCATGCATGCTTCCCTTTGTTGATCTGCTTGCGTGTCTGGGGTGAAGGACACTTGTGGTAGCATATCCTATCCCAGCGTGGTCCAGGTTTCGACCGCGGGACCAATCAAGAATTCATTCAACGACATGCTCTTAAAACCAGGGGTTTTATGTTTGGTTTTCTAAAAAAGGATAAAGGTGACGACGCGGCCAAGCCGGTCGATACCGAGTCGAACGCGGCCGCTGCCGACACCGCAGCGCCAGTCGAAACGTCGGCACAGGAAGAATCAACCGGCGCACCCGCGCCGCAAGCGGTGCACGCACCGGCGGAAGAACACCGCAGCGCCGAATCCGCCGACCCGCCGAAGCCCGCCAAAACGGGTTTTTTCGGCCGTTTGAAGGAACGTCTCAGCCGTACCAGCAGCAACATCAGTGAAGGCGTCGCCAGCCTGGTGATGGGTAAGAAGACCATCGACGCCGAGGTGCTGGATGAGCTGGAAACCCAGCTGCTCAGCGCCGATGTGGGCGTGGAGGCCACCATGGCGATCATCGAGGACCTCACCGCGCGCATGAAGCGTAAGCAGCTCAACGATGTGGATGCCTTGTTCGCCGCATTGCGCGACAATATGCTCGAGATCCTGCAGCCGGTAGAACGGCCGCTGAGCTTGGAGGCGCAGACCCAGCCCTATGTCATCCTCATGGTCGGCATTAACGGTGCCGGCAAGACCACCACCATCGGCAAGCTGGCCAAGCGTTTCCAGAGCGAGGGTAAGTCCGTCATGCTGGCGGCCGGCGACACCTTCCGCGCCGCGGCGGTGGAACAACTGCAGACCTGGGGTGAGCGCAATAACGTGCCGGTGGTGGCGCAGCAGCGCAATGCCGATCCGGCCTCGGTGGCCTTCGATGCGGTGCAGGCAGCCAAGGCGCGTCAGGTCGATGTGCTCATCGTCGATACCGCCGGCCGCCTGCATACCCAGTCCAACCTGATGGAAGAGCTGAAGAAGATCAAACGGGTGATGGGCAAGCTGGACGAACAGGCCCCGCATGAGGTGTTGCTGGTGCTGGACGGCGGCATCGGTCAGAACGCCGTGGCCCAGGCCGAGCAGTTCCACCAGGCCGTGGGGGTCAGCGGCCTGGCGCTGACCAAGCTCGACGGCACCGCCAAGGGCGGCGTGGTATTTGCCATTGCCAAGAAGCTGGGACTGCCCATCCGCCTGATCGGCGTGGGCGAGGGCATCGACGACCTGCGCGATTTCAAGGCCGATGAATTTGTCGACGCGCTATTGGTCAGACCCGAGACGGAGGCCTAGTCCGCAGTTCTCACCGGGATCGCGGCAGCCGGCATGATTCATTTCAGTAATGTCACCAAGCGCTATACCAATGGCTACGAGGCCCTGAACGAGGTCAGTTTTCACGTCGGGCGGGGTGAGATGGTGTTTCTCACCGGCCACTCGGGCGCCGGCAAAAGCACCCTGCTGAAAATGATCCCCCTCATTGAACGCCCCAGCGCCGGTCAGGTGATCATTGACGACAAACACCTGGGCCGGGTCAAACGCCGTCATATCCCCGCGCTGCGGCGCGACATCGGCATCATCTTCCAGGACAGCAAGCTGCTCAACGACCGCAATGTCTTCGACAACGTGGCCCTGCCGCTGCTGGTCTCGGGGGATCATCATCCGCGTGAGGTGGGCCGGCGGGTGCGGGCCGCGCTGGACAAGGTGGGCCTGCTGAGCCGCGAGCATGATTTTCCCATATCCCTCTCCGGCGGCGAGCGTCAGCGCGTCGGCATCGCCCGCGCAGTGGTCAATCGCCCCAAGCTGCTGCTCGCCGACGAACCCACCGGTAATCTGGACCCGGCCCTGTCGCGCGAGATCATGGCCCTGTTCGAGCAGTTCAACCAAGTGGGGGTGACCGTGCTGATCGCCTCTCATGATCTGGAGTTGATCGGGCGCCTGGAAAAACGCATCCTCGCCCTGCGCCGCGGGCGGATGGTGGCGGACCAAGGAGGCGAGCTTGGCGCGCAGACGGGTTAACACGGGGGCGAGTCGCTCGGCGCCCAAGCGCGAGGCCAAGCCGGCGCCGCTCAAGCGCGGCCCGGCCGCTAAGCGCAGCGGCCGCGTCGGTATCGGGCGACGGCTGCGCAATTATTTCGGCCTCCATTTTCACGTCCTGACCACGTCCCTGGCCCAGCTGGGCCGCTCCCCGGGCGGCAATCTCATGACCGCCCTGGTGATCGGCATCGCCCTGGCCCTGCCCGCCACCCTGCATGTATTTCTCGACAAGATCGCCGGTCTGGGCGCCTCGTGGCAGGAATCGGCCCAGGTCTCCCTGTTCCTCAAGCCCGACGTCTCCGAGCGGCGCGCCGCCCAATTGATGCAGGAATTGGGCGCTTGGCCCGAGATCGGTCGTCTGGACTACATCAGCCCGCAGCAGGCCCTGAGCGACTTCAAGCAAAACTCCGGCCTGGGCGACGCCCTGGCCCTGCTCGACGACAATCCCCTGCCCGGCGTCGTGGTCGTGGCCCCGGCCATGGCCCACCAGGCCCCGGCCGCCGCCGAGGCCTTGCTGGCGCGCCTGAGCCAGCTGCCCGAGGTGGAGCTGGCCCAGCTCGATCTGGAATGGGTGCAGCGCCTGCACAGCCTGATCGGCCTGGCCCAGCGCGCCGTGTTGCTGCTCGGCGGCCTGTTGGCCCTGACCGTGCTGTTCGTTATCGGCAATACCATCCGCCTGGCGATCCAGAGCCGGTATGACGAGATCGAGGTGGTCAAGCTGATCGGCGGCAGCGACGCCTTTGTGCGCCGCCCGTTTCTCTACAACGGCATGTGGTTCGGGCTATTTGGCAGCCTGTTGGCCTGGCTGTTCGTGAATCTGTTGTTGTTCAGCCTGAACGGTCCGGTGCGGCAGCTGGCGCGGCTCTACGGCAGCGACTTCTCCCTGGGGCTGGTGGATATCAGGACCACTCTATTATTATTGCTGCTCGGCCCGCTGCTCGGCCTGCTCGGCGCCTGGCTCGCCACCGGACGTCGCTTGCGCGCCATAGAGCCCGCCTAAGATTTTGATTTTGCGAGATTAATCGTCGGAACTTTGGGGTCGGTTAGCACTCATAGGGATTGAGTGCTAGAATATTTTGCAAGCAATTCTTGGAGTGGCAGCAGTGGATTCGCACTGGCAATATGCCGGCTCGGGGTCTACATTTCTAAACTCGGAAAACTTATTCAAAGGGGTATCACATCGATATGAACGACAGCATGGGTAAAGGCATGGATTTGGCTTTGGCCCTTCCGACCCACAGCATTGAGGCCTACCAGGCGGCGGTCGCCCGCATCCCGGTGCTCAGTGCCGAGGAAGAGCGTGAGTTGGCCATCCGATTACACCGTGACAACGATCTGGAGGCGGCGCGCCGCCTGGTGCTGTGCAACCTGCGCTTCGTCGCCTACATCGCGCGCAGCTACCGCGGCTATGGACTGCCCGAGGCCGATCTCATCCAAGAGGGCAGCATCGGCCTGATGAAGGCGGTCAAGCGCTTCGATCCCGACATGAACGTGCGCCTGGTCTCCTTCGCCGTGCACTGGATCAAGGCCGAGATTCACGAATACATCCTGCGCAACTGGCGCATCGTCAAGGTGGCCACCACCAAGGCGCAGCGCAAGCTGTTCTTCAACCTGCGCAAGGCCCGCGCCCGCCTGGGTTGGATGAGCGAGGACGAGATCCAGACCGTGGCCGCCGACCTGGGCGTGAGCGAGGACAATGTGCGCGAGATGGAGTCACGTCTCAATGCCCACGACGCCTCCTTCGATCCCTTCACCGCCGCCGGCGATGACGAGGAGATCGGTGCCGCGCCGGTGGCCTATCTCACCGATCAGCGCCTCGATCCGGCCAGTGAGCTGGAACAGGATCAATGGCAGGCCCAGAACGAAGAGAAATTGCACGGCGCCCTGCAGCAGCTGGACGAGCGTAGCTTCGACATTCTCAGCAGCCGCTGGCTGGCGGAGCGCAAGGCGACCCTGCACGAACTGGCCGATAAGTACGGCGTCTCCGCCGAACGCATTCGACAGTTGGAAAACAACGCCATGAAGAAACTCAAAGGCACCATGGCGACCTGATCCGCACCCCCTACATCATCAAACGACTGCCGGGCCCGCGCCCGGTTTTTTTTGGCCGATCAAAATACAAGCCGCCTCGGTTACAATGCCGGGCATTCTGAAACAACCGTTGGGAGTAACAAGCATGAGTGTGGACGCCCTGGGCTGGAGAGCGCGTTTTCTCATCATCCGCAGCAACAAATTCTTCGAAATCGCCGTGATCAGTATCATCATCCTGTCGGCCATGATGGTCGGGGTGACCACTTACGACATCGGTCCCGGCTGGATGGGCGTGCTGAAATTTTTCGATATTGCCGTCACGGTGTTTTTTCTCGTCGAGTTATTGATTCGTATGGCGGCGGAAAAGCGCTTTCGAGACTTTTTCAAAAACGGCTGGAACATTTTCGATTTTCTGGTGGTGAGCGCTAGCCTGATCCCGGTGGACGAAAGCGAAATGGTGTTGGTGGCACGGCTGTTGCGCATCTTCCGGGTCTTGCGTCTGGTCTCCATGATCCCCGAGCTGCGCATACTCATGGATGCCCTGGTCAAGGCCGTGCCGCGTATCGGTTATGTGGCCCTGCTGATGTTTATTATCTTTTACATCTACGGCGCCATCGGCAGCTTCTGGTTCGAAAAGATCAATCCGGTGCTGTGGGGGGATGTGAGCATCGCCATGCTGACCCTGTTTCGCGTCGCCACCTTCGAGGATTGGACCGATGTCATGTACGAGACCATGGAGGTCTATTCCTTCAGTTGGGTCTATTATCTGACCTTCATCTTTCTCACCGCCTTCGTGTTTCTCAATATGATGATTGGCGTGGTCTTGGATGTGATGCAGAAGGAACACGACAAGCTCAGCGTCGAACAGGGCGAGGGCGAGGCCGGCGAGGTGCATTGGATACGGGAACACACTGCCGAGATGGAACAGCGCCTGGAACGCATGGAGGGCATGCTGGAGCAGTTGACCCAGGATCAGCCACGCCGCTGATGCGCACGGACAATCTTTGTTAAGCTGATCCCCCAGCCAGGCGAACAGGCGGTTTGTCATTATGAAGCGGTTTCAATGTCACTGCGGTCAAGAGGTCTTTTTCGAAAACAGGCGGTGCCAGCGCTGTGGTCGTCATCTGGGCTACGATCCGCAGCGCGGCACCATGGTCGCCCTGGCACAGAGGGGAGGGGACGGCTGGTGGTGCGAGGAAAACGGGGTGGCCTATCGCCTCTGCGGCAACCGACTCAACTACGGTGTCTGCAACGGCCTGGTGGAGGTGGGCGACAGCAATCCACTGTGTGTCGCCTGTCGCCTCAATCGCACCATCCCCAACATCTCCATCCCGCAAAACCTGGAGCGCTGGGGCCGTATCGAGCAGGCCAAACGCCGTCTCATCTACGGTCTGTTGGAACTGGGCCTGCCCTTAGAGGCGCCGGTGGCCGGTTATCCACGCGGCCTGAGTTTTGATTTTCTCGAAGACCAACGCAGCAATCCGGCCGTGCCTCAGGAATTTGTCACCACCGGCCATTTCAAGGGCGTGATTACCCTCAATGTCTTGGAGGCCGACGATGTGCAACGGGTCTGGCAGCGTGAGCTGAGCAGCGAACGCTATCGCACCGTGCTGGGTCATTTCCGCCACGAGTCGGGACACTATTATTTCGAACTGCTGGTGCCTGATCGCCAGGGCTTCATGGCCCTGTTCGGTGACCCCGGCCAGCCCTACGGCCAGGCCTTGCAGCGCTACTACAATCAAGGCGCCCTGGCGGGCTGGGAGAACGACTACATCAGCGCCTATGCCAGTGCCCATCCCATCGAGGACTGGGCCGAATGCTTCGCCCACTATCTGCACATGCTGGATACCCTGGAGACCGCCGCCGCGCGTGGGATTATAGTGCCCTTGTCGGATGTCGAGCCCATCGACCGTCTGTTGCAGCGCTGGGACACGTTGGCAGTCAGCGTCAATGAACTCAATCGCAGTCTGGGCCTGCAGGACGCCTATCCCTTCGTTGTGACCCCGGCGGTGGCGGACAAGCTGCGCTTTGTAGATGCCGCCATCGGCCGCTACGAGGCTGTCCCGACTTAAGTCCTGTTGCCATCTCCCGATAGAGTGGGGATGATCCCACTGTATCCCTATTGCCGCCTATTCCTGCTCCTGCTGACGTGCCTGAGCTATCCGACGTTGGGCAGTGCCCAGACCCCGCTCAAGGTCCATGATAAGTGGGGCGGGGAATTCACCCTCACCGATCAACACGGCCAGGCGCTGAGCCTGTCGGACTACGCCGGCAAGGTGGTGTTGCTGAGCTTTGGCTATACCCATTGCCCGGATATCTGTCCCACCACCCTGTTCACCCTGAAGCGCCTGGTCCATGCCCTGGACGAAGATGGGGAGCGAGTTCAGGTGTTGTTTATCACCCTGGACCCGGCGCGTGACACCCCCGAGCGCCTGCGCGAGTACATGGCCTATTTCGACCCCGGCTTCGTCGGCCTCAGCGGCAGCATGGCCGAGACAAGGCAGGTGGCCGAGCAATACGGCACTCGCTTTGAAAAGGAAGCGGGGGAAACGGCGGGGGAATACAGTCTTGCGCACACCGCCATCATCTATCTCATCGACCCTCAAGGGCGAATCCGCGCCTTCTACAAGCTCAACGCCCCCCTGCAGACCCTGGCGGTCGATGTGCGACGTCTGCTGGCGGGTGAGTGACCGGTCACGCCGGTGTGCCAGCGGGATGGGCGAGAAAAAAATTTATCGCATAATGCGAAAAAATCTAATCTTCTGACAAGAGTCGGACCCGGGCGGCGCCCGTCTGTTTGTCGATAATAAACTCAAGCTCGCAGTATTCCGGCTGCACTGCCGCCGGTGTGGGGTCGTCTGCACAGCTGCAGCCGGCGACCGTGCCGGCATAAAAGATCCCCGCCTTCACGCCGACAACTGCGCCGCGATCCGACACGGCGTTGACCATCACCTGGAACGGTTGATCCAGGGCATAGCTGCTGCTGGACAGGGCTTGTTGCAAGGGCAGCTGCGCCACCGACAACTGCTCGATCTCCGACTTCAGGGTGTCTTCGAAGTCGGCTGTTCCCCAGCGCGCCATGGCATTGCTAAGCTTGAGCACGCTTGCCGCCTAAAAGTTCGGTGTGCCCCACTCGCCATGGCTGGCGTTGAGCCGGCTGTTGCCGGTGGGGGCGGTGTCCGCCGTCACCAGGCGGTAATGGGTGTTGACCGTACCGCCCGGCAGACTGTGCTCCAGTTCCAGCATGCGCCGGTCCAGGATGGGTGGGGCGCCGTAACTGCGTACCCCGGCCCCGGCGAGCACCTCGCCCAGGGCGGCGCCTACGGCATTCATGTCGCTGCCCAGGGTGGCGAGCTGGGTCGTGCCCTTCACCGCATTGCGCGCCCAGGAGCGCTTTTCCAGCTGACGGGTCAGTATGCGCAGATCTCGCTTCAGGGCGGCCTTGTTAGTTTGAATGCTGAAGAATTTTTTCAGCTTCGACGAGGCCTCCAGCAGATAGGCGTCTTCCAGGATCTCGGCGAGCCGTTCACCGATCAGCAGATTGCGGTTCGGTGCGATGCTTAGGCCCGGCACCTCTTCCACGCGCGTATAAGCCGAGAATATGGATTCCAACAGCGCCAGGCGGGCCCCGGCCTCGCCCTTGACCTTGCGCGCCTCCAGCCGGGCGAAATTCTGGCGCGGCACATCCAGGTTGAAGGTGACGCCGGCACCGCTGCGCGAGGCGACGATCATCAGATACAGCGGCCAGGCGATGAAATCCAGATACGCCGGCCGCGCCACCGCCTGCTGGATGGGCTGGAAATATTTTTGCACCGCCTTCCAAACATTCTCGCTGCGATCGGCGAAGCCGGTGTGCTTGCGCAGGGTCGGTGAGAGCGTCGCGCGAATGCGCCGCGGCTGCATCCACAGGGTTGGATGGGGGCGGGGAATGGTGAGCTTGGTGGAGAGGGTGGCCACTAAGGCGCGCGCGTGCAGTTCAAAGGCGTCGCTGTAGCGCTTGAGAAAATGGTCGCGCCACTGGGGCAGCGGCGGCTTGCGGGTGAGGAAGTTGACATTCCATTGGCTGAATCGCTCGTCCTCTTCCGTTTCTTTTTCGTCGCCGGACGGTGGTGGGGGCTCCCACAAGGTCAATGTGCTTACCAGCCGGTGATCGCTCATGGTTGAGGCGTCCCTGAATCCTTTAATTCAGTAACTATAGTGCAAACACCTCAATACCGCGCCTCACGTCGTCGACGGCGCCGCGTGCCGCTGCGCCCGCCCGCCGTGCACCAGGGAGTAGACCACCGGGATCAGCGCCAGGGTGATCAAGGTCGAGGAGAGCAGACCGCCCACCACCACGCGCGCCAGCGGCGCCTGAGCGTCGGCCCCTTCGCCGATGCCCAGGGCCAGGGGCAGCAGGGCCAGGATGGTGGTGCACGTGGTCATCAGCACCGGGCGCAGCCGCCGCCGCCCCGCCTCGGCCACGGCGGCGTCGATGGCCAAGCCCTCGCGCCGCAGCCGTCCGGCCTGGTCCACCAGCAGGATGGCATTGTTCACCACGATGCCGCCCAGCATGATGCAGCCGATGCCGGATTGCAGATTCAGGGTCGTGCCGGTGAGAAACAGGGTCAGCAGCACGCCGATGGCCGCCAGGGGCACGGTGAGCATGACGATGAGCGGGTCGATGAAGGACTCGTACTGCGCCGCCAGCACCATGTAGACCAGCGCCAGGGCCAGGATCAGGGCCGCCAGCATCTCACCAAAGGCCTTCTGCTGCTCCTCGACGTTGCCGGCGATGGTCAGGTCGTAGCCCTCGGGCCGGGGGATGCGGTCCAGGCGGTCCTGGATGGCCGCGGCCACCGAGCCCAGGTCGCGCCCGGCGACATTGCCGCTGACCGTCACCACGCGCTGCTGGGCCTGGCGCTGGATGGTGACCGGGCCGGTGCCGGCCGCGCTGCTAACCAGGTTGCGCAGCGCCACCAGACCCTCCTCCGGGGTGCGCAGGGTGAGGTCGAGTATTTCATCCAGGGAGCGCTGCTCGGCGTCGGCCAATTGCACCAGGATGCGATAGGAATTGCCCGCCACGCGGTACTCGCTGGCCTTGGCCCCGGCCACGGCGATCTGGATGGCCTCGCTGACGTCGCGCACGCTCAGGCCCAGGTCGGCCACTTTGGCCCGGTCCACCTCGATCTCTTGCTGCGGGATGCCGGCCTCGCGGCTCAGCGCCACGTCGGTGATGCCGTTCACACCTTGCATGGCCTCGGCCACCTGGCGCGCCAGCAGGTCCAGGGTCTCCAGTTCGAAGCCGCGCACCTCCACCGTCACCCCTTCCTCGCTGCTGAGCAGCCGCTCCAGCAGGAACTGGCCCTGGGGGGCGCGGGTGCGGATGGTCATGCCCGGGATCTGGCCCTCCAGTCGTTGACGCAGGGCCTCGGCGATCTGTGTGTTGGAACGCTCACGCGCCTTGGCCGGCACCAGGGAGAGGCGGATCTCCGTTTCCGCCTTGGCGCTGCCGCGGGTGCCTGAGGCGGTGATGCTCACCACCGAGGAGACCGCCTCGGGCACGTGGGCGAAGACGATCTGCTCCATGAGGCGCGACTGGCGGTCGATCAGCTCCAGCCGCGTGCCCACCTCCATCTCGCCGCTGACGCGCACCTCGCCCTCGTCGCTGGGCGGGATGAACTCGGTACCCAGCAGCGGTGCCAGCGGCAGGCTGGCGGCGAACAGCAGCAGGGCCACCAGCAGGGTCGGCCAGCGCCGCCGCAGCAGGCGGGCGAGCAGAGCGCCATAGCCGGTCTCCAGCGCCGCCAGACCGCGGCCGCTGGTGGCCGCCAGGCGCGCGCGCCAGCCCTGGCGTTGGGGCTTTGCGCCGCGGCGCAACAGGCGCGCCGCCAGCATGGGCACCAGGGCCAGGGCCACCAGCAGGGCGCAGGCCAGGGAGAACATGATGACGTAGGCCAGCTCCTTGAACAGCACCCCCGAGACCCCTTGGATGAAGATCAGCGGCAGAAAGATCACCAGGGTGGTGAGGGTGCCGGCCAGCACCGCTGAGGCCACGCCGTCGCTGCCGCGCACCGCCGCCTCTTCAGGGGGTTCGCCGCGCTCGCTGTGGTGGCGGAAGATGTTCTCCAGCACCACCACCGAGCTGTCCACCATCAAGCCCACCCCCAGGGCCAGGCCGCCCAGGGACATGAGATTGAGGGTGAAGCCGCCGAAATAGAGCAGCCCGAAGGTGGCGATGAGCGAGATGGGGATGGCCAGGGCGATCACCAGGGTGCTGCGCAGATTGCCGAGAAAGAACAGCAGCACCAGCACCGCCAGCAGGCCGCCGTAGAGCAAGGACTGGGCCACGTTGGCGATGGCCCGTTCGATGAAATTGCCCTGGTTGATCACCGGCACCACCTGGATCTGGGGAAAGGCGCGGTTGATGGCCTCCACCTCGGCCAGGATGCCCTGGGCTACCTCCACGGTGTTGGCCCCCGGCTGTTTGCGGATGGCCAGGCGCAGGCCGCGCTCGCCATTGATGCGGATGATGCGGGTCAAACGTTCGTAGGTGTCTTGCACTGCGGCGACCTGTCCCAGGGTCACCGGCACGCCGTCGCGGCGGGTGATCACCGTGGCGCGGATCTGGTCCAGATTACGGAACTCGGCCGGGGCGCGCAGGGTGACTTCGTATTGGCCTGCCTCGATCTTGCCCGCCGGCAGGTCCAGGTTGGCGTCCTCGATGGCGGCGGTGATGTCGTTGAGCGGCAGGCCCAGGGCGTTGAGCTTGACCGGGTCCAGGGCCACGCGCACCTCGCGCGTGAAGCCGCCCCAGGGGTCCACCTGGGCCACGCCGGGCACGCGCGCGAAGCGGTAGCGGATCTGGTCCTCCACCAGCTGGGTGAGTTCCACCGGGTCGAGGCGGCTGGAGATGCCCAACAGCACCACCGGAAAGGTGTCCACGTCGAACTTGCTCACGCGCGGGCCGATGATGTCGTCCGGCAGTTCGCTGACCTCGTCCTCCAGGGTGGCCTGCACGTCCATCGCCGCGGCGTTGATGTCGGTGCCCCACTCGAAGCTGACCCGTACCCGGCTGTTGCCCTCGTAGGACTCGGAGGTGAGCTCCTCCACCCCGGGCACGGTGGCGATGATCTCCTCCACGATTTGGGTCACCAGGCGCTCCATTACCACCGGATCGGCGCCCGGGTATTCGGTGCGCACGGTGATGGTGGGCAGCTCGATGCTGGGTAGCAGGTCGATCTGCAGTCGGCTCAGGGCCATGCTGCCCAGCACCACCACCATCAGGGTCACCATGGTGGCGAACACCGGGCGGCGCACGCTGGCACGGGCCAGATTCATTCGGCGCCGCTGCGGGTGATGGCGCTGCCGTCGTCCAGCAGCTGCTGGCCCAGGGTGACCACCCGGCCGCTCAGCCGCTCACCTGTGATCTGGACCCTGCCGGCGTCGCTGATGCCCACCGTTACCGGCCGCCAGTGTGCCCGCCGGCCGTCGGCGCCGACGACGAACACCCCGGTCTGACCGTCGCGCTTGGTCAGGGCCTGTTCCGGGACCACCCTGGCCTCTGCCACCGACGCCAGTATCACCTGGGCGCGGGCGAACATGCCGGGCTTGAGGCGCAGGTCGGGATTGGCCACGTGCACCTCCACCCGCGCCTGACGGGTGTTTTCGCGAAACACCGGGGCGATGCGGGCGATCCGGCCGGAAAAGGTCTCACCGGGGTAGGCGTCGGTGCTCAATGCCACGGCCTGTTGCGCTTGCAGCCGGGCGTAGTCGCGTTCGGTGACGAAGAACACGGCGGTGACGGGGTCGAACTCGACGATGCGCAGCAGCGGGGCGTTGGCCGACACTGTCTCGCCCTCGTCCAGAAAGCGTTCGGCCACCACGCGACTGTCGTTGCCGCCGCGCCAGGCGGCGCGCACCTGGGTGTAGCCCAGGCGGATGCGTGCCGCCTCCAGTTGCGACTCGGCGCGCATCACCTGGGCCTGGGTGACCTGGACGTGGGCCTCACGGGCCAGTTGCGCCGCCTTGGCCACGTCGCGCTGGGAGGCGGAGCTGACGCCGCGTTCGCTGAGCTGGTCGAGACGCTCCAGCTCGCGCTCGGCGATCACCCGCTGGCTGCGCGCCTCGGCCAGATTGGCACGCGCCACCGCCAGGTCGGCCTCGGCCTGGGCCACGCTCTGGCGATACTCGGCGTCATCCAGGCGCGCCACCACCTGGTCGCGGCGGACGGCGTCGCCCAGGTCCACCTCCAATTCGACCAAGCGACCGTCGACCTTGGGCGAGACGGTGAACTCGGCGTGCGCCTCCAGGGAGCCGGTGAAACCGCGCCGCAGGGCGATGGGACGCTGTTCGATGAGGGCGGTTTCCACCGGCACGGGGCGTGTCTCGTCACCCCCGGCGGGTTTGGCGTCGCCATCATCAGGGGCCTGCAAGCGCGGGTAGGCGAGCCAGCCGAGACCCCCGACCACCAGGACCAGCAACAGGGTCGTCGGTAACAGTTTTTTGAAAGGCATGCGGGTTCCGGGTAACTCCAAAGTGACGTGCCTGGCAAGATAACCGGAGTGGGGCGGTTTGTTAAGCGTTTGTCCGAACCGGTCACAGGGGCCGGGCGACCCATATATCTCCTCTCCCCCTTGAGGGAGAGGGGCACCCGCTAGCCGGTGGCATAGGATGGGTGGCGCGCAGCGTCACCCATCCGACTCAGCCTGGCCGGTAACGCAGATCCAGGGTGCAGGGAAATTCGGGATTGGGCAGTTCTTCGCGCGGCAACAGGGGGCCGGTGGAATGGCCGTGATCCCAGAAGCGGGCGATGCGACGCGCCTCGGCCTCATTGGCATTGACCGGCAGGCGTTCGTAGTTGCGGCCGCTGGGGTGGGCGACGTGATAGGTGCAACCGCCGATGCTTTTCCGGTTGGCCAGATCGACAATGTCGAACACCAGCGGGGCGTCGGCGGGCAGGCGCGGATGCAGGCCGAAGGTGGGCTGCCAGGCCTTGAAGCGTACCCCGGCGACGTATTCGCCGTTGACCTCGGTGGCCTGCAGCGGCACGCGCCGGCCGTTGCAGGCGATGCAATAGCGCTCCGGGTTGAAACGGCTCACCTTGACCTGCAGCCGTTCCACCGACGAGTCGACGAAGCGCGCCGTGCCCTGGGAGGTGACCTCTTCGCCGAGCACGTGCCAGGGTTCGATGGCGCCGTGCAGTTGCAGCTCCATGCCCTGTCGTCGCAGTTCGCCGTAGTGGGGAAAGCGGAATTCGAAAAAGGGGGCGAACCAGGCCGGGTCGAAGTTGAAGCCCGCCTGTTTTAAATCCTCCAGCACCTGATGAAAATCCTGCTGCACGTAGTGGGGCAGCATGAAACGATCGTGCAGGGTCGTGCCCCAGCGCGCCGGACGTTGCCGGAAAGGCCTGTGCCAGAAGCTTGCCACCAGGGCGCGCAGCAGCAGCATCTGCACTGCGCTCATGCGCCAGTGGGGCGGCATCTCGAAGGCGCGGAATTCCAGCAGGCCCTGGCGACCGTGGGGGCCGCCGGGGTTGTAGAGCTTGTCGATGCAGAACTCGGCGCGGTGGGTGTTGCCGGTGATGTCCACCAGGAGGTTGCGGAACAGACGGTCCACCAGCCAGGGTTCGGTGACCTCGCCGGGTGCCAGCTGCTGGACGGCGATTTCCAATTCATACAAGGCATCGTCGCGCGCCTCGTCCACCCGCGGCGCCTGCGAGGTGGGTCCGATGAACATGCCGGAAAAGAGATAGGAGAGCGCGGGGTGGTGCTGCCAGTAGAGCGCCAGGCTGGCCAACAGATCGGGGCGGCGCAGAAACGGGCTGTCGACCGGGGTGGCCGCGCCCAGGGTGACGTGATTGCCCCCGCCGGTACCGGTGTGGCGGCCGTCGAGCATGAATTTTTCCGTGCCCAGGCGGGTCAGGCGTGCCTCTTCGTAAAGGGTCGCGGTGTTTTCCACCAGTTCGCGCCAGTGGTGGGCGGGGTGGATGTTGACCTCGATCACGCCCGGATCGGGGGTGACGGCCAGCTTGCGCAGGCGTGGGTCGTGGGGTGGCTCGTAGCCTTCCAGGTCGATGGCGAGATTGCACTGGCGTGCCGTCGCTTCGAGGGCGCCCATGAGCTCGATCCAGTGTTCCAGATGGGTGAGCGGCGGTAAAAATATCCACAAGCGGCCGTCGCGGGGTTCGACGCAGAGGGCGGTGGGCGGGATTTCCTCCAAATCATCAACATCCGCCGCGGCTTGCTCGCTGAGGGGCTGGGTCACGGGCGCCGTGGGTTGGAACAGGCTGTAGCGCCGCGCGATCTCGCTGGCCGAGACCAGCGGTGTGCGTGCCTCGAAGCCGTCGCGCGGCGGCTCGGTCTTGCGCCGCGTCTGTTTGGGCAGGGCGTCCAGCGGCAGGCGCAAACCCATGGGCGAGTCGCCGGGCAACAGGGTGAGACGCTCATTGCGCAGCGGCCAGCGGGCGCTGTGCCAGCGCCCATGTGCGCTGGCACAGCGCAACGGCAGGGCGTAGCCGGCGACCGCGTCCAGGCCCCGGTTGAGTAGCCGTGCCAGGCGCCGCCGTTCCAGCGGGTCCTTAAGGTCGGCCCGGTGCGGGTCCATGTCTACGGGCAGTGAATTTTCGGCGTGCAGGTAGTGGGCGGCGTCCTCATAGGCGGGCATGAGTGCGGCGTCGCTCACGCCCAATGTGCGCGCCAGGGTCTGGGCGAAGCGGCGCGCCTCGCCGATCCCGATCTTACGCGTGTCGGCCGGTGACAGCAGCGCCGTGTCATGCCACAGCGCTTCGCCGTCGCTGCGGAAAAAACAGCTGTAGGCCCAGCGCGGCAGCGCCTCACCCGGGTACCACTTGCCCTGGCCGTGGTGCAGCACACCGTGGGCGGCGAAGCGCCGGCTCAGCCGTTGCAACAGTTCGCGCGCCAGGCGCTCCTTGCGCGCTCCCAGGGCGGCGGTGTTCCACTCGGCGCCGTCCGGGTCGTCGATGGAAACGAAGGTGGGCTCGCCGCCCTGGGTCAGGCGTACATCCTGATCCTGCAGGCGCTGATCGACCTGCTCGCCCAGGGCCATCACCTGTTGCCACTGCGCCTCGGTGTAGGGCTTGGTGACGCGTGGGTCCTCGTGGATGCGGGTGACACGGTTGTCGAAGTGAAACACGGTCTCACAGGGTTCCACCAGGCCGGTGACCGGTGCGGCGGCGCCGGGGTCCGGGGTGCAGGAGAGGGGAATGTGACCCTCGCCGGCGAACAGGCCCGAGGTGGGGTCCAGCCCCAGCCAGCCGGCGCCGGGGACGAAGACTTCGGCCCAGGCGTGCAGGTCGGTGAAATCCGTGTCAGTGCCGGAGGGGCCGTCGAGGGATTTGACATCGGCGGCGAGCTGCACCAGATACCCGGAGACGAAACGCGCCGCCAGGCCCAGGTGGCGCAGGATCTGCACCAGCAGCCAGCCGCTGTCGCGGCACGAGCCGGTGGCGGTTTGCAGGGTCTGTTCGCAGCTTTGCACGCCCGGTTCCATGCGGATCAGGTAGCCGATCTCCTGCTGCAGGCGCTGATTGAGGTGGACCAGAAAGTCCACGGTGGGCGTCGCCTCGCGTTTGACGCTGGCGACCCACGCGCGCAGCAGGGGGCCGTCCTCGCGAATCTTGAGATAGGGGGACAGTTGGTGGCCCAGCTGTTCGTCGTATTCAAAGGGCCAGTTGTCGGCGTACTCCTCGACGAAAAAGTCGAAGGGATTGATCACCGTCATCTCGGCGATCAGCTCCACATCGACGCTCAGACGGGTGATCTTTTCCGGGAACACGTAACGGGCGACGAAGTTACCGAAGGGGTCCTGCTGCCAGTTGACGAAGTGGCTTGAAGGCTCGACCTTGAGGCTATAGCTGTGGATCGGTGTGCGGCAGTGGGCCGCGGGACGCAGTCGGATCAGGTGGGGCGACAGGCGTACCGGCCGGTCGTAGTCGTAACGGGTCTGGTGACGAATGGCGACGCGGATCGACATACCCTAAGCGCGCTATGTGTTGTTTTCGTTGCTGATGGCCTGCAGCGGTGGGATCTCTTCGCTGCGCTCCTCCCAGTCCAGTTGGGGCAGTTCGGCAAAGGACAGTTTGAGCGCCTCATTCCAGGCCTGGCGGATGTCACGCAGGTATTCGTCGTCCTCGTCCAGGCGCATGTAATGATTTCCCTCGAAGGTGTCGCTTTCGTAGACCAGCAGTTCGATGGGCGGGCCCACCGTGGCATTGGACTTGATGGTGGAATCCATGGAGACGATGCTGCAACGCGCCGCGTCACCCAATGAGGTCTCGCGCGTCAGGATGCGATCCAGAATGGGTTTGCCGTACTTGCTTTCGCCCACCTGAAGAAAGGGATTTTCGTCCGAATCGGTGATGAAGTTGCCGGCCGGGTAGATCATATAGATGGCCGGCGCAAAGCCCTTGATCTGGCCGCCGAAGATCAGGGTGCAGGAGGTGTCCACATTGCTGCCGGCGGCGGACGACTTGGCGCTGGCCTGCTCCTCGCCGCTGATCTTGCTGACATAGCGCGCCGCTTCCACCATTTTTTTGCAACTCAGCAAATTGGTGGTGTCGGGCTCTTCCAACTCGTGCTCGATACGGCTGATGATGGCCTGGGTGGTGGCCAGATTGCCCGCGGTCAGGATGACGAACATGCGGTCCGCCGCCGGGTTGTAGACATGCATCTTGCTGTAGGTCGAGATCATGTCCGGCCCGGCATTGGTGCGCGAGTCAGAACAAAACACCAGCCCGTCGTTGACCGAAATGGCAACACAATAGGTCATCGCAACATCCCTAAATTCGTATGTCGGGCTAGTTTAGCCGACTTCGGCAGGCCATGCCGCAGGTTTTTGCATAGCCACATGCCTGGCCGGGGATCCGGGGAATTTTCTAATGCGCTGAATGAATTGGATAAATTTGACTGATTTGGGCGGATATCGGCATGCAAATTTTTTCCATGCTGCGTCGCAATTGAGCTGTTATGATTTGCCCCAGGCCATGGGAGTCATGTGGATGGCAAGGCTATAGAGTCTTGCGCTTTGTTCAACCAAAAACAGGATCATTTGCCATGAGTGACACGCCTAAATCCGATGCCGGGAGAGATGTGCATGACAGCGTCATTGAATCGCTGGCCATGCAATACCAGTTGGACGAACACCATATCCGGCGCCTGTACGAACAAGAACTGAGCAAGCTCATGTCAGATAGTCGCGTCACGTCGTTTCTGCCGGTGCTTTGCAGTCGGCACGTGAAAGAGAGATTGACCACGGATAGTTAGAGTGGCTTCGGTGTGCGCAGTAACGCCGAGACATACACATGAGGCGCGCTTAGCCCGCGCCCTGTTATTGTGAGAAAATGCGCCGTTCGCCCATGAATGTCACCGCGATTTTCTTACATGACCGACAACACGCACAGTGCCGCCAAGGGAATAGTTTTATCGCTGCTGGGCTTTAGCCTGCTCTCCTTCGGCGATACCACCATCAAGTACCTGAGCAGTTATTATTCGACGTATTCCATCGTCTTCTACAATTCATTGTTCGGCTTGATCGTTCTGCTGTTGCTGTCGCCGTGGTTGGGCGGGATCAAGAACACGCTCAAGGACGGACGTCGCGGTTTGCATGTATTGCGCGGCGTGTTGGTATTCGCGCAGCTGTCTCTGATCGTCTATGCCTTCACGCAACTGTCCCTGGCCACGGCCTACGCCATGGCCTTTATGGCGCCCATTTTCTCCGCCCTCTTGGGCATACCCTTATTGAAAGATCGGGTCAGCCTGCGTCATGTGTTGGCCATCGTGCTGGGTTTTGCCGGGGTGTTGATCATTTTGCGTCCCGGCCTGATCCCCTTGGAGCCGGCCTCGCTGGCGGCGCTGGCCTCGGCGCTGTTCTTTTCCCTGGTCAATATCACCGCGCGCTACATGCGCGACAGCAATCACACCCTGCTCTCCTGGGCCTTTTATCCGCACCTGGTCATCATCGCCATCCTGATGCTGGTCTTTTTCGACAAGCTGCAGGGGCCTCGTTTGCAGGACCTGGGCTATCTGGCCTTCATGGGCGGGGTCTCCGCCTTCGGCGCCATCGCCATCGCGCGCGCCTTTGCCCATGCCCGCACCGCCACGGCGGCCTCGTTCCATTATGTGCAGATGGTTTGGGGGGTGGTGCTGGGTTATTTCTTCTTTGGCGACCGCATCGATCTGTGGACCGCCGTGGGGGCGCTGGTGATCATTGCCAGCGGCCTGTGGTTGATGCGGGTGGAGCGCAGTGTGGTGGTTTAGATGGCCCAGTCCGGTCTGAGCGTATTGCGCGCCGGCGGCAAGCTCAGCCGGTCGGCGATGGCATTTACATCCAAGTGTTCGAGATAGGGGATCCGACCCAACAGCGGGGCTTCGATCATGCGCTCCAGGGTGGCTATATTCTCATCCAGACGAGCCATTTCCGGCGTGAGTTGATTGGCCACCCAGCCGGCCAGCGGCAGGCCGCTGGCGCGGATCGATGCCACCGTAAGTAGGGCGTGATTGAGGCAGCCCAGACGCAGGCCGACGACCAGGCACACCGGTAACGCCAATCGTTTGGCCAGCTCGGCCATGGTCTGGAAATCATTCAAGGGCACCTGCCAGCCACCGGCGCCTTCCACCACCACGCAGTCGCTTTGGGCGGCGATGGCTTGAAACTGTGCGTGCAGGGTTTCGATATCCATGCGCATCGCCGCTTCGGCGGCGGCGATGTGGGGGGCGATGGCCGGTGCGAAGGCGTAGGGATTGATCTGGTCGTAGGCCAGTTCCACGTTGCTGTGCCGTTGCAGCAGCAGGGCGTCTTCGTTGCGCAGGCCGGCGCCGGTTTGCGCACAACCGGCGGAGACGGGTTTCATGACGCCGACCGTGTGGCCGCGGCGTTTCAAGGCCTCGACGATTCCCAGACTGGTCCAGGTCTTGCCGATGTCGGTGTCGGTGCCGGTGATAAAATAACCGTCCATCATCTATCCCCGTTTAAGTTGGGATAAGGGCACATGCACCGTACCGTCCTCGTGCACTTGTCCCGCCCCCACATCACTGCCCCAGGCGTGACCATACACCACCTCATAGGTCGCCGGCAGCAGTCCCGCGCTGTTCCTGAATTGCTCGTAGGCGGCCAGCATGTGTTGCAATTTTCGCTTACCGGTAAGCCCGTGATGGCGACCGGCCGAGACATTGTGCGCGCCCATGGCCTTGAGGTCGCGCATCACGCCCATGCCGTCGGCATAGGTCAGGGTGAGGCGCTCGGCGTCCATCACCGGTTCGGCCAGCTTGGCGCGCATCAGGGCATCGCCGATGTCGTGCATGTCGATGAAGCTGTTGACGTGCACGGCGTCGTCCACCGCGCGCCAGGCCTGGCGCAGCTCGGTGAGGGTGTCGGGGCCGAAGCTGGTGAACAGTAGCAGGCCGTCGGGGCGCAGCACGCGCTGGAATTCGGCGAAGGCCCGGTCCAGGTCGCTGCACCACTGGATGGCGAAGTTGGAGAACACCATGTCGACGCTGTTGTCGGCCAGGGGCAGCTGTTCGGCGTCGCCGCAGACGAAGCGCTGTCGGCCCAGCCAACGCTCCACCAGACGCCGCCGTTGGCGCGCCCGTTTGAGCATGCGCGGGGCCAGGTCGAGGAGGATCACCTCGCTGCCCTTGTAGCGCTTGGCCAGGGCCGCGCCCAGCTCGCCGGTGCCGGCCCCGATGTCGACGATGGCGCGCGGCTGCAGCTTGATCAGATCGAGCCGTTCCAGCAGGCGGCGGCCGACCTCGCGCTGCAGGATGGCGACTTCGTCATACGCGGCCGCGGCGCGGTCGAAGGCGTCGCGCACCAGGCGTTTGTCGAGTTGATAAAGCGTATTGTCCATATTTTTGTCTGCTAAAAAGTTTTACCGCAAAGGACGCGAAGGCGCGCTAAGCGTGTAGTCGGTCCGGTTCTCTGCGATGTGAATTCACGCTGCATGCTGTCCGCGCGGTTCGAAAATTCAACTTCGCGTTCCTTGGCGTCCTTTGCGGTTCAATAATTTTTCTCCATAAAGGCCCCGAGCGGTTTTAAAAATTCATCCGTATGCGAAAAAAACGGGATATGCCCGGCCTGGGGCAGGATGTCGATACGCGCCGTCGGGACCCGGGTCCCGATGGCCTTGGCCGCGGCCACCGGCACCAGCATGTCGCGCCCGCCGAGAATGAACTGCAGCGGGCGCTGTATCTGGTTAAGGCGCGGCCGCAGGTTGGTGCTGCGCAGGATCTCCAGCCCCAGCCGCAGTGCCTCGGCCTGCGGCGGGGGGCGGGCGTCGACCAGGGCGCGCATGGCGCGCAGTTGGTCCTTTTCGTCCGCCGTGCCGCGCACCTGCAGGGCGAGGAAACGTTTCAGGGTCTGGTCGGTGTGCTTGACCAGGTTCTCAGCGAACTGGGCCAGACTCTTTTCCGGTGTGGCATGGGGCCAGTCGTCGCTCTGGATGAACTGGGGCTGGGCGGCCACCAGGGTCACTTTGTCGATCTGTTGCGGCCAGCGCAGCATGGCATTGAGCGCGGCCATGCCGCCCAGGGACCAGCCGACCCAGGCGGCTTGGGGTGGCGCGCTGTCGAGCAGCAGTTGCGCCAGTCGGTCGAGATCGAAGCCGCCGGCGGGCAGCGGGCTGTGGCCGTGGCCGGGCAGATCGACGACGGTGAGGCGATAGCGATGTTGCAGCGCCTCGACGACCGACTGCCAGATGCCGCCATGCAGCCCCCAGCCGTGGATCAGGAAGAGGTCGGGGCCGTGGCCATGGGTTTCGGTGTGCAAAAATGCCATGGTGGTATCAGCTTTTTACCGCACAGGACGCGCAGGAACGCGAAGTCGGACGAATTGCATTTGCAGCACATGCCGGCTGTTTAATATTGATAATGACCAGAGTTACGATTTTATCTTGGCGACCTTCGCGTCCTGTGCGGTAAAACAATCTCATGCCACCATCTCCAGCACGGTGAGCAGTTGATCCACGTCCACCTCGCGATGGGCGGCGGAGAGGGTGATGCGCAGCCGGGCGCCGCCCTCGGGCACGGTGGGCGGGCGGATGGCGCTGACGAGGATGCCCTGTTTCAGCAGGGCCTGGCTCAGGGCCACGGCCTTGTCATTGTCGCCGATGAGCAGCGGCTGGATGGGCGTCTGGGATTGCATCAGGGTCAGCCCCAGTTCTTCCGCGCCGCGGCGAAAACGTTGGATCAGGCTCTGTAATTTTTCCCGCCGCCAGGTGTCGGTCTGCAGCAGCTTGAGACTGACCCGGGTGGCCTCGGCTACGGCCGGCGGCAGGGCGGTGGTGTAGATGTAAGGGCGCGCCTTCTGGATCAGGAATTCGATCAGCGCGTCGGACCCGGCAACGAAGGCGCCGAAGCTGCCGAAGGCCTTGCCCAGGGTCCCGACCAGGATGGGCAGCGCGTCCATGCCCAGGCCGAAGTGTTCGGCCGTGCCGCCACCGTTGGCCCCCAGCACGCCGAAGCCGTGGGCGTCGTCCACCATCAGCCAGGCGTCGTGCCGTTTGGCTGTGGCGGCGAGCTGGGGCAGGGGGGCGAGATCACCGTCCATGCTGAAGACACCGTCGGTGACGACCAGTTTTTCACCTGTGGTGCGCTGCGCCAGTTTCCCGTCCAGGGCCGCGCCGTCGCCATGGGCGTAGCGCTGCAGCCGCGCCTGGGACAGCAGTCCGCCGTCCAGCAGCGAGGCGTGGTTGAGGCGGTCCTCGAAGACATGGTCGCCGCGGCCGCAAAGGGCGGCGATCACCCCCAGGTTGGTCATGTAGCCGGTGGAGAAGAGCAGGGCGCGGGGGCGATTGGTAAAGGCGGCCAACTCCGCTTCGAGGGCGTGATGGGCCGTCGTGTGGCCGTTGACCAGGTGCGCGGCGCCGCTGCCCAGGCCCCAGCGTTCGGCCCCGGCCTGCAGGGCCTTGACCACCTCGGGGTGGTTGGCCAGGCCCAGGTAGTCGTTGCTGCAGAAGGCGAGCACCTCGCGGCCGTCGGCATGGCCGTAGACGCCGGCGGCGTTGGCCATGATGCGGCGTTGGCGGTAGAGGCCGGCCTGGTGGAGGCGGGTGAGTTCGGTGTTTAAGTCGCGCACTGGGTTAACGTCTGAGGTCGGCTAAATCCCCCCTAGCCCCCCTTTTACAAAGGGGGGAATAGGGCTGTGGTGGACTCGAGATGTGGCGATAGCAGCGTAGCCTCCCCCTTTTCTAAAGGGGGATTGAGGGGGATTTAACTGCTTTCCATGTCTCCTCACTCAAACGGCCGCCGCAGCCTTGTTCTGCTGTGCCCGCCGTTGCTGGGTGTCGCCGCGCACCTCGAGCTTGAGGTCGCGGATCATCTTCAGGTCATCGTCCACGCTGCGCCCCTGGGTGGTGAGGTAGTTGCCGATCATCACCCCGGAGGCGCCGGCCATGAAGATCATGGACTGCATGTCGCCCAGGAACTGGCGTCCGCCGGCGATGCGGATCTCGGCGCGCGGCAGCATGTAGCGGTAGCTGGCGATGGCGCGCAGGATCTCGTGGGGCGTCATGGGGGTACGGTTGCCCATGGGGGTGCCCACGACGGGGGCGAGGAAGTTGAGCGGCACCGATTCCACATCCAATTGGCGCAGGGTTTCGGCCATTTCGATGCGCTGGTCGAGGGACTCGCCCATGCCCAGGATGCCGCCGGCGCAGACGCGCAGACCGGCGGCGCGGGCGTTATTGATGGTGTCGATGTTGTCCTGATAGGTGTGGGTGGTGCAGACCTGGTCGAAGAAGCTTTCGGCGCACTCCAGATTGTGGTGGTAATTCTCCATGCCCAGGGCCTTGAGTTTTTGTGCGGATTCCTGGGTCAGGGCGCCCAGGCTGGCGCAGCGGCCGATGTCGCTGCCCGCGTCCATGGCGGCGAAGTACTCCTCCAGCTGGGCGCTCTCTTTGTCGGAGCGCACGCCCCAACCCTTGGAGACCACGCCGAAATCGCTGGCGCCCCATTCGCGCGCCTGTTGCGCCTGGGCGACGAGGTCGGTGGCGGGAATGTAGTCGTAGGCCGGGGCGGCCGTCTTGTGGTGGCCGGACTGGGCGCAGAACGAGCAGTTTTCGGAACAGTTGCCGGAGCGCACATTGGCGATGGCGCAGACCTCGATCTCGTTGCCGCGGAAGGTCTTGCGGATGCGGTCGGCGCCGGCCATGAGCCAGGGCAGATAGTCGTCGTCGAGGCGGATCATCCAGCGGCCTTCCTCGGCCGTCATCTCGCCGCCGCCCAGGATGCGTTGGGTAATCTGGTCAATCTTGCTGAAAATCGCGTTGTCCATGCCGGTGTCCTTGTAATAGAGTGGCTAAAACGTCATGGGGGTGATGTTAATGGCTCGGGGGCGGCTGTCAACCAAAATAACTCTGCAGGTTAACGGCTGGCTAAAACATGCTCACGACTGGCTGTTGCCGGCCCGTTGCATCCTCTGTGGTCGCGCGGGCCATAACGGTCGCGATGTGTGTCAGTGCTGCGCCATGGAATTGCCTTATCTGCGCAGCGCCTGCCGCCGCTGCGCCATCCCCCTGTCCGAACCCGGTATCTGCGGCCGTTGCCAGCAAAAGGCCCCCAGCTTTGACAGCGCCTACGCGGTTTTCGACTACGGCCCGCCCGTGGCCCAGTTAATTCAGGGGCTCAAGTTCAACGGCAAGCTCTACAACGCCCGCCTGTTGGGCGTACTCATGGCTGAGCGCTTGGCGCAAGTGACGGCGGATGCGCCGGATATGCTCATCCCGGTGCCCCTGCATCCCGTGCGCCTGCGCCAGCGCGGCTTCAACCAGGCGCTGGAGTTGGCCCGGCCCGTGGCCCAGGTCCTGGGCTTGCCGTTGCAGCCTGAATTCTGCCGCCGGCGACTGGCCACCACACCCCAGACCGGGCTGGACGCCAAGGCCCGGCGGCGCAATTTGAAGCATGCCTTTGCGGTGTGCGGCGCGCCGGTGGGCCACGTCGCGCTGCTGGATGATGTGATGACCACCGGCACGACGGTGGAGATGCTGGCACGGACCCTGAAACGGGCCGGGGTGGAGCGCGTGGATGTGTGGTTGTGCGCCCGCGCCGCGCTGCAAAGCTGACCTGGAAAACCGGCGGGTGGTGGTCTAATGTAATACGGTTGTGGTTCGAAAAGGCTCAGGAACTTTTGCGCTCTGGGTCTCGTCTACACCGTGATACTATTAGCCCGCTGCTAGGATGTGCGGCCCGGAATTGTTCCGCGGCCGATAGCAAAATACATTGAATTTTCAGGGAGTTTGGAAATGAAATTGCGAGCGAGTGTTGCGGCATTGTTAATGCTTGCGGGCGCCGAGGCCGGCGCGCGGGAGCTGGACCTGAGTCTGAGTAATGATACGGCGCTGGTGCGTTACGCCACGCCGATCAGCTACAGCGGTTATGGTCAAACCGACGCCGAAGTCGGGTTTATGTACACCGAGTCCGACGATGTGATGATTGTCGGCGGCATCGAGATGATGGGCGAGGCTGGCAGCCATGCCCCCGGTCTGCACTTCGGTGTGGGGGTAAAGGGCTATGGCGTGTCCCTCGACAGCGGCGCCGATGTGGGCTCCATCACCCTGGGCGCCAAGGGTTGGTACGTGCCGCCGCAGTTCAACCGCATGGGCCTGGTGGCACAGCTCTATTTCGGGCCCGATGTAACCACCTTCGGTGACGCGGAAAGGTTTTGGGATTTCAGCGGTCGTGCCGAATACGAGGTGCTGCCCGAGGCGGCGGTTTACGTGGGCTACCGCAAGGTGCGCACGCGCCTGGAGAACAATGTCGATGTGGACCTGGATAAGGGCTGGCACATCGGCTTGAGGATGTCGTTCTAATCTAATCCCGCCTTGACGCGGGTGGTGTCGCAACAGACGGTAAGCATATGAGCGCAGCGGCGATCGCACACTATGTCGGTAACATGGTGAGGTATGATCCTCAGGCCGTGCAACGGCTGCGGGATGCCACCGCCCAGGCGCGCCAGCAGCAGCAACAGCCCAGGCTGGTCCAGCGCGAGGCGGGCGCTGCCGCCGAACACACCCTGGAAGGGGAACTGCTCAACAAGCAGGGGCGGCAACACGATCAGTCGCCGGCGCTGAGCGAAGAGGAATACCTGGCACGACATGAGCAACAGCATTCCCGTGCCTCAGAGGGCTATCAGGCGCCGGCCCAGCGCGCCATCGCCGCCTATGAGACCGCGGCGCAGCTAAGCCAGCCGGCCGATGTGGACCGGGTCGGCAGGTTGGATGTCTACGCCTGAGGGCGGTATGACGCAACAGAGCGCCGCCATGAAACCGATGGATCCCACCCGCTTGGCGCAGTTGCTGCGCGGCCAGCGTTGGGCCTGCCTGGGGACCCAGTCTGACGATGGACCCTATGTCTCCTGGGTGGCCTTCGTCGCCGTGGCGGATTTTTCTGCGCTGATCATGCATTTGAGTCGCCTTGCTCAACACACCCGCAATCTGGAGGCCGATGCGCGGGTTTCTCTGGCGTTGAGTGAGCCGGACGACGGACGGCGTGACCCACAGCAGCTGGCGCGCGTGAGCTTGCAAGGGACGGTTACAGCGGTCACGCCCGAGCACCCTGATTACGAACACCTCAAGGCGCTCTATCTCGCCCGCTTGCCCGACGCCGAAGGGCTGTTCCAGTTCTCCGACTTTTCCCTGTATCGCTTTGAGCCGCGCGCCGGTCGCTATGTGGAAGGCTTTGCCAGTAGTCACGCCATCAATGCCGAAAAGTTGAAGGTGGCGGCGGCGTGTTGATACCCCATGCCCCGATGCCATCTCCATGCCCATTCCCCCCCTTTGAAAAAGGGGGTAGGGGGGATTTAACCAGCGGTTGGATATAGCTCCATCGTCTAAATCCCCCTCGTTCCCCCTTTAATAAAGAGGGAGGTCGATAGCCAGGCCTGTCTTTAGGTATAGAATCAATATAAGTTTTTAAACGTATGGATTATATTCACGTCGCCGCCGCCCTCATCTGTAATGATCAAGGCCAGGTCTTGATCGCCAAACGTCCGGCGCACAAGCACCAGGGCGGCCTGTGGGAGTTCCCCGGCGGCAAGGTGGAGGCGGGCGAGGATGTGCTGGCCGCACTGACGCGCGAATTGGATGAAGAGGTCGGCATCCAGGTCGGGCGGGCCCGCCCCTTGATCCGGGTCAAGCATGCGTATCCCGACAGGTCGGTATTGCTGGATGTCTGGCGCGTGGACGGCTTTCGCGGCACGCCGCACGGGCGTGAAGGTCAGCCGCTGGCGTGGTGCCATGTGGATGAACTTTCCCGATGGGATTTTCCCGCCGCCAACCGGCCCATCATCGCCGCGGCGCAACTGCCCGACTGTTACCTGATCACCCCTGAGCCTGACGCGGTGGATGCGTTTCTTGCCCAGTTGCAGCAGGCCTTGGCGCAGGGCATTCGCTTGCTGCAGTTGCGTGCCAAGGGGTTGGCCGCTGAGGCATACAAGGCGCTGGCCCAGCAGGTGGTGCCACTCTGTCATGCCCACGGCGCGCGCGTGTTATTGAACGGCGAGCCGGACTGGGTGGCCGAAGTGGGGGCCGACGGGATTCAGCTCAGCAGCGGGCGGTTACACTCTTTGAGCCAACGCCCGTTGGATAAAAGTCTGCTAGTGGCGGCCTCCTGTCATAGCCGTGAAGAGCTGCACAAGGCGCTGCAGCTGGAGGCCGATTTCGCCCTGTTGTCGCCGATCAAGTGGACTCAAAGTCATCCCGATACCGAGCCCCTGGGCTGGGATGAGATGCGCCGCCTGGTGGATGAAATGCCCATCCCGGTGTACGCCCTGGGCGGGGTGAGTCGCGATGATCTGGCGCAGGCCTTCGCCGCCGGTGGGCAGGGGATTGCGGCGATTCGCAGTCTTTGGCCGGCGGGGTGAGGCGAGGATTAAATCCCCCCCGCCCCCCTTTAAAAAAGGGGGGAACAAAAAATCAGACCGAGTCGGGATTGGAGGATATTCAACAGCCGATCGATTATCTTAGTCCCTGACGGCGACCCCCTGCCTGCCTGCCCCCTTTGTAAAGGGGGCTGGGGGGATTTAAGGCCACCAAGCCCCGCGAAGTCTAAACACGCGTCTATTTGTTGCGCAAGAAGTCCTCGTTTTCTTCCGTCGCTGGCAGCTCTTCGCCGGGAATACGGTGAGATTCGCTGGCCCATTCCCCCAAATCAATCAATTTGCAGCGCTCGCTACAGAAAGGGCGCCATTTCGATGTCTCCTCCCATACCACTTGCTTGCCGCAGCTCGGGCAATTGACGACGGGCGCTTCGCTCATAGCATGCAGCAGGTGAGCTTGAAGGGGGTGTCCTGGTCGACTTGGGTGGGCCGGTCGCTGAAGCCGGTCTGCATGAAGCGGATGGTGAAGCGGTGTTTGCCGCCGCTGATCTCGGCGAAGTGGGGTGTCTCGCCGTCCAGGGTCACGCGGATCATCTGGCAGGCGCTGCTGGGGTCGAGGGATTTTTGGAAGAAGCCCGCCTCGGCGATTTCGCGGCTGGTCTGGGCGCTGTCGCGGATCAGGCGCAGGATCAGGTTTACGGATTGCTGGATCGGGTCGAAGGGTTTTAACCACTGCTGCATGTCGAGGATGCGTTGTTCCTGCGGACGCGACAGCCAGAAATGATAGGCCGGCAGGTCGAAGTCGCAGGCGCCGCCGGCGATGTGGTAGCGCTGCTTGATGCTGCCGAGGAAATCGTTGTTGCGGATGTCCATGTCCTGGGCCTTGAGGCCGTGCAACTGGTCGATGAGGATGTCCATCTCGTCGAGCACACTTTCCAGCCGGGCCTTATCGACCTGGGGGTTCTCGGCCAGCTTCTCCAGAAACAGGGCCTGGCGTTCCAGCTCTTTCATGATCTCGGTCTTGAGATCGGTACGGCCGAAGACATTGATGATGTCGAACAGGGCGTTGACGGCGGCGCGGTTGTCCCAGTTGCTGTGGCGATAGAGATGGGCGTTGGCCTGGGCGAACAGGAATTCGAGCCGCAGCAGGGTGCGGATGCGTTCATTCAGCGGTTGTTCATAGGTCACTTGTTCAGGCACGGTCTGCTGTCGCCCATAAGGTTCCACGGTTTGAGTTTGATGCTTCGGCTGCATGGCGGTCGCGGAATGCTTGCTCACGTTGGTGTTTAATCAAGTCAGGCTGTGCCTAATCTTGAGTAGTTTACGCGAACATCTCTGCCTGTAAACACGCTGCCACGCGCCATGCGGCGAAGTCGGTCATTTTCCTTGAAATTTTTCCAGTTGCGCCAGTTTTAAATAGCAGTCGTGTAAATCAAGCACTTGAGCGCGCAGATGCGCCAGGTCGGCCGCGTTGTGGATGATATCGTCGGCCTGGGCCAGGCGCGCTATCCGCTCGAGTTGGGCGGCGAAGATGGCGTCGATTTGGGCATCGTCCAGGCCGTCACGTTGTTTGAGACGCTGGCGGCGCAGCGCATCCGGGGCATCGACCACCAGGACGCGGTCCACCATGTCGGTTTGCCCCACCTCGATCAGCAGGGGGATGGCGAACACACAGTATGGCGCTTGAACCTGGGCCGCCTGTATGAGCATCTCGCGGCGGATGGCGGGATGGAGGATGGCCTCCAGCTGTTTGCGTTTGGCCGGGTTGGCGAAGATCAGAGCGCGCAGCCGGGCGCGATCCAGTAGGCCGTCCGGGGTCAATATCTCATCGCCGAAGGTGGCGCGGATCTGTTCCAGGGCAGGTTGGCCGGGTTCGACCACCAGACGCGCAATCACATCGGCGTCGATGACGGGGACGTCGAGTTCCGAGAACAGGGCGCAGACCGCGGACTTGCCGCTGCCGATGCCGCCGGTGAGGCCGATGATCAGCATAGTCGGGTATCTAGGTTTATTCTTGAATCGACCACTATAACCTCCCTCTTTGGAAAAGGGGGGTAGCGGGGGTGAAATCCGTCGCGGGTCCCCGACAATTTAATGTAGCCTGAGAGACTAAATCTCCCCTAGCCCCTCTTTGAGAAAGAGGGGAACATAAACGCTTAAGGTTGATGTGTTGGCGCTGACATCTGGAGTAGCTCCGTAACACATCCCCCTTAGTAAAGGGGGACTGAGGGGGATTTAAGGCCTTGCTGGCTCCCAGATCCTAGTAAAGTTATCACCCCTCTCGCATCGGTAGAGGCACCCAGGAAACCAATCAAGCCATCCCGCTAAACCGCAAACAGGCCCCGGTAATGTCATCAGCCCAATATAAAGACAATCAATCCGGTTAACGTGGCCTGAGAGACTAAATCTCCCCTAGCCCCTCTTTGAGAAAGAGGGGAACAAAACACCTCAGCCCAGGTGTTGGTACGGTCAAACCTCCCCCTTTGAAAAAGGGGGATGGAGGGGGATTTAAGCTCACGCCGGTGTCTCGTTGTTGTGAAATCCTTGCCCCATTTAAATGCTGATGCAGCCCGCTCAACGACCGCGAGACAGGCATCCGGTCAGGTCAAACCACTAAAGCGCAAACAGGCCCCGGTAATGTCATCAGCCCAATATAAAGACAATCAATCCGGTTAACGTGGCCTGAGAGACTAAATCTCCCCTAGCCCCTCTTTGAGAAAGAGGGGAACAAAACACCTCAGCCCAGGTGTTGGTACGGTCAAACCTCCCCCTTTGAAAAAGGGGGATGGAGGGGGATTTAAGCTCATGCCGGTGTCTCGTTGGTGTGAAACCCTTGCCCCATTTTGAGTGCTGACGCAGCCCCGCTCAACGACCGCGAGACAGGCATCCGGTCAGGTCAAACCACTAAAGCGCAAATAGGCCCCGGTAATGTCATCACCCCAATAAAAGACAATCAATCCGGCGATGGCGAGATAGGGCCCAAAGGGGATCGGGATGGTATGATCACGGCCGCGCATCAGCACCATGCCGATTCCAATCGCGGCGCCCACCACTGACGAGAGCAGGATGATGGCCGGCAATTGCTGCCAGCCCATCCACGCCCCCAGCAGGGCCAGCAGCTTGAAATCGCCGTAACCCATGCCCTCCTTGCCGGTGAGCAGCTTAAAGCCCCAGTAGACACTCCAGAGACTGAGATAACCGGCGATGGCGCCGATAACCGCCGCGCTGAGATCGGTGTAGAGCCCGAACAGGTTCAAGCCCAGGCCGAGCCAAAGAAAGGGCAGGGTGATACTGTCGGGCAGGAGCTGATGATCGATGTCGATCATGGTCAGCGGGATCAGGCCCCAGGTCAGCAACAGGGCGCCGGCCGTCTCCCAGGCCAGGCCGAAGTGCCAGGCGGCAAGGCCGGAGAGCAGGGCGGTGACGGTTTCGATAATGGGGTAGCGCGGGGAGATCTTGGCACCGCAGCCGGCGCAGCGGGCCTTCAAAAACAGGTAACTGAGGACGGGGATGTTTTCCCAGGCGCGAATCTTGTGGCCGCAATGGGGGCAGCGCGAATCAGGCTTGGCCAGGTTGAACGGTTCCTGGATCTGTTCGGGTGCCTCCGCATGCTCCAGCTCGGCGCACTGCTGGCGCCACTGCCGTTCCATCATGATGGGCAGGCGGTGGACGACCACATTCAGAAAACTGCCGACGGTCGCCCCCAGGAGGGCGACGGCCGTGATGAAAAAGGCGGGATTACCGGCCAGGTATTCGAGAATCGTCATCCCTGACGGCGTCGTTTAAACGACCTCGCCCATCTTGAAGATCGGCAGGTACATGGCGACGACCAGACCGCCGATAATGACGCCGAGAAAGGCCATGATCAGGGGTTCCATGAGACTGCTGAGGCCGTCTACGGCATTGTCGACCTCTTCTTCATAGAAATCGGCGATCTTGGCCAGCATGGCGTCGATCGATCCGGCCTCTTCACCGATGGCCACCAGCTGCACCACCATGTTGGGAAACAACTGGCTCTGGCGCATGGACTGCTGCAGGGAGATGCCGGTGGAGATTTCGTCACGCATACGCAGGATGGCGTTGGAGTAGACCACGTTGCCGGCAGCGCCGGCGACGGTGGTCATGGCCTCCACCAAGGGCACGCCGGCGGCGAACATGGTGGAGAGGGTGCGGGCAAAGCGGGCGATGGTGGCCTTGCGGATGATTTCACCGAAGATGGGGGCCTTAAGGGCAAAGCGATCGAGAAAATCTCGAAATTTTTGAGATTTCTTTTTTGCCTGGGTAAATGCGTAGACGATTGCTGCAATGCCCCCGACCACGATATACCAGGATTCGACCATGAAGTTAGACATATCAATGACGATCTGGGTCATGGCAGGGAGGTCGGCGCCAAATCCTTTGAATAATGCAGCGAATTGGGGCACGACAAAATACAGCAAAATACCGGTTACGATGATGGCCGCGACGATAACCGCTGCGGGGTAAAAAAGGGCCTTTTTGATTTTGCCCTTAATGGCCTCGATTTTTTCTTTATAAATAGCAATCTTGTGCAGCAGGCTTTCCAGTATACCCGCCTGTTCACCGGCATTGACCAAGTTACAGTACAGACCGTCGAATTGATTGGGATACTTGGCAAGTGCTTCTGCCAGGGAAGCACCGCCCTCGATATCGGTTTTAATCCGCATCAACATTTCCTGCATGGCAGGATTTTCGTGGCCACGGCCGACGATTTCGAAGGCCTGTACCAACGGCACCCCTGAACTCATCATGGTGGCCATTTGGCGACTGAAGACAGCGATGTCCTTGGCGGTGATCTTTTTCTTTTTGGCGGCCCCCCCGAATAGCGGTTTAGGCTTCTTTTTGACTTTTAGCGGATTGACGCCCTGACGACGCAGTTCCGCCTTCACTAGGGTGGGTGAATTGCCTCGGATTTCACCCTTGGCGCGATTGCCGCGCTTATCTGTGCCTTCCCAGATAAAGGTGTCGAGTGAAGCCGTTTTTTCAGCCATACATTACTCCGTGATGACCCGGTTGATCTCTTCCAAGCTGGTGACGCCTTGGCGTACTTTTTCCAGGGCAGAATCATGCAGATCCGGGATGTCTTCCTTTTTGGCCTGGTCAGCGATGTCGATGGCATTGCCGCCGGCCATAATGATTCTACCCATCTCTTCCGAGATTGGCATCACCTGGTAGATACCGACCCGGCCTTTGTAACCCTCGGTACACTGATCGCAGCCCACCGCCTTGTAGGTTTTCAGTGTGTCGACCTCGTCCTCGCGGAAGCCTTCCGCAATCAAGGTCTCTCTGGGTATATCGGCCGGTTGCTTGCAATGTGAACAGAGGCGCCGGCCCAGGCGCTGGGCGATGATCAGGGAGACGGCCGAGGCGATATTGAAGGGTGCTACCCCCATGTTCATCATGCGGGACAGGGTCTGGGGGGCGTCGTTGGTATGGAGCGTGGATAGCACCATATGGCCGGTCTGTGCCGCCTTGATGGCGATTTCGGCCGTTTCCAGGTCACGAATCTCCCCCACCATGATAATGTCCGGGTCCTGGCGCAGGAATGCCTTCAGGGCGGCGGCGAAGGTCAGTCCCACCTTGGGATTGACGTTGACCTGATTCACGCCGGGCAGATTGATTTCGGCCGGGTCTTCCGCGGTGGAGATATTGCGTTCCGGCGTGTTGAGAATGTTCAAGCCGGTGTAAAGCGAAACCGTTTTACCGCTGCCGGTGGGGCCGGTGACCAGGATCATGCCGTAGGGTTTGTGCAGGGCCTCCATGTACAGTTGTTTCTGTTCCGGGTCGTAGCCCAGGGCGTCGATGCCCAGCTGCGCACTGGTAGGGTCCAGGATACGCATAACGATCTTTTCGCCGTAAAGCGTCGGGCAGGTGCTGACACGGAAGTCGATGGCCCGGTTCCTGGACAGCTTCATCTTCATGCGGCCGTCCTGGGGGACTCGCTTTTCGGAAATATCCAGACGGGACATGACCTTGATACGGGCGGCCAGCTTGCCGGCCAGATTGATGGGGGGGGCGGCCACTTCGTGCAGCATGCCATCCTGGCGGAATCTGACCCGGTAAGTTTTTTCGTAGGGTTCGAAATGGAGGTCGGATGCGCCCTTGTTGATGGCATCCAACAGCACCTTGTTCACAAATCGAACAATTGGCGCGTCTTCGGTGTCTTTTTCGCTGACATCCTCGCCGGAAGATTCTTCTTCACCGCCGGAGATGTCAAGGTCATCCAGATCCTCGTCATCCAGGCCTTCCATGGAGGTGTCCATGGCCTCGAGGATCTTCTCGATGAGCTTGGCAAGCTTGTCATCTTCGACGATGACGGCCTCGGTGCTAACGCCGGTGGCGAATTTGATTTCGTCCAGGGCCTGGAGGTTGGTGGGGTCGGATACGGCTATATAGAGGCGATTGCCGCGCTTGGTAAGAGGCAACGCGTTGTGTTTTCTGATTAATTTCTCATCAATTAGTGAGGCGGCGGCCATTTCCATGTCCATGACGTCCAGGTCGAAGACTGGGGTGCCGAATTCGTTGGCGGCGGAGACGGCTATATCACGGGCATTAAGGGTCTTGTTTTCGACTAAATGACGTACGAGAGGGATTTTTTGTTCAGATGCCTCCTGAAACGCCTTCTGGGCGTCTGTCTCGGTCAATAGTTCATCTTGAACAAGTCTTAGCGCTAGGCCGGTCAGCATCGTTAATATTCACCAGTGGAAAAATGACTGTCTAAGGAGCATTCTGCTCTCGATGTATAGTCGACCATGAGCGATGTTTTCTTTAGGGCAAGATGAAGTGATATGTATCTAAGTTTTCAAAGAAAAATGACGTAAACATAAAGTGGGTCACGGGTTTGGCGGATAGCGTGGTGAATGAATAAAAACTTGCGAAGGCCATCACAATTGGAGCGAAGATATTCGCAAAGGGGCGGGTAGACATTGAAAATTTAATTCCAGTCCGGTCCACTACAGGTGGCATAGACTAAACTCGGTTAAGTTGCCACGAAGGTGATATTAGCCAGCTACAGCCGGCTCGCGCTAAAGCTAAAGAAATGTAGTCATGAGGTTCTGATGACGAGTGCGTTCCTTGCGTTGCTGCATGGCTAGTATTTGTTCTGGTGTATATTTATTAATGGGGTTGTTAGGGCAGTCTCCGATTTCTATCCAGTGCTTATAGAGTAATCCACCACTAGAGTAAACTCCAAGAACGCTTCCGCGAGTAACGCGGGGCGATTCATCATAAACATTTTTGCTATTTTTATTGGCATGGCGTGCCTGTGACTAGGCTGATCAAGCATGAGGGGTAAAGGCCCTGTGAGTGGGCTAAGCAGTCCTGATCGATCGTTCTAACCGGTCGAAAATCAAGGCTGCGTGGATGGCCGTGCTTGATTCGGCCGCCTGTCTAGCATGTTAGCGATCACATAAAAGAGCACATCAATCAGGGAGGACCAGAGGCGACTATAGACGACCAGTATCAGTGAGATTTCCTTCGGGAACACGGCGCTCAGGAGGACCAGTTGTACGCCATCCCTGACACCCAGACCACTGGGCAGTAGTGGTACCGCCATGCCAAGCGCACCGGCCAGGCTGTATGCTCCGACAATGTAAAAAAACAACTCCCAAGACGTACCTTCCACCAGAGACAGGGTCAGGAAAAAGTAGGAGGCGCCGGAGACGAATGCTCCGATGCTGTAAAGAATGAATGATGAATAAACGGCCTTTTTGTTGCTTTGCAATTCTGGGTGGGCCGCTTTGCGAGCCAGAGTTCGGTAAGTGAATTGCAGTATCCCGTTAAAAATGCGTGGATGCAGCAAGACAATCATTATGCCTGCAAGCAGAACCAGGAGTATCTTTACCTCGGGCAAAACCACCCTGGTACGAACATCGAGTCCCACCAGCAGCAAAGAGACAGTGGTTATAGCGACAATCTGCACCACTGCCTCGAGGGTGGATGCTACCGCCAGCCTGCTTTTTGAAATGCCCAGTGAGCTCGCTAGGTAGATCTTTGCAGCAATCCAGGTAATCTTTCCGGGGACATATCTCCCCATCCAGGCTTTGGCGTATATAGAGGAAAGGGTTCGAAATCTGGGCATTTCCTTTGCCCCCAGGTCGAGCAAGATCCGGCGCCAGACGAAGACACCCATGTATCTGAACGCCAGGGCAATGAGCGAGGCCGCGGTCAGCCAGGGCCATGACGGCTCAATCCCCTTGATTCGGGAATAGTCAATATCACTCAGATAAAGTGCAAAGGAGGCAACAATCAGCGCAATGAGCAGGAAATTCAAGAGTGTCCGGTGAAATCCAGTCATTTTCACTTAGAGATGGTTGTGGATAAAAGAACCTAGATTGTTCAGATCGAGTTTGCGCGGATTGACATAAGTAAGCACACCGACCTGGGATAGCAATTGCCCCACGACTGCGCGTTCCTGCTCCCTGATAGAATCTATTTCATTCGGGTCGTTAATAATTTTGTACAGGCTGTCATTCAAATCCGCTGACTGGATAATTTCTTCCGCTAGGCTCGCGCGATTCTCGTTTGTAATCGGTTGAGGCTCGACAGCATCGCCGGTTTTTCGCAGGAAAAATATCTTTTTATAGGGTACCGGAGTGCCAAAAGGTGGGGTGCTAAATACTTCATCGGCGTGAATACGTGTTGAGATTAGAAATTCTGTTTTAAGCACCCTTTCCAATATAAATCGAATTACGTTCTTCAGGTATATTCTCGCCCTATAGGGCAACGAAATTTTGGCCCCGGCCAGATTGTTCACATTGTAGGTGAATATGTGCATGGGACGAGGATAGGGATACACAATGCCCTCATTGAGAGCCACGAACAATAGGTCATCCCCCAACAATTTAAATCCATTGTTCAGCAGGACTATGCTGAAAGTCGTTTTCCCGGTTCCGCCATGAGCCGGGAACAGAAATCCTTCAGAATTTCTGGATACTCCGGCAGCGTGCATAAAAAAAACATTATTGTTGAGCAGCTTCAGGTACATCACGGGCTCCAGGACCTGAGCTTGCAGGAATACGGCAATAGCATTCATGTAGAGGCTATCAAGCCAATGGCGTTTGAAATAGATATCGACTTCTTCGCTATTAATACCTCTAATGAGATAATGGAATGTAAAGAGTTTTTTTACATTAACGGTGCGGTGTAAGTCATTTGAGCTTGGTTCTGGCAGCTCTTTGACTATGTGAATATTAATGGAAACGGCATCTGGGTTGATTGATTCTTGTGAGGATATTCTTGCATACTCGTTGCTGAAATATTTCTCATAACCGGCGTGGTGGCCGGAATACAATCTCAGTGTCAGATAGCCGAAAAAATTAAATTCCATCATTACAGCACTTCAGGAATATAGAGTAATGTTGCTGAGATATCGTTCTCCAGTCATAGTTCAGTGCCAGCCTTTTTGCATTTGTCTGTAACTTATTTTTGCGAGACTGGTCTAGGGTTAGCACGTTTTCCAGCAGGCTGGCCAGTGAAGCTGCTGACTTTTCTGGAAATACGAATCCCGCATTGTACTCGTTGATAACTTTTTCAGCTCCAGTGACATTGCTGGAAAGGACAATTTTGCCTGCCGCCAAACACTCCATGATGGCAACAGGAAAGCCTTCCGCATCACCACTACTATCTATAATCGAGGGAAAACAGGCGTAATCCACGGTGTCGATCAGCGCCCATTTGTCCTGGCCGGTAACGTAGCCTGTAAAGGTAACATTGGTGAGGCCCAGGCGATGTGAGCGATCCTCCAGTTCACCTCTTAGCTGACCATCCCCGGCGATTATCAGATGCAGTCGACGAGCCGACGTCGATGGCAGTTGTGCAACGGCTTCCAGCAAGCATGACACGCCTTTTTTTTCAGCAAGTCTTCCTAAAAACAGCATACACTGCCTGTCCTTCGGTAATCTGAAGCGAGATAATACTTTCGTGCGTTCAGACTCTGAAATTCGGTGGACATCAGTTGAAACTCCCATCGGAATAATGGATAGCTTGTCGGTCAAGGCGCGCTCGTCTGACGCTCCGGCGAAAAAGTGTGTCAGCTTTTTAGCGGTGCTCTCTGATACCGCGATGTAAGAACACGCTCGACGGCATACCCAGTTCACCAGGGATTTACTGAATGGAAACCTGTTCAGCACTGAGACATCCGATGCATGTGTTGTAAAGACAAAAGGGATTTTTGTGATCCTTGAAACCAGCGCTGTTGTCATTGCTTGAGGTGTAAACCAGTGAGCGTATAGTAGTTCTGGTTTTTCTCTCAGCGTCACGGCCAGAAGTGAAATAAAATGGAAGAATATTAAAAAGGGAATCTGGAAATACAGCAGTGGGTTTTTCTTCAGTGCTGGCATGATTCCTCTCCCCGCCAGAAGCTCCCATTTGAAAGGCCAAAAATAGTGATAGCGATGCACCCGATAACTGCTGTTTTTCTCAGCGATTTTGACTGTGTTGCTGTAAGTGTTGTGTGGCGCGTGCATCACAATGTTCAGGGACGGAAAAAGTTTTTTCAGTTCGATGGCCTGGTCCATGACAAAGGCGGGCACCTCATCGGTTTCCGATGCGGGAAGCGTTGATGTGGTTATTAAAATGTTTTTCATGATTTATCAACCGCCACTTTATTGAGTCCAAGCGCTTGTTCGTTTCCCTAGTATCTTCTGAAGTTTTATAACGGCCCGAAGACGCGTTTTGATTAAGGTTCCTTGTGGTCTCAGGCTTCTGCCGGTCCACGGGTATCGGCCTGATAAATCGGTCATTTGGGTCAACGTCTTGGGCTTCGTCGCGGCAGTCCGGTCATTTTTGGTCTGGCTTTGGGTTCAATTTCCCAGTAATTCAGGCTGAAGGATGGTCCGCTCACACGGATAGTCAAGTCCGGAAAGATTACCCGTGCCGAGAGCCAGGAGCCGCCACGCCCGCTGGTGTTGAATCCGTGTTTCCATGAGCATAGAGGAATAGATGCCATCGTAGATTCAAGTTTCTAGTGAAACATCAGATTTAATTCCGAAAAATACCTGATTCGGTGCTTTGATACCAAGACAGTTTCGGGGACGGTTATTGAGTTTCTCCATCCCCTGTTCAATGTGCTGCTAGGTAATGGTCGTGAAATCATGCTTCCAGCATTTAATCGCCCTTTCGGATAAATCTGTACCATGAACGCGAGCACCCCTATGAGCGAAAGCATGAATCCTTTCACCGCCGCCCCGCACACGATATAAAAGACTTGGTCGCTGCCTTTGGTATTCAAGAAATGCTGCTAGCCTCTTTGGGTGGAATGAGCCTTGCGGGAGTTTGTTGGCGTCCCGGTAGAATACCTTCATCTCTTCGAATTGGCTGTGCTGGTCTGGCAACGCAGGTATCTTAGGATTGTTTTGAGACGGTGCTTTATCGCTTGGTGCGTCTTTGCTCATCTTCAATGCCCTTGTAATGAAGGGATGATATTTGTTCCGAGATTACGCCGATCAGGAACGTAAGTAATGACGATATAAATAACAAGGCGCTCATATTGGTAAATCGATTGAAGTTGATATATGTATATCCATAGTACGCTAGCCCAATACAAAATAGTCCGGCGCTTATGGGCAGGAAAAATCTCATTGGAGAGAATAGCGCTCCAATTTTTAAAATAATGATAAAGAACCGTGTTCCGTCGTGGAGTATGCGTATGTGGCTTTTGCCTTTTCGCTTCTCCGCTCTGACTGGAATGTAGCCCACCGGTAGGCCGGAACGGAAAAAGGCCATTGTACTTGTTGTGGGGTAAGAGAAGCCATTCGGTAATAGGTATAAAAACTTTTTGAAATGGCGAGTTCTAGCGGCTCTAAAGCCTGATGTTAGGTCTTCTATCTTATGTCCAGTCATTAAGCTGGCAAGCTTATTGTATAGGATATTTGCGTAGCGTCTAAATACAGATGAGTGGGTGTCCAGCATGCGCGCACCTACCACCATATCGTAACCATCATTTACTTTATGAACTAGCCTCTCTATGTCTTCAGGTTTATGCTGACCATCGCCATCCATGAATATTATGATTTCACCACTCGCAGAGCGAGCTCCAGTTTTAATGGCTGCGCCATTACCCATGCTGTAGGGATGAGTAATAACGGTCGCACCAGCATCTTCTGCGACCGTTTTCGTGGCATCGGATGATCCATCGTTTACTATAATAACTTCGGCGTCTGGATAAAGCGTTTTAATGCTGGGTATTAATTGCCTTAGGTTTTCAGCTTCATTTTTCGCTGGAATTACGATAGACATGTCTTTTTTTGAATGCATTATTATAAACCTACGTAAATATTAATTTAGGTTTGTATCTCAGTAATTATGAATGGTTCGAGTTACTGAAGCAATATGTGAGTCATCTTAATAATCCTCTATTTGATTGATGTGAGTGTGATCATCATTCTTTAAATAGTATATTCTCTAGCGGTTCTATTTTTTTACTAATATCAATCAAAGAGTGTTTATTCATCTCTTTTAGCTTGTTAATTGATGCTCGGGCACCGGTAATATCGACGGAGTAAAATTGAGCTTGAGCTAAAAGATACAGGCCTTCATGTTGGTACATAATAGGGGCGCTTTTATTGTAAGGTAGAATCGTTTTGAGATGGATAATGGCGGCCCCGTTTCCCCATGCTATATGCGTGATTTATTACTCTTGTGTCGAACTTTTTCGAGAGACATTTTTGTTTTGTCTGTAGATCCATCATTTACTACAATGATTTCAGCGTTAGGGTACGATTTCTTAAGTATAGGTAATGGTCTTTCGAGGTTTTCCGCCTCGTTCTTTGCGGGAATGACTATACTAAGCCATTGGTCTAACCTGCCTGGGCCGGTATGTTGTGGGTGGGTCGTTCTGGGTTTAATTAAAGCTCGATATGCTTTTGTTTTTTTGTTACTACTATCATAAGTTGATTGGTTCATTCTAAAATCCCAATGACGTTATGTGTTTGATGCAAATATTTTTGTGTCTCGACATGTTTTCGCCATAATGCGTGGAGTCAATCGCTAGGCAGCAGAGCCGGGTTTGACCCCATGGTTATCCGTTCATTGCCATTGTGATTTCGTTGATGATGTCCAGGAGGCGTTTCGATTCGCTGCTATAGATACCGTATGCGTCGTCTAGGGTGGCTTGTTCTAGTTCCATCTTAGCATCATTTATTCTGTTCATAATGATTAGTAGGTTTACCAGGTTAAGCCGATAGCGTGGGTCTCTGGGTTGCGTGTTTACGGCCTCAGCGGCGAGATAGAGGGCGCTCTGGAAGTCTCTTGTGTGTACGTAGTGGTTACTGGCGGCAGTCAGTAGCTCTGCTTTTCTTCGGCCCTTGAGAAGTTCATTGCCCACAACTGCTTGTATTATTCTGTTTATTTTTTCATCATCTGCTTCGCAGGTAGGATTTGCGTTGCATTTAGCAAAATAGTCTATCCACGCTACTGTGTTGCTAGGGATGGGCTGATTGTTTAATCGCCTGATGAGTTCTTCGAACACGTCGTCGGGAAAGGGTTGGCTTGTTTGTGCGGCCATGGCCAGCTGTGCAAATAGTCCGCTGATAAAATAGGGGCGTAGGTCGACGGAACGTTTAAAGTGAGATGCGGCGGCGGAAAGAAGTATGGCGCTGTTTGCTTCGTCTTTTATGCCTAGATCCATATAGATCTGCCCGATTTCCAGATTTGCCCGTGGTGACTCGGGGTGGTTGTCCACTTCCATGGTGATGTGAGTGAGTGGGTCAGACCATATTTCAGCGCGGGCTGCGGTCACAAGTGCAAAGCTTGCGACCAACAGGATGGATGCAATTTGTCTAAGACGCAGTGTGTCAAGATACTTTAAAGAATGGGTTAGATAAAACACTAGTGCAAATAGTAGTCCAAATGAGGGCAAATAGTTGCGATGCTCATGAATAAGCTCCAGCGGCAGTATGGTGGATTCAAGGCTGTGTCCCACGATAAAGAACAGGATGCCGAATCCAAGTATGGGTAGGCGGTATGTGGAGTAAATTGCGAACGCAACTAGCAATAAAAACGAAATCACGGCTACGGAGGTCGTGGCCGGGTCAGTCATGGAGCGTGAGATAGGAAAGTCATCGTGATAGATGCCGAGCTGGGTATTCATAGGTGCAATGATCTGCGAGATATAAAACCAGAATGCACGGGCCTCGGTTAGGAGACGTTCCGGCAAAGTAAAGTCCCTCACATGGTAACCGCGCAGCATGGTTTCCATAGTGCCCGATATGAGCATTGAGGCAACTATAAGTATGGGTATGGCGACAATGGCGGCGTGCAGTGCGATTAAGGGATTTCTGTGCCGCCCTTGAGCGCTTTTGAAACGGAATATGGTGATTTCAATAACAGTTAGCAATGCGGGTAGCAAAATTCCGTTTTCTTTGCTGAATACGGCGAGCGGTGTGGCCAGCATAAGGCTGGCAAGTATCCATAGGGCTCCCGACTTGTCATTGATCTGACGAATTCTGCCGACACAATAGAAAATCAGCCCCGCTAGGCTGAACAATGCCGCTAGCGCGTTCATCCGTTGCACTACGTACAATACTGAGGTCAGGTTGATGGGGTGCAGGAGCCAGGCAGCCATGACGACCGCGCTGACAAATACGATTTGTCGGGATGAGATGCGCCCATCCTGGGTTTGCCGATAAGCATTTAGCAGTAGCTGGGTGAGTAAAAACACTAAAACGCCATTGATGCAATGAATCAGTAAATTAATGCTTTTAAATCCGCGGCTATCCAGCCCGGTCAGATAGTGGTTTAGGGCGAATGAGAGCATGGGGATCGGGCGCTTTAGCGGCCCCGCGGTCCCTGAAAATGTGGCTTGCTTTAGCTCGCCAGCCTCCAGTGAAGCGATCTGAATTGCTTCATTGTTAATAATGTTAGGGTAGTCGTCGAAGATAAATGCACCGGAGAGTCCGGGCTGGTATATCAGGTAGGTGAGCAGCAGGGTGCATGCTATTAGCAGCGCCTTCCCTGTGTTGGCTGTGATCTTCACTGCCTTCTCGATTATGTCGCGTTTAAAAACAAGCCCCATGTCACCATGGGGCTTGATAAGGTCTAACTAGGATGGTTGCTTATTAGCGGCAGTTGGATGGACGATATTTTGAATCCAGAGAGCCGGTGGCGCAGGTCCATTGAACGCCATTTGGACCGCCGGTGCCGGTGAAGACAATCGTTTCGCCAGCAGCGGCGTCACCGCCAAGCGCTCTGAATGCAACAGTAATCGTTCCAGTGGTTGAGCCGGTACGGGCTACGGTTACGCCTTGGACTACGTCGGTGGTGGAAGCATTAGCCACACCCGCTTGTGCTTGGGTGGGAAAGTCATTTTCGGACAAGTAGTACTCTGAGATGGCCGTGCGCGCAGCGTTGGCATAGCCAATCCCTTCAGTAACCTTGGCGCGAATGGTGTAATCCTGATATGCCGGAATCGCCACCGCCGCCAAAATCCCAATGATCGCCACAACGATCATGAGTTCGATAAGTGTAAAACCTTGTTGTACCTTTTTCATTTGCCTTTCTCCTCGTGCCAGAGTGTTGTGTATCGTTTAAGAACCAAGCATAAACCGTTCTTCGGTATCCATATCGGTCCGGGTGTTCCAGACTTTAATACGTTGAGAACTTTTTGCCTCGGTAGTTACAGAGCACTTCCCGTGCCAAGTTTTCGGTGAGGAGGGTGTGTGGAGTTGTTGTTACCCTTCCGTCCCTGGATTCGGATTTATTATGTCATATTTTTCTAGTTTGAATAGGGGGTTAGGGGTGTTCTTGTAGTTTGTTTTTCGGGCAAGCGGTGGGCGGATATTGGCGTGAGGGAAACGTTTATTCGACTGACAATGTGACAGATTTTGTCACTTTTTGACAATGCCGGTCGTAATTAATCGATACCGAGCTTTTTCAGCCGATAGCGCAGTTGTCTGAAGGAGATGCCAAGCAGTTTGGCGGCGGCGGTTTTGTTGTATTTGCTCTGTTCCAGGGCCTTTTGGATGGCCTCTTTTTCTTGGTCGCCGAGAAAGGAGTCCAGCGGTTGGTCGTCCATGGGTATGTCGTGGTTATGGTTATGCGTATCCGCCGGCAGCTGCAGGTCTTCTTTATTAATAGTGTCGTCCTCGCACAGTGTGAAGGCGCGCTCGAGTATGTTTTCCAGCTCCCTGACATTGCCAGGAAATGAATAGTTGAGCAGGGCCTCCCGGGCCTCGTTCGATAGCCGCGGCTTTTCCAGGCCGGCCTGCTGCGCGATCTTGGTGAGAAAGTGATCGGCCAGTTGGGGGATGTCGTCTTTGCGTTCCTGCAGCCCCGGCACCCGCAGTTCGATGACATTGATACGGTAGAACAGGTCCTGGCGGAACTCGCCCGCCTCTACCAGCTGGCTTAGATTCTTGTGGGTGGCGCTGAGGATGCGCACGTCCACCGGTACCTCGGTCTGGGCACCGACGGGGCGAATGGATTTTTCCTGGATGGCGCGCAGCAGTTTGACCTGCATGTGCAAAGGCAGGTCGGCCACTTCGTCCAGAAACAGGGTGCCGCCGTCGGCGGCCTGGAACAGACCGGCCTTGTCTGTGTTGGCGCCGGTGAAGCTGCCCTTTTTATGGCCGAAGAATTCGCTCTCCATCAGTTCTTGGGGGACGGCGCCGCAGTTCACCGGGACGAAGGGGGTATCGGCCCGCGGGCCCTTGTCGTGGATCAGACGGGCCACCAGTTCCTTACCACTGCCGGAGGCGCCGCTGATATAAACCGGTGCCTGGCTGCGCGCCAGCTTGACGATCTTGTTGCGGATCTTGCGCATCTGTTCCGACTCGCCCAGCAGGGTGTCGCGGCTGCGGCGTTCGACCTGGCTGGTCTCGCCGTGTTTGAGTTTGAGTGCGGTGGTGACAAGGTTGCGCAGCATCTGCAGGTCGACGGGTTTGGAGACGAAATCATAGGCGCCGGTCTTGAGGGCGGCGATGGCGGCCTCCATGTTGCCGTGGGCGGTGATCATGGCCACCGGGGTGTTGGGGTAGTGCAGCTGGATATGCTTGATCAGGTTGAGGCCGTCGCCGTCCGGCAGTTTCATATCGGTAAAACAGAGATCATATTCATTGCAGGCCAACTGTTTCTTGGCCGCGTCCATGTCGGCGGCGGTATGGACGATGATGTCCATGCGCTCGAGGGTCATCTCGAGCAGTTCCAGGATGTCGGGCTCGTCGTCCACCACCAGGGCAATGGCTTTGGGGCTCACTGGGCCGTTCTCCGTCGTCTCGGGTCCGCGAAGGTGATGCGGAAACAGCTGCCGCCGGTATTGGCGGGGAAATAACTCAAGTGTGCATAATTGCATTCGGCCAGCTCTTTCGCAATATATAGCCCCAGGCCGGTGCCTTTGTTGTCGGTGGTGAAAAACGGTTCGAACAGCTGATCGACGACCTCCGCGGCCACCCCGGGGCCGTAATCGATCACGTCCAGATAGGGCGTTGGATTGTCCGCCCTGGTCGTGGCTCGAATGGCCAGTCTTGGGCTGCCGCTGTGGGCCAGGCTGTGGCGCACACCGTTGTGGCACAGGTTCCACAAGACCTGGTGCAGCTGGCTGGGATCGAATTCGCAGCTCAATTGCTCCGGGATGACGTCCAGCTCGATCAGCCCGCGATCGATGTTCTGGCCGCGGCAGAATTCGTCGATAAATTCCTCCAGCCAGGGCTTGAGTGCGATGACCTCGGGTTGAGCCTGGTTGCGGCGCCCCAACTGCAGCACATTTTCGATAATGCTGTTCATGCGTCGTGTATTGCCGCGGATGATCTCGGTGAGGCGCTGCTCACGCTGATCGAGATGGTCGGACTCCGCGAGCAGCTGACCGGCGTGGCCGATGGCGCCTAAGGGGTTGCGGATTTCATGGGCGATACTGCCGGCCAGTCGGCCCAGGGAGGCCAGTTTGAGCTGCTGCGCCTGCTGACTCATGGCGGCCGTATCTTCGAGAAAGATCAGGGTGCCGGTGTATTCGCCCAGTTTGGCGAAGTGGGGCAGCACCTCGGTGGCGCCGGTTGCCGGCTTAAAGCGTTGCGGGGGGGCGCTTGGGTCAGCCAGCCAGCGGGCTTGCTCGGCGGCAAGCTCGGGACACACCTTTTCCAGCCGCGGTCGCCCGTTTGGTGGCTTGATATCCAACAGACGGCGCGCCGATTCATTGATCTGCCACAGGCAGGTTTCGTTGTCGATGACGGCCACACCGGTCTGCATCTGCTGAATGATGTACTGGGTCAGTAGCTCCATGTTGGCCAGGTCGATGCCGCGTTTTTCCGCCAGCGCCTCGCTTTCGCGAACGCGCCTCGACAATACATGGGCTAGCAGGGCGGTGGCGAAGAAGGCGGCGCCCAGTAGGCCGGCATGGGTGTAGGCCGTGGGCATGGTCGGATTGCTGAGCTGGATATAGATGTGTTCGCCCAGTATCAGTAGAGAGGCGATGGCGGCGAACCCCAGGGCGCTACGCCCGGGCAGCAGAATGCTGCCGCCCGCCACGGCGACGATGATCAGCATGCCCAGACCGCTTTGTACGCCACCGGAGGCGTGGAGCAGCAGCGTAATGGCAACGCAATCGACGACAACTTGAAAGTAGACCTGGATAGGAAATTCAGGCCGGCGCCAATAAATGGTGAAGACATTGGCGACGGAGACTATGAAATAGGCAATCGCCGTCAGCTGGAAGATCGTCGGGTCGTGTTGGCCGATGGATTGGATGCTGAAATCCATCATGGCGTTGATCAAGAAGGCGCCCGAGATCAACAGACGATAGAGATTGAACAGCCGCAGCGGCCGCCAGGTTTGCTGTGCCGGTGTGCCGTCGCTTGCCTTGAACTGGTTTGTCGCGCTCTGCATCAGGTCGATTCGCGTAAAGATAAGCCCAATTTTACTATCGGAACAGCCGGACGGAGTTGTAGTCTATTCTTGGCTGTGTTCTTCCGAGCAGTACAACCGGCCGTCCTTTTCCACGGCCTCGTCTTTGGGGACCAGGATGCCGCATTTGTGGCAGGCGACGGTTTCCGCGTAGGCGTTCGGGAGTTGGTCTTTGGTGCGCTTGCCGCGGCGCAGGCGTCGTATCAAAAAGAAGGCTAAGGCGACAAATAGGGTGGCGATGAGTAATCTGAATAACATACTGTGTGTGCCTGATCGAATTTTGTAGAGTCCCGAGACGAAGCGTCTCGGGGTGATTATTATATCCCATCATCGGGGAGACAGGGTTTATCATCGCCGCGGTGTCCCGGCACTCGTCCCACGGGAGATGTAGTATGGGGGTTTGTGAATTTTGCTGTAAGGAGTACCCGTGAATCGCTGGAATAATGGATTGCTGAGGCTGGGCATGGCGTGGCTGTTAATGGCGGTGGCCGCCGTGGGATATGCTGAGCCGCAAGTCTCATCGGCGCCTCGGGTATTGACGGTGGGCGTGGTGCCCCAGTTTGATGTACGCCAGATTCATGCGGTGTGGCGCCCCATCCTCGATGAGTTGGAGCGGCGCACCGGTTTCGCGTTCGTGCTACGCGGGGCGTCCACGATTCCATCCTTTGAGCGCGATCTCGCCGTTGGCGAATTCGATCTCGCCTATATCAACCCCTATCATGCAGTCACGGTGAGCGGTCGACATTACACCCCGCTGGTGCGGGATGTGGGCACCGATTTGCATGGTATTTTGGTGGTGCCGCGGCAGAGTCCGATCCAGTCGGTTCAGGAATTAGAGGGGCGGACGGTTGCGTTTCCCGCCCCGATGGCATTGGGGGCCACCTTGCTGATGCGCGCCGAATTGCTTGATCGTTATGGCGTTGAGGTCGTACCCCGCTATGTGCAGAGCCATAGCTCGGTCTATCTCAATGTGGCCTTGGGCGAAACCGTCGCCGGGGGCGGCGTACAAAAGACATTGGCGCAACAACCGCATGAACTGCAGTCGTCCCTGCGGGTGGTGTATCGAACCCAGACCGTGCCCTCCCATCCCGTTGTGGTCCACAATCGTATTCCGCCTGAGATTCGCGATCGGCTGCTGCAGGCATTGCTGGCGTTGGGGCGGGAACCCGGCGGGCGCGAACTATTGTCCGGCGTGCCGATCGCGGCGCTCGGGCCGGCGTCCGTAGAGGAGTACCGGTTCCTGCGCGAGTTGGGCCTGAAGCGCTTTCAATAGTGCCGTGACTATGGGGATACGCGCAAAACTACTCTGGCCTATGGTGTTGGCCTTCATGTTGTTAATGGGGGTGATCCACTTCTATTTCGTGCCCAGCCTGTTGGAGAGCGAGCGGGCCTCCGCCCTGCGCTATGAGCATGAGATATTGACTGCCCTGGAGATGGGCATGGTTCAGGATCTGTTGCGCGGCGATCTGGCGGCCATCTATGCCACCCTGGACGGTCAAATCGAAAACCGCAATGGGGTGTGGGTATGGTTGGAATTGCGTAATGCCGATGGCAAACGGCTGTATCCCCTGACTCCTCGTCCGCGCCCCAGCGGTGAATATCTGAATGCAATCGAGCATGTCATGGTATGGGACGGCGCCCAAGTGGCTCAACTCAGCCTGGTGGCCGATTTGGAGGAAAAATACATGGCTGCGCTTACCCAGGTGCGCGGCCTGGAACAGATGGTGCTGCTGGTGTTGGTGCTGCTGCTGGGGATGGGCTTATGGTTGCAGGAACGGTGGGTGCGGCGGCCATTGGCGCGGCTGGAGCACGCCGCAGCGCGCATCTCCGGTGGGGATTTCGATGTCGCTCTGCCGGCGGCTTCGCGTGATGAGATCGGCCGTCTCACCTCGGAATTTGATGTCATGCGCAGCAATCTGCGCTCTGCCCAACAGGTGTTGATCGACGCCAAACGGGAGGCGGAGCAGGCCAGCCAGGCAAAATCCGAGTTTTTATCCCGCATGAGTCATGAATTGCGTACGCCCCTGAATGCCATTCTCGGTTTTGCCCAATTGATGGAGCTGGATGCGCGCGACCCCCAGAGTCGGGAATATATCGGCGAGATCTTGCGGGCCGGCGATCATCTGCTGGACCTCATCGAAGAGGTGCTGGACTTGGCCCGGGTCGAAGCGGGCAAAGTGAATCTGCTCCTGGTCGAGGCCGATGCGCAGAAACTTTGCCGCGCATGCGTCACCCTGATGCAGCCCGAGGCAAAACAGATGGGGGTACAGCTGAACGCGCGCCTCGACGCAATAGACGGGGCTCGGGCGTATGTGGACGAAACCCGCTTCAAACAAGTGCTGATCAATCTTTTGTCCAACGCCATTAAATACAACCGCGAAGGGGGTCATGTGACGCTTTCTTGCGCACCCTATCCTTCCGGGCGGCTCAGGTTCTCAGTCACCGACACCGGCAAGGGCTTGGACCAAACGCAGCAGCAACGCTTGTTTAATCCCTTTGATCGGCTTGGCGCCGAAGGCGGGGCGGTGTCCGGTACCGGTATCGGCTTGGTGATCTCGAAACGTTTGATCGAGGCGATGGGGGGAGAGATCGGTTTTTACAGTCGAGTCGGCGAAGGGAGTACCTTCTGGGTCGAAGTCGACGCGGTCGATCTCAGCCACATCTCGAACGATGCGCAATCCGGTGCTAATGTTGCGCCAACTCCAGCGTTGGCCGAGCTTCCGATGGCGCCCAAGACCCTGCTCTATATCGAAGATAACCGCGCCAATCTGCATCTGGTGCAACGCATCATTGAGCAGCATACCCCCTACCGGCTGTTGTGGGCCGCGGATGCTAGCCAGGGCGTGGCACTGGCGCGCGAGCATATGCCCGATTTAATCTTGCTGGATATCAATCTGCCGGACAGGGATGGTTTCGCGGTCCTGGACGAACTGCGGGCCTTGGAAAAGGCCCAATCGGTTCCAGTGGTTGCCGTCAGCGCCAACGCCACGCTCAAGGACGTGGAGCGCGGCCAAGCGGTCGGGTTCGCGGCCTATTTGACCAAGCCGATAGGCGTAAAGGCCTTGTTGAAAACGATCGCTAACGTGTTGAGTGACTCCGAACGGCAGCGCAACAACGAGACGATGCAGTGACGCGGAGAAATTGGTCGGAGTGAGAGGATTCGAACCTCCGGCCCCTGCCTCCCGAAGGCAGTGCTCTACCAGGCTGAGCTACACTCCGAATTATATTAGTACGTCCGGTTGACCGAGAACTCGGCCAGCGCGTACAGGGCGTCTTTATATACGCTTGGGGCGAGATTGGCAATGGCTGCGGCGGCCATTTGTGCCTCTTCGCGGGCCAAATCGGCAGTGTAGGTGATGGCGCCGGTGTCTTGAACGGCGTCGATGACGGCGGCGATTTCATCCCGGCCGCCGTTTTCGATGGCGTGACGAATGACCGCCGCCTGTACGCTGCTGCCGCTGCGCATGGCGTAGATCAAGGGCAGGGTGGGTTTGCCCTCGGCCAGGTCGTCACCGATATTCTTGCCCATCTGGTCGGCATTGGCGCTGTAGTCGAGCACGTCGTCGATGAGTTGAAACGCCGTGCCCAGGTGCATGCCGTAGGCGGCCAGGGCGCGTTCTTCATCGTCCGGCCGTTTGCTCAACACGGCGCCCAATTGGGTGGCGGCCTCGAACAGCTTGGCGGTCTTGGAGTGAATCACCTCCAGATAACGCGCCTCGGTGGTATCGGCATCGCGGCAGTTGAGCAGCTGCAGCACCTCGCCCTCGGCGATGGTGTTGGTGGCATGGGCCAGGATCTCCATGACGCGCATGTTTTTCACGTCCACCATCATTTCGAAGGCGCGTGAGTAGAGAAAATCCCCCACCAGCACGCTGGCCTCGTTGCCCCAGATATTGTTGGCCGTCTCCTGGCCGCGGCGCATGTCCGAGCCGTCGACGACATCGTCGTGGAGCAGGGTGGCGGTGTGGATGAATTCTATTATGGCTGCAATATCAATATGTTGCGATCCGGTGTAGCCGAAGGCGCGCGCCGTCAGCAGCACCAGCAGGGGACGCAGGCGCTTGCCGCCGCTATTGATGATGTAGTGGCCCAGCTGGTTGATGAGCGCCACGTCGGATTGCAGCCGGTCCTGAATCACCCGATTCACTGCAGTCATATCGCCCTGGGTCAGGTCGATGATGGTCTGTATGTCAAACGGGGGCGCGGCCGCAGCTTGCGGGGCTTTATTTTGAGTGATAAGCATAGGTAAGCACATTTTAGTGGCGAAGAAGACGCACTTACAAGCGCTTATTTTGCGCCGCCGGGTTTGACCTTGGCCGCAACAGGGGTTAGAATTCGGCCTCTTTTGTATTTGTCTGAATTTATTGGGCCTTCGCCGCGCTCGTCGGGGGCGGCACTAGCTATAGAAATTTTGGAGAAAACGGCATGTATGCTGTCATAGTAACCGGTGGCAAACAGTATCGCGTGGCTGAAGGCGATGTGGTGCGTGTTGAGAGTTTGCCCGTTGAAGAGGGCGGTAGTGTGGAGATCGACAAGGTCCTGATGATCACCAACGGCGATGACGTCAAGGTCGGCGCGCCCTATGTCGACGGCGGCAAGGTCACCGCCACCGTGGCCGGGCACGGCCGCGGCGAAAAGATCAAGATCGTCAAGTTCCGTCGCCGCAAGCATTCGCGCAAGCAGATGGGACATCGTCAGAATTACACTGAGCTGAAGATCACCGGCATCGCCGGCTGAGCAGCGCGCTAAAGAGGTATTCAGAAATGGCACATAAGAAAGCGGGTGGTAGTAGTCGCAACGGTCGCGATTCAGAGAGTAAACGCCTGGGCGTCAAGGTCTTCGGCGGTCAACGCATCAATGCCGGCAGCATTATCGTGCGCCAGCGCGGTACGCGTTTTCATCCCGGCGTGAATGTGGGCTGTGGTCGCGACCACACCCTGTATTCCACCGTGGACGGTGAGGTGGTGTTTGAAGTCAAAGGCCCCCAAAACCGCAAGACCGTCAGCGTCGTTCCCGCCTAGATTTCCCGCTAAAGCGGATACGCGACTAAGGCCCCGTCAGCGACGGGGCTTTTTTAGTTATGCAGCAGCGAACAGAGAAAAGGGTACAGAATAGGGCACGGAAAACACCCTGCTTTCTTCTTTTATCTGTTCTCTGCGCTCTTTGTTCGGATTTGAAATGAAATTCATCGATGAAGCCACAATTCGGGTCCAGGCCGGCGACGGCGGTAACGGCTGTGTCAGTTTCCGGCGTGAGAAATTTATTCCCTACGGCGGGCCCGATGGCGGCGACGGCGGCGACGGCGGCAGTGTCTATCTGGTTGCCGACGAGAACATCAACACCCTGGTGGATTTCCGTCATCAGCGTGATTACCGTGCCGAGCGCGGTCAGAACGGCATGGGCCGCGAGCGCACCGGCAAGGGCGGTGACGATTTGTTCGTGCACGTGCCGGTGGGCACCTTGGTGGCAGACGACGAGACCGGCGAACAGATGGGCGATCTGGTTGAGCACGGCCAACAACTGCTGGTGGCCCAGGGCGGTTTTCACGGCCTCGGCAACACCCGTTTCAAGAGCAGCACCAACCGCGCGCCGCGTCAATCCAAACCGGGCACGCCGGGCGACGTGCGGCGCCTGCGCCTGGAATTGAAACTGCTGGCCGATGTGGGCCTGCTGGGGCTGCCCAATGCCGGCAAGTCCACCTTCATCCGGGCCGTCTCCTCGGCCACCCCCAAGGTGGCGGATTATCCCTTCACCACCCTGTATCCCAACCTGGGCATGGTCAAGGTGGATTACGAGCGCAGCTTCGTCGTCGCCGATGTGCCCGGTTTGATCGAGGGGGCCGCCGACGGCGCGGGTCTCGGCATCCAGTTTCTCAAACACCTGTCGCGCACCCGCTTGTTGCTGCACCTGGTGGAGGTTGCCCCGTATGACCAGACCGAGCCGGTGGACAACGTGCGCAAGATCGAACGCGAATTGGTGCAGTACAGCGAGACCCTGGCGCAGCGGCCGCGCTGGTTGGTGCTGAACAAGATCGATCTGCTGCCCGATGCCGAGCGCGAGGCGCGTTGCCAAAGCATTATCGATGCGCTGGACTGGGACGGACCGGTGTTCAGGATCGCTGCCATCAACAAGACCAACACCCAGCCGCTGGTCTACCAGATCATGGACTATCTGGAACAGCATCCGGTGACAAAGGACGCGTGAAGCGCGACAATAGCGCATCGATATTTTTGTAGATTCCTCATGACAACGCGCCAAGAACTGGGTCAAGCAAAGTGCTGGGTGGTCAAGGTCGGCAGCTCGCTGGTGACCGACAACGGCCAGGGCCTGAACCATGATCTGATTGCCGCCTGGGTGGCGCAGATCGCCGCCCTGCGCACGCGTGGCATCGACCTGGTCCTGGTCTCCTCCGGCGCTGTTGCGGAGGGCATGAAGCGGCTGGGCTGGACCAAACGTCCCCATGCCCTGTATCAATTGCAGGCCGCCGCCGCCACCGGCCAGATGGGTCTGGTGCAGGCCTATGAATCCCGCTTTCAAAAATTCGGCATCCATACCGCCCAGGTGCTGCTCACTCACGAGGACCTAAGTCACCGACACCGCTATCTCAACGCCCGCAGCACCCTGCGTACCCTGCTCGACCTGGGGGTGGTGCCGGTGGTCAACGAGAACGATACCGTGGCGGTGGACGAAATCCGCTTCGGCGATAACGACACCCTGGCCGCCCTGGTCGGCAATCTGGTGGAGGCGGAGCTGGTGGTATTGCTCACCGATCAAGCGGGTATGTATGAGACCGATCCGCGCCAGAACCCCGATACGCCGTTGATCCGCCAGCGCCAGGCCGGTGATCCCGAGCTGGAAAAGATGGCCGGCGCGGGCGGCATCGGCAGCCTCGGCCGCGGCGGTATGCTCACCAAGGTACGCGCCGCCGAGCGCGCCGCCCGTTCCGGCGCCGCCACCCTGATCGCCGGCGGGCGCGAGCCTGAGGTGCTGCTCAAGATCGCCGCTGGTGAAGAGATCGGCACCTTGTTGACGCCCGGCAAGCCGCCGCTGGTGGCACGCAAGCAATGGCTGGCCGGACATCTGCAGACCCGCGGCCGCCTGGTGCTGGATGCGGGCGCGGTGCGGGTGCTGCGCGAATCGGGCCGCAGCCTGCTGGCCGTCGGGGTGACGGCGGTGGAGGGCGGTTTCGGCCGCGGCGAAGTAGTGGCCTGTGTCGACCCCGACGGTCGCGAAGTGGCCCGCGGCCTGGTCAACTACAGTGCCGATGAGGCGCGCAAGATCAAAGGCCACGCCAGCGAGCGCATCGAATCACTGCTGGGTTATGTGGACGAGCCGGAGCTGATTCATCGCGATAATTTGGTGGTTGTTTGAATCCGCCAGCGAACGCGCATGGATGCACATAAATAACGCCTTTAGCCTCCCCCTTTCTTAAAGGGGGATTGAGGGGGATTTAAAAGTTTGGAGCGCTTAGCTTTAAATCTCCCCCAGCCCCTCTTTAGAAAAGAGGGGAGCCTTCAAAAACAAAACAGCCGGAGAAAAGAGGGGAGTCTCTCAGAAACAAAAAAGCCGGCTTGATAGCCGGCTTCTTCAATCCATCGCGCTTAACGCTTATGCCATAGATTTGATATGCGCATTCAGGCGGCTCTTGTGACGGGCGGCCTTGTTGCCGTGGATGATACCCTTGCGCGCCATCTTGTCGATCATGGGCACGGCGGCGCTGTAGGCGGCCTGGGCGTCTTCCTTGTTGCCGTTTTGGATCGCCTTGACGGCGTTCTTGACATGGGTGCGCATCTTGGAGCGCAGGGCGGCATTGTGTTGACGGCTCTTTTCAGCCTGACGGGCACGCTTTCTCGCTTGTGCAGAGTTAGCCAAGGTAAGACTCCTCAAATTCTGTGGTTGATCCGGCCACCTAAAGGCGGGGCCTCAAAGGCGCGTAAATATGCCTGATTCCGGCGCCGATGTCAAACAAGGGCGCGCAGTGTGTTTTGGCGCCGGAACGGTTAGAATCCGGAAGTCGCTGAGAACGCAATAAAAATAGACAGTTATGGGCAGAAAATGAGCAAAAAGCTGGTCAAATCGACGGCCACCGTGGGGGGCATGACCCTGCTGTCGCGGGTGTTCGGCTTCATCCGCGACATGGTGGTGGCGCGCATCTTCGGCGCCGGGCTGGGCACCGACGCCTTTTTCGTCGCCTTTAAGATTCCCAATTTCATGCGCCGGCTGTTCGCCGAAGGGGCCTTTTCCCAGTCCTTCGTGCCGGTGCTGTCCGAATACAAGACCCAACGCGAGCACGACGAGGTCAAGCGCCTGGTGGACGATGTGGCCGGTACCTTCGGCGCGGTGCTGTTGCTGATCACCATCATCGGTATCCTGGCCGCACCGCTGTTGATCGCCGTTTTTGCGCCGGGCTTTCTCGACGAAACTGAAAAATACGACCTGGCCACCGACATGCTCAGGTTTACCTTTCCGTATATCTTGTTTATCTCGCTCACCGCCTTTGCCGGCGGCATTCTCAACAGTTACGGTCGCTTCAGCGTGCCCGCCTTCACGCCGGTGCTGCTGAATCTGATATTGATCAGCTGCGCCCTGTGGCTGGCGCCGCAGATGGAGCAGCCCATCATGGCGCTGGCCTGGGGGGTGTTCGCCGCCGGACTGGTGCAACTGCTGTTCCAGCTGCCGTTCCTGGCGCGGCTGAGACTGCTGCCGCGGCCGCGCTTCGATCGCAACAATGCCGGGGTACAGAAGATCAAGACGCTGATGATTCCGGCCATCTTCGGGTCTTCCGTGGCGCAAATCAATCTACTGCTGGACACCCTGATCGCCTCGTTTCTGGTGACCGGCAGCGTCTCCTGGCTCTATTTCTCCGACCGTTTGGTGGAGTTTCCGCTGGGGGTATTCGGCATCGCTTTGGCCACCGTCATCCTGCCCAACCTGTCGCAGCAACATGCCGCCGCCTCGGCCGAGGCCTTTTCCCGCACCCTGGATTGGGCCTTGCGCTGGGTGCTGCTCATCGGTACCCCGGCCACCGTGGGCCTGTTCGTGCTGGCCGGACCCATGCTGACGACGCTGTTTCAATATGGTGAATTCAGTCAGCACGACGCCGAAATGGCCACCCGCAGCCTGATGGCCTACGCCCTCGGTCTGCAGGGCTTCATTCTGGTCAAGGTCTTGGCGCCCGGCTTCTTCGCCCGTCAGGACACCAAGACCCCCGTCAAGATCGGCATCATCGCCATGGTTTCCAATATGGTGATGAACGTGATTCTGGTATTTCCCCTGGCCCATGCGGGGCTGGCGCTGGCGACCTCGTTGTCGGCCTTTATCAATGCCGGGTTGTTGTACCGCATCCTGCGCCGCGAAGGCGTTTACATGCCGGAGGCCGGTTGGCTGAAATTATTCCTCCAGGTGCTGCTGGCCAATATCGTCATGGCGGCGCTGTTATGGTGGGGCGCGGGCGAGCTGGCGCAATGGTTCGCCTGGGACGGCCTGACGCGGACATGGCAGTTACTGCTGTGGATAGCGGCGGGGGCCGCGGTCTATTTTCTGGTGTTATTGCTGGTGGGGGTGCGCTTTGGCACGCTCTGGCGGCAGAAAGTCTAGCCAAGGTGCTTTATAATAAGTCCCCTTTGCGCGTTGAATCTGGTCAGGGATGGAATTAATCCGCGGTATTCACAATTTGCAGCCCCGCCAGCGCGGCTGTGTCGCCACCATCGGCAACTTCGACGGCGTCCATCTCGGTCATCAGGCGGTGCTGGGCCAGTTGGCCGAGGCGGCCGGGCGGCTCGATCTGCCCACGGTGGTGATCACCTTCGAGCCCCAGCCGCAGGAGTATTTCGGCGCCGCGGCACAGACGCCGCGACTGACCCGGTTGCGGGAGAAGTTGCAGGCGCTGCGGCGGTATTCGGTGGACCGGGTGTTGTGCCTGCCCTTCAATCGGCGCCTCGCCGCGTGGTCGGCGCAGGAATTCATCCACACCCTGCTGGTCCAAGGCCTGGGGGTGAAGTATCTGGTGGTGGGCGATGATTTTCGTTTCGGACATCAGCGCCGCGGCGATTTCGCCTCGCTCAAGCAGGCCGGTGAGAGCTATGGGTTTCAAGTGGTGAGCATGCACAGTTTTCACGTCGACGGCGAGCGGGTCAGCAGCACGCGCGTGCGCGAGGCCCTGGCCCAGGGCGATATGCGCACGGCGGAGAAGCTGCTGGGACGCACCTATCGCATGAGCGGGCGCGTGGCGCGTGGGGATCAGCGCGGTCGTGAGCTGGGCTTTCCCACCGCCAACATCCACCTGCACCGCCAGGCCACCCCGGTGCGCGGTGTGTTTGCGGTGGAGATGTTCGGCGTCAGCGGTGAGCCTGTGGCGGGGGTGGCCAATGTCGGTACGCGACCGACGGTGGACGGCACCCGCACCCTGCTGGAGGTGAATCTGTTTGATTTTGACGCCGACATTTATGGCGCCTATGTGGAAGTGGTATTTTTACACAAGCTGCGCGACGAGGTGCGCTTCGCTTCGTTGGAGGCCCTGAAGCAGCAGATCGCCCTGGATGTGGAGGCGGCGCAATGGTTTTTTGCCCGGCGTTAGGTGTAACGGTGATGTTGCCGGCTAACGCAATGTGACAACGAAGCCACTACCTACTTCCCCCTTTCCTAAAGGGGGACTGAGGGGGATTTAAATCTCCCCTGTCCCCTCTTTTGCAAAGAGGGGGACCTAATGGCAAGTGGTGAAGCCAGCTTGCTGGATATGATGAATTTAAACTGGCTATCGCAAGAATGACGGATATATGTTGGCGGCTAATGCGGTGTGACAACGAAGCCACTACCCGCTTCCCCCTTTCTTGAAGGGCACCCGCAGGGCATAAAGGACTGAGGGGGATTTAAATCCCCCTCTGTCCCCTCTTTTGCGAAGAGGGGGACCGAATAGCAAGTGGTGAAGCCAATTTGCTGGATATGACGAATTTAAACGACGATTGAAAGAACAACGGACGACATGGCTGATTACAAACACACCCTGAACCTGCCCAAGACGGCCTTCCCTATGAAGGCCAACCTGGCCAATCGCGAACCGGACATGGTCAAGCAGTGGCAGGCCATGGACCTGTATGGCAAGCTGCGCGCCCGCGCTGAAGGGCGCGACAGATTCATCCTCCACGACGGCCCGCCCTACGCCAACGGCCAGATCCACATCGGCCATGCGGTGAACAAGGTGTTGAAGGACATCATCGTCAAGTCCAAGGCCATGAGCGGCTATGACGCCCCCTACGTGCCGGGCTGGGACTGCCACGGCCTGCCCATCGAACTGCAAGTGGAGAAGAAAGTGGGCAAGGCCGGTCACAAGGTGGACGCCAAGACCTTCCGCGAGGCCTGCCGTGAGTACGCCGCCAAACAGGTGGATCAGCAGCGTGAGGATTTCAAACGTCTGGGCGTGATCGGCGACTGGGACCATCCCTATCTCACCATGGATTTCAAATTCGAGGCCGACATCGTGCGCAGCCTGGGCCGCATTATCGAGCAGGGCCATTTGCACAAGGGCTACAAGCCGGTGCACTGGTGCGTGGACTGCGGCTCCGCCTTGGCCGAGGCCGAGGTGGAATACGAGGACAAGACCTCGCCCGCCATCGACGTGCGCTTTACCGTGTTGGATGACGAGGCCTTCATGCAGCGCTGTCACCATGTCGAGGATCATGAAGGCGAAGGACCGATCTCGGTGGTGATCTGGACCACCACCCCTTGGACCTTGCCGGCCAACCAGGCGGTCGCGTTGAATCCCGAGCTGGATTACGCGGTCATCCAATGCGACGCGGAGCACGGCGCCGAGCGCCTGGTGATCGCCGAGCCCATGGTGAAGGACACCCTGGCCCGCTACGAGATCAACGACTACCGCGTGGTGGCCTATTGCAAAGGCGCGGAACTGGAAGGCCTGGCGCTGGCCCATCCGTTTTATGACCGGGAGGTGCCGATCATTCTCGGCGACCACGTCACCACCGAGGCCGGTACCGGCGCGGTGCACACCGCCCCCGGTCACGGCCAGGACGACTACGTGGTCGGTTCGCGCTACAAACTCAAGGTGGATAATCCGGTGGGCGGCGACGGCAAGTTCCTGCCCAGTACCGAGCTGTTCGCCGGCGAGCATGTGTTCAAGGCCAACGATCATGTCATCGAGGTGCTGGAGCGCCAAGGCAAACTGGTGCGCGCCGCGGCGCTGCGTCATAGCTATCCCCACTGCTGGCGCCACAAGACGCCCATCATCTTCCGCGCCACGCCGCAGTGGTTTGTCAGTATGGAGCAAGAGGGACTGCGCCGGCAGGCCCTGCAGGCCATCAAGGGCGCCCAATGGCTGCCCGACTGGGGTCAGGCGCGCATCGAGGGCATGGTGGAAAAACGCCCCGACTGGTGCATCTCGCGCCAGCGCACCTGGGGGGTGCCCATCGCCCTGTTCGTGCACAAGGAGAGCGGCGCATTGCACCCACGCACCCAGGCGTTGATCGAGCAGGTGGCCGCACGCATTGAAGCAGGCGGCATCGACGCCTGGTTCGAGCTCGATCCCGCCGCGTTGCTGGGCGACGAGGCTGAGCAGTACGATAAGGTCGGCGACACCCTCGACGTCTGGTTCGATTCCGGCGTCAGCCATGCCGCGGTGCTGGCGCGGCGTAACGAACTCGATTTGCCGGCGGATCTTTATCTGGAAGGCTCGGATCAGCACCGCGGCTGGTTCCAGTCCTCATTACTGACCGGCGTGGCCATGCGCGGGGCGGCGCCCTACAAATCCGTGTTGACCCACGGCTTCACCGTTGACGCCAAGGGCCAGAAGATGTCCAAGTCCAAGGGCAATATCGTGGCGCCGCAGAAGGTGGCCAACTCCCTGGGCGCCGACATCCTGCGCCTGTGGGTGGCGGCCACCGATTACCGCGGCGAGATGACGGTCTCGGATGAAATCCTGAAACGCACCGCCGACGCCTATCGGCGTCTGCGCAACACGGCGCGTTTTTTGCTGGCCAATCTCAACGGTTTCGATCCCGCCCGGCACGCCCTGCCGGCCGATCAGATGCTGGCCCTGGATCGCTGGGCGGTGGAGCGGGCCAGCGCCCTGCAGGCGCAGGTTAAGGCCGCCTACGACACATACGAGTTTCACCAGATCTATCAAAAGGTGCACAACTTCTGCGCCGTGGACCTGGGCGGTTTCTACCTCGACGTGATCAAGGACCGCCAGTACACCACCCGGGAAAACAGTATTGCGCGGCGCTCCTGCCAGACCGCCATGTACCACATCATCGAGGCCATGACGCGTTGGTTGGCGCCCATCCTGTCGTTCACCAGTGAAGAAATCTGGAGCAACATCCCGGGTGAGCGCGGCGCCTCGGTATTTCTCGAAACCTGGTACCCGCTGCCGCAGATCAGTGACGAGGAATTCGGCGGCGCTTTCTGGAGACAAGTGCTGCAGGTGCGTGAGCACGTCAAGAAAGAACTGGAACAATTACGCATCGCCGGCGGCATCGGCGGCTCGCTGGATGCCGAGGTGGAGCTCTACTGCGGCAGCGAACTGAAGGCGCAGTTGGAACAGTTGGGCGACGAGCTGCGCTTTGCCTTGATCACGTCCGAGGCGCGCGTTCACGGCACCACCGTGGTGCCGGACGAGGCGGCGCATTACCGCCTGGATTCCAACGACGAACTCTGGATCGCGGTGGCGCCCTCGCCGCACGGTAAATGCGTGCGCTGTTGGCATCACCGCGCGGATGTGGGCCGTCATGCCGAGCATGCGGAGCTGTGCGGCCGCTGTGTTGAGAATGTGGTGGGTGATGGAGAGCAGCGCCGTTTTGCCTGAACAACGCCGTTCCATGCTGCGCTGGACCTGGTTGGCCTTGCTGGTGATCGTGCTCGACCAGGTCACCAAGCTGTGGGCCAATGCCGCGCTGCAACTGCACATGCCGCAGCAGGTGTTTACCGGCTTCAACCTGACCCTGTCCTACAACAGCGGCGCCGCCTTCAGTTTTCTCGCCGGGGCCGGCGGTTGGCAGCGTTGGTTTTTCATCGTCCTGGCCCTGCTGGTGTCGGGATACATCGTCTACTGGCTGCGTCGTCTCGGGCCCCAAGACAGGCCCCTGGCGGTGGCGTTGGCGCTGATTCTGGGCGGTGCACTGGGGAATGTCATCGACCGCATCTGGCTCGGTCATGTGGTGGACTTTATCGATGTCTATTATCTGAGCAAGGATTGCCTGCCGTTTTTCGGCCAGGCGATCGGCAACCGCGGCGGCAGCTGTCACTGGCCGGCCTTTAACATCGCCGATTCAGCCATTACCCTGGGGGCGCTGTTGTTGGTCATCGACAGCTTCAGCAGCCGTCACAAGGCAACCAATTAAGGAACTCGTTATGTCGGTTTTACTCGCCAATCCACGTGGCTTCTGTGCCGGGGTCGATCGCGCCATCGGCATCGTCGAGCGCGCCCTGGAGTTGTTCGGCGCGCCCATCTATGTGCGCCATGAGGTGGTGCACAACAAATTCGTGGTCGGTGGTCTGCGCCAGCGCGGTGCCGTCTTCGTCGAAGAACTGGACGAGGTGCCGGACCAGGCCACGGTGATTTTCAGCGCCCACGGCGTCTCCAAGGCGGTGTGGGACGAGGCCAAGCGCCGCGGCCTGAAGGTGTTCGACGCCACCTGCCCGCTGGTGACCAAGGTGCACCTGCAGGTGGAACGCTTCGCCCGCGATGGTTATGGCGTGGTGCTGATCGGTCATGCCGGTCACCCGGAGGTGGAAGGCACCCTGGGCCAGTACCAGGGCGAGGCCGGCATGTATCTGGTCGAGACCCCCGCCGATGTGGCGACGCTGGAGGTGAAGGATCCGCAACGTCTCGGCTTCGTCACCCAGACCACCCTGTCGGTGGACGACACCCGTGCGGTGATCGAGGCCCTGAGACAGCGCTTCCCCGCCATTGTCGGGCCGCGCCAGGACGATATCTGCTATGCCACCCAGAACCGTCAAGATGCGGTCAAGGAACTGGCCGAGCAAAGCGATGTAATCCTGGTGGTGGGTTCGCCCAACAGCTCCAATTCCAACCGCCTGCGCGAAATCGCCGAAAAATTCGGCGCCCGCGCCTATCTCATCGACAACGCCGGTGAGATTCAGCGCGATTGGTTGGCGGATGCCGATAAGATCGGGATTACCGCCGGGGCCTCGGCTCCGGAAGTACTGGTGAACGAGGTGATGGAACGCCTCGAGGCCTGGGGCATGGGCGCGGCGGCACAGCTGGCCGGCAAGGAAGAAAACGTCGTCTTCACCATGCCCAAGGGGCTGCGATAAGCCGCCGCCCGCCGCGCGCTTTATTCCTGGCGCAATTCGCGCCAGGACAGGCGTCTGCCCAGCATGGCCGCGCCCAGATCGGTGGCGAGATTCTCGATGCCCGTCTGGGTATGAATCAGGGTGGCGCCGATGCCGCTGTTGCCGGCGCCCAAGCTCAATGACGGGCTGCTCAGCGCGCCTTCTAACAACAGGCCTGACGGTGGGCTGTCGCCACTGCCCAAGTCCACCAGGTCCATCACGGTGTCGTTGTTAATGCTGATGACCGGTGCGCGCGGCGTGCCGCCGGAGGCCGCGTCGACGAACATGAACCAGCTGCTGCCGCCGCTGTCGCAAGGCACGATGCTGGGGATGTAGGTGTTGAAAAAGACGGTGTCGTTAAGCACGACCGCATTGCTGATAACGCGCTCGCCCGCCGAATCGGCGTCCGGGCCGAGATCGAAATACCAGCCGAATTGCCCCTCTTCGTAATTCACCGCCGTGCCGCTGGTGGTGCGCACATCCTCACCCAGGGCCTGGCCGCTCATAATGCTCTGCTGATGCAAGACGGCACGGCTCAAGGGTGTGTCGCCGCTGCCGATCCGGCCGCTGTCCCACACACCGTAGAAGCTTTGGGTGGCGGTATCGCCCAGGTCGTCCGTGGTCAGATACTGACCGGTGCCGAAATACACCATCAGATTGGGGCCGTTGGCGCTGACCCTGGGTTGGAAGGGATGACGGATGACGCTCGGCTTGGCGGTGATGGGTTGGGGCGTGTCGTCAGCCGCGGCGGCCTTGAACAGCGGCACGGGTGTGCCATCGCTTTCTTGGTAGGCGACGTCCCAGTTGGCGTCGTCGGCATCCGTGAGATCAAAGGCCCACAGATTGCCGTGCAGGTCGCCGGCATAGACGCGGTCGACATAACCGTCGGCGTCGGTGTCCACGGCGGTGGGTGAGGACAGGCCGTTCTCGGCCGCGTCGACGCCGCCGACACCGGTGTCGATCTTGCGATAGTCGGTACCCGGGTCCCACTCACCGGCATCGCTGAGGTCCGCGTCCAGGTAAAGAATAAACAAGGATGCGGTGCCGTTGTCATCGGCCGCATCGGAGGAGTTAGAGCCGTTGCCGACGATGGCCGCCCAGCCTTGCTTGGTCAGGGCGATGACGGGGCGGCTGAAGCTGTAGCCCAGGTCCTCGTCGTCGCCGTGGTTGAATTCCCACAGTACCCGTTGCGCGGCGTAGGCCTCGACGGGCGTGGCTGACTGATTGATTGAGCGGGTCGGTAATATCCAAGGCATACACGCCGCGCCCGCCGGCCCCCAGGCCGCCCACCAGCACGGTGCGCCAGGCGTCGTTGGTGTAGACATCGCTGACGCTGGGGGTGTTGTCGACATAGAAACGGTGGTTGTAGGCCGGATCGGTCAGCAGCGGCAGGTCCGCGAACAGGGTTTCCGGCACATAGGCGAATACCTCTTCCCCTGTGTTGGCGTTGAGTGCGTGCAGCATGCCGTCGTTGGCGCCGACGTAGAGCAGGGGCGTGCGCCCTTTATTGGCGTCCCAGAAATCGAAAAAGCGGTTTTCTTCGACGCCGAAGGGGTCGCTGTTGGGATAGAAGCTGGCGGGGGCACCTACATACACCGCGCTGCTGTTGACAATGTCGCCCAGCAGCGCAGCGCGTGGTCGGAAGGCAACGTCGGCAAATTCATCGCTGGGCTTGCCGCGCAGGTAGTCCAGCCGCGCCTGGCCCAGGTCGGGGTCCAACGTGCCGTCCGAGGTGAGGGACAGGGCCTCGTTCATGGCGCTGCTGATGCAGTTGCTGCAGGAACCGTCATTCCAGTTAAATGCCACTCCGTCAGCGCCGTCGAAGGTGATGATTTCGCGGGTGCTATGGTCCTCGTTCGCTAGGGTCGAGTCGGTGCTCCAGGTCAATGTCAGGTTGCCGCTGCTGTCCATCGAGTAGGCCAACAACTCGCCCGTCCAGTCCGCGGCATTGAAGCGGCTCACATAGATCAAGGAATCGTCGTCCAGTCGGAACGACGAGCCGGTGACGGAGGTGGCGCTTTCGATCTGCTGGTCAATATCGTTCAGCGCCGAACGCAGGGATTCCACCAGCTCATCGGAGTTGTCGCCGCTCAGAAACAGGCCGTTGCCGTTGACGGCGGCATGCCACAGGTCGTCGATCTTGGCGGCATCCGAGATGGTAGGGTCCGGCCAGGTGAAATCGTCGGCATAAACGTCGGTATCGTGGTCCAATGTTCCCTGTACACCGAAGGCTACAGTATAGGTGTGCATGCGCTGTTCACCTTCTAAACTGCGCAAGTCTTGGTAGTAGAATTCCGCAGCGTCGGCCAGGGTTGCAAACTCTGGTGTATCAAACTCATCTCCATCGTAATAGCCGTCGGTCATGAGGATAGTATTATTGATCTGACACTGACCGGCCGGATCCGGCAAGATAGGATCGTGTGCGGTACCGAAGAAATCACCGTTCTTATAATATTTGCCGGCATTTTCCAGGGCGCTGCGTAAAGGCGTTCTGGCGGTAACGTCAGTTTTGAATACAGCATCTAGTAGAGTTTCCTTGTCACTATCGGCCGGCTGAATCGGAACCCTCCCTGAGGGGCCTTCCGGGGGAAGATTAATCGTCGCGGTGCCCATCCGCATGCCGTTAGTCTCGCTGATCACCTTGGCGATGGCGTATTTGGCCACGTATTCGCGTTTGCGATGGTAGGTGAACCAGTTGGCAAAATTCTGTTTGGTTGCGTCATCCTGGTCCTTGATCCAGTGAATCGAAAGTTCACCTTCGTCGATATCGTCTTCGCTGTCACTGTCAATCCAGGTGTAGTAGCGCCAACCCTTGCAGGTGCCCGCCGTCGATTGGTTGCTGGCGCACCAGTTTGTCCATTCTGAGGTTGCGTAATAGCCGCTGCGATTGCCATTTACTAGTAGCGCAGAGTCGCTGGTCAGATTCACGTAGCTTCCGGCAGTGGGCGATTCCGAGTCCCAATCGAATGTCGTCGGATCAATCGGCGCCTGGGTAATGCTGGAATTATTATAGCCGGGCCACGGTTCATACTGACGTTGGGGATCGAAGTAGAGGCGATTATAGGCACGGGTACGTGCGCGCCACTCCTCTTCGGCGACAGTTTGAGTGCACTCGTTACTTGAGATCTGGAGGATGCGTCCGTATTGCCTGGCGCGGTAATGCTCCGCAATCTTTTCTTCGGTGTCAATCTCGGAATTCAGCGTACAGGTCGTGTTGTGAATCAGTGGCGGCGTGAGATTGTCGCTATTTTCCGACAGCCGTCCGTCGGCACCCAGCTCTCCGCCGGGGAAAAGGATCTCCCAACTCATGCTGAAGGAGTTGTCGTTAACAAAAAGAACATTGGGCGGGACGTTGTTGGTGAGAAATAAAGGTTGTTGCGCCAGGGTGCCGGGCGCGGCCTGGGCGGTGGGCAGGCCGAGCGTCAGCAAGGTGAAAGCGTAGGCAAAGGTGGCGCTGGTAACGTGTTGTTTTTTTCTGCTCACGATATTATCCGAATTCTTATGGGGTGATGTTCTTTTCATAGGTGCTTTGCACCATGACGCGCGCGCCGCCGCTGGCGTCCCGGCCCTGGGCGGTGATTCTGAGCTTGGCCGCGGGCATGTTGGACTGGCTCAGTTGGCCGTAGCCGCCGCCCTGTTCCAGGGGCGGCGGCACGTCCATTACCTGGACGATGCGGCAGGCCTTGTTGTCGGCGAGATTGTTTTCAACGGTTTCACACAGATCCGCTTCCGGGGTCCAGGTGGCCGGCTCGTAATAATTCGGGGATGTGCCCTCACCGTAGAGTCCGGGATGGGCGGCCTCGGCATCGAGCACGCCGCTGACGTCCACATTCCAATCGTAATCGCGTACTTCGGATTCGCTTTGGGCCAGTTTGAGTTCGGCGTTCTGAAAGGCAAGTTTTTGATTGCGGTCATTGGCGGCCATCTTTTCCTCCAGTGTGGAGGTGCTCATGGCGGTGATGCCCAGCATGGTCATCACCAACAGGATCAGCAGGGCAAGGATGAGGGCCGAGCCGCGTTGTCTATTCATCATGTGCCGATGCCTTGGTTGCGGAGTTGAATGGTGGTGGTGAAGCTGCGGAACAGGCGCCGGTCACCGGCCGCGGCCGTTTGCAGGTCATCCATGAACCAGTATTGCTGCGGCTGGGGCTGTTGCGGTGCCAGGTTGTCTTCCGTGGTGGCGAGCAGCAGATGGATGCGTACGCTGATGATATCGCTCATGTCAGCCACAGGATTGGTGGGATCAACATTGTCGGCGTCTACGTAGCGGATATTGCTGCCGTCACCGTTGATATCCTGGCCGTATAGGATTTGGAAATCCTCCACCCCGGCCAGCAAGGCCTCGGTTCTGATGCCGGGGTTGTTATTCAGGTTGTTGACGTAGGAACGATAGAGATTGCGTACCCCGTCGGCGTCCGCGCGCAGGTAATACGCGGTGTAGTCGAGTTTGGCGATTTCCGCATTGTCGGAGTAGGTCTTGCTCAAGGTCGCGCCCTTGACGGGGAGGATGTTGCTGTTTGGCTCACGCGCGCCGGCAATGAACAGGTCGGCGGTCTCACAATCGCTGACGATGGCCGGATCGCCCTCATCAATGTCGGCGATGGGCGCGATGCTGCCGGCAGTGACCGCCGCCGTCGTGCTGGTGGCCGAAACGGCGTTGGCGCCGGCGGCGATCACCATTATGACGTCAGTGCCGTCGATCACATTGTTGAGGCTGCCATCGGCGGTCAGCTTGATGTCGTCGGTGCCCGCATAGTCATACCCGCGGATGCCGTGGCTGAAAGGGCCAAGGCTGCCGTTGCTGCTGTCGTTGACATGCACATTGCTGTTGCATCCCAACTGGCCGGCCATACGGATGTCGCTGCTGAGCAGGTCCAAGGCGAAACGGGCGTTCTCCTGCAGCCGCGCCAGTTCATTCTGCACCCGGCTGGTCTGTTTGCTGGAACTGAAGATCTGGATGATGCCCAGGCTGAGAATCAGGCTGAGGGTGATGGCGATCATCAGTTCCACCAGCGACATGCCGGATTGCGTACGCGGCAGCTTCATCATGGCAGGAACCTCATCTGAAAGCAGGCGAATTCGGGGTCCTGGTCGGCGATGCATTGGGTACGGGTCATGTCCGCGTCAAAGGCCGGTTCACGCCAGAGCAGGGTGACGACGTACCGGCCGTTGTCTGTTCCGATCATGCCGCGGCCGTCGGGCAGGGCGGGTTTGGTGGTTTCGGTGACGGTGGTACCGTTGGTGCCGAGGATGGGGATGCTCCACTGACGCATGTCGAAGTCGGCCAGCTGCTCGGCCGTGCAACCGGTGCCGATACAGCCGGGATCTGCCGGGACGTTGGTGCCCGTGTCGAAGCCGACGTATTCGGCCCGGGCACCGGGATTGGCGCGAATACGATCGGCCATATCCATGGCCAGATTGGCGGCCTGGGTCTTGGTATAGGCGGCGTGGTTGTTGCGCAGGCTGGAGGCCTGCATGCCGGCGATGCCGAGCAAGCCGATCGACAGAATGACGATCGTGACCAATATTTCGATCAATGTGAAACCCGCCTGGCGGGTCGAGACAGCCCCAATCATTGTCCGCGCATCCCTTCTCGCTTTTTTTGCACGCTAGCACAAAGGGCGGCGGAAATGATTGGGTTTTGGACGGCGGCGTGCCGAAAGGCGGCGGGTGGCCGATGAGCGGTTTATTAGGATTTTCTAATTTATTTCGGCCGTTTACGTCATCGGGATCGGCCTGGCGTCATGGCGATTTACCAGCAGTTGTCCACGGTGCCGCTGCCGGTTATACCTTTGGTCGCCAGCGAATTGTACGTCAGGTTTTCGCATAGCGCGTCGTCGAATTGCGGGTCGGCGGTGATAATCACGCAGGATGAAATGGAGCCGTTACACTCCGCCGCGGACAGTTTGTAGTGGTCTTCGGGCGAATCAACATTGGCATCGGCCTCAAAGCCGAGATCGGTGAGGGCCGTGGTGTAGCTGTTATTGTCGGTGTAAAAACGCTCCTGTTTCGCCATCATGTCCAATAAGGCGGCCTGGCCTTCGGCGCGCTTGCCTTTGCGTACTTGGTCCTGATACGCCGGGTAGGCGATGGCGGCGAGGATGCCGATGATGGCGACGACAATCATCAATTCAATCAGTGTGAAGCCGGTGGCTTGTCTATGTCTCATGATTCAGTTCTCTTGATTCAGTTCTGTGTGGCCAATGCGCTGGGTTTCGCTGAGCGGGCGGGTTGGGCGGATCGCTTATACGAAGTCTACACGTTCCGCTCTATTCGTCACCGCCCAGGGGGTAGTTGCCGGGCAGGATCCAGATATCGGTAAGGTTCTTGCTGCGGTTTTCCCGCCGATAACTATAGCCGACCTTCATGCCCTTGCGCAGCTCGCTGACCAGTCCGACTTGACGGCTTGGGCTGTGCACCGCTACGCCTGCGGGGAGTCGCATCAGGGTGTCGTATATCACGATTCTACTTTGGCGCGCGTCGATATCGTCGATGATGCCGACGTTATCGAAGTGGTCCGGGTAATGGCTTGGTAATTGAGCCGCCAACAAGCCGACTGGCAAGATGAGCGGCAAAAACAAGGCTGCTAAACTGAGACTGCGTTTCTTCATAATTGAATTCCGTCATTAAGAGTGTCAGATTAAAGTCGGTCCTATTGGGCGAAAAGTTCCTGCCAGGAAAGCCGCCCCGAATCGCCGCTGATACCGACGTCGACCCGGCGGGCGTCAATGTTGCCTTCGTCGTCGGGGGTATACATCATATCGCCGAGGAAGTTCGAGCCGGCCGGAATATCGGTCAGTTGGACGCCGGCGGCCTGGGCGTCGTCGCCGTCGACGTCGCCGTCGCCATCGGTGTCAAACAGGGCGGTGTCCGACATGGTGCCGTCGACCTGTTTGACCGCCATCAGCCAGCCGTAGCCATCCGGTTGACAGAGTTGGGTGCCTGGAATCAAGGTGTTGTAGAAGACGAATTCGCCGCGGATTTTTGGATTGACCACCACCCGTTCGCCGCTGGTAGGTAGATCATGGAACCAGCCGTGGTTGCTGTTGCTGTACGCCACTACGTTATCCGACGTGGTGCGCACGGACCCTGATGCAGTCAGGGTTTGCTGCGTCAGGTCTGAGCGGGTCAGCTCTTTCGTGCCGCTGTCCCATACGCCGTAGAAGCTCTGGGTGTCGCTGGTGGTTTTGTCGCCGTCGACGATAAATTGTCCGGTACCGAAGAATACCATCAGGCTAGGGTCCGGATTGCCGCTGACGGACGCCGTTTGCGTGGCGACAATGGGCTTGGTTGTGATTGCTTGCGCAGTGCCACCGCTGTTCGCCGCGATAAATAGAGGTTTTGGTGTATTGCCCTGTTTATAGGCAACCCCCCATTGACTGGGATTGCTGCCGCTGATATCGAAGGCCCATAGATTACCTTCCAAGTCACCGGCATAGACACGGTCGGCGCGACCATCGCCGTCGGCGTCGACCACGGCGGATGACGAGAGTCCGTTCTTGTCGGCCAGCGTGCCAACCCCGGTCTTGATCTCGATGTAATCGCCATTGGACCACTCGCCATCCATGCCGTCCTCCAGATACAAGATAAACAGGCTGGCCTGGCCGTCCCCGGTGCTGTTATAGCCGTTGCCGAAGATGGCTGCCCATTTGCCGTTTTCGAGCAGGGTGATGGTGGGTTGACTAAAGGTATAGCCGAGATCCGCATCATCACTGCTATCGAACTCCCACATCACGATGTCGCCGGCATTGGCATCCGCGAATGAGCTGGGGTCGGTAATGTCTAACGCGAAGATGCCGCGGCCGCCGGCGCGCAGGCCCCCGACCAGCACGGTTTTCCAGGCACCGTCGATGTACACGTCCTGAACGGTCGGGCTCAGGTCGACATAGTATCTATGCGAATAGGAAGGGTCAGTGAGGTAATGCAACCCTTCGCCTGCGGATGATGAAAACAAGGCGTTGGGGATGAAGGCCATGGCCTCGCTGCCGTCGTCTTCGTTGAAGCCGTGCAACATGCCGTCATTGGCGCCGACATAAATAATTCCTCCGCGGTCTTCGTTGGCGGCCACGAAATCTGAGTAAACGCCGTCGCCGAAGGTGGCGGTATTGGGATAGCCGGACTGGGGTTTGCCCACATACACGGGATTCGAATGGACGATGTCGCCCAGTACATTTGTCCTGTCACGGAAAAACAGGTCCTGGGATTCGTCGGAGGTGTCGCCACGCAGATAATCGATACGCGCCTGTCCTTCTCCGTCCGCGCCGGACGGTCCCATATTGAGGTCGTCCTGTTGGCTTGAGGCCAGGTTGGCAAGCGTCTTGAAGGCAATGCCGGTGGAATTGCCGGGCGTCCCGGTATCTCTCTTGTAGGTCAATATAACCCGGGATGCGTGTGATTGGGTGTTTAGCACATTGCCGGCATTCCAAGTGGGTGACTCGGCAATGCTGCCGTCGCCGGCAAGATCGCTAGAGATAAGCTCACCCTTCCAGTTTTCGGACGGGTTGAATTTGGCTTGATAAACCACCGAGCCGGTATCTAGGGTGGTGGTATTGAAGGCCACCGCCGCCGCCGTGCTGGTGCCCTTGGAGGCGGTGTTGACGGCGGCTTGGATGGCGGTGACCAGCGAATCGGGATTTTGGGCGCTGAAGAAATCGCCGCGGCCGTTATAGGCGGCGTGCCAAAGGTCGTCGATCTTTTCGTCATTGCCGTCGTCGGGATCGGGCCAACTAAAACCGCCTGCTGTCGGATCATCCGTTGCCGGATTCAGTGTACCGCTGACGCCGAATGCGACCGTGATTGTGTTCATGTGCTGATGGGATGCGCTATCGCTCGCGGACGTGGGGACCTCGTTGGAAAGCGCGGACAGATCATTTTCATAGTAGTGCATGGCGACGTCGGCGAGGGTGTTGGAATACGTATCGCTATAGGCGCCGCCATCAAATGCCGTGTCGCCGTCGCCGTCGGCATTGCCTATACTGGGGCTGGAGCCGGTATAGAAACCATCGGTCATCAATATGCTGACGTTCTTCTGGCACATACCGTATTCACCGGCCGGAAGAATGGGATTGGTGTAGTCGCCGGTGTCGCCAAAAAAGCTGTTGTTGACATAGTCGAAATATCTCCCCACATTTCTCAGGTTCTGTCGTAACGGCGTCCCGCCCGATGAGTTCGTGGAGTAGAGCTTGTCGAACAGCGCCTTTTTATTCCCGACGTCGGGCTCCAAGTTCAATGACGCGACCTCGATCTTGACGTTGTTATTGTTATTGATGCTGCCGTAGCCGACGCGTGCGCCGGTAAGGTCCACAATGGCCTTACTGAGGGCGTACTTGGCGACAAATTCGCGTTTGCGGTGATAGCCGAACCAGTTGGCGAAATTCTGTTTTACATCGGCGGCGGTTTTGCCTTCTCCCAGCCAGGTAACCGCTTGGGCGTCGGTAATGTCGCGGATCTTGTATTCAGTCTCTTCGCCGTTTTCAAAGATTCCGTCACCATCATCAGTCCAGGTATAGAAATAGAATCCATCCGGGTTGCCGTCGCCATCGCGATCGCTCGTAAGTCGGGCAAGCCCGGCACCCGCCCAGTTAGAGTTGTCTGTCAGGAGGTTAATGGTTTCCTGGGGATTGTAGGGATCGTCGGGGGCATTGGTAATATCAATATTGTCGAAGGGATTTCCATTGATGTCTTTGCCGTCCCAGGGTTCATAGGTCTTGGTTGGGTCGAAATAGAGCGGATTGAAGTCGCTGTTGCGGATGCGCCAGGCCTGGTCGTCCGCGGTATAGCAGTCGTTACCGTTATCACTGTAGGCGTTGCTGCCCCACTCCACGATATAGATATAGCCGTCAGAAGAGTAGCTGTCGGAGAAACTGCAATTGGCTGACCCATCGTCATTGCTGTCGCGGTGCTTGACGTCACCTGCGCCGACCGGATTGCTGCCGTCAGGCTGGCTGCCGGTAAAGCGGCCGCCATTGTCAGTGTCTGTAGTCATAACCTCCCAGTCCATACTGCCCGAGTCGTCGCTAAGCATGAAAATGTTAGACTCAACGGCGGGGCCTACATACAAGGGCTGATCGGATAGTGAGCCCGGCGCACCAAGCGCCCGGGATTGAAATAAGGTGGCGGAAATCACGCAAACTGTCACGGCCAAAACGTGTTGGTACGAGTGCTTACGATGTTTCATGATGTTTCTCCCGTCATCGGCCTGTGATGCTGATTAAAAACGTTTGGCGTAATAGCTTTGTAGTAAGGTGACCGTCGTGTCTGAACCGCCGGTTCCTCGCGCTGTGATAAGAAAGCTGTTGAGCGTGCCCTGGCCGGATGTCTCGCCATAGCCACCGATATTAACGTCGCTGGTGCCGGTGCCTATTTCTCCGACAAACTCGATAATGTACCGGGGTCTGGTTCCGATATTCTCGATGTCCGCCCCGTATTCCAAGGAGTTGTCCGCCGTCCAGGTGGCATCCGAGAATACGTTGACATCACTGCCTTCCGGGTAATGCCCGCCTGTCTCACCGTTAAATGCGGCGGCCGGTGAGACGATTCCTTCAATGGTGGCTTCGCCGGCACGTAGCGCTGCTTCAGCCGCCTGTAAAGACAGTGAAATATCGCGATCATTGCCGGCCATTTTCTCTTCTAGAATATTGGTTTGCATGGCGGTGACGCCGATGATTGTCATGACCAGCAGGAGCAGAAGACTGACAATGAGGGCGGCGCCGCCTTGACCGTTTTGAAGTGATGTGTCTTGTTTTCTCATCGCTGTAACCATAGGGATTAAGAAACCCGGTTTCGAATAGTGATGGTGGAGCTGAAGGTGCGGCGGATGCGGTTGTCGCCGCCGCCGGCGGTCAGGGAGACATTGTCGTCGAGCGTGCGCAGGGTCAGCGTGAGACGCACGCTGACGACATCGACCATGTTCGTGACGCTGGCTGCGGAGATATAGGTGTCCGCCGTTTGGTCGCCATTCGTATCCTCGCCGTATAGTATTTCCATGTCTTCCACGCCTTCGATAAGCTCTTCTGTGACCACATTGACGTTGCTGAGTCTCTTGCGGTAGAGCGAAGGCCCGCCCGAGGCGTTGATGCCGATGTAATAGACGAAGCTTTCCATCTTCATGACAGACGCGTCGGCGCCGTAGGCCTTTGACAGCTTGTTGTTTATGTTGACGGAATTGGAGTGGGCGATAGTGATCTTGCCGCTGCCTGATGAGACGTTGTTGGCGGCAAAGACGTCGGTGTCTTCGCAATCGGATATAACCAAAATGTCATCTGGCGCAAAGAGCCCGGCGGCGGTAACGGCGTCCAGCTGGATGTTGGCGTTATCCGCGGTCATGTTGCCGACCAGGCGTACGCCGGTGTCACTGCCTCGTTTTATAAGAATGACGTCGGTGCCGTCATAGACATCAGCTGCGGTGAGCTGGACTGTATCGGTGATGGCGACAGGCAGGCCGGCTTCTTCTCGCCCATCGATACCGGCAGTCGAAACGTCACCCGCTTGATCAGGTACTCCGTCCCCATCGACATCGGCAATGTTGGTGGCTACACCGATATCACCACAGCCGGCGAACCCCGCCATGCGTATATCCTTGGTCAACAGGTTCACGGCGAAGCGCCCGTTCTCCTGTAACCGTGACAGTGCTTCCTGTACCCGATAGGTCTGCTTGTTATTGGCGAAGATCTGAATAGTGCCGGTCATTAACAGGAGGCTGACGACGATTGCCACCATGAGTTCCACCATGGAGAAGCCGCGTTGCTGTGACACGTGATTTGTGCGGTCTGTCATAACTCCAACTCCACCTGGAAGCATTTAAGGTCGTCGGCATCATCGGGGTCGCAGTCGGTGCCGCTGGCGCCGCTGCGCTCGTGATCCCACATCACCGAGAGGGTGGAGATGCCGCCTGACGTCGTTACCGTTCCCTGTCCGGAGGGGAGCTTGTCCGCCAGCGCGGTGTTCCATTGATAAGTGTCGAACACCGCCATTTGTGCCGGCGTGCACGCGTTGGACTCGCAATCGGTGTAGGACTGCGGAATGCCTGAAATATTGTTGTAATTACCGGCGCTGACACCGGCCATATTGGCGCGCATGCGATCGCTCATGTCATAGGCTAATAAAGTGGCCTGGCTGCGCATATAGGCTTCGTGGTTGCTCTTTAGCCCGGTGGCCTGCATGCCGGCCAAGCCCAGCAGTCCCAGCGATAGAATAATGAGCGTGATCAGCACTTCTATCATGGTAAAACCGGCGTTGTGTTTTTTTCGATACATTCTTATTACGCCTCCTAGCTGTCGCAGGTATAGTTGCTGACGCTGGGTCGCCCGGTCAGAGAGATACTGATTGTCCGGCCGGTTTCGCCGCTGCGGTCGTCGCATAGTGTGAAGGTGATCGCGGAGCTGCCGCTCAAAAACCCGGTGCTCCTGTAGCTCAAGCTGCTGACGCTGGAGGCGGCAACGAGTGTGCTGCTGCCCTCGAAAGCCTGGTGGTTACGCAGGATATTGTTGCTGCTGTCTTTCACGACCCAGCCGTTGTGCCAGTTGGCTGAAGCATCGTTGCTGTCGACAGAGACATTGGCGCCGCGCCGAATGGCTTCGCTACGGGCATAATTGAGCGTAGCGATGAGATCGTTGGCCTGTGTGGTAAGGCGGTTGTTTTTGATGGTGCTGGTGAAACTCGGGACGGCCAGGCTCATCAGGATAGCGGCGACGGCCAAGGTGATCATCAGCTCCACCAAGGTAAAACCGCGTTGGGCGCTGTTGCTGTCGGCTTTTCGGGTTCCTGCTATCACGTAATTCACCATGGTTTTCAAAGTATCTGCACTTCCTTATCGGGCCGGCTGGGGTAATGTTGAGTCAGTAGTGCTCGGCAAAGGATCGAGTGGTGCGACTGACGCGATGAACGGTTCCGGCGGCCGTCGCGGCGCGTGAAAATGTGAAATAATTCACACCATGAAAAGCACTGTGATTATCGGCGCCGGGCTGACCGGCTTGTTGCTGGCGCGCGAGTTGGCATTGGCGGGCACCAAGGTCACCGTGGTGGAGCGCGGCAGGGCGGGCCGTGAGTCGTCCTGGGCCGGCGGCGGTATTCTCTCGCCCCTTTATCCCTGGCGTTATCCCGAGGCGGTGACGGCGTTGGCGGCGTGGAGTCAGCGTCATTACCCTGAGCTCGTGAGCCGGATTCAAGCCGAATCCGGACTGGATCCGGAATACCTGCAAAGCGGTTTATTGATTCTGGCGCCGGACGATCGCGGCGCGGCCTTGGCCTGGGGGCGGGAGCACCAGGTCGAACTGGAGGAAGTGTCTGCGGCGCAAGCCGCTGCGATCGAGCCGCGCCTGGGTGAGGCGAAGCCGGGGGTGTGGCTGCCGCATATCGCTCAACTGCGTAATCCGCGCATGATGCAGGCGCTGGCCAAGAGCTGTGCCGCACTGGGGGTGCACGTGCTCGAACAGTGTCCGGCCGAGCGGCTGTTGATCGAGCAGGGCCGGGTTCGGGGCGTCAGGACCGCCACCCGGGACTGTCATGCCGAGGCGGTGGTGGTTGCCGGCGGCGCCTGGAGCCGGCCGCTGCTGGAGGGCCTGGGGGTCGAGTTGCAGGTCGAGCCGGTCAAGGGACAGATGCTGCTCTACCGCGCCGCGCCGGATCTGGTTCGGCGTATCGTGCTAGCCGGCGGCCATTACGTGATCCCGCGCCGCGATGGCCATATCCTGGCCGGCAGCACTCTGGAGCATGTCGGTTTCGACAAGACGCCGACCGCGGACGCGCGCCGCGAGTTGCAGGCGGCAGCCGAGGCCCTCATCCCGGCCCTGCGCGATTATCCCCTGGTGAACCATTGGGCGGGACTCAGGCCCGGTTCACCGCAGGGCATCCCCTATATCGGCCCCCACCCCAAGGTGGCGAATCTTTACCTCAGCGCCGGTCATTTCCGCAACGGGGTGGCCATCGGGCCCGCCTCGGCGCGCCTGTTGGCGGATTTGATGCTGGCGCGAACGCCGATCCTGGCGCCCTCGGCTTATGTGCCGGGGCCTTGATGCCGATACTGAAGTTGACATAATTGTTTGATGTCGTAAGCTAATTACCTACCGGTTTAGACTGAGTCAAAAGGCCTATGATGGATAAATACCCGCGCTCACGCGCCGAAGTGATTGACCTGATGCGCCACAAGGGGGTCAATCCGACCCAGCAACGCGTTGAAATTGCACAGGTTTTGTTTGCCGAGCCGCAACATGTCTCGGCCGACCAGGTGCTTGTCATGGTGAATAAAAAGCGCTCCATCGTCTCCAAAGCGACTGTTTACAACACCCTGGGCCTATTCGCCAAGAAGGGGCTGGTGCGCGAGGTGATCGTCGATCCGAGCCGGGTGTTTTACGATCCCACCACCACGCCGCATCATCATTTCTACAATGTGGATACCGGCGAGTTGATGGACATGGCGCCGGATTCGCTGTCCTTGGGTGAGCTGCCGCCACTGCCGTCCGGGACCGAGGCGGAGGGGGTCGATGTCGTGATCCGGGTCCGGAATAGTGCCGTAAGCTGTTGAGTCAGCTTAAAAATATGAATTAAGAACAAAGCCCGCCGCGAGCGGGCTTTGTGTTTTACGCCGACCGTTCTGGGTGGGCGCGGCCGGGGCCTGCTTTGCAGCGGCGATTTTTCCGCTAGACTGGCATCTTTTACAGGTGCTACAAACAGTTACCATGACCATGATAGAGCGGGGATGGTTGCGGCAGGCGCGGCGACTGACATCGCCCAACTGCGACGCGCGGCCGGCTGGGGAGGCTATTTCGTTGCTGGTGGTGCACGGCATCAGTCTGCCGCCGCGCCAGTACGGCGGGTGTTATATCGAGGACTTGTTCTGTAATCGGCTCGATCCCGCTGCCCATCCCTATTTCGCCGAGATCGCCGAATTGCGGGTCTCCGCCCATGTGTTGATCCGGCGTGACGGTGAGTTGCTGCAGTTCGTGCCGTTTGCTAAACGCGCCTGGCACGCCGGCGTCTCCTGTTTTCAGGGACGTGAACGTTGCAATGATTTTTCCATCGGCGTCGAGTTGGAGGGCTGTGACGACGAGCCCTATGAGCCGATCCAGTACCGGCGCTTGGCGCAGGTAACGCGCGGATTGATGGCGGCCTATCCGGGTATCACGCCGGAGCGCATTGTGGGACATTGCGATATCGCGCCGGGGCGCAAGAGCGATCCCGGTGCCGCCTTTGATTGGGGGGAATTTCGGCGTTTGTTAGCGGGAGATCAGTCATGACTATGCGCATTGGTATTGACCTGGGGGGCACCAAGACGGAAGTGATCGCCTTGGCGGAAGACGACCGCGAGCTGTTCCGCCATCGCGTGCTCACGCCGCGCGGCAATTATCACGAGAGCATCGCCTTGATCACCTCCCTGGTGGAGGAGGCGGAACAATACGCCGGCCGTAAGGGCACAGTGGGCATCGGTACCCCGGGGGCGATCTCGCCTGCCAACGGGCATATAAAAAACGCCAATTCCACCTGGCTCAACGGCAAGCCCCTGGAACAGGATCTGGTCGCGGCCTTGGAACGGCCGGTGCGCCTGGCTAACGATGCCGATTGCTTCACACTCTCAGAGGCGATCGATGGCGCGGCCGAAGGCGCGGGCACGGTGTTCGGCGTGATCATCGGCACCGGCACCGGTGGGGGCATCGTGGTCAACGGGCGGGTATTAAAAGGGCCTAACGCCATCGCCGGCGAGTGGGGCCACAATCCCCTCCCCTGGCCGCGCTGGGACGAACGCCGCGGTCCGCCCTGTTACTGCGGCAAACGCGGCTGCATCGAGACCTATCTGAGCGGCGCCGGCCTGAGTCGCGACCACTACGACCTGACCCGCCAACGCCTCAGCGCCAATGAGATCGCCCTGCGCTGTCAAAAGGGGGATCACCTGGCCGAGCAGACCATGGCGCGTTACGAAGACCGCCTGGCGCGCGCCCTCGCCGGGGTGATCAATATCCTCGACCCGGAGGTGATTGTGGTGGGTGGCGGTGTGTCCAACATCTGCAGTCTTTATCACCGCGTCCCCAAGTTATGGGCGCAGTGGGTATTCTCCGATACCGTGGCCACCCACTTACTGCCGGCCAAACACGGCGATTCCAGCGGGGTGCGCGGCGCGGCCAGGCTGTGGCCGGTGGATTACGGCGCGTAAGCCTTCCATTGTTTGACGTGGCGGCGGCGGTAGCCATAGCCCGTCAGCAACAGCAAAACGCCGGTGAACGCCCAACCGGGATACATTACGGTATACACCAGGGGCGCCAGTACCAGGCGCGCCAGCCAGCGTAGGGTCTCGTCCTCGGCGATGCGCGCGGCGATCGGTGGCGAGTGTTCATAATAAAAATCCACGAACCAACGTCCCAGGCGGTTGCTGAGCAGGTAATCATCACGAAAGGCGCGCAGCTCGGTGACATACGGATGCAGGAATGAGCCGTAGGCGGCGGTGGCGATGAAACACTCATCGATGGTGATGGTGCGGTTCTCGCCGACCGTGTTATTACTGAAGTCGGGATCGTGCTCGTTGGCCTTGACGCGGGCGATATTGCGTATCTGGAGTTCGGTCTGCTGCGGTTCCAGCGAGATGGAGACATTGACGCTGTCGCCTACGTCCATAACGCCGATGTTGCAACGCAATAGCGGCGGCTCGGCGCTTGTTGCGGCGCTGCAGACTCCCTGGCTGGCGGCCGAATGCCGGTACAGCACGTTGGGCGGCAGCCAGTCAGTGAACTGCACGTCGTTGGCGGCGTCCGGGCCGTTGTTGGTGATGGTGATTTCGAAGGTCATGGGGATGTTGGCCTTGAGCGTCTCCGGGGTGCTGGTCATGGTGAGCGCCACATCGGCGCTGGCGGTGCCCAGCACCGGCGTGAGCAGGTAGCCGTGCGACGTGCCGTTGAGCAGCCCCGTGCCGACGATGCGGCCCATGTTGTCGATGGCGGTGGCGTCCTGCAGTTGCCATTCCGGCCGTTCGACTTGGGTGTCCAGCGCCACCATCTTGTTGGTCAGCGATTCCAGTCCATTGCTCATCAAGCTCCAGCTGGCGCCGTCATCGGTGGATTTATAGACCCCGTCGGTATCGACGCCGGCGAACAGCTCGGTGCTTGCGTCCGGATTGTAGGCCACTGAGTAGACGCTCAGGCCGTCGATACCGCTGTTGATGGCCGCCCAACTCCAGGCGCCGAAGGCGTCGCTGATGCGATGCACCCCGTTTTTGGCGGCGACCAAGAACGTGCCGGGCGTGCCGGGATGCTGCGCGATGTCAAAGATGTCGTTATCACTGACTGTGCTGTTAGTGTTCAGTGACGTCCAGCTCAGGCCCTGGTCGAGGCTGCGGTACAAACCTTCAGAGGCGCTGGCGGCGATGATCTGGTCATCGTTGTTCGGGTTGATGGCCAGGTCGACGATGTCGACATCGTCAGGCAGGCCGATACTCACCGGCACCCAATTGCGTCCTTGGTCGCTGCTGCGGTAGACGCCGTCGGCGGTGCCGGCATAGAGGATTTTGGGGGTGGCGGCGATGTCCAGCGCCAGGCTGTAGACCGACAGATTGGTCAGGCCGTTGTTCAGCGCCGCCCAGTTGCTGCCGGCATCGGTGCTGACATAGACCCCGCCCAGGGTGGCGGCGTAGACGATGGGGGGGAAGGTGGTGGTGTCCACCGCCAGGGCCTGGATATTGTAGTTGTCCAGGCCGGTGTTGCTCCTGATCCAGTTCTGGCCGTCGTCCACCGAGACGTAGAGGCCCTGGTCGGTGGAGCCCGCCCACAGGCGCGGTGGATCGTAGTTGTCGCCGTCGACGGCGATGCTGGTGATCTTGAAGCCCGAGGTGCCGCTGTCGGCGATGGACCAGAGCGCATCGGCCACCGCGTCGTTGGCGCGGGTGGAATAAATGCCGTTGGCGGTGCCGGCGAAGATGCGGCTCTGGGTCGGCGTGACCAGGTCGCGGATCACCTGGAAGGTGTAGACGTCACTGGAGCTGATGCCCGGGGTCACCGAGGCCCAGCTGGCGCCGCCGTTTTCAGAGCGAAAGATGCTGCCGGGGGTGGTGATATAAAGCGTCTTGGTGGCGCCGCCCTCGTCGGCCAAAGCGCTGGAGAAGGTGGCGCCGTCGCGCAGTTTTTCCCAGTCGCTGACCAGGTCGGTGCTGCGGCGGTAAAAGCCGTCGTTGGTGGCGGTGTAGAGAATACTGGGGTTGCTGTCGGTGTCGATGATCAAGTCGTTGATGACGACATTCAACAGGCCGTCGTTGATGGGTTCGAACTGAATATCCTGGGTGATCTGGGTGGCTTTGTAGATACCGCCGCCGCGTGTTCCCACATAGAGAACACCGGGCTCGTTTTCATCCAGCAACACCATGGTGAGAAAGCGGGTGAACAGGCGCGTTTCATCCTGTCCGTTGGCCTGGCTCCAGCTGGCACCACCGTTGATGGAGCGATACAGGCCGCTGGAGGTGGCGGCGTAAACCAGCTCGTTGTCCGGGTCGGGGTCGCTGGCAAATACGAAGGAGCCGAAGTTGGAGGTCTCCGGGGCCAGGTCCCAAGTATCGCCGTTGTCATGACTGTAGAAGATGCCGCGCGCCGTGCCCGCATACATGCGCCGTTCCTCGTCCTCGTCCTCGCGAACGGCGTTATCCACATGCAGTGCATAGGTGGTAAAGCCGCTGAGGTCTTGGTGCAGGCTGAACCAGTTGCTGCCACTGTTGTTGCTGACAAAAATACCGCCGTTGGTGGCGGCATAGATGCGGGCGCTAGTGTCGGGGTCGATGGAGAGGCCGTTGATGGTGCGGTTGACCAGTCCCAAATTGACATTGAGCCAGTCTTCACCGCTGTTGAAACTGCGCGCCACGCCGTTGCCGTTGCTGCTGCCGGTGTAGACCGTCCCGGTTCCTTGGGGGTCGGTGATGATCAACAGCGTGTCATTGGCCGAGGTGTCAAAACTAAAGGCGCGTTTGTCGCCGTTGAAGCGCACGGACTGGCCGACAATGAAGCCGTCGTTGTTAATGCCTCGGGCAATGCTGTCCACATCGTGATTGAGGGCGCCGAGATTGAAAATACCGCTGTTCACCGGCGCGTAAAAGGCGCGGCGGCCGCCGAACAGGACATTGCGGTTGTAGGCCAAGCCGACAACGTCATGGTTTTCGTTGATATCCAGGCCTTCGCTTTGGCGATAGCCGTCAAAAGTATCCAGGTTGATCAGGGTTTCAGTGTCGTAACGGAAGGCCAGCATGTTGTCGTCGACATCGGCGGAAGCGCCGGTGATGTGACCGCGATCATTGATGGCGTTGGCATGGGCGTTGCCGCCGCCCAGGGTGCCCAGGGTGGTGAGGGTGCCGCTGTAGATGTCGTAACTGAAACCGCGCTCGAAGCCGTCGGTGATCTGCCGGACGCCGATCACTTCGTCGAAACTGCTGATGTCGCGCGCCTCCAGCAGACTGCTGAACGGACTCAGTTCCGACGCTAGCTGGGTATCGCTCCAGAGCAGGGCGGTATTGTCCGGGCTGTTGTCCTGGTAGCCCACCACCAGTTGGTTTTCGTTGGCGGCGAGGGCATAGCTCTGGTTTTGCAGCGGGATCAAAATGCCGTCGCGATACAGCACCGCCGTGGGGGTGGCCGCGCTGCTGTCGACGCCGCTGATCAGGCCGCTCTCATTGAGGCCCAGGGGTTGGAAATTGGCCCCCAAATCGGTGATGTCATACACTTGGGCCGCCACTGCGGCGCTGCCGCTTAGCACCGCTGCCAGCGCCGGCCCGAGGAGTATAGCGCTCGTCGTTACGCGACGCCGTGTCATGTGCTCATCAACCTGTCTTTGCCAAATTCGGATCGACCGTTATACATTCGGGGTCTTTGTTAGACAAGCGGCAGCAAGGCGTGGTTCTGTAGCGGTTTTGCGGTCACAGTGTTGTGCCAAGCTGGCGCAGTGTGGGGACCTGCAGCCCGGCCGCGTCGGCCTGCGCCAAGGCACGCTTGAGACGGGCCGGCGCCGAGCGCCCCGTGCACTTATGCTCGGGATCGCCGTCGAAGGCCTCCAACATCCCTTCCAGTAGGCGGGCGTGCGGCAAGGGGTGATCCACCAGGGTGGCTTGAACCTGCATCACTTCGTCGGCTACGGCGCGCGCCAGCGCCTCATGGTCGCGCCACAATTCGTTGACGGTGCCGCCGCTTTCCAGGCCGGCGATGTTGGTAGTCAGGATATAGACATTCTTGCGCAGCAGCTCGTACTCCATCGCGGCGTCCGAATCGACCACGCGGCAGGGAATGTCGAGTTGGCCGAGGGCCTCTTGGATGGCCTGCGCATGAGGACCGTGGACCGGCGAAGGCAATAGTACCTTGGTGTCCTGGCCGCGCTTTTTTTCGAACCAAACGGAAATGACGGTGGGATCGGTGAAGGGGTAGTCGCGCCAGTCGCGCGGCAGCAGCTCGTTTTGCAGCAGCACCAGACGATCACGCCATGCCGGGGGGATGTTGGCCAGGGTGGCATGCAGATCCTGTTCCGCCACTGCCACCAGCACGAATTCGGGTTTGGGGACGGCCGCGGCCACGGTCATTGGGTCCATTGCGCGGGTAACAGGGTAGAGCGGATAGCCGCTGCGCAATATGCCGCGGGCGAATACCCCGCCCATTTCGCCCACGCCAATGATGACCACCGGTTTATACATAGCAATCCCTTATGCTTTTGCCTTGAATAAACAAATCATTATAACCGTTTAGGGCAAGCGATTCATGGTCGCGGGTGTGGCCGTGTGCCCGGCAGGCAAACCGATAATGATCTGGAAATTGATTAGCGTTAACAGGCCCTAGTTGTCCTCGGCCTTGGCGGGTCGCCACAATACCTCGCTGCCGCCGTTTTCGCGTGCCAGCAGGCGGGCCATGACGAACAACAGGTCGGAGAGGCGATTGAGATAGGACAGGGCCTGCTGGTTGACCGCCTCCTGGCGCAGCAGGCTGGCGACGCGGCGCTCGGCGCGCCGACAGACCGCGCGGGCGATGTGGCAGCTGGCGGCCGCGGCATTGCCGCCGGGCAGAATGAATTCCTTGAGCGGCGGCAGTTCGGCGTTGAATTCATCGAGCCATTGTTCCAGCTGTTGGATATGGGCGCTGCGCAGCACGCTGTATTCATCCCCCGGCATGGACAGCTCGCCGCCCAGGTCAAACAAGCGGTGCTGGATCTGGGTGAGGCAATCGCGTAGGGCGTCTGGGAGGGACTGGGCCAGGGTGGCGCCGAGATGACTGTTAAGTTCGTCGACGGCGCCCATGGCCTCGATGCGGGCGGAGTCTTTTTCCACCCGCGCGCCGTCGCTCAGTCCCGTCATGCCGCTGTCGCCGGTGCGGGTGTATATTTTGGAAAGGCGGTGGCCCATGGGGTCTGCTCTCTCAACATGGCAAAATTCAAGGCGGATATCTTACCTGCAATGGCCGTCGAGTGCAGGGGGGTGGGTGAGTGTCGACTAATTTTACACATGTGTTTCGGCGCTGGCATCGCCGCCGCCCGCTGCAAACCGTCGGCAGAAGGAAAGTTTCGCCAAATCAGATGTCTAGGGGAAATAGGTATGGTTCTTGCAAACTCACCCGGCAATCAGGCGTCGGATGCCATGGCTATGTCCGGAATATGGTATATTTCGCCAATATTTTTAATCAGTTGCCGGATGTCGCCGGTATTTCAGGAGTATGTGGATTATGAGTAACGACATGCAGAAGGGTCACAAAGTGTCGGATGCCCATGACAACAAGCGTGCCGAGCAGCCGGACAATGCCGGGCTGACGCGGCGCAAATTCACCAAGGCGGGCCTGCTCGGCGCGCCCCTGATTATGACCCTCAACAGTCGTCCGGTGCTGGGTGCGTACCAGTGTACGGTGTCCGGTATGATGTCGGGCAATCTGTCCAATATCGATCCCAACGTGGATCAGTGTTTCAGTAAGAGCGAGGGTGTTTGGAGCAGCCAGTCCGTACTCGGCCCGTCCAGCGGCGGAAGCCGCCGCCGCTCGCGCGACAGCGGCACCGCCACCTATCCCCATCATTACTGGCCCGCGCCGTTCACACCGGAGACCCGGTTTCATGATTATTTCGGCACCGGTGTCTATAACTACGGCGATGCCAGCTTCATCCAAGTGATGCGCGCCTCTGCCGAGCTCGACATCAGCGATGATCACAACGCCGGCTTCAAAGCGGCCGGCTCCCTGCTCAACGCCCAATTCTACGGCCAGACCTATTTCGGCTACGATGCCGACTGGGTCATCAATACCTGGAACGGTTGGACCGGTTCGGTGGCCGATCTGGCCGACTTTTTCAGTGCCCTGAATCACCGTTGGGACGCCGAGACCCCCCATCCCAAGCATGGCTAGTGCGCAGCTGGGTTGCGCGCCTAGCCTCGATTTTTCCTAAGCATGCCTGAGGGCAAGCGGTGGCGCCTGGCCCACGGCGTGGATTTGGTGTGGCGCGAATGGGCGTCAGACTCTGTGGGCTACGAGCGTTTTTCCGGCGACCTGCATCGCTTCGATGCGGCGACGGCCGCGCTGCTACAGTGTCTGAGTCAAACGCCCTTGGATGAGCAGGCGGTTATAGACGCCGTTGCCCGCCGTCTGGCCTTGGACGGCGATTCTCAACTCGGTCTGTTTATTAGACAATCACTGAGCCAGCTATTGAGCCTGGGCCTAGTGGAGCAGGCGTAGAGATTCCTGATAAGTACCGTGAACGATTTTGCCGCACAGCTGGAACAGACCGGCGTCTACCTCCAGACCGGGCCGTTTTCCATCCATTTGCGCTCAGGCCTGGCCTCGGTGGCCGAGGGTTTGGCGCGACTGTATTTCGAATACCCGCGCAGCGAGCGGTCCGAATTCGCTGATTTCCATCTAAATGTCGATGCGGTGGCCGGCCTGCGTCGTTGGGTTCGGCCCCAGGTGCAGTTCGCGTTTGACGGGCATATTCCCTTTAAGCCTTTGCCCTTGGTGCAGGCCTTTCCCATGTTCGAGTGGGGCCTGAACTGGTGTGTCGCCAACCACGCCCACGACTATCTCATCATTCATGCGGCGGTGGTGGAAAAGGGCGGCAAGGCGGCCATCCTGCCGGCCCCGCCGGGCTCGGGTAAGAGCACGCTTTGCGCCGCCTTAGTGAATTGTGGCTGGCGCCTGTTTTCCGACGAATTGGCCATGTTTTCCCTGCAAATGCGTAAACTGGTGCCGCTGCCGCGTCCGGTCAATCTCAAGAACAATTCCATCGATATCATGCAGGCGTATGCGCCGGATGCGGTGTTCGGGCCGCGCGTTGCAGACACCAACAAGGGGACGGTGTGCCACATGAAGGCGCCCGCCGACAGTATAGCCCGCGCCGCCGAAGCCGCGCTGCCGGCCTGGATTATCCTGCCGCGCTACGTGCCGGAGGCCGCGGCCAGCCTGACGCCCCGTGGCAAGGCCCAGACCTGTATGGACCTGGCCCACAACGCCTTCAACTTCAGCCTGCTGGCAGATGAAGGGTTTCAGGCGCTGACAGAATTATTGGACCAAAGCGACTGTTACGACTTCAGCTACAGTCGCCTGGATGATGCCGTGCACATCTTCGATAAGCTGGCGGCCGGGCAATGAGGCACGCCGCGCAGCGCCTGACCGAACTGATCCGGCATCCCGATACGGGTGTCGATGCGAGTCTGGGCGACTGGGATCTGCTCATCCGCCAAGCGCGCCACAGTTCATTGCTGTCGCGTCTGGGCTGGCTGATGCAAGGCAGCGGCCGCATGGATGCGCTGCCGCCCCAGGTCGCCATGCATTTGCGCTCGGCGCTGCGGGTGGCGGACAAGCAGGCCCGGGTGGTGCGCTTCGAGCTGAGTCGCATCGAGACTGCGTTGCGGCCCCTCGACGCCCCGGTGATGGTGCTGAAAGGGGCGGCCTATGTGGGCGCGCAACTGCCGCCCGCCGGGGGACGCATCTTTTCCGACATCGATATCCTGGTGCCCAAAGCGCATTTGGACGAGGCCGAGCGCTATATGATCCGCGCCGGTTGGATGACCACCCATCATGATGAATACGATCAACGCTACTACCGCAACTGGATGCACGAGCTGCCGCCCATGAAACACGGCCGCCGCGGCACCGTGGTGGACATGCACCACACCATCCTGCCCGAGACCGCGCGCCTGCACCCCGATCCGGAAAAACTGCTGGCGCGGCGCCAGCCCCTGCCCGGTTACCGCCATTTGTATACGCTGTCGAATGTAGACATGGTGCTGCACAGCGCCACCCACCTGTTCCATGACGGCGAGTTGGAAAACGGCCTGCGTGACCTGGTGGACCTGGATGCCCTGCTGCGCCATTTCGGTACAACCGATGGGTTTTGGGACGAACTGGTGGAGCGCGCCGCCGAGCTGGAGTTGGGCCGGCCGCTGCATTACGCCCTGCGCTACACGGCGAGGTTTCTTCAAACACCCGTGCCCGATGTGGCCAGGAAAGGCGCGGCGGCCTTGGGCCGGCCGGCGGCCCCTCAGTCACACCTCATGGACGCCCTGCTGCGCCGCGCCCTGATGCCCGATCATGTCAGTTGCGACGACGCCCTGACGCCGCTGGCGCGGTGGCTGCTCTACGTGCGCTCCCATTATCTGCGCATGCCGCTGCACTTGCTTATTCCCCATCTGGTGCGCAAGGCTGTGAAAACACGGCAAGGGCCGACGGCACCCCTGCAGGCCCCGGAAGTGGAAGGCGAAAAAGGATGAAGCCGATGGTGACCACGGTGGATCTGATGCGTCACGGCGAACCGGTGGGCGGCAGCAAGTATCGCGGCCAGGTCGACGATCCGCTCAGCGACAAGGGTTGGGCGCAGATGCGCGCGGCGGTGGCGGACCATTGTCCCTGGCAGGCCGTGGTCAGTTCACCGCTGAGGCGCTGCGCCGCCTTCGCCGCGGAACTGGCACAGCGCCACGCACTGCCCCTGAGCCTGGAGGAGCGCTTCAAGGAGATCGGCTTCGGCGTTTGGGAAGGGCGCACCAAGGCCGAGATCACAGCCCAGAACCCGGATGCCCTGGAACGCTTTTACGCCGACCCGGTGCGCCATCGACCGCCCCGGGCCGAGCCGCTGAGCGAATTCCAACAACGCATTGTCGCCGCCTGGTGGGATTTGTTACAGGCCCATGCCGGCGGCCAGGTGTTGCTGGTGGCCCATGCCGGCGTCATCCGCATGCTGCTCAGCCATGTGTTGGCGGCGCCGCCCGAGCGTATGTTCCGCATTCAGGTGCCCAATGCCGCGATCAGCCGCATCCGCGTCGACGGCGAGGGACGCGAGGCGGCCGCCCATTTATTATTCCATGCCGGGTGTCTCTAGCCCGGGCGGGGTGGGGAAACGCCCGGGCGCGATGGCGTCCACCACGTCCACCGCGTCGATGTGATAGCGCACCGCCGTCAGCGTGCTCACGTCTTCCAGGTGCAGGGCCTTGAGCAGGGTGTGACCCTCGATGACGCGCCATTGAAAAAAGAGTTTCTTGTCCAGTTTGTTATCGTTATTGAAATAGGCCGCGCGCATGAGGTGGCAGCGGCCGTCGGCGGCGCGTTTGAACGATAGACTGCGTTTCGGATAGGGCGCGTCGGCGCGCGTCGCATTCAGGGTGTAGTAGTCCATGCCGCCGAAACTGTTATGGCTGCTGATGGCTACTTCAAACGCGTCGAGCCGGCGCGGCTGCATGAAGGTCTCGCTGAGCAGCCACAGGGGCGTGTTGCTTTCGCCGGCGGCGGAAAACCGCCCGGTGTCCGTCGCGTAGCGCCAGGCCTGTGCGTTGGGTTTGTCCAACAACAGGGCCGGCCCCTGTCCGCCGTCGGGGTCAATGTAAATCCGCTGTGGGTCTTCCAGGCGCAGGTAATGATAGGCTTCCGGCGCCTTGTTCTTGTAAGTGACCTCAACGTCAATGCCAGCCTGGAGGCTGATGGCGACGGGGGCCGGCAGGCAGTGTTGCAATAGCTCGCGCGCCACCTCGTCGGCCCGCACCGGCAGCAGGGCACAGCAGCCAATCAATACTGCCGAGATGCGCTGATAAAACACGATGCGATACCTCACACATTATACAAGGAGCTAAGAATCATAATGGGGCGGCTCGGGCTTCACAATCAATTGACACTGGTTTGCGCGCGCGTATGGCTGTTGGCGGCGCTCTGGGCCGGGCTGCTGGGAACACCATCCGCGCCGGCCCAGGCCGGCGCGGTCACGGTCACCGACGACAGCGGGCGACAGGTCGCGCTGGCGCAGCCGGCCGGGCGTATCGTCAGCCTGGCGCCGCATCTCACCGAACTGTTGTTTGCCGCCGGCGCCGGGGCGCGGGTGGTGGGCGTGGATCAGCACAGCGATTATCCGCCGGCGGCGCGCCACATCACCCATCTGGGCTCCGCGCTGCAGCTGGATCTGGAGCGGCTGCTGGCGCTGCAGCCCGATCTGGTGGTGATCTGGCAAAGCGGTGGCGGCGCGGCGATGATCGACAAGCTTCAATCTCTGGGCCTATCTGTATACCGTTCCGATCCGCGCAGTCTGGGGGATATCGCCACCAGTCTGGAGCGTCTGGGCCGTCTGGCGGGCACCGAGGCGCAGGCCGCGCGCGCGGCACAGGCCTTTCGCCAGGCCTTGCACGAGCTGCGCCGCCAACATGCCGGCAAGCCCCGGCTGCGGGTGTTCTATCAGATCTGGCACCGGCCGCTGATGACGGTCAACGGCGAGCACCTGATCAGCGCCGTCATGGACCTGTGCGGCGGCGACAATATCTTCGCCGACCTGCCCACTCTGGCGCCCCAGGTCTCCACCGAGGCGGTGCTGGTGGCCGATCCGCAGGTCATCATCGCCAGCGGCAGGGCGGTGGAGCGCCCCGAGTGGTTGCAGGCCTGGCTGAAGTGGGAGGCCCTAGCGGCCGTTAAACAGGAGAGTCTGTACGTGATTCACCCGGATATCATCCAGCGCCACACGCCGAGAATCCTGCAGGGGGCGGAGCAGATGTGCGGCTATCTCGACCAGGTGCGTCGCAAGCTGGATAGCCGCGGGGCGGGGATGCCAAAGCGCTAACCCGCATTTCTCACACCGGGTGGCCAAGGGCTGTGGTGTGGATGACTGAAACCGATGGAGGATTATCAAGCATGTCGATCGACCGGGCAATGATATACGGTTCCCGTCCGTGGCCTATCACGGTGAGAAATGCGGGCTAGCAGGGGAGCGACACATGTCGGCTAACAATAGCGAACCGGATAAGTGGAAGACCAAATACCTTGAGGCCTTGGAGCAGCTCGAGGATAAGGAGCATGCCTGGCGCCGCACCGACGCCAGCCTGCGTCACGGCCTGAGCCGTCTGGCCCTGGTCTCCACCGGGCTCAATCCGGGCCTGGATGTGCAGCTCAAAAAACTGCGCCGGGCGCTGCAGGACCAGGTCAAGGGCGATGATTTCGACGATCTGGTCGCCAAGATTTCCGAATATCTGAAGACCTTGGATGAGAGTGGCGGGGTGGAACCTGTGGCCGACCCGGATCAGGCCGGGCTGGAGGTGTTGCGCAAGATCGTCACTGGCGTCGAATTTCCCCCCGCCTACCAATCCAAACTCAAACGCCTGCGCCGCGGGCTCAATGCGCGCGCTGCCGAGCAACGCCTGGAGGCGCTGGTGGAGGAGTTTACCGGCCTGGTGGTGGCGGCCTTCTACGAAGATAAGCAAGGCGGCGCTCAACAGGGCGGTTGGTGGCGGAAGATCTTCGCCGGCGGCGATAAATCCGCTTCTGTCGTGGCCGCCGAATCCCGCGCAGAGATGGGGGAGAGCGATGCGGCCGGCACCGCCCCGGTTGCGCCGGCCGCCTCCCAGGCTGCAGCGCGCCACGGCATCGAGACCCTATGGCTGGATTTTCTCGGGAGCCTGGCGGTCCCGGCCGGTTTCGCGCCGCGGGTGCAGGCATTAAGGAAGCAGCTTGAGGCCGGCCTTTCGGCGCAGGCGGTCGGTGACCTGGTCAAGCGCATGGTGGGGCTGGTGAATGATGTGCAGCAACAGTTGGAGCGTGAAAAGGAAGCGCTGGAATTGTTTCTCGATCAGCTCAGCCAGCGCCTGCAGGCCTTGGATGCCATGGTCGACGGCGCCGAAAGCCGGCGTCAGGCCTCATTGGCCAGCGGCCGTGAACTGGATGAAATCGTCCAGGCCGAAGTCAACGACATCGAGCAGAGCGTCCACAGCGCCGCCGACATCGGTCAGATGAAGGGCGTGATCCGCGGCAGTCTGGAAAACATCCGCCGCCACCTGGCCGACAAGCGCCAGCAGGAAGAGCGACGCCAGACCGAGTTGGAACAACAACTCAAGACGCTGAATTATCGTCTGGTGGAAATGGAAGGCGAGAGTGAACGCCTGCGCGCCCGCCTGGCCCAGGAACGCATCCAGGCCATGACCGATCCGCTCACCTGCGTCGCCAATCGGCTCGGCTATGAGCGGCGCATGGAACAAGAATTCGCCCGCTGGCAGCGCTACGGCAATCCCTTGAGCATGTTGGTATGTGATGTCGATCACTTCAAACGCATCAATGACAGCTACGGCCATAAGGCCGGCGATCGCGCCCTGATGGCGATCGCCAAAAGCATCAACCAGCATGTGCGGCAGACCGATTTCGTCGCCCGCGTCGGGGGTGAGGAGTTCGTCGTGTTGTTGCCGGAAACCGCGCTTGAGGCCGCCAAGGTGGTGGCGGAAAAATTATGTCAGGGCGTGGCGGGTTGTGAATTTGTCTATGAGGGCACGCCAGTGCCCATTACCATGTCGCTGGGCGTGGCGGGCTTCGGACCGGAGGATGAGATCGACGATGTCTATCGTCGCGCCGACAAGGCCTTGTACCAAGCCAAGGAACAGGGGCGTAACCGTATTGTGAGCGCAACTTGATGCATACAGCCCCGCAGCTCGCTGCGGGTTAAGCCTCTCGGAGTTTCTTTTCCAGCAGAAAGATCTGTTTGCTCATCTGGGTCGAAATCTTGGCCATCTCCTGGCGCAGGAACATATTCTCCAAATGCATTTGAATGTTGAAGGCCAGCTTCTGCAGGATGTCTAAATCTTCCGGTTTGAATTCCACCGAGGCCTTTTTATTGACCGCCTGGATCGCACCGGTGATCTTGTCGGAGGTCACGGCGCGCACCGGTACGCACAGGGTGTTGTAAGTGACGTAGCCGGTTTTCAGCGCCACGGTATCGTGCGGCCCCATCTGACGCTGCATGTCTTTTTCAAACACCGGTTCGCCGGTTTCGATGGCGCGGCCCACCACGGACCCTTTTTGGGGCACTTCGATCTGGCGTTCCTTGACGCCGGTGCCGCACTGTACCCACAGGTTGGCGTCGACCGGGTCATGGATAAAAATGCTGATGCGCTCACAGTTCAGCACCTTGGGAATAATCTCGACGAAGAACTGCAGCAGGGGCCGATTGCCGGCCTTTTGCCAGGTCTTTTCAATCACGGCGTGCTTTTTCTTCAGCTCGTCCAGTTTTTGTTCCAGCTCAGCTCTGTCCATGTTGACTCCTGTGCCTGTAAACCTTGTATGTGCTATTCCGCCCGCAGTGCTTCGACCGGGGCGAGCCCGGCCGCCCGCCGCGCGGGTACGACACCGGCAAACAAACCGATGGAACCGGCCACCAGTTCCGCCAGCAGGATATAGTTGAGAGAGAGCTGGATCGGCAGGGCCGGTATCACCCAATTAACTATTACGGCAGCACCGGCCCCAAGGATTAGGCCGGCGATTCCGCCCAACAGGCTCAACGCCAGCGCCGCGTTCAGCAACAGCCGCGATATTTGCCGCCGCGTCGAACCCAATGCCTACAGCATCGGCACTGTAAGCCGCCCACAACGGCGGGCGCTTGCGCCTCGCATTGCGCGATACCGGTCTGTTGGACAACTGCAGCACTGTGAAAACGGCGAGCAGAATAACAATAATGAAAACGATGATGCGTTTATGGCTTCGACTCAGCGGGCTGGGCTTTGACCGCTTGCACAATGACAACGGTCGTCTACATTATGGAGAGACGGTCATGAAGAATCGAATTTTGGGCGGTTATGGATTAAAATCTCGCCCGCGGTCCGAAAATAACAATGGGTATATTTATGAAATGTGCGGTGTATCGCAGTAACAAAAAGGACATGACCTACCTCTATCTACCCGAAGAGGACGACATGACGCGCGTGCCCGAGGCCTTGATGAATATGATCTCGCCGGTTGAGCGCGTGCTGGAATTCGAGCTCACCCCCGAGCGCCGACTGGCTCAGGAGGATGCCGGCGAAGTGCTGAAACATATCGAGGAACAGGGCTGGTTTTTGCAGATGCCGCGGCAGGACCAGCCGGAGTTTTTGTGTTAACAGGCCGTAGAAGATTTTTTTATATCAGCTGCTGGTCAGGCGATAAATGACGGGCAGGGTCAGTTCCAGGCTGTGTCCTTGCAGCCATGCCGCGGCGCCGCCGACCTGGCCGATGCGCTGTAGCGTCTCCAGCGCTGAATGATCGAGCACGGCATGGCCCGAACTCTGGGCGATGACGACGCGCTCGATGTCGCCGTTGGCCAGGATATGGATTCCGAGTAGCACCTCCCCTTCCCAGCCCAGTTTTCGCGCCATGGGCGGATAGCTGAAATGACGCGCGATGTCATCGCGCACCCGCGCCAGCACTTTGGCCTTGGCGGTCTCCCACGACGCCCCCGCCGCTTTGGCGTGTGATTGTGTCGTTTCAGGTTCGGGGGCGGGCTGAGCAGGAGGACGCGCTGTGGTGGGTTCCGGGCGAACCTTGGACGATTCAGCCGGCGCTTGCGCTGGACGGGGTTCGGCTGCCGCGGCGGCCGTCTGCGTTGCAGGCGCGCTGCGCGCGCGCGGCGTGGGCGCGATGTCATGCTGCGCTGCAGGTGCCGCCTGCGCCGCTGCATCGATTGGCGGTTCGGCATGGGGTTCCGGCGCATTGAGCCGCACCGTGACCACCGGCCCGGTTTGCAGTGCAATATTGGGTGTGCCTTGCCACATGGCGATTAGCACGAGATGCAAGGCAATGGACAAACCCAGCAGGATGCTGAGCCGGCGTCCCGACCCCGCTTTGAAACCATGGCTTGTCGCCAGCGTCGCCACCGCTTACAGCGTGTCGTAGCTGACACCGATGAACACCATGCGACCGCCCGTGCTATAGCTGTCCACCAGTTCATAGCTGTTGTCGCCGACATTCTCGATACTGCCCTTCAGGCGCCAGTGCTTGTTCAGCGCCATTGCCGCGCGCACATTGACAATGCCGTAACCCGCCACGTCGGTGGTGTTGGCGGCGTCGTCGTAACGGCTGCTCTGGGCGATCAGACTGACGCCCACTTCAGCGCGGCCGAGGCTGCGGTCCACATTGAGGCGCAGACTTTTCTCGGCCCGTCGCGGCAGGGTATTACCGGTTTGTGGATTTTGGGCATCCAGCAGCGTTAGCTCGGCGCCGATGTGCCAATCCGCCAGTGCGCTATCCACGCCGATTTCGATGCCGTCGATTTCCGCCTGGTCCAGATTGTTCACCGTGCTGGGGCTGACTGTGCCGTCAAATACGATCAGGTCCTCGATCTCGGTTTGAAAGACGTTGATATTCCAGCCGCCCCAGTCGTGTTGCCCCGCGAGACCGATCTCGGCGGTGGCGGAGCTTTCAGGTTTCAGATTGGGATTGCCGGTATAAAAGGCGCTGCCGGGCCAATATAAATCATTGAAGGTGGGCGCCTTGTAGGCGGTGCCGTAGCTGGCGGTCACGCGCAAGGGTTGGTTGATGTCATAGCCCCAGGCCAGGTTGCCGGTGGTCTCGCTGTCAAAGGCGTCATGATTGTCATGGCGCAGGCTGAGCAGATAATCGTGCTCGTCCTTTGCCCCTTGGTACTGCACATAGGTGCCGGTGTTGTCGCGTTCGGTGATTGTGAAGGCGGTATTGCTTTCCACTTCGTCGCGTTGAAAATCGATGCCCAGGGTGAGTGTGTCGCTGCTACTCAGAAACACGTTGTTTTGCCATTGGGCATGGCGCCGCTGGGTGTGAAAACTGGATGCTGGGGTGCCATTGCTAAAGCTGTCATATTCATCGCGGGTCTGGCCCAGGGTCAGGCTGCTGTACCACAGGGCGTTCACGGGATAGGCCGCGGTGACGGCGGTGACCTGTTGCACGAAATCGGCGCTGTTGTCGAAGCTGCTGTCGAATTCGTTTTCGCCCTGGGCGCGCATAATGCGGCCGTCGAGTTCGAGGCCGCTGTCGAAACGGTGTTCCAGGCCCAGTGAGACGGCGCGGTTGGTATAGCCGTCGTCGTCAGGTTGGTCGACCCCGAACGGGCCGGGCGTGGGGCGGCGCGCGTCGAAGCCGTCGGATTCCAAGTTGGAAAGGGTGAAACTGTAACGGCTGTTACCGTGGCTGCCGCGGGTTGCCAGCTTGTCGCGGCGTAGATTATGACTGCCGACGCCGGTTTCAAACTGGGTGCGGTAGTCGTCACCGCCCTGACGGGTGAAGATTTGAATGACCCCGCCGATGGCCTCGGAGCCGTAGAGGCTGGAGCGCGGTCCGCGTACGATTTCAATACGCTCGATTTGGTTCAGGGGTATGAAATTCAGCGCCGTGGTGCCGTTGGTGGCCGAGCCGAGTCGCAGGCCGTCCACCAGCACCAGCACATGGTCGGAATTGGTGCCGCGCATGAACAGACTGGTTTGGCTGCCGGGGCCGCCGGCGCGCACCATGTCGATGCCGGCCCGGGCCGCGAGCAGTTCTTCCACGCTTTGCGCCTGGCTGCGCTCGATGGCGCGGCGGTCGATGACGCTGACCGAGGCCAGGCTCTGGTCGGCGGTTTCCGCCGTGCGTGTGGCCGTGACTAAGACAGGGTTGATATCGCTGGCCTGGGCGGCGCCGGCGGCGGTCAATGCGGTGCTGCAGATAAAGCTGATAAGGCGTTGTTGCATAGTGATCCTTCCGGTTTTGCCGCACACACCCGGGCGGCGTCAATGACGAATATTGCGGAAGGACTTGACAAGGAACAGGGGGGGAGACCTGCCTGCCGGTGCCGCCCGCCGCAACACACTGCATTCACTCAAGGCCGGTCTCCGGGCTTGTGAGTCATGCTTGGCGGGATGGCCTTCCCACGTCAAAAACGCAGTGGCATGGATATCCGGCCTTACTCACTTACCGTTGCGGGGGCAGCGTCGGACTTGCATGCTGAATGGATGCGCACCGACTTCCCGTTTCATCCCTCGGGCGGACGCCCTTGGAACACCTTGAAGTGTATGAGGCCGCAATTCTACGGCGCGAAAGGGAGGCTGTAAAGGCGCCTCGTCCGCATTTATCACCGGACTAGTCGGTGGCGGGTGCCTGGTCGAGATTTTGTTCGATCTGGTCGATGGCGGCGGCGCCGGCGGCCGGATGCTTGTCCTGCAGGGCAGCGTAAAGGGCGTGGACGCTGGTGCAGATGTCCTCGGGGGCCATCTCCGCCAGGCGGCCTTCGCGCGAGGCGGTGACCAGCCATTCCATGTCGATTTTCTTCAATTCCAGTTGCTCGAGGATGGGGGCGTAGCGCCACAGATAACCGCCTTCGCCTTCGAAGTCGCGTACATGGGCGCGGATATCCTCGCGGATGGGAAACTCGCGCCGGTTGCTGGTGATCAGGTAGGCGAACATGCCCACCACCGAGGCGGGGATCATGAAGATCCATGAGATTTTGTTTAGGAAATTGGCGTCGATCATGCCTTGGTTGTAACTGTAGAGGGCCAGGCCGAAGCCGGTGAGATAGACGGCGGCGGCCAGGATCAGCCCGGTGATCTTGGCCACGTCCCTGCCCGGCTTGATGCGCCGCTTGTAGTCGAGCCGATCCAGATCGAAACGTTGCTGAAAGGCGCGCAATATATATTTGCGGCTGCCGCGCTTGGAGGCTTGTTTGCTGCTCATGTAAGACCTTGTGTGATGTGCTGCTGCGCCATTATCCGCGAAAGCGGAAGTGATGACCAAATTACGCTGACTGAATGCCGAGCCAGCGGCTCCAGGCCACGAACAGTTCCAGGTCCAGCGATGCCACGGCCGAACGCGCTTGCAGGCTGGCCTGAAATACCGGGTCGCCCTGCAGGGTACAGGAGTAGCCGCCCGCCTCGGCGAGGATGAGATGACCGGCACCGTAGTCCCACAGTTTCTGTTTGCCGTGCAAGTAGACGTGGCAGCGGCCGGCGGCGATCCAGCACCAGTCCAGCGCCACCGAGCCCAGGCTGCGCTGCGAGCTGTAGGGCATGTCGCGGACCAGGCGCGTGGCCAGCTCGGGCGCCAGGCGTTTGAAGTCGACCAGGCCGATGCCCTTTTTCAGCGGGCCCTCGGGCCGGTGTCGGCCCAGGGCTTCACCGTTGAGCTGTGCACCGCCATGCTTCGCGGCGCTGAAGCATTCGTCGCGGATCGGGTCGTAGACCAGGCCCAGCACGGTTTCGCCTCGATACAGCAAGGCCAACGAGACAGAGAATACGGGCAGGCCGGCGGCGAAGTTGCTGGTGCCGTCGAGCGGGTCCAGCACCCACAGGGGCCGCGTCGGGTCGGCCATCAGACGGGCTTGCTCGGCGGCCTCCATCTCTTCGCCGAGAAAACCGATGTGTGGCCACTGTTGTTGCAGCGCAGTTTGGAGGCGGCCCTGCATGGCCAGGTCGGCCGCGGTGATGACGCTGCCGTCGGTCTTGTGACTGCGTTCCACCCGGGTAAAGCGCGGCAGCAGCTCCTCGCGTGCGGCGGTGATGACGATGTGTTGCAGGATATGCAGGTCGGGGAGTGTTTGCATCGTGAGTTAAAACCTGTAGGAAAGACCAAAAAACAGACCGGTTTCGAAGGAGGAGGGCTGGCGCTCGTGCAGATCTACTTCGATTTTGCGAAAGCCGAGATTGAGTTCGGCCTGGTCCGGCAGCGGATAGTTGACCTGGATCCTGAAACCCCAGGTCCATTCAAAGTCCATTCGCCACTCGTTGCCGCTCTCCTTGTGGCTGCCCAAATGGGGGGCGAGGAAGAGCTCGACCAGCCACTCGTGGTGACGTTCGGCGCTGGGCGGCTGGCGCAAAATGGCGCCGGCGAGCAGGGCGCCGTAGTCCTGGTCGTGCGAGTTGCCGTATATCAGCCCGGCCTTGGGGCTCAGGGTGCGCGTACCCAGCACCTGACGCTGATAGTCGAGCAGTTCGGCGTCGGCCTGCAGCAGCAGGTTGCGCGGATCCTGTTCCTTGGCCACGATCAGACTCAGCTGCTGGCGCGAATTGCGCAGCAGCGTGTCGTTGATGTCGCTCAGATAATAGAGTTGGGCGCTGTCCTGGCTCAGGATCAAGCCCCGGCTGGCGGCCAGTGCCGAGGCGGAGGAAAGCACTCCGGCCAGCGCCAAGGCAAGTCTGCATACATTCAACATGGTCACTGCAATCGTTATGTTTGAAACTCGATTATATGGTCTTCCAAGGCATCGGGGTGAATCTGTTCTTCGGAGATGCAGCGCCCGCGCACCGAAATGCCGGCGCGGTGAACACTGCCGGGATCGCCGCTGAGTAAGGGGTGCCAGTCGGGCAGGGACTTGCCTTCATAAAGGCGGCGGTAGGCGCAGGTGTCGGGCAGGTACTTGAAATACTCCGGGTGATCCATGTCCAGCACCAGGCAGTCGGGCACATGGCGGACGCGTTGGCGATAGTGGCGGCAGCGGCAGCTGTCCGAGTCCAGCAATTTGCAGGCGACATCGGTGTAGAAGATGGCGCCGCTGTCGTCATCCTCCAGCTTGTTGAGACAACAACGGCCGCAGCCGTCGCACAGCGATTCCCATTCCCTGCGGCTCATCTGGTCGAGGGTCTTGTGTTGCCAGAAATGCGTCTTTGGTTTTGCCATAAGCAGTCAAAAAGTTTTCGCTGCGGGCCATGATAACAGCTCCCTGGCGGTTGCCGGTGCCGACACGCCGTTGATTGGGTAATAAAACCAGGTTTCTGCCCGGATGCGATCGGTAGTATAATTCGCGCACAAGAATAAGGAATTGCAATGCGGGTGAGGGATAGGGACGTCTCATGATGACTGCGCCCAAACGGGCCTATTGCGGGTAGTTGGAATGTATGAATCGTTTTACCGGCTAAACGCCAACCCCTTCCGGTTGGTGCCAGACGCGCGGCTTTTTTATGCCAGTAGCGGCCATAAACGCGGGCTGGCCTATTTGCGCTATGGCCTGCACCAGGGGCAGGGCTTCGTGGTGGTTACGGGGAAACCCGGCACCGGCAAGAGCACCCTGGTCCAGACCTTATTCACCGATCTGGCCGGTGAATCCCTGGTGGTGGCCGGGCTGACCAGCACCAATCTCGGTGCCGACGACATCCTGCAAGCCGTCGGTCACTGTTTCGATGTCTACAGTGACGGCAAGAGCAAGGCCTCTTTGCTGATCGGCATCGAAAACTTTCTCAAGGCCCGGGCGCGTCAGGGCAAGCGCGTGGTGCTGATCGTGGATGAGGCGCAAAACCTGCCGCTGAAGTCCCTGGAAGAGCTGCGCATGCTGTCCAATTTTCAGATTGCCGAACAGCCGCTGTTGCAGATTCTGTTGCTCGGTCAACAGGAGCTGCAGGAGATGCTGGCGCGACCGGAGTTGGAACAGCTGGCCCAACGTGTCATCGCCTCCTGTCACTTGAAGTCGCTCAGCGCCGACGAGACCCGCGGCTACATCGCCCATCGTCTGCACTGCGCCGGCTGGCGCGGCGATCCCTGTATCAGCGGCGATGCGCTGGCGTTGACCTATGGCGTCAGCCACGGGATTCCGCGCTTGATCAATATATTCTGCGATCGCCTGTTGTTGGCGGCGTCTCTGGACGAGCGCCACGACATCGACCAAGCCCTGGCGCAGGCAGTGCTGACCGAATTGAAAGAAGAATCCACCGGCTCGTTTGCCCTGTGCAGTATCCCGCTGTCGCGGGAACTGCCGGCGATGGCGCCCCTGACCCAAGCCGATGCCTCTCTGGACGCCGCCAATGACGCCGAGGCGGACAGCGAACCCCGGGCCGAGCGCAAAGCCGTGGGCGCAGACGCCGGTGCCGCGGTGCAGCGCGCGCGTACGCAGGGTGAAAATGACGGCGCCGCCTTCGAACCCGCCTTTGACGGCCGTGATGGAACACCTGACAGGGATAACATGCCCGAGCCGCCGGCGACGGCGCCGAGCGCTGCGGCGGATGAAGACAGCCTTGCGCAGCCACTGCCGCCCGAGCTTGCCGGGCGAGCGCTCAGCCAGCCTTCCATCGCAATGGAGCACGTCGAGACGCCTTATCCCGCCGCCGACCCGCGCGAGCACCGTGGTGGCGGCGGTCAAAAATGGATTGTGTTGATGTTCGCCTTGGTGGCCGTCGCCGCTGCCGCATGGTTCGGCATCCGGCACGCGGACGATGTGTGGTCTCGAGCCGCTGCCTTGATCCCGAGCGCCGCGCCGCCGCTGAGCGCCCCGGCGCAATCCCAATCCCAGCCGGAGCAATCCCAGCCGCCCGCGACGCGGCAGCCGGTGATGCACGCGGGAGACCCGCATGAATCCGAGTTTCTGGCCGAACTCGACGGTTACGCCATCCATGGCCTGACGGCGCCTGAGGCAGACGCCGGTTTTGATGACGCGGACATGACGCCGGTCATCGGTGCGCCGGTGGCGGCCGGGGATGGGACCGACGCGTTCACAGAGCGCGGGGCCGACATCACGGCGCAGATAACTGAGGCGGCAATGCCGGACAGTCAGCCGCCAGCGGCAGCCGCCGCCAATGAACACGCCCATGCGGGCACGGCGCCCGCGCCCGCGGACAAGACCGGCTCAGCGTCTGTTGTTTCCGCGCCCGCCGCGCTCGAAACCCAGTCAGTCGAGAAACACGCCGAGCCTAAACCCGCACCCCAAGCGGAGACGCCGCCCGCCTCGGCCAAGTCAGGCGCAGTGCCGTCGAAACCCATGGTTGTGACGCAGAAAGCGCCGGTAACGGCGGCAGTCGAGCAACAGCCAGCCACCCAGCCACCGGCACCGGTTGCGGCAGCAACGGCGTCGATAGAACCGCAACACACTGCGCCGGCCAAGACTCCTGAGCCTGAGGTCGTCGCTAAGTTGCCCGATACCCGCGTGGTCGATGAACCGCCGCCGGCGTTCGAGTCGCCCCAGGCGCCGGGCGCAATGTTTAGTGAATTCGAACTCACCGAACTGCTCTACAATCTGATTTTCTACTATGAGTCCGGCAACCTGGAAAGGCTGGTGGGGCTGTTTGCAGCCGATGCCGAAGCGGATGGGGCCCGGGGGGTGGGCAGCATTAGAAAGGATTATCTGGCCTTGTTCAATAGCACCGAAATGCGCTACATGCGCATCGACGACATGTGGTGGAAACAGCGCGACAAGGAGGCATACGGGCGCGGCAATTTCACCGTGACGGTATGGCGCAACAACGGTGATGAGGGTTTGTCGCAACAGGGCGAGCTAGCGTTGGAAGTCGTCAGGCAGGGGGATAGATTGGTGATTCAGAATATGGTCCATCAGGTGCAATAAGTGTCTGGAACACTTGTCGCATAGCGGCACATCTTCGCAGGAGGCGATTTGAGCAAAGGGACTCGCCCGCATTTCTCACCGGGCGGCTAATGGCTGTGGTGTAGTTGATTGAAACTGATGGAGGGGTATCAAGAATGCCGATCGACCAAGCAGTGACATACTGCTCCCGCGAACCCGGTGAGAAATGCGGGCTAGGAGGTTGAAGCGCGGCAGGGGTGTATTGGGCGTTTGGCTGTTATGCCTGGTCAGTGGTCCGGTCTCGGCCGCCGCCATCGGCATGCCCGAGCGCAGCGACCGTATCGGGCTGGGGCTGGGGTATGCCCGGCTCACCGTCGAGGACCCCGCCGGCGCCAGTGCCGCCGAATGGGTGGTGCGGCCGCTCAACGTGGTCTATACCCAGCCGGCCAGCGGACCCTATCGCTATTGGGCCGAGGCCTTTTATCAGGATGCGGTGTTGCCGGCGTCCACCACCGACATCGGTCAGCGCGTACGCCAGCTGGGGCTCAGGGCCTCGTTCCAGCGCCGCCTCGGTGTCCCAACCGTTGGAAGCTCCTGGCTGGGCGCGGGCGTGCAGTTGGCCCGCGAGCGCTTTGAGAACCGTCACCGCCTCGATGGCGCAGGCTTCCTGGCCCAGAGCTACCCGCAGCGTTCTGAATTTATCCCGGCCTTGTTGTTGAACTACATTGTCGAAGCGGGGCTGAATGGCTGGGACATGGCCGTCAAGCTGGAGCAGAGTCTGCCGGCGGGTGATGGCAGTCGCGAGTTTTCTTTGTCGGTCATTGTGCTGTTCGGTCTTTAATAAGGAAATTACCTATGGATCGTGCCACCCGCAGTACCCTCATCACGGCATTGTGTCTGTCTTTAGCGGGGCTGGCGGCCTGTAACGGGATCCCCGGCAGCGAATCAGGCGACGTGCCGCCGCAACGGCCGCTGAATACCGTCTCCGGTTACGTGGTGGATGACGCCGTCGGCGGCGCCTTGCTCAATGTCTATGGCTTTGATGACGGCGTCAAAGGCGAGCTGCTGGCCAGCACCACCACCGCCCAGGACGGTGGCTACAGCCTCCAGGTCGACGGCGTCGAGCGTCGTTTGCTGCTGCTCGAGGCGCGCGGTGGTGAATACATCGAGCTGGCCACCGGACAGCGCGTCGAGCTGGAGCAAGACCAGGTGTTAAAGGCGCTGGCCGTCAACCGGCCGGGCCAGTCGATGAGCGTGATGGTGACGCCCCTGACGCATCTGACGGCGGCCCTGGTGCGCTATTACCTGGACTCGGGCATGGCGGTGGAGGCGGCCATCGATACCGCCACGGCGGAGCTCAATGAGCTGTTCGGCATCGACGTGGCGGCGGTGCGGCCGCGCAGCATCGCCGAGCAGGGCACGAGCGAGCTGACGCCCGATTACCTCTACGGCTTTTTTCTCTCGGCCCTGTCCAGCTGGACCAAGCGCGTGAATGAGCAAAACGGCCTGGCGCCCCATGCGGTCTATACCTCCATCGCTTTGAGCCAGGTGCTGTACGACGAAGTCGCCGCCGACGGCCTGCTCGACGGCAAGGCCGGCAACGCGCTGGCGCTGGGCACGGTCGGCCTGGGGCCGAATGCCTACCGGCTGTCACTGGCGCAGCACATGCTGGCCATGGCGGCGGGCAAGGCCAATCTCAGCGGTGTCAGTGTCGAGCAGCTGCTGCCCCTGGCCTTCCGTCTGGTCAACAGTGAGCACCGCCTGTTTGCCGGTGTGGCACCCGACCTCAGCGGCGGGCAGGTGGCTGTATCGGGGGATGAAAACCTGGGTAGCTATCGCAGCGGCGTATTTGAGTATGCGGTGACATTGGACAGCCCCGAACTGATCAGCAGTGTACGTTTCAGTGTGGATGATTTCGATCTGCCCGTGGCGGCGGTGCCGGGCGAGATGCGCGTCCCCATCGATACCCGCCAGTTCGCTGACGGCCAGCACACGGTCGCCATGCGTGCCCTGGACTGGCTCGGTAATCCGGTGGCGAACCATGCCATCGTGTTTCAGTTCGACAACACGCTGCCCTATGTCAACGTCAGCTCACGCCTGTACACCAATCAAGAGAATTATCTGCTCAGCGGCACAGTGGGTGACAACGGCTCGGGGATACTGCAGTTTGAGATCGATGCTGAGGCGGTGAGCATAAACCCCGATAACAGCTGGTCGCTGGCGCGCGCCCTGCAGCCGGGTAACAACCCGGTCGCCATGCGCCTGGAGGATTGGGCGGGCAACAGCTTCGCCGAGCAGGTGACTGTCGTCCTGGACCAGACGCCGCCGCAGATCGACAGCGGCGCCGGCCACAGTCAGGCACGTTTTATCCAGGCCTCGGAGTTGGTCAACGGCATGCTGGCCGACAGCAATACCGACGCACCGGTGTATATCGAAACGCACCAGGCCGATCTCGATGGCACCGCGATTACGCGTGCCGCCCTGGACGGCGCCGGCATTCCCTATTTCGCCTTTGCGGCGATCGATGCATTGGACACCGGCGTCGCGACCGGCGCCGCTGAATTGCAGGTGCGCATGCGTTATGAAAAGAACGGCATCACCCTGGCCGACTGGCGCCCGCTGACGCCGCTGGCCGGCGAGTATCTGGTGCCACTGGCCGGCGAGACCTTGCACAGCAGTTGGCATCAGTCCTTGCCGACGGATGAACACGGCGTGCGCGTCGAAGTGCGCGACAAGGCCGGCAATCGCGTCGAAAAACTGTTTGCATTCCGCGCCGCTTTCGCCGTGGCCGGCATTGAGATGGAACACATTCGTGAGCCGAGTGCGGCATTGTTTGAGTCCACTGCATTCGCCGACCGCGCCGCTCTGTATGACCGGGACATTACCGCGCTGGCCTATACCTTTACCAACACGAGTGGCAAGGCCTTCTATATTCAGCCCGATGACGCCGGCGGGCATGTGGCGCGGCGCGACGTGGAACAGTTGCTGCGCGAGCATAAGGTGCGTCAAGTGACGACCCCTATGTGGCGGGTGGGCGTGATCGAAAATGCGTCCGATTTGTGTATCGGTAGTTTGGTCAACCGGCGTTTCGAGATGGTTAACGAGATGTATCAATTTGACGGCAATGGCTGGGTGAAGGCGATGACGCCCCCGGCGACTATCGGTGAGCCTATCAACGTATTTTCCGATGCGCCGGAACCACCTGAGGATTCGCAACGTGTAGATGTCGATCTGGCCGCCGTATTCGATGAGCTCTTCGCCAGTAATGAAATATCGTCCGCCAATCAGTCTTTCAGTGCCACGACTACCTATGACTACGATTATCTCCTGAATGTCACCAGTCAGCAGGGGCTGTCTCAGCCGGTTTTAATAAGTAACTGGCAGCGCTTGGTGGATTACGTGGATACCAGTGTCGATGATGAATTGACGACATGTATTGTGGTGCCTTATTTCAAGCAGTTCGAGCGTTACACTTATCAAAGCGAACCGGGTTACCCCCTAGACAGTCACGCCTTCCTGGAAGAACAACAGCATTTCGCAACCGCGGGCTTCACGGTCCATGACGACACAAGCTCCGAAAACATCGCCGCAGTCAGCGGCTGGTACCGCATCCCCGCCGGTCACACGGTAAGCATTACCAAGCATGTACACACGCCGGCACTGACGGTCGATAACGATGTGGCGGTGGCTGAGCCCGATACCGTCGCCGACTATACGCCCCTGTTGTACGACAAGGCCATCAGCTGGTCGATCGACCGCGCCCTCAACATCACCGCGGTGCACGATGCCGGGGCCGGGAATATCTTTGCCATGACCCCGACACAGACCCGTGCCGGTGAAGGCGCTGTGCAATATTCCATCCGCCGGCCCTAGCGTGCATTTCTCACCACCCGCCTGCTCGTCACGAACAGGGGTGAGAAAGGCGGGCTAGTAAACCCCGATATCCAGATAGGTGCGCGAGATCTTGTCGATGGCGATGACGTATCCGGCGGTGCGCAGGTCGTGAATCTTGTCGTGGCGATGAAGGATTTCGCTCAACTGCTGATAGCCGAGGCGCATGGTGTCGTCCAGACCGGAGTTGACCAGATCCTCCTCGGCGGCGCCGCGGATGACCCGCTTGCGGATCTCGTCGCTGATGATCTGGCCGGTGAGGTCCTCCAATAACTGAGCGAACTCGTGGCTGCGCATCTCTTCATGACGCCGTTGCATACGGCCGAAACGGATATGGGAGAGATTGCGTATCCACTCGAAATAGGAGACGGTGACACCGCCGGCGTTGGCATAGATGTCCGGGATGATGGTGATGCCCTTGTCGCTCAACACCTTGTCCGCCTCATAGGTGAGCGGGCCATTGGCCGCTTCGACGATCAGCTTGGCCTGGATGCGGTCGGCGTTGTCGCAGGTGATCTGGCTCTCCAGCGCCGCCGGGATCAGAATATCGCATTCCATCTCCAGCGCCTTGACGCCGTCCTCGTGAAAACGGGCGTGGGGGAAGCCCTTCATAGTCTTGTGTTCGATGAGGTGATCGTGCAGCGCCTGGATGTCCAGGCCGTTTTCATCCACCAGCACACCCTCGCTCTTGATGACGGCGATGATCTTGGCGTCGTCTTCGCTTGAGAGCAGCCGGGCGGCATGAAAACCCACATTACCGAAACCCTGCACCACGATACGCTTGCCCGCCAGCCCCGGCGTCAGGCGTGCCTGTTTGACATCGGCGGGGTGGCGGAAGAATTCCTGAATCGCATATTGCACGCCGCGCCCGGTGGCCTCGGTGCGGCCGCGGATGCCGCCGTGCTGCACCGGCTTGCCGGTGACGCAGGCCTGGTAGTTGATGTCTTCTGGGAACAGGTGTTTGTAGGTGTCGGCCATCCAGGCCATTTCGCGCTGACCGGTGCCCACGTCGGGGGCGGGCACGTTGGTGGAGGGGCTCAGGAATCCCTTGCGCACCAGTTCCACGGTGAAGCGGCGGGTGATCATCTGCATCTCATCGCGGGTGTATTTGCCCGGGTCGATGAGCAGGGCGCCCTTGGAGCCGCCGAAGGGGATGTCCATCAGGGCGCATTTGTAACTCATCAGGGCGGCCAGGGCCTCGACCTCGTCCTGATTGACGTAGGGGGCATAGCGAATACCGCCCTTGGCCGGCAGGCGGTGGGTGCTGTGCACCGAACGCCAGCCGGTGAACATCTCGATCTTGTTGCGGATCTTGACCGGGAAGGTGACCTTGATGGTAGAGGCGCAGGCCTTGATGGCCGCGGCGGTATCCTCTTCGAGATCCATAGCGGCGATGGCTCGGTCGACCAGATAATTGACGTTTTGACTGAAAGACAGTTCGTTGCTGATGGGGTCTGACATGTGATGCCTCACTGACCTGTTATTGCTTGTTGTGGGGTAAGCCTTGCTTGTGCCGGTTCTGAGTGTACACAGCATATCAGCGGCAGCCGATAGAATTTATTGATAGTCGACGGCGATGGGCAGGCCGCTTTTTTTGAGTCTTTCCAGGTCTTCCGGGCGATCCACATCCCAGCTGGTGGCCAGTGCCTGCCAACGCCAGTCCAGGGCGGCGAGACGTGCCCGTGTTGTGGACATGACATGGCAACCGCCCCAAGGCAGGTCGGCGAAGAGCGCGGCGTCGAAGCGCGACAGCCCGATCAGCACATAGCCGCCATCCTCGGCGGGCTTGAGCACACACGCGTTACCCTGACGCAGACTGTGCAGTGCGGCGTCAAGGTCGGCCGCGGTGAGGGCCGGGCAGTCACAGCCGATCAGCAGCACGTGTTTGGCCTCGGTCAGGGTGACTTGAAAGGCGTGGGCCATGCGTTGGCCCAGATCGTCGCCCTGTTGTTGTTTCAAGCGGATGGGGAACCTGTCCAGGCAGTGCCGGAAAAACGCATGCCCGGTTTGTTGCGCACACCACAATTCCACCGGCGCGAGTTGGGCCGCGGTGGCGGTCGCGAGGGTGCGGTGTACCAGTTCTGCATGCAGCCGCGCCGCGCCGCGAGGGCCGAGCGCGGGGATCAGGCGGCGCTTGCTGTACCCCGCCAGCGGTGGCTTGGCGAACACCAGGATGCGGGCGTCGGCCTGGCGCATCAATGATAGTGTCGGCTCAGGCGTTCGGGCCGGACACCGAAAAAATAGGCCAGCCGCAGGCGCCACATCAGCAGCACGGTTTTGAGGATGCCGCGTTCCTCCCAGCGGCGACTGGAGGTGACCACCGTTGCCCTAAGGCAGGCGGGACGACCCTGGCGTTTGAGGCGGCGGCTGAGTTCGATATCTTCCATCAAATCGATTTGCGCGAAACCGCCAAGGTCTTCGAACACGCCGCGGCGCATGAACAGGGCCTGATCGCCGGTGGCGATGCCGCTCAGTCGCGAGCGCAGGTTGATCATGAATTCGATGACCCTGAGCGGCCAGCGTCGACCGCTCAGCCTGACATCGAAACGGCCCCAGGCATGAGTGTGCAAGGCGCTTGAGATGAGCGTGGCGGCGGCGTCGGGCAGGTGGGTGTCGGCATGCAGAAACAGCAGATAATTGCCGCAGGCATGGCGCGCCCCTTCGTTCATCTGCCGGGCGCGCCCCGGGGCGGCGTGGCACAGACAATCGCACAGCGCCTCGGCCAGGCGGGTTGTGGCATCGCGACTGCCGCCGTCGACGACGATGATCTCATGGCCTTGCCGACGCAGGCCCTGTAAGCGCCATAAGTTCGCTTCGATGTGCTCGGCCTCGTTGAGCGTGGGGATGATGATGGAGAGTTGTTTGCTCACCGGCCCGTGTGCCTTGTCGCGATGGGGATGGGGCGGTAACGGAGTATCATTGCCCGCTTATGCCCACGGTCGATTGTTTTTTGCCGATTTCAGTTGCCTGCATCACAGCCCTTGGCCGTCCGGTGGGAGACACGGATCAGAGCGCCCCGCCGCAACTGCTGCCCTGTCCGGCGGTGCAACCGTAGCAGTGATCCTTGACCACGATCGGCGTGCCCTCGATAGCGCTGCCGATCAGGTCGCGGATATGGGGCTTGGCGGTGTTGCCGAGTGGCGCCGGCAGGCCCAGCATCTGATTGAAGTCGCAGTCGTAGACATAGCCCTGCCAGTCGACGCTGATCAGGCTGCGGCACATGACGCCGTCCAGGTTTTCCTGTTTGAAGTGATCGCGCAGCAGTTGCATGTAGTCTGCAAATTGGCCTTTCGAGACCAGCATGGAGCCGAAACGCTGGATAGGCATGTTGGTCAGGGTATAAAGACGGGAAAAGACGATGCCATAGTCTTGTTGCAGGTGTGTGCGGTAGGCCTGTTCCAGCCCCGCCTGCGCAGGCGGCAGTGACGGCCCTTGCGGGTTGTACATCAGATTCAGCAGCAGCCCCGTGCCGGGTTTGCCGTAGCCACGTTGGTTAAGCGTTCTCAGCGCCGCCAAGCTGGTATCGAATACCCCCTTACCGCGTTGAGTATCTACATTCTCTTTCAGGTAACAGGGCAGGGAGGCGACTATTTCCACCTGATGCGCGGCCAGGAATTCGGCCAGGTCTTCCTGGCCCGCCTCGAACAGGATGGTGAGGTTGCAGCGGTCGACCACGTGCACGTCCAGCTTGCGCGCCTCGGCGACCAGGTAACGAAAGTGGGGATTGAGCTCTGGCGCGCCGCCGGTGAGATCCAAGCGCTTTATACCGGCGGCCTTGATGACGGCGATCAGTTCCTCGACGGTGTCGCGCTCCATGTTTTCCTTGCGTCGTGGTCCGGCGTTGACGTGGCAGTGCAGGCATTGCTGATTGCAGCGATAACCGAGATTGACCTGCAGCGTCTCCAGCGTGCCGCGTTTGATGGCGGGGAAGTCGGTCTGCTCCAGCAAGGGTAGGGTGGCATGCATGGGTTTGTCCTTCGTCCTTAAGAGTGTGCTGGGGTGCGAAATGTTTTCATCACCATCGGCCACAGGCGAGAACCGGGGTATTCACTGCCTGTTCCGGGGACTGGCGGTTCAATAGGTTCGTCCCGGCAATATGGTTTCGAGTTCACGGCTGTCTGGGTGATTTCCATAATGGGCCTCCTGCTATGCTACTTGATTCGCCGCGCCTTAAACACCGATGTTTCCGGATGAAATGCCGTGCGCGACTTCGCGCTGAACGTTAAGGGGGCGGCCAGTGGGGCGCCCGTCAGCGCGGCCTGTATCGAACGCGACTTTGGCATGGCATACTGCAACGCGTGTGTCTTTGCCACAGTAGTCGCGGCAAGGCGCCAATCCTTACACTCAAATCGTCTGACTGAGGTAAAAAACGCTGCGGGTTTGTGTCCGGCCCGTATCGTCCAGTGTATGCCAGCTTCCGTGGTCGGCGCTGCACAGCTCAAGCGTGTCCGCTATCCGTTTCGTGTTGCCTCCTCAAGCGATACGCCGAGGTGTTTTTGCGTTAGTGCCAAACGCCGGTTTTCGCCCGCCGGTGATTCATTGATGTTTATCAATGTGAAGCCGGCCGCTTCGACATAGCATATCCGTACGCCTGATGAGCGATATTTTAAGGAGGACCACGTGGCGCATATATACAGCGAAAAAATGGAAATGGGACACCTGTACGGCGCCGATGCCATCAAGGCGCACTGGTATTGGTATGTGGCCTCGGGCGTGCTGCTGGTGCTGTTGGGGCTGGCCTCCATCGTATTTCCATTTGCCGCCTCCATCGCCGGCAACTATGCCATCGGCGCCATTCTGGTGGTGGCCGGGGTGATACAGATGGTGCACGGCGTGCAAACCCGAAAATGGAAATTCGCCGGCTTGAGCTTGGTGGGCGGCATACTTGCTATAGTGGCGGGGGCGCTGCTGCTTGGCTTTCCTTTGGTGGGGGTTGTGACCTTGACCTCGGTCATTACGGCCTTCCTGTTGGTCAGCGGTGTGTTTAAAATTATTTATGCCTTTAAACTGAAACCGGAGCCCGGCTATAAGTGGCTGGCCGTGTCCGGTGTGTTGGCAGTATTGCTGGCGCTGTTGGTGTTGAGTGAATGGCCGCAGGCGGCTGTCTGGTTGCTGGGCCTGCTGATCGGTTTCGATCTTCTGTTTACCGGCGCCTGGTTGATCACCTTGGCCTTGAATGCGCGTCGGGCGGATAGGGCCTAAAATATTGGGGCGGCACGCGCCGATCATTTAAGTGACCAACACGTAACTAAGTAAGGAGAGACATTCATGAGTTCGCAACCGTTTTTGACTGATGTGAAGACCCTGCGTGAACGCGCCCGCAAACACATCGAACAGGGCGCCATCACCGACAGTTACCAGGGTGACCGCGATACGGTGGTGAATCTGCTGAATGAGGCACTGGCGACTGAGATCGTTTGTATCTTGCGTTATAAGCGTCATTATTACACTGCCTCGGGCATCAATGCCCAACAGGTGGCGGCGGAGTTTCTTGAGCACGCCAACGAGGAACAGCTGCATGCCGACATGCTCGCCGCGCGTATCGTGCAATTGGGCGGTGATCCCAATTTCTCGCCAGACGGATTGTTGAGCCGTAGTCATGCCGAGTACGACGACAGTCCCGAACTGCACGATATGATTAAGGAAGATTTGATCGCCGAGCGCATCGCCATTGACAGCTACCGTGAAATGATCGCCTATCTCGACAAGAACGACCCCACCACGCGGCGTATGCTGGAGGAGATCCTGGCCCAGGAAGAGGAGCACGCCGACGATCTGGCCGGGCTGCTGGAGGGGATGCGTCCCTGAGCGCTGACGTTGGCGAACGGCACACGATTTAAACGCTATGCCGCTGTTCCGCGAGGGCGATAACTGCTGGCGCGTCGCCCGTGCCGATCGGGTCGCCTGTCTGGTGGACGGTGAGCACTATTTCGCCGTCTTGCGCCAGGCCATTTTACAGGCCGAGCATTCCATTTTTATATTGGGCTGGGACATCAACAGCCGTTTCGCCCTGGTGCGTGAGGCGGTGGATGACGGCATGCCGGTGGAGCTGCGCGATCTGCTAAACGCGGCCGCGGCCGCCAAGCCCGATCTGAATATCTATATCGTCGCGTGGGACTTCGCCGCCTTGCTGGCCCTGGATCGCGAGTGGTTGCCGGAATACCGCTTCAGCTGGCGCACTCACACGCGCGTCAAGTTTCGATTGCAGGAGGCGGTCACCGGTGCCAGTCATCATCAGAAGGTCGTCGTGATCGACGATGGGTTGGCCTTTTCCGGCGGCCTGGACCTGACCTTCGGCCGTTGGGACACGTCTGCCCACGATATTCACGACAGCCGTCGCCGCGACACCGATAGCGGTCCCGTGCCGCGCCCCTATCATGACGTGCAGATGATGGCCAGCGGCCCCTGCGCGGCCGCCCTGGGCGAGCTGGCGCGACAACGCTGGCGCGACGCCACCGGCGAACAGCTGCCCGAACCGGCGCAAGGCAAACGCCTGTGGCTGGATGATGTCGAGGCCGAATTCCATGACGTCGACGTCGCCATCAGCCTCACCTTTGCCGCCAAGGGACATGAACAGGAACAGGTGCGCCAGGTGGAGCGGCTTTATCTTGACATGATCGAGGCGGCCGAGGACTACATCTATATCGAAAACCAATATCTCACCGCCGACAGAATCGGCGAGGCACTGGTTAAGTCGCTGCAGCAGGAGCAGGGTCCGGAGATTGTGGTGATCACGCCGTTCAATACCAATGGCTGGTTGTCCCAGTACACCATGGACGTGCTGCGCTCGCGCATGGCGCGGCGCTTGCGTGAGTGTGATAAATACCATCGCTTGCGCATCTGGTATCCCCATCTGCCCGATGCCGATGCGGAGATGGCGCTCAATGTCCACGCCAAGGTGATGGTGGTGGACGACCGCCTGCTGCGCATCGGCTCATCCAATCTCAACAATCGTTCCATGGGCCTGGACAGTGAGTGTGATGTGAGTTTCGCGGTCGAGGACGCGGCGGGCCGCCGCGCGGTGCAGGCGTTCCGTAATCGCCTGTTGGCCGAGCACCTGGATGTGGAGCCGGCCGAGGTGGCGCGCCACTGCCGCGCGCGGGGCTCGCTGATCGCCGCCGTCGAGCAGTTGCAGGGACGGCCGCGCAGCCTCAAGAACCTGCAACCACAGGTGTCGAAAGAAGTGGAGCAGAATCTGCCGGACAAGGCCTTGATCGATCCCGAAGTGCCGGTGGACGGTGAACGCCTGCGTGATCTGTTGGTACCGAAACCGGCGCGTCGCTCCACCGCCAGTCGCGTCATGCTGGTTCTGCTGGCGCTGGTGATCATCCTGGCCATGGCCGCCATTTGGCGCTGGAGCCCCGTGGCCGAGATGATTGACGCCCAGGCCTTGTCGAACAAGATCCGCGAATTCCAAGACAACGTGTTCGCGCCCCTGGCCGCCGTCGGCATTGTTATGGTGGGCAGCTTGGTGTCCATTCCCGTGACCCTGTTGATCGTCGCATCGATGCTGGTGTTCGGCGGTCTGGCCGGCGCTGTCTACGGCTTGAGCGGGGCCTTATTGAGTGCCGCCGTGGCGTATATCGCCGGCCAGCACCTGGGGCGGGATACCCTGCGCCGGCTGGCGGGGCCGCGGCTGAATCAGATCAGTAAAAAACTGGCCAATCGCGGCATTCTCACCGTGGTCGTCATCCGCCTGATCCCGATCGCGCCCTTCGTGGTGGTCAATCTGGTGGCCGGCGTCAGCCATATTCACTTGCGCGATTTTTTGATCGGTTCCGCCATCGGCATGTTGCCTGGCATCGTGGCGCTGGCGCTGATCACTGAAGGGGTGATGCGCGCGGCGCAACAACCCAGTGTCTACCATCTGTCGTTGGTGGCGCTGGTACTGCTGGTATTGGCGGGCGGCGGGTTGGCGCTGCGTCACTGGTTATTGAATCAAAAACAGCGACAGTCATGAGCCGCGCCTTCAGGCTCGTCACCTACAATATTCACAGCTTCATCGGTCGCGACGGTGAATACGCGCCGGCGCGCACCCTGATGCAGATCGAACAGCTGCAGGCCGAGGTGGTGGCCCTGCAGGAGGTGCGTGGCGATGATCGTCAGGGCATGGAGATGCTCACCGCCATGGCGCAGGCCAATGATTATGAGCTGGTGCTCGGGCCGACCGTGGTCGAACAGCCCGGCCACCATTACGGCAATGCGCTGCTGGTCAGGGGCAAGCAAGTGGAGACCAGGCGTCACAATCTCAGTCGCCCCGGCCACGAGCCGCGCGGGGCCATCGAAGTGCGTGTCAGCCTGGCGGGCGAGCCCTGGCGTATCTTCGCCACCCACCTGGGGCTGAGTCCGCGGGAGCGGCGCTGGCAGGTGCAGAGCCTGTTGCGCGAGATCCGCCGCGACGAGGCCGTCAATACCGTGCTCATGGGTGATCTCAACGAATGGTTTATGTGGGGTCGGCCGCTGCGCTGGTTGAAGCGCTACTTTCGCCTCAGTGAACAACCGGCCACCTTCCCCAGCCGCTGGCCCCTGCTGGCACTGGATCGTATCTGGGTCCATCCCTGCGCGCGGCTGCACAGCGTCAGCGCCGTCAAGACACCTTTAAGCCGCAACGTATCGGATCATCTGCCCTTGTTGGCAGAGATTTACTGATATTATCTGACCACTTAAGTCATTTGCTCGCAGTGAGGAAAGCATGGATGAACATGTCGTAATCGCCTTGGTGTTGATCGCCGCGCTTGGTATCGGCGCCCAGTGGTTGGCCTGGCGCGTCAAACTGCCGGCCATCATCCTGTTGATCGTGGCGGGCGTGCTGGCCGGGCCGGTGGCCGGCTGGATCAACCCCTCCGAAGACTTGGGTGATCTGTTGCATCCGTTTATCGCCGTGTCGGTGGCCATCATCCTGTTCGAGGGCGGCCTCAATCTGCGCCTGCATGAATATCGCGAGACCGGTGTGGACGTCAAACGGCTGGTCACTGTCGGGCTGGTATTGACCTGGGGACTGGGCAGCATCAGTGCCCATTATATCGCCGGCTTATCCTGGGCGGTGGCCCTGACCCTGGGCGCGATTATCGTTGTCACCGGTCCGACCGTGATTATGCCGCTGTTGAAACAGGCCAAGCTGAAACGCCGCCCGGCGGCGCTGCTGAAGTGGGAAGGCATCATCAACGACCCGGTGGGCGCGTTGCTGGCGGTGTTGGTATTCGAGTATTTCGTCAGCGCCGGCAACGAGCCCTTCGCCGTGGATGTGATCCTCACGCTGGCGCTGGTGCTGGTGGCGGCCACGGCCTTCGGCGCCGGTACCGGCTTCGGCCTGGGCTGGTTGTTCCGTCACGGCCATGTGCCGGAGTTTCTCAAGTCACCGGTGATGCTGGCGGCGGTACTGGCGCTGTATGCCGTGGTCAACCACTTCCAAAGCGAGGCCGGCTTGATGGCGGTGACCGTGGCCGGCATCGTGCTGGCCAATCAGAAGCTGCGCAGTATCGAGGAGCTGCGGCGCTTCAAGGAATACATCACCATCTTTCTGGTGTCCTGTGTGTTCATTATCCTTACCGCTAACATGGAACTGGCCAGCCTGCAGGAGCTGGACTGGCGCGGCGCCGCCTGGCTGGCCCTGGTGATCTTCGTCATCCGGCCGCTGGCGGTCTACCTGGCCACCGTGGGTACCGGCATCGATTGGCGCGAGCGGCTGCTCATCAGCTGGATCGCGCCGCGCGGCATCGTCGCCGCCGCCGTCGCGGGCCTGTTTGCGCCGCGGCTGATCGACAATGGCTATGCCGACGCCGCCGAACTGTTGCCCCTGGTATTCACTCTGATCACCGCCACCGTGGTGCTGCACGGCCTGAGCATCGGTTTCATCTCGCGCCGTCTGGACCTGGCCGCGGGCAAGACCGACGGCCTGTTGATCGTCGGTGCCTCGCCCTGGTCTGTCGGCCTGGCCCAGGTGCTGCAGGATTTGGAGATTCCCACTATCGTCAGCGACGCCGGCTGGAACCACCTGCGTGCCGCGCGCATGTCCGGGTTGCGCACTCACCACGGCCACATCTTGTCGGAGCGGGCCGAACAGACACTGGAAATACACGAGATCAGCCACCTGCTGGCCGCCACCAACAACGAGGCCTACAACGCCCTGGTGTGCACCCGTTTTGCCCCAGAGCTGGGTAGCGACAAGGTGTTTCAGTTGCCGTATGAAGAGGATGACGAAGAGGCGGGCGAAATGGCGCGTACGGTGCGCGGCAAGATCGTGCTGGAGGACAAACATACCTACGATGATCTGATGCAGCGCCACTACGCCGGTTGGGGGTTTCACCAGACGCATTTGACGGAGGATTTCGGCTACCAGGACTTTATCGCCCATGCCGGCCCGCAGGCAATCCCGGTGGCGCTGGTCACCGACAAAAAGCGACTGGGTCTGTTTCCTTTGCAAGAGACTGAGGATATCGGCCCCGGCGATGTGGTGATCAGCTATCAAAAACAGGAAGACACAGACAACACGCGCGATGCCCGGCGGGGCTGAGCCACGGCCACAGGCTCAGTCTTCGGCCAGGGTCTCCAGCTGTTCCATATCGCAGCGGTAGCGGTTGTCGTCGGCCAGTGGCTTGAGCACTTGCTGGCGTTTCATTTCCGCCAACAGGCGGCTGACACTCTCGGGGGTGGTGCCGAGGATCTCGGCCATTTCCTCACAGGTCAGCAATTTGATCTGGTCCGAGTCCAGCTCCATTTCTATCTCGCCGAGAAAATTCAGCAGCCGCGCCAGACGCGATTTCAAACTGCCGGTGGAAAATTCGGCGATCCATTTGTCGGCACGGCGCAGATAATCGTACCAGCACTCCATCAGCAGGCAATACACCTCCGGCAGTTCGTCGCGCAGGCGCTTCAAGCGCGTGGCCTCGATGCGGTACAGTTCGATGTCTTCGACGGCGACGGCGGTGTGTTCGCAGGGTTCGTCGAGTACCCGACCCAGGCCGAACCAGGCGCCGGCGTTATGTAGACGCACGATACGCGACTGACCGTTGGGTAGATAACTGACCAGTTTCACCAAACCGCGTTTGAGGCAGTAGACGCAGTCCGGCTCGGCGCCGGCATGATAAATCACCTGTTTGGCTTCATAGCGCATCAGGTTGGCATCGAAGTGCTCAATGATTCTGGGGTCCAGTGCTTGAGAGGGGTCTGAGAATGCCCGCAGTAATTGGGTGTCTGAAGTGTCCGTCACGGATCAATTTCCCCTCGCTGTTGCGTGTTCCCGCCTAAGTGCATGAATAGTCCTTTTTTTTATTTGGAGCAAGCCAAATTACCACAGTGGCGCGCGCGCTGCACCTTGGCCGCCCGCGTGGTTACAATTGTTTTTGAGTGGAAATGTAGCGCGTTTGAGGCGTCGTTACGGCCGGCATGACCCGTTTCGGTGTGCCGCAGATCATACTTTCTTTTAAAGAGAGCCCCGCTCGGGCCGACAATTATCGGGTCAGAATATTAAGCACGGCTGCGTGGCATCGGTCTCGTGCCGACGAATATAACGGGGTGTGGTGTGTGGCGCCGGCGCCGTAAGACTGGGGGCAACTGCGTGGAGTGGATTTAGACAGCATGTCTATTCGAGGAAAACTGATCGGCCTCATCCTGTGTATTGCATTCCTGCCGGTGTTGGTGATCGGCTATATCTACTTCTCCAACTTCAAAAAGGTCAGCGAGCGGCACACCCTCAACAACCTGGAAATCTTCGCCGAGTACAAGCAGGAAAAGCTCAAGCTGTATTTGGCGGAGCTGCAGACCCGCGCGCTTGATTTTGCCTCCGACGGTTTTCTGCGTGACAGTCTGGAACGCTTCCAGCGCGTGGAGAACCGCGCCACCATTATCGCCAGCGCGCGCAACCACCTCGTGGCGAACAAACAAAATATCGATGACCGCGTGCTGAGTATCGATCTCATCAACCGCGATGGAGAGGTGGTTGTTTCCACCGATAACACCCGTGTCGGCCAGCGCACCGCAGCCATCTCGCGGCTGGTAAATAAACAGGCCGGAATTTACACCACCGATGTGAACCCGAGCGGGACACCCGGCCAAGGGATTATCGAGATGTACTCTGTCGTCAATTCCCGTACCGACAATGATAAAAGGATCGGTTATCTGGCCATCCGCTTCGATGCCGACATGCTCGATCTGCTCACGACCAGCCAATGGCTGATGCCCATGTTGCGGGGCGAACGCGGCGGCGGCTTAGGCGAGTCGGAGGAGATCTATCTGGTCAACGGTGCGGGAATGATGATCAATCACGCACGCCATGGCGACAAGGCCACGCGCGCCATCCCGATGACCACGGACCCCGTCGCCCGCTGTCTGAGTGAGGGCGAAAGCATGACCGGCCGTTGGCGCAATTATCGCGGCGTCGAGGTCATCGGCGCCGCCCGCTGCATGCAAATGGCGGGCTTTCGCTGGGTCCTGCTGGCGGAGATCTCACAAGCCGAAGCCTTCGCCCTGATCAGCGATTATCGCCGATTTTTCAGCCTAGTGCTGTTGACCACGCTGTTACTGATCCTTGTCGTGACCATATTTGTCACGCGGGTGATTTCGCGCCCGATCAGCGCGCTGAACCAAGGGGTGAAAAAGGTCGCCTTGGGCGATTTGAATTATGGCGTGGGCACCGACAAGCGCGACGAAATCGGCGAATTGTCGCGTGCCTTTGATCGCATGGTGAGCGCCTTCAGGTGCTCGCGCGGCGAAATCGAAGGCGCCAACCAAAATCTGCGCCGCGCCAATGATGAATTAAATTTCATGCGCACGGCCATGGATCAGCACGCCATTATCGTCGAGACCGATGTCAGTGGTGTGATCACTCGGGTCAATGCCAAGTTCTGCCAGATCAGCCAGTATTCGCAACGGGAGTTGATCGGTCGTACCCACCGGATGGTCAACTCGGGGCGTCACGACAAGACGTTTTTTTGTCGACTGTGGTCCACCATCAGCGGCGGCCGGGTATGGCACGGCGATATCTGTAACCGCCGCAAGGACGGCAGCCTGTACTGGGTTAGGACCACCGTCGTTCCCCATTTAGACGTCAACGGCACGGTCGACCGCTATATCGCCCTGCGCACTGATATTACCCATCAGAAACAAGTGGAAGAGAAATTGCTGCGCTCTAACCGCGCCTTGTTGGCCTCGACCCAGATTCAAAAGGCCTTGACCAAGGCCATGGACGAGCGACAGCTGTTGGATAAGGTGTGCCGCCTGTTGATCGATCAGGGCGGCTATCGCTTCGCCTGGGTCGGGTATGCCCGCCACGACGCCGGCAAATCCGTACAACCCATGGCACAGGCGGGCCATGCCGCCGGCTATTTGGACAATGTCTCGGTGAGTTGGGCCGAGGATACAACAGGGGGGCGCGGACCGGCGGGCAAAGCGATCCGCCTGGGACGCGAAGTGATCGTGCGCGATGTGGGTAGCGACGCCGGCTTTGTGCCCTGGCGTGATGCCGCGCTCCAGCGCGGCTACCAATCGGTCATCGCCCTGCCTCTGGCTCAGGGCGCACGCACACTCGGGGTGCTGGTGATCTATGCCGCCGGGCGCGATGCCTTTGTCGGCGACGAGGTGGATTTGCTCAAACTGTTGGCCGATGATATTGCCTACGGCATCACCGGCCTGCGCATTCGCAGCGAGCGCGACTCGACCCAGGCGGCGTTGAGAGAGAGCGAGATCAATCTCAAGCGGGCGCAGCAAATAGCGCGACTGGGCAGCTGGGAATGGGATTTGGGCAGCGATAAGATGGGCTGGTCGGACGAGTTATTTCGTTTGTTGGGCTATGAACCGGGCGCCGTCACGCCGTCGCTGAAAATCCTGCTCGCGACCATATGCCGGGAACAGCGCGAGATGGTGGAGCAGCAGATCCGGGGTTGCACCCGAGACGGTCAGCCGTGCAGCCTCAGTTTCAGTATCTGCCTGCCCGACGGCGAATTGCGCCACGTCAGTGCCCAGTGGGTGGTCTACAGCGGCGGCGAGGACGGCGCCACGCGTATCGCCGGGACATTAATGGATATCACCGAGCAGAAGCATTCGGAGCGCGAGCGTGAGTCCTTGCAGAATCAATTGCAACACGCGCAGAAATTGCACTCCATCGGTCAACTCACCGGCGGGGTGGCGCATGACTTCAACAATATCCTGTCGTCCATCATGGGCTATACCGCACTGGCCATCGAAGAGTGCCCGGTGAGTGATGCCGAATACCTGAGCTATCTGGACGAGGTGAGCAAGGCCGGGGCGCGGGCCAAAGAATTGATTGCCCAACTCACCACCTTCAGCCGCCGCGATAATCATGAACTCGAAGTGGTGGATATCGAAACCCTGGTGCACGATGTGTATCGCATGATTCGCACCGCCCTGCCGGCGGCCATCGAATTCAAGCTGGAGCTCGAAGCCGAGTTGCCCCCGGTGCACGCCAACCAGGTCAAGCTGCATCAGGTGATCACCAATCTGGTGATTAACGCCCGTGACGCCATCGAGGGGTTTGGCGAGGTGGTCCTGCTGGCGCGCAGGCGTGAACTGCGGGGCTGTTTATGTACCTCGTGTCAGCAACGCTTTTCCGGCGACTACATCGAATTACGTGTCAGTGACAGCGGCAAAGGCATTGCCGACACGCATTTGGTCACCATCTTCGAACCCTTTTTCACCACCAAAGCAATCGGTAAGGGCACCGGCATGGGCCTGTCGATGGTGCACGGCCTGGTGCACAGTCATCATGGCCATGTCCAGGTTGAATCGGCGCTGAGCGGAGGCAGCCGTTTTGCCGTCTATCTGCCGGTGTACCGGGCATCCGGTGTCCCCGGAGAGAACGATGCGGCGCCGCCGCAGCCGGCACCCGCCGCCCGGCCTGCCAACGCTGGCGGCACCCTCCTATTGGTGGATGACGAACGGGCCATTACGCAAATGCTGGCCGAGCTGCTGGGCAGTTATGGTTATCGTTGCGTCCAGGTCCACAGTGCGGCGCAAGCCTTACAACATCTCCTGGCCGACGCCGATGGCGTTGACCTGGTGATCACCGATCACATGATGCCCAAAATGACAGGCTTGGAGTTGGCGCGTCGCCTCTCGGCCACGCAGCCGCAATTGCCGGTGGTGCTTTGCACCGGGTTCAGCGGTGAGCTCGACGGCCAAGCGCTACGCGAGGCCGGTATCCGCGATATCCTGGAAAAGCCCATTGATGTGAAAAGGCTGCTGGCTGTCATCGGCGATAATCTGCAGCCGCCCGACCACCGCACCCCCGCTTAGCGATCCGAGGCGCGGCGGCGCGGCGGTTGGGGCTGTTCATCCGGCCGCTCGGGATCCTCGGCGGCGGAATATGACACCTTCACACTAGGCCCCTGCAGGGCTCTTTTTCCTTTGCGACTTTCCAACCGCACCATATTCAGACGACCGCATTTGGGGCAGGTGGACTTGTTATAAATGAGGATATGGTAGCTGGTCCAGGCCAGGGGGATCAGCATCAGCGGGAAGATAGATGAGAACATGGACAGGCTGAAAAATATCAGCCACATCAGGGCGTCGACAGCGAAACTGCCCATCCCCTGGGTAGTGGGTTGGCCGACGTAGTAGCAGTGCGTGCAGATCCGGTCTTTCATCGCGTTACCTGTATTGGCGTGACAGTCAGGGGCGGGAAGGCATTCATCCCATTGGGTCGTGCATCCCACACTGTAACGAAAGCGTCGCGATTTTTCAGTGCTCTTTGACGTGCATTAAGTTGGTGCATACCTGCTGTCGGCCAGCCGAGTATCCATCGGTGCGACGCGGTGTGCAGCGCCGACGCGGCCTGTGCGTGTACTCTCAAGGAGGCCATCGCGCTGGGCGGCGTGGATCAGGTCATACCGCTGACCAAGGTGCCGGCCGAGATTATGCGCTACGCCTATCTGCGTCAGCGCTGAGTTTCCCCTTGATGTCGGGGTGGCACGCCCTTGGCCTAAGTGGTCCCGACCATCGCCTCCGGGGGGCTGACTGCTGCTATGACAGGGCGAGCGTGTATGCTTAGCTCAGTCTCAAGGAGTCGCAACTGCTCTCGGCCATCCCGTCGACGCCATAAGTCGACTCGCAGGTGCGGTGTCGGCCCTGAGATTTGGCGCGGTAGAGCGCCTGATCGGCGGTCTTGATCAGTCCTTCCCATTCCAGGTCGTGATCCGGCAGGCAGACGGCGAGTCCGATGCTGACGCTCAGGTACCGGGTGGCGCTGACGGCAGCGGCGCTGATGCGCAGTTTGTCCACCCCTTGGGCGATTTGCTCGGCAATCTTACCAGCACCGCGGGTGTCGGTCGGCAGAACAATGATGAACTCTTCGCCACCGTAGCGGGCCGCCAGGTCACCAGGCCGGTGGAGCTGTTCGCGCAGCACGTCGGCGATGGCGCACAAGGCGTGGTCGCCCGCCTGATGACCGAATTGATCATTGAATTGCTTAAAGTAATCTACGTCGATCATGATGACCGCCAGCTTCTTGCGGTCGCGCAGGCAGCGTTTCCACTCGCGCGCCATGGTCTCGGTAAAAGTCCGTCGATTGGCCAAACTGGTGAGTGGGTCGGTGGTGGCCAGTTGGTGCAGCTGGGCCTGTTTATGTAGAAGAGAGCGCTGCATCTCGTTGAAGGACTCGGTCAAGGCGGCCAGTTCGTCGTCGCCGCGCACCGGCAACGGCACCAGGCGTTGTTCCTGCGCCAGTTTGCGGGTGGCGGCCACCAGATTTTCAATCGGCGTCACGATCCTGTTGGCGCGGTAGCGGGCGGAGAACCAGGCCGCCAGCAGCATGGCGAACAGAAACACGATCGATAGGCTGAAATTGAGTTCGCTGAGGGAAAACACGGTGGCTCTGGATTGTGTAATACGGGCCGAATTATGCCGCAACATTTCGTTAATCAGATCGTCGGCGGCCTCGGTCAGGGGGTTGACCTCGGTCACCATAAGGTATTGGGCGATGTTCCATTGTTCCGAGTTGCGTGCGGCGACCGCTTCGTCGCTATAGCGCACGTAGAGTCGGAATTCCCGTTTCAGCCATGTCAGCAAATCAAGTTGTGCGGCCGACAAGTCGGATGCGTTGATCAGCGCATTGATATAGGAGACGCAGAGCTCATGTTGTTTTTGCATAGTGCTCGCAACTGCCGGTGAGGCCTCGCTGACAAAGCGGTGCAGTGATGCGGCGGAGCGGATGAACGAGGCACGTAAGTCCGACAGCCGCTTGGTGCTCGCCGCAGTCACCACATCCTGGGATTCAGCAATGGCGAGATCGACCAGGGTGGTCAGTCCCCTGTCGATTCGGTCCTCAATGTCCTGGACGTGATTATGGACAACGGCCTGGGCCGGATAATTGCCCGGGCCGTCGCGTACCTCCAGTATCTGCCATTGACGCATTTCCAGCTGTGCCAGCAGCGCCTTGAGGTTGGCGAGCAAATCGGCCTGGTAGGCGCCATTGAGTGGGTTTTGTTGCTCCAGTTTCGCCAGGGCCGGCCAGACGCTGGTTTCCCAATTTGTCCACCAGCGGTGTCGGTATTGTGTCTCGGGCATGGCGATATACCGGAATACCAAGGCGCTGGATGTTTCCAAGGCATCATGAATCTGTTGCAATTCGATCCGCCGACTGGGATCGGCGGCGGTGGCCAGCTGCTTCGAATACTTGGCCAACCACATGCTGAATAGCAGGGCGGCGACTAGAATACCGAAACCGAACAGGGCGACTGCGAGGTGGGATTGGAACAATTTATGACGCAGGCTGGAATGGGGGCTATGGCCGTTGTCGCGGGTTGCGTTCATTAGCCGCGCTCCGTTTGCCGCCAGCCGGGCCGACGGGCGATCAGTTCATCGAGTCGTATCAACGTTTGGTGTAGCCGCCGGGCGCGTTGATGGACATCGGAGGGAAACTTGCGTCCGGGAAAATAGCTGGCGGCGGGTTGGCTCAGCCCCGGCACTGCGGCATAGATGTAATTGAGTTCCGATACCAGCAGCGTGGCGATGTCATACACTTCGCCCGGTCGATAGGGGCTGCTTTTGGGCGTGGCCGACAATGCCAACACATCGATGCCTGATCGCTGGGCGATGTCGCGCACCACTGCATGACAATCGAGCAAGACCTGATAGACATCGCCCGGCTTCTTGCCTGGAGTCCACTCGGGTTCCTGGGTGACGCGCCGTTCGCCGGGAAAGCGATCAAACAGCGCCAGAGTGATATTCAGGGCTTTGGTGACCTGCTGATAGACATCGCTGGGAGAGAATTGCCTTTCCAGTAATTGATTGATGCGCTGACCGGTGTTCAGCAGGGCTTCGTAGACATCAGAAACACTGGCCGTGGGTGCTTCATCGGGCGCGGGCGGGAGGTCGATCCCCAGGTCTGCCGCGACCGCGTCGACACGCTGCAAGGCTTGCTCGACCACGGCGTAAACCGCATCCATGCCGATGTCTTCGCTGCGGTCGCGGTATTCCAGCTCACGCGTGCTGCGGATGATCTCCAAGGCCAGTCGGTCGGCCTTGCGGTAAAGGTTGACGGCCTGGTAATAGGTTTCGTGCGCTGCGGCGTTTTCAACATCCAGCCGTGCGATTTCCATTTGTGCTTTGCCCATATAGATTCGAATGGCCTCCAGGTGCGTGCCCATTACCTGGATCAAGGCCAAGGTCTGTGATGTTGTGTGGGCAGGGGTTGTCGGTGTTGACAGCGCCGGTGGCGTGATCAGGGCAAACAGGCAGAATGTAAGCGCAATAGTATGCGTATGAAACCTGCCCGTGGCATTGGCCATCCGTTTCGCCCCCGTCACGTGGTGAGTTTTGTCGTCGCTAAAAAACATCCGGTGGAAACACAACTATAGCCGGTGGCGCCCAGATTTCTAGCAAACGGCAAGGGGTTTGGCTTAAGCCTCAGTATGAATACGTAGATCTACCCGGGTGGATTGTCGGCCTTGGGCTTGCGGTTGCGTTTCTTGGCGACCGGTTTGGCGTTTTGTTCCGCGTCGGCGAAGCCGCCGCTTTCCTGCAATACCCGTTCGCTGTCGCTGAGAATAAAATCGAGAAAGGTGCGGCCCACCAGGGAGAGCTTTTTCCCCTTGAGGTGCACTGCGTACCAGCGGCGCTTGATGGGAAAGCCTTCGGCGTTCAGGACCACCAGCTTGCCGGCATTGCATTCCAATAACAGGCTGTGCAGCGACAACACCCCCAGTCCGAGTCCGGCCATCACCCCTTGCTTGATTGCCTCGCTGCTGCCCAGTTCCATGTAGGGCTCCAAGGCCATGCCGTATTTGTCCAGCATGCGGTCTACCACCATGCGCGTGCCGGAGTCCGCCTCGCGCACCAGGAAGCGATGCTTGACCAATTCTTCCAGGGGGATGTGTTGTCGCGGCGCCAAGGGATGGTTGGGATGGGCGGCGACGACCAGGATGTTTTCCAGAAAGGGGTAGGCCTCCAGATTTTTCGAGTCGGGGATTTGGCCCATGACCACGAAATCATCCAGATTATCGGTAAGGCGCTGGATCACCGCGCCGCGGTTGGAAAAGTTGAAACTCGGCTCCACCTCCGGATACTGCTGCAGAAAGGCGCCGAGCAGGTGGGGGATGAAATATTTCGCTGTAGTGACCACCGACACCTTGAGCGGTCCCTTGACGCAGCCCTGCAGATTATCGACGGTGTTTTTCAGCGCTTCGATGCGGTCGAGGATGTCTTTGCTGGCCAGGGCCAGCTCTTCCCCGACGGCGGTGGGGAAAATTTTCTTGCCCACTTGCTCGAACAGCGGCATGCCGACTTGTTCCTCCAAGCGTTTGATTTGAATGGAGACAGCGGGCTGGGTCAGATGCAGTTCTTCGGCGGCGCGGGTGAAACTGCTGTTGCGCGCTACGGATTCGAACAGTCTGAGTTGCTGTAGGGTTAAATGCATGGTCAGATTACCATTAACAAATGTAAATGCATTTTATAAAAACAATTAACTGTTGTTAATCCCATTTGGCGTCTATAGTTCTTCCCGCTAGCTGATATCGCTTTTTTTACCCGGAAAAGGCGCAGTTTAAAAAGGGGTTGAGGCGGGGTGGTCCCCTCCCAACCAATTCAACAAAGCAACATAGAGAGGATGCTACCATGGCAAAGACCTATAGCGCGGGCGTAAAAGAGTACCGCGAAACCTACTGGATGCCGGACTATACGCCCAAAGAGAGCGACGTTCTGGCCTGTTTCAAGGTTGTTCCCCAGGCGGGCGTGTCCCGTGAAGAGGTCGCCGCGGCAGTTGCGGCCGAGTCTTCCACCGGCACCTGGACTACTGTCTGGACCGACCTGCTCACCGACCTGGACTACTATAAGGGCCGCGCCTACGCCATTGAAGACGTGCCGGGCGACGACGCTGCCTTCTACGCCTTCATCGCTTATCCCATCGATCTGTTCGAAGAAGGCTCCGTCGTTAACGTACTGACCTCCCTGGTCGGTAACGTGTTCGGCTTCAAGGCCCTGCGCTCTCTGCGTCTGGAAGATGTGCGCTTCCCGCTGGCCTATGTCATGACTTGTGGCGGTCCGCCCAACGGTATCCAGGTCGAGCGCGACAAGATGAACAAATACGGTCGTCCGCTGCTGGGCTGCACCATCAAGCCCAAGCTGGGTCTGTCGGCCAAGAACTACGGCCGCGCCTGCTACGAAGGTCTGCGTGGCGGTCTGGATTTCACCAAGGACGACGAGAACGTCAACTCCCAGCCCTTCATGCGCTGGCGTGACCGCTTCCTGTTCGTGCAGGAAGCCACCGAGAAGGCCATCGCCGAAACCGGTGAGCGCAAGGGTCACTATTTGAATGTTACCGCGCCGACCCCGGAAGAGATGTACAAGCGTGCCGAATTCGCCAAGGAGATCGGCGCCCCCATCATCATGCATGACTACCTGACCGGTGGTTTGACCGCCAACACCGGCCTGGCCAACTGGTGTCGTGACAACGGCATGCTGCTGCACATTCACCGCGCCATGCATGCCGTGCTCGACCGCAACCCGCACCACGGTATCCACTTCCGCGTGCTGACCAAGGTGCTGCGTCTGTCCGGTGGCGACCATCTGCACTCCGGTACCGTTGTCGGTAAGCTGGAAGGCGACCGTGAAGCGACCCTGGGCTGGATCGATACCATGCGCGATTCCTACATCAAAGAAGACCGTTCACGCGGCCTGTTCTTCGACCAGGATTGGGGCGCCATGCCCGGCGTGATCCCGGTTGCCTCCGGTGGTATCCACGTCTGGCACATGCCGGCCCTGGTCAACATCTTCGGTGATGACTCCGTGCTGCAGTTCGGTGGCGGTACGCTGGGTCACCCCTGGGGTAACGCTGCGGGTGCCGCGGCCAACCGTGTTGCCGTCGAGGCCTGTGTCCAGGCACGCAACGAAGGTCGTGAGCTGGAGAAGGAAGGTAAGGAGATCCTGACCGCGGCTGCCAAGCACAGCCCCGAGCTCAAGATGGCCATGGAAACCTGGAAGGAAATCAAGTTCGAATTCGATACCGTGGACAAATTGGACGTTGCTCATAAGTAGCGCGCCGAGGCGTAAATGTAGGTTGGGGTAAGCGTCTTTCGCGCACCCCAACATGCCGAGGTGAAGTAACCCTCCGTGTTGGGTTACGGCGTCGCCTAACCCAACCTACACCCAGAATCGAGTTCCAACCTTTTAATTTGAGGAAAAGACAATGAGTGAAATGCAAGACTACAAATCAAGCCTGAGCGATGCCTCAAGCCGCAAGTTCGAGACCTTCTCCTACCTGCCGGCCATGAGTGATGAGCAGATCCGCGCCCAGGTGCAGTACATCGTCGACCGTGGCTGGAACCCGGCCATCGAACACACCGAGCCGCAGAACTCCAGCGGTTCCTACTGGTACATGTGGAAGCTGCCCATGTTCGGTGAGACCGACGTGGATCGCATCCTGCAGGAAGCGGAAGCCGCTCATAAGGCGCATCCCGACAACCATGTGCGTCTGATCGGCTATGACAACTTCGCCCAGTCGCAAGGTGCCTCCATGGTTATTTTTCGTGGAACACCTGCCTAAGCGTTGGTAATAAGGGGTGGCCCGGCTTGCCGGGCCACTTACTAAAGCATCTGAACCTCAGGTGCTTTAGTAAGTGTGAGGGTACATCGAGAGGATAAAACCATGAGCCAAGTCGCTGAATTGAAAGGTGCCGATATCGCCAAACAATATCTGGTTGCGGAAGAACCCTACTACTGCCCCGTGGCCGACGAGGTCGAGACCTACGAGGCCGCCTATGAGGCGCGCATGCCCATGATGCTGAAGGGTCCGACAGGCTGCGGTAAGTCGCGCTTCGTCGAATACATGGCCTGGAAGCTGGGCAAGCCCTTGATCACTGTGGCCTGTAACGAGGACATGACCGCCTCCGACCTGGTGGGCCGCTTCCTGCTCGACAAGGACGGCACGAAGTGGCAGGACGGCCCCTTGACCCTGGCGGCGCGCATCGGCGCCATCTGCTATCTCGATGAGGTGGTGGAGGCGCGCCAGGACACCACCGTAGTCATCCATCCGCTCACCGACCACCGCCGCGAACTACCGCTGGACAAGAAGGGCGAGTTGGTCAAGGCGCATGCGGATTTCCAATTGGTGATCTCCTACAATCCCGGTTATCAGAGCCTGATGAAGGACCTGAAGCAATCCACCAAGCAGCGTTTCGGGGCCCTGGACTTCGACTATCCCTCGACGGAGATCGAGGCCGACATCGTCGCCGCCGAGGCCGGTATCGACAAGGACGTCGCCGACAAGCTGGTGCAGATCGCCCATCGCGCCCGCAATCTCAAGGGGCACGGCCTGGATGAAGGCATTTCCACCCGCCTGCTGGTCTATGCCGGTCAGCTGATCAACAAAGGCGTCAAGCCGGACGTAGCCTGCCGCGTAGCCCTAGTACGGCCGCTGACCGATGATCCGGATATGCGTGAGACCTTGGATGCGGCGGTATCGACGTTCTTCGAATAAGATAATCCCCCTTCAACCCCTCCTGTGTTTTTCAAAGGGGAATGCGGGGGCAGAGGAGTAAACCGGGACTGCGCTCCAAGTTCCGCTTTGTAGAAGGGCACCCAACGGGCATAAGGATTTAGGGCATCTAAACACGAGGCATGTCATCATGAGCATCAACCTGGATGATTACCGCGAACAACTGGAAAAGGCCGCGCCCGAATTAAAGGACACGCTCGATTCCACCTTCCATGAGGCGGCGCGCTGCATGTCGCCGCAGGGCCTGAACGATTATATGGAAGGGGCCAAGGGCCTGGCCAGTCTGGGCCGCGGTCCGCATCTGGTCGCTTCGTATCTGGAAGAAATGCCGGCAGTGGTCAAGGAGTGCGGCGAGGACATCATCCGCGACTGCATCAGCGCCGCGATGAAGCTTTCATCCATGACCTCCGGCGGAGTCATTGCCATGATGTTCGCCACCCTGCCCACCGTGGCGCGGCGCTTGGGTGATCCGGAGCTGCTGCGCGGCTATCTGGGCCTGATCCATCAGCTCTCGGCTAAATCGCCGCGCGGCCTGCGGCCCATGTTGGATGTGTTGGATGAACTCCTCGGCAAGCTCACGCTCAGCGGTCTCAAGCGCTGGGCCCTGTGGGGGGCGCAGGCGTATGCCCGCGACCTGCAGGGGCAGGTGGCGTATTTCGGCCTCAAGACCGAGGACAGCCAGGCCATGCTGCAGAAAGAACGCCGCGGCACCCTGTTTATCGACAACCAGCGTAAGATCAATTTTTATCTACGCGCTCTGTGGGGGCGTGACTTTTTCATCCGTCCCACGGCCGCCGATCACGAAGGTTTTCGCCCCTACCTCGAGGCGCGGGTGATGCACCTGCCCGACGCCGTGGACGGCATCGGTGAGGTTTCCGGTACCGAGCTGTATCGCGCCACCGCCGTGCACATGGGGGCGCATTTGCTCTATACCCCCGCGCCTTTGTCGGCCGAACAGCTGAGTCCGGCACAAATGTTTTTCATCGGCCTGGCCGAGGACGCGCGCGTCGAGTACTGCGCCGTCCAGGATTTTCCCGGCTTGAGAAAGCTGTGGGGTTCGCTGTTGGCTATGGACTATCCGGAGCCCGCCCAGCATGCCACCATCCCTATGCTTGAACACATGGCGTTGATGTTGCTGGATGCCAAGGTCAAATCAGACGATGCCGATTTCAACGCCCTGGCGGAAAAATTTCACACCAATATCGAGGCCAATAAGGACGATCCCCAGTTTTCCTGGCATATCGGCTTGGAGCTGCACAATATCCTAACGGCACGCAAGCAACTGCCCAGCCTGCGCATCCTGGAATCGATGCGCATCCCCTACCGCGATGACAACCGCCTGATCTGGGACTTCGACGAGTTCGCCTGGCAGGACAGCGAAGAATATGTCGCCGCCAGCCAGCGCCAGGTGCGCAAGTATGTCAATGTCATGGAGATGGTCAACGAGGTGGATACCGAACTGGCCGGCGACGACGCCCAGGAGGTGTGGGTGCTGGACAGCGAGCTGTTTCCCTACGAAGACGAGGGTGTCAGCTATAACCAGATGGAAGGCAAGGAGCCGGTCAGCGATCCGTTTCACTATCACGAATGGGATTACCAGGTGCAACTGCATCGGCCCGATTGGGCGGCGGTCTACGAGCGGCGTCAGCCCAAGGGCGATCCGGAGGTGATCGAGGATATCCTGGTGGAATACAAGCCGGTTGCCTATCGCATCAAGCAGATCATCGACATGCTGCAGCCGGAAGGCGTGCAGCGAGTGCGTAATATGGAGGACGGCGACGAGATCGACATCAATGCCGCCATCGACGCCATGATCGCCATCCGCATGGGGGACCAGCCCAATCCGCGCATCACCATGCGCAATGTGATCCAGAACCGCGACCTGGCGGTGGTGATTCTGCTCGACCTGTCCGAGTCCACCAATGAAAAGGTGGAGGGCAGCGACAAGACCATCCTGGAACTGACGCGCGAGGCCTGTGCCCTGGTGGCGACCGCCATCAACGGTATCGGTGACCCCTTCGCCATTCACGGCTTCGCCTCCGACGGCCGCCACGATGTGCAGTACTATCGCTTCAAGGATTTCAACCAAAAATTGGACGATAATGTGAAGTCGCGTCTGGCGGGCATGCAAGGCGGCCTGTCCACCCGCATGGGCGCGGCCATGCGCCATGCCGGGCAGTATTTGCTCAAGCAGCCGGAGCGCAAAAAACTACTATTGGTGGTGAGTGACGGCGAGCCCGCCGATGTGGACGAGCGCGATCCGCAGCATCTGCGTATGGACACCAAGAAGGCGGTGGACGAGCTTTACAGCAAGGGCGTTATGAGCTATTGCCTGACACTCGATCCCAACGCCGACAGCTACGTGAAGCGTATCTTCGGCGCCAACAACTACACCGTTATCGATCACGTACAGCGACTGCCGGAGAAATTACCGACCTTGTTTGCCAGTCTCACCAGTTAGGGCCTGTTCACACTATTTGAGCCGCGGCGTTGCCGCCCCAAAAGGCGCCAGGCAAGGCGCGAGGAGAGAAGTTTGGTGATTCCAAATGAACGACGAGTAACGCCGCATGGCGCCTTTTGGGGCGGCAACCCGGAGGGACGGGGCCCATTTACCGCAATACGGCGTTGCACCTCGCTTATGTACAATAAGTACACTGCGCTCGGTGCGCCTTGTCTCGCGGTAAATGGGCCTCCGGCGCCGTGGTTCAAATAGTGTGAACAGGCCCTAGGACATGCCGGTGAGCAGGGTCGATGATGTCCCGGTCTATGAACAACGTGGCGATGTCATCGAGGCGAACCTGTATAATCTGTGGCGGCGGGCAAAATTGCGTTTTGCCACGCCCCTGCGCTTGGAGTTCGATGAACTCCCGGGTATAGCGATGATTTTGGAGCGCAGCGAGTGGGCCTGCGTCAACGGACAGCAGAACGACCTGCCGCTATTGGCATGGGTGGAATTCGAAGATCAAGGGCGTGACAGTTTGCATACGCCGGTGCCGTGCAAGCTGAATTATTATCACTACGCCGCTTCAAAATATCGCGGCCGCGTCTTGCAGTTAATGGCGATGGCGCTGGAACGGCAGCTGCACGAGGACGACAAGGACGCGTAGGGGCGTTACTCAAAACGCACAGATATGTTCGTGAAGTAGGAGGACGGCAATGCCAATCGTCAACATGCGCGACATGCTCCACCATGCCTACGACAACAGTTATGCGGTGGGCGCCTTCGATTTGGTCAGTCTCGATTTTCTCGAAGCGGTCATCGGCGCCGCCGAACGTTGCCGCGCACCGGTGATTCTGAGTATCGCCGAACCCCACTTTGCCCATTATGATTTCGAACTCATGCTGCCCGCGGTGGAGGCCGCCGCGCGGCGCGCCTCGGTACCGGTGGCGATCCAGCTCGACCACGGCGCCAGTCGCGAAGCGGCGATGCGCGCCATCAATCTCGGCTGCAACGGTGTCATGCTCGACGCCTCCAATCAATCCCTGCCGGACAATATCCACGCCACCGCCGAGGTGGTGGAAATGGCCCACAGTTGCGGCGTGCCGGTGGTGGGTGAGCTGGGTTATGTGGCCGGCGTGGAAGGCGAAGGCGCCGAGCAACACCCGGGTGAGGCCGCTTATACCGTGCCGGCCGAGGCCAAGGCCTATGTGGAGCGTACCGGCGTCGATTTTCTCGCCGTTTCCATCGGTACCGTGCAGGGTCGGTTCAAAGGGCGCGCCAAGCTCGATTTTCAGCGCCTCAAACAGATCCACCAGGCGGTCAACCTGCCGCTGGTGATTCACGGCGGCAGCGGTCTGAGCGAGGATCAGTTCCGGCGCCTCAGCGCCTACGGCGTAGCCAAGATTAACTATTACACCGCCCTGTCCGATCTGGCCGCCCAATCCATGCGCGAACAGATGAAGCGACAGCGCAACGCCAGCTTCACCGCCCTCAAGCAGGGCGTCAAAGAGGCGGTGGGCAGCGAGGTGGAGCGCTGTCTGCGCGCCTGGGGCAGCGCCGGACGTGCCGCCGAGGTGCTGGCACAATGCCGGCCCTGGCTGCCGGTGGAGCACTTGATCATCTACAACATCGAGGGCATGACGCCGGAGGACGCCGAGGCCATGATGGCCGAGGGCCGGCGCGTGCTGAGCCGTATCCCCGGCGTGCGCGAGGTGATGACCGGTGAGGCCGTGAAGGAGGGCGCCGACTACCGCTATTGCTTTCTGGTGCGCTTCGTCAGCCAGGCGGTGATCGACAAGTACCGCCATCATCCCGATCACGTCGCTTTCGCCGATAATCTGTTCCGCCCCTTCGCCGCCGATCGTATCAGCATTGATTACCAGGTCCTTGAACCCGGTGCCGACACCGGTTTTAAGAGTCGCTACGCCAGTCGTTATCACCGTGCCTATCTGGACGCGGTGGAATCGGCCTGAGCGCGCTGTGCCGCCCATTTGAGGAAGGAGGCGGCCGGCTGCGGCCGGCAGTGCAGGAAGCCCTGGATCTCGTCGCAGTCCATGGCGTGCAACATGGACTGTTGGGCCTCGTTGTCCACTCCTTCGGCGATCACCTTCAGTCCCAGCTTGTGACTCATGTCCACTATCGCCGTCACCAGCGCGTGCATGTCGGGGCGCTGTTCCATCTCGACGATGAAGGAACGGTCGATCTTGACCGCATCCACCGGCAGTGAGGCGAGATAGCGCAGCGAGGAATAGCCGGTGCCGAAATCGTCGATGAAGATGCGCAGCCCCAGGGCACGCATCTCGCCCAATACCCGCTGCGCCACGTGCACGTCCTCCATCAGTACGCTTTCGGTGATTTCGATCTGCAGCAGTCGCGGCGGTACCTGCCAGTGCTCCAGCAGGCGGCGCAACCAGTCCAGCAGGTCGGGATCGCGGAAATTGCGCGCCGACAGGTTGACTGCCACCGGTACCGCGACGCCGTGAGGCTGCCAGTCGTCCAATTTCCGCACCACCGTCTCCAGCATCCAGTAGGTCAGCGGCTTTATCAGGCCGGTCTGCTCGGCATCCGGGATGAATATCCCGGGCGGGGTGTCGCCCCTGAGCGGATGATGCCAGCGTACCAGGGCCTCGGCGCCGGTGATCACGCCGTCACGCACGCCGACCTTGCCCTGGTAGTGCACCGTCAGTTCGCCGGCGTCGATGGCGCGGCGCAGATCGACCATCAGCTGCAGCCGTTCCGGGCTCTCCTGCTCGATCCCCTGGTGGTAGAGCTGAATGCCCAGGCCGCTGGTGCGCGCGTGCATGCTGGCGATGTCGGCGCGGCGGATCAGCAGGCCGGGGTCGTCGCCATGCTCGGGATAGAGGGCGATGCCCAGGTTGGCGTTGAGGTCGACGGCAATCCCGGCCACCGCGAACGGGGCGTCGAACTCGGCGGCGAGCCGGCGCGCCGCGGCGATGGCCGCCACCGGGTCGGCGTCCGGCACCAGCACCGCGAAGCGGTCGCTGACCAGGCGCGCCACGCACCAGGCCGGGTCGACTGCCTGGCGCAGACGGTTTGTCACTGCCACGAGCAGTGCGTCACCCTCGTTGAAGCCGATGGCCAGCTGGACGCGGGTGAAGCGCTCCAGACTGATGACGATCAGGGCCAGCGCCGCGCCGCGTTGTCGCGCTGCCGCCAGCGCCGTGTGGTACGTTTCCTCCAGCCGGGTGCGGTTGGGCAGGCCGGTGAGGCTGTCGACGTAGGCCATGCGGCGGATCTTTTCCTCGGCCCGGGCGTGTTCCAGACGGTCGCGCAGGGTCTGGATGCCGAAGGCCAGGTCGGCGGCCATCTCCTCCAGCAGTTCGAGTTCGGCGGCGTCGAAGGCGGCGCGGTCCTCGGCGTAGAGTTTCAGCGCCCCCATCACCTCGCCGTGAACTGTGAGCGGCAGGGCGCAGACCGCCAGCGGTGTCGCCACCGCCGGCGCCGCCTGCTGCATGACCTGGGGCCGGCCGCTGCGCATGGCCAGGGCCGCCGGACCCTCGGCGTCGCGGCCGGCATGGGTCTCGATCCAGCGGTTGAGTTCGGCGCTGGGGCCGGCCACGGCCATGGTGGTGACGCTGCGGTCCGCCGGGTCGAGATAGCCCACCCAGGCCACCCGATACCCACCTTCCTGGACCGCGACGCGGCAGGTCTCCCGCAGCAGGGCGTTTTCTTCCTGGGCATGCAGCAGGCCGCGGTTGCTGGCGCTGAGGGTGCGCAGCGCCCGGGTCAGCCGCTGCAGCCGGGCCGCCATGCTGTCGAAATGCAGGGCCAGCCGGCCGAGTTCGTCGCCGCCGTGTTTCAGTTCGCTGCGCGCTGCCATGTCGCCGCTGCCCAGCGCCTCGGCGGCGGCGATCAGGCGCCGGGTGGGTCGCACCACCAGCAGGTCGGCGAACCACCAGGCGGCGGCGAAGGCGAGCATTGCCGCGCCTCCCAGAGTGAGCAGGTTGCGGCGCAATGCCTCATCGGCCTCGGCGATGATGCCGGCGGTGGGGATGCCGGCACGGGCGAAGGCGCTGCCCGGCGGAGCGCGCGGCAGGGTGCGGCTGACGTAGACCCGGCTGACCTCGTCGACGCCGACCATGCGCACCGGCGGTACCCGGCCGCTGTCACGGTGGGCGAGGAAGGTCTCCAGTTCCGGGATTTTGTTGCCGACGCGCTCGGGCTCGGACGGGTCGATGGCCATGAGGGTGCCGCTGCCATCGAGCAGGGCGATGTTGCTGTCCGGCGGCAGCACCATCTTTTCCATCTGATGCCCGATCCAGTCCATGTCCAGGGACATGAAAATGACGGCGCTGGCGCTACCATCCGCCTCCAGCACCGGCTCGGCCAGCACCATGATGTTCATGCCCGTGGTGCGGCCGACCAGGAAACCGCTGGTGACGAAGCGGCGCCCCTCCATGGCCTCACGAAAATAGCCGCGGTCACTGAGATCGACGCCGACGGCGCGCGGCTCGGCGGCGCAGACCGTGTGGCCGTCGCGATTGATCACGCCGATCAGGCCGAAGGCGGGGTTGAGCGCGCGCACGTCGGCCAGGCGCCGGCCGCAGGCCTGCGGATCGCTGAGCGGGTGGATGATGGGCTCCCTGGTCAGGCGCAGCAGGGTCTCGTGAGTGAAATCGACGATCTGGCCGTACTCGGCCGCCACCCGTTCGGCGACGCGTGCGCCTTGGCGTTCGGCCTCCAGCATGTGGTCCTCACGCTCCTCATAGACGGTCCAGACGATCAGGCCGACGGCGGGCAGAATGGCGAAAAACACCAGCAACAGCAGACGCAGCCGCAGACTGGTGCCGCGACGGGCAACTGCGGTTTGGTTGTCGGAATTCATTTATTTTTTTCGGCTGTTCGCATCCGAGGTGGCGTGGGCATTTGGAAAGTATAGCCGCTCGGAGAGTTCACAAAAGGGCTGCGGTCTTTGAGACGCCGGCGGTTCCCGGCTAAGGTTGAGGGTATCATTGGCACGACAATCACAAGGAGCAAACGGTATGGGCAAACGCACCCTGGAATTGAACGAACGGCTTTACGATTACCTGCTCGCCGTCTCGTTGCGCGACACGCCGGTGCAGGCCGCGCTGCGGGCGGAGACCGATCAACTGGAAATGGCCAGGATGCAGGTCTCGGCCGATCAGGCCCAGTTCATGGCCCTGCTGGTGAAACTGATCGGTGCCCGGCGCGTTATCGAAGTCGGCACCTTTACCGGCTACAGCGCATTGACCTTGGCTCAGGCATTGCCGGACGACGGCCGCCTGATCGCCTGTGACGTCAGTAAAGAATGGACCGACATTGCCAAACGCTATTGGCAGCAGGCCGGCGTGGCCGACAAGATCGAGTTACGTCTGGCGCCCGCGCTGGAAACCCTGGATACGCTGATCGCAGACCGACAGGGTGCACATTTCGACTTCGCCTTCATCGATGCAGATAAACAGAATCAGCGCAATTACTACGAGCGGTGCCTCGAATTGATGCGCCCCGGCGGCTTGATCGCCGTGGACAATGTGCTGTGGGGCGGCAGCGTCGCAGATCCCGAAAACAATCAAGATGACACCCGTGCCATCCGCGACTTCAATGAGTTTGTTTACCAAGACACACGCGTCGATATCAGCCTGGTGCCGATCGGCGATGGAGTGACGCTGGCGCGCAAGCGGGCCTGAAGCGGGCCTACTCGGCACAGGCGTGCCGCTGTGCCTGGCTGAGTTCAAGGGTGGCGGTGCCGGGTTCAGCTTGGAGCGTCTGCAAAGGCGTAAGCAAACCCTTTTCGGGCTCGACGCTGTAGACGTTGATGCTGCTGCTGCGTACGTTGGCGACATAGGCATGGCGGCCGCTGCCATCCAGTGTGATGGAAAAGGGGCCGATGCCGGCGGCGACGCTGCCGATTTTGAGCGGTATTCCATCGGCTTGCAGGGCGTAGGTGGTGACATCGTTGGAGCCGAAATTGGCGGTGTAGAGATAGCGGCCTTCCCAGTCGATCATGAGGGCATAGGGATAGGTGGGGGCCGCGATGCGACGCCGGAATTTGAGTGTGCCGCGTTGGCCGTCTATGCGGTAGATGGACAGAGTGCTGCCGAGGCCGTCGGCCACGTAGAGAAAATCGCCCGAGGGTGCTACCACCGCCGCGGCCGGGCTGTTGCCGGCGGCCACCTGGCCCTGTACCTGCAACCTGCCGCTGTGTGGATCAATGGCATAGCTGCCGACGCTGTGGTCGGCGTAGTGGGTGACATAGAGCCAGCGTCCGCAGGGATCAATGGCGATGTCGGTGGGGTAAGCGCCGCTGGCGAAATGCCCGATGGGGGACAGTTCACCCTGTGGGTTCTCGATACGAAACACTTGAATGCTGTCGCTGTTGCCGTTGCCGACAAAGACAAAGCGACCCAGGGGGTCGATGGCGACGGTTTCCGGACTTTTGCCGGTGGCCAGCGGCGCGCCGAGCTGGTGCAGGCGTGCGGCACCGCTGTTGAGCGTAAACGCGGTCAGCGTGTCGGCCCAGATATCAACCACGTACAGCGTTTGGCCGGCGGCGGCCGCGTCGCGCGGTGCGCTGCCGCTGGCCAGGATGTTGAGCGCCTCAAGCTTGCCGCCGGCGTCGATTTTAAACAGGGAGATGGAGCCGTCCTGAATATTGGGGGCGTAGGCGTAGCCGGAAGGGGGGGTGCCGCTGGCCGCGTGGACGGCAGCGCACACCAGCAACAGGGGTGTGATGAACAGGCGCAGAAATTGAGTCCGCTGAATCGTCACGTCGCCTCGCGTTGGTTATGTTCCCCTCTTTTTCAAGTGTAGACCACGACCGCGCATCGATTAAGCCGGGCTTAGTGACGCTGTTGCAGCGCTTGGCGCAGCCTTTGTTTTTGCTCCGCCGTCAGGCTGACGTCGTCGCGGCTTTCGATATAGGCCTGCAGTTGAGGCGAGGCACGATGCAAAAAGGCCAATTGGCCGGCGTAGTTGCGGCAATATTTGCACATCAGAAGATGCATCTTCAGACTCAGGCGTTGGTGCAGAGCCAGCGCCCGGTCCAGTCGTTGTGACGCCATATCAGACGCCTGTTGGCAGCTCATCATCATGTGTTCACCCGTCTTGTGTGTCGCCGAACCAGGTCAGGCTCAGGCATTGCCGGAGGCGCATACGCATCCTGGAAAGCAGCGTCCATAGATTGTTAGTCGAGGAAAGCGCCAGTTCCTTGCAAATGCTGTCGCTATCCAGACCGTCGATCTCGCGCAGTATGAACAAGCTCGCCATGCGCCCCGGCAGACGCGCGACGCAGGCCTCCAGGGCGCGCCAGAAGCGCTCTTGTTCCAGTGCCGCGTCGGGGTCGCTCCAGCGCTTGACATCGAACTTCCAGTGTCCTTTACCGTCAAATGATTCAAGTTGTATGTCGTCCAATTGCCGGGCGACCTCGTTTTGTGGCTGTTCGCGCATGGCCTTGCGCAGGTGGTCGATAATCTTGTGTTTCAGGATGCCGATCAGCCAGGTCTTCTCCGATGAATTACCGGCGAAGCGTTGCCGCGCTTTGAGCGCGGCGAGAAAGGTTTCTTGGACCAGTTCTTCGGCCAACATTTCATCGCGCAGGCGGAAATAGGCATGGCGATAAAGTGCGTCGCCATAGAGGTCGGGCCAGCGGCCGGGATCGGAAAGTGGCGTCATAGGATTCATTTTCTAACACAAAAGCGCCGCCTCCGGGAATTGCACGGGGCTGTGATAAGATTCCGAGGCATAGGCCGATACAGATCGGTAATGAGGATGTATGTGTGATTGGTGGCGCTAAAATCGGTCGCTTCGGCGGTATCGTACTGGCCGTGTCGGCAGTGATGCTGACAGGCTGCGAGGACGATTCCAACAGTTTCCGCGCCCTGCCCTTCGGGGCTACCGCTATCGGTCCCGATGACACTGCGCCGCTGCCCGATCCGGTCAAGGTGATGGTGGTGGGGGATGGCGCCTCGCCCGAACTGGCGAATGTGCTCGGCGGCCGCAATTTCGACGTCACCAATGTTCCGTTCGACAACAGCTTGGCCGCCGCCGACATCGACATGGCGGGGGACTACATCGTCTGGACCGACAACCGCAACGGCAACCCGGACATCTATGGCTATCAGATTTCCACTGGCGCCGAGTTTGCCGTCAGCACCGCGGCGGGAGCGCAGCGTTCCCCCAAGATCGCGGGCGATTACGTGGTGTGGGAGGACAGCCGCAACGGCAACGTCGATATCTATGGTTACCGGCTGTTGACGGGCACCGGCTTCGCCATCACCACGGCGCTGCAAAACCAACGCTTTCCCCAAATCGACGGTGACTACGTGGTATGGCAGGACAGCCGTAACGGTGAGGCCGACATCTATGCCTACCGCATTTCCACCGGTGAAGAGCTGGCCATCTCAACCGCTGCCGACAAGCAGTGGAATCCGCACATCGATGGCGACTACATCGTTTGGCAGTCCTACCAGGGCGGGCTCAGTGATATCCATTACTACCGCATTTCCAGCGCCCAGACGACCATGCTCAGCGCCGCCGGCAGTCAATACAATCCCCAGGTGTCCGGCCACTACCTGGTTTGGGTGGACAATCGCAATGGCAGCGATGATATCTATGCCTATGATCTGAGCAGTGCTCAGGAGATCGTTGTGAGCAGTGCCGCCAACCAGCAACTGCGGCCGCAGGTTGCCGGCGACTATGTGGTGTGGCAGGACTACCGCAACGGCAGCGACTATGACATCTATGCCTATCACCTCCCCAGCGCCAGCGAGATCGCGGTCGCCGTGGCGGCTGGTGACCAGACCAGCGCGCGAATTCACGGCGATCTGATCGTCTGGCAGGATGGCCGTATGGGCGACAACGACGTGCGTGCCTACCGTCTGTCAACGGCCCAGCAGATTCAGATGACCGATCACGCCACCGCGCAGACCCAGCCGGCCCTGAGCGCCGACCACATCGCCTGGCTCGACGCGCGCCGCGGTGTGGTGGACGTGATGTTCCGTGAGGGCACGGCGGGTGATAACCAGATCGCTACTTCGGCTTGGCTCACCCCGGCCGGCGTCACTGATTTCGGCGCCAACAAGGCTGTGCTGCTGGGCAGCGATATCTTCTCCGCAGAGATCATGCTGCAGCTGTTCGATGCCGCCGTGGCCGCCAATGTCGGCGTGCTGGGGCTGGGCGGCACAGGCAACGCCCTGGCCACCGCGCTGGCCAATGCGGGACGCTACGGCCTGGGCGTCACGCCTGACAGCGGTTGTTTCCCAACCCAGATTATCGCCCTGGACCCCGATCATGCCGTGTTCACCGACTTGAACACGGCCGCCGTGATCGACCTGGAAACCAGCAATGCGGTCACCATGGACGAGTTGGCCATCAGTTTCGATGTTAACGATCCCACCAATCCGCGCCAGTTGGCCAGCTTCAGCGGCAACATGTGCAATGCCTCCCAGCCCGCCCTGGTGGAATTCAACGCCGCCAACGGCACGCCGGTATTACTGGACGGCAGCGCCAGTGTGGCGGATAACTACGAATACTGGAGCGATGCGCGCCGTACCCTGCTGGTCAACGCCATGAATTATCTGGCCGGCGACTAAGCACTCTCCGCGCGCCGTCGCTGGGCCGTCGGCGCCGCTGTGAAATTTGTCTAAGTGTCTGATCGGGGTGGCAAGTTTGTCATTATTGGTCGGCATGGCGGTGCCCACCGCACATCAATTCGCTGTTTGTCTGATCAGTTTGGCTATAATCAGCTAATATTTTCCGGGTCTACTGCCGATTTCGTACTTACCCGGTTCAGCGAATCACGATAAGCCTCCGAAGAGGGAAATGGTGCCGATTAAACAAAAACAAGCCCAGGAATTCGCCGATATCGACGTGTTGCTGAGAGCCATGGCGGAACAGGAGGCATCGGATCTATTTATCACCGCCGGCCTGCCCCCCAGTCTCAAGATCAATGGTTCGGTGGTACCGCTGGCCGACCGCCCGTTGAATATCGATCAGGCCAAGGCGCTGGTCTACGCTGTGATGACGCCGGAGCAGGCGCACAGCTTCGAAGAGCATCTCGAGGCCAACTTCGCCCTGCACAAGCCCGCCCTGGGGCGGTTCCGCGTCAATATCTTCCGCCAGCAGAACGAGGTCGGCATGGTCATTCGACGCATCAAGATGCAGATCCCGACCTTTGAGGAGTTGCAGTTACCGATGCAATTGAAAGACCTGGCCATGGGCAGGCGCGGCCTGGTGCTGCTGGTGGGCGCCACCGGCTCGGGTAAGTCATCCACTCTGGCCGCCATGATCGGCCACCGCAACCAATACAGCCACGGCCATATCGTCAGCGTTGAGGACCCGGTGGAATACGTCCACATCCATCGCGGCTGCATCGTCACCCAGCGCGAGGTGGGCATCGATACCCATTCTTACGAGGCGGCGCTGAAGAACACCCTGCGCCAGGCCCCGGACGTGATCATGATCGGCGAGATTCGTTCGCGCGAGACCATGGAACACGCCATCGCCTTCGCCGAGACCGGCCACTTGGTGCTGTCCACCCTGCATGCCACCAATGCCTATCAGGCCCTGGACCGGATTATCAATTTCTTTCCCGACGAGCGCCGTTCACAGCTGCTGATGGATCTGTCCATGCACTTGAGCGCCGTGGTGGCCCAGCGTTTGATCCCGTGCTCGCGCGGTCAGCGCCGCCGCGTTGCCGTCGAAGTGATGCTCAACACTCCGCTGGTCTCCGATCTGATCCTGCGCGGCGAGACCCATTTGCTGCGCGATGTAATGAAGAAATCCAGTCAGCAGGGCATGAAGACCTTCGACCAGGCCTTGTTCGAACTGTGCAAAGAGGGGGTGATCACCCACGACGACGCCATCATGTATGCCGATTCGCCCAACGAGGTGCGGCTGATGATCAAACTGGACGGTCGGCACGACCCCGGTGAGCTGGCCTCCGCCATGCAAGGGGTCACCTTCGACGGCGCCGACGGGCCGGCCAACGGCGACAAGGTGGTGTTGCACCACGCGCGGCCACACAAGAAGCGCTGAGTAATAGCTGTCGGGTGATGAAAGGCCGCCAGACTCAGCGGCCTTTTTTGTGTGCGCCCGGCATGTCCTTCACCTCAATCACTGGCGTCTTGGAGCCAGCCAGGAGAGGGATCGGCGGCGTCGGTGTGTTTAAGCCGATGCGTCGGCGTGTTCAGCGCCGCTGTCACTGTTGTTGTCGCGGCTCGACGATTCCGGGGCGATACCCAGCGGGTCGACCTTGAGCAGATCGCGTCCCGAACTCTTGGCTTTATACATGGCTACGTCGGCGCGTTTGATCAATTCGTCGGCGTCCTCGCCCGGATTGTAGAGGGCGACGCCCGCCGAGAAGGTGGGCACCGGGATCTCGTCGTTCTTGTACAGGATGTAGGGGTCGGCCTTGAGTTTGTATTGCAGTTTGCTCAAAGCGCTCATGGCACCGTGGGTATCGGTGTTGGGAAACAACACGGCGAATTCTTCGCCGCCGTAGCGCGAGGCCATGTCGTGATAGCGGAACACCACGTTCATGTTCTGGGCGAAGTGGCGCAGAATGACATCGCCGGCGGCATGACCGAAGGTGTCGTTGATGGGCTTGAAATTGTCGATATCCACAAGCGCCATGGTCAAGGGGTAATCGAACCTCAAGGCGCGGGAGACTTCATCGTCCAGACGCATCAAAAAGGCGCGCCGGTTCGGCAGCTGGGTCAAATCGTCGGTCAAGCTGAGGCGGTGCACCCGGGACAATTCTTCATCCAGGTTTTGGCTGCTGGATTCGATGTCGTTGAGGCCCTCGTCGATGGTCTCGAACTTGGTCGCCAGATCCTGTTGCATCTTGATCAGCCGGGCATAACGTTTGAGAAAGTTGTTTTTGATCAGGCCGAGATCGGCGGACTGGTCGAGATTGCGAATCGCCGCAAACGAACTGTGCAACAGCTTGGCCAGGGCGGAGTTGAATTCTTTAGCATTGTTGATCTGGTGCGACAGACTCGCTTGAATGTGATGAATGTTGTGACGCGTCTTGTCCAGGTTGCAGTACGGCGCATCGGGTGATATGGCGCTACCGCTCTGATGGGCTGCCGGCTGCTCGAGGTCGAATTGATCCGTGTGCGGTGTGGCCGCGGCTTCGTTTTGCAATTGCGCCGTGTCGGCTTCGCGCGGGGTGCCGTGGAGATCATTGAGCAGCGCGTCGATGGTTTCCTGCATGCTTTTTTGTCCCAGCGAACCGTCTTTGCGGGCCTGGCTGATGAGTTGTTGGATATCAAGCTGCAGCTTGTGCAGCTCGGACGAGGTCATGGAGTCCTGCAGGGTCTTCTGCATGATGCGGATCTGCATCCATTGTTCCGTACCGGCGGGAAAATGAACGGCCAGGTTTTCCAGCAGACTCTCGAGCAGATTGAGATATAGCTTTTCGGATTGTTGCTGTGAGGCTTCCAGCTCAACAAAGGAATTTTCGATGTGCCGATACAACGCCGAACCGGCGGATGTGGATTTGAGGTTCTCCAGCAGTGCCAGAATGCGTCCGTATGTTCTCGTTTGTGGATGAGTTGTGGAAACAGCCAACTTCTTATGCCCCATGATCTAGATCTGCAACCGACTTCTCTACCCGTAGCGCGGTCACTTGATCCGAATTGTACGGTTGGCTTCCTGCCTTGTTTAGTGTTGGAGTTGTGCAGATCTTTTGCAATACCCAAATTGCCTACGCTCAGGAGTATATCACGATTTGCTTGTGGATTAAGAATCAATCACGTGGGACAGGGGTTTTATCGGTACGGTTTGAATGGTCTTTTGCCGGGCTGCGCACCGCTCCCTTGGCGCCGCCGGAATGGCAGGGCAATGCAGAAAGGTGCGGAATCAGGTATCCTTAGGCCCCTTCCAGATTTGAATTTTCAGCAAGCCGGAGAAATCTAACGTTATGTTTAACAAGGATATGACCATCAAGGGGTACGACGAGGAACTGTGGTCGGCGATGGAGCACGAGCGCCAGCGCCAAGAGGCACACATCGAGCTCATCGCTTCCGAGAATTACACCAGTCCGCGCGTGATGGAGGCTCAGGGTTCGGTGCTGACCAACAAATACGCCGAGGGTTATCCGGCCAAGCGCTATTACGGCGGCTGTGAATATGTGGACATCGCCGAGCAGTTGGCCATCGACCGGGTCAAGGAGCTGTTTGGCGCCGATTACGCCAATGTTCAGCCCCATTCCGGTTCCCAGGCCAATGCCGCGGTGTTCATGGCCCTGCTCCAGCCGGGCGACACGGTGCTGGGCATGAGCCTGGCCCATGGCGGTCATCTCACCCACGGTTCCAAGGTCAACTTTTCCGGCAAGATCTACCACGCCGTGCAATACGGCCTTAACGAAGAGACCGGCGAAATCGACTACGATGAGGTGGAGCGTCTGGCCCAGGAGCACAAGCCCAAGATGGTCATCGCCGGTTTCAGCGCCTATTCGCGCGTGGTGGACTGGCAGCGTTTCCGCGATATCGCCGACAGCATCGGCGCCTATCTGATGGTGGACATGGCGCACGTCGCCGGTCTGATCGCCGCCGGGGTCTATCCCAGCCCGGTGAACATCGCCGATGTCACCACCTCCACCACTCACAAGACCCTGCGCGGTCCGCGCGGCGGCATCATCCTGGCCAAGTCCAATCCCGAGATCGAGAAGAAGCTGAATTCCGTCGTCTTCCCCGGCATCCAGGGCGGGCCGCTGATGCACGTCATCGCCGCCAAGGCGGTGGCCTTCAAGGAGGCGCTTGCCCCCGAGTTCAAGGCCTATCAGCAGCAGGTGGTGAAGAACGCCCAGGTCATGGCCGAGGTGTTCATCGAGCGCGGTTTCGACGTGGTTTCGGGCGGCACCGACGATCACCTGTTTCTGGTCAGTTTCATCAAGCAGGAACTGACCGGCAAGGACGTGGACGCCTGGCTCGGCGCCGCCCACATCACCGTCAACAAAAACGCCGTGCCCAACGATCCCCAGTCACCTTTCGTGACCTCGGGTATCCGCATCGGCACCCCGGCGGTCACCAGTCGCGATTTCGGCGCAACCGAATGTCGCGAACTGGCCGGTTGGATCTGCGACATTATCGATGCACGCGGCGACCAGGCCACCATCGACGGCATCAAAGAGAAGGTCAGCAAGCTGTGCAAGCGCTTGCCTGTGTATGGCGACTGACATAAGCTGAGCACAGTCAAACCAGCGAGATAGACCTAATGCGTTGCCCATTCTGCGGCGCCGACGAGACCAAGGTGATCGACTCACGTCTCGCCAATGACGGTGACAGCGTGCGCCGCCGGCGCGAGTGCCTGAGCTGCGCCGAGCGCTTTACCACCTTCGAGATCGCCGAACTGGCCTTGCCGCGCATCGTCAAACAGGACGGGGTACGCGAGGCCTTCGATGAAGACAAGCTGCGCCGCGGCATGCAACGGGCACTGGAAAAACGGCCGGTGGACACGGAAAAGGTCGAGGCCGCCGTCAGCCGTATCAAACACCAGCTGCGCGCCAGCGGCGATCGCGAACTGCCCTCGCGCCAACTGGGCGAATGGGTGATGGAGGCCTTGCGCGAGCTGGACGGCGTGGCCTATGTGCGTTTCGCCTCGGTATACCGCAGTTTCGAGGACGTCAGCGCCTTTCGTGAAGTGATCGAACGCTATGAAAACGAACCGCCCGCCGAGGTCAAGGCGCAGCAAATCTCTCTGTTGCCCGGTAACGACAAGAAAAAGGGCAACTGAGGCTGCTGCGCAAGTCAGCCCATCTTGGCCTCTATAATCTCTGTGATGTTTTCCGTCGACGACCATCGCTACATGGCCCTGGCGCTGCGTTTGGCAGAGCGCGGCCTGTATACCACCGACCCGAATCCGCGCGTCGGCTGCGTGGTGGTGCGTGACGGGCGCATTGTCGGCCAAGGCTGGCATCGGCGCGCCGGTGAACCCCACGCCGAAATCCACGCCCTGCGCGAGGCGGGTGAGCAGGCTCAGGGCGCCACCGTCTATGTAACCTTAGAGCCCTGCAATCATCACGGCCGCACCCCGCCCTGCGCCGATGCCTTGATCGAGGCCGGCGTGGCACGCGTGGTGGCGGCCATGGAGGACCCGCATGCCCGGGTCGCGGGGCAGGGCATGGCACGCCTGCAGGCGGCCGGGATCGACGCAGCCACGGGCCTGATGCAGCCCCAGGCCGAGGCGCTCAATCCCGGCTTTGTCGCGCGGCATCGCCGCGCGCGTCCCTATGTGCGCTGCAAACTCGCCATGAGCCTGGATGGGCGCACCGCCATGGCCAGTGGCGAGAGCAAGTGGATCACCTCGGCAGCGGCGCGTGCCGATGTGCAAACACTGCGGGCGCGCAGCTCAGTGATCGTCACCGGCATCGAGACCGTGCTGGCCGACGATCCGCGCATGAACGCACGGGTCGATTTTGAGGCGCGCGGGCCGGATCGGGTTGTGCTGGACAGCACCCTGCGCATGCCGCCCAGCGCGGCCATGTCGGCATCGCCCGGCAGTACCTGGGTGGCGACGCTGAGTCGGGACGAACGCAAACGCGATGCGCTGCAACAGGCGGGACTGCGCGTGCTGGACGTGGCAGGCGGTGACGGCCGGATAGACCTGCACGCCCTGCTGAACGCCCTGGCCGATCTTGAGTACAATGAGGTGCTGGTCGAAGCCGGGCCCACCCTCAGCGGCGCCTTTGTCCTGGCGGGTTTGATCGACGAGCTGATCGTCTATCTGGCGCCCCACTTGATGGGCCATGCCGGTCGCGCCCTGCTGCATCTGCCCGGCATCGACACCATGCAGCAGCGCATCGGCTTGCGCATGACCGAATTAAAACAGGTGGGCGAGGATCTGCGCCTGACCTACCGGCCGGCCTGACAGCAAACGGGAGTTCGATGTTTACAGGAATTATAGAAGCCTCGGGCGACATTGCCGTGCTGGAAAAGCGCGCCGACGACAGCCGTCTACGCATCAATGCCGGCGGCCTCGACATGGCGGATGTGAAACTGGGCGACAGCATCGCCATCGACGGCGTGTGCCTGACCGTGGTCGATTTTGATCGCCACGGCTTCAGCGTGGACGTCTCGGCCGAGACCTTGGACAAGACCACCCTGGGCGAATATATGCCCGGCCGCAAGGTCAACCTGGAAAAGGCTCTGCAGGTCTCGGCCCGGCTCGGCGGCCATCTGGTCAGCGGTCACGTGGATGGCGTCGGCGTGATCGAATCGCGCCAACCGCTGGGCGAGTCGCTGTGTTTTCAAGTGCGGGTGCCGGACGTGCTGGCCAAGTACATTGCGGTCAAGGGCTCGGTCTGTATTGACGGCGTGAGCCTGACCGTCAACCGCGTTGAGGGCGCCGTGTTCGAGATCAACATTATCCCCCACACCGCGGCGGTGACCACCATTGGCCGCTATCAGGCCGGCCGCCGGGTCAATATCGAAGTGGACATCATCGCGCGCTATCTGGAACGTTTGTTATTGGGCGAACAGGCCGCTGCCCGTGGCGCCGCCGGTCTGACATTGGAGACCCTGATGCAGCATGGTTTTATCAAGTCGTGAGCATGCAGCCATGGCCTTAAATAGCGCTGAAGAAGTCATTGCGGCTATCCGCCAGGGCGAGATGGTGGTGTTGATGGATGATGAAGATCGCGAGAACGAAGGCGATCTGATCATGGCGGCCCAGTGCGTGCGTGCCGAGGATATCAACTTCATGGCCCGCTACGCCCGCGGCCTGATCTGCCTGACCCTGACGCGCGAACGTTGCCAACAGCTGCGCCTGCCGCTCATGGTGGCTGACACCAATGCCAAGCATGCCACCAATTTCACCGTTTCCATCGAGGCGGCGGAAGGGGTGACCACCGGCATCTCGGCGGCCGACCGCGCCCGCACCGTGCAGGCGGCGGTGGCCGAGGGGGCCGGCGCCGCGGACATCGTCCAGCCCGGTCATATCTTTCCGCTCATGGCCCAGCCGGGCGGGGTGTTGTCGCGCGCCGGCCATACCGAGGCGGGCTGCGATCTGGCGCGGCTGGCGGACTTCGAACCGGCCAGCGTCATTGTCGAGATCCTCAACGAGGACGGCAGCATGGCGCGCCGGCCGCAACTGGAGGTTTTCGCCCAACAACACGGCCTGAAGATCGGCACCGTGGCCGACCTGATCAGCTATCGCCTGCAGCACGAAACGACTGTGGAGCGGGTGGCCGAGTGCCGCCTGCCCACCGAATACGGCGAGTTCCGCCTAATGGCCTACCAGGATTACCTCGGTCAAGGGTTGCACTTGGTGCTGCAAAAGGGTGAGATCGATCCTGAACAGGCGCTCTTGGTGCGCGTCCACCTGGCCGATACCTTGACCGATCTGCTGGCGCTGCAGCGCGGCGACACCGGCCTGCCCCTGCGGGTGGCTATGCAGCGCATGCAGGCCGAGGCGGCCGGTGTGGTGGTGTTGCTGCAGCACAAGGACGAGCCGGAGGCGCTGGTCAAGCGCATCCGCGATTATCAGTTGCAGGACCGTGGTGTGAATCTGCCCCGGCCGCCGGATGCCACCGACCTGCGCGACTACGGCCTCGGCGCCCAGATCCTGTCCGACCTGGGGGTGCGCAAAATGCGCGTCATGGGGGCGCCGCGTAAATTGCACGGCCTGTCCGGTTTCGGCCTGCAAGTAGTGGAATACGTCTAGGAAGGCTACAATGCCGGATTAGTAAGAACTAAGGATTCAAAATGAAAGATGTGAATAGAATCGAGGGTGATTTCAATGCGGCCGGCGCCCGCGTGGCCATCGTCGCCGGGCGCTTCAACAGCTTCGTGGTGGATCAACTGGTCAACGGCGCGTTGGATTGTCTGCTGCGCCACGGCGCCAAGGCCAAGGATATCGATATCATTCAGGTCCCCGGTGCCTACGAGTTGCCCTTGGTGGTGCAGCGCGTGGCGGCCAAGAAAAAACACGATGCCATCATCGCGGTCGGCGCCGTAATCCGCGGCGGCACGCCCCATTTCGAATACGTCGCCGGCGAATGCTCCAAAGGCTTGGCGACGGTATCCCTGCAACACGATGTGCCCGTGGCCTTCGGTGTGCTGACCGTGGACACCATTGAACAGGCGGTCGAGCGCTCAGGCACCAAGGCCGGCAACAAGGGTGTGGAAGCGGCCATGTCGGCCATCGAAATGATCAATGTGCTCAAGGGCGTTGATCAGCTCTAGGCTTTTTTAAGGAGAATATTTTTGAGTCACGCGCGTACCATGGCACGTCGCTGTGCCGTCCAGGCACTGTATCAGTGGCAGATCACCGCCCATGACGTGGAAGACATCTATCAGCAGTTCATGCTCGAACGCAACATGACCAAGGTCGATGTGGCGATGTTCAAGGAGCTGCTGTCCGGCGTGACCCGCGAGCTGGAAAAACTGGATGCAAGCATCCAGCCCTATCTCGATCGCGATATCTCCGAGGTGGACCCGGTGGAGCGCGCCGTGCTGCGCCTGGGTACCTATGAGCTGATGTACAAGCCCGATGTGCCCTATCGCGTTGTCATCAATGAGGCCCTGGAAGCGGTGAAGACCTTCGGCGCCGAGCAGGGCCATCGCTATGTCAACGGTGTGCTCGACAAGGTCGCCCAGCAGCTGCGCCAGCCGGAAGTCCAGCGTCGCCGCAGCTAGAAGCAAATGTCGCGCAGCGACAGCTTGTCCCTCTCCCCTTTATGCCCCGTGCGTGCTCCGGGAGCACCCACGGGGCGTTTGTTCTGGAAGGGTATAAAAGGGTGGGGGACATATCCGGTCACCTAATAGGACTCCACTTGGGACTCCACTATGGCACTCTCTGAATTCGAACTCATCGCGCGCTATTTTTATCGCGCCCCGGCTCACGACGATGTGGAGCTGGGCATCGGTGACGATGCCGCCGTGGTGAGTGTGGCGCCGGATCACTCCCTGGTGATGGCCTTGGATACCCTGGTGGCCGGGGTCCATTTCCCGGCAGACAGTCGCGCGGATGATATCGCCTACAAGGCCCTGGCCGTGAATCTGAGCGATATGGCGGCCATGGGCGCGCATGCCAACTGGATGTTGTTGGGACTCACCTTGCCGCAGCTGGACGAGGCATGGCTGGATGCATTCAGTCGCGGCCTGAAATCATTGGCCGATGAGTACGGCGTGGTCTTGATCGGCGGTGATACCACCCGCGGTCCGCTGACGGTGACGGTCCAGATCAACGGGCTGGTGCCGCAGGGCCAGGCCTTGAAACGCAGCGGTGCTCAAGCGGGTGATCTGATCTATGTCAGCGGCCAGCTGGGCGATGCCGGCCTGGGCTTGCAACTGGCGTTGCGACAGATTCAACTGGATTTGCCGCCGGCGCGACGCGACTATTTCCTCCAACGCCTGCAGCGTCCCAGCCCGCGACTGGCGCTGGGCCGAGCCTTGGGCGGGGTGGCCAGCGCCGCCATCGATATCTCCGACGGCCTGCTGGCCGATCTGGGCCATATCCTCGACGCCAGTGGCGTCGGCGCCGAGATTCATCTGGAGCAATTGCCCGTGGCGCCGGAAATTATCGGGCTCGGGCAGCAGGGCTGGTCCCTGCCGTTGTGCGCCGGTGACGATTACGAGTTGTGTTTCACCGTCCCGCCCGAACGCGGCGCCTTGCTCGAGGCGCGGCTGCGCTCGGTTGATTGTCCCTGTCGCTGCATCGGCCGCATCGAAACGCACAGCGGCCTTCGGGTGTTGTACAACGGTGAGAAGGTCGAGACTGACAGTTTTAAGGGATATCGGCATTTTGACTAAGCGTATTCCGGGTCTGAATCTGGCCAACCCCGTTCATCTGTTGGCCTTCGGGTTCGGCAGCGGGGTGATCCCCAAGGCGCCGGGAACCTGGGGGACCTTGGTGGCCGTGCCGCTGTATGTGTTGCTGCAGGGCGTGTCGATGGCGGTCTATCTGAGCCTGGTGTTGGCGTTACTGCTGCTGGGTATTTGGCTGTGCGACGTGGCGGCGCGGGACCTCGGCGTCCATGACCATCCCGGTATTGTCTGGGACGAAATCGTGGGCTATCTGATCACCATGATCGCGGCGCCGGCCGGCTGGCCGTGGTGGCTGGCGGGCTTCGTCCTGTTTCGCCTGTTCGACATTCTCAAACCCTGGCCCATCAGCGCCATTGACAAGGGCGTGGCTGGCGGCTTGGGTATTATGCTTGATGACATCCTGGCCGGCCTGATGGCCTTGGCCTGTCTACAGCTATGCGCCTGGCTGCTGCTCTGAGCTGAGGCCGGCCTCGTTGCGCCAACCGGTGTGCAGCAGCCATTGGCGTAAGTCCGTCGCGCGCGCCGGGGGATGGATGTGAAAGCCCTGCGCCAGGTCGCAGCCCATTTCCCTGAGCAGCTCCAGGGTCGCTTCATTGTCCACCCCTTCGGCGATGACCTGATGGCCCATATTGTGGGCCAGGTCGATGGTGGAGCGCACAATCACCTTGTCCTCGTTGTGTTCCAGCATGGCCTGGACGAAGGACTGATCGACCTTGATCTCGTTTACCGGCAGCTGTTTCAGATACGCCATGGAGGAATAGCCGGTGCCGAAATCGTCGATGGAGAGTTTCACGCCCATGTCATGCAGTTGTGACAGGGTCTGCATGGCCTGCATGGGATCGTACATCAAGGCGCGTTCGGTGATTTCCAGCTGCAGTTGTTCGGCCTCAAGCTGCCAGTGCTGCAGCAGTTCGCCGATATGTTGGCAGAGCTCGGTGTCGTGCAGACTGCGGGCCGACAGGTTGACGGAAATGCGCAATCTGAGGCCGGCGCTGTTCCATAGCTGCGCTTGCCGCAGCGCCTCGCGCAGCACATAGGCAGTCAATTCACGGATGTGCCCGGTCTGTTCCGCCAGCAGGATGAAGTCGTCCGGCTGGATCAGGCCTTTGTCCGGGTGCTGCCAGCGTGCCAGGGCCTCGACGCCGATGACCTGGTCGCTGCGCAGATCGATGGTGGGTTGGTAGTGCAGCACAAACTCCTCTTGCTGCAGGCCGCGGCGCAACTCGCCCGCCATGGAGAGACGGCTCAGGCTGTGCTCATCCAGATCCGGTCGGTAAAGGGCGAAATCGATATTGGAGCGCTTGGCCACGTACATGGCCACGTCGGCCTGGCGCATCAGGGTGCTGGCGTCTTCGCTGTTCTGCGGGAACAGGGAGATGCCCATGCTGATGCCGATATGTATGTTCTGGTCTTCAAAGATGAAGGGCAGATCGATGGCGGCGGCGATCTTGCTGGCGGCCTGGGTGACCTGCTCCGGGGCTTCGATATCGGGCAGTAGGATGGCGAATTCGTCGCCGCCCAGGCGCGCCACGGTGTCCGAGTCACGCAATACGCCGCGCAGGCGCACGGCCACTTGTTGCAGCAACAGATCGCCGAAGTGGTGGCCCAGGGTGTCGTTGATTTCCTTAAACCGGTCCAGGTCGCTGATCATCAGGGCGATGGAGCGGCCCTCGCGTTTGGCGCCGCGAATGGCCTGGTGCAAGCGGTCATGCAGCAACAGGCGATTGGGTAGGCTGGTAAGGGAATCGTGCAGGGCCTGGTGGCGCAACTCCTTGTTGGCCTCGGCCAGCTCGCGGGTACGCTTGATGACGCGCCGCTCCAGATCCTCCTGCAGGGACTTGATCTCGGCCTCGGCCTGTTTGCGTTCACTGATGTCGCGGCAAACGATGATAAAGATCGAGCTGTCCAGCTGGCAGATTTCATTGATCGAGGCCTCGACATAAAAGCGTTCCCCGGTCTTGCGTTTGCCCAGGGTTTCGTAGGGGGCGGCTTGCTCGATATCGAGCGGCGTATCGTTGTCGCCGCCGGCGAAGATGTCGGTAAATGAATTGCTGAACAACAGGTGGATATCTTGGCCCACCACCTCGCTGGCGTTGTAAGCGAAGCTGCGCTCGGCGGCCAGATTGAATGACAGAACGTTGCCGTTCTTGTCCACCGTGATCAAGGCGTCGGCGACATTGGCCATGATGGTGCTCAGGCGTGCCTCGCGGGTGGCCAAGGCCTCGCTTTGATTCACCAGTTCGGCACGCATGGATTCCAGATCATGGGCCAGTTGACGGAGCTCGCGAATGCCGCTATGCAGTTCCAGGCGACGTGAATGTTTACCGGCGGCGATATCGCGCGCCGCCTCACGCAGGCGGATCAAGGGACGGGTCAATTGCGGCCCCATGATGGCGGCCATCAACACCGCCAAACAGATATAGCCCAGGACGATGTAGAGACCGTAGCGTTGCGCCTGGCCGATGAGGCCCAGGGTGTCGCGTTCGTCATAGCCAAGCTGAAGGATGTAGTTTTGGCCGCTGATCTTGAGCGGCACGGCGATATGATAGGTGTGATCGTCCTGGTCGCCGAAGGCAGCATCGGTCTCGATGGCGGTGATGGAACCGTCCTGAATATTCAGATGAATCAGATTGAGCTTGCCCGCGCGGATGTCGGCGAGATCTTGCGGCGGTCGTGGGTAATGTTCCAAGGTGGCGGCCAGCTGCAGCGCGCTGGTCATGCTGCGATCCAGGAATTGTTGTTGGAAGTGCTGCGCCAGGGCCGGCAGGATAAGGACGAAGACCACGGACCCCAACAGGCCGTGTATGAGCAATTCACCCAATACCATCCGGCTGGTGAATCTGTTCAGCAAACCGCCCATGGTGGGTTTCGCCGCTTCGCCTCCGCTGTCTTCGAGATGGTGGCGGGGGCATACTGACCGTTAGTGTTCGATTACCCCCGGGCTGACAACTCTACCGGTAAGCCGAGGGCACCACAAGTGTTTAGAGCAGCGTCGCAGTCTTGTCCTGTTCGATCAGGGCATAGGCCGAGTGATTGTGGATGGATTCGAAGTTTTCCGATTCCACGGTGTAGGCGACGATGCGGTCGTCGGCATTGAGGCTGGCGGCCACGTCGCGCACCATGTCCTCGACGAACTTGGGATTATCATAGGCGCGCTCGGTGACGTATTTCTCGTCGGGGCGCTTGAGCAGGCCGTAGAGTTCACAGGAGGCCTGGCCCTCGACCAGGTCGATGATGTCCTCGATCCAGACGAAATCGCGGGTGCGCACCGAGACCGTCACATGGGAGCGCTGGTTATGGGCGCCGCGTTCCGAGATCTGCTTGGAGCAGGGGCACAGGCTGGTCACCGGTACCACCACCTTGATGTCGACGCGCGGGGTCGCGTCGCGGATCTCGCCGATCAGGGTGACGTCGTAATCCATCAGGCTCTTCACGCCGGAAACGGGCGCCGGCTTGTCGACGAAATAGGAAAACGACATTTCTATATGGCCGGCCTCGGCGTCCAGGCGTGTCACCATTTCCTGCAGCATGTGCTCGAAGGATTCCACCGATAGTTCGCGTTCGTAGTTGTTGAGGATCTCCACGAAGCGCGACATGTGGGTGCCCTTGAAGTTGTGGGGCAGGTTCACATACATGTTGAAATTGGCGATGGTGTGCTGCTCGCCTTCGCTGCGGTCCTTGACCCGCACCGGGTGGCGGATGTCCTTGATGCCCACCTTGTTGATGGGAATGCGGCGGGTGTCGGCGCTGCTTTGTACGTCGTCGATAGCGGCCATAGGTTTATCCTAGAAATAGCGGTTGAATGGGGTGGAGTGTGCGTTTTTCGCGGTGCAATGCGCTCCATAGCGGCGTCAGTAGTAGGGCGATCTCAAATTTCATCAATAAGTAAAATAAATTCATAAGGTTCAATTTCCAGCGAAGCGGTCAACGGCTATTTTTAGGATCACTCCTCGGTATAACGGACACAGGCCCGTTCGGTTTCCCAGATGGTGATGGCGCTGACGCGCGCGGAGTCGCCGTTGAGGCGCTCGGCCAGCTGGTGATAGATATAGGCGGCGATGTTTTCCGCCGTCGGGTTGATCTCGTCGAAGGGGCTGAGTTCATTGAGATAGGTATGATCCAGCCGCTCGCAGATCGCCTTGGTGGCCTGGCGGATCTGTTTGAAATCCATGCCCATGCCCACCTCGTTAAGCGCCGTGGCCGTGACCTCCGCCTCCACCTGCCAATTGTGGCCATGCAGATTGGCGCAGTCGCCGGGATATTGGCGCAGGGAATGGGCCGCGGCAAAATCAGTCACAATCTTGAGGGTATAGCGTGCGGACATAATGCTGGGTACACCAAAAAAATACTAAAAGGAATTCGCTTGGACCACCGTGGGCGGGGATTGGTTGCCCGCCAGATAGCGATTGACCCGGTCTATTATACCCTGAATCGTCAATCCTGACTCGTTTAGTAAGGATTGGCGGTCGCCGTGCTGGACGAAATAGTCGGGCAGTCCCATGCGGATCAGCGCCGGGCGTTGCGCCTGGCCGTCGAGCAACCGGGCCACCAGGCCGCCGGCGCCGCCGATGACGGCGTTTTCCTCGATGGTCAACAGCAGTTCGTGGCTGGCAGCGAGCTTCAGTACCAAGGGCTCGTCCAGCGGTTTGACGAAGCGCATATTGACCACGGTGGCGTCCAGTTGCTCGCCCGCGGTTGCGGCAATCTCGACCATGCTGCCGAAGGCCAGCAGGGCCACCCGTTTACCCTGGCGGCGCAGCTCGGCGCGGCCCAGAGGCAGGGCGGTCATCTCTTTTTCCACTGTCACGCCGGGGCCGCTGCCGCGCGGATAGCGCACCGCCGCCGGACCGTCCAGGTGGAAGCCGGTATAGAGCATCTGGCGACACTCATTTTCGTCCGCCGGCGCCATGATGGTCAGGTTGGGGATGCAGCTGAGATAACTCAGATCGAAGCTGCCGGCATGGGTGGGGCCGTCGGGGCCCACCAGGCCGGCACGGTCGATGGCGAACAGCACCGGCAGATTTTGCAGCGCCACATCGTGGATCAGCTGGTCATAGGCGCGTTGCAGAAAGGTGGAATAGATGGCCACCACCGGCTTCATGCCCTCGCAGGCTAGGCCCGCCGCCAAGGTGACGGCGTGCTGTTCGGCGATGCCCACATCGATGTAGCGCTTGGGAAATTGTTGCGAAAACTCCACCAGGCCGGAGCCTTCGCGCATGGCCGGGGTGATGCCGATGAGGCGCTCATCGGCCTGTGCCATGTCGCACAGCCACTGACCGAACACCTGGGTGTAGGTGACGGCCGAACCCTTGGCCAGCGGTTCGCCGTTGTCCGGATCGAACTTGCCCACCCCGTGATAGCTGCAGGGATTCTGCTCCGCCGGTTTGAAGCCCTTGCCCTTCTTGGTGACGATGTGGAGAAATTGCGGCCCCTCGATCTTGCGCATGTTCTTTAGGGTGCCGATGAGGGTGGGCAGGTCGTGGCCGTCGATGGGGCCGATGTAGTTAAAGCCCAGTTCTTCGAACAGGGTGCCGGGCACCACCATGCCCTTCATGTGTTCCTCGGCACGTTTGGCCAGCTCCCACACCGAGGGCATCTTGCCCAGTACCTTCTTACTGTTTTCGCGCACGGACGAATAAAACTTGCCCGACAGCACCCGCGCCAGGTAGTTGGACATGCCGCCGACGTTGGGCGAGATGGACATCTCGTTGTCGTTGAGGATGACCAGCAGATTGGCGTCCACGTCGCCGGCGTGATTGAGGGCCTCGAAGGCCATGCCGGCGGTCAGGGCGCCATCGCCGATGACGGCCACCACCTTGCGCGCGCTGTGTTGTTCCTGGGCCGCCAGCGCCATGCCCAGGGCGGCGCTGACGGAGGTGCTGGAGTGGCCTACACCGAAGGTGTCGTAGGGGCTTTCCTCGCGCTTAGGAAACCCCGCCAGGCCGCCCTTCTGGCGCAGCGTCGGCATGCGCTCGCGGCGGCCGGTGAGGATCTTGTGCGGATAGCTCTGGTGGCCCACGTCCCACACCAGCCGGTCCTCGGGCGTATTGAAGACATAGTGCAGAGCGATGGTCAGCTCGATGGTGCCCAGCCCGGCCGACAGGTGACCGCCAGTGTGGCTGACCGACTGGATCAGGAAGCGGCGCAGCTCGTCCGCCAGCGTCGCCAGCTCGTCCTGCGGCAGGCGGCGCAGGTCGTCCGGGGCGGCGATACTTTCCAGCAGGGTATAGCTTGGGGTGGTCATGTTCTATATAGGTGCGCGCGGGAAAACGGTGAATTATGAGCCCCGGGCGGGCTGGGCGCAAGCCCAACACCATCCGGGTTAACTGCTGCGCGAGATGATGTAGCGCGCCATCCAGCGCAGCGGCTCGGCCGCCGGGCCGAATTCCGCCAGACTGGTCAGGGCCTCGTGATACAACTCCGCGGCGCGCTGCTTGGCGCCGTCCAGGCCCAGCAGGGCGGGATAGGTGGGTTTGTCCAGGGCCAGATCGGCGCCCCGGGTCTTGCCCAAGGTGGTGGTATCGCCCTCCACGTCAAGGATGTCGTCCTGGATCTGGAAGGCCAGACCGATGCACTTGGCGTAGTGGTCCAGCTGTTTCAGCTGCGCCTCGCTGACCGCGGCGCTGCTCAGGGCGCCGAGCATGACGCTGGCGCGGATTAGGGCGCCGGTCTTGTGGATGTGCATCAGCTCCAGCGCCGGCAGGTCGAGGTGTTTGCCTACCGCTTCCAGGTCGATGGCCTGGCCGCCGGCCATGCCGCGCGAACCCGAGGCCAGGGCCAGTCGGTCGATCATTTGCAGGCGCCGTTGCGCGTCCACGTGAAGTGCCTCGTCATGAGCCAGCACGTGAAACGCCAGGGCCTGGATGGCATCGCCGGCGAGGATGGCGGTGGCCTCGTCGAAGGCGCGGTGACAGGTGGGCTTGCCGCGCCGCAGCGCGTCGTCGTCCATGGCCGGCAGGTCGTCGTGGATCAGAGAATAGGCGTGGATCAGTTCCACCGCGCAGGCGGGGGCGTCCAGTTGCGCCGCGGGCACGTCCAGGGCCTGGCCGGCGCTGTAGACCAGAAACGGCCGCACCCGCTTGCCGCCGTCAAGCACGGCATAGCGCATGGCCTGGTGCAGCCGCTGCGGCGCGATATCCGCCTGTGGCAGCCAGCGCTCGAGGGCCTGTTCGGTGCGCGCCTGGTGGGCGGCGAGCAATTCCCCTAGCGTATGCTCATTCATCGCTGTCGAAGGCCTCGGGCACGCCGTCTTTGTCCATCAGGATTTGTACCTTCTGTTCGGCCTGCTGCAGGGCCTGCTGGCAGCTGCGCGTCAGGGTGACGCCGCGCTCGAACAGTTTGAGCGATTCCTCCAGGCTGATGTCGCCCTGTTCCAGGGTCTCGACCAGGCCTTCCAGTTCGGCCAGGGCGGTTTCAAAGTCGGGTTGTTTTTTTGTCGTCTTTCTAGGCATAGGGGTTTAATCGGCGTAGGGTGCGCAACGCGCAACAATACTATTCGGGTTCATATCGAAGGGCGCGCGCTGCGCCCCCGCCATTGACACTATTATCATCTGGGCATGGTGCGTTTCCAGGGTCCACATGATACAGTTTCCGCGCATTGAATTAACAGGGAATTTAAGATTTTGTATGAGTAATCAGTACGATGCCTCCGCCATAGAAGTCCTCAGCGGTCTCGAGCCGGTGCGCAAACGCCCGGGGATGTATACCGACACCACCCGTCCCAACCACTTGGCCCAGGAAGTGATCGACAACTCGGTGGACGAGGCGGTCGCCGGCCATGCCAAATACGTCTCCATCACCTTGTATAAAGACGGTTCTCTCGAAGTGGAGGACGACGGCCGCGGTATGCCGGTGGATATCCACCCCAAAGAGGGCGTGCCCGGCATCGAGGTGATCCTCACCAAGCTGCACGCCGGCGGCAAGTTTTCCAACAAGAGTTATCGTTTTTCCGGCGGTCTGCACGGGGTCGGGGTGTCGGTGGTCAACGCCCTGTCCAAACATCTGGAGGTCTGGGTCAAACGCGGCGGCCAGGAGCACAATATCGCCTTCGCCAACGGCCAGAAGGTCTCGGATCTGGAGGCGGTGGCTAAGGTGGGCAAGCAAAACACCGGCACCCGGCTGCGCTTTTGGCCCGATCCCCAGTTTTTCGATTCGGCCAAGTTTTCGGTCGCCAAGCTCAAACACGTGCTGCGCGCCAAGGCGGTGCTGTGCCCCGGCCTGCAGGTCAGCTTTTTCGACGAGCAGGCGGATGAACATGAGGAATGGCATTACGAGGACGGCCTGAGTGATTACCTGAGCGGCGCCCTGGAGGGGGTCCCCTTACTGCCGGAGGAATTGTTTACCGGCAGCATGGCCGGCGCTCACGAGGCGGCCGACTGGGCCGTGGTGTGGCTGCCCGAGGGCGGCGAGCTGATCACCGAGAGCTATGTCAATCTCATCCCCACCGCCCAGGGCGGCACCCATGTCAACGGCTTGCGCACCGGCCTTACCGACGCCATCCGCGAGTTCTGCGAATTCCGTAATCTGTTGCCGCGCGGCGTCAAGCTCACCCCGGACGATGTCTGGGACAAATGCGCCTACGTGCTGTCGGTGAAGCTGGAGGACCCCCAGTTCAGCGGCCAGACCAAGGAGCGCCTGTCCTCGCGCGAATGCGCCCCGTTCGTCTCCGGCGTGGTCAAGGACGCCTTCAGTCTGTGGCTCAACCAGCACACCGATGCCGGCGAGCAGATCGCCGTGCTGGCCATCAGCAGCGCCCAATCGCGCCTGCGCGCCGGCAAGAAGGTGGTGCGCAAGAAGGTCACCTCAGGTCCGGCCCTGCCGGGTAAGCTGGCGGATTGTTCCTCCCAGGATCCCGGCCGCGCCGAATTGTTTCTGGTGGAAGGGGACTCGGCCGGGGGGTCGGCCAAGCAGGCGCGCGATCGCGAATTCCAGGCCATCATGCCGCTGCGCGGCAAGATCCTGAACACCTGGGAGGTGGACCCGGCCGAGGTGCTGGGCTCGCAGGAGGTGCACGATATCTCAGTGGCCATCGGTGTCGAGCCCGGCTCCGACGAGCTCAAGGGCTTGCGCTATGGCAAGGTCTGTATCCTGGCCGATGCCGACTCCGACGGCGCCCACATCGCCACCCTGTTGTGCGCCCTGTTCCTGCGCCACTTCCGCCCGCTGGTGGAGGCCGGTCATGTTCACGTGGCCATGCCGCCCCTGTTTCGCATCGACGTGGGCAAACAGGTCTTCTATGCCCTGGACGAGGCCGAGCGTGAGGGCGTGCTGGACCGCATCGCCGCCGAGAAGCTCAAGGGCAAGGTCAATGTGCAGCGCTTCAAGGGCCTGGGCGAGATGAACCCCCTGCAGCTGCGCGAGACCACCATCGATCCCGACACCCGCCGGCTGGTGCAGCTCACCCTCGACAGCGGCGACGACACCTACCAGATCATGGACATGCTACTGGCCAAGAAGCGTGCCGCCGACCGCCGCGCCTGGTTGGAGCGCAAGGGCAACCTGGCGGACGTGGCGCTATAAAGCCGTGGCGTTCGCCGGTGATTGCGTGCCGACGGCATCGCGCTGCATCACCGAATAGGCGAACTTGGCCGCGGCACCGGCCGGGTATCCCGGTTCCAGGCGGTTGGTTCGCCGCTCAGCGCAGCGCGAAGCGCACCGGCACCACCACCTCCAGCTGCGCCTGCGCCAGCTCTGCCGGCAGCGGTGGTAAAGGCCGGGCGCGTTCCAGCATCTCCCTGACCTCGCGGTCCAGCAGGCGGTGGCCGCTGCTGCGCTGGATGCGCGCATCGATCACCGTGCCGTCGCGCTCGATGACGAAATACAGCAGCGCCGTGCCTTCCTGACGGCGCAGCTGCGCCCGGCGCGGATACTGGCGATGCCGTTCCAGCCAGGCCTGCAGGCGCGCGAAGTAGTCCGCCTCCAGGCCGACGGCGCCGCCGCCCTGTTGTTGCGGCGCCGCGGCCTGCGCCGTTTTCGAGGGTTCTGTCGCCGGCGCCGGCTGGGGATCGCGCGCTGCCGCTGGGGTCTTGGACGGTGCCGGCGCGGATGTGACCTCGGCGGCGGGGGTGGCCGGCTCGGCTGCGGGCCGCGGCTCGGGTTCGACCAGGGGCTCGACCAGCGGCTCTGGCTCGGCCAGCGGCTCGGGCACGTTCTGTGGTTCCGGTTCGATCTGCGGTTCAGTCTCGGCGACAGGGGCTTCGGTCGGTTCGGGCTGCGCCGGGGGTTTACGGTCGGCCTGCGCTTCGGGCGCCGCTTGAGCGTCGGGTTCGGCTTGGGACTCGGCCTGCACGTCGGTCTCGGGCGCTGCCTCGGCCGCCACCGGCGCCAAGGCGATCTCGAGCCCGCCGGCACCGGCGGCGCGGCTGCCGCGCTCGGGCGGCGCCTGGAGCAGCAGCGTCAGCCCCGCATGGGCCGTGAGGGCCAGGCCCAGCGCGGCGAGCCAGTGGCGTCGCCCCGGTTCCATCAGTCGCGCTCCAGGGTGAGCAGCTGGATCGTCTCCACCCCTACCCGGCGCAGCGCTTCCATTACCGCCACCAGCCGGGTGGCCTCGGCGCGACTGTCGGCCTTGATGCGCAAGCTGGCCGGCGCCGCGCCGTCGGCGCTGAGCCGCGCGCCCAAGCCCGCCAGGGAGACCGTCTCCTGCCCCAGTGCCAACTGGCCGTCAGCGCCGATGTGCAGCAGCGGCGCCTCCTCGTCGGCCGGGCCGCCGGCGCTGGCGGCGGGCGGCTCGACCTCGAAGGGGGTCACCTCGGTGAAACTGCCGACGATCATGAAGAAGATCAACAGCAGGAACACCACGTTGATCAGCGGCAGGATGCGCTCGTCGTCATCCTGTCCGGCGCGGGCCGGCGGGGTGAACATGGGATGTTTCACGGCGCCTCCGGGATCAGGGCGACGCGGCGGGCGCCCGCCGCCTGTAATTGCTCCAGCGCATCGACGGCGGCCTGCAGCGGCACGCCGGCGCCGGGCTGCACCAGGACGGCCGATTCGGGCCGCTGCGCCAGGTGTTCGGCCACGCGGCGCTGCATGTCCGCGCGGCTGACAGCGGCGCCGTCCAGATACCAGCCGTCAGGGCGCAGCGCCAGCCGCAGCGGACGCTCGGCATCAGCTACGGCGGCGCCGGGCGCCGGGACATTCACCTCCAGCATGCGCCAGTCGAGAAAGCTCGAGGCCAGCATGAAGAACACCAGCAGGATGAACACCACGTCGATCAGCGGCGTCAGGCTGACCAGCGGCCGGCGCCGGGCCGGTCTAGTGAGAAACGGCGACGGCGCGGTCATGGCCGGCATCGGCGGACGCCTGGATAGCGGCGATTGCAGCATCCCGACCCAGATCAACGGTGAACATCTGGGTCACGGCGTCGTTCATGTCATGGGCCAGGCGCTCCACCCGGCGCTCGAAGAAACTGGCCAGCGCCACCACCGGGATGGCCACTCCCAGGCCCACGGCGGTGGTGAGCAGGGCCTCCCAGATGCCGCCCGACAGCATGGCCGGATCGATGCGCGCACCGGCGTTCTGCAACTGCTGGAAGGCCTTGATCATGCCCATCACCGTGCCCAGCAGGCCGAGCAGCGGTGCCAGGCTGGCGATCACCTCCAGCGGGCGCTGGTAGGCGCGCAGCCGTTCCAGACAAGCGGCGCCGACGCGGTAGACCTCCTCGCGCACACGCGCCTCGTCCAGCTCGCGCTGCCGGCCGCGCAGGGTCAGGGCCAGCAGTTGCGCCACCGGGTTGGGCGAATTATCGGCCAGGCGCAGGGCCTCCTGCGCGCGGCCGCCGCGGTACAGCGCCAACACCTGGCGCGGCAGGCGGCGCTCGCCGATGCGCACGGCGTGGAACTGATACAGCTTCAGCAGCACGATGGCCAGGGCCAGCACCGACATGGCCAGCAGGATCGCCACCACCGGTCCCCCCACCTCCAGCCATTGCGCCAGCTGCGCCAGGCGACCGTCGAGCGTACCCGGCGCGGCCGGGAGTGTGTTTTCCATGGTCGATCCTCTATTTACGATTGCGATTGATATTGCGCTTGAAAGCGCGCCGCCGGGGCGCGCCGCCGGCGCCACCAGACATAGCCGCCGGTGCCCAGCAGCAGCGCCGGCAGCAGGCCGATGGCCAGCACCAGCAGGCGTCCCGGCAGGCCGAAGGCGGTGCCGATGTGCAGCGGATATTTGTAATCCGAGGCGCGCACGCCCAGCCCCGCCGTGCGCCAGTCGTGCACCTTAAGCACGGCGCCGCTGCGGGGATGGATGGCGACGAAGCTGCGCCCGTTGGGGTGGCTGTTGGCGGCGAAGCGTTGGCGCACCACCGCCGGTTCATCGGCACGTTGCGGAAACTTCACCGAGACCAGGTGCGCCCCGGGCAGGGCCGCGTCGGCCCGCGCCAGCAGCTGCGACAGCGGCGCCCGGGACGTCGCGGTCACCGTCTCCGCGCCGGGCAGCATCTTGGGCAGATCGGCTCGCGGCCCGCCCAGAGTGGCGAGCAGGGCGGCGGTGATGGGACCGTGAAACACCAGCATGATGCCGGTCACCACCGGCACCAGCAGCAGCGGCCAGGTCAGCGCCCCCGCCACCCGGTGCAGGTTATACAGGCGCGGCAGCAGCGGCGCACTCCAGCGCAGCTTGAAACCGCTGGCCATGCGCCCCCGCCCCGGCCACCACAGCACCACGCCGCTGATCACCATGCCGAGCAGAAACAGGGCCAGCACGCCGGCCACGGTCTCGCCGAGCTCGCCGGCCAGCAGGTGCACATGCAGGTCCCACAGCAGCCCCATGGCGCCGCCGTACTGGTCGCGCGTGCCGAGGACCTCGGCCGTGTAGGGATCGACGAAGACATTGAACACGGCGTCATCCTCGCCGACGCGAAACACCAGCGCTGCATCGGCAGCGTCCGGCAGGCGCAGGGCCTGCAGCGGCGTGTCGGGAAAACGCGCCTGCACCGCGGCCACGGCAGCGTCCACGTCCGGCGGCAGGGCTTGCGGCGCCACCCGTAGCAGCTGTGGATTGAGCCCGCGGTCGATGGCGTCGCTGAACACCAGCACGCTGCCGCTGAGCCCCGCCAGGGCCGCCCACAGGCCGACACTCAGCCCCAGCACCTGATGCAAATTGCGCAGCATCCGTTTCATCCCGTCCCGTCCCGGTCTCAGAAGCGGTTCTCGTAGCTCAGGGTGAGGGTGCGGCCGCGCCCGGCGAAATAACGCGCATCCAGGTTGGTGGCGGTCTGCGAGTAATAGGTGATGTACTGCTTGTCGAACAGGTTCTCCACCCCGAGCTGGAAGTTGCCGACGCCGGTCTGCTTGGCCAGGGCCAGGTCCACCAGACTGTAGCCGTCGAAGTTCTGATCTGCCGGCGTCGCCTCACCCTCGAAGTCGCGGTCGAAGAAATGGGACAGCTGCAGACGGCCGCTGACCGGCAGGGCGGCCTGCTCGTCCCACTCGACGTAGAGATTGAGGCGATCCGGGTTGATGTTGTTGCCGCCCAGGTCGGTATCCACGTCGCCGTCGCCGTCGGAGTCGTATTCACCGCGGATGTGGGAATACAGCGCGCCGATGCGGCTGCTGTGCGTCAGCGTGCGGCTGGCGGCCAGTTCGAAGCCCTGGATCTCGGTGCGTTCGCGGCGCACCTCGAAGATGCCGCCCACGTTCTGCAGCCGCGACCCCAGATCCGAGTCGGACCAGAAATAGGCCATGTGTAGGTTCAGCGCGCCGTCGTCATAGTCGGCGCCCAGCTCGCGGTTGTCGGAAATCACCGGCTCCAGGGTCAGCAGGTCATCGACGTTCTGACCGGCGCCGCTGACGCCGCGCAACACCCGGCCCACGTCGGGCATGGTGAAGCCTTCGGAATAGGAGCCGTAGAGCGACCAGTCGGCGCCCACGTCGACCACCAGACCGATGTTGGGCAGCACCTCGTCGAACTCGGGCGAACCGCCCTGCACCGCGACGCCGCCGGCGCCGGCGATGGTGGTGAAATCGTCCACCTCCAACTGCGCCTGTTCGTAGCGCAGCCCGCCGCTCAGGGTCGCCCGGCCGTCGGCCAGCTGCTGGTTGAGTTGCACGAAGGGGGCCCAGTTCTTGAAGGTGGTCTCGGGCACCCATTCGCGGCCGGTCTGGGCCAGCACCTGTTTGGTCTCGTCCTGCAGATAGTCCATGCCGCCGCTGACGTTCAGGCCCTCGAGGCCGACGTCGTCGTGGCTGTAGCTGAGCTTGACACCGTGCTTGCGCGACTCGTTCTGGGACTGGTCGAACAGGGTGCCGTCGGGGGCGATGGAGGTGTCCTGGAAGGTGGCGAAGGTGCCGCCGCCGAACAGGGCGGCGAAGTCCTGATAGAACAGCTGGGCACGCAGCTGGCCGCCGCCCAGTGCATCATGGCGGTAGTCCAGGGTGGCGGTGGTGACATCGTTCTCGGCCGGATCGCCCGCGGGGCTGCCGGACTCCACGGTGGCCGGCCGGCCGCTGGCGCGGTCGCCGTCCACGGAGGCGTAATCGCCGTTGCCGCGCAGGCGGAAGTCATTGAGCATGAACTGCAGGCGTTGCTGCGGCGCCAGGGCATAGCCCAGCTTGAAGAACAGGTCGCGGCTGACGGAATCGGCCAGGTCGCCCTGGGTGGTGTCGATGCCGATCGGGCGGCCTTCGCCGTCGAAATAGAGCCCGCGGCTGTGATAGGTGCCGCCCACGGTCAGGTCGGTGTCGCCGAAGGTGCGCCCGCCCAGGTAGACGGCCTTGTAGCCCAGCCCGTCGCTGTCGAAATCATCCGGCGCGGTCATGCGCAGCTTGATGCGGTGGCTCCAGGTGTCGGACTGGGCCATGTCGCGGGTCTGGAGATTGATGATGCCGCCGGCCGCGCCCATGCCCTGGATGGCGTTGGAGCCATTGACCACCTCGATGCGCTGCAGCAGATCGGGGTCGATGGTGTGGCCGTCACGGGCGCTGTCGCGCAGCGGGTTGCTCTGCGGCACACCGTCGACCATGTAGAGCGGACTGCGGCCGCGCAGGGATTCGCCCGCGCTGGTGAGCTTCTGGCGGCTGGGCGAGAAGTTGGGCACCAGATTCCCCAGCACGCCGGACAGGTCATCGCTTACCACGGTCTGATTCTCCAGCGCCTGCTGGTCGATGATGGTCACCGTATTGGGCACCGCCGAGGTGGACGGCGGCAGGCGCAGCGCCTCCACCTGCAGGGTATCGAGGCGCATCAATTCGCCGGACGCGCCTGCAGCGGCGGCGGAATCGGTCGCGTCCTGACCCTGGGCCGGTCCGGCCAGGGCGGCGGCGACGGCGGCCAATACGGTAAGGCGGGGGATGGAAACGGGCTTGGCAATACGATGTGACATCAGACGACTCCTGCTATTGTTATGAATCGCGACGCTGTCAGGAGTGGCCGGGCGCGCAAACGGACCGCGCTCGGCATGGAGAAACCTCCTGCACAGGATAAGCGATGTTTTCAGACGACGGAGCTGGCTACTTGGCCGCGGCGGGCTTAGATGGCTGGCGAACAAATCATTACCCGGAAACGTATCCGGTTTATCGTAATGATAACGATTCGTATTCTAGTTTCGAGGGGGGATGGTGTCAAGCCGTCCCCGGCCGCCGCGACGGCGACGGCCGGGGACGGGTCGGTCTTTGCGGTCGACTTCGGCGCCGACACGATCTGTTTAAATGGAAGCCAACCCGCAGCGATCAAGAATACACAGCCGGGTGCGGTCGAAATCCACCAGGCGCAGGCGGCGGAAATCTCCCAGCGTGGCAGTAACGGTCTCGCGCGTCGAGGCGATCAGCGTGGCAAGGTCGTGGTGGGTCAAGCGCACGGGAATGGGGGCCGGCTCCGGCGTGTCCCCGGCGAGCGACAAGAGCACATGGGCCAGCCGAGCCGCGACACTGTGACTGGCGATGCGCTGCATTTGCGCCTCGGTCCAGCGCATGCGCAGCGTCAGCCGATGGAGCAGCTGTTCCAGCATCGCTGGATCATCCTTGAGCGCACGCTTAAACCGGTCTGCGCCGATGCATTGCACCTCGCAGGGGGTGAGCGCGACCAGGGTGTGTTGCCGCCGCATGTCGTAAAGCACCTCCGTCTCGCCGAACATCTGGCCGGGGCCCAAAATCGCCAGTGTGAGTGCCCGCCCGCTACTGGCATCGAATGATAGACGCGCCCAGCCGCGGTGAATCAGATAGACATGGCTTGCGGGCGTGCCCGGCGCGCTGATCAGGTCGTGCCTGAAGTAACGCCGTGGACGGGTGGCATCCATATGCCCGCCCATGTCGTACCGAATGGGCGGTGGGGGTGCCGGGATATCGCTACGATATTCGAAAAAGGCCGCCATGTCGCTTCATCCCTGAAGGATCGTGCATTAATTGGGGCGTGTTGTTACCCCCTCCTTGTTCAGCATCACATCAGCATTTCACCCCCGCCGAGTCGTCGCGCGAAAAGTGGGGTGACGCTTCATGATGGCATTCAGTCTCGATGATTGGTCGTTAACCGGTATGTTTTCTTACAGCGGGGGTATATCTTGTTGTCGCTAGCGCCGGAAAGGTAAGTGGTATGGCCGTGATAGGCCGTTCGCTAAATGTACCGCCGTAGCCGCCTACGACTGGAAGCGCCCAGTGTCCTTGTTGAGGTGATGTTTTGCGAAGTCGCCGCTGTCCGAATCGGCGTCGATTCTGATGTTGCTGAATTCGAGCGCTGTCTCTAAACCGCATTTCTCACCGGGACCGTGGCCGAAGGCTTGGGCTTCCCTCAACGTGCAACTACCGCTACGTTTTACCCTAAAGGGCACAAGCGCCCCCAGCGCGGCGCCTACGAATCCTTGCGCCTGCTGCCGCGGTCCCGGTGGGAAATGCGGGCTGCATAAGGTTCCTATCCCTGTAGCCCGGACACATAAGCCGCCGTCAGCGGATGCGCCGGGGTTTCAAACAGTGGGCGGCACTGGCCGAATTCGATCAATTTGCCGACTTGCTCCTTCATCCAGAAAAAGGCGGCGTAGTTGGCGATGCGCCGCGCCTGGGCGAGGTTATGAGTGACGATAACCACGGTGTAATGCCCGCGCAGCCGTTGAATGAGTTCTTCCACCACGCCCGAAGAAATGGGGTCGAGGGCACTGCAAGGCTCGTCCATCAGCAGTACCGCGGGTTGCAGCACTAGGGCGCGGGCGATGCAGAGGCGCTGTTGCTGGCCGCCGGAGAGCGCCAGCGCCGGTCTGTCGAGACGGTCGTTCACCTCTTCCCACAGACCGACATCGCGCAGTGCGGTTTCGATTTTATGCTCTATCACATCGCGACGGCGGATACCGTGTTCGCGTAGCGGCAGCTCCAGGTTGCGGCGGATGGAGAGGGGGAACGGGTTGGGTTTCTGGAAGATCATGCCGATGCGCCGCCGCAGTGTCAGCACGTCCAGGTCTGGATGAAACAGATCGTCGTCCTCAAATTGTACTTCACCTGTGACCGTCGCCGCCGGTATTAGATCGGTGAGGCGATTAAGCGCACAAAGAAAGCTGGTCTTGCCGCAGCCCGAAGGGCCGATGAGGGCGGTGATGCAGCCCCGGTAGATGTCGAGTGAGACCTCATCCACAACAGTCGTATTGCCGTAGGCGATAGAAAGATTGAGAATGCGGAGATGGGGTATCGGTTCGCAGCAAGGTGGCCCCGACTCCATATTGCCAAGGGTATAAATAGTTTTATTTTCGTCGTTCATGTTGTGATCCTTTTCTTTACCCACCGTTCGGAGAGAGCGAGCGCGCCGGCATTGATGACGACGATCAACGCGATCAATACCAGGGCCGACGCATACGCCGCTTGGTCGCCGCCGGTGACGTTCATGGATAAATCGTAGATGTGGACAGCCAAGGCGCGGCCCGAGTCGGAGAGCGATTCGGGCATCCTGTCCACGTAACCGCTGGTGAAGATCAACGCCGCCGTCTCCGCCGTGGCGCGGCCGATGCCAAGCAGCAGTCCGGCGGTAATGGCCGGGGCAGCGGCGGGGAGCAGGATGTGCCAGAGGGCGGCGGCGCGGGTCATGCCCAGGGCGTGGGCACCGCGGCGCCAGTCGTCGCTGACGGCGGTGAGGCCCGCCTCGCTAGTACGGATCAGGATCGGCAGGATCATGCAGGCCAGTGTCAGTCCGCCGGACAGGATGGAGAAGCCGAGTTTGAGATAGACGCAAAAGAAGGTGTAACCAAACAGGCCGAAGACGATAGAGGGGACGCCCGCCAGCACATCGAGACTCAAGCGGACGCCGTGAGCGAACCTGCCGCCCTGGCGGGTGTATTCGGCGAGCCAGATGGCCGCACCCAAACCGAGTGGAATGGCGGCTGCCAATGCCACGGCAAGGATTAACAACGTGGAGACGAGGATCGGCGCAATGCCGCCGGAACGCCCCCGCATTCTCCGGTTCCGAGATCAGAAACGACCATGAGAGGTGCCCCGCGCCCTGCCAAATCAAATCGCCCAACAGCCACATGAATATCGCGGCCAACAACAGTGCCGCGCTCCAGACGGCGAGCGTAAACATGCGGTCAGCCACGGCGCTCGCTCCTGGCTGCCAAGCCGGCCAACACCAATACCATCAACGTCAACAATAACCCCGAGGCGAACAGCCCGGCGCGGTGGTCGCCGGTGGCGTAGGCCATTTCCAGCGCGATGTTGGCCGTCAGCACGCGCACCGGCTCAAACAGCCCGGTGGGGTTTTGCACCACATTGCCCGCCACCATCAACACCGCCATGGTTTCGCCCAGTGCTCGCGCGGTGGCCAGCAACACACCGCCGAGGATGCCGCTGTGCGCCGCCGGAATCGCCACACCTGTAACGATGCCCTTACGCGTCATGCCCAGTGCGGCCGCACCGTGAAGCAATGCGTCGGGCACGCTGCGCAATGCGGCGCTGCTGGTCAGTGCAACAGTCGGCAGGATCATCAGCGCCAGAATGACGATGGCGGTGAAGAGGCTCGCGCCCGGCGGTTGCCAGCGGGCGATCAGCGGCACCAGTACGGTCAGGCCCCAGAGTCCGAAAACTACCGATGGAATGCCGGCGAGCAGCACTACCATCATTCGGTAAACCCTGGCTAACATCGGCGCCGCATAGAAGTATTCGAATAGCGCACCGGCCAAGCCGAATGGTGCGGCGATAATAATCGCGCCACAGGCGACGGCGAGTGTTGCCCACACCATGGGCATCAGACCGAAGCTGCCTTCGAGCGGATGCCAGCTCTGGTCCGATACAAAACGCAGCCAGCCGCCGTTACTTAATACCGGCCACGATTCGCGCAGCAAAAAGATCAGCACCAGCAACAGAAGCAGCGCTGCGCCCGACGCTGTCAGCGCCAGTAACGGCGTCAGTTTGCGATCAGCGTTGCGGTGCGACAAAGTACTGGGACTCGATAAGATCATCGACGGCACCCGATTGGGCGAAATCGATAAAGCGTTGCGCCAAGGCTGAGGGTTTGCCTTTGGTTGCCAGATTGAGCGGACGCGAAAGTGGAAATCTGTGATTGCGTACGTTCTCCACGCTGGCAGCAATTCCCGCCATGGGCAGCAGTTTGATGGGTGTGCCGCGCGCCGCCTCGAACTCGGCGGTACCGACGGAGACATAACCGATGGCATTGGGATTGCCGGCCACGGTCTTGATCCCCTGCTGGTTGTCACCGATGATGACATGCGGTTTGATGGCGCTATTCTTCAAACGAAAGTGCTGTAGAAACAGCTCCAGCGTCGAGCGTCCCTCCGCCTTATTCACCACGGTGATGCGAGCATCCTCGCCGCCGGCCTCCTGCCAATTGGTGATGCGGCCGGTGTAGATGGCGATCACCTGATCGTCGCTCAACGCGGCAACGGGATTATCTCGATGCAGGATGATGCCGATGCCATCGAGGGCGATGATGTGCGCATCGAGATCCGCTTCCGTAGGTTTTAGTCCGCGCGATGCCATGCCGATGTCGGCCAGCCCCGAACGGGCGTCGATCACGCCGCGTGTCGAGCCGCCGGTCTGCACGTCCACGCGTACGCCGGAATTTTGTTTCTCGAAACGCTTGCCGATCTCCAGCGCCAGGGGCGCAACGGTGCTGGAACCTGTTAGGGTCAGGCGGCTGTCTGCGGCCAGCGTCCAACCGTTCTGAATTAAACTGATAGCAAAAATGCAGGTGGCGATCAGGCGCATAACTCCTCCTGGTTGTTAACGTTCGCCAGGGATCTCATGAATTCAGCCAGCTGTTCGCGGTCCTGCGCATTATAGTTGGCCACCGCTTCAATGCGCGCTTTTAAGGTCTCAAACGTTGCCGCGAAAGCAGCGCGTGTTGCGTCTTCTGAATCGGTAACCGCCGCGGGATCAGGCAGTCCCCAATGGATATGATGGGGCGCGCCGGGAAAACGGGGGCAGGTTTCGTTGGCTGCATTGCCGCATACGGTGATGACAAAGTCCAACTCAGGGGCTTGTTGCCCCTCAAATTCATCCCAGCTTTTGCTGCGAAACCGGCTTGTGTCTGTATCAAGCCGGGCAATCTGTTCCAAAGCAAACGGATTGACCTTGCCCACGGGATGACTGCCTGCACTGTAAGCGCGGAAGCGCCCGTTGCCTGCATGATTAAACAAGGCCTCGCCGAGAATGCTGCGGGCCGAATTGCCGGTGCATAAGATCAAGACGGAGCAGGGTCTGTTTAGCAGCATGATGAACCCTCGCTGTTGTGATCGCCATCGCGGTCAAACGGTATGTTGTCGCCACAGCCTTCAAAAAGTCCGTAGTGACGGCTGAAGTCGCCGATGAAATCGAAATGGTCGGCGAAGCGGGTATCGTGCAACATGCGCCAGGTGTTGCCGCAGACGGGAAAGACCCGATCGGTTTCGATGGTGTGGTGTTTGTCTAGCACAAAGCGGTGCGGATGGTGGGGCACCGTGCCCCGGTAGATCACAGCCTGACCGTAGTCTTCGCAGGCGCTCTCAAGGCCATCGAGTTTGAATAGCCGATAAGTGGCCGAGTAAAAACGGAGGTTGCCCGTGTGCGCCGCCAGTTGCACATCGGTGACGGCCAGCGGCCGATCCTCCACCAGGCGCGAATCGATGAAACCGTGGCGCTGCGCCAGGCGCAGGAAATCATTCCAGTAGAGCGCGCCACCCAGGCATTCGCCATAAAGCACCGGATCATTGCGCACCGCCTCCGGCACGCGGCGGTCGGCGTAGACATCGGAAAAGTAAAACTCGCCGCCGGGCGCAAGCAATCGCTGGATACCCTGCAACACTGCATCCTTGTCCGGCGACAGGTTAATCACGCAGTTGGAGACGATAACATCGAAGCTTTCCGGTTCAAGATCAAGTTCATGCAAGCGTTCAATATAGCCATGTAGAAAACGCACGTTGTCATAGCCGAATGTTTCGACATGATAAGGGCGATGCGCCTCGGCCACGGCCAGTTGTTCCGGCGTCATATCCACGCCGACCACTTCGCCGCCGCTGCCGACAAGCTGCGCCAGCGCATAGACATCGCGCCCCGAGCCGCAACCGAGATCGAGCACCCGGCACCCTTCCAGCAGCGGCGGGCAGACCAGACCGCAACCGTAGTAACGCGACAGCACCTCGGGGTGGATGCGGGCGAGCAGCGGCTTGAGCCAATCGGGCATTTGGGAGGCGTCGCAACAGGCGCTGGTTTTCAGGTCGCCCGAATGCTGTAGTTGCTTGCCGTAATAGTCTTGTACGAGATCATGCATGGTGGTGACTCCTTGATGCACTTCGCGGTAGCGGGCTAAGGGGGTGGATGCGTGATAATAAATAACGTTTCATAGCTTATCCCCGCTTCCAGGTGTGATAACGCTCCAGCCACGCCAGCAGCCGTTGCGGCGCATGGGCGCGCTTCCACTCACCGGCGGCATATTTATTCGCCTCCGCCAGCGTGGGATAGATATGAATAGTACCGAGGATCTTGTTGAGGCCCAGGCCGTGTTTCATCGCCAGCACGAACTCCGCCAGCAGGTCGCCGGCATGTTCCCCGACGATGGTCACGCCGAGGATTCTGTCTTTACCGGGAACGGTGAGCACCTTGACGAAGCCGTAGGCCGCGCCGTCGGCGATGGCACGGTCAAGCTCGTCGATGCCGTACTTTGTGACCTCATAGGCGATACCTTTGCGCTGTGCATCCTGTTCGTTGAAACCGACGCGTGCCACCTCCGGGTCGATGAAAGTGGACCAGGGGATGACGGAATAGTCGGCCTTGAATCGTTTCAAGTCGCCGAACAGTCCATTGACCGCGGCGAACCACGCCTGATGGGAGGCGGTGTGGGTGAACTGGTACGGCCCGGCGACATCGCCTGCGGCGAGGATGTTGGGATAGAGCGTCTCCAGATAGTCATTGGTGACCACGGTACGCTGCGTTTCGATGCCCAACTCCTCCAGGCCGTAGCCTTGCAGGCGCGCAACGCGGCCGACGGCACAGAGCAGGGCATCGAACTCGATGCGCTGTTCAACCTCGTTGTGCTGGACAACGATGAATTTGCGCGCGTCCCCGTTCGCGGTCGAGCGTTCACAGCGCACCGCCTCATGGTGGGTGAGTACGTTGACACCACTCTCTTCCAGGGCAGCCTTGGCAAGCCTGGACACCTCTTCGTCCTCATTGGGCATGATGCGCGGGCCGCGCTGGATTTGCGTCACCTGGGATCCGAGGCGGGCGAAGCTCTGCGCCAGCTCACAGCCGATGGGGCCGCCGCCCAGCACCACCAGTCGGGCAGGGGCGTGATCCAGCTTGGCAAACGCCTCCCATACGGTATCGCTGGTGAGGTAGCCGACCTCTTCGATCCCTGGCAGCGGCGGTACGAAGGGACGCGCGCCGGTGGCGATGACGATGCTGCGGGTGGTGAGCCGCTGCGTGCCGCCGTCCTTGAGTTTGATCTCGACCGTCCAGGGGTCGAGCAGGCGGGCATAACCCTGCAACACCTCGACGCCGAGTTTGGTGTAGCGCTCCACGCTGTCGTGGGGTTCCACCGCGTGAATCACTTTTTGCACACGGGCCATCACCTGGCGGAAGCTGAATCGCGCTTCGCCGCGCTCCAAACCGTAGTGATCGGCGCTGCGGATCTGCTGCGCCAATTTGGCGCTTTTGATAAGGGCCTTGCTTGGGACGCAACCATAGTTCAAGCAGTCGCCGCCCATCTTGTGTGCTTCGATCAAGGTGACTTTCGCCTTCACCGCGGCGGCGATGTAGGCACTGACCAGCCCCGCCGCACCGGCACCGATGACGATCAAGTTGCGATCATAGCGTTTCGGGCGCTGCCACTTGGCGTAAACCCGGCGGCGCCGAATACGGCGTACCACGCTGCGGGCGATCAGCGGGAAGAGCCCGAGCAGGGCGAAGGAGAGTACCAGCTCGGGCGAGAGAATGCCGGAGGGGCTTTCCAGCTGACCCAGCTGGGTGCCGGCATTGACGTAGACCAGGGTGCCCGGCAGCATGCCGATCTGGCTGACCCAATAAAACGTTACGGTGCGCAACGGCGTCAGCCCCATCACCAGGTTGATCAGAAAGAAGGGGAACACGGGTACCAGCCGCAGGGTGAAGAGATAAAATGCGCCGTCCCTGGCGATACCGTCGTTGATCGTCTTGAGCTTGTCGCCGAAGCGTTGTTGCACCGTGTCACGCAATAGATAACGTGATACCAGAAAGGCGAAGGTGGCGCCGATGCTGGACGCGAACGACACCAGCACGGTACCGAAAGTCAGGCCGAACAGGGCGCCCGCGGCCAGCGTCATCACCGCCGCCCCGGGCAGCGACAGTGCCGTGACGACGATATACAGGGCGAAAAAGCTGCCCGCCACCAGCCAGGGTGACGCCGTGAACAAGGCGTCGAAACGCGCCTGGCTCTGCTTCAGCGTCTCGAAGCTCAGCCACTGGTGGAGATCGAAGGCGAAGAAGGCGATGATGAGTGTTGCCAGAAGGAATAGCAGTCCGATTCTTTTCATTGTTTTACCCGGTTCGTGATGGCGTCGTTCTGTTGTTCAATGCGCCGCCGCAAGGCCGGGAGCTCGGTCTGTTGAAGCAGGGGTCGGGTTGCATGCATGGTGATTCTGATTCCTCAAACATCGCAATTGTAATAGCCAGTAGTCGCGCGCACGACTCTTACCTTACAACAATTGTTTTTAATCGGCGCTAAACACTTGCGCATCCGGATGGAAAGCCATCCAGGCGAACCAGAAGCCGGCGCTGTTGGCCAAGATCCTGATGAATGGTGTCTTCGGCTTGCGCGTCAGTGGAAGGACCTATAGGGGAAATCGGGAGGCGCGCAGGGTGGTCGACGGTTTGTTATCGCTGCTGCGGGGATAAGCTGTTTGTGCTCATGCGCGGCAATGTTCCCGGCCGGTGTCGAGTTGAAAGCTAATGCGGCAGTGTCGGGCCTTGCCGCTACACTGTGAGCGCGGCGCCGGGAAGCCGCGTGGATTGATTACAGTATGGCGCGGCTGTAGTACAGTAGTGGGGTGACGCCGCGCCCCGTTTGGGCTGCGGCGGCGAGTGCCTGGATGAGCAAAGGACCGTGCCATGCCGCTGAGCAAAAACCCCTTGGCCGTCTGGCCGGGCCATCCCTATCCCCTGGGGGCCACCTGGGACGGGGAGGGTGTCAATTTCGCCCTCTTCTCCGAGCACGCAGAGAAGGTGGAGCTGTGTCTGTTCGATCCCAACGGGCGGCGCAACACGCACAGCGTCGATATGCGCTGGCAGACCGACCAGGTGTGGCACTGCTATCTGCCCGAGGCGCGTCCCGGCACGCTCTACGGCTATCGTGTCTACGGTCCTTATGACCCCGCCAGCGGTCATCGTTTCAATCCCAAGAAGTTATTGCTCGACCCCTACGCCAAGGATTTGTCCGGCCAGCTGCGTTGGAGCGATGCCTTGTTCGGCTACCGCGTCGGTCATACCGACCAGGATCTGTCCATCGACCGGCGCGACAGCGCCGCCGGCATGTTCAAGTCGTGCGTCATCGATCCCGCCTTCACCTGGGGCGATGACAAACCCTTGCGCACGCCCTGGCACGACACGGTGATCTACGAGATGCACGTCAAGGGTTTTACCGCGCGCCATCCCGATATCCCGCCGCAGCTGCGCGGCACCTATGCCGCCCTGGCCACGGCCCCGGCTATCGAATACCTGAAGCGCCTGGGGGTGACGGCGGTGGAATTGATGCCCACCCATGCCTTCATCGACGACCGCCACTTGCTGCAAAAGGGGTTGAGCAATTACTGGGGCTACAACTCGATCGGCTTCTTCGCGCCGGAGCCGCGCTACAACGCCAGCGGCAACATCAAGGAATTCAAGACCATGGTCAAGCGCCTCCATTCCGAGGGTATCGAGGTGATCCTGGACGTGGTCTATAACCATACCGCCGAGGGCAACCACATGGGCCCGACGCTATGTTTTCGCGGTATTGATAACTGTGCCTACTATCGCTTGAATCACGACGATCGGCGCTACTACATGGACTATACCGGCTGCGGTAATACCCTCAACATGCGCCATCCGCGTGTGCTGCAGTTGATCATGGACAGCCTGCGTTATTGGGTGCAGGAGATGCACATCGACGGCTTTCGTTTCGATCTGGCCTCGGCCCTGGCACGTGAACTGCACGCCGTGGACCGGCTCGGTGCCTTCTTCGACATCATTCACCAGGACCCGGTGCTGTCCCAGGTCAAGCTCATCGCCGAACCCTGGGATCTGGGCGAGGGTGGTTACCAGGTGGGTAATTTCCCCGTGGGTTGGACCGAGTGGAACGGCAAGTACCGCGACACCATGCGCGCCTATTGGAAAGGCGACGGCGGTTTGATCGGCGATCTGGCCTATCGGCTGACCGGTTCCAGCGATCTCTATGAGCGAGGCGGCCGGCGTCCCTATGCCAGTATCAACTTCGTTACCTGTCATGACGGCTTCACCCTGCGCGACCTGGTGAGCTATAACGATAAGCACAATCAAGCCAACGGCGAGGACAACCGCGACGGCGAAAGCCATAATCTGAGTTGGAACTGCGGCGAGGAGGGGGCCACCAACAATCAACACATCAACACGCTGCGGGCGCGCCAGCAGCGCAATTTTCTCGCCACCCTGTTGTTGTCTCAGGGAGTGCCCATGATCACCGCCGGTGATGAGCTGGGCCGCAGCCAACAGGGCAATAACAACGCCTATTGCCAAGACAATGAGTTGGCCTGGATCGACTGGTCACTGAACAAAGAGCAGCGGCAGCTGTTCAAGTTCGTGCAAAGGCTCATCCGGCTGCGCAAAAAGCATCCGGCCTTTCGTCGCCGTTATTTTTTCCAGGGCCGCGACATCTTCGGCGTTGGCGTCAAGGACATCACCTGGCTCAGCCCCAGCGGGGGCGAGATGACCGACAAGGAATGGCACCAGGCCTTTGGCCGCTGTCTGGGCTTATTCCTGGCCGGCGATGCCATCGGTGAGCATGACGAGCGCGGCCGCAAGATCTCGGATGCCAACTTTATCCTGCTGTTCAATTCTCACCACGAGGACCTCCCCTTCCTGCTGCCCGTCGATCCGGCCCTGGCGCGCTGGGAGGTGCTTATCGATACCGGCAGCCTGAATAACGAATCCGTCTCCAGACGGCTTTATCACGCCAAGGAAAAATTTCCCCTGCAGCGCCGTTCCTTCGTGCTGATGAAACAGCTGATCAGTGCGCCCTTGCGGTCCGGCTCCCCGCGCGACTGAATCCCGTCCGACAGTCTGCCGCTTCAGGTTATGAAGCGCTGCGGCGCTTGGCGCCCTGATTCTTCTCGCCTCATAACGGCACGCGCCAATCCCAATTTTTTATCTGGTTGTTTTGTAAGGCGGTGCCTCTAAAGCATTCGCTCCATGTGACGTTATTTCAATGCGAGCGGTAGGGGATCAGGGGGTCGTCAAGTTTTTGAATCCAGTTGCCGTAATCGCAATGTGGAATCGGTGGATTAACCAAGGTCGGTAACAATGATCAATAAATTTGAAAAGCTCCTGGGGAGATTCAGTTGGCGCACCAAGATATTGGCGCTTACGGGCATTCTGGCGATCGGAACCATCGCGGTCGGCGCCATGGGGGCCTACTCGATCCAGAAACTCAGCAAGGAAGTCAATGAGGCCAATGCGCGTTCTGCGGTGCGCATCAATACGGTGGAAGACGCCCAGTTTGCCCTGTTGCGCATGGGCGTCGCCCAGGCCGAGGTCATCGCCCGCGTCGACACCGGTGAGATCCGCGCGGCGTCCATCGCGGCCATCAAGGCCGCCAGCCACCTCGACGAGCAGATCGCCAAACTGCGCGAGGTCTTGCCCGAGAGCAAGGAGGTGGTGGAGCTTCAGGAACTGGTTAAGGAGATCAACCCCAAGCGCATGGAGGTGATCAAGCTGGCACGCAAGGACCGAGACCTGGAGGCGCTGCGCGCGCTGGAGGTGATGCGGCCCCTGTTTAACCGTGTCGACGAGCTGTCGGAAGCGATTATCAACGGTCAGCGCGAATCTATGAAGCAACAGCTGGTGGAAATCCAGAACACCGGCAAACGGACCATCTATATCCTGATGATGTTCGTCGCCGTGGGTTTGATCATAAGCGTGGCCCTGAGCCTGATACTGGCCCGCTTCGCCGTCAAGCCCATGTTCGCCCTGGAGCAGGCCATGGTGGCCCTGTCGCAGGGTGATCTGCGCGTCAAGCTGGATCAGCCCGGCAAGGACGAGGTCGGCACCATCATCAAGGCCATGAACAGCACGGTCTCGGACCTGCATTCCATCATTACCAAGGTACACGGCGGCACCGCCACCTTGAGCAGCCAGGCCGAAAGCGTGGCCCAAAGCGCCGATGATATCCACGGTGTTTCCACCCGCCTGCACGGCAGTGTCAAGGGCATCAAGGAAGATGCCGAGATCGTCATGTCCACCACCAACGGCGCGGTGAGCGAACTCGAGGGTGCGGCGGTCAAGGCGCAGCAATCGGCCGACACCTCCGCGAACATGGCGCACAAGATCAATGATACCGCCGTCAGTTTCGAACGCTTCCAGGAGCACATGGAACACACCGCCCAGGTGACACGCGAACTGTCCCGCACCGCCGAGACCATCACCGCCATTACCAAGACCATTCGCGACATCTCATCCCAGACCAATCTGTTGGCCCTCAACGCCGCCATCGAGGCGGCCCGTGCCGGGGAGCAGGGCCGCGGCTTCGCCGTCGTCGCCGACGAAGTGCGTCAGCTGGCGTCGCGGACCGAAGACGCGACCTCGGAAATCTCCGGTCTGGTGGAGACCATTTCCACCAGCGTCGGCAACGCGGTGCAGCTGCTCGAGAGCTCGGTCAGCGAATCGCGCGAAAACATCGGCCGGCTGAAAGAGGTGTCGGAAGAGACATCAATGAGCCGCGACCAGGCGGTGCATCTGCGCGATGTGATGCATGAAGTGGTGCAGATGATCGGCGAGCAGGAGCGCGCCGTACAGGGTATCAACGAGGCCGTCAACTCACTGCTGGAATTGAGCGGTGAGACTAACAGCCAGACCGAGCTGCTGCACGGCCTGTCGGGCGATCTGAACGCCGCCGCTGCAGATTTAGGGCATGTTGTCGATAAGTTTAAGTTGTAATCAATGCATTAAATTCCGGTTTATCCGGCCATAACATTATGAGGAGGAACTCATGAAAACAGGTGCCTTGCGTCAGAAAAGTCTGACAGGGAAAATTGCCGCCGCGCTGTTCGGGATGTCGGTGGTTCTGGGTGTAACCGCCGCCAATGCGGCACCCATGGAACCCAGCGCCGAGGATATCAAGAAATATTTGCGTCCCATGGAAGTGCCGCAACCGAAAAAGAACCTCAGCACACCCGAACGCGTCGAGCTGGGCAAGTTTTTGTTTTTCGATCCGCGCCTGTCCGGTTCCAATTTCATCAGCTGCGCCACCTGCCATAACCCCGCCATGGGTTGGTCGGATGCCCAGCCCACCGCGGTGGGTCACGGTATGGACACCCTCGATCGGTCAACACCGACCATTCTGAATACCGCTTATCAGCGCTTCCAGTTCTGGGACGGTCGGGCGCGCACACTTGAACAACAGGCCCTGGGGCCGATCGTCGCCGGCGGTGAAATGGCTCAGGAAATGGGTTCGCTGCTTGAAGAGCTGAAGGGGATTCCGGGCTATATCGAGATGTTCGAGGCCGCCTATCCGGGTGAGGGCATCAAGGAAGATACCATCGGCAAGGCCATCGCCGCCTACGAACGCACCATCGTGTCAACCGATGCCCCCTTCGATCGCTGGCTGAAAGGGGTGGATGGCGCCATGAGCAAATCCGCTATCCGCGGCTTCGAAGTCTTCAAGGGTAAGGCCAATTGCACCGCCTGCCATGACGGTTTCAATTTCACCGATAACGGCTTTCACAATATCGGCCTGCCCGACAACGCCGACGAAGGCCGTTTTGGCATCGTGCCGGTGAAAGTATTGAAAGGCGCATTCAAGACGCCGACGCTGCGCGATGTAGCGCTGACCGCGCCTTATATGCATAACGGCCAATACGCCACGCTCGAAGAAGTGGTGGAGCACTACAACAGTGGTGGTAAGCCGACCTTCGATAACCTTGATCCGAATATGAAACCGCTTAATCTTACCAAGCAGGAAAAGCAGGATCTGGTGAACTTTTTGAAAGCGTTGACCGGCGATCCGATGCAGGTCACTGTGCCCCAGTTGCCGGTCAAATAATGCCAGTTATTCAAGGATAGAAAGGAGAAATTTTATGTTAAGCAAGAAAACGGTTGCTGTAGGTCTGGTCACCATGTTGTTGTCGGCTACAGCAAGTGCGGCGGATTACACCGTCGCGCAGAACAACAAGACCTTCAAGAAAGGCGGTGAGAAGGTTGAGAATATGACGATTCAGGCGGGGGATACGGTTCATTTCAAGAATGAAGACCCCTTCTTTCACAACATCTTTTCATTGTCTGACCTCAAGACGTTCGACCTGGGCTCCTATCCGGCTGGCGAGTCAAAGGCGGTGACCTTTGACGAGCCCGGCGAAGCCGAGATCGAATGCGCCATTCATCCGGAAATGTATATGGTGATCGAGGTCCAATAATGAAGTCATCATGGATGATCGTAGGGATGGCGGTACTGGCTATGTTGGTCGGTACCGCCGGTCCGGCGCAGGCAGACGGGCGGGATTCGCGTAAGGATATTCGGGCCGCCAAATCCAATCCGCAGATCAGGGGCGCGATTGTCTATAAGAGCTACTGCGTGCTTTGTCACGGCCATCGTGGCGACGGCATGGCCCGGGCGACCAAGCTCTATGGTCAGGGCAACCTGATGATTGCGATGCGTGATCATGACCTCGCGTTTTACGAAAAAATGGTGCGCCAGGGCGGTCCTGCCGTAGGACGATCCGAGTTTATGCCCGCCTGGGAGGATGAACTGTCGGAAGAACAGATCACCGACGTGATGGCGTATTTGCAGGTGTTGACCGATCCGGTGGTGCGCGGTAGGGCGGTGTTTATGACCAATTGCATCCTGTGTCACGGGGTCAAGGGCAATGGTAAGGGACGCGCTTCCGTGCTCTATGATCCGCCGCCCGCGGATCTGACCCGCAGCGACAAGAATGATATGTATAAAAAAATGATTATCACCATGGGCGGGGCGGCCATGGGGCGCTCGGAAGTGATGCCCCAGTGGGGCTTGCAGCTCAAGGAAGAAGAGATTGACGATGTAATCCTGTATCTGAGAACCATTCTGGTTGACCCGAAAAACAGTAATGCCAACTAGGACTCACGCATGATAACAGCGGGCTTAAGGGCAAGTATCGTCGCTAAAGTAATTGTGGTTTTTTCCACGGCCTTATTGCTGGGTGGTCAGAGTATTGCCGCTGACAATGCTGGCGGTCGGGAAAGTCGGAAGGACGTGCGCAGTGTTATGCAGGCTGCCAAGGATAAGGCAAAGCAGGCCGCGCGCGGTGCGGTGGTGTACAAGGCCTATTGCGTGTTGTGCCACGGTGCGCGAGGCAATGGCAGTTCACGTATGACCAAGTTGCGTAGCGATATCAGCCTCAAGATCGGCAATAAAGCTCTGGATTATTATGACCAGATTGTACGTAAGGGCGGTCCGGCTGTGGGGCGCTCCGAGTTTATGCCGGCATGGGACAGTGAACTTACCCACGAACAGATCGACGATGTGGTCGCCTATTTGGCTTTGGTGAACGATCCGGTGCGTCGCGGTGAGGTGGTTTTCAAGACCAACTGTATCCTATGTCACGGTGTAAATGGTGACGGTAAAGGACGTGCCTCGGAGCTATATGACCCACCGCCGGCCGATCTCACCCGCAGCGAAAAGAACAATGACTATAAACGTATGATCATCACGAGGGGAGGCGCCGCGATGGGGCGCTCGGCGGTAATGCCCGAGTGGGGCTTGCAGTTGAAAGACCAAGAGATTAACGATGTAGTCGCCTATCTTGAAACCATTCTGGTTTCGTCCGCGCCGTCGAGGCTGGCACAGGATATCGTCGTGCCGCAACCGAAATCGAACAGGAAAACCAGGGGGTCCAAGGTCCACAGCGTGGTCCAGGGCGCCAAGGATCAAGCCCATCAGGCGCAGCGCGGCGGTTTGGTATACAAGGCCTACTGTGTGCTGTGCCACGGTGCCCAAGGTAAAGGCGGATCGCGCATGACGAAACTGCATGGTGATCTGCAATTAGAAATTGGCGTGCAGTCGACCGAACATTATCAGTCCATCATTCGTGCTGGTGGCGAAGCTGTGGGAAAATCCGAGTTTATGCCCGCCTGGGAAGACGAGCTTACGGATGAGCAGATCGAGGATGTGGTGGCCTACCTATCCCTGTTGAATGACCCGGTACGTCGCGGTGAAGTGGTGTTCAAGACCAATTGTATTCTTTGTCACGGCGTGAACGGCGACGGCAAAGGCCGCGCGGCGGTGTTGTTTGACCCGCCCCCGGCAGACTTGACGCGTAGCGATAAGAACGATGACTACAAGCGCATGATTATCACCATGGGCGGCGCCGCGATGGGGCGTTCTGACGTGATGCCGCAGTGGGGTTTGCAGCTGAATGACCAGGAAATTCAAGACGTGGTGGCCTATTTGAGAACGATCCTCCTCGTCTCATCGGCCGAGTAACGGCACGTTTCAGGTATCAAAGAGGGTTTTATGTTTGGCGTAATACATGGCTATAAAGTGAATGGAGTCTTGGCGGCGATGGTGCTGGGCCTGTTCTTTTTCCTTGCACCGCTTGGTCAGACGTACGGCGCCGACGATCTCGATGCCGAGCAAAAGAAACAGCTCAAGCATGAGATGAGGGAAAGTCGCAAAGAAATCCGCAAGGTGATGAAACAGGCCCGGGATAAGTCTCACCGGGCCGTGCGCGGCAGCCTGGTGTATAAGGCCTATTGTGTGTTGTGTCACGGCGCCAAGGGCGACGGCAACGCCAAGATGAGAAAGGTCCATGGCGACCTGCCGCTGACAATTACCAAGCGGTCACCCGAGTACTTCCGCAAGATCGTCGTCGGCGGTGGCGAAGCTGTCGGGCGTTCCAGGTTTATGCCGACCTGGCAGGATGAACTGACCGACGAGCAAATAGAGGATGTGGTGATGTATCTTTCCATGATCACTGACCCGGTGCGTCGCGGTGAAATCGTCTTTAAGACCAACTGCATTCTCTGTCATGGCGTCAACGGTGACGGCATGGGGCGCGCCTCGGTGTTGTTCGACCCGCCGCCGGCGGATCTGACCCGCAGCGACAAGAACGACACCTATAAAAAGATGATCATTACCATGGGCGGTGAGGCCATGGGGCGCTCGCCGGTGATGCCCATATGGGGGCAGGAACTAAGCGAGGCGCAGATCGACGATGTGGTCAATTATCTGCGCCACATCTTGGTGGTGCCGCCGCCGGAGTGAAAATAAATTATAGGCGTGCACGCTGACCCGTCAGGGGCATTTATCCACCTTACATACTACGTTGATTGAATGCAGGAGACCCGGCCCGGCGCCGGGTTTTTTGTGCGCGCCCGGCATGTGCGTCCTCCAGGAGGCGCACGCCCTCCCGTAAGTCGGCCACAACGAATCAGGGGACGCGCCACCACCGGGCTTATGTGCGGCTGAACACCAATTCCCCCGCCAGCAAGGTGTGACTGACCCGTCCTTTCATATCCCAGTCGCGAAACGGGGTGTTGTGGCCGCGGCTGAGCAGGTTTGCCGGTGTCACGCGCCAGTACTGCTCGGGGTCGACCACGGTGACGTCGGCGCTGGCGCCGGGGCTGAGGTTACCGGCCTCGATGCCGATGATTTTGGCCGGCGCCGTGGTAACCCGGGCGATGGCGTCCAGGAGTTCCATGCGGTTCTCCTCGGCCAGGCGCAGGGTCAGCGGCAGCAGGGTCTCCAGCCCCGAGATGCCGGAGGCGGTCTCGCGGAACGGGCGTAGCTTGGCGTCGGCCTCGTGGGGCTGGTGATCGGAACAGATGACGCCGACGGTGCCCTTGCGCACCCCTTCGCGCAGGCCCTGTAGATCGCGCTGATGGCGTAGCGGTGGGCGCACATGGCACTGGCTGTCGAATTCGCCGATGTCCATGTCGGTGAGGAACAGATGGTGGGCGGCCACGTCCACGCTCACCGGCAGGCCGTCGTACTGGGCCCGGGCGATCATCTGCAGCGCCTTGGCGGTGGAGATCTGGCTGAAGTGGGCACGCACGCCGGTGTCGGCCACCAGCGCCAAGTTGCGCGCCACCGCAACGGTCTCGGCCGCCTCCGGGATGCCGGGCAGGCCCAGGCGCGTGCTGATGGCGCCCTCGTGGACACAGCCATTGTGACGCAGGCTGGGGTCCTCGGAGAACAGGAACAGGGTCAGATCGAAGGTGGCGGCGTATTCCATGACCCGCTTTTCCACCAGGGGGTTCTTAAACGGCGTCAGGGCATTGCCCACGCCGACGCAGCCGGCGGCCTTGAGGGCGCCCATTTCGCTGATATGTTCGCCGCCCAATTTTTGTGTGGCGGCGCCGATGCTGTAGACATGGCAATAGCCCGCCAACTGGGCGGTCTTGCGGATCAGCTTGGCCACCGCCGGGGTGTCGATGACCGGGTCGGTGTCCGGCGGTGTCACCAGGGAGGTGATGCCGGCCGCGGCGGCGGCGCGGGTCTCGGAGGCGATGGTGCCTTTGTGCTCGAAGCCCGGTTCGCGCAAGCGCGCCGCCAGGTCGACCAGGCCGGGCAATACCAGTCGCCCCTGGGCGTCGATGGTGCGTTCGGCCTCGAAACCTTCCAGACTGTCGGCCACGGCCTCAATCCGGCCGCCGGCGATGTAGACGTTGGTGACACGGTCGAGGCGGTTGGCCGGATCGATGACACGACCGTTCTTGATCAGGATGCGCATCAGCCGTCCCCCCCGTCCTTGCCCTCTTTGGCATGGCTGCCCATGCAGATGGACATCACCGCCATGCGCACGGCGATGCCGTGGGCCACCTGTTGCAGGATCACCGAGCGCGGCCCGTCGGCGACGCTGGATTCGATCTCCACGCCGCGGTTGATGGGGCCGGGATGCATGACGATGGCGTCCGGCTTGGCCTTGGCCAGGCGTTCCTGGGTGAGGCCGTAGAGTTGATAGTATTCGTGCTCGCTGGGCAGCAATTGGCCCTGCATGCGTTCGTTCTGCAGGCGCAGCATGATCACCACGTCCACGTCACGCAGGCCCGCGTCCAGATCGTGATAGACATGCACGCCCAGGGCCTCCACATCCTTGGGCATGAGCGTTTTGGGGCCGATGACGCGCACCTCGGTCACGCCCAGGGTGGTGAGGGCGTGGATCTGGGACCGCGCCACACGCGAGTGCATGATGTCGCCGACGATGGCGACAATGAGGGGATAGAATTCACCCTTCTTCTGGCGGATGGTGTACATGTCCAGCATGGCCTGGGTGGGGTGGGCGTGGCTGCCGTCGCCGGCGTTGATGACGCTGATATGGGGCGCCACGTGGTTGGCGATGAAGTGGGCGGCGCCGCTGTCGGCGTGGCGCACCACGAACATGTCGCAGTGCATGGCTTCCAGATTGTGCAGGGTGTCCAGCAGGGTCTCGCCCTTTTTGGTGGCCGAGGCGTCGATGTTGAGATTGAGCACATCGGCCGACAGGCGCTTGGCGGCCAGCTCAAAGGTCGTGCGCGTGCGCGTGCTGGCCTCGAAGAACAGATTGACGATGGTCTTGCCGCGCAGCAGCGGCACCTTCTTCACTGTTTGATCGGTGACGCCGCTGAGCGAGGCGGCGGTATCCAGAATATCCATCAACAGCTGGCGCTTGAGACCCTCGACAGTCAGAAAGTGGCGCAGGCGGCCCTGTTGGTTGAGCTGGATATTGCGGCGGATCATACGGTTCCTTATTGTATTTATCGTTATTGACCTTCTTTGCGCGCCACCACCAGCCGCAGCGGGTCGGGGCCCTTCAGCTTGACGTTTTCGCCGGGCGCCAGCTCCATCTTGAGGCCCGTCACATCGGCGGCAATGGGCAGTTCGCGGTCGCCGCGGTCGACCAGCACCGCCAGGCTCACCGCCGCCGGGCGGCCGTAATCGAAGATCTCGTTGAGCGCGGCACGGATGGTGCGGCCGGTATAAAGCACGTCGTCCACCAGGATGACATGGCGATCGTCCACGTTGAAGGGCAGGTGCGACGGCTTGACCTGGGGATTCATGCCGATACGGCTGAAGTCGTCGCGATAAAAGGAGATGTCCAAGTGGCCGAGCGGCTCCTTCAGCCCCAGCAGCTCGTGCAGCCGTTGCGCCACCCAGACGCCGCCGGAGTGGATGCCGATCATCAAGGGCTGGTCGATGCCCCGGCGGTCGAGATGCCGGCGCAGCGCGTCGGCGAGCTGCTTGAGGGTGTTGTCGATATCGACGGCTTGGCTCATGATGGCTTCCTTATCGCTGCGGCCCCATAGGCCCGCGTCACCGGGGCGTATTGTAGCGCCATCTCGGCGGCTTGGCGATGGGGCGGGACGGGGCGTATGTCCGATGGTCGTGTACTATTATGAATACTCGTATTAGCGCCGCTGAGTTTGGAGAGCCATGTCGCCGTACAAAAATCACGAACGTCAACACATAATCAAGCGTATTACCGACCTGGTTGAAGAGCGGCTGGCGCCCCGCGAGGCCGAGCAGGTCCAGCTGTTCGCCCTGCAATACTATGCCGCCAGCGCCATCGAGGATCTGCACCAGCGCTCCATCGACGATCTATACGGTGCCATGCTGGCGCAATGGCGCTTGGCGCGGCAGCGCCGCCCGGGTCAGGTGCTGGTGCGGGTCTACAATCCCGACTTCGAGCAGCACGGCTGGCAATCCACCCACACCGTCTTCGAGGTGGTGGCCGACGACATGCCGTTTCTGGTGGATTCACTCAGCATGTTGTGCGTGCGTCTGGAGTTGACCACCCATCTGGTGATCCACCCCGTCATCGACGTGCTGCGCGACGGCAACGGATTGATCCAACAGCTGTTGCCGCGGGTGCGCAGCGGCGAGGGACAGAGCGAGGCGATGCTGCATTTTGAAGTCGATCGTCAGACCGATGACGCCGCCCTTGCCCTGTTGCAAACGCAGGTCGAACAGGTGCTCGGCGACGTCGGCGTGGTGGTGCAAGACTGGGGTCCCATGCGCGCCAAGATCGAGGAGATCATCCCCGTGGTTGAGGCCCAGGCCTTGCCGGTGCCGCCGCAGGTGAAGCAGGAGGCGCTCGCCTTTTTGCGCTGGATCGCCAATCACCATTTCACCTTCGTCGGCTTTCGTGCCTATGACCTGGTGCAGGAGAACGGCCAGGATGTGCTGCGCCTGGTGCCCGGTTCCGGCCTCGGCATTCTGCGCGAGAGCGAAGCCGACGGCGGCCGCGCCTCGCACAGCTTCGCCCATATTCCGCCGCCGCTGCGCAAATTGGCGCGCCAACGCACCCTGTTGATTATCACCAAATCCACCGCCGTTTCCACCGTGCATCGTCCCGTGCACCTGGATTACATCGGTATCAAGCGCTACAACGGCGCCGACGAGGTGGTCGGCGAGTGGCGATTTCTCGGCCTCTACGGCTCGGCGGCCTACAGCGCCCGGCCCGCTGACGTTCCGATCTTGCGGCGCAAGTTCGATGCGGTGATGGAAAAGGCTGGCTTTGCCGTGGCCAGCCATGACCGCAAGGCCCTGCAGCACATTTTAGAAACCTTTCCGCGCGACGAGATGTTCCAGTTCACCGAGGACGAACTGTTGGACGTGGCCTTGGGCATCCTGCAGGTGCGTGAGCGTCACAAGCTGGGGTTATTTCTGCGCCGTGACCTGTTCGGCCGCTTTGTCACCGCCTTGGTCTATGTGCCGCGCGATCGCTACGACACCCACCTGCGCCAGCGCATCCAGGAGATCCTGATGCAGGCCCTGGACGGCCAGGGCTGCGAATTCAATATTCAGTTGTCGGAATCGCCGCTGGCACGGGTGCACTTTATTATCCGCACGCGGCCGGACACGGACGTCAATTATGACGAGGCCGAGCTGCGCGCCCTGATGACCGAGGCCATGGTGTCGTGGCAGGACGCGCTGCTGAGCGCGCTGCATGAGGAGCTGGGCGAGGCGCGCGCCACCCGCCTGTTCGAGCGCTACGGCGAGGCCTTTCCCCACGCCTATCGCGACGACTATCCAGCGCGCACGGCGGTGCATGACATCCAGCGGCTGGAAAGCATCAACGATCGCCAGCCCCTGGCCATGCACCTGTACCGCCCGCCCGAAAGCGGGGATGAGCTGCTGCGCTTCAAGGTCTTCGGCCGCGAGCAGGCCACGCCGCTGTCCGACATCATGCCCATGCTGGAACGCATGGGGCTGCGCGTACTGAGCGCCCGCCCCTATCAAATCGAGACCCGCCAGGGAGATTATTACTGGACCATCGAATTCGACATGTTGCCCGCGTTTGATGTCGATGTGGAGGTGCTGACGGTCAAGGATTTTTTCCAGGAGGCCTTCGCCCGCGTCTGCAGCGGCGAGATGGAGAACGACGGCTTCAACCGTCTGGTACTGGCCGCCGCGCTCAACTGGCGCGAAGTGGTGCTGCTGCGCGCCATGTGTAAATACCTGTTGCAGACGCGCATGCCCTTCAGTCAGGCCTATATGGAAAACGCCCTGGCCAGCCATCCCGACATCGCCCGTCAGCTGGTGGCCCTGTTTGCGGCGCGCTTCTCGCCGAGCTCGCAACAGGACGCTGAACGCAGCGTACAACTGACGGGTGCCATCAGCGCGGCCCTGGGTCAGGTGGCCAATTTGGATGAAGACCGCATCCTGCGCAGCTTTCTGACCCTGGTGCAGGCCATGCTGCGCAGCAACTATTATCAGCGCGACGGGCGCGGCCATCCCAAGCCCTATCTGTCCTTCAAGCTCGACTCGCGCGAATTACCCATGCTGCCCCAGCCACGCCCCATGTTCGAGATATTCATTTATTCCCCGCGGGTCGAAGGCGTGCATCTGCGCGGCGGCCCGGTGGCGCGCGGTGGGCTGCGCTGGTCCGACCGGCGCGAGGATTTTCGCACTGAGATTCTCGGCCTGATGAAGGCGCAGATGGTCAAGAACGCCGTCATCGTGCCGGTCGGGGCCAAGGGCGGTTTCGTGCCCAAGCAACTGCCCGGCACTGAGGACCGCGACGCGCTGCAGGTCGAGGTGATCGAGTGTTACAAGACCTTCATCCGCGGCCTGCTGGACATCACCGACAACCTGGTGGACGGCGCAGTGGTCACGCCCAAGGACGTGGTGCGCCACGACGGTGACGACCCCTACCTGGTGGTGGCGGCGGACAAGGGCACGGCGAGCTTTTCCGACATCGCCAACGGGCTGTCGCAGGACTACGGTTTCTGGCTTGGGGACGCCTTCGCCTCGGGGGGCTCGGCCGGCTACGATCACAAAAAGATGGGCATCACCGCGCGCGGCGCTTGGGAGTCGGTCAAACGCCACTTCCGCGAACTCGGCCTCGACACCCAGACCGAACCGTTCAGCGTGGCCGGTATCGGCGACATGGCCGGTGACGTGTTCGGCAACGGCATGCTGCTGTCGCCACAGATCAAACTGGTCGCCGCCTTTAATCATCTGCATATCTTCATTGACCCGGCCCCCGATCCGGCCGCCAGCTTCAGCGAGCGCCAGCGCCTGTTCAATCTGTCGCGCTCGAGCTGGACCGACTATGACGCCGAGTTGATCTCGGACGGCGGCGGCGTCTACTCGCGGCGCGCCAAGGCCATCCCGCTGAGCGATGCGGCGCGCAAGGCCTTGGGCACCGATGCCACCACGGTCACCCCGAACGAATTGATACGCATCATCCTTCAGGCCCCCGTGGATCTGCTTTGGAACGGCGGCATCGGCACCTATGTCAAGGCCTCCTCCGAGCCCCACAGCGCCGCCGACGATCGCAGCAATGACGCGCTGCGCGTCGATGCCGCCGAACTGCGCTGCCGCGTGGTGGGCGAGGGCGGCAACCTGGGGTTTACCCAGTCGGGGCGGGTCGAGTACGCCCTCAACGGCGGCCGGATCAACACCGACGCCATCGACAATTCCGGCGGCGTGGATTGTTCCGACCATGAGGTGAATATCAAGATCCTGCTGGATCAAGTGGTCAGCGGCGGCGACATGACGCTCAAGCAGCGTAATCAGTTGCTGGTGGAGATGACCGACGAAGTGGCCCGCCTGGTGTTGAAACACAATTATCTGCAGTCCCAGGCCATCAGCATCGCCGCCATCCAGGCGCCCTTTCTACTCAGCGATCACGCCCGTTTCATACGGCGCCTGGAAAAAGAGGGACGCCTGCAGCGCACGCTTGAGGCGCTCCCTGATGACGAGCGCATCGCCGAGCGCGAGGCCCATGAGCACGGCCTGACGCGGCCGGAGATCGCGGTGTTGATCGCCTACAGCAAGGTCCGCCTGTTCGAGGAATTGGTCGCCTCCGATGTCACTCGCGACCCCTATCTGTCGCAGGAACTGATCGCCTATTTCCCCGGCCCGGTGCAGCAGCGTTTTGTGCAATCGATGGAACAGCATCCCTTGAAGCACGAAATCATCGCCACCCGCATCACCGACAACCTGGTGAACCGTATGGGCGGCAGCTTCTGGACGCGCACCCAGGAGACCACCGGCGACCATGCCGCCGACATCGCCCGCGCCTACACCGTGGCGCGCGAGGTGTTTCAGATCGAAGCGCTGTGGGGCGAGATCGAGACCCTGGATAACCAGGTCGGCGCCGATACCCAGTTGCATATGCTGATCGAGAGCCGCCGCCTGTTGGATCGCGCCACGCTCTGGCTGCTGCGCAACCGCCGACCGCCGCTGGGCATTGCCGAGACCATCGCCCAATTCCGGCCCGCCGCCGGCGCCATCGCCGAGCAACTCACCAAGCTTTTGCACAGCGATGACCGCAAGGCCCTGCGCGAACGCATACGGCCCTATACCGGCGCCGGCGTCGCCAAACCCCTGGCCCTGCGCATCGCCGGTCTGGAGACCTGGTATGCCGCCTTGGACATCACCGCAGTGGCCGCCGACACCGACGTCGATGTGATGACGGTGGCCGAGTTGTACTTCGCCCTGTCCAGCAAACTGGAGCTGCACTGGCTGGCAGAACAGGTCAAACGCCTGCCGCGCCTCAACCCCTGGCAGCGCAAGGCCCGCACCGGTCTGTTGGACGAATTGAACAACGAACTGCGTGCCCTGACGCTGCAGGTGTTGAGCCGCACCGACGCTACGGATGGCACGGAGGCGCGTATCAAGACTTGGTCGCTGCGCAACCGCCTGGCTATCGAGCACTGCCATAACGTGTTTGCCGAGATAAGGGCCGGTGGCAAGGCCGAACTGGCCATGCTCACTGTCGCCATGCGCGAGTTGCGGGCCTTGAGTTACGCCAGTGGCGGTACGGAGTAGCGAGGGGGCGGTGAATTGCTACGCATGCAATGATAGCCGCCCGCCTTTCGCTTAGGGCTTGTCCGGATATCGGTAAGGGAATTGGATGGTAAATACGGTTCCCCTGCCGAGCTGAGAGTCGCTCGAGAGCCCCGCATCCAGCAGCTCGCAAAGCCGTTTCACAATGGTCATGCCGATTCCCTCACCTTTGTAGCAGGCGGATTCCGACACGTCCCCGTCCTCTTCGCTGCGATCAGGATCGTCCAACTCTTTCGTGATGGGGGCACCGACGGATTCCCGCATGCCCGGCCCGGTGTCAGCGATACGCAGCGTCCAATGCAGTTCTTGCGCCTCCCACTCGACGCGGATTTCGCCATGCTCGGTATATTGCAAGGCATTGACGAGCAGGTTCTGGGCGATGCGCCGGAGTTTGTTCAGATCGGTCTGCACCACGAGCTCATCCGGCCCTGCGCTGAGCAAGGCCAGGCCTTTCTCGTCGACCGTCGGCCGAAATTCCGAGACAAGCCGCTTGATAACGTCGGCGATATTGATCTCACACAGCTCGAGCGTGTCGGCACCGGATTCGAGCCGGGAAAGATCGAGCAATGAATCCAGCATGCCGCGTAGGGATTCGACGCTCTGGTCGAGAGAGGTCAGCGCCCTGCTTGTCGATGCGTTGCCGCCGTTGGATGTCTTGAGGACATCGGTGAGCAATCTGACGGTGGCAAGGCCGCCGCGAATATCGTGCGCCGCCTCGCGCAGCATCGCGCCGCGCGTCCGGGTGAGCGTGTCAAATTGACCTTTCATGCTGTTCAGGTCACGTGCCACGCTGGCGGCCTCGGCACGACGGAGTTCGTCGAAGCGCGCCACGCTGCCGGTGGTGGCCTCCGCCATGAACTCGGCCAGGGTGTCCATGGCGATCGTCCGTTCCTCGGCACTGCCTTGGTGTTGGTGCAGGTTGAAAAATTCATCGATCACCCCCACGAGCACGCGGTTCAATATGCCCCAGTCGCGAATCAACTGTTTCAGGCTGAAGCCCTGTTTCCAACGGTGGTGCCCATGCTTGGATACCTCGGATGCGATGGTTCGCAGCGAGAAATCGGTGGATGGCTGTGCCCCTAACGCCCGACAAAACCCATCGAGCGCGGCGGGGAGGTTGTTGCGGAATTGAGCGCGGGTAAGGCGGCTGACGATCTCCATGGTGTCGTCTTTTTCACACGCCCGCCACCAACGGTCAACGATATCGGATTGCTGTTGCCCGATATGGTCTGCCAAGGTTGCCAATACACCGCTCACGCGAATCTCCTCTGTCCGCAAATAACGATGTCCAGTATAGGCCTATTTCTGCGCCGGTAAACCTTGGCCGCGCCGGGCGCCGAGACGCCTCATGCGCGTGTGTGGATTATGAGACGCGTCCCTTTAGTCGCGAAACTTCACCAGCCGCGTCACCTGGATGTCGGAAATGAACACCACCCCCGAGTGTTCGTTATAGAAAGGCGCCAGCCCTTCCAGGATGGGCTTGACCAGTTCTTCCGGGACGGCGGCGATGATCATGATCAACACATCATCCTCGTTGAACATCAGATGACCTTCGTGGAAACCGTGACTGCCCTTGCCCGACAGGTTGTTGATGATGGTGTAGCCTTTGACCCCGGCGCGGTCGAGTAAGTCGGTGGCCAGGCCCTGGTGTTCGCCGCTGAGGATGATTTCGAGTTTTTTCAGCGGGCTGAAATTGAGGTTCTTCATACTAGGCTGACTCCCTTTGTTGTGCATGGGTGACGGCGGACAGCGATCGGCGCTGCCAGTCGTCTTTGTCATAGATGTGGGCGGTGTTGCGTTCCGGGTCGATGATCAGCAAGCGAATCCAGCCGTTGCGCACCAATTGCTTGACCGCGGCCACCCCTTCGATGGCATGCCAGGCATGTTCGAAGGGGGCTTCGATGACGGTCAGCAGCCGGATCGGCTGGTGATAGGGGCGTCCCTGCTCAAGGACCGTCTGCGCGGGCAGGCCGGTGCGCAGGTCGCTGAGGTTGCCGGTCATGACACCGAAGCGCCCCGAGACGTTGTGATAGGCCTTGCTGCCGCTGCCGAAGCGTTCATTGTCGACGGTGGAAAAATAGTGCTCCATGTTGATCCACTGGCCCACCACCAGCGGCCCGGTGAGAATGCTTTCCAGCAGCCGGTGGCGGGGGTCGGCGTGGTAATCGTAGGAATGCAGAAAGGCGCGCCCGTCCAGCGGCAGTTGCCGGGTAAGATTGCGCCGACCGATGATGAAATAGGCATTGCCCGACAGGCCCCACTCGGGCCGTACCTGCGACCAGTCCATGGCGTTGCGATGGGCCAGGCGGTGGGCCGCGCCGGGATCGAGCGGGGCCGGCGTCGATTGCAATTCCGGTATGCGCTCCTGGGCGCACAGGCGCGAGGCGCCGGTCAATCCCTTGCGCAGGCGATCCAGATACACCACGTGGGAGGGCGGCAGCAGGTCGAGATCGAACAGCCTGAGTTCGTCGGTGGTGGTGTCGTGCAGCGCCGCTATAAACCAGCTGTCGTCCGGGATCTCCAGGCCCTGCTCGCGCAGCTTGTTGCGCACCTGGGCCTTGTTGGCCATCTGGGCCAGCGCACGGGCATTGGTCAGGCCGTGATTGCCGCCGCAGGCGCCGCAGTCCAGGGCCGACTCGTAGGGATTGTTCTCCGAGCGGCTGCCGTGACCGACCAGCAGAACGAAGCGCGAGAAATCCTGTTGCAGGCCGATGGAGCGCAGCGCCTGGCCGACAAAATTGACCTGCTCGTCCAGGGTAAAGCCGATGCGTCCCAGTTGTTCCATCTGCAGTTGGGCAAAGGCGGGATCAATGCGGTAGACCTGGCGCAGGCGGCGGATGAAGGCTTGTTCGTCGTCGGCGAGCTGCGGACAGGCCCGGCGCAGCGCCGGCGTTGCCGCGGCGTGGCCCAGCGCCGCTTCGCGCAGCTCGCGCACCATGTCGTCGGTAATCGCTTCGGCTTCGAGCCCGCATTCCTGTTCGAGGGCCTTGGCCACCACGGCGCGCTGTACCGCGCGCACGATGGAGTCGGCCTGATCGCGATCCAGCTTGTCTAGCAACAGATGGGTGTTCGGTTTGTCGCGGTGCAGGCCCTGACGCCAGCGGTTGTAGCTCTGCGGCATGAGCGTCTTGCCCACCATGTCCAGGCCGAACAGCATGCCGATGGCCTCGACGGTGACGTACGGCGTCAGCACCGACTCCTTGAGTTCGTGCAACAGCTTTTCCAGCGCCGTGAGCGCCTCCACGTCCTGGCGCGGTGCGGCGGCCATTTCCAGCACCAGGTGTTTGGGCTTGAGCAAAACCGGGCAAAGGTGGGTTTCGCTGCCCTTGCCCAATTCCATGAAGCTGATGGGGACGCCGAAGAAACCGGCGATGCCGAAGGTCTGGTAATCGCCGGCGCTTTCCAGGTGACGGCGAATCCGCTCCGAGCGTGTGTCGATGCAGAACAGCGCCTGGGCAAAGGGACGTTTGTCGCGCGCGGGCGGCGGCGCCAGGTTGACCCGCTGCAGCAGCGCATCCATGGCCTGCGCCTCCATGGCATGCAGCCAGATCATGCCTTCTTCAGCTTCGGCATGTTGCAGGGTGCGTAACAGTTCGGCCAGTTGTCGGCGCGACAATGACTCAAGCGCGGCGCCGGCGCCGGCCGTCTCGGCAAGGCGGCGCAGGCGTTGCGCCTGGGCCTCGGCTTCGTGGCGGCGCTTGGCCTGCGCATATTCGGCGAACAGTTTCTCGACGGCACGGGGGCGTGCGCGTGCCAGTGTCTGTTCGACCCGTTGGGCATAGGCCGGCAAGACGGCGCCGCTGTGCAGTTCATGGCGCAACCAGGTTTCCTGCGGGCGCTCGTCGACGGCCGCTTCAATGGCGGTGCGCTCGCTGGGGATGCCTTCGCGTCCGCGTTCGCTGAGCAGCGCCAGGGCCAGGGTCAGGCGGATGGCCATGAAGTCGACCAGATCGGCCGGATAGCGTCGGCTCCAGTGATAGTGCTTGGCGCTGGCGCGCCAGCGGATGAAACCGGCCCAGCCGTGCAGGCGCGCCAGCTCGCGTGAAAAGCAGGCGACCCAGCGATCCTCGGGAACGCCCAGGGTTTGCATCACGAAGGCGATCACCGCTTCCGGGCTGTTGCCCTTGGCCAGCACCTCTTTGATGTGCAAACCGCGCAGGAACAGTCGGCCGTTACGCGTCGCCAGTTCACGCCAGGCGCTAAACAGGCCCTGCTTGCGCCCCGGCATGCGCCACACCGACTGGCCTTCGTCAAAGAAATCGAGACAGCTTTTGATCACCAGCTCATCCAGCTCGGCGCCGATTTCGGTGCCATAGAGGGTGTCCACGGTTTCGTAAAATGGCTGGTCACCCAGCAGTGCCTCACGCAGCTTCGTCGTAAGCGCGGCCGGGTCGACGGCGGTATCCATTTCGGCGGGCTGCCGCTGGAGCGCGGCATGCACGTCGTCGGCTTCGGCCAGGGAACATGGCGACGCTAACGCTTGTTGGCTGCGCGTCAGCAGGGTCATTAACCAGTGCGACAGATCGATGCCGGGGATGGAAGCTTGTTGCGCCACGAAGCGCTCGATGTTGTGCGCCAGCGCGTCACGGTCCACCTTGCCCTGGGCCAGATAATGCTGGTAATCGCGGCGCGGCAGGAAGCCGCGGCCGTGAAACAGCCGCGCGCCGGTTTCCACCGCCTGGGGAAAGGGCAGGTGCTCCAGGCCGTGCAGCGGGTTGTGATGAATGAACGAGCGCATGGGCCAGAAAAACGGAATGGCTTCGCCGGCCACATAAATCATAGTGCGGATTTGCAGCGTTTGACCCAGCGGTAAGGTCATGACAGTCCTCCGATACCATAGACGCCGGCCGCCAATAGCAACAATAGGGCGAGCGCGTAGCTCCGAGTGGCGGCGTGGCTCAGATCCTCGGGCCAGGGCTCGGCGGCGGGGCCCGCGATCAGCCCCTGCAGCAGACGGGCGCCGGCCCAACTCCACAATAGCCACACGCCGGCCACGCCGAAGCCGATAGCCGGCATGCTCGGCACGGCTTCGACGAGGGTGGCGAGCATGATGAAAAAGGTCGGGAACAGGGGCGTGGCGATGATTGCCAGCACCACGAAGACCAGTATGCCCGCAAGGCGCGGGGTGGACTGAGCGAGGCCGCCATACAGTCCGGTATAGGCTGCGCCGAAGCGGCGTTCCAGACCGCGACCGAGTAGGGCGAGCAGGACCAGCGGGGCACTGAAACCGAGGGCGTATAATTGCAGGGTGGTGATGGGGGTATCACCCTGCAGCGACACCCAGAGCAAGGCCCAGGCGGAGGTGGCCAGAAAACCGATCCACTGCCCCACGTCGCGCAGCACCAGGGCGCGCAGGGCGTATAGGCCCGCGGTGATCAGCGCCAGCGGCACCAGCCAGCCCGGTGGCGGGGTGTTCAGGCTGGAGACGAGCAGCAGGCCGAGCTGCGGCCAGAGCAGCAATAGTGCCGCGCGCAGCACCACCTGCCGGCAGTGCCCCAGCAGCAGATTGAAGCCCATGCTCAGGGGAAAGAGGGGCAGGAAGATCCCCGCCATCAGGTAAAGTAAGGCCTCCATCTCAGATCCACCTCAACCAGAGATTGAGCCGTCCCGCGATTGAAAGCAGGCTGCGGCTCAGGCGGGCATATAGATCGCTGATATAGAATTCGCGCGAGATCAGGGCATAGAAGCTCAGCCACAGCCGGCCGGCGAATTTGCCCTTGCGATTGCCGTTGCGATCGGTGAAGTAGGCGAGCCCCCAACCGAAGATGATCACCAGCGAAACCAGCACCATCAGCACGTCAAACCAGAACAGATCGATGTCCGCCGCGGCATATAGCTGTTCACGGAAGGCCGGGTCGGGATAGAGGAACAGATCGAAGGCATGGCTGATTAATACATAGCCGAGGACCACCACGGCAAAGGAGCAAATGCTCAGGATCACCAGGCGGCGCAGATTCTGTCTGCGCATCCGGTAGGTGGCGAAAATCAGTTGCGCCCCGGTGATCCAGCCGAAGAACAGCAGCACGATGGCGCTTTGCTTCTGAAAATAATCCTGGGCTACCAGCCAGTGCGCCGTGACCAGGATGATGATGGGCACGGCCAGAGTGATCGCGGCCATCAGCAACCAGGGCAGGCGTTGACGTGCCAGGCGGCGTTCCACCACGAAGGTATACAAATCCTCCTTGGGTACGCCGTCGTCCTTGCGCGCGGCGTTGATGACGCCGCCCGAGCCGAGAAACAGTGTGCCCTTGAACAGGCCGTGGGCGATGAGGTGATAGATGGCCAGCGAGAAGGCGCCGATGCCGCACTCCATGATCATGAAGCCCATTTGCCCCATGGTGGAATAGCCCAAGGATTTCTTGATGTCGTTCTGGGTGAGCATCAATACCGAACCGATCACCGCGGTGAACAGGCCCATGATGAATACCCAGTGCAACACGTCGGAGCTGTGTACGAAGATTGGTGCGAAGCGGTTGATCAGGAAGCCGCCGGCATTGACGATGCCGGCATGCATCAGGGCCGAAACCGGTGTCGGCCCGGCCATGGTGTAGGGCAGCCAAGTGTGCAACAGAAACTGCGCCGAGCGGGCGAAGGCGGCCAGGGCGATCAGCCCCGCGACTGCATCCGCCAGCGGCATGCCCAGTACTTGGTGCGCGTCCGGCGCGGCGCTGATCTGTTCGAAGATGAGCGGCAGTGACCAGGTGCCATAGGCCTGATACAGCAGCACGGCGGCGATAAGCAGCGGCAGGTCGCCGATGCGGTAAGTGATCTTGGTCCAGAAGGCATAACGAAAGGCCGAGGCATCACGGGTGTTATGACCCAGCAGAAAGTAGAGCAACACGCCCACCAGGTGCCAGGCGATGAGCAGGGTGAGCAGATCGCCGGCGGCCACCATGATCAGCAGGGTGGCGGTCATGAGACCGAGCAGTACGAAAAAGCGCACGTAGCCCGGTTCTTCCGCCATGTAACGTAGCGAGAAGATGTGCACGATCAGGCTGATGCCGGCAATCACCAGCGCCATCAGGCTGCTGAGCGGATCGTGCAGCAATGTTAACCAGGTATCGTGCAGGGCGACTGTATGCGCAGCGTGCCCGCTCAGTGTCAGCCAGAGTGCGACCGCGGCGGCGACGAAGGCGAGCAATGTACCGATCACACTGATGCGTACTACCTGCCGACCCAAACGGCGCGCCAGCAGATAGGTCAACAGCGCCGCGAGCAGCGGTAGTGTGGGTATCAGTAGGATGATCTTTTCCATGCTTGTATCACCTGTCGCCAGCAGTGGTGCCGCTGTCTCTCTGATTTTTCAACCCAGCCGAGTATATCGGCATAACAGAGTGCGGGTTATCGATAATACGAATGGGCCTCATTGTCTTGAGGCAATGCCTATGCGGCGTCACCGTTATCGGGTTGCTTGCCTTATGCGTGCGGGTCAGGGGTACGTGAGGGCTAGAGGCGCAGCCGCCAGTGTCCGCGTTTCTTATTTGAAAATTATTTCGCGGTGAAAAGTGTGTAAAAGACCTCGCTAAACGATCGACACGTCGTTAATGATGAATGCCCATGTGCCAAAACCGATGGCCGCATGGGTACGGCACCTCATCGAGTATGCAGGGATGTATTCACAGCGTGTTGCGGAACGTGACTATGCGTCTTTGCGTCCCGCTAGTAATTGCGGTGGAGAAGGTGTCGTGCCGCGAGCAGGCGATTCTATGTGTTTTATTGTGGAATGTTTGCGCTTAATGGGCGGCATATAAAAAACAGCACGATATGCATTGGAATTTGAAGCGAGCGCGTTAGGATATACCCGGCCGAGTGTCCTGCCCGGCGAACCAGGTCCTCAGAATCACTTCCGCCGCTACTTGGTCCACGGCGCGTTTGCTTTGCCCTTTTTTCATGCGGCCATCGCGACGCGATGCGCTGATAATGTTTTCCGCTTCGACGGAGCTGAGGCGTTCGTCCACCAGTTCCACCGGCAGTTGATAACGACCGTTGAGTTGATTGGCAAAGCGCCGCGCCGCGCGGCTCATGTCGTGTTGCGTGCCGTCCATGTTCAGGGGCAGGCCCACCAGCACCAGCTCCGGCTGCCATTCCTGGATCAGGCGACTGATGTGATCCCAGTCCGGTTTGTTGTGTTTGACGTTGACGGTGTCCAGGGATTGGGTGCTGCCGATGAGTGCTTGGCCGGTTGCCACGCCGATACGTTTTTGGCCATAGTCGAAGGCCAACAGGGTGCGAATCATGCGTGGCCGATGTCTTCGGAGAGTTGATCGACGTCGATGCCGAGCAGTGCGGTGGCGGCGTGCCAGCGCCGTTCCACCGGAGTGTCGAAGATGATGTCGGCTGAGGCGGGGACGCTGAGCCAGGCGTTTTGCGCCATTTCCTGTTCCAGTTGACCTTCGCCCCAACCGGCATAGCCCAGCGCCACCAGGCTCTGGCGCGGGCCGCGATGTTGGGCGATGTCCTTGAGGATGTCGCTGGAGGTGGTGAGGGCGATGTCGTCGGAGACGAACAGGGTGCCCTCCCAGTTGCGCCGCGGCCGGTGCAGGATAAAGCCGCGATCCTGCTGCACCGGGCCGCCGAAATAGACCGGCTGGGCGCCGAGGGTCTGGTCGTCGTTACCGATTTCCAGCTGGGCCAGGATCTCTTCCAGGTTCATCTCCAGCGGCTGGTTGATGATGATGCCCATGGCGCCTTCATCGCTGTGCTGGCAGATGTAGGTGACGCTGTGGAAGAAATTCGGGTCCTCCAGCTGCGGCATGGCGATCAGGAAATGGTTGGTCAGGCTGACGGTATCCATACCCATAGTATCGTCGCTGAGACAGTGGTCAGCAAGGCGCGCGCCGGATTTGCGCGCCTCAGTGGGTGCTGAGCTCGTTGCCTGAGTTGAACAGCCAGGTGCGGGTGATGTGCAGTATATCGGTGTCTTCCAGCATCTCCGGCGGCAGCGGCGCGTAGGGGCCGGCCAGGCGCACGATGCGCTGGGCGGCGTCGTCCAGGATCTTGTGGCCCGAGGGGCGCAGTACGGTGATCTGGCGGATGGTGCCGTTGGCGTTGATGGCCACGTCCAGGATCAGGCTGCCCGACAGGCCGCGGCGCTTGGCGGCGTCGGGATAGTTCAGATTGCCGATGCGCTCGATCTTGCGACGCCAGGCGTCCAGGTAGGCGGCGTCGCGGAAGGACTTGGTGCTGGCCGAGATATAGCGGTGTTTCTCTTTCTGCGAGTAGATTTCAAAGGATTGCTTGATCTCGGCGGTGAGCCGGGCGATTTCCTGACCACGGCGGATCAATTCCGCCGAGGTGGCCTCTTCGGCCGGCTGCTTATCGGTGTTTTCCAGGGTGTAAACCTGGTTGGGGGCGTCGTGGCGGGTGAGCACCTCCTCCTGGGCGGTGGGCACCTGCTCGGCGGTCTGCTCCGGACGCAGGATGTCGGAACTGCCGTCCACGGGCACGGGCAGCTCCTGGGCCGCCTCCATGGTGCGCGGCGTCTTCTTGTCGCGGGTGTTGCCCATGCCGGTCTGATCCACCTGGGCCAGGAATTCGGCGTCCTGCGCTGCGTCCGAATCATTCTTTTCCACCAGGATCACTTCCAGGGTGGGCAGGGGCGATTCTTCATTGATCAGATCGTGGAAATCAAAGCCGATCCCCAGGATCACCACCGCGTTCAGGGCCAGGGACAGGAATAGGGTGAAGATCAGCCGGTCGCTGGCGGAAACCTTGGCACTGGTGATTGCTGCACTCATGTCTCTACCTGTCTGATTCTATTGATCATATGCTGTGCGATTATGCCACTGCCGATGCCCAAGGCAACGGCGATTGTCATTAGTATCGGCAGCAAATGGAATAATCCTTGATGCGGAATGAACAATGCGTAAGCGGTATAAAACTGCGCCGCCATGTGCGCCATGGCCGCCAGCAGGCTGTAGCCCACCGGTCCCAGTTGCAGCGGCAGACGGCTGGCCAGCCCCAGCACCGCCACGGCGGCCACGGCGCCGCTCAGGCTGAGGGCGAAGGTGGGCGACAGGAAGGTGCCGATCAGGATCGAGCCCACCAGCACCCGCAGGATCGCCACCCAGGCGGCGATGCGCCAGCCGTAGTGGATCAGGCAGATGATGGTGATGATATTCGCCAGCCCCGGTTTAACGCCCGGAATGGGCGCCGGCAGGGCGCTCTCGGCGATATGGATGGTGATCGCCAGGGCGGTGAGCCAGGCGATGCGCTGGTCGTCGCGGGTGGTCTGGATGTGAAGCTTCATGCCCGCCAGTGTATCGGAAAGCGGATTAGAAATTGACCGCATCGTAGCGCTTGTCACGCCCCACCATCTGTACCGTCACGCCGTTGGGTAGGCAGGCGGCCAGTTCGCCGTCGCGGCGCAGCCAGCCGGTCTGAACGCACTGCTTGCCCTGGCAGGGACTGTGGATGAAGCGCACCTGACGGTCCTTGATCTCGATGATGCTGTCGCCCAGCGCCCCGCTGACTGTGATCTGTTTGTCCCGATCCAGGGGCAGGGTCAGGTCGTCGCCGCCCGCCACCCGGATCTGCACGACCTCGCCCGCGGAACTGTTGCCCCAGAACTGGAAATAGAGAACGGGCAGCAGCAGCAGCGCCAGGGCGATGACGAGTGTGTCGGCCCGGGTCATGGGACGATTTCCGTGCGCGGCGGCGGATCGACTTCGAAGTGAACGCGCTCGGCCATGGCCTCGGTCATGTGCACCGTGCCTGCCTCGTCCACCAGCATTGCCTTGTCGATGCCCATCTGCCGGGCGGTTTCGCGCCAGTGCTTGGGCCCGGCGATGAACACGGCGGTGGCGGCGGCGTCGGCAGTGGTGGCGTCGGAATGGACGATGGTGACCGACGCGGCGCCGCGTGCCGGACGGCCGCTGCGCGGGTCGATGATGTGGTGATAACGTTGGCCCTGATATTCGAAATAGCGCTCGTAATCCCCCGAGGTGAAGACGCTTTCGTCGCCCCGGGTCTCGAGCGAGGCCAGTACCCCGGCTTGGCGCGGATGGCGGATGCCGATGCGCCACGCTGTGCCGCCCTTGCTGCCGATGGCGCGCAGATCGCCGCCGGCGTTGACGATGGCATTGTCGATGCCCATGCGGCGCAGCGCAGCGATGGCCCGGTCCACGGCGTAGCCCTTGGCATAGCCGCCCACGTCGATCATGACGGCGGGATTGGGGCTGCTGAGGCGGCCGCCCTCCAGCTGCAGCCGGCTCATCTTGGGCGCGGCCTGCACCAGGGCGGTGATGTCGTCCTCGTTCGGCGGCGCGGCGTCGGGGCGCGCGTCGCTGTGAAAGCCCCACAGGGCGATCAGCGCGCCCACCGCCGGGTTGAACAGGTCGTCGCTGGCACGGGCCAGCGCGATCCCGGCCTGGATCAGGCGCTGTTGTTCGGCGTCCAGACTGACACTCTCGCCCTGCGCCAGGCGTTGGTTAATGTAGGTCAGCTCGCCCGGTTGCCAGGCGTGCCAGTCGTGATGGACGGCCTCCATTTCATTGGTGATCGCGGTGACGGCCTGGGCCGCCTGTTCCTCGTCCACGTCGTAGAGGGAGATGTCCACCAGGGTGCCCAGGGCCAGGACCTGTTGTTGATGGACCGGGGGGCGTTGCTCGCAGGCGCTGAGGGTTAGTAGTAGGAGGAGGGGGAGGAGTAGGTGCCTGAAAATCCCCCCTAACCCCCCTTTAAGAAAGGGGGGAACCGAGGGCTTCGCCAGACATCGTTCTAGCGTCCCCCCCTTTGAAAAAGGGGGGTTAGGGGGGATTTTAAAACTAGAGGGGATTTTGGAGGTGAGCACCGATACGTCTAAATCCATAAACCTGCGTGACTAAGAATTAAGTTTGGCCTCAATACAGTCCATCAGTTCCCCGGCGATATCCAGCCCGTACTGGGCATCCAGTTCGCGGATGCAGGTGGGGCTGGTGACATTGATCTCGGTGAGATAGTCGCCGATCACGTCCAGGCCGACGAACAATAAGCCCTTTTGTTTCAGGGTCGGGCCCACCTGGGCGCAGATCCAACGATCGCGTTCGCTCAGGGCTATGCCCTTGCCGCGCCCGCCGGCGGCCAGGTTGCCGCGCGTCTCACCTGAGGCCGGGATGCGCGCCAGGGCATAGGGCACGGGTTCGCCGTCCACCAGCAGGATGCGCTTGTCGCCGGCACTGATCTCGGGGATGAAGCGCTGTGCCATGATGTACTGGCGGCCGTTGCCGGTGAGCATCTCCAGGGCCACGCTGATATTGGGATCACCGGTTTTGAGACGGAAGATGGAGACGCCGCCCATGCCCTCCAGTGGTTTGATAATGATGTCGCCGTGTTCGCCCAGAAAGCTGCGCAGTTGGGCCAGGTCGCGGCTCACCAGGGTGGCCGGGCAGCACTGCGGGAACCAGGCGGTGAACAGCTTTTCGTTGGCGTCGCGCAGGGTCTGGGGCTTGTTCACCACCAGTACGCCGGCGGCCTCGGCCAGTTCCAGCAGATAGGTGGTGTGGATGTACTGCATGTCCAGCGGCGGGTCCTTGCGCATCAGGATCACGTCCAGCTCGGTCAGCCGGGTGTCGGCCGCCTCGCCCAGCGTGTACCAATTCTGCGCATCGTCGCGCACCTCGACGCGGCGCAGGGCGGCCTGGATGTGGCCGTCGCGCAGCGAGAGGTCCTCCTGGCGCAGGTAGTGCAACTGCCAGCCGCGCTGTTGCGCCGCCAGCAGCATGGCCAGGGTGCTGTCCTTTTGCGGCTTGATGGCCGCGATGGGGTCCATCAGCACGCCGAGTTTGATGGCCATGGTTCAGCCTTTGCCGTTTGAGGTGGCGATCTCGCGCGCCGCGGCCAGCAGCGCCAGGCGGGCGATGACGCCGTAGGCGTAAAAGCGGTTGGGATTGGCGTCCGGTGATTTCTTGTGGTCGGGCGTATTGCAGGGCTCGGCGAAGGCCAGCGGCTCGAAGTGCATGCCGGGGGCGTTGAGGTTTTCGTTGCGGCCGCGGCCCTTGTGGACGCGGTAAAAGCCGCCGACGACGAAGTGATCCATCATGTAGACCACCGGCTCGGCCACCGCCTGTTCCGCGCCCCAGGTCTCGAAGGAAAAGACCCCTTCCTGGATGATTACTTGGGTGACCGCCTGACCGCCCTTGGAGGCGGCCATTTTGTTGCGCTGCTTGCGGTTGAGTTCCTGGATCTCCTCCACCGATTGCACGGTCATGATACCCATTCCATACGTGCCGGCGTCGGCCTTGACCACCACAAAAGGTTTGTCCTTCAGGCCGTATTCGTCATATTTTTCCTGGATCTGCCACAACAGTTTGGCCACGTGCCGGGCCAGGCAATCGCCGCCTTCCTGAGTCTTGAAATTGATTTTGCCGCAGTGCAGGAACTTGGGATTGATTAGCCACGGATCGATCTCCACCATGGCGGCGAACTCATCCACCACCTTGTTGTATTCGCCGAAGTGGTCCGACTTGCGGCGGTGCGCCCAGCCCAGTTCCAGCGGCGGCAGGATGGGCTGTTCGATGTCCTGCAGTATTTCGGGAGTGCCGGCCGAGAGGTCGTTATTGAGCAGCACCATGCAAGGATCAAAGCCCGGCAGGCAGAGCCGGTCTTCATTGCGTTGTACGGGCTCCAGTCGCACGCACTTGCCCGAGGGCAGTTCGATGTCCAGGGATTCGTCCAGTTCCGGCAGCAGCGAGCCGATGCGCACGGAATAACCGGCGGTGGCGATCATATCGCGTAGGGTGGCGATATTGTCCAGGTAGAACATGTTACGGGTGTGGTTCTCCGGGATCAGCAGGATATTGCAGGCCGCCGGCATCTCGCGTTCGATGATGGACTGGATGGCTTGCACACACAGCGGCATGAAGGCCGGGTTGAGGTTATTGAAACCAGCCGGGAACAGATTGGTATCCACCGGTGCCAACTTGAAACCGGAATTGCGTAGGTCCACCGAGCCGTAAAACGGTGCCGGGGTCTTGATCCACTGTTGGCGGAACCAGGCTTCGATGTCGGCCTGATGATCGAGGAAGTGGCTTTCGATCTCCAACAGGGGGCCCTTCAGCGAGGTGGTGAGGTGGGGTACGGCGTGCAGATGTTCAATGCTCATGGTGATTTACCTGTTTGAGTAGCAAGCATTTTAGCCTAAATGGCGGGCGCGGAGAAATGCGCCCCAAACGGCACCGAATGGCGCCACCGGCGCATTCACCTGGTCTAATCGCTGGATTCAAGTGGGCGGGTAAACATCGAGGTGGCTCAAAAGCAGGGGTGCCGCGCCTTGCCGCGGCAGGATTTTATGAACTGATCGCCGACATCTACCGCCGCGCTCAGGTGATTCGCGCTGCAGCGCGGCAATAAAGTAGGTCGAGCCCGCGATCGACGCGCGCCATGCTGCGCAACCACGGCGGCAAGCACGTTTTCAAGCCCCGCCCGGCTTAGCCGAGATCGCCCCACCGGTGCTGCATTACGCTCAGGGCGGCGACGCCCGCCGTCTCGGTGCGCAGGATGCGAGGTCCCAGCCGCAGCCCGGTAAAGCCGCTGTTGACGGCTGCATCGAGCTCCGCTTGGGTCAAACCGCCTTCCGGGCCGATCAGCAAGGCCACCTCGCCGTCAGGGTGATCGAGCGCCGCCAATGAATCCGCCGCTGTGGGATCGAGCACCAGCTTCAGTGAGCTGCTTAGGTGCTCCAGCCATTGATCCAGTCGCATCGCTTCACGCAACCGCGGCAAGCGGTTGCGACCGCATTGTTCACAAGCGCTGATGATGACCTTGTGCCAATGCTGCAGCCGTTTTTGCTGCCGCTGCTGATTGAGCTTGACCCCGCAGCGCTCGCTGAACAGCGGCACGATTTGGTGCACGCCCAGCTCCACCGCCTTCTGGATCGTATAGTCCATCTTCTCGCCACGCGAGATGCACTGGCCGAGGATGATGGGCAGGGGCGACTCGCAGGTCGTGTCGAGAAAGCGGCCGATGCTGGCGCTGGCGTGCTTCTTTTGCACCTCGATCAGTTCGGCTTCGTATTCACCGCCGCTGCCGTTGAACAGGATGATTGAGTCGCCCTGTTTCAGGCGCAGCACCCGCACGGCATGGTTGAAGGCGTCTTCATCCAGCGCGATGGTAGCGCCGTCGGCCAGTGGTGCAGGGGTGTGAATTCTTGGAATGCGCATGGATCCTAGGTTTCGTGGTTCAAGCCCCGCCACGGTGTGCAGGCGCGTGGCGCGTGTCCACAGACGCAGCGGCGCGGCGCCGTCCATGGTCGCTCATCACCGGCCGGTTCGCAGCGAATCATACAGCATATGAGGCGTTGCTTCATGCCGCTGGCGAGCGCGAGCTAAGTTTGGGTGGCAATGTGTATACCCTCCGTCGCGACGCGGGCCAGGTGATCGATCTGATCGGGGGTGATGACATAGGGCGGCATGAAGTAGACCACATTGCCCAACGGCCGCAGCAGGGCCTCGTTTTGCAAGGCATGCTGATAGACCTTGAGGCCGCGCCGTTCCTGCCACGGATAGGGTTCACGCGTGGTTTTGTCCTTGACCATCTCCATAGCCAGTATCATGCCGGTCTGGCGGATCTCGGCGACGTGGGGATGATCCTGCAAGTGGGCCACAGCCTGCCCCATATGGGCCGCCAGGTGTTTGTTGTTGGCGATAACATCGTCCTGTTCAAAGATGTCCAGTGTCGCCAGCGCCGCAGCACAGCCCAGCGGGTTGCCGGTATAGCTGTGCGAGTGCAAAAACGCGTTCAGATTTTCGTAATCGTCGTAAAAGGCCTGATAGATGCGGTCATGGGTGACGACCGCGGCCAAGGGCAGATAACCGCCGGTAAGTCCCTTGGACAGGCAGATGAAATCAGGACTGATGCCGGCCTGCTCGCAGGCGAACAGGGTGCCGCTGCGGCCGAAGCCGACAGCGATTTCATCGGCGATGAGTTGTACGCCGTATTTATCGCAGGCCTGCCGCAGCAGCTTGAGATAGACCGGATCGTACATGCGCATGGCGCCGGCGCATTGTACCAGGGGTTCGACGATGACGGCGCAGACCTGATCGGCATGTTGCGCCAGTGCTTGTTCCATGTGCGCGAACATGCGCGTGGAATGTTCGGACCAGCTTGCACCGGGTTCGCGCTGAAAACAGTCAGGTGAGGGCACAGTGATGGGTTGCATTAACAGCGGCGCGTAGGTCTCTTTGTAGAGCGATACATCACCCACCGCCAGAGCGCCCAGGGTCTCGCCGTGGTAACTGTTGGACAGGGCGATGAACTTGGTCTTTTCATGCCGCCCCTGGTTGCGCCAGTAATGAAAGCTCATTTTCAGCGCCGCCTCGATGGCGGAAGAACCGTTGTCGGTATAGAAGCAGCGGGTCAGCCCTGGCGGGGTGATCGCAACCAGTTTTTCCGACAAGGCCACCACCGGCTCGTGGCTGAAGCCGGCCAGGATGACATGCTCTAGGGCATCCAGTTGTTGTTTAATGCGCTCATTGATGCGCGGATTGCTATGGCCGAACAGGTTGACCCACCAGGAGCTGATGGCATCGATATAGCGTCGCCCGTCAAAGTCCTCCAGCCAGACCCCTTCGCCCTTTTTGATGGGCACGAGGGGCAGCCATTCGTGGTCCTTCATCTGGGTGCAGGGGTGCCACAGCGTGGCCAGGTCGCGTTGGATCAGATTGGAATTGTTCATCATGTTGACCGCTTCAAGTGAGGGCTTATTGTAAAGGATGACATACCGTTGCTTGAAGGGTGAGCCCGGGTAAGGCGGTATTTCCGGTCCCTGGTTCGCATGGTAAATGATGGGGAATGCGTGCTCTAAAGCGTTCGAGCGGGCAGGCGATATAGAGTTGTATCCTTAATTTAACATTTCACCGCATGGTGCGGGTTGTAGGAGGGCAGGACATCAAGGCGAAACAGCTGTGGGCGCTGAGCCTGGTGGCGGGGTGGCTGGTATTTACCGCCGTGGCCTTCTGGTGGTTTCAGCTCAAGGATGTGCGCCCGTTTGCCCCCTCGTCCGAGAATCGGGCGGTATTTTTTCGCGCCGATGCGCTGCTTCAGCGCCTGGGTTCGCTGGTGGAGGACGCCCCGACGGGGCGTATTACCGTGGTCCACTTCTGGGATCCGGACTGCGCTTGCAGTCGCTTCAGCGATGCCCATGTGGCTGAGCTGATCCAGGCATATGGCAGTCGGGGCGTGGCGTTTATCGTGGTGCCCCGCGCGGTGGCGGCAAGGGACGAGGCCAGACGCCGGGCGGTCGAGCTGTTCGGCGCCCCGGTCACGGTTGCCGCCATGGATGATCTGGCGATGCCCTCCAGCCCCGCCGCCGCGGTGCTGGATGCAGCGGGCCGGCTGGTCTACTTCGGACCCTACAGCAATGGCGCGGTCTGTGGTGCAGGTGGCGATGCCTTTGTCGAAAAGGCCCTGGATAAGGCCTTGGCGGGCGACACCGCCCAGGTTTTGAATATGGCGGCCGTGGGCTGCTTTTGTGATTGGAATCATCGAGGTTAAAAAAATGACAGGCACGACACACATTGGGGGTCACTTTACCCTGCAGGGGCTCTACCGTGATGGTGACAGGATTATGGTCAGCGTGATCTGGCTCTGCATGTTGTTGTCGCTGGCCCTGGCCGGTTGGTACGGCACCTGGCAGGAGGCCCTGATCATCGGGCTGCCCGCTGCCATCGTCCCCAGCGTGCTGGTCTATTCCATGCCGGGGACACGGCTTACCCGTATCGTCAACGGCTGCGCCTTCATGATCTTCTCCGCCCTGTTTATTCATCAGGGTCACGGCATGATCGAACTCCACTTCGGTATCTTCGCCCTGTTGGCCTTCCTGCTCTACTACCGCGACTGGTTGCCCATCGTGGCGGCGGCGGGGGTGATCGCCGTGCACCACCTCAGTTTCAATTTTTTCCAGGCCTGGGGCTACGGGGTCTATGTCTTCGAAAACCGCACCGGCGTGGACCTGGTCTTGATCCATGCCGCCTATGTCGTGTTTGAGGTGGCGGTGCTGGTCTACATGGCTCTGAAACTCCACAAAGAGGGCCTGCAGTCCCAGGAGGTCGGCAAGATCGCCGCCCAGTTGGCGGTTCGCGATGGCGATATCGATCTGCGCGTCAGATCCGAGGTCCAGACCGGTGTCGCCGCCGGCATCAACGCCTTCATGCAGAATGTCCATGATGCCATTGCTAAGACACGCACCGTCTCGGAAAAGCTGGCCGAGGTGGCCGGCAGCGTCAACCAGGTCATCCACGATTCCAATCAGGGGGCCCAACGCCAACGCGCGGAGACCGATCAGGTGGCCACGGCCATGAACCAGATGACCAGCACCGTCCAAGAGGTGACCCGGAATGCTGAAGAGGCCGCCAACTACGCTGTCGATGCCGACGATGTGGCGGCAGAGGGCAGCGCCGTGGTGGACAAGACCGTCGCCGCCATCAACGCCATGGCCGAGCGGGTCGAGCGGGTCAGCGGTGTGATCTCCCGGGTTGAAGAGGACAGCAACAATATCGGCTCGGTGCTGGATGTGATCAAGGAGATCGCGGAACAGACCAATCTGTTGGCCCTCAATGCCGCCATCGAGGCGGCGCGCGCCGGCGAACAGGGTCGGGGGTTCGCCGTGGTCGCGGATGAAGTGCGCACCCTGGCCGGTCGCACCCAGCAGTCCACCGAGGAGATCCAGCGTATGATCGAGGCACTGCAGTCCGGCTCCAAGGAGGCGGTGACAGCGATGGAAGAGGGGCGGAACCAGGCCCAGGACGGCGTCACCCAGGCCTCGCAAGCGGGCGAGGCGCTGGCCAATATCGTCCAGTCGGTGAGCCGCATTCGCGAGATGAATACCCAGATTGCCACGGCCGCCGAGCAACAGAGTTCAGTGGCGGAGGAGATCAACCGCAACATCGTCAATATCCATGAGATCTCTGGGGCCACCGCCGGGAGCATGAGCACCGCTTCCAGCTCCAGTGACGAGTTAGCCCGTCTGTCCCGGGAATTGGAACAGTTGGTGAAACACTTTCGGGTCTAGCCTCAAGTCCGGGCCGACACCCGCGCCCGGCGCCCATGCCCCTGCACAAGCTCCGATTGGATGGTGCGCGTGCCGTGCGCCCAATCCCCTGTCATTCAGCTCAGCGATGGGCTAGTTTTTTATTATTCCTAAGGAACAGACCGGGATGGCAGCTCGCTGGGATCATTTCGAACACGAGGCGGATTTCGGCGTGCGCGGCATTGCCGCTACGCTGGAACAAGCCTTTATGCAGGCGGCACTGGCCATGATGGCGGCGGTGATCGTGGAGTCTGCAAGGATCAGTGCCTCGGCGTGTGTGGAGATTACCTGTCAGGCGCCGGATACTGAACTGCTGCTGGTGGACTGGCTCAACGCCCATCTCTACGAGATGGCGGCACGCAAGAGACTATTCTCACGCTTTGAGGTGAAGATCGTCGGCGATACCTTGACGGGGCGGGCATGGGGTGAAGCGGTCGATTTGGAAAAACATCAACCCACGGTCGAGATTAAAGGCGCGACCTATACCGCATTGAGGGTGGCGCAGGAAAACGGTCACTGGTTGGCCCGGTGCGTGGTGGATGTGTAGGGTGCGCACCACGATGTTTGAGCACGGTGGCAAGCGGGAAAAGTGGTGCGCAATGAGCACTCTACACAGGCCAACCATTGACTGACGGGAGGCGGGAATGGATATCTCAGAACTCATCAAATGCAACGACTACTGCTGGGAGATTCCCGCCCAGGGCAAGATGCGTGTGCCGGCGGTAATCTATGCCGATGAGACGCTGCTCCAGGCCATGGACGAGAAGGTCGCCCAACAGATCAGCAACGTGGCCAAGTTGCCGGGCATTGTACAGGCTGCCTATGCCATGCCCGATGCCCACTGGGGTTACGGCTTTCCTATCGGCGGCGTGGCGGCCTTTGATGCGGAGGACGGTGGCGTGGTCTCCGCCGGCGGCGTTGGCTTCGATATCTCGTGTGGCGTACGCACCTTGCTGACCGGTTTGAAAAAGCAGGAGCTTATGGCCAAGCAAACGGCCTTGGCCGACATGCTGTTCTATCAAATCCCGGCCGGGGTCGGCAGCACCGGCTGCGTCCATCTCAATCATCAGGAAATGGACGCCATGCTTCAGGGGGGTGCGCGCTGGGCGGTGCGACGCGGTTTCGGTCTGGAGTCTGATCTAGAGAGGATCGAGGAGCAGGGTTGCATGGCCGGGGCCGATGCGAGCCAGGTCTCGGAACAGGCCAAGAAGCGCCAAAAAGATGAAATGGGCACCTTGGGCTCGGGCAATCATTATCTCGAAGTGCAATGTGTCAGTCGTATTTTTGATCAGCGCGCAGCGGCCGCCTTTGGCTTGCAAGAGGGCGACGTGGTGGTCAGCATTCATTGCGGTTCGCGCGGTCTGGGTCATCAAATCGGTACTGAATTTTTAAAGCGCATGGTGCTGGAGGCGGGGCGGCACGGTATCGAGCTGCCGGATCGTGAACTGGCCTGCGCACCCGTCAATTCAGCCACCGGGCAGGCCTATCTCGGCGCCATGCGTGCCGGCATTAACTGCGCCCTGGCCAATCGCCAGATCCTGACCCATCTGACCCGCAAGGTATTTGCCGAGATTCTGCCGCAAGCCGAGCTGCGCCTGCTTTATGATGTATCGCACAACACTTGCAAAGTGGAGACGCATGAAGTCGAGGGTCGCAAGCGCAAGCTGTTCGTGCATCGTAAGGGTGCGACCCGCGCCTTCGGGCCAGGCCACCCCGCAGTGCCCGGGGACCTGAGATCCGTGGGCCAGCCGGTGATCATCGGCGGCTCCATGGGCACGGCCTCGTACATCCTGGCCGGCACGGCGGGGAGTGAGCAGTTGGCGTACAGCTCCGCCTGCCACGGCGCCGGGCGGGCCATGAGTCGCCATGCCGCCACTAAACGTTGGCGCGGTCGCGAGGTGATGGATGTACTGGCGGGGCGCGGCATTATGATCCGCAGTCCCAGTCAGCGCGGCGTCGCCGAGGAGGCGCCGGGTGCTTATAAAGACGTCGCGGCCGTGGTGGAAGCCGCCGATGCCGGCGGCCTGGCCACGACGGTGGCACGGCTGGAACCCTTGGTGTGTGTCAAGGGATAGTCCCATCACCCTATTCAACTGGCGGCATCAAGCGGTACGCGATCTGGCCTGGGTAATGGCCAGTCCCTCATTGCTGGCCCAACAGGCCGAGCCGTACGCCGGCGACAAGGTGTCGGACCGTTGGTGCCGCCAAGTCTATGCCCAACACGGCGCCTGGTTAATGCAGTTGGACGCCGCGCCCGCACCGTTACATCACTGGTTGGCACGCAATCAAAGCCCTTTGCTGGGTCGGTATTTCGAATCCTTGCTGGCGTTCTGGGTTCGGCAGCTGCCCGATTGCGAGCTATTGGCGCAAAACCTAATCGTCGAACGGCTCGGTCGGCACAGCGGCGAGTTTGATCTTTTATGGCGCGATCCCGCCGGTCAAATGATTCATTGGGAGGCGGCGGTCAAGTTTTATCTGCGTTATGACCGGCATGAGCTGCAGTGGCTCGGACCCAATCCGCGTGACTCCCTGCGCGGCAAGCTGAATAAACTTTTCACGCGGCAACTCCATTTGCATCGCCAGCCGGCGGCGCGGCGGCTGTTGCAGGCGCGCTTCGGAACCGCGCAGATCAAGCCCCGGGCCTTTGTTAAGGGCTATCTGTTTTATCCTTATCATGGCGATTGGCGTGCGCCGCAAATTGCGCCGGCCGGTGTGTCGCGCACGCATCTCAGAGGCTGGTGGTGTCGCCATGCCGAAATGCGCGAGCGTGTGTCGCACAGCAGCCGCTTCGATGCCCGCTGGTGTGTGTTGTCCCGTTTGCAACGCCTGTCGCCTGCCTATCGGCCGGACACCGTGGGCAGTATGACGGCGGCCGAGTTGCTGAATTATCTTGACGCCCATTTCGCCCAACATTTCCAGGCGGTGCTGATTGCGGAGTTGGATGCCTGTGAGCAGGGTTGGTGCGAAACATCGCGCGGATTCGTGGTGAATCCGCATTGGCCTGATGGCGAGGCAAGGACCGCGGCGCAAGCTTGACCAATAGGCCGCATGGACTAACCTAATGCTGGATATGAGCGCAAGGACGCGCCGATCATTACTTTCAGGCCAGGGGGGGATATGGGGACACGTCAGGGAAACGGCGGGGGCTCGGCGGCGCACACGGATACGGTTTCGATTTTAATTGTGGATGATGATCCGGATATTTGCTGCTTTATCAGCACTATGTTGTCCGGCAATGATTATCAGGTCGATTGCGCTATGGACGGCGTGAGCGCCATGGCCACAATACTCCGAAACGAGCCCGATCTCATTTGTCTGGATATGTACCTGCCCGATATCAGCGGCCTGGAGCTGTTGCGCCTGATTCGCGCCGAGGCGGCCAACAGCCAAATCCCCATCGTTATGATCACCGTCGATGCCGAGCGCGACCTCAAGCTGCACTGTCTGGAGAGCGGCGCGGATGAGTTTCTCAACAAACCGCTGGACTATGCCGAGTTGAGCGTGCGCATGGCCAATCTGTTGCGGGCCAAACGTTATAACGATTTACTCAAACATTACAGCGCCAGTTTGGAGGACGAGGTCAGGCAGAAGACCGACGACATCCGGCGCTATTGCATCGACACGGTGATGACCCTGACGCGCGCCGCCGAGTTTCGCGATGAAAACACCGGCTGCCATGTGGCGCGTATCAGTCACTATGCACGCGAGTTGGCACAACGTCTGGGGATGGGGGAGGAATTTTGCGAGCAGATTTTCTACGCCAGCCCCATGCATGACATCGGCAAGCTGGCGATACCGGATAACATTTTGCTGAAACGCGGCGGCCTGTCGGGTGCCGAGTGGGATGTAATGAAGACGCACACCAGCATGGGCAAGCAAATCCTCAGCGGTCACGGCAGTCCGTATCTGGAAATGGGGCAGCAGATCGCTGAGAGTCACCACGAATACTGGGACGGTTCGGGTTATCCTCAGGCGCTTGCCGGTGCGGCCATTCCTCTGGCGGCACGCATCGTTACCTTGTGCGATGTGTACGATGCCCTGCGCAGCAAGCGGCCTTACAAGCCCGACTACAGTCATCACCGCGCGCTTGAGCTGATGCGGCGCGGAGACGAGCGGACTTACCCCGAGCAGTTTGATCCGGAAGTGCTGAATGCCTTTGCCGCCATCAGCGGCAGGTTCGACGAGATCTTCGTCGAGTCGCAGCGCGACAGCGAGTTCACTAGCCGAATTTCACAGTTACCCTGATAGGGCTCAGGCCAGGCTGGCCTCTAACCCGCGGGCGTAGTCTTCCAGTGCTTTGAGCACCTTCAATTCTGTGTCGGTGCGCTCCGCCATTTGACTCAGGCGGGTCAGCTCGGCGAGGTAGGCGCCCACATCGAGACGTGTCTGTCTGAAGGTCTGCCAGCGTTGTTGCTCCGCTTCGGTAAGCGTTTCGGGCCAGTTGCGGGCGCGCATGCGAAACAGCATTTCGGGCAGGCGGCTGTCGTTGAAAGGCGGTTGGTAGCCGACCAGGTCTTGCGGCGCCATGCTGTGGATGTGGCGCATGCGCTCCTTGTCATCATCATTGAAGAAGGGGCCACCGTAGAGCATCTCATCGGGGTCGGTGCGTTTTTCGAATTCGGTTTCGCTCATGACCTTCTGGATCTTTTTCGCCAGGCCCGGCTGGCCGCGAATGATTTCCAGGTGGGTGCGGCAGACATTGAGGTCAATGCCGTATTTCTTGGCCGCCTTGCCGTCCAGGGTCATGAACGGCGCAATTACGGGGCACTTGTTGACGTGCACGGTCTTGAGCGGGATGCGCGCCACGCCTTCAGCTAGATCTTCATTGCGGGTGAATAGGCGTTCGTGAATCTTGGCCGGACTGAGATTGAGCAGGTCTTGCGGATCGGCGCTGAGGTCGTAGACGATAATGCCGTTCTTGTTGATCGGGTGCTGGGCCACCGGCACCACCACCGCCATATTGCCCTTTTCCACCGGGTACATGCCGGAGACGTGAATCACCGGCTTTTGTTCGCGCAGATTGAGCAGCTTGAAAAGTTTGTTCTTGCTGCGGTTGTTAAAGGCGAAATCGAACAGCTTGGGTTGTTGCTGTTTGATCAATTTGGCCACGGCAATGGTGGCGTAGACATCGGAGAGGGCGTCATGGGCGGATTCGTGACTGATGCCGTTGGCCACGGTTAGATCCTCCAACCGCACACTGGGGCGCCCCTCGTCATTGACCGGCCATTCGATGCCTTCCGGGCGTAAGCTGCGGGTGGCGCGCACCAGGTCCAGCAGATCCCAGCGCGAACAGCCGTTTTGCCATTCGCGGGCGTATGGGTCGAATAGATTGCGATACAAGGTATGGCGGGTGAACTCGTCATCGAAGCGCAGGTTGTTATAACCCAGTACGCAGGTGTTGGCTTGGCTGAACTCCTGATTAATGCGTTGAATAAATTCCGCCTCCGGGAGGCCCTCGGCCAGGGCCTTTTGCGGCGTGATGCCGGTGATCAGGCATGAGCTCGGATTGGGTAGAAAATCGTTCGCCGGTTTGCAATACATCATCACGGGCTCGCCGATGATATTCAGGTCCATGTCGGTACGGATGCCGGCGAACTGAGCCAGGCGATCGCTCATGGGGTTAAGGCCGAAGGCCTCGTAGTCGTACCAATAAAAGGTCGGTGTGGCTGAATTATTCATTTGCCGCTTTCTGGTTGTTTGCTGCCGGGACGGGCAATTTAACACATGTGGGCCGTTTCCCCGCTTGACATGCCGTCGTGCGTCGGTCGCAGGACTGCGTGAATAGTCATGAAAAGGGTATAAAAACCTAAGGGAAACAAGCGTTCAGCGTTGGTCCTCGGTGCCCTGTCTTCGCTACAGCGAGCTCGGATCCTATTGATAAATCTCAATGCATAGCAAGGCGGCTTGCGAAATACTATTACTCAAGTATTCGCCGCGACCCTACTAACTAGGGAGGCGGGTGCAAGTAAGAGTACCACGAGGGGTTGTCCCCTACGCCAATGGCAGCCCCCCAACATCAGCATAATTGCTGAAAGGAGGCAATCATGGCCAAGATACGTGCAGTCTTAAATACAGGGCCTGCTGACCGCATTACCCGATTGGTGCTGGGTTTCGCGCTATTTTTCTGGATGTATTCGCTAGGCACCCTGGAACCGTTGGAGATTGCGGGGATGTTCGTCTCGTTCTACCTGCTCCTGACCGGCCTGCTGGGCTGGGATCCGATTTATCACGTGCTTAAATTCAAGTCCATGTCGGAAGAACAGGCACAAAAAGGGCAGCCCTACTGCGAGAATAAGCCCCGGCACGATAGCAATGTGACATCGACTCGCCCCGATGGCCACTCGGCCCTGCGTCGCTGAGCCGACGCTCTTCGGGCAGATACCCGGAGACAGCGGCTAAAGAAAACGTCCATGTAGGCGAAACGGGCGGCGTTCCCAAGCGGGGAGCGCCGCCTTTTTACTTGCCTGGTGGCGCTGTTTCGCTTCCCGAAGTTTTCCGGCGTCCGGTGGTCGCTGCGGATATCGCCATGGTTGTGGCGTATGATGTGGATTCGGTGCATCCCGGCGCGGGGAACCTCGACCATGTTTACCTGGGCTGCACTGCTAAGGCGAGGCGTGTGATACCCGCCTGTTGCAAATCCCCCATCACTCCGGCCAGGGTCTCATAATGTGTCATGCCATCGGCATTGAGCCGCAACACCAGCTCCGGTGTGGCCTTAAGACGTTGCTGCAGATGCTCAATCACGCTGCTACGGGTCACGGCATCGCCCTCCAGCAGCAGCCCACCATCGGGCATCAGCACCAGGTCGACCACCACCGGTTCGTTCAGGGGTTGGGCCTTGGCCTGCGGCAGTTTGACTTGCAGGGCGTTGGTGATCATGGGCGCCAGCAAGATGAAAATCACCAACAGCACCAACATGATGTCCACCATCGGGGTGACGTTGATCTCCGACAGGGGTTGATCGTGATGATCGGTGGTACCGGCGCTCATGGTGCTGCCTCCGCAGTGGCCGCGGGTCCGCGGGCCAGCAGAGCACGGGTATTGACCTCGATGATGGCGAGCAGCTTGCGCAGGCGCCGAATCAGCAGATTGTAACCGGCCACCGCCGGGATGGCGGCGAACAGTCCCATGGCCGTGGCCACCAGGGCCTCGCCCACCGGTCCCGCCACCGTCTCCAGGGAGATGCCCGTGCTGCCGCCCAGATTCTGCAGGGCGTGCATGATGCCCCACACCGTGCCCAGCAGGCTGATGAAGGGGGCGGTGTTGCCCACCGTGGCAAGCAGGGTAAGTTGATTCTCCAGCTCCAGGCGTTGCCGTGTTAGGCCGTCGTTACGGGCGCTCTCGTCGGCCGGGTTGCCGTGCTTGAACAGTTGGCCCGACAACTGATGTGGTCTGATACATCCGGACACCGAGTTAAGGCTGTAAAATGCCATAACGGGGTGAATGATGCCAACAGAGAAGAAGACAAGACGGAAATACACGGAAGACTTCAAGCGGGACGCGGTGGCGCTGGTGACCGAACAGGGTTACAAGGTGGCGGAGGCGGCCCGGAGTCTGGGGATCAACGACAATCTGCTGCGCCGATGGCGGCAGGAATTTTCGGACGATGCCAGCGGTGCGCAGCTGTCGGCGGATGAGCGCGAGGAGCTGAATCGGCTGCGGAAGGAGAACCGCATGCTGCGGATGGAAAAGGAGATTTTAAAAAAAGCCAGCCAGTACTTCGCGAAGGAAATGAAGTGAAGTACGCCTTCATCCGGGACCATGCATGCCGTTGGCCGGTATTGCATCTGTGCCGCCTGCTAGGTGTGCAGCGCAGTGCCTACTACGACTGGCGGGACCGGCCTGGCCAGGTCATTCCGGCCGAGGAACTGGCCTTGCGGCGGCGCATGAAGGCGTTGTTCAAGGCCTCCCGGGACAGTTTGGGTAGTCGAACGATGGCGCGCAAACTGCGCGAGGAGGGCTTTGAGATCGGCCGTGACCGGACGCGCCGCCTGATGAAGGCGTTGAGCCTGGAGGTTAGAGCGAAGCGCAAATACAAGGCGACAACCGACAGCAAACACCAGCTGCCGGTGGCGGAGAATGTGCTGAACCGCCAGTTCAACCCGACGAGGCCGAACCAGGCCTGGGGCGCAGATATCACGTATCTGTGGACGCAGGAAGGCTGGGTATACCTGGCGGTGGTGATCGACCTGTATTCGCGCCGCGTGGTCGGCTGGGCCATGGATCGGCGCATGAAGAAAGCCCTGGTGATCCGGGCCTTGCTGATGGCGATCAATCTGAGAAACCCGCCACCAGGCCTGATCCATCATTCGGACCGTGGCAGCCAATATGCCAGTCGCGCCTATCAGAAGCTGCTGGCACAACATGGGATGGTTTGCAGTATGAGTCGCAAGGGTAACTGCTGGGATAATGCCCCGGTGGAACGCTTCTTCAGTAGCCTGAAGCGGGAATGGACCGGTGATCGCTTGTACCGGACCCGGAAGGAAGCGATTGCTGATGTCCGGGAATACGTGGCGGTGTATTACAATGCTCAGCGCCTGCATTCGACGCTGGGTTACAAGACACCGATGGATTACGAAAAGGACCTTAACAAAGTGTCCGGAAACACTTGACCACTACATTAAGAACCGGTCCTCTTCTATTTCGGAATTCTCAGGATCGTAGAATTGAATTGCAAATTCATCGTAAAACACGGACTTAGCTTCATCAAAGGAAACTCCGTGTTTTCGCTGATTTGATATGGCTTTTGCAGAATCCCATTCGAACTTGATCATACGTACAGTGTATGTACATTCTCGGGATTTTTCAAGCGGCCCTAACGCCACGGCTCACAGGCGACAGACTCGTAGCGCAGCGGAGTGATCTAGCACCACTTTTGTGGACAGTTTATCACTGTACTGCTGAAGAGGCGCAAGATGGGAAAGACCATCAAGAAAAACTATGACCGCTACACTCTGGAATTCAAACTGCACGCCATAAAACTGTCCGATCATCCAAATATCACCGCGCTGGATGTGGCGGAGACGCTAGGTATCCACCCTGTCATGTTGTATCGTTGGCGAATGGAAAAGAAAAATGGAACCTTGCGTGAAAACAAACAGATGAAGAAGAAAGCCAAGCCATCCCGGAAAGCAAAACCACAGCCTGATCCCATGGTCGAGAGGCAGGCCGAATTACTAAAAGCTAATAAACGAATTAAGGATCTCGAGAAGACTCTGGCAGCAAAGCAAGAGGAGCTCGATATCCTAAAAAAAGCCAAGCGGTTCTTTTCGAAAGCAAGACGGTAAGATTTGAATTTATCGAGAAGAACCGCTGTTTTCATAAAGTGTCGACATTATGTGATTTATTGGGTGTCTCCACGAGTGGTTTTTATGCCTGGCGTGTACGCCCGATAAGTCAGCGACGCCAATATGATATTCAGTTAATGAAACTTATTCGTGAGTTGCATCAAGGGCATCGTCGAGCCTATGGGGCCGCCAGAATGCATTGGGAATTACGTAATCGAGGCTATGGCTGCAGCCGCAGGCGCATCAACCGCCTTATGCGCGAGCTTGGCATTAAGGCCTCAACGACAGGGTTGTATGCGTGGAGACCAGGGCAGCATGAGTTTTATTCGTCAACGGGAAACCAGCTCAAGGAACTGCAGGAGCCGGGAAAAGTGGGTGAGCAGTGGGTCAGTGACTTCACCTATATACGCACCCGGAATGGATGGATCTATCATGCTGTCGTGTTGGATCTGTTCAGCCGAAAAGTAGTTGGCTGGTCGTTCAGTAAAAAACGAAACACTGAATTGACGAAGAGCGCATTAAGAATGGCCTTGGTACGAAGCAAACCAGACACCGACTGTATATTCCATTCTGACCAAGGCATTGAGTATGCCGCTCATGAGTTCCGGGACATGGTTCTAGGTGCAGGATTTGTGCGTAGCATGAGCAGAAAAGGAAACCCGCTGGATAATGCCACTATGGAATCCTATTTCCATACAATGAAAGCCGAGCTTGTTCATCAGAAAATGTTTGAAAATGAAATTGAAGCCGTGGCTCATATTGTGGAGTACATTGAATTCTACAACCGGGAGCGATTGCATTCCTCATTGGGCTATCAATCGCCAGATATGTATGAAAAACTATTGGCTTAAGGCGTCCACAAAAGTGGTGCTAGATCAGAGAGTTTGGCGTCCTTGTGGAGCCGATTGTTAGAGCATCTACATTGGGCTCTTGAACTCAGAATGCACATTTCTGTACCTCGGCTGTTCCTGCTTTGGATTGTAGGCTCTCGCGTTCCTTTCTTTTGCCACACGACTTCCCAAGATATCTCTCGCCTCACCCAGTGACCATACTGTCGAGATGTCATTGGTAAGATTCCGGTAAGCTGCACGGAACCCCCTTGGCTGATGTAAATCTGCCAAAAACTCTGGAACTTTCATTTTCAGCCCGAAATCAGGCGCCCGCGGCAGACCTTTAAGTGCAGCATAGGAGTTGTAAACCTGAACTAGTTTTGTAATCGGAATGCCTTGGCGGGTCTGAATTCCGTACTTGATTCGCATGTCATTCGAACCCTTCTGAATATCACGCATTATTTTCGCCACCGCCTGATTCGCCTGAGTAACCCCAGATTCGTCAAACAACCGCCTAACCTCTCGAAGCTGCTCTCTAGCCTCAACGAGTTCAGGAGCGTCCCGGACTTGGCGAGCAGCTACAATGATTTGAGCTGGATCTCCTGTTTGCATGGCTAACCACGCCGAAAAGACCGGTAACTGAAGTCCAGTAGATGCTGTCAAACCGGCGTGATGAATTTCAAAAACGTCATCGACTAATGAATTTGAAAAGCCGTTGACGATGTGGCGTGCGTAGTCGAAGCCGTAGTTACACGTTTGGCTGAGGTAGCTTTGCTGGTAAGTTTGCCTTATGGGGTATAGGAAAGTATCTGCCTGTAGGTGCCTGCCGGCCATGCTGTAGAAAATTGAACGATTCGCGAGCCATACGAGCGATGCAACGAAAGCTTTGATAGCTCCCGATGCTTCTCCAGTCGATTCACCACCATTGTTCCATTTCGCCCCAGGAACTGTGTATCCCTTAGTGATGGGTTGGCCATATCGATCTACTAGTTCGACCGCACTACCTGATCTATGCCCCGACTCACTGGCATCACTCAATTCTGAAAATATCGCCGCCGCAATGTTTCCGTATTTCGCGAAATCTTCAGCATTGTCGGAAAGGCTCTTGAGGGTGAGATGGTAGACACTGGAGTTGATATCCCATGTGCAGACAATGTGTGTTTGCAGGAGCTCAATCAGATTCCTAAATTCCTCATTTACAAACTCACCACCCTGAATTCTTGGCCTCAGCTGGTCTGCTTCTCGTCCTGCAACCGATTCTATTTCTGTGAATCCGTAGCCGTCTTTGTCCAAGAATGTAATCTCGGGAAAGGCCGTCTTCCGAGTATCTCTGTAGGCTTCAATGTAGTCGTCTACAGCCACCAATCTGTCGTAAAACAACGTGGCTTGAACAAAGTTTTCAAGCGCGACGATATCAACATCTACTGAGTCATCCGTTTTCGAGAGTGCTTCGCCAGTGAGTCTCTGCACTGCCGTGAGAGTTGCGTTGTCAATTAATGCGTACGTCAACTTCTCCTCCTTATAATCGGCGTGGGATGCTCTAACGCCCGCAGTGAGGGGCTTGCTAAAGTGGTGGTTGTTTTGTGCTATTCAAGGCACAAAACAATCGCCGCGGAAGCAAGTCCCTCTCGACTGCGCTCGTTATGTGTCGATTCTTACGCACGCTTATTTGAGCAATATATTCACACTGGTTTGACCTTGTTTGCACACGGTCCCTTCTGGCCTTGCCCTACTTCAAATTCTACTTTCTGACCATCACTGAGTGTTGCATAGCCACCGCCCGCCTGAATTTCTGAATGATGAACAAACAAATCCTTACCACCATCATCTGGAGTAATGAAGCCGAAACCTTTGTCTGCATTAAACCACTTTACTGTACCTGTACTCATGCCGTATTTTCCCTTCGATAGATTGATTTCAATTAACTTACTTTGTTCTGACTTTTCCACAGAACTTTTTAACAACAACACACTTCATGGCTGAACTGAAACATGCAAATACTTCTTTGACACATAACATCGCAAATCAGCCGACCATTGTAGCGGGGTGAGGCTTGTGGCATCCGCCACAAACGAAACACCGCGGAAATGGGTCGGCTGAATTTGCCTTGTTATAACTCATTTCATGGAAGTTCATAGTACTGCCTGTGCCTATAAATACGGGATAATTCGCCCTCTGAGAATGTTAACCGAACCATATTTTGCAAGTCCCCCTCTTCACCTATCGCTACGTAAATGATATTGCAGTCATATAACTCAGCGGGAATACCGTTCTTTACCTTTACCCACTTAAGTTTACCTGCGCACGATATTTTTTTGTAACCATGTGAGGTAATTAATTTTTTAACTACTGATATAGTTTCTTCTTTTCCATCCCCAATTGAAAACCCGTAGGCAGAGCCATCAGTAACACTGTGATGCTTTGTAGTTAATGCAAGCCATGCAACATAAATGGTGGGAACTCCTATTATTACTACTAGAAAAAACCATCCAAGCCATTTCACTTACTAACAACCCTCCTATGAGTTATAACGTTAAAACTCAGGCGCGCCGCTTTTTGGCGTCGACTGAAGTGACGTGTTAGGCAAATATGGCCCTGCCAGTTTCCAACAAGCATTCGACCTCACGGCCACAAATTGCAACATCACAGTTCCGTCATTACCAAGCTTACATCTCTCCACAACCGTTACCTCCCCAGATACTTTTTGTTCGTAAACATTGCAATCAACTCCGGGGTTTGGAGGAAACCCCGTTTCCAAAAGTGTCCTCTTGTACTCACTGAGAAGCTCGTCTGCATCGAAGGCTACGCCAGTGAGTTCGGAAGATAATATTGCCCATTCACCGAAATCAAACGATTGAATTACATTTTCGACGTCGTGATTTAAATAGGCGCTAGTCATATTTTTGTATGCCTCAACTGGATTGTCAGCGCACTCGTCTGTCGCCAGTAACGGTGATGAAAACAACAGTAACATCCAAAATATGGCTTTCATAAATGTACGCCTAACAGCTGGATAAACGAGACCCGCTGTCTCGTTATCCTTTTTTATGTGCATTCTTCCAATGATATTTATCTATTTATAATAGAACTCTACTTCGTCAATAACCTTATTAGCTTCTTGAATTAGGTTAATAGCCTGTTCCTTTAACTTTGGATCTTCCATACCAGTTATTGAAGAAGATAATTTTTCAACATCATTCTTGGTTTTATTAGCCATATCCGTCATCATCACCCTAATCGGAGTACCATTTTGCTCTCTCGCAGCTAAATTCCCTAGGATATCGACATCGCTTTTTAACTTATCAATACTTCTTTGCGCTTTGAGTTTACTTGCATAGCTTTGTGTAGCATCAAGCACTTCATTAAATGCTTTATTGTGACTATTTATCTCCTCAGACAGATAAATAGTCGAAACAAACAATCCGCAAAAAAACGATACAAGAGCAATAATAATTAATTTCATGACCTAGTGACTTAATTTTATCTTTGCACATAACGAGTCTGTAGAAAAACCCAAATACAAGTCTCACCACCATCACTCGCCTCAGTTAATATTTTACTACTCCCCATTTGATCCAATCCTCACCGAGAAATAATACAGATCAATTCTTCCCGATACTTGAGACCTATTCCATTCGTTATGCCCCATTCCACGCATATCGGTGTATTTTAAATATGTTGTGGATCATGCTAATCAATTGCCACTGACCGTTGACCTTCTGTTTTCCTCGCAGACTAAATCGCTTGAATCCTATACTGCTGGTGATATTTCCGAATACAGGTTCAACAGTGCCCAGTCGTTGGCTGTAGATATGCCGTCCCATGGCACTGTCGATCTTTTGTTTCATCTTCTCGATGAGACTGGTTTGTTGATGTTTTTTGGTGTTGCCTAGCTTTACGGCAAACTGGCGCGGGCTCTTTTGTTGCTCTGATCTGAGGCAGCGTTTTCTAAGATGACAGTGACGGCAATCATTTTCATAGCCCTGGAATTTCATGAACAGGCTGTTGCCGATTTTTGTCTCTTCGCACTGCAACCACATGGCATTGCCGGCGGGACAGATACAGGTTTTGTGCTTGAGATCGACCTTGAATTCATTTGAGGTGAAGCGCTCTTTGGGCTTGAGCCGTGTGACGGGCTTGTGGCGTTCGTAGTCCTTGAAACGGGGATCGCGTGATCGAAAGCCAACATCGGCGATGTAGCCGTCGAGCTTTTCCTGATCCAGGTATTGCAAGGCGCTTAGGTTGTGATAGCCGCTGTCGGCGGTGATCTTGATCTGGCGACGCTCCTGCTTGTTGAGTTTGAGATTGGCACTGGCCGATTCGAGGCTGGGCTTGAGCAGGTTGTGCTCCTGACCTTGACCGTGGGCTTCAGCACTGACGATGACCTGGTGCTTGGCGTCAACGGTGGCGACGCCGGTGTAGCCTTGAATGACGCCGTGACTGGTTTTCATCTTGGCGCTGTCATTATCAGTGATGTTGCTCTGTACGGTGCGACCACTGACGCCTTTGCGGTCGTCGTGGCTGTCGAGAAAGGCCTGGATCTTTTTGGCGGTCTTGGCCAGCTTTCGGCACTGTTGTTTTTGCCGCTCGACGATCGTTTCATCGAGACCATGCTTGTCTACTTCGCGATGTTTGCTGAGCATGCGCCGCACGGCCTTTTCCATTTTGAGCTTCTTTTTCTTAAGATCGGCCTGGGTGCCGCTCCACTCCTTGCTAGCATTGCTGGGCAGCTTGCAGCCATCGATGGCGAACATGTCTTTGCCGATCAGGCCTTCCTGGTCACAGACCATCAGTACCTGGAGGAACAGCTTTTCGATTTCTTGATGAGAGGAGGAAATAAAATCGGCGATGGTGGTGAAGTGAGGCTGACTATTGGCGGATATGGCTATAAATAGAATGTTATCGCGGCACAGCTGCTCGATCTTGCGGCTGCTGGTGATCCCTTTTGAATAGGCCAACAAAACAACCTTCAACAGGATCGCTGGATCATAAGCTGGACGCCCGCCATCATCGTTTTTGTAGCGATGGTGAAAAATGGAGGGGTCCAGGCACTCTTCAATGAGATAGGTGAGATTGTATTCGAAACTGCCGGGAAGTATCTGTCGATCAAACGACACCGGCAACATGGTCATCTGCTCGTAGCTGTAGTCTTTGAAGCGTGCCATCAATCCCCCCGACGATGTTTTTATATATAGAGTGATGTTAGCAAATTTGGGGTTTTTCTACAGCCTCAACGTCAAAAATAAAAAATCGAAGCCCAGATTCAGGCCGGCATAGAGCCGGCGATCACCCTGCCACGAGTCAATCACCGCCTGGGCACGCGTCAGGTCGCCGGCCAGTTGCAGCGAGAGTATCCCCAGTGGGGCCTCGGCGGTTTCCAGCGCTTGGTTCAGGGCGGCGACGGTGACAAAGGCGATCAAGCTGCAGACGATCAACGGTCCGAGCAGCCGCGCCTGCTGTTTGTCCGAGAGCCATTGAAACGGATGTGGCATGCGCATGGGTACTAGTTATACCGCAATCCGGTACGGGATATCACCTGCGCCTGGGGCATGTCATTCCAATAGTCAATGCCACGCAGCTGAAACTCAGTGTGGGTAGGCGGGTCTTGATTTATACTCAAGCCGTGTGCCGGCTCCCTCAAATATCGCGCTAAGCGCAAGGACGCACAATGTCTGGATTCGAACCCGATACCGTGATGTTGGCCCGCCTGCAGTTTGCCTTCACAGTTTCGTTCCACATCATCTTTCCGGCCTTCACCATCGGCCTGGCCAGTTGGCTCGCCGTGGTGGAGGGGCTTTATCTGAAAACGGGTCGGCGGGTCTATGAAGAGATCTACAGGATGTGGGTCAAGATCTTCGCCGTCTGCTTCGGCATGGGGGTGGTGTCGGGGGTGGTGATGTCGTATCAATTCGGTACCAACTGGTCCGAATTCTCCGACAAGGTGGGCAACGTCCTGGGTCCCTTGCTGGGCTATGAGGTGTTGACTGCATTTTTCCTCGAGGCCTCCTTCCTGGGCATCATGCTGTTCGGCTGGGGGCGGGTGAGCAGGAAAATGCACTTCGCCGCCACGCTCATCGTCGCCGTCGGCACCTTGATTTCCGCCTTCTGGATCCTGGCCGCCAATAGCTGGATGCACACCCCGCAGGGGTATGAGATCGGCGCCGATGGTCTGTTTTATCCGACCAGTTGGCTGCAAATTATTTTTAATCCCTCATTCCCCTATCGCCTGGCCCACATGGTAACCGCCGCCTATCTCACCACCGCCTTCGTGGTAGGCGGTGTGGGGGCGTATTATTTATGGCGCGGAACGCATACAGAGCCGGCCAAAATCATGTTCGGCATGGCCATGTTGATGGCGGTGTTCGTCGCGCCGCTGCAGCTTTTTATCGGCCACGCCCATGGTGAAAACACGCTGCATCACCAACCCATCAAGGTGGCCGCCATGGAGGGCAATTGGGAACGCGGCCCCAATGCGCCGCTGTATCTGTTCGGTCTGCCCAATGAAGCCACCGAGAGCACGGATTACGGCGTCACCATCCCCAACGGCGCCAGCTGGATACTCACCGGCTCGGCCGACGGTGTCGTCCCCGGTCTGACCGAGGTGGCCAAGGAAGACCGCCCGCCGGTGGCCGTGGTGTTCTGGGCCTTTCGCATCATGGTGGGGGTGGGCTTGGCCATGATCATCACCGGCGTCATTGCCGCCGTGCTTTTTTTGCGCAAACGCTTGTACGCGCGCGGACCGTTCCAGCTCTGGTGCATGGCCATGATGCCCAGCGGTTTTGTCGCCGTGCTGGGCGGTTGGTTCGTGACCGAGGTGGGGCGCCAGCCCTACACGGTGTATGAGGTGATGCGCACCGCCGAGAGTATCTCGCCGGTCATCACCGCCCAGGTGGCCTTGAGCCTGATCGCCTTCATCGTCGTCTACACCCTGATCTTCGGCGCCGGCAGTTATTACATCCTCAAGCTCATCGGTAAGGGTCCGGGGCAACAGGCCGGGCCTTATTACGAGCACAGCCGCGAGGCGGCGGTCACCAATAGTCTCAGCGAGGCGACGCAGAGGAGAGAGTGATGTTGGACTTTTCGAGCTGGCTGGACCTGCCATTGATCTGGGGCGGCTTGATCGCCGCGGCGGTGTTCCTGTACGTGTTGTTGGACGGCTTCGACCTGGGCTGCGGCATTCTGTTTCCCTTCGCCCGGTCCGACCGTGAGCGCAACAGGATCATGAATTCCATCGCCCCCTTCTGGGACGGCAACGAGACCTGGCTGGTGCTGGGCGGCGGCGGCTTGTTCGCCGCCTTCCCCGTGGCCTACGCCGTCCTCATGCCGGCATTCTATCTGCCCGTCATTCTCATGTTGCTGGGGCTTATATTTCGCGGTGTGGCCTTTGAGTTTCGCTTCAAGACCGAAGGCCGGGACCGCAAGTTGTGGGATATTTCCTTTCATACCGGTTCGCTGCTGGCGGCCTTTATGCAGGGCGTGATCCTGGGCAATATCGTCCAAGGCGTGGAGGTCAGCGGGCGCAGTTTCGCCGGCGGCCCCTTGGATTGGGCCAACGGCTTCGCCATGTTTACCGGTGTCGCCCTGGTGTTCGGCTATGCCCTGCTTGGCGCCACCTGGTTGATCTGGAAGCTTGAAGGCGACGCCCAGGCATGGGCGCGGCGTATGGCCAACTATGTCTTCATGTTCGTCGTTTTGGGTATGGTGGTGGTGAGCGCGAGTATGCCTTTTATAGATGCACACATCGCTGGGCTCTGGTTCAGCGTGCCCAATATCTTCTTGCTCGCCCCCATCCCCATGGTAACCATGGCGGCCTTTTATCTGTTGTGGCACGACCTACAGCGGCCGGCGGAGCGGCGACCCTTCTTGCTCACCATCTTCATCTTTCTCATGGGCTATGTTGGCCTGTTGATCAGCCTATATCCCTGGATCGTGCCGTTCCGCTTTACCGTGTGGCAGGCCGCGGCGGCCTCGAGTTCCCAATCCCTGCTGTTGGTGGGCATGCTCATATTTCTGCCCATCATCCTGGCCTATACCGCCTACAGCTATTATGTCTTCCGCGGCAAGACCGATGACCAATCCCATTATTAAGCGGTTAACTACACGCTGGTCTCAGCGGCAGCGTGAATGGGGCTGGTTTCTCGTGCTATGGTGCGCCGGCATGCTGGGTGTGCTGGGGCTGACGGCGCTAGTAAGGCTGGTTATGGCCTTATAAAGGACGCCCGCGCTGTCATTGCCGCCGTATCGATCCAGCCATGGGCGATGGCGTCGCGCATTATGGCAAATGTGTCGCGTGCCGCTAGCCCGCATTTCTCACCACTCTCCTACTGCGAACGCCAATCCATCTGATTTGACGGGGCGTTCTCACTCCAGCCAGCTTGACGTAGTGTCGACTACGCCTGCACCGTCTTCCGCTCCGAGCACCCCGTCAAATCAGCGCCTTGGCGCTCTCGCAACGAACAATGGTGAGAAATGCGGGCTAGGGAAGGCCTGTAGCATCTTCGAGTAGAGTTTTTAAGCGTCCGTGCATAGAGCAGGGCTAGCCTTGCGGGTATCCGGGGTGCTCGCGCTCCGGCCTGATGCTATCTATACTCTCTTGTGCCACGGCCGCGCGAACACTACGCCCATGCCAGACTTGACGCCACAACAGATCATCGACGCCTATTTGGAGGCGATAGAGGCGCGCGACTTCGAGCGCGCCAGGCGCCACCTCGACGACAGGCACTTTCAATACAGGAGCCCTGTCCTGAATAGTGACGGCGCCGACGAATTCATCGCCAATATTTCCCATATCGGCGCCATACTGGCGCGCATTGAACGGCGCCACATCTTTGTCGACGGTGCGGACGTCTGCCATGTTTTGCGATTCATCACCAGCTGGTCAACGGCCACCGCCACCGATGTTGTGCAGTGGTCCAAAGTCAAGGATGGGAAAATAAGAAGTATCGAGACCTTCTTCGATGCCCGCGTCTACCGTGAAATGTTTACTCTGGAGGGCGAGTAGCGGCTATGCGATTTCAATCACAATCACCAACAAGCGTGCCAAGGCGTTAACTATGTGCCGATAAACTTACCGGCACGCAAGGCGGCGGTGATGACCACATTGTCAGCATAAGGATGCTGACTCGTTGCTAACATGAAGGGGGGGCGGGTGACGTGCCGGCCTTTACTTATCTTTGTTTTCGTCGAGCCTGCTTTGCAGCTTATTGATCTTGGCGTCGGCGCGCCACATGAAGATTACCAGCACGACAAGAAGAACCAGCGATGCGATCTGAATTATTGCCCACATTTCCATTGTTTGCGCTCCCGTAGAAACCAAATGCCCTAAGCCATTAGATAGTTATCAGTGCGGAGCATCAAGGGAAAACTGAGCGCCGCTGTGGCGCTGCGCCGCCGGTTTGCGTTCGGCTTTACGCGTGCCTTTAACTCGGCCCTGTTTGAACAGGAGTTCCATTTTAAAGATTGAGCGCGAGTCTCTTTAGCCGGCATTTCTCACCGGTGTCCATAAACCGTGACGTCGGCCGGGTGAAAACGCTAGGATAGAAATCCACCTGCAGCCATTGGCGGCGGTGGGCCAAGGATACCGGTCTCAAGAGGCCAGTCTGAAACAAGGAGTGCTGATATGCAGACATCTCACGTTTTGCCGGGCTTGTTGTTTACCCTTCTATTCGTCCTGGCCGGAGCCACGCCGAGCCACGCTGTCGAGGCCGTGGAGATCACTGAGTGGCGCGTGCCCTGGGACAACAGCCGTCCGCGTGATCCCTGGGTCGGTGGTCCCGGGCGTATCTGGTTCGTGGGCCAGGTGGGGGATTACGTCGCCAGTTTGAATCCCAAGACGGGCGAGTTCCGGCGCTATGACTTGGAGCCGGGCACCGGTCCCCACACCGTCATCGCCGATGCGCGCGGCGCTTGGTATGCCGGCAATCGCGCCCGGCATATCGGTTTAATCGATCCGCACAGCGGCGTCGTCGACAAGATCATGATGCCCGGTGACGGCCGCGGCGATGTGCACACCATGGACTTTACCAGTGCGGGCGATATCTGGTTCACCGTGCAGCACGGCAATCAGATCGGCTTTCTCGATACCGAGACGCGGGAAGTGACGCTGTACCCGGTCCCGACGCCATCGGCCCGCCCCTACGGTCTGGTGGTCGGCAAGGACGATCGGCCTTGGGTGGCCTTGTTCGGAACCCACAAGCTGGCCACCGTGTCCGATGGCGAGGTCAAGGAGTTCGACCTGCCGCGCCAGGACAGTCGGCCGCGACGCCTGGGCCTCGATGGCGACGGCAAGGTCTGGTACGTGGATTATGCCGCCGGCTATCTCGGCCGTTATGACCCGCGCAGCGACAAGGTCGAGGAATGGCGCACGCCGGCGGCGCAGCATGCCATGCCCTATGCCATGGGCATGGATCACCGCGGCCGGCCCTGGTTCGTCGAGACCGGCGTGCAGCCCAATCGCTTCGTCGGTTTTGATCCCGCCACGGAGACCTTTACCGAACCGGTTAAGATCGGCAGCGGCGGCGGCACGGTGAGACACATGGTCTTCGACGCACGCCGCCAGGCCTTTTGGTTCGGCACCGATACCAATACCATCGGCAAGGCGGCGCTCAAATAGCCAGGTGGTGTGGTGACATGGCGCAGGTCACGGCTCGGCGCTGGCTGCTGCCCTGCCTGCTGGCGCTGCCGCTGACGGCGGGGGGCGCGCCGGCGCCGATTATCATCTCGGCGCCGCGCCTGGCCATGCCCCTGGGGGATTTCCCTGCCGCCGTGGATGTGATCGAAACTCCGGCCGCCACCCAGGCGCGCCAGGGCCTGCAATTGGACGAGGCGCTCAACCGCGTGCCCGGCGTATTCGCCCAGAACCGCTACAACTTCGCCCAGGACGTGCGTCTGTCGATCCGCGGCTTCGGCGCCCGCGCCCCCTTCGGCATTCGCGGCCTGCGCATCCTCCAGGACGGCATCCCCGAGACTACCCCCGACGGTCAATCCCAGGTGGACGCCATCGACCTGCTCAATATCCGTTCCATCGAGATCCTGCGCGGCCCCGGCGCCGCCCTGTATGGCAACGCCAGCGGCGGGGTCGTGGCCATCACCACCCGCAACGGTAGCGCCGCGCGCGGTCACGGCGGCGGCCTGCTGGCGGGCAGCTACGGCTTCCGACGGCTGGAGGCGGTCAGCGAGGCCCAAGGCGATGCGGCACGTTACTCGCTGACGGCGCACGCGCTGCGCCTCGACGGCTACCGTGATCAGGCGCGTGCGGAGAAGCGCCTGCTGCGGCTGCATTCGCAGCATGACCTGGACGCCGGCGTGTTGAGCCTGCATTTGCGCTATCTGGATGCGCCCCTCACCGAAGACCCGGGCGCCCTGACACGCGCCGAGCTGGCGGCGGACCGGCGCGCCGCGGCCCCATTGGCCCAATTCCTGGATAGCCACCAGCGCGCCGAGCAGCTCACCGCCGGGGCCCAGTGGCGCCGGCCGGCGGGGGCGGGCGAGCTGCGCCTGGGCGGGTTTGTGACGCAACGCGACTACAGACAGCAACTGCCCTTCTTCGGCAGCAGCCAGGTGGCCTATACGCGCGACTTTTATGGTCTGAGCCTGGGTTATCAGCGCTACCTCGGCCCGACCCGGCTGCTACTCGGTGTTGACCTGGAACGCCAGCGCGACGACCGCACCCGCCACTGTATCAATGCCGCCCTGGAGGCCTCCTGCGCCGCGCCGGGCGAGCCAGTGAGCGGGCCGCTGGCCCTGGATCAGCGCGAGACGGCGCAAAGCCGCGGCGTCTTCGTGCAGAGCGACACGCGTCTGGGCGGCGGATGGAACCTGGCCGCCGGGCTGCGCCAAGACCGCATTCGCTTCACTCTCGACGATCATCTACAGAGCGGCGCAGAAGACCTCTCCGGCGCGCGCGAGTTTGACGAGACCAGTGCCAGCGCCGGGCTGATCTGGCAGTGGCGCCCGGGGCAGCGTGCCTTCATCAATGCCGCCACCGCCTTCGAGACGCCCACCTTCACCGAGTTCGCCAATCCCGCCGGCAGCGGCGGCTTCAATCCCGACTTGCAGCCGCAGCAGACGCGCAGCGTCGAGGTCGGACTGCGCGGCGACGCCGCCGGGCTGGGCTACGATCTAACCGCCCATGTCACCCGCGTGCGCGACGAACTGGTGCCCTATGAGCTGCCCGGCGACGGTCGCACCTATTATCGCAACGCCGGCCACACCTTGCGGCGGGGCTTGGAGGCGGGGTTGGATTGGCGTCCGGCACCGCCCTGGGACCTGCGTGCGGCCCTGACCCTGAACGATTTCCGCTACCGCGAATTCAACGCTCTGGACGGTGAATCCCTGGACGGTAAGCGTCTGCCCGGCCTGCCGCAGCGGCAAGTGTTTCTGGAGGCCGCCTGGCGCCCCGGGGATGTGTTTGTGATCGCCGACCTGCTGTATGTGGGCGCGCGCTACGCCGATGACGCCAACACGGAGCGTGTTGCGGCGCACAGCGTGATGAATCTGCGTGCCGGGCGGCAGTGGAGAGCCGGTCCGCTGCACGGCGAAGCGTTCGTGGCCTTGAACAACATCTTGGATCGGGCGTACATCGACAATCTGCGTATCAACGCCGGCTTCGGCCGTTACTTCGAAGCCGCGCCCGAGCGCAATCTCTTGCTTGGGCTGCGTCTTTTCTATCGGCCCTGAGCGGCCTTTGTCATTGCCACATCGCGCAGGATTTGCGTTAAGGTTATAGTAGTCTGCGTATGCAAGGTGTTGGATTATCTTGCAAAATTAACGAGGTTATAAGGAAGTCGGCGATGCTTTATAGCGCCCAGTGTGCCATTCGACTTAGACGTTTCACCCCCATTGTGACCCTGCTGGCATTGCTGCCAGGCGGTCTGATCTTTGCCGCCGATGCGCCCCGCGTCGTGGTTGATGAGGCGCGCCAGGTCGACATCGTGCGCCAGATTCCCTTGACCGGCACGATCACCTCGGCGCGCGTATCGCGGCTGTCGCCGGAGGTCGAAGGCCGGGTAAAACGCCTGTTCGTCGATGTGGGGGACGATGTGGCTCAGGGCGATCGTTTATTGCAGGTCGACAGCGAGTTGGCCGAGTTGACCTATGAAGCCACGCAAGCCCTCACCGAGCAGACCCGCGCCGAGTTGGCCGACGCCAAGCGTCGTTATGCCGATGCCCAGCGCCTGCGCAAACAAAACACAGTGTCGGAAAATGAACTGCTGCTGCGCGAGGCGGAGGTGCAGATCAAGTCGGCGGCGCTGGCGCGCCAGCAGGCGGAACAGCGCAGGCAACAGGCCGAGCTGGAACGCTATGTGGTGAAGGCGCCGTTTGAAGGTGTCATTAGCGCCAAGCTGACCGAGGCGGGGGAGTGGATCGAGCCGGGCACGGCGCTGTTCAACCTGGTCGCCACCCATGAGTTGCGTGCCGATTTCGCCGTGCCGCAGGGCGTTTATACGCGCATCAATGAGCACAGCCGCATCCACTTGACGCTGGACGCGCTGGCTGAGCACAGCGTGCCCGGCCGTATCAGCGCGGTGGTGCCGGTGAACGACCCCAGTGCGCGGACCTTTCTGCTGCGGGTATTGTTCGACGATGCGGAGCTGCGCGCCATTCCGGGCATGTCGGTGGCCGCTACGCTGGAGGTCGGCAGCGGCGATCGCGGGGTGGTGGTGGCGCGGGATGCGGTGTTGCGTTATCCCGACGGGCGGGTGACGGTGTGGGTGGTCAGGCAGGACGGTGATCAGGCTACTGTGTCCGAGCGCCATGTGACCCTGGGGCACAGCTTTGACGGCCAGGTGGAAGTGCGCGACGGCCTGCAAGCCGGCGACACGGTGGTGGTGCTGGGTAACGAAGCCCTGGAACAGGGGCAGGCGGTGCGCATTGAGAAAGCCCGGCAGTAGCGAGCGCCGCAGCCATGTTTGAGTCGATTACCAAGCACGGCACCCTGATCGCCGTCGCGGTCTTGATCATCAGCGTGCTCGGCGTGGTGGCGGCCCTGCGCATCCCGGTGCAGATGATTCCCGACCTGGAAGTGCGCACCATCACCGTGCGCACCTCGTGGGCGGGCGCCACGCCTCAGGATATCGAAAAAGAGATCGTCATTGAGCAGGAGGAATACCTGCGCAGCGTGCCCGGTCTGCAGCGGATTATTTCCGAGGCGTCTTTCGGTCAGGCCTCGATCGAGCTGGAGTTTCCCTTCGGCATCGATCTCAACGAAACCCTGATCCGCATCAACAACGCCCTGTCCCAGGTGCCGTCCTATCCCATTAACGTGGACGAGCCGCGCATCTTCGCCGCCTCGTTTTCGAGCAACTCCTTTATGTATTTTCGCGTCATGCCGCAGGACGGCAATCCGCGCAATCTCAAGATGGAGATGATGCAGGATTACATCGACGACAATGTGCGCCCGCGCATGGAGTCCGTGCCCGGGGTATCGCAGGTGGATGTCTACGGCGGCGCGCAGCGGCAGATCCAGATCTTACTCGACCCGATGCGCTTGGCGCAGCGCAACATCACCATCGCCCAGGTGCGCGACGCCATCACCGAACGCAACCGCGACGTCTCCGGCGGCGAGCTGGAGTCGGGCAAGCGCCGTTATCTGCTGCGCACCATCGGCCGCTTTTCCGATCTGGAGGATTTGCGTTCCTTGATCCTGGAGCGGCGCGGCGACGCCGTAATTCGGCTCGGCGATGTGGCCGACGTACAACTGGATCATTTCGAGCTCAGCCGGCTCTCGTTTACCGACGGCAAGCCGGTGATCGGCATGTCGGTGCGGCGTCAGCCCGGCTCCAACGTCATCGACATCAAAGACACCCTGCTGGCGCAGGTGGCGGCCATCAACCAAGAGCTGTTGCAACCGGCCGGCATGCGCATGATGTTGGTGGCCGACGACGTTACCTATGTCAAGGCCTCGCTGCAAAACGTTTGGACCAATCTGATCATCGGCGCGCTGTTGGCCAGTCTGGTGATGTTCCTGTTTCTGCGTTCGGGCAAGGCGACCCTGGTGGGCGTGATCGGTATCCCCATCTGCACCATCGCCGCCTTCATCGGGCTGCAACTGACCGGCCGCACCATCAACGTCATTTCGCTGGCCGGGGTGGCCTTCGCCATCGGCATGACCCTGGACAACAGCATCGTGGTGCTGGAGAGCATCGAACACGAACGCCGCCGCGGCCTGGAGCGGCTGCGCGCCGCCGTGGTCGGCGTGCAGAAGGTCTGGCCCGCGGTGCTGGCCTCGACCCTGACCACGGTGATGGTGTTCCTGCCCATCCTGTTCATTGAGGAAGAGGCGGGGCAGTTGTATTCGGATATCGCCATCGCCATCGCCGCCTCCATCCTCGCCTCCATGTTGGTGGCCATCACCGTCATCCCTGCGGCGGCGGCGCGGCTGCGTTTTCATGATGACCCGAAGGCGATGGCGCAGGGCGATACCGGCACGCGCGCCTGGGTGTTAAATACGGTCAACCGTCTGCTCGCCGGCCGTGCGTCGCGCTGGAGTGCGATTGTGGTGACCTTGGTGCTGTGCGGCGGGATTTATCTGTTTCTGACGCCGGCGGCGGAGTACCTGCCCGAGGGCGAAGAGCCCAAGACCTTCGCCCGCTTGAGCGCCCCGCCGGGCTACAATCTGGAAACTATGGCCAAGATCGGGCGCGAGATTCAGCAGTATTTTCTCACCTACCTGGAGCACGACCCCGGGCAGTTCGAGCGCGGCGAGACCGAGGTGCCGGCCATGAAGTACCTCAACTTGAGCATCGACCCCAACGGGATCCGGATTATCGCCGAACCCAAGAAGCCCGCCCATATCGAGGTTTTGATGACGGCCATCGATGCGAAATACCGCGAGTATCCGGCCATGCGTCCGTTCGTTACCCGCGGTTCCATCATTACCAGTAACTCCGGCGGCACCCGCAGCGTCAATCTGGATATCTCCGGTCCCGATCTGGCGGCGGTGTATGCCGCCGCCAACAAGGCCTATCAACGCGCCGAGACGATCTTCGATGCGCCGCGCCTGCGCGCCAATCCTTCCACCTTGTCCTTGTCGCAACCGCTGGTACAGGTGCGGCCGCTGTGGGAGCGCGCCAGTGAAGTGGGTATGAATACGCGCGAGCTGGGGTATACCGTGGCCGCCCTCACCGATGGTGCCTTCGTCGATGAATTCTTCTTGGCGGACGACAAGATCGACATCTATCTCTACAGCCAGGACGGCGTGAACGCGACGCTCGACAGCTTGGACCAGAAACAGATCTATACGCCCATCGGCGCGGTGATGCCCTTGTCGTCCATCGCCCGCATCGAAGAAACGGTGGATACCAATATCATCCGCCGGCTCAACGGCCAGCGCACGGTGACATTGAATATCATTCCGCCGCAGGACGTGGCCCTGGAGACCGGGGTTGCGCGGGTGCGCGAGGAGATCGTGCGGCATTTGCGCGCCGCCGGCGAGGTGCCCAGCAATATCACCATGAGCATCTCCGGCGCCAGCGACCAGTTGCAGGCCACACGCGAGGCGCTGACCGCCAACTACATCGTCTCCGTGGCGATTATCTATTTGTTACTGGTGGCCATCTTCACCCATTGGGGTTACCCGCTGTTTATCATGGCCACCATCCCCTTGGGCGTAAGCGGCGGCTTCGTCGGGTTGGCATTGTTCAACCTGGTGGGGGGCTGGTTTCCCGCCCTGGGCATGCAGGCGCTGAACATCCCCTTCGACATGATCGCCATGCTCGGCTTTTTGATCCTCATGGGCACTGTGGTGAATAACCCCATCCTCATCGTTCACCAATCCATCGCCAATGTGCGCGAGGAACAGATGAGCGCCCGTGACGCCGTCGCCGATGCGGTGAAGACACGGCTGCGACCCATCGCCATGTCCACCTTAACCACCGTGTTCGGTTTGGCGCCTCTGGTGTTCCTGCCCGGCGAAGGGACCGAACTTTATCGCGGCGTCGGCGTGATCGTGATGTTCGGGCTGCTGGGCACCGCGGTGGTGGCACTGACGTTTTTGCCGGCCTTGCTTGTGACGGTGTTGAAATTCACCCAGCGTGACTCCGGGGCGTCCGCTTAAAATGTTTTCTGTGCGGGGTGTGGCGATGTGGGCCAGATATGTCACTGTTTCACAGCAGTGAACCCTGTCGTCGTCGATCCGAATCGTCTGTTTGCCGATGAACAGCTCCAGGCTCGCTGGAAGTCGTTGTTGGTGCTTGCTGACGGCGAACAGCAGCGTATGCGTAGTCGTCTGCCGCGGCGCAAAGTAGCCGCCGTTGCTTTGTCGAATAAGGGCCTGCCGGTCGCCCGATCGGGGAGAAACATAATGCGTAATCTCTATGAGGCCAGCAATGCCATCGAGGCCAATATTCTCAAGGGTTTGTTGGAGGTTGAAGGGATCGAGGTGTTTATCAACGGTGAATACCTGCAAGGCGGCATGGGCGATCTGCCGGTATCGGGGATCATCACCCTGAGTGTGGAGGAGTGCGATGTCGCCAGGGCGTTAAAGATTATTGAGGCTTATGAAGCCGGCGAGTTTGAACTGAAAGATTCCTGATCACTTGGTGGCCCATGCCGGATCAAGCCAGGGCCGCCTTTTGGTGTTGTCCTGACGGCGATTCCATATTTTTTTGAGACTCTGAACTATGCTGCCCTGCGCGGCGGACACTATTCCCAATCCGGGATGTTGTGTGCGCGTTTAAACGCCTCAACATACCCCCGGATCAATGCAACGCTTTCGGGATGGGTGGCGCGATACTTGTTCTGCTGCGCGCGGATGTCGGCAAGGGCTTGGTCGATGTTGTCCGGTGTCAAACGTATTCCGAAATCTGTTGGAGCCGCGCCGACACCAAACAGTCGATTCAACACCAAGTCGCCGACATTGGCTTTGAAGTGTGAGGAATCCCAGTAATGGTTCATCGCCTTTCTGCTGCCGCGTGGCGGCAGGGGCTCGGTCGTGACCGATGAGTAAGCGCTGAAGTCATGCAGTACAAAAGGTTCCTGGCCGGGATGGGCGGCTGCGTCCTCGCTCAATAGTCGTACCAACGCCCGCTTGCCGCGCTCGACGGATGACCAGCCGCCGGTGGCGGCGGAAAGTTCCATCTGATGAGCGTGAGACGGGGTGAAAAAAATGCGCAGTGATATATTATTGTCCCGGCAGAACGCAATGATGCGCTGGATGTAATCCAGTGAGCTGAGTGTCTCAGCTTGTGATTCCGGGACGGGTTTGCGATTAGGTTTCGATGTTGGTTCTGTTGGGATGCGCCATTCCAGTTTATAGCGCACTTCGAGTGTGTCGATCTTATCGAAATAGGCGCGTGGCCCCTCGGTCTGATATGCCTCCCAGGGCTGATGAAAAAAGATCTCGCCGAGGCGCTGTCCGTCAGGCGCAAACCATGCGTCATTGGCGTGCTGTTGGGCACCCACGGTGTGGATGCTCTCCAGCAGGGTGTCAAAACTGATCAGCAGTTTGAGATCGGCCAGCAGTACTTCAATCCAGTTCGGCGGCGTATCGTCGTCCAGCAACAACTGTTCGTCGAAGCCGGACCGATGGCTGGCAGGCGCCGTTGTGGCGTGATAGGTGTCGAGTCCGAGAACTACCTGTTTCAAGGGCTGTACCGCATGGGCGTGGCGCAGATAATGAAACATCTCCTTGGTCATGGCGCCGTCAAAGGCCAGATTGTAGACGGGTTGGTCATCGGCCCGCCAGGCCGGGTGAGACGGTCGCAAGCCCAGATGGGTGCGCGAGGTGCCAAGGATGATGCTGCGGGGTTTGATACGGCGCACGTCGTATGCCTTTATCAAGCGGACGCGGTTGTAGACGGCCGGTTTGTGCTGGTTGAAACCCTCGATCGTCACCAGTCGGTACATGCCGTAGGGATCGACAACAATGTTAAAGGCGATAACAGCGCACAGTAGGATTATTGCCGACATCAAGGCCGTGATGCTGAATCTTTTTGCCAGTGCGGCTTCGATTCTGATCACCTCGTTCCCCTAGAACTGGAAGTAGATAAATTCGGAGACGCGCGACATCAGCATGAAGCTGATTGTCAGCAGTACCGCGGCATAAAACGCCCACCCTCGGGAGCTGTTCCAACCTAGCCGTGCAGAAACAGGTTCTGCTTCGCCGGAGCCACAGGCACCTTCGGGACCGGCATAGGCGGTCAACTGCTGGGTATTCGGCGCCAGCCACGCCAGCAGTAACAGCGCGCCGGCTACGAGCAGGCCCATGCCGCTATCGACGGGAGAGTGGGAGACAGGCAATTCGGGCGCGTATTGCGCCAATGAGGCAGGTGCCGCGATGCCGTTGTTACCCGCCATGGCGCTCAGGATGCCCATGGCCGAATCGACATCCGCGGCACGGAAGAAGACCCAGGCCACCACCACCGCCAGGAAGGTGATCAACTGGGCCAGCTTGCGGCCCCAGAAACTGTGCGCTTCAACAGACAGTCCCAGGCGGCGGCGCAGCTCGCGCCAGCCGTGATTGATGATGAGATAGACGCCGTGCAGTGCACCCCAAATGGCGAATGTCCAGCCGGCCCCGTGCCAGATGCCCCCCAGCAGCATGGTGAGGAACAGATTGATAAAGCGTCGCCCTCTGCCCTTGCGATTGCCGCCCAGCGGGATGTAGAGATAATCGCGCAAAAAACGCGACAGGGTCATGTGCCAGCGGCGCCAGAAATCGATAATGCTGTTGGCCTTGTAAGGGGAGGCGAAGTTGAGCGGCAGACGGATGCCGAACAGCAGACCGATACCCATGGCCATGTCTGAATAGGCGGAGAAGTCGAAATAGAGCTGGACAGTATAGGCTAGTGCGCCACTCCAGGCCGCCAGCAGATCCAGCGAGGCACCGGCAGCCGCCGCGTCGAACTGAGGCGAGGCGTAGGCGGCCGCACTGTCGGCCAGCAATACCTTCTTGGCCAGGCCGATGCTGAAAATGGTCAGGCCCAGAGCGATGTAGCCGGCCTCAATTCTGCCGAGTTTGCTGAACTGCGGCATCATCTCGCTGTGATGCACAATCGGCCCGGCGATCAATTGCGGAAAGAAAGTAACAAACAGTGAATAGTCCAGCAGATTGAAGCGCTCCACCTTGCCGTAATAGACATCGATCAAAAAGGCGATTTTCTGGAAGGTGAAAAAAGAGATGCCGATGGGCAGTACGATGGTGGCCAGAAACAGCTCTGTATTAAATAGTGTATTGGCGTTATCGACGAAAAAATTGGCGTACTTGTAATAGCCCAGAGCGCCGAGATTTATACAGACGCCCAGGATCAAGAGTAGTTTGATACCGGTGCGTTTCTGTCTGCGCAAACGAACCATGCGGCTGGCGATGACAAAGTCGATCAGCATCAGCGGAATCAGCAACAACAAATACTGGGCGCTCCACCAGCCGTAAAAGGTCAACGATGCCAGGGTCAGCAGCAGGATAGAGCCGCGTTCCAGTCCCCGGCGGCGCAGCAGATGAAACAGCACCACCGTCAGGGGCAGGAACAGGCAAATGAATACATAGGAGTTGAATAACATTCTAGCCCACCATGATGCGCAAACGCCGGCTGATGTGCCGTGGCCAATCGCTGGGGCAGGACGATAATCGGCCATAGCCAAAGCACGCGCTGCGCTCGCGGGGCAGGCTCTTTGCGGTGGTGCGCGCGCTTGAATTGGCGACGGCCGGTCTAACGCGCGCGCGCCTGGCGGCTGACCGCTTCTGGACCCGCTGATAACTGCAATCTATGCCATACACTGCACTAGAAATAGACATAGACCTTGAGCTTGGTTTGGTTGTAGCGATAGGCCTTTGCTTCGCCAAGGCCCAGGTTGGCGCCTTCCAAGGTCAGTTCGAGCTGGGCATGTTCGATAAGCTGATAGCGGAGGGCGGTATAACCGCCCGCAATGTTGTTTTCCTGGACGGTCCCGAACCGGTCGATGGTTTGGTTGCCGGCAAATAACTCCAGTACGCCGGAAAAGCGGTCCTGCGATTGGCTGATGACGAACAGCAGCTTGTTGGTTGTGACGCGATCCGGATCGAAATAGCCGCCGCCGCTCTGTCGGTCGAAGCTCAGCGCCTCCCGCTTCAGCCCGACGCTCATCTTCGGCGGGCCGAAATAAAAGGTGTACAGCCCGGCCAGTTTGGCTTCGAGCGATTGGTTGTCATCGGAATAATCGGTGTGTTTGCCCTGCAACCGCAGACCCCATCTATCCGAAAACTGATAGCTGAGGGCCAGCTCGTGCGAAGTGCGCAGGACGGACGTCTCCAGCGCCCGTGGGGAATCATCGACCAGCTCACGCGTGGCGTTCAATACCAGCCAGGTTTGGGGCAGGTTTGCCGTGATGCTGATATTTCCCGTGGTGACAGGATCAATCAGATCAGCAGGGTGCGAGGCGCGGCCGATGCTTGCGCGCAGTTGTGCGCGGTCATGCAGGCGCATCAGCCCTCCCAGCGAGTGGTGTGTAACCTCGACATCACGCAGGCCGTCACTGCTGCTGATGCGGCCGGTCCTGAACCAAAGCCACGAAGTGGCAAAGGGGATGTCTACGCCAAGATAACTGCGTCGGTATCCTGCATGGTAGACATCCCGGTACTGTTCGCTGCTGAGCCAGACTCTTGGCCTGGCTTCGCGGCGCATCTGCCAGTCGAGATCATCGATGACGCTCTGTTCGAATTCACTTTCGGCCCGCAACTGGCTGCGGGCGGTACGGGCCGCCTCATAATTGGCGGTGGCGAGCAAGGAGCGGGCATAGCTCAGCTTGATGTCGAAGCTGTTATCAGTGCTCGCCACTTGTTGGTATAGGCCAAGCGCGCCTGCGTCGTCCCCCTGCCAGCTCAGGGCGTTGGCCTGGGTAATCAATACCTCCTTGTTGCTGTCTTCATGCTGCAGGAGTTCACGGCCGACTTTTGATGCTGCGATGGGTTGATTGTTCCAGGAAAGATACCGTGCCAACAACAGGCATGACTCACGCGTATTTTGTCGGCCGTCACACTGAGACTGAAGATTGCCGATGGCCGGGGTGATATCATTGACATTGGCCAGACGTCGGCTGATATCGGTCTGCGTTGCCGGCGGTAGATACACTTTCGCCAGCTCCGCGGCCTGTCGGTAGGCATTCGCCGCCTTTTGGTTTTCCTGGCGGCTGGCGTAATAGTCGCCGACCTGGACATAGAGCTTGGCGCGTAATGCGAAGACCGACGCGTTACTGTCCGCAGCCGTTGCAAGCGGCGCACACAAGAGCAGTGCAAAGGCAATACCGCAAATTCGCAGCCAGGGCGCTTGCATCCTGGCGCTGGTCACGACATCAGTCATGGTCTAGGTGCTGAACTGTCTAGGCTGCCTTTCCCTGCAGTTGGTCAGCGCATGAGAGGGCCTGAACTGTTTAGCCATACTTGCGTTCCTCGGTCGGAATCGCGCTGTCACCCTGTGCTGAGACCTCCGGCATCCGGGCCGCAGGTTCGGAAGATAGCGGCACCGGTCTGGTCAACCCCACCGTGAGGTCTTGCCAGCTTTCCCGATAGCCTACAAAGCTGCGTATGGCATAAAGCAGAAAGCTTGCATTAAGCGCGGCGAATAGGGCGTGCGTGATGTAGCCTTCATTGATATCGAAGGCTGCACCGAGGGTCCATTGCAGAAACAGCCCATAGGCGCAGACGATATATAGAGGCGCGGTGGCCGTGCGGCCCTGAATTTTCGGGGTGCGACCAAAGGGAATCTTTTTCTTAGTCAGGCCCTGCTGGATAGATTTGAATACGCCTGCCAGATTGACGGGGATCATCAGCAGGTTGAGCGCATAGACCTTAAACAAATCACGGTTGCGGTAACCGCACAGCACCAGGTCGCGGCCGTAGAGGAAAAAGTAGGGCGCGGCAGCCAGCGGTAACCAGATACTTTGGATGCTTTCGCTGAATGGAAAGGTCAGCATGACAATCAAGCCGATATTGACCGCTGCGATCGAGACCAGGTAGTGAATGCGCAGCAGGCCTTCATTGAGTTTGCCGAAGGGCTTGCGGGCGAGATAGCCCAGCAGCTTGGGCAGGATGATCAGGCCGCCGTTGGCCCAGCGTTGGCGTTGGATGCACAGGGAGCCGAAGTCGGGCGGCGTGGCGCTGTAGGCCAGGCGTTGCGGGTGGTTGTACAACGACCAGCCTTTGGCGGCGAGGTCGACGCTGGACTCCGTGTCTTCAATGACGGTGCGGTCTTGGATAAAGCGCTTTACCGTGTGCCCCCGTTCTTGCTCCAGTGTGACAATATCGTCGAGCGCTTCGCGGCGCAGCAGGGCATTGGCGCCGACCCAATAGGTGGCGTTGTATTGGGTAAAGCCCTGATGAATGATGTATTGCATATCGGTGGTGGCGCCGGCGATACGTTCCAGTTCGGACGGCGCGCCGGGGATGGCGCTGTACGGCGTTTGGGCCACGGCGATGCGTTCGTTGCCCGGTTGTTCCATGATGTGAATCAACTTGAGAGCGTATTCGGGCAACAACAGGCTGTCGGCGTCGAGGGTGATGAAGTAATCCGCGACGGGAACTGACAGCGTAGCGTGCTCGGCGGTGGTTTCTTCCAGGTGCAAGCCGTCTGCCGTCCGGACTTCGCGATAATGTTTCCCGTTCAGCCCGATGTAGCTGTTCAGGTTCATGGCCTTATTGGGCTCGTGGGACAGATTCTCGTAACGTTTGCGTTCGAAGCTGGTGATATCGCAACTGAATAGGCAGGCCAGGCGCTGATAATCATCAACGATTTGCTCTTCACTCAGTGGTGCCTCGGCTTCCAGCAATTGCTTGAGCTGTGCGCTGCGCGCCTGATGTTGTGCGGCCCGATCGACAAATATCTTTTCCACGAACAAGCGATCGGTATGATCGGTGATGTCATAGGCGCTCGCCTGAGCCTCAAACCAGTCGGCGGCTTCCTGCCAGAGAGTGACGAGCAGTCGGGTTTCGGCCTTGCCGTTCAAGCGGGCACGCTGGCGACGGGCACGGAAGGTCTTGATCGACGAGTTGAACATGAAGGCCGGACGCTGCAGCATGGCCATGATATGGGCGGGCAGTTCGCGCGCCTCGGCCAGATGCGCCGCATCGCCGGCGGTGTTGGGTTTGGGCGGATCATCGAGCAACAGGGTGACGCGACGCTTGGGATGTTCTTGCAAGGCAGCGGAGAGCAGTGTCTGGAAAATCACACGGCGTTCTTCTTTGTAGGACGGCACGAGAATGCTGAGCGCTTTGTCCGCGCTGCGTCGATAGCTGTGGTTGAGCGCCTGGGGCGGGATATCGGCCTGACATCGCAAGCGCTTCAGGTAACCCAGACGTGTGCTTTGATATACCAGACTGCCGTAAATCAAAAAGCAGACGATGAGCAAAAAGCCTGAATGTCCCGCCAGTTGCGCCCATTGTTGCTGTTCGAGCTGGGCAATGAAGACGGGGTATTGTTCCCAGGTCGCCATGCCCACGGCGAACAAGGTGAAGGTGACACATAACCATGAGAGAAAGATTTCCTTGCCTGCCTTCCACCGCTCTTCCTGAATGGTGGACAATACACTGTCAGGCGAATCAGCATGCGCCTGAAAGAACTGCTTGGACATCTCTTCTACCTACCTTCGGGTGGACCCGGTTAATATTTTTTTGTTAGCGCACTTCCCCCTTGGCGCACGCCGAGGGGGGGGCAAATTATAACAGTATTAATGTTGAATATTAATGAATACTGATATATGGCCTGGGAGATTGTGCGGGTATTCGCCGGCGGGGAATTACGCGCGCCCTGAGGTCAAGGCATAAGTCATTGAAACTAAACGGGTCGCGTGGGTTTGGGGTACCGGCTGAGGGCAGGTGACGCGGCGCGAGTCTAGGGTTTTATTTTCACTCGATTGGCGTTTTCCAATGGTTTCACCAGCGCCGCCGAATCGATTTCACCCAAGTCCGCATCCAGCAAGGCATCGAGATAACGGCTTACCTGTTCCGATCCCGGCAGTTTCAGGCCCAGCTGATGTGCCGTGTCGAGCACGATAGCCATGTCCTTTTGATGCAAGCGCGCCTTGAAGCCGGGTCGATAGTCTTCCGCCAGCATGCGTTGGCCGTGCGCTTCGAGGATCTTGCTGCCGGCGAATCCGCCCAGCAGCGCTTCCCTGACCTTGGCGGGATCGACACCGGCGGCGCGGGCGAGGATGAAGGCCTCGCCGATGGCGGCCATGGTCTGGGCCACCACCAGCTGGTTGCAGGCCTTGGCGATCTGGCCGGCGCCGTGGTCGCCGACGTGGACGATATTCGTGCCGATGCGCTGCAGCACGGGGAGCACGCGCGCAAAGACCTCGCCCTTACCGCCGACCATGATGGACAGGGTGCCGGCCTCGGCCCCTGCCGTTCCGCCGGAGACCGGGGCATCGAGCATGTCGATACCCTTTTCGTCAAGCTGGGCCGCAATGCCGCGTGTTACGTCCGGTGAGATGGTACTCATGTCGATGACGATGGTGCGGCGCGCGGCCCCTTCTATTACGCCGTCGGCGCCGAGGATCACATCTTCCACATCGCCGCTGGCGGAGACATTGGTGATGATGATATCGCAGTGACGCGCCAGTTCACGCGGACTGGAATAGGTGGTGGCGCCGGCCTCAATGAACGGCGTCAGCGCGGCCTCGCGTCGGGCATAAACCGAAACCTCATAGCCGGCCTTGATCAGATTGAAGGCGATGGGGCGGCCCATCAGGCCGAGTCCGATGTATCCAATCCTGCAGCTCATACGCATCCTCTGTCCGGCCCGGCGCCTCAGGTCCGATGGGCGCCGTCCGATAGTTATTACACATTTATATAGTGACTCAACTGCCACCCCAATGTCGAAACAGACGCGCACATTCCGCCCCGGCGGCCTACTGGCACTTGCCGCCATTCTCCTCACGCTTGGCCTGTATGCGCTCGGCAGTCTGACCACGCTGGAAAATATCACTTATGACTGGCGTATGAAAACCGTGCGTGGTGACACGGTCGCCCCCGAGGATGTGGCCGTGGTGTTGATCGACGAGGCCTCGCTGCGCGCCTTGGATCCCTTGGTCGGGCGTTGGCCCTGGCCGCGTTCACTGCATGCCGAGGTGATCGAGTTTCTCGCCTTGGGTAATCCGCGCGCCATTGTCTTCGATATCCTGTTCAGCGAGGCGGATGCCGGCATGGACGATCGGCGCCTGGCGACGGCGACTGCGACAGCGGGTAATGTGTTTCACGCCATGCAGCTGTATCGCGACAGTGAGGATGAGATCAACAGCGCCATGCGTGATCGGACACTGCCGGCGGCGGTGTTGCCGCATGCCATCGGCAGGGCGGAGGGCGGCGCTTACGACAACAATGCCTATACATTGCCCATCCCAGCGCTGTGGCCCGCCAGTGCCGGCCTCGGGACGGTGACCATGGAGCCCGATGACGACGGCATTTATCGCCGCGGTCGCCTGTGGCATGACTACCACGGCCGGCGCTTCGCTGCGTTGAGCGGTGTCGCCTTGCCGCCGGCCTTATATGAACAGCGCCCTGCGGCGATGCGCCTGAACTACTACGGCTATCTCGACAGCTATTCCATGAGCGGTGTGTTGGCCTCGGCGCAGCAACTACTCAACGGCGAGGTGGATGATCTTATCGTCGACCCCTTTGAGTTCGCGGGCAAGATCGTCTTCATCGGTGCCAGCGCGGTGGGCCTGGAGGACTTGAAGGCCACGCCCTTGGCAGCCAACACGCCGGGTGTGATGCTGCACGCCACGGCCGCCGCCAATCTACTGAGTGGCGATGTGCTTACACAGGTGCCGCCGAGCCTGACCGTGTTCATCGCTATGCTGGCGGCGGCGTTGGTGTGCTTCTGGGTACTGTACTTCAATGCCCTGTTGATTAAGGTTCTGTTACCCCTGCTTGGTGCCGCGCTTTACGTAGGGATTGCTGTGATTGCCTTTCGCCACAACCTGGTGCTGGAGATGGCCGCCCCCCTGCTGGCGATCGTGTTGGCGGCCGTATTCAGCTCGACCTATCTGCTGTTTACCGAAGGACGCGACAAGCGCCGCGTGCGCACCATGTTGAGCCAGTATGTGTCGCCGGCGGTATTGAGCAGCGTGGTGGATTCCTATGAGGAGCATCTCAGCGCCGAAGTGGGTAGCGACGAGGAGCTATCCATTTTGTTTTCCGATATTCGTGGTTTCACCAGTCTGTCGGAGGCCATGCCGCCGCACAGGGTGGTGGAGATGTTGAACCACTATTTTTCCGTCATGACCGAGGCCATCTTCGAGCAACGGGGCACCATTGATAAGTTCATCGGCGACGCCATTATGGCCTTTTGGGGGGCGCCGCTGCCCGAGCCGCGCCACGCCGAACTCGCCTTACAGGCGGCCATGGAGATGCATCGCCGCCTGGCATCGGTCAACCAATGGCTGGCGGCGCGGGATTATCCCGCCATCCAGATCGGTATCGGCATTCACACGGGCAGGGTGATCCTGGGCAATATCGGTTCGGTGCAAAAGCTGGATTACACCATCATCGGCGATAACGTCAATCTGGCCTCGCGTTTGGAGGGGCTGACCAAACAGTACGGTGCCGCCATCGTGATTTCCGAATTCACCTACCGCCAATTGCGCCAGCCCTTACCGTGCTACGTGCTGGATCTGGTGCGGGTCAAGGGCAAGCATGTCCCGATCCGCATCTTGGCCCCCATTCTCGAGCTTGACCCGGACTCGGCGGCACATCAGGCCGAGCTGTGTCGGCGCGCCTTCGATGCCTATGTGCAGCAACAGTGGGCGAGCGCCATCGAGTTGTACCAACAACTGAGCCAGGAAGTATTGGCCGACATCTTCATCCGGCGTTGCCGGGCCTACCAAGAACAGCCGCCGGCGCACGGCTGGGACGGCGTGTTTATCATGACCAGCAAATAAAGAAATTGTTGGCTGGGCCGATTTGTATCAACAGAATCAAAGTGGGAGTTCGGTGATGCGAAGCAGACTCATTCTGGCCCTGATGGCCCTCATCCTGGTCGGCAATCTGGCCCAGGCCGAGAGCGGCTATATTCGCGCCCGTGAGGCCAAGGTGGTCAGCGCGCCTTCGGCGGCCGCTGAATTGGTGATGGCGCTACCTAAGGGCACCGAAGTGGACATCCTGCAGCGCCAGGGGCGTTGGCTGGAGGTGCAGTCAGGTGGGCGGCAGGGTTGGGTGTCCGGTCTGCTGGTGGGCGATGAGCCGCCCATGAACAAGATCAATGTGCTCGGCGGGGAAGACGCCGGGACCTTGGGACAGTCGGCGCGCCGGCGCGCCTCGGTGGCGATTTCGGCCGCCGCCGCCCGCGGCCTGCGCAGTGACGAGCGTGCCCGGCAAAGCGACGCCGGCGTGGCGGATTTCGGCGCCGTACGCCAATTGGAGTCTATGGGTGTCTCGGAGGATGAGGCGGTGGAATTTATGGAACAACCGCATTGAAACATCATATCTTGCAGCCAGGGACGGCGGCCCTCGTGCTGTTTGCATTCACCAGCCTGATATCGGCGTGTGCGTCTGCCCCGCAAGGCGACGGCCAGGCGTTCCGTCATCGTGTCCACACGCACATGCTACGTAACACCAGCGCCGAGGATGTCCGTGCCGAAATCAACTTCGGTCGTGATGTGGCGGCGCGCGTGCTGGGGCGTTTTCCCCTGCTGAGAGACGCGCCGCTGACGCGCTATGTCAACCTGGTGGGCACTGCCCTCGCAGTCCAAGCCGGGCGGCCTGAATTGACGTTCCACTTCGCCGTGCTCGACAGTGACAGCGTCAATGCCTATTCCGCTCCCGGCGGCTATATCTTCATCACCCGCGGCGCCCTGGCCATGGCCGAGGACGAGGCCGAACTGGCCGCCGTGTTGGCCCATGAGATCGCCCATGTCAGTCAGCGCCACATCGTCGCGGCCTTGAATATCCGCGCCGGTGACGACAGCGGCGCCGCCGGCATGGGCAGGATGCTCAGCGCCGGCACCGATACCGCCCGGGTTGCCTTCATGCAGGCGCTGGATCAGGCGGTGAAGATTTTGTTTGAAAGCGGTTACAGCCAACAGGACGAATTGGAATCCGATCGCATCGCCACCTTGTTGCTCAGCGATAGCGGGCTTGATCCACTGGCACTGCGCCGCTATCTGGCGCGTGTCCACAGTCACAGCGATGAAGACCCGGCGCTCAATACCACCCATCCACCTTCGCAACAGCGCCTGCAGCGTCTTGATCGCCTGATCACGGAAGAAGGCTTGGCCGAGCTCGAGCTGGCCACAAACACAACAAGGTTTGAACGCTATGTCAAAATTCAATAGTACATGGACGTGGGTCGCCTTGGTGGCGGCGGGCGTGGCGCAGGCGGATGACAATCACTATATCAACATGCTGGTGGGCGACCGCGCCGCGGGCATGGGCGGCGCCTACACCGCGGTGGCGGATGACACCGCCGGACTGTTCTACAATCCGGCCGGCATCGTCTACGCGCCGGGCTCCAGCCTATCGGGCAGCATGAACGCCTATCAGGAAACCACTACCCGTTATGCGGCGGTGCTGGGCGGTGAATACGATTGGGAGCGCAGTTCCGGCACCTTGTTGCCCAATTTCTTCGGCATCGTCCAGCCCCTGGGCAAGGGCATGTTCGGCTTTTCCTATGCCGTGCCCAATTCCATCGAGGAGGATCAGGACCAGATCTTTCCCAATATCGCCACCAGCCTGGGTACCGCCCAGAGTTTCATCATCAATTTCAATAACAGCGACAACACCTATCAGTTCGGACCGTCCTATGCCTATCCGATTAGTGAGCGCCTGTCCGTCGGCGCGACGCTGTATTTTCACTATCGCCAGCAGCAGCGTATCAGTAACACCATCCTGACCTACTCGGGGGACCGGCTGTGGAGCAACGCCTATTACGAGCTGGAAGAGACGGGTGTCAGGCCGGTGCTGGGGATAAGCTGGTCGCCGCTGGAACAGCTCGCCCTGGGCGCCAGTGTCAGTCAGATCGATGTCTTCGACAGTGAAATCACCATGCATCAGGCCTGCCTGGGTGCCAACGGCGCAACGTATAGCGCCAGCAGTTTGTGTCAGTCGGGCGACATCCTGAACCATCAGGTCATCCATTCCACCCTTCAGGGTGAGTATCCCTTGAATATCAACGTGGGGGCGGCCTGGTTTGCCAGCGATGCCCTGCTGTTTGCCGCTGATCTCAAATACTTCGGCAGTGCCGGCAGTGGTGTCGAGGCCCGTGTCAGTGTGACTAATCTGGCCTTGGGCGTGGAATATTATCTAACCCCGCGTTGGGCCCTGCGCGGCGGCTTATATAGCGATTTTGCCAATACGCCTGATTTGCAAAGTGGATTTAGCGCCTATAATCAAGCGGAACATATCGATCTCTATGGGGTGGCGCTGAGTGTCGGCCACTTTACCCGTAACTCCTCTTTAAGCGTCGGCTTCAACTACGCCAGCGGCAGCGGTAAGGCCCAAATCGTCTCCGGCTCCGCCGTGCTGCAGGATGTGGAAATGGAAAGCCTGGGCATCTTTATGGCCGCTTCCTATACCTATTAAGCCGATCCGCCCGCCTTTCCCAGCTTTGTCTATGTTATGCGACTATTGGTCGCTGATGTTTATTTACGAACTTTATAATATGATTACACGGGTATCGGCGTCGGGTGGAACGCAGCGCAAACAGCAGGCAGGGCTGCCAGGAGTATCAGTATGGCGATTCAGGTTAATTATATCGACGGTGGCGTGGGCGTAGAGATTCTATTCTCCGGGTTTGTCAGTGGCACGGACATTCTGCGCTATCGTGGCGATTTGTATACACCGGAACGGCTCGACAAACAGCGCTACCAGCTCATAGACCGCTCGCAGTGCCAGAAATATTTCGTCAGCAACGGCGATATCAAACGTATCGCCGAGATCGATGCGCAAGCGGCCGCCATCAAACCGGGCATTGTCATCGCCATTGTGTCGCCCAGCGAGATGTTGCAGCGCGCCGCGGAGATATGGAAGTCCTACCTGGACAAGGCTGGTTTTGTCGTGGCGCTGTTCGACGATCGCAACGCCGCCATCGCCTGGATCGAATCCCGCCTGGGCGCAAAGATCCCGCTAGACTGAGGCCATTCTGATCCGGCTTGTCGCCTTGCTGATTTCCACCAGGCGTTGGCCGAGCAATACGATGCCGACAAACCCGCCTACCGAGGCCAAGGCCATGGCGGTGCCGACGGTGGTGCTGCCCTGGGTGAACAGATGGTAGCTCTGCACCCCGCATAAAAAGCCTATGAACAGGGCGATACCCAGGGCGAGGATGTGGTTGCTGCTGTCGAGTTGCGCCGCCTTGTGCTGGGTTAGGTTCTTCACCGCGTCGGCCAGTAAGATATCGTTCTGCAGTCTGCCGGCAACGATCACTTCGTCACCGTGGGCGACCTTGTCGGCCAGATCACGGTGTAGCCTTAGCTTGCCATCGCCCAGGAGGCACTCCACCGCGCCGCGTTGATCATCTACTGGCTGCAATCCGCTGACCTGCCCCCGTTTTATTTCAATGTGCATTCGATGTCCCGCTTTTATTGGTTATTCATTAGTGAGAGTATGGATCTAAAGACAGTCGCAGGGCGAATTAGTTCCCGCCGATAAAAAGGCGTCTGTCGGATTTAGTACAGATCCGGCGCTGCCGGCGGCGCGGGCTTAGGGCCGGTTTTCCAGGTAGGACCAGGGGTTATCGGCGGATTGGTCGAACAAGGCCTCCCAGTTGACGTCGCGATGGTCATAGCCACCGTCGAAGTATTGGTAGCTGCCGTTGGAGCCGCCCGGGCCGTCGCCGTCGGCGTAGGTGTAGCGGCCGCCGCTGACGGCGCTGGTCTGGACATCGGTGGCCATGTCGAAAGCGCCCACGTTCACGCCGTTGGCGTCGGTAACATCCATGCTGTTACTGATCAGGCCCGCCGTGGAGGCGTCGTCATAACCGCTGTTGCGCATATCGATGGAAAACGCCGCGGTGATCTCGCTGGTGCTGAGGGATTGGGTGATAAGAGCCTTGCGGTCGTAGCGGTCTTTCAGGTATTCCATGCGAATTTCACCGTCGCTGACGATCTGGCGAACCAGTACCCGCCTGGGATTGGCTTCGGCATTGGCGGTGTTGATGCCGGGGTCGCGGTTAAGTGGGTCGCGGCCGTTGCCGCCGGAGGTGCCGGCGAAGCCCAATACGCCGCCGTCGCCGCCGACCGCCGAACCCGAGCCGCCGGGAAAGGCGCGGTAGCCGGCCTCAATGAAGGTTTCTTGTATGAATCCGTCCGCCTCGTCACCGATAATCATATGGTAGAACACGTCGCCGGACTCCGGGTCGGCGACCAACTCGGGAAGCTGAAAGATACCCTCCGTCAGATACGGGGTCTGGCCCTCTACGAAGGAGGCGCCGTGAACACTATGGGTGACCATGATGGCACGGTCGCCCACGGGTTGAAAATTCAGACTGAATTCGGCCGTGGCCGGCGCCGCGACTGAGGTCAGCAGGACGCCGACAGCTAGATTGAATGATGCTTTGTAAGCGTTTCTTGTCATTTAATCTCGCTCACTGAATATGCGCGAGTAACACGACAACTCGCCCGGCATAAAAATGAATTCTATTTCATCCGCATAATTAACTGTAGCCCCGTTGTCCGTAAAATCAATTTTGTAACGCGACTTTCCATTTGACGGCAAGCTATATAACGCAGAGTTTGGGACAATGAGGCGGCGTTATTGTTCTAATATTGTTTCGATACCGTTAACCCCACGCAGTTAAAGTTACCATTCAATATGCGATAGATAAAGTGCTATTTGGCCGTGCAATTTCTTAACAGTATCGCGAGTATGGTAAAACAATGCGTATATCGCCAAGCCGCCGGCAGAGCCCTTGAATACAGTGCGCAGGCGCTGCGACGGGGGCCTCTATGGGGCCTGGCGTTGTTTGTCCTGTGTATAGGGCAGGCCGGCGCGACGGATAGGCATTTGGCGCTATATGTCGGCAAATACAGCGATGATCGCCTGGGCGACGTGCTGGTGAGCAAGCCCATTGATTATCTGGATTCTTATATGGTTACAGTCGCCCTGGGGCGCGCCTTTGCGTTTGCCAGCCCAAGCCACCAATGGGAATGGGAGGCCCAGCTGGTCAAGCATTTTAGCCGTCAGCATCATTGGGAGTTGAATGCCCTGGTGATTTATCGTTGGCAGCGTTTCCCCTGGCACAGGGTATTGCGTACCACGCTGGCGCTTGGTGACGGCCTGTCCTATGCCAGCGAAGTGCCGCCGCTGGAGGCGGCCAGCCATACAAATGAAGGCGCCACCCGCCTGCTCAACTACATCCTGGTCGAGATGACCGCTGCGCCGCCACAGGTCACGGATTGGAGCCTGGTCGTGCGGGTGCATCATCGTTCCGGTGTATACGGCCTGTTTGACGATGTGGAAGGTGGCTCCAACGTGATCGGTGTCGGCATCAAATTTCACTTCTGAGCATAATCGCAGACGCCTTGCGGGAAGGTCTCGCGCAGGCGCCGAATTTGAGGGACGTCAAAGCGGACCGTGCTAAAGGTCCCGTCCTGCAAGGCCCGGGCAACGGGCTGCACATACTGCACCCCCCGGCTGCTTAAACGCGCACCCGGCCAATACCAATAGGGCGCTCAACCAAAGCGTCAAAGCTATTCTTCCCATGGCGTCACAATAGCGCATCTATTATCAGCATTCCCGCATCGACACATGCGTATGTTCTGAATTACTTTCCGGCCCTTTGTCCCCGCGGTTGCGACCACGGCCCCTGGACTTGTCTTTCCGAAACCTCATCTATACTGAAACGTATGGAACCGAAGATTCGTATCGGGGTCATTGGCGTAGGCCGCTTCGGCATGAATCACGCCAACACCTATCGATCGATGCCCAACGTCGAACTGGTTGGCGTCGCCGACACTGATGCTCAGGCCGTCAGTCGTATCACTTCCCGGCTCGGGTGTGAGGGCTTCACCGAGCCTGAAAAACTGTTGCCACGGGTCGAGGCGGTCAGCATCGCCGTGCCGGCCATATTTCACCGCGCCATCGCCCTGCCCTTTATTCATGCCGGTATCCACATCTTGATGGAAAAGCCGCTGGCGGTGACCTATGAGGAGTCGCTGGATCTAGTGGCGCAGGCAGAGCGGGCGGGAATCGTATTTCAGGTAGGCCATCTCGAACGCTTCAGCGCCGGGGTCATGGCCTTGAGCCAGCGCCTACAACGACCACGCTTCTTCGAGGTCCATCGCTTGTGCAAGTTTGCCGAGCGGGCCATGGATGTGGATGTGATCCTGGATCTCATGATCCACGACATTGATATCGTACTGTCTTTGACCAAATCCCCGGTCACCAGCGTCTCTGCGTCAGGCACGCCGGTGGTGACCAATCATCTCGATATCGCCAACGCACGTCTGGAATTCGCCAACGGCTGCGTTGCCAATGTGACGGCCAGTCGCGTCTCCAACAAGAATCATCGCCGGATTCGGGCATTCGATCAGGCACACTACTATGCCCTGGACTATGGCGGCGAGGCGTTGGAAGTCGTGTCCGCCAGGCGCCAGGTGCGTGGCGGCGAGGATCTGTCATTCCAGACCGAACGCATTGCGATTCGCGCCCATCCCCCCTTGCTGGCCGAACTGCAGGCCTTCATCGATGCGGTGCGCCACGACAAAACACCCGTAGTGAGCGGGCGCGACGGCCTGGAGGCGGTGCGGGTGGCCGGCATCATCAAGCAGAAGATCGGCAATGAGCACTTCACAGCCCATTCCGTTTTTCCAGCTCACCCATGAATTCAAGGCCCTGGAGGCGGAATGGTTTGCCGCCATCCGCGCCAGTGGTGAGTGTGGCCAGTTCATCCTGGGGCCTCAGGTAGAGGCCTTCGAAAGGCGCGTCGCGACCCGGCTGGAGACGCCCTATGCCATCGGCGTGGCCAATGGCACCGATGCCCTGGTGCTGGCCCTGCGGGCATTGGCGATCGGGCCGGGTGACGAAGTCATCACCACCCCCTATACCTTTTTCGCCACGGTAGAGGCCATCCTCCAGGCGGGCGCTACCCCCGTGTTCGTGGACATCCAGGCCGATACCTTCAACCTGGACGCAAGCCAGATCCCCGCTCATATCAGCGCCAGGACCCGTGCCATCCTGCCGGTCCACCTGTTCGGCCACCCGGCCGATATGGAACACATCATGGATCTCGCCCGCGAGTATGATCTCAAGGTCATCGAGGATGCCGCCCAGGCCTTCGGCGCCACACTGGCCGACCGGCCGGTGGGCAGCTGGGGCCATGCCGGCTGTTTCAGCTTCTACCCCACCAAGGTGTTGGGTTGTTATGGTGATGGGGGGCTGGTCACGAGCCACCATGAGGTCCTGAACCAGGGTGTCCGACACCTGCGCACCCATGGCGCCAGCGCTCCCTTCATCCATGACGCGGTCGGTTACAACAGCCGTCTGGACGAGATCCAGGCGGCGCTGCTGAACATCAAACTGCGCCAGGTCGACCAAGCCATCGCGCAACGCCGATGGGTTGCGGAACGCTATGAGGCCTTGCTCGCCGATACGAATGTCATCTGTCCGAGCCGCGCGCTTGCCGGCACGCACGTCTTTAATCTCTACACCATCCGCAGTTCGAACCGCGCTGCCGTGCGCAGCGCCTTGAGCGAGAACCACATCGGCTCAGCGGTCTGTTATCCCCAACCGCTCCATTTACAAGCTGTGTGCCGAGCGCTGGGTTATGCAGCCGGCGATCTGCCGGTGGCGGAACGGGTCGCCACCGAGGCGCTCTCCCTGCCCATCTTTCCGGGCATGACAGGGGTGCAGATCGAACGGGTCTGCGAGGTGATTCGTCAGGTGGTATAGGCCCTAGTGGTTTTGTCCGCGCATGAACACCGATAAAACGCGAATAAAACATCGGCCTGCGCCGCGTCTTGATTGTGCCCGGCACAGGCACGCCGGCCTGCCTGACTGGCGTTTACACATCATCCGCGTTTATTGGCGTTCATTTGCGGACTATTTTAGTCGGCCTCGTAACCCAGGTTGGGCGCCAGCCAGTATTCCGCATCCTTCACGCTCATGCCCTTGCGCTGGGCATAGTCTTCCACCTGTTCGCGATTGATTTTGCCGACCGCGAAATAGCTCGATTCGGGATGACCATAATAGATGCCGCTGACCGCCGCGGTGGGCACCATGGCCATGGCCTCGGTGAGCCAGATGCCGGTGCTTTCCTTGACGTCCATCAGGTTCCAGAGCAGGTCCTTCTCGGTGTGATCCGGACAGGCCGGATAGCCGGCAGCGGGACGAATACCCTTGTATTGTTCCTTGATCAACGCTTCGTTGCTGAGCTGCTCGTCGGCGGCATAGCCCCAGAACTCCTTGCGCACCCGCTCGTGCATGCGCTCGGCGAAGGCCTCGGCCAGACGATCGGCCAGGGCCTTGAGCATGATGGCGTGGTAATCGTCGTGCTCCTTTTCATACTCGGCCACCCGTTCGTCGATACCGATGCCGGTGGTGACGGCGAAGCTGCCGATGTAGTCCTTTACACCGCTCTCCTTGGGCGCGACATAATCGCTCAGGCAGCGGTTGGGCTTACCCTCGGGCTTCTGCTGCTGCTGACGCAGGTTATGCAGGGTGGTCAGCACTTCCTCGCGGCTGTCGTCCGTGTAGACTTCAATGTCATCGCCGACGGCGTTGGCGGGATACAGCCCGATCACCGCCTTGGCGGTGAGCCATTTCTCTTTGACGATCTGACTCAGCATGGTCTGGGCGTCATCGAATAGCTTGCGTGCCTCCACGCCCTTGTGGGCGTCGTCGAGGATCTTGGGATAGCTGCCCTTCATCTCCCAGCTGTGGAAGAAAGGCGTCCAGTCGATGTAGTCCACCAGTTCGTCCAGCGGATAATCATCGAACACCTTGGTGCCGGTGAAGGCGGGTGCCTTGGGCTGGTAATCGGACCAGTCGATGGGCGTCTTATTGGCGCGCGCCTGTTCCAGCTTGAGCCATTTGGCAGCGGCCTGACGACCGGCATGACGTTCGCGCACGTCGTCGTAGTCCTGCTTCAGTTCGGCGGCGAACGCTTCGCGCAGATCGGTGGAGATGAGGCGCTGGGCCACACCTACCGCACGCGAGGCATCCTTGACCCAGACCACCGGCTGTTCATAGTGCGGGTCGATCTTGACCGCGGTATGCGCCTTGGAGGTGGTGGCGCCGCCTATCATCAGCGGGGTCTTCATGCCCAGGCGCTGCATCTCCTTGGCGATGTGGCTCATCTCTTCCAGCGACGGGGTGATCAGGCCGGACAGGCCGATGACGTCCACTTCGTGCTCCTTGGCCTTTTCCAGGATGGTGGCGGTGGGCACCATGACGCCGATATCGAACACCTCGAAGTTATTGCACTGCAACACCACGCCGACGATGTTCTTGCCGATGTCGTGCACGTCGCCCTTGACCGTGGCCATGAGGATGCGGCCGTTGCTCTTATTGGCGCCCTCGGCCTTCTCCGCCTCGATGTAGGGGATCAGGTGGGCCACCGCCTTTTTCATGACACGGGCCGATTTCACCACCTGGGGCAGGAACATCTTGCCTTCGCCGAACAGGTCGCCGACCACGTTCATGCCGTCCATCAAGGGCCCTTCGATGACATGGATGGGGCGGTCGAAGGCCTGGCGCGCTTCTTCGGTATCCTCCACCACGTAGGCATCGATGCCCTTCACCAGGGCATGTTCCAGGCGCTTGGCCACCGGCCAGCTGCGCCATTCCAGGTCCTCTTTCTTGGCCTCTTTGCCGTCGCCTTTGTACTTTTCGGCGATCTCCAGCAGGCGGTCGGTGGCGTCATCGCGGCGATTCAGGATCACGTCCTCGACGCCCTCGCGCAGCTCCTCCGGCAGGTCGTCATAGACCGCCAACTGACCGGCGTTGACGATGCCCATATCCATGCCCGCCTTGATGGCGTGATACAGGAATACGGCATGGATGGCCTCGCGCACCGTGTTATTGCCGCGAAAGGAGAAGGAGACGTTGGAGACCCCGCCCGAGATCATGGCGTGGGGCAGATTCTGTTTGATCCAGCGCGTCGCCTCGATGAAGTCGACGGCGTAGTTGTTGTGCTCCTCGATGCCGGTGGCGACGGCGAAGATGTTGGGGTCGAAGATGATGTCTTGCGGCGGCAAGCCCACCTGGTTCACCAGGATGTCGTAGGAGCGCTTGCAGATCTCGGTCTTGCGCTCGAAGGTGTCGGCCTGACCCGTTTCGTCGAAGGCCATCACCACGGTGGCGGCGCCGTAGCGCTGCACCAGTTTGGCGTGGCGGATGAATTCCTCCTCGCCCTCTTTCAGCGAGATGGAGTTGACGATGCCCTTGCCCTGGATGCGCTTCAGGCCGGCCTCGATGATCTCCCACTTGGAGGAGTCCACCATCACCGGCACCTTGGAGATGTCGGGCTCGGAGGCGGCCAGGTTGAGATACTTGATCATGGCGGCCTTGCCGTCGAGCATGGCCTCGTCCATGTTGACGTCGATGACCTGGGCGCCGTTCTCCACCTGTTCGCGGCAGACGTCCAGGCCGGTGTCGTAGTCGCCGTCCAGGATCAGGCGCTTGAACTTGGCCGAGCCGGTGACATTGGCGCGTTCGCCGACGTTGACGAACAGCGACTCGGGGCCGATGTTGCAGGGCTCAAGGCCCGACAGACGGCACTCCACCGGGATCTCGGGGAGCTGGCGCGGTGCGATGTCCTGCACCGCCTCGGCGATGGCCGCGATGAATTCGGGTGAGGTGCCGCAGCAGCCGCCGATGATGTTGAGAAAGCCGCTCTCGGCCCATTCTTTAATATGGCCCGCCATGTTCTCAGGGGTGTCGTCGTAACCGGTCTCGGCCAGCGGGTTGGGCAGGCCGGCGTTGGGGTGTGCGGACACGTAGCAATCGGCCACCCGCGACAGTTCTTCAACATACTGGCGCAGCTCTTCCGCACCCAGGGCGCAGTTGAGGCCGATGGAAATGGGCTTGGCATGGGCCAGGGAATTGTAGAAGGCCTCGGTCACCTGGCCGGACAGGGTGCGGCCCGAGGCATCGGTGATGGTGCCCGAGATCATGATGGGCAGTTCCTGGCCCACTTCATCGAAGACATTCTGCACCGCGAAGATGGCGGCCTTGGCATTGAGGGTGTCAAAGATGGTCTCGATCAGGATCAGGTCGGCGCCGCCCTCGATCAGGCCGCGGGTGGCCTCGCTATAGGCCTCCACCAGCTCGTCAAAATTGGTATTGCGCGCGCCCGGATCGTTGACGTCGGGCGAGATGGAGGCGGTGCGGTTGGTCGGGCCGAGCACCCCGGCGACAAAGCGCGGCTTATCCGGTGTGGCGACTTCGTCGCAGGCCGCGCGCGCCAGGCGCGCCCCGGCCACGTTCATCTCATAGGCCAGATCCTGCATGTCGTAATCGGCCATGGCGATGGTGGTGGCGCCGAAGGTGTTGGTCTCGATGATATCGGCGCCGGCCTTCAGATAATCGGTGTGAATCTCTTTGATGATGCCGGGCTGGCTCAGCACCAACAGGTCGTTATTGCCCTTCAGATCCGAAGGCCAATCTGCGAAGCGCTCGCCGCGATAGTCTTTTTCGTCCAGTTTATAGCGCTGGATCACGGTGCCCATGGCGCCGTCCAGGACCAAAATACGTTGTTTTAATAGGGATTCTATATTCGACATTATTCCGCCATAGTTTTTTGAAACGGTGCTTAGTCTAACACGGCCGTCAAGTGCCCCTGGTGTGCATTGGTGGCGCGGGGGGTATGATAACCGTGAAATTCGCTATATCGGGTGGGGAATCAGGTGCTGTTTTTGCCTGGTTTTAGCTGAGTGGTGGGGCTGATGCGTCCGCCGCCAGGGGGAAAGGGCGTCTGCCGCTTGGGCGCATCAGGACAGCAGTCCCTGCTTGATGCCGTCGAGGATGTACTGCACCGCCAAGGCCGCCAGGATCAGCCCCAGCAGACGGGTGACGACGTTGGCGCCCGTCTCGCCCAGGCGGTGGGCGATGTTGGCGGCGGCCAACAGGCAGGCCAGCATCAGCGCCATCACCAGGCAAATCACACCCGCCAGGCCGAAGCCGGCGGGGAAACCGCTGCTGTGCGAGGACATGAGCAAGACCGTGGTCATGGCCCCCGGCCCGGCGATCAGGGGGAAGGCCAACGGGAAGACGCTCAGATCCTCCTTATGTTCGGCCTCGGACTGTTCGCCGGAGGTGGTGGCGCGCAGGCCCGACTGACGCACCATGACCATGTCGATGGCGATCAGGAACAGCATCACCCCGCCGGCGATGCGAAAGGCCGGCAGGGTGATGCCCAAGACCTCGAGCAGGCGGGCGCCGACGAGGAAAAAGACCAGCAGGATGGTGCTGGCGAGCAGGGTGGCGGCCAGGGCCATGCGCCGCCGCGCCGCGTCGGAGTGGCGACGGCTGAGGGCGGCGAAGATCACCGCCACGCCGATGGGATCGGTGACGATGAACAGCACGACAAAGGTATTGGTCAGGGTTTCCATGGAGTTATTGTCGGTCTCTCTATGCCTTATCGACCTGCCCCGTTTAAAGGCTTATAGCAGAAACGGGGGGATGCTGTTTATCTATTTGAAAAATGATTGCTTTTTGTTTAAATTTAACGGTGGCTAAAAAACTATAGATGGCATTATTTTTAAGTGGAGCTATCAGGATGAGCAAAAAACCGGGCCTGAGAGAACGCAAATTCGCCAGAACCCGCTTGAAACTGGCCCGAGCCCTGGCCCGACGCCTGGAGCAGTCCAGCCTGGAGGAGGTGGCGGTACGCGACCTGTGCGAGGACGCCGAACTCTCCGAGGCCACGTTCTTCAACTACTTCCCGCGCAAGACCGACCTGCTCGACTACTACACCCGCTTGTGGATGCTGGAGCTCAACTGGCGCTGCCGTCACATCCAGGCGCAAGGCGTGGCGGCAGTGGCCGCCTGCTTCGACTTCATGGCCGCGGCGTTGCAGCAACAGCCCGGCGTGATGGGTGAGATCATCGCCCGTCAGGCGCTGCTGCGCGGCAAGCCCGAACCCGTCGAGATCGGCCTGGCCGAGCGCCAGATCGCCTATCCCGACTATGAAGGCATCGAAGAGCTGCCGGCGGGCGGTGTCGACAAGGCCTGGCTGCCGGCCCTGGAGCAGGCCGTGCGCAGCGGCGAGCTGCCGCCCAACGTGCACCTGCCCACCGTCATGGCGGGATTGGCCTCATTGTTTTACGGCGTGCCCCTGGTATTGCGTCAGAACAACTTTGCCGCCGTCTCCAGCATGTATCACCAGCAGCTCGCCGTGTTCTGGGCCGGCATCAAAACCACGGCCAGGGGCGCCGCTTAGCGCGCCTGTCTCACCGGCATCACGGCAGCAGACGCGGGCTCCGCGGCAGCCCGATGGAGAGCAGCGCCGCCGCCGCCACAAACAGGCTCGACGTCCACAGGCAGCCCTCCAGGCCGTACAGTTGATAGACGCCGCCCGAGAGCAGGGTGCCGATCAGCCGCCCGCCGGCGTTGGCCATGTAATAAAAGCCCACGTTCATGGCCACCTTGTCGCGATCCGAATAGGCCAGGATCAGGTAGCTGTGCACCGCCGAGTTCAGGGCGAAGACGATGCCGAACAGGATCAGACCCATCACGATCACATCGCCTGCCGGCAGTCCCGCCTGCAGGGCCAGCGCGATCCCGGCCGGAAACAGCGCCAGCACCACGGCCCACAGCAGGGCGGTGCCGCCGCCGGGGGCGCCGCCGTGGATCAGTCTGGGGGCGGCCGCCTGCACCATACCGTAGCCGATCACCCACAGCGCCATGAAGGCGCCGACCTCGGCAAAGCCCCAGCCCAGGACATCGTATAAGAACACCGGCAGCGCCACCACAAACCAGACATCGCGCGAGCCGAACAGAAAAAAGCGCGCCGCCGCGAGCCGGTTGATGGCGGCGATGTTGGAGAAGATCTGGGTGAATTTGGCCTTGGTCTTCATCTTGCCGACGGCGCTGGGCAGCAGCGCCATGGTGATGAGCAATACCAGCAGCAGCGCGCCGGCCAGGGTCGCCAGGGCGCCGCGAAAACCGGCCAGCTCCAACAGCAGTGCACCGACGAAAAAGCCCGCCCCCTTGAGCGCGTTCTTCGAGCCGGTGAGCACGGCCACCCATTTGAACAGTTGCGAATCGTTGTCGTCGCTGGCAAAGGTTTTTACCGAGGCCTTGGCCGACATCTTGTTGAGATCCTTGGCCACGCCGGAGACCGCCTGGGCGATCATGACGTAGACGACCGACAGCCAGGCGTCCGGCACGGTCAACATGGCCAGGGCGCAAATCTGCAGCGCCATGCCGATGTGCATAGTCTTATTGAGGCCGATGCGTCCGCCGAGCCAGCCGCCCACCGCATTGGTGACCACCCCTGCCAGCTCGTAGAGCAGAAACAGGGAGGCGACCTCGAACGGTGTGTAGCCCAGCGTGCTGAAATAGAGCACCACCAACATGCGGATGGCGCCGTCGGTGATGGTGAAGGCCCAATAGCCGCCGGTGACGACCAGGTAGTTGCGCAGTGCTGCTTGCATCTCGAACTTTTCGCTAGATACCCCCTGCCCGAGGGAGGGGGAACTCAGGTGTTATTTGAGGGACGCGGCCACCTTCTGCGCCAGCTCCATCATGCGGTTTACATAGCCCCACTCGTTGTCATACCAGGCCAGTACCTTCACTTGGGTGTTGTCGATGACCATGGTGGAGAGCGCATCCACAATGGAGGAACGCGGGTCGTCCTTGTAGTCGATAGAGACCAGCGGCCGTTCCTCGTAACCGAGGATGCCTTTCAGCTCACCCTCGGCCGCGGCCTTGAAATAGCCATTGATCTCTTCGACGGTGACCGGCCGCTCAGCCTCGAACACCAGGTCGGTGAGCGAACCGTTGAGCAGCGGCACGCGCACCGCCAGGCCGTTCAGTTTGCCCTGAAGCTCCGGGAAGATCTTGGTGATCGCCTTGGCCGAGCCGGTGCTGGTGGGGATCAGCGACTCGCCGCAGGCGCGGGCGCGGCGCAGGTCCTTGTGGCCCTTGTCGACGATGGTCTGGGTGTTGGTGATGTCGTGAATGGTGGTCATGCAGCCGTGCTTAATGCCCACATGTTCGTGCATCACCTTGATTAGCGGCGCCAGACAGTGGGTGGTGCAGGAGGCGGCGCTCAGCAGGTGGTGTTCGGCGACATCATAGAGATGGTCGTTGATGCCGTAGACCACATTGAGCGCGCCTTCGGTGGGGGCGGCGACGATCACTTTCTTCACCCCTTGATCGAAATAGGTCTGCAGCGTCTCCGGCTGCTTGTGGTGTTTGCCGGTGGCCTCGATGACCATATCGCAGCCGGACCAGTCGCTCGCGCTGATCGCCTTGTTGCTGCTGTGGCGAATCGTCTGGCCGTCGATCAGCATCATGTCGCCCTCGGCGGCGCACTCCGGCCCCCAGATGCCGTGCACCGAATCGAACTTGAGCAGGTGGGCCGAACCGGCGGTATCGGTGGCGATCTCGTTGACCTGTACCACCTGGTAGTCGGGCTTGTCCCAGCCGGCGCGCAGCCCCAGGCGGCCCATGCGGCCGAAGCCGTTGATGCCTATGCGAATGGTCATGGTTTGCTCCTCGTCATTGAATGTCAGTTGCAGCAGATGTCTGCCGCGCGCCGCGAGAGCTCGGCCAGCGCCCGGCGGTCGTCGCAGAAGGGGTGGGTAGCGGCAATGCCCGTCGCGGTGGTGCGCAGCAGCTCTATGACCCAGGCCGGCAGCTCGGCGTGGAGGCGGTAATGGTCCACAGTCCCTCCTTGCGGTCGCTGACCAGCCCGCTCTTGCGCAGGGCGCCCAGGTGGTGGGAGATCTTGGGTTGCGGCAACGCCAGGGCGTGGCCCAGTTCGCAGACGCACAGTTCGCCCACATCCAGCAGCATCAGGCTGCGCAGCCGGGTGGTGTCTGAAAGCGCCCTGAAGAGTTGATCGGTATCCATGGTAAAGTCACTATATCTACGAAGGTCGATATATTAGATTTGCTTTGTTACCGCTTAATGACAGTTCAGTTGCACCCCGATTCCCAGTACCATAGGCCGCCTCAATTTCAGGAGTTTCCATGGCCTTAATCACCCTACGTAACGTTGTCGTCAGTTTCGGCGGTGCGCCGCTGTTGGACGGTGTCGATGTGCAAATCGAGCGCGGCGAGCGCGTCTGTCTGGTGGGGCGCAACGGCGCCGGCAAGTCCACTCTGATGCAGGTGCTGGCCGGGCTGATCACGCCCGACGACGGCCAGATCGAGCAGGAGCAGGGCCTGAAGGTGGCGCGCCTGACCCAGGAGGTGCCCCACGATATGCACGGCGCCATCTATGATGTGGTGGCCGCCGGGCTGGGCCAGCAGGGCGAGTTGTTGTCGCGCTATCACCAGGCGGTGCAGCGCCTGGCCACCGACCACTCCGATGCCGCCATGGCGGACCTCGAGCGGGTCCAGCACCGTCTGGAGGCGGCCGGTGGTTGGGAGATGAGCCAGCAGGTGGATACCACGCTGTCGCGCCTGCAATTGAATGCCGATGCCGAGTTCGCCGAGCTGTCCGGCGGCCTGAAGCGCCGCGTGTTGCTGGCCCGCGCCCTGGTGGACAACCCTGATCTGTTGCTGCTGGACGAACCCACCAACCATCTCGACATCGCGGCCATCAACTGGTTGGAGGAATTCTTTCTCAATTACCGCGGCACCCTGTTGTTCGTTACCCATGACCGCATGCTGTTGCAGAAACTGGCCACCCGCATCATCGATCTGGACCGCGGCCGCGTCACCTCCTGGCCCGGCGACTACGCCACCTATCTGCAGCGCAAGCAGGAGATGCTGGAGGCGGAAGAGACCGCCAACGCCCTGTTCGATAAAAAGCTGGCCCAGGAAGAGGTCTGGATCCGCCAGGGCATCAAGGCGCGCCGCACCCGCAACGAGGGCCGCGTGCGGGCATTGAAGGCCTTGCGCGACGCGCGCGCCCAGCGGCGCGAGCGCCAGGGCACGGCCAACATTCAGACCCAGGCGGCGGAGTCCTCGGGCAAGATCGTCATCGAGGTGGAGGGTGTGAGTCAGCGTTACGGCGAGCGGGACATCCTCAGGGGGTTCTCCACCACTATCCTGCGCGGCGACAAGATCGGCATCATCGGTCCCAACGGCGCCGGCAAGACCACGCTGCTGAAGATCCTGCTCGGCCAGCTGGAGCCCCAGCAGGGCAGGGTCAAGGTCGGCACCAAGCTGGAGGTGGCCTATTTCGATCAGCACCGCGCCCAGCTGGATCAGGACAAAACCGTCATCGACAACATCAGCGACGGCCGCTCTGAAGTCACCATCAACGGCAAACCGCGCCACATCATCAGCTATCTGCAGGATTTTCTCTTCGCCCCGGAACGTTCACGTCAGCCGGTGCGCTCACTCTCCGGCGGCGAGCGCAACCGCCTGCTGTTGGCCAAGCTGTTCACCAAGCCGGCTAACGTCTTGGTGCTGGACGAGCCCACCAATGATCTCGACGTCGAAACACTGGAACTGCTGGAAGAATTGTTGATCGATTATCAGGGCACCGTGCTGCTGGTGAGCCACGATCGTGAGTTTATCAACAACGTGGTCACCGGCACCCTGGTGTTTGAAGGCGACGGTGTGGTGAATGAATATGTGGGTGGCTACGACGATTGGCTGCGCCAGCGCAACTCCGATTTGCCCCAACCGGTCGCCCGCAAGGACAAACCGAAACAGGGCACCAAGCCGAAACCCAAACCGGCCAAAAAACTGAGCTACAAGGACCAACGCGAACTGGACCTGCTGCCGCAACAGATTGAAACCCTGGAGAACGAGTTGGTGCAGATCCAGCAATCACTGGCCGATCCCGATCTCTACCAGCAACAGCCTGACAAAGCGCATGAACTCGACGCGCGCATGAAAGCGCTGGAAGCGGAGCTAAGCCACTGTTACGCGCGCTGGGAAGCGCTTGAAGCCCTGCGGCAAGCTCTGTAATCGTCATGAATCGCCTGCAACGCTGGTGGCAACAGCGTTTCCTGCGCCGGCATCGTATCCCACTACACCTTTGGGAGCATTGCCTGGCGCAGTCGGAGTTATTGCAGCGTCTCGATCATAAGCAACGCCATCGGCTGCGTGAACTCGCCAGCCATTTTCTGCATGAGAAAGCGATTGTCGGCGCAGGCGAAATTGAGCTGACGGATGAGATGCGCGTGTGGATCGCCGCCCAGGCCTGTCTGTTGATTTTGAATCTCGACCTGGATTACTTCAGCGGCTGGCACGAGGTGATTGTCTATCCAGATGCCTTCGTCGCGCGTCACGAGCATCATGACGAGGCCGGTGTGGTACATGAGCTGGAACGTGAGTTGGAAGGCGAATCCTGGCAGCAGGGGCCGGTGATCCTGGCCTGGGCGGATGCCCGCCCCGGCGTCCGGCCATACGGTCACGGTTCCAACGTCATCCTGCATGAATTCGCCCATAAACTGGACATGCTCAACGGCGCGGCCAACGGCATGCCGCCCTTGCATGCACAGATGTCGCGCAGTGACTGGACCGATGCTTTGTCACAGGCATATGCGCATCTCTGTGCGCAATTGAATGCGGGCGGGCAGGTGGCCATCGACCCCTATGCCGGCGAAGATCCGGCCGAGTTTTTTGCCGTCATGAGCGAGACCTTTTTTGAACTGCCCCAGGTCTTGTTTGAGAGCTATCCCGAGGTGTACCGACAATTCGGGCTGTTTTATCGACAGGATCCGCTGCGGCGGCTATTGAACCTATAAACGATGCGCCTTGTTGAGATATTGCTCGCTGGCCATTTCCTGCAGGCGGCTGGCGGTGCGTTGAAAGGCGAAGCCGTGGCGTCGGCCGCTGTAGATGTCTGCGGGCTTGACTGCGGCGCTGATGATGGTCTTGACGCTGTGGTCGTAAAGGGCGTCAATGAGATGAATAAAACGTTGCGCGGCGTCGTCCTTGGCCTCGCTCAGTTGCGGCACGTCGCTGATGATGACGGCGTGATACGCGCGCGCGATCTCCAAATAATCGACCGATGAACGCGGTGTTTCGCACAGGGCGGCGAACTCGAACCAGGCCACGTCGTCGCTGACGGCAACGGTGTTGATTTCGCGTTGATTGATATTCAGTTTGGCCGCCATGGTGATGGTGTGGGGGGCGAGGGATTGGAATTGCTGTTGCAGCAGTTGGGTCACATCTTTGCCCGTGTTGATATGAAAGGTGCCGGTGCGTTCCAGTAATTCGCTGCGGTAATCCAAGTCGCCGTCCAGATGCAGCTCATCCGTGTAGTGTTTGATCAGTTCGATGGCGGGCAGGAAGCGTTCGCGTTGCAGGCCGTTTTTGTAGAGTTGGTCGGCCGGGACGTTGGACGTGGTGACCAGGGTGACATTGTTTTGGAACAGCGCCTTTAAGAATCCAGCCAGCAGCATGGCGTCGCCGATATCGTTGACGTGAAACTCATCCAGGCACAGCAAGCGGATGTTGGCGGCCAGCCGTTCGGCGATGACCTGCAACGGGTCGGGCGTCCTGGGCAGAGTCTTGAGTTCGGCGTGAATGCCCTGCATAAAGCGATGAAAATGGACGCGCTGTTTTTCGGTGAAGGGCACGGCCTCGTAGAAATGATCCATGAGATGCGTCTTGCCACGTCCCACGCCGCCCCAGATGTAGAGGCCGTGTACAGGTGCCGGGCTGCGCTTTAAGAGCCGGTCGATCAGGCCGGCCCGGGGCGGTTCCGTCACCAGGGCCTGATACAATTGTTGCAGCCGTGCGATAACCTTGCGCTGGGCCGGGTCAGCCCTAAAGCCGGGTTTTTCGAATTCAACTGGATTGTCAATTGCGGTCGCAGGCATCAATGCGGCGTGACGAGTTTATTTTTATAGTTATCGGCGCGGTCCATCAAAATATAATGCCTGATCCGGGCGGCGGACGGCTACGGCGCCACGGAAAAGACGGCACCCCGATGTGTCGGGGAGCCGCGCGTGGATGTCGCCAATTACTTTTCCCGCAGGCGCTCGATGCCCAGGGCCTTGAGGACATATTTTTCGTACAGCGGTTCCGATGAGCCGCGCTTCATTTTGCGCAGGAAATATTTTTCAAAGGCCACCTTAGCCACGTGCACCCATTTGCCTTTTTTCATCCAGTTGACATTGCGGGGCGGAATTTGCGGCAGGGCAACGAAGGCGGCGCCGGTGTCGCCCATATCGGCTAAACAGATGGCATTCCACGTGCCTTTGTGGCTGGGCTGCTTGCCGGATAGCTCTGCTTCGATGTTTTGCACAATGGCGCTGACCATGGACTCGATCATATAACCGGTCTTGGGTGTGCCGGTGGGCACCGGCGTGGCCTCCACCGGTGGAATGGCGATACATACACCGGCGGAATAGATGTTGGGAAACGTGGGGCTGCGTTGGTATTCGTCGACGATGACGAAGCCGCGCGGGTTGCACAGCCCTTCCACATTGGCCACCGCATCGACCCCCTTGAAGGCCGGCAGCACCATGGAGTAGTTGAATTCCAGTTCGTGTTCCTTGATCACCTCGCCCGCCTCGTTGTGTTCGGCGACAAACATCTTGCCCGCCGCCACCCTGGTGATCTTGGCGTTGGTAATCCACTTGATATGGCGGTTGCGCAGTTCCGATTCGATCATGCCCTTGGAGTCGCCCACCCCGCCCAGGCCCAGGTGACCGATGTAAGGCTCGGAGGTGACGTAGGTCATGGGTACCTTGTCGCGGATCTTGCGTTTGCGCAGGTCGGTGTCGAGGATGAAGGCGTATTCATAGGCCGGACCGAAACAGCTAGCCCCCTGGGCCGCGCCGATAATGACATGGCCGGGGTCCTGGGTAAATTTCTGGTAACCCGCCCAGGCCGCTTCGGCATGGTCCGAGGTGCACACCGAGTGGGTATGGCCGCCGTGGGGGCCCAGGCCTTCGATCTCTTCGAAGGCCAGCTTGGGGCCGGTGGTGATGAGCAGATAGTCGTAGTCGAGACTGTCGCCGTTGGCCAGTGCCAGGCGCTTGTTGGCGGCGTCGATTTTTTCCACCGCGCTGGCGATGAAGTCGATGCCTTTCTTCTCAAGATACGGGCGGATGGGAAAGGTGATGTCATCACGTGTGCGCCAGCCCACGGCCAGCCAGGGGTTGGAGGGGACGAACTGAAAATAGTCTACTGCGTTGACGACGGTAACCTTGTGCGCCTTGTCCAGCTTCTCGCGCATTTCATACGCCGCCGGCATGCCGCCGGTGCCTGCACCCATAATGACGATATGTGCCATGATCTTCTCCTCTGTTGACTACACCCTTGGCGACCAAAACCCGTTTGTTGTTATGCGGGGGCTTGTTCGGCTGTAGAGCATCTTATGCTTTTAACCACAGGGCATTGATGATGGCGACGGCGACCGTCAGGCCGCGTCCCGGTATCCGGTTGAAATACCACATACATCTCCCTCCCCACTCACTTAAGGTTTAGTACATTGAGCGGCATTTGCCAGCCGCAGTCGTGCCGCCCGCTTTGCCCCGCAAGCGATACGCGTTTTTTGTAGATTTGTTTGCCGCCATAACGCAGGCCCATCTCTTGATTATCATCAGCCACGATCTTGAGGCTCTACACTACGCTGTTCTCGGTCGCCGGTCTGTTTTTTGCGCCATGGACATCACATGCGCTCGAAGCGGTACTTAATGCTGACTGCACCGCGCAGATCGCCCTGCCGGTAACCGGTGGCGGCATCGAAGGGGTACTGCTGTTTCAGGATGGCGTGTACCGGCGCCGGAATCTGCCCTACCGGGCCGTGGCAGGTGAGGCAGCGCGCTTGTGTGCCGATCGCCTTCATGAAGCGAAAATAGCGACCGTTCGGCTCCGCCACGATCTCGGCGTGGCTCATTTCCTTAAACGACTCCCCGGCGGCGGCGCGCGCCTGAAACTGGGTCAACACCTGTTGTTCCCAGGCGTCGGGCATGCCCAACATGGGGTTGCGCACACGGGTGCCGACACGGGTTATGCGCCAGCCGTTTTGGCGTGACAGCTCGCCGGCGATGCTGGGCGCCACTGCGCTGCAGACCTTGATGGCCGCCACCGGCCCCTCTTGTTTCATGGTCTGTTGCAGGGTGCGGCCCAGGGTCTGCATGAAGGTTTGGGCGATGTGTGCCGCCTGCTCTGTTGGCTGCGCCGGTTCCGCCGCGCCGGCTGCGGCGCCGGCCAGTAGTGCGATCGCAGCAGCGCTGCGGATAGAGTGTTGTTTAGTTATCACCTGCCTCCGACAAATACTATAGATACGGGATGGGCCGGTGACGGCGGTTGAGACTTGATAATGAGGGATAAACCGTCGCCGACCGGCCCCGCAACCTCCTGTTGCATCCCTTGCTATCGCAATCTTGGTGCCAGGTTTGGCATCGGCGCCGTACGCGCCGGGCGCGGGGTTTAACGTATTGTTTTAATCGGGAATTGTGGCGGGCAGGCAAACGGCGCAGTGGGCTGCCAAGGCGGCGAGGGAATGAAAAAGGCACAATTGTGTGCCATATTTGACATACATTTGATAAGACGCATGCCATTAATGGCGGGCTCAAACCATGAACGACGCGCATCAACAACTCCCGGATATCGCCACCCTGCTGAACGGTTTTCAAGATCCCGCCGTGGTCATCGGCGCCGATTACCGCATCCTGGCGGCTAACCAGGCCTATCGTGACAAACACGGCGCCATCGGCGGCCCGGGGCGCCGCCACTGCTACGAGGTCTCGCACCGTTTTTCGCGCCCTTGCGACGAGGCGGGCGAGACCTGCCCGCTGCGCAACAGTCAAGCCTCCGGTCAGCCGCAACGGGTGCTGCATCTGCACTACACCGCCCGCGGCGAGGAGCACGTGGATGTGCAGACCCTGCCCTTGCGCGATGAGTCGGGTGAGCTGCGCTGGTTTCTGGAAATCATGCGAGCAAGCGAGGTGGCCGGTAACGGCCGCGACGGCGCCGGACTGGTGGGCCGCTCAGCGGCCTTCACCCGCATGCTGGCGCTGGTGGAGCGGGTCGCCTCCAGCGAGGCGGCGGTGCTGCTGCAGGGTGAATCGGGCAGCGGCAAGGAGCTGGTGGCCAAGGCCATCCACGCCGCCAGCGCGCACGCCGCCGGGCCGTTCGTGCCGGTGGAGTGTTCCGGGTTGACCGAGTCGCTGTTCGAGAGCGAGCTGTTCGGCCACGAGAAGGGTGCCTTTACCGGCGCCCAGCAGCGCAAGATCGGTCTGGTGGAGGCGGCCGCCGGCGGCACCCTGTTCCTCGACGAGGTGGGCGACATTCCCTTGCCGTTGCAGGTCAAGCTGCTGCGCCTGCTGGAGACCGCCAGCTACCGCCGCGTCGGCAGCGTCGAGCCACGCCAGGCGCAGTTTCGTCTGGTCTGCGCCACCCATCGCGACCTGAAACGGATGGTGGCAGCGGGCGCCTTTCGTCAGGATCTTTACTACCGCATCAACACCTTTCCCATCCCGCTGCCGCCGCTGCGCGAGCGCGGCGAGGATGTGGCGCTGTTGGCCGACATGTTGTTGCAGCGCAGCGGCGCTCAGACAGCCAAGCGGCTTCATGCCGATACCCTGGCCTGCCTGCGGCGTTATGATTTCCCCGGCAATGTGCGCGAACTGCGCAACATCCTGGAGCGCGCCACTCTGTTGGCCGATGGTGACATGATCCTGCCCGAGCACCTGCCACCGGAGTGTGTCACCGAGCCGTCGTCAGTGCCGCCGGGGTTTGCCGGTGAAGTCCAAGCGCTGGCCGAGGTGGAGCGGCGTTATTTGCAATGGGCAGTGGCCCGGCATCGTGGCGACAAGCGCAGCTTGGCGCGCCAACTCGGCCTGAGTGAGCGCACCTTTTACCGCAAGCTGAAACAGGTGCAGAATGGAGACTGAGGTTTATTAATGAACCAAAGGAAGAAAAAATGCCCATCGAAAAACATGACCTGATCCATGAACTGCCTGAATATCGCGACCGCATCCATGAACTGAAGGTGAGCAACGAGCGCTTCGCCCAGCTGTTCGACGAGTACCACGAGGTGGATCACGAGATTCATCGTATCGAGGAAAACATCGAAACCACGTCCGACGACTACCTGGAGGCGCGCAAAAAAGTACGCCTGGCACTCAAAGACGAGTTATTGGCGATGTTGAAAGGTGCGTAGGGCGCGTTATTTGCGCATGAAAAACCACAGGATCAGACTCAGCACGATGCTGACGATGATCGAGGTGGTGATGGGAAAGTAAAATTTGAAGTTTTCCTTCTCCACGGCGATATCGCCGGGCAGGCGGCCGAGGCCGGATTTCTGCAACAGCGGCCAGAGCACGCCGAGCACGATGAGCACAACACCGATGGTGATGAGAAGTTTCTGCATATTCACAATCGACAAAGCGGGAGCGGAAGGGTTCCGCCCCGCATGGCCCGACTTCAGGTGATGGTCTTCACGCCGTCGGCGGTGCCCAGCAGCAGCACATCGGCGGGACGTTTGGCGAACAGGCCGTTGGTGACCACGCCGACGATGTTGTTAAGGGTCTGCTCCATCTCTACCGGGTTCATGATCTTAAGGTGATGCACGTCGAGGATGATGTTGCCGTTGTCGGTGACGAAGCCGTCGCGGTAGACCGGCTCACCGCCCAGCTTGACCAGCTGGCGCGCCACATAGCTGCGCGCCATGGGGATCACCTCGATGGGCAGTGGGAACTTGCCCAGCACATCCACCCGCTTGGATTCGTCGGCGATGCAGACGAACTTCTCCGCCGCCGCGGCGACGATCTTCTCGCGCGTCAGGGCGCCGCCGCCGCCCTTGATCAGGTGCAGGAACTTGGTCGATTCGTCGGCGCCGTCCACGTAGAGCGGGATATTGCCGGCGCTGTTGAGGTCGATCACCTCGATGCCGTGGCCGCGCAGGCGTTCGGCGCTGGCCTCGGAGCTGGCGACGGTGGCGTCGATCTTGCCCTTCATTTTGGCCAGGCCGTCGATAAAATAATTGGCCGTCGAGCCGGTGCCGATACCGACGACCATGCCGGGCTCCACATATTCCAGCGCCGCCGCGGCGACCTGTCGCTTCATTTCGTCTTGTGATAAGGCCATGACTTACCCCCGTCTGTGTAGAAAAAGTTGATTCATGATACCGGCACTCCTGACATAAGTCACCGCTATGAAGTTACCTAAGAAGCTGCTAATTTAGCGCCATGCCACAGAAATATATCGAAAAAATCCTCCGGGCCCGGGTCTACGACGTGGCTCAGGAGACGCCGCTCGACCTGATGCCGCGGCTGTCGGCGCGTTTCGACAACCACATCCTGCTCAAGCGCGAAGACCTGCAACCGGTGTTTTCCTTCAAACTGCGCGGCGCCTATAACAAGATAGTGAATCTGCCGGACTCTGCACGTGCCCAGGGTGTGATCGCCGCGTCGGCCGGCAACCACGCCCAGGGCGTGGCGCTGGCGGCGCAGCGGCTCGGCATCAAGGCGGTGATCGTCATGCCCAAGACCACCCCCGCCATCAAGGTGGCGGCGGTGCGCGCCTTCGGCGCCCGCACGGTGCTGCACGGCGACGCCTATGACGATGCCTATCATCACGCCGTGGCACTGGCCGAGCAAGAAGGCATGAGCTTTGTTCATCCCTATGACGATCCCGATGTGATCGCCGGCCAGGGCACAGTCGGCATGGAAATCCTGCGTCAGCACCCCGGCGCGTTGGATGCGGTGTTCGTACCCGTGGGTGGCGGTGGGCTGATCGCCGGGGTGGCGGCCTTTATCAAATACGTCTATCCGCAGGTGAAAATAATCGGCGTGGAGCCGGAGGATGCCCCCTCCATGCACCAGGCATTAAAGCATCATCGCCGCGTCATCCTGGATCAGGTGGGCATCTTCGCCGACGGCGTAGCGGTGCGCCAGGCCGGCAAGGAGCCCTACCGCATCGCGCGCAAGTGCGTCGATGAGGTAATCCTGGTCAGTTCCGACGAGATCTGCGCCGCCATCAAGGATATCTTCGACGATACGCGCTCCATCGCCGAACCGGCGGGGGCGTTGGCGGTGGCCGGGGTCAAGAAGTACATTGAGCGAGAGGGCGCCACCGGCCAGACCCTGGTGGCCATCGACAGCGGCGCCAATATGAATTTCGACCGTCTGCGCCACGTCTCCGAGCGCGCTGAACTGGGCGAGCGTAACGAGGCCGTATTGGCGGTGACCATTCCGGAAAAGCCCGGCAGCTTCCGTCGTTTCTGCAACACCATCGGCAAGCGTGGCGTGACCGAATTCAATTACCGCTACGCCGATGACAGGGACGCCCATGTCTTCGTCGGCGTGCAGTTGGGCGGCAGCGAGGATGCCCGGGAAGAGCTCATCAAGCGTCTCACCGACAAGGGCTACCCCGTCATCGACATGAGCGATAACGAGATGGCCAAGCTGCACATCCGCCACATGGTCGGCGGGCGCGCCGAGGTCGGCAACGAGCTGCTGTACCGCTTCGAATTCCCGGAGCGCCCCGGCGCCCTGCTGGAGTTTCTCACCCAAATGGGTCAGGGTTGGAACATCAGCTTGTTTCACTACCGCAATCACGGCGCCGCCTATGGCCGGGTATTGGTGGGCATGCAGGTGCCCGACGGGGGTAAAAACCCGCTGCAGGCCTTTCTCGACGAGCTGGGCTATACCTATGTGGAAGAGACCGACAACCCGGCCTATAAACTCTTTCTGCGCTGATCGTACAAGTCGGGTTCTGGCAGCGGTGGTGTTGCTGCAGGCCGCGACGGCACACGCGGATAGCATGCGCTGCGGCAACCTGCTGGTGCTCAGTGGTGATCGTCAGGCGCGCGTGCTGGAGCGTTGCGGCGACCCCGACACCATCGAGAGCTCACAGCGTTTTCTCCGGCGCGATAGCCCGTTCAGCAAAGACAAGGTGATCCACGAGGTCAACACCGAGCGCTGGTATTACGATTTCGGCGGTGGCTCGCTGCCCAAGGTGCTGACCTTCGAAAACGGCATTTTGACCCGTATCGACATTGCCGCCGGACACTGACGCCGGGATCGTGTGCCGCTGAATTCGCTACAGTTGCGGCGGCCATGTGCCGATCATGTGCGTATCGGTGGGCGCACGAGCAGGCGAACCAGTATGTTGGATTTTTTCAAAAACAAAGACCGCGGAGGCGGCAAGGGTGACGATCGGGTGTTGGACGGTCGTATTGTTTGTCGGTTAATGCGCCATTTCCCCGTGGGCGCCAAAGTCAGCTATTACCCCGAGTATCGCCAAGAGCTGCTGCTCGATACCGTCATCATCGCCTATGCCATTAATGACGAGATTGTGTATTCCAGCAGTGATTTGAATTGCGATGATACCAGTGGCACGTTGACGTTCAGCGATCAGGGTAAGGCCCATAGCTTCAGGAAAATCACTGCCTTCAGGATCATCGTGCCGGTATTCAATCAGAGCGAGGTCAAGCTTGACTACGCCCGGCGCGAGGCCTTGCTCAAGACCGGCGGTCTGGTCAAGGGCAATACCATTACCCTGATGGGCGAGCATAAAGGCGGCCAGGTGCCGGTATTGGATACCGGGGTGATTAAACGCAGCATACTGAAAGAGGGCGTTTACGCCGGCCAGACGGTCGCCTTTCTCGAGGTGGACACCGACTCGCTGATGCTGTCCGATCAACGTGCCCACCTGCGGCTGCAGACCCATCTTCCCGCCACCATCCAAATCAGTCGCCGCGGCGAGACCGCCCTGATCAACGGCGTGATGGCCGATTTCTCCGATCGCTCCCTGCGTCTGATCGTAGATGCTGAATTCAGCGACGAGGTCCTGCCCAAAGAAAAAGACCGCGTGGTGGTGTCATTCAACATGCCGGGAAAATCTGAGCACGTCTCCTTGGTGGGTGATGTATTTCGCGTTGCAGAGCGTGCCCTGGTGGTAATGCTGACCGGCTGTGTGGAAAAAGGCCGGATCGTCGCCCTGGGCCAGATCGAGATACTCAAGATCAAGGCGAATCTACTGCAGCACAGCGGCACCAGCCTGTTCAGATAAAGGCTATTCCAGCCCGAGAATCAACGTCCACTCCTGTTTGCGCACGGGCATGATGGAGAGACGGTTGCCGCGCCGTACCAGCGCCATCTCCTCCAGCCCGGGTTGGTGCTTGAGTTCGGTCAAGGTGATGGTGCGCTTGAGCTTACGCTTGAACTTGATGTCAACCATGAACCAGCGAGGCGTTTCTTCGGTGCTCTTGGGGTCGTAGTATTTCGATTCCGGATTCCAGGCGGTGAAATCCGGATAGCCTTCCTTGACCACCTCGGCAATGCCGACGATGCCCGGTTCCTTGCAGTTGGAGTGATAGAAGAATACCTGGTCACCCTTTTTCATTTCGTCGCGCATCATGTTGCGCGCCTGATAATTGCGCACACCGTCCCAGTGTTCGGTTTTTTTGGGCATCGCCTTAAGATGATCGATGCCGAAGACGTCGGGCTCGGATTTCATCAGCCAGTAATTCATGTACAGCTCCGCATTTGTTTTTAGAGATTGAGCCGGCGCACATTGTAGACCGATTGCTCGGTGACGATGGCGTCCAGGGGGACATCCCAGGGTTGTTGTGGCAGTCGCTCGACTTTCTGAAATTCAAAGGCCACCCCCACCAGGCGCGGTTTGCGCCAATGACGGCGTCGATGCAGGAACTCCAGCGTACGATCATAATAGCCCTTGCCCATGCCCAGGCGATTGCCGTGACTGTCGAAGGCCACCAAGGGCATCAATACCAGATCGAGGCCATAGCTGCGCGTGGTCTCGTGCAGGGGGGTGACCGGCTCGCCGATGCCGAAGCGATTCGTCACCAATTCGTCCGCTGCGGCATAGGGCGCGAACCAGAGCTGGTTGATGTTGGGCCTGCCGATGACGGGTAGGTGCCAGCGTTTCTTGCGGCGCCAGGCCAGTTGCATCAGCGGCGTCAAATCCGGTTCGCCGTCATTGCTCAAAAAGCCGGCAATACGTAGGCTGTAGCAAAACAGATGGGTGTGGGCGACATTGGCGGCGATAGAGCGGCTGGCATCTTGCCGCTCCGCTTCGCTTAACTGCTGACGCCGAAGGCGAATCTGTTTGCGGATGGTGGCGCGCGAGCTCACGGTCGGTGGCGATGGCTTAGTCTGCTGCAGGAAAAATAAATGACATCCTCCGCCTGTGCCGTTGGGGCATTAGACCTTGAACCAAAGGTTCAAGTGGGAACTTGCGCGGATCATTAGGCTTTCCGTCGTGCGGACATGCACACAAATCCAACAGCCCCGTTCCCATGGGTTTGCATTAAGGCTCAAAGGTTACTTAGCCCGCTTACAAACACCGCAGAGGATGCCATCACCGATTATAGTAAAGCAAAACCGTTAGCAGCTCAAAGATTGTTCCGCCATGGAATAATTGAGGAAAACATCGACGCTGCCGGAATCTGGGATAAAATAACCCGTTTCGATCAAATGGAGTGAAGCGCCAGTGCGTAAATGGCCATCGCGCGGCAGGTTGTGGCTGGACGTTGTTATGGTATTGGCGCTGGTGGTACTGGCGGTGTTGCTGTACCGGCTGACACCGGCGCAGACCCAGTTGGCGCCCATATTCGACGATTTGGAATTGCTCGCCGCCGCGCCGGCACCGGCGTTTTATCGTGATCTCGAGTTTTATCGATGGTTGGAGCGCCGCGATGCTCAGGATTAGTGCGCTGAGCGCGCTGTTGCTGGTCGCCATGAGCGTGGCGGCACAAGCGCCCTTACCCTGGGAACGACTGAGCCCGGCGCAGCGGCAATTGTTGCAGCCCCATGCCGAGCGCTGGTCGTCTCTGGCCCCGGCCCAGCAGCTGCGCTTGTCTCGGGGGGCGGCACAATGGCTGGCCTTGACCCCCGCACAGCGCCACCGCGCGCAACGCCGTTTTCACGATTGGCAGTCCTTGCCCGCCGAGCGCAAACACCTCATCCGCCGGCAGTTCGAACGCTTCCAGCAGCTCCCCACCCGGGAGCGGGCCCGGCTGCTGGAGCGCGCCGCGTGGTTTCAAGGTCTGTCTGAGGCGCGGCAAAAGGCGTTGCGCCGGCAATGGCGGCAGCGTGATGACGCACCGTAATTTTCTAGCCCGGATTTTTCACCCTTGTTCGTAACGAGACGGTTCAAGGGTGCGGCATGGCGGATTTTATTCGACCGAGGCGCGCGCCGGGCATACTTGCCAGTCTGTCGAGCACGCCGACCGCGCAAAAGCCAGTCAGGAGGTGCCATTGAGCCGTGGCAGTAGAAGGGTGGTGGGAAGGAAATCCGGCTGGCGAACTCGGGGGCGGTGATTTAGATCTCGATCTGGCGCGCGCTGGAGAGCGCCGCCTCGATCTTGCTTTGTAGGTTCTTTACCCGGGCGCTGAGGGTGTTATCGATCTTGTCGCCCTGGCCCTGTTTCTGCATCAGTTCGTGGGTGATATTGAGGGCCGCCATGACGGCGATGTTGTCGCTGCCGGTGGTGCGGCCGCGGTCGCGGATCTCGCACATTTTCTCGTCCAGATAGGCAGCGCTTTGCAGCAGGGCCTCGCGTTCCTCCGGCGGGCAGGCGACGCGATATTCCTTGCCCAGGATAGTGAGCACCACCGGCTTGGGCTCATTGGCCATATTCTTGTTCCATATTCTTCAAGCGCATGATCATGGACTCAACCCGGGAGCGCGCCGCCTCGTTCTTTTTCATCAGGCTGGCGCGTTCCGACATCAGACTGCCGTGCTGCTCGCGCAGGGCCTGATTCTCGCTTTTCAGTTGATGGCATAGCTGGATCAGCTCATCGACCCGGAATTCGAGGGACTTGAGATCCTGCTCATGACTGCGTGATTGATCCTGACTCATAGTCCGCCAATATAGTGGGGTGCGGCCTTATGGTCAACGGCTGGGGAATGTTACTATTGCGACAATTTCCCGCGTAACGAGGACCCCGCCGTGACTGTTGTACCCCCCGCCTATGATGAAGTGGCCGCGTTGTTGTCGGCCTACGGCGATGCCTTCGGTGCCGCTGAATGTCACGGCATGCTCTGCGCCATGGCCAGTTGTCAGCCCGGGCTGGACGGTGACAGCTGGGCGCGGCGCATGTTGGGCGGCGAGGTGGAGGCCGTGCTTGAAGGTGAAATGTCCGGTGGCGCTGAAGTCGACAGCGCCGACCGGGAGGCGCTCAGCGCCTTGTACGACGACACGGTCAGGCAACTGGCCGATCCCGAGCTCGGCTTTCAACTGTTGTTGCCGGATGACGAGGTCTCGCTGCAACAGCGCACCGCCGCCCTGGCCAGCTGGTGTCAGGGCTATTTGTACGGCCTGAGTTTAGGCGGCATCAAGGACTTCCAGGGTTTTTCCGAACCGGTACAGGAGTTCGCCCGAGACCTGGCCGAGATCGCCCGTCTCAGCCACGACGAAGAGGACGATGCCGCCGCCGGCGAGAGCGCCTTTCTCGAAGTTTCCGAATATGTGCGCATGGGCGTGCTGATGTTGCGTGACGAGTTGCTCAACGAAGGCGGCGAGGGCCCCGAATCCCCCGGCGCCCCCGAAGACGTGGTGTTGCATTGATGCGCGCCGGTGAGTTCAGTAAACGCCGCCAGCGCCTGCTGGCCATGCTCGACGCGGACAGCATCGCCATTCTGCCCGCCGCGCCGGCGCGCACCCGCAGTCGTGATGTGGAACACCCGTATCGTCCCGACAGCGACTTCTATTATCTCAGCGGTTTCCCCGAGCCCGAGGCGATTGCGGTGCTGGTGCCCGGCCGCCGCCAGGGTCAGTTCATTCTGTTCTGCCGTGAACGCGATCCCGAGATGGAGACCTGGAACGGCCGCCGCGCCGGGCTGGCCGGGGCGGTGGAGCGCTACGGTGCCGACGACGCCTTTCCCATTGCCGACGTGGACGACATCCTGCCGGGCTTGATGGAGAATAAAGAACGGGTCTATTACTCCATGGGCACGCACCCCGAGTTGGATCAACGCATGATTGAATGGCTCAACCGGGTGCGCCAGAAGGCCCGCGCCGGCATCCACGCGCCGGGCGAGTTCATCTCCCTGGATCACCTGCTGCACGAAATGCGCCTGATCAAGAGTGCGGCCGAGATCCAGGCCATGAAAAAGGCGGCCAAGGTCTCCGCCGCCGCCCACTGCCGCGCTATGCAGGCATGCAGGCCGGGCATGATGGAGTACCAGCTCGAGGCCGAGCTGTTGCATCACTTCATGGTCAACGGCTGTCGCCACCCCGCCTATCCCGCCATCGTCGGCGGCGGTGAGAACGGCTGCATCCTGCATTACACCGAAAATGAATCCGAACTCAATGACGGTGACCTGCTGCTCATCGACGCCGGCGGCGAATACGACAACTACGCCGCCGACATCACCCGCACCTTCCCGGTCAACGGCACATTCACGGCGGCGCAAAAGGCCCTCTACGAAGTCGTGCTCAAGGCGCAATACGCCGCCATTGAACAAGTGCAACCGGGCAAGCACTGGAACGCACCGCACCTGGCGGCGGTGAAGGCCCTGACCAAAGGGCTGATCAAGCTCGGCATCCTCAAGGGCACGCCGGCCAAGCTGGTCAAGGAAGAGGCCTACCGCCGCTTCTACATGCACCGCACCGGCCACTGGCTGGGTATGGATGTGCACGACGTGGGCGACTACAAGGTGGACGGCCAATGGCGCGAACTGGAGCCGGGCATGGTGCTGACCGTCGAACCCGGCCTGTATATTCCCGCCGGCAGCAAAGGGGTGGCGAAAAAATGGTGGGGCATGGGTATCCGCATCGAAGACGATGTGCGCGTGACCCGCACCGGCCATGAGGTGCTGAGCTCGGGCGTTCCGAAAGAGGTGGACGCGATCGAGGCGTTGATGGCCGGTGAAACGCAGCGCCGCAGGCGACCGGTTGCATGAGCACGGATTACGACATCCTCGTCGTCGGCGGCGGCATGGTGGGTGCCACCATGGCCTATGCCCTGAGTCCCCTGCCGCTGCGCATCGGTGTCATCGAGGCGGTGCCGTTCAAATCGGACAGCCAGCCCAGTTACGACGACCGCGCCATCGCCCTGGCCTACGGCTCGGCCAAAATTATCGCGACCATGGGGCTGTGGGACAGGCTCGCCGACAGGGTCAGCCCCATCAAACAGATTCACGTCTCCGACCGCGGCCACTTCGGCGTGACGCGCCTCGACAGCGCGGCGGAGAAGGTGGAGGCGCTGGGCTATGTGGTGGAGAACCGTGTCGTCGGCGCCGTGTTGGCGCAGGCGCTGCCCAAGCTCGAGAATGTCGAGCTGATCTGCCCGGCCACCGTGACCCATGTGGATCTCATGGCGGACGGCGCGCATGTGAGCATCCACGGCGAGGACGGCGCACGGCAACTCAGCGCCAGACTGGTGATCGCCGCCGACGGCGGCAATTCGGTGGTGCGACAATTATTGCAGATTCCAACCCGCAGCTGGGACTACGGCCAGACCGCCGTCATCGCCAACATCACCCCGGCGCGCCATCATCAGGGCGTGGCCTATGAACGCTTTACCGACAGCGGCCCGGTGGCCCTGTTGCCCAATGCCGGCGCCGACGATCCCAAGCGTTGCAGTCTGGTGTGGACCGTGCGCAGCGGCGACGCAGAGCGCCTTCTGAATCTAAGCGCCGCTGACTTTCTCGCCGAGCTGCAGCAGCGTTTCGGTTACCGCCTCGGTGAACTGGAAAAGCTCGGCCGGCGCCATGCCTACCCTCTCAAACTGCTGCGCGCCAAACAGCAGGTGCGGCCGCGCCTGGCCTTGATCGGCAATGCCGCCCACACCCTGCACCCCATCGCCGGGCAGGGCTTCAATCTGGGACTGCGCGACGTTGCCGTGCTGGCCGACGTGCTGGCCGACGTGCTGGCTGAGGCCTGCGGCAAAGGCGAGGATGTGGGCGCGGCTGCCGTGATGCAGCGCTACGCCGACTGGCGCCGCTGGGATCATCGCAAGGTGATCGGCTTCACCGACACCCTGGCGCGCTTGTTCAGCAATCCCCTGGCGCCGGTGGCGCTGGCGCGCAACATCGGACTGTGCGCCGTGGATATCGTGCCGCCGCTGAAGCGCGCGCTGACGCGTCAGACCCTGGGGCTGGCGGGTAAGCTGCCACGCTTGGCGCTCGGTTTGCCGTTACAGAAAAACGAGTAACGCAATGGGCGGGGTTGCCTACCGCCCATACCGCCTGTATTTCACCCATGGTGAATCGTCTTGTGGTTCAGTGTGATGCGGAGCATGAGCCGATAGTCTTCGCGCACCGGCGCTCAGCCAAACCGGACGCGTTGGCCTGGCCCCGTACCGACAACCAACGCGCGTGCCGGTGAGGCGAATTTAATCCTGGCCTCTCACTCTTGCAGACGGGCTGACGTCGGGGCGCCCATGCGGGCTATTTGATCCCCTCCCCAGTCTGACTCGGCCCCGTTTCGCGCCCAAATTTTTCGTCCTTAGATGATGCCGCAGGTGTTCGTCGTCGTCTTCTTCGCCTAGGATAATTGACGGGGCTGACAGCGGCCTTGGCGCACGGCTGCGCGCCCCGGTCCAGGGGTGCGGGCATGTTATGATTCCGCCCCCAATCGAGGAGGTCCTAGCGGTATGTCAGAGCAATATGATGTGGTCATCGTCGGCGGCGGCATGGTGGGCCTGACCCTGGCCTGCGCCCTGGGCGGGTCGGCGCTGCGGGTCGCCGTGGTGGAGGCCGGTCTGCCCGCGCGCGACTGGCCGGAACACAGCATCGGCCTGCGCGTCTCGGCCATCACCCATGCCACGCGCCGGGTGTTCGGCGCCGTCGGCGCCTGGGAGGCGATGGTCGAACGCCGCGTCACCGCCTACGGCGAGATGCATGTCTGGGACGCCAGCGGTGACGGCGCGATCCACTTCGATGCCGCCGATGCGGGACAAGCCTCGCTGGGCTACATCCTCGAAAACCGCGTCATCCAGGCCGCCCTGTGGGCGCGCGCCGAGCAGTTCGACAATGTCGATCTGCTGTGCCCGGTGCGTTGGCAGCAGTGGCAGGATGCCGGAGAGCGTCTCCACATCAGTCTGGAGGACGGGCGCGAACTGGGCACCCGCCTGCTGGTGGGGGCCGACGGCGCGCGCTCGGCGGTGCGTGAACGGGCCGGTATCGAGACCCAGGGCTGGGGCTATGATCAGCACGCCCTGATGGCCATCGTCAAAACCGAGAAGCCTCATCTGCACACCTGTTGGCAGCGCTTTCTGCCCAACGGTCCGCTGGCCTTCCTGCCGCTGCATGATCATTACAGTTGTGTGGTGTGGTCGACGACGCCGGCGCAGGCCGCGCAACTGCTGGCCTTGGAGAAACAGGATTTCGCCCGCGAATTGGCCCAGGCCTTCGAGCAACGTCTCGGCGCCGTCACCGAGGTGCGTGATCGCGGTAAGTTTCCACTGCACCTGCAGCATGCCGTCGACTACGTCAAACAGCGGATTGCTCTTGTGGGCGATGCCGCCCACACCATCCATCCGCTGGCCGGCCAGGGGGTGAATCTGGGCGTGCTCGATGCCGCGTCCCTGGCGGAGACCGTGCTCAGTACCCAGGCCACCCGTCGCGACATCGGCGCGCTGCATAACCTGCGCGCCTACGAGCGCTGGCGCAAGGGGCAGAATGTCACCATGATGCTGTCCATGGACGCCTTCAAACGCCTCTTCGGCGCGCACATGGAGCCGGTCAAATGGGCGCGCAATATCGGCCTCAGTGCCACTCACAATCTGCCGCCGGTGAAGCGCTTTTTCATGGATTACGCCATGGGCAACCGGGGTGACCTGCCCAAGCTGGCGAGCTGAGCGCGGCACGCCGATTATCCTGCTCTATGAGTTTCCCCCTGCCGCGACGGATGCTCGTGCTGATGCTGGCATTGGCCGCGGTCCCTGTCCTTGCCGACGGCGCCCGCAGTCCGGAGGCCTTGGCCATGGCCTTTGTCCAGGCATTTCGCGCCGGTGATATCGACGCCCTGATGAGCTTGCACTCCCATGATGACGTTCACGACCTGCCGCGCGTGCGCGGCGCCTGGCGCAGCCTGCTGCGCGATTACCGGCTGGCCGGTTACCGTGTCGCCGATCTCAGCGGTGCCGAGCGGGCGCGTTTGGCCGAAGGTCAAAGAAATCCCACCCTATTGCCGATAAGGAAGTTGGTAGCACAACTGAACGCCGCGCACAGCGGTGAGCAGCGGGTGCTGGAACGCTATATCGGTGCCGAAAACGGCCGTTTTTATTTTGTCACACCTGATGCCCGGTGAGATTCAGCCGCCGGTCTAGGCCTTGTCCAAGGCGGCATCGGGCGCGATGACCGCAACACTGGCAAGGGGACGGGATGGACGCTTTTCTCTCGGGCAAAAAAATCAGCATCTTGGCGATGATGATGGTATGCGCACTGGCGGCATGCTCAGGGGTGAATAAAGCGCCGCGCATGATGTCGGCGCAGGCGTATTACCAACAGGGACTGCAACAGCTGGCGCAGGTCGATACCGCCGCGGCCGCCCAGACCCTTGAGGAATTGAACATCAACTATCCCTTTCACGCCGAAACGGGCGAGTTGAATGTGCGCTTGATCAAGGGCTATTACGAGGCCGGTCAGGCCGATGCGGCGATCGAGCAGGCCGACCGTTTTATCGCCATGTACCCCACACATAAAGACATTGCCTACGTCCACTATCTGGCCGGCATGGCGAACTACGCGCGCGGCCGGCGCGACATCTCTATGGATGTGACCACCAGTGACCCCGGCTATGCCAAGGCTGCTCTGGCGCGGTTTCGTACCCTGGTGGAATGCTGCGACAACACCGAGCACGCCTTCAATGCCAAACAGTACATCTATCACCTGGAGAGCATGATCTCCCTGTACGAACTGCGCTACATGGAGTGGGATTACGATGCTGGTCGAATCGATGCCGCCGCCCAGCGCGGTATCAGTCTGCTGGTCAGTTATCCCAATAGCATCGCTGCCAAGCGCGCCCGCATGATGCTGGAAAGCGACAACTTTCGCGCCTACCGTGCCGGGATCAACCAGGCCATTCGCGAGGCCCATCCCGTCGTGCCGGTGGCGGAAATGGCCCCCGTCGAAGCACCTGCGCCGCGCTTCACCATCCATGTCGCCAGCGACAACAGGCTTGCCGACCTGGAGCACAGGGTGACGAAGATGGGACTGGCGGGTGAGGTTGACTATTACCGTCATGAAGAAGGCAGCGAGGTCTATTACATTGCCGGCTTCGGCACATATGCCGCGCGCGAGGAGGCGAAGGCGGATCGCTTGCGCGTGCGGGTGCGCACCGAGGTGCCCGACATGTGGGTGCGCAGTCTGGATAACAGCCGGCTGGTGGAAGACGTGGCTGCGGTAAAACAAGCCGAGACACGCGCGCGCGCCAATCGGCCAAGCCCGAGCTTCACCCCGGTCGCCCTGAGCTCGGTGGCGAAAACGCAAACGCCGGCGCCCAAGCGCCAGGACAAAGCGGAGCCCAAACCAGTCGTGGCAGAGAGTTTTTATGCCGTCCAAATGATGAGCTACAGCGCGGCGGAGCCTCTGAAAAAGGCCGTTCAGTCGCTGGAGCTGGATGACGATGTAGGCTTGTATAGTCACGTCGTGAAGGGCGAGACCTACTTCATCGCCCTGTACGGCCATTACCCCGACTGGTCGGCCGGAAAGGAAGGCCTGGCGGACCTGGAGCGGCGTACCGGTAAATCAGGTTATTGGCTGCGCAAGATCGACGGCAGCAAGGTGCGGCCGGTCGAATAGTCGCGCCGTTGCGCCCTGACGCCGCCATGTTGGCCTATGCTAGATAGGTGATGGCGTAGTTGAGGTGCGGCATGGCGGAGAACCCGACTCTATTCGCGGCCCTGGGCGGCTTGCCGACCCTGCAGCGGGTGCATAAGACCTTCTACGACAAGGTCTATGCACACCCCTGGCTGGGTCGGTTTTTTGAGGGCCATAATCAAGCCTCGATCGAGGCGCGTCAGACCCAGTTCATGGCTGAAAAGATGGGCGGCGACACACCCTATTCCGGCAAGGACATGCGCATGGCCCACCGCCAGATGTATATCACCCCGGAACTATTCGAGCTGCGCCACCAGCTGTTGCGCCAAGCGATCCAAGAGGCAGGCGTGCCGCATGACCTGGCGCGGCGCTGGCTTAAGATCGATGCCGCCTTTTATCGCCACATCGTCAAGGGCTCCATCGAATCCTTCTACGCCTATACCTGGACGTATGAAACGCGGCTGATCGTGCCCAAGCCGCGTTAGATGGCGGGCAATGCATGCGGGTCTCTCACCCGAAACCAGCCGGCGATGCTGTAGCGATCGCGTTGGGTGATGGCGACCTGGTGGGGAATGGCCTCGCTGGTAAAGCACACCAGAGTGCCGCCCAGCGGCGCCACCGCGGCGATGACCTTGTCCTGAGCGAAAATCTGCAGCTCGCCGCCGTCCTGTTCACGCCAATCAGGATTGAGATAGGCGACGAGGCTGATGCGCCGCAGGTTATTGTTCTGGAAACTGTCGAGGTGTTTCTGGTAACCGGTGCCGGGCGGGTAATGGGCGAAGTGGGCCTCCAGCTCGGTGAGGCCGAGAAACAACTGCCGGTTGATGTCGTGCTGCAGTTGCGCCATTTGGTCAAGAAAGTCGTGCTCAGCGGCGCTGGCGCCGCTGAGCCAGTGAATGGCATCGCCGCGAATGCTGCGCCGCCGGGTGCGTTGGGCATCCTTGCCGATATGGGCGGCGCGCAATCGATCCTGCTCTGCCAACGCCAGCAACGCCTGCTGCAGGGACGTGACCAGTTGAATATCCAGATAGTGAGGATTGACGCTGTAGCCCTGTTGCACCAGGTCCTCAATGATTTTCTGGCGCTTTAATTGAGCTGAGAGCTCGTCGGGGAGCTGAAGGTTTTCCATTTAGGCGGTGCCGGCACAGCCGCGGGCTGCGGTGCCGAAATTATCCTCGAAAATGGAAACCTGTCCAGCGTTTTTGGCGGCACTGCCCGGACGCGCGCGAAGACAGGCCTGCTGCCGCGATCCCGATGGGATATGCGGGCTAGGCCTGATCCGGGATGAATTTCAGCGCCAGGCCGTTGTTGCAATAACGCTTGCCGGTAGGCTCGGGGCCGTCATTGAATACATGGCCCTGGTGACCGCCGCAACGGGCGCAGTGGTATTCGGTGCGCGGCAGAAACAGGCCGAAATCCAGTTTGGTCCCCACGGCATTGGGCAAGGTCTTGAAAAAGCTGGGCCAGCCGGTGCCGCTGTCGTATTTCATCGCGGCGGTGAACAGGGGGAGTTCGCAGCCGGCGCAGACATAAGTGCCCTCGCGTTTTTCATTGTTGAGCGGACTGCTGTAGGCGGGCTCGGTGCCTTCCTCACGCAGGATACGGAATTGCGCCGGGGTCAGACGTTGGCGCCACTGCGCGTCCGAGAGCTCCAGTTTTTCGATGCGGTGGTTCTGCATCGACATCGCGTCGTCCCGGGCGCGTACCGTTAACACGGGGCTTGCGGCCAGCGCCACGGTAGCCAGAAGGAATTTGCGTCGGTTCATGTCTCTGTCCTGTGGGAAAGGTTCATGGAGCTATTATGCTATTCATTTGGACCAAAATCCTCACCAAAAGGTCACGGCTTCATCAAGCTTTTTGCGGCAGTGAGAATGTTAAGCAGGTGCCGCGACCGGGTTCGCTTTCGGCCCGGATGTGGCCGCCATGCAGTTCGATGATACGTTTGACGATGGCCAGGCCGAGGCCGCCGGGGGCGCGCTTGCCGGTGTCACGGCCCTGGAAAAAACGATCGAAGACCCTGGCCAGTTCGGCGGCGGCGATGCCCGGGCCGCTGTCCTGAATCCGGACCTCACAGTTATTATCGACACGGCGCAAAGTGACTGTAATTCGGCCGCCGTGGGGAGTGAACTTAAGGGCGTTGCCGAGCAGGTTCTCAAACACCCGCGCGATAAGACCGATGTCACCCCAGGCGATCAGGTTTTCGGAGACGACGTCCAGGCGTATGGTGGTCCTGTTTGCCGCGGCCGGCAGCTGGAATTTCTGCAGCACCGCATCGTGGGCCAGTTCGGCCAAATTAAACGGCTCCCGTTGCGGCACGCTTTCTTGGGCCTCGAGCCGGGCCAGCTCGAACAGCTCGGCGATCAATTGATTGAGACGGACGCTGCTTTGTAGCGCCTGCTTGAGATAATGATCGCGCGCCTGTTGGTCCAGTTGCTCACCCTTCAATTCCAGCGTTTCCAGATAACCGTGCAGGATGGCGACCGGGGTACGCAGGTCGTGGGAGACGTTGGCCACCAGTTCGCGGCGCAGGCTGTCCTGCTGTTTCAGTTCATCCAGTTGGGTGACGATGCGCCGGGCCATCTGGTGAAAGGTGCGGCCGAGGCGGTCAATTTCGTCACGGTTTTTGGTGGCCGGGGTGAGGGCGTTAAAGCGGCTGAAATCACTTTGGCGAAACGCATCCATCTCCGTGCTCAGGCGGTCGAGGCGTTGCGTCAGGCGCCGGAATAGCCACAGGCCGGTAATCATGCCTGCCACCAGGCTGCCGCTTAGGGCCCAGCCGGTCTGCTTCCAGATGATGCTCTCCTTGATGAATTGTTCGGCATTGTCGTATTGCTCGCCCAGCAACACGACGTAGAGATAGCCCGCCGGGTTTTGCGCGCTGGGCACCGGTGTCACAGAAAAGATTTTTTGCCGGTCATGACTGCGCGGGTCGTCACCCAGCAAGGGCAATTCCTCGCCGCGCAGAAAGGCCTGAATCGGTGTGAGTGAGACCGAGCGACGCTTCACCCTGCCCGGATCGGCGGAGTAAGAGAGGATGTTGCCGTTGAGATCGAGCAGGTAGATCTCGATGCTGGGATTGATGACCATGTACTCCATGAAGGTCGCCTGTAGCGCCGTCTCGTTGATGCGTCCCGATTCCACCAGGTTGCGGTCGGCCACCAGATTTTTGGCGAGATCGAGATGGAGCGTCTGGTCGGTCTCTTGCAGATAGTATCGGGCCGCCGACAGGCTGAGCAGGGTGTAGAGCACGCCGACGCTGAGCAGCAGTGCCACCAAGGCTAAGGAGAGGCGGGCGTAAAGGGTAGGCAGCATCAGGCCTGGTGCTCATTGAATTTATAGCCTACGCCCCACACCGTCATGATGTAGCGCGGCTTGGCCGGATCGGCCTCGATCTTGCCTCGCAGGCGGTTGATGTGGGAGTTGACCGTGTGTTCATAGCCCGCGTAACTATAGCCCCAGACCTGGTCCAGCAGTTCGGCACGGTTGTAGACGCGGCCGGGACGCGCGGCAAAGTGCAGCAGCAGATCAAATTCCTTGGCGGTTAGCTCGATGGTCTTGCCCGCCAGGGTGACGCGATGCTTGTCGGGCTCGATCACCAGCTCGCCGCACTGTAACCGGCCCTGCGGCGCGACGCTGTGGAAGGCGTCCAGGCGGCGCAGTTGGGCCTTTACCCGCGCCAGCAGTTCCGGGAGGCTGAACGGTTTGGTGAGGTAGTCGTCGGCGCCGATCTCCAGCCCCAGTACCCGGTCCAGTTCCGATGATTTGGACGTGAGCATGATGATCGGCACCCGCGGGTCGTCCAGGCGCAGCTGTTTGCATACCGCCAGGCCATCCATTACCGGCAGCATGAGATCGAGGATGACCAGGTCGTAGTCTTTGTCGCGAAAGCGTTGCAGGCCGCTGCCGCCGTCAGTGGCGATGTCGGCCTGACAGTGAATGTCCTTCAGGTGCAGCCGCACCAGATCGGCGATTTCCGGATTGTCTTCGATGATCAGGATGTTGTGTTGCATGACGGCTCTCTCATTCGGTGTGTTGCGGGACGCGCTCAAACTTAGTCGGGTGCCGGGCTAAAACCTTGCGTATGTGTGGTTTCAGCGCGTCCCTGCGGCTGGGCGCACGTGGGCGCACTATAGACGCCGGGTGTTCACAGCCGGGTGGCGCAATTGTCACAAATCCTTCACAGCCGAAAAAAAAGTCGCAGGGGCATTGCAAGCCAGAATGAGAATAATTATCATTATTCAAAATTCTGACACTCAATTAAGGGGTATACACATGCTGAAGACACGAGTTTTGGCCCTGCTTGCCGGTCTGGCCACGGCATCGGTTTCCGGCTTCAGTTGGGCCGCCGAGGAGCTGGTGGTGTATTCGGGGCGCAAGGATAAATTCGTTGAGCCGGTGGTGGAAAGATTCACCCAGCAGACCGGCATCAAGGTGCTGCTGCACTCGGGTGAATCCACCGCGTTGCTGAACAAGATGCACATCGAAGGGGCGCGCACCCAGGCCGATCTCTACCTCAGCAACGACGCCGGTAACTTGCAAAAGGGCAGCGAGCTGGGTCTGTTTCAGGCCCTGCCGGGATCGTTGGTGGATGCGGTGCCGGCCAATCTGCGCGCTGCCGACAACAGCTGGGTCGGCCTGTCGGCCCGCGCCCGGGTATTGGTGGTGAATGAGGATGCCAAAGGGCTGGATTGGGTGACGTCGGTGTTCGATCTGGCCGATCCGCGCCTGCAAGGGCGCCTGGCCATCACTACCAGCGCCAATGAAAGTTATATCGCTGGGGCGACGGTCTACATGGTCGAGGCGGGCGCGGACAAGGTGCGCGACTGGCTCGAGGGTATGAAGGCCAATGTCGACGGCCAGGTCTTCAATAAGCACAGCAAGATCGTCAGCGCCGTGGCCAACGGCCAGAAAGACATCGGTCTGGTGAATCACTATTACATCTACCGCCACCTGGCCCAACAGCCGGGTGCCCCGATTCAGGTCCGCCTGCCCGACCAGGACGGCATGGGCGTGGCCTGGAACGTGGCCGGCGTGGCGGTGAGCAAACACAGCGATCAACAGGCGTCGGCGCAGAAGTTCGTCGAGTTCGTGGTCTCGCCCGAGGGGCAGAAGATCTTCGCCGAGGTGAATCGCGAATACCCCACCGTGCCGGGCGTCGCGGCGGCGCCCGAAGTGCCGGATGCCGGTAGCTACAAGGTCGCCGATGTGCCGATGACAAAGTTGGGCGAACTGCGTGACGCGACCATAGATCTGATCGAGTCGGTAGGCATGCCTTAGTCCGGCCGCTGCGCTTTTCTCCGCGTGTCGCGAAGGGATAAGCTGGTGAGAAATGCGGGCTAGAATCAGAATCGGGTCGCTTAGCTCCATGGCCGGGATCGTCGTGTTGACCGCGACGGTCCCGCTGTTGTTTGTGATCTACAGCAGTCTGCAGCTGTCCGCCGCGGCCTGGGCCGGTCTGTGGAGCAGCCGCCTGCCCGGATTGATGGGCAACACCCTATCGCTGGCCCTGGCGGTAGTCGTGCTGTGTTTGCTGCTGGCGGTGCCCAGCGCTTGGCTGACGGCAAGGCGCGAGTTTGTCGGGCGCACGCTGGCGATCTGGCTGCTGGTGCTGCCCCTGACCATTCCCACCTATGTCTTCGCCCATATCTACACCGTATTGCTGGAGCCCGATGGCTGGCTCGGGCGGGTCTGGCAGGCCGTGGCCGGCGAGGCGGCGGTGATCGACATCTACGGCCTGGGCGGCGCCGCCGTGATGCTGGCGCTGGCGACCTTTTCTTATGTGTTTTTGCTGGGCTACACCAGTCTGGTGGATGCGCGCCAGAGCCTGGAGGATGCGGCGCGCATCCACGGCGCCTCGCGTTGGCAGGTGTTTGCGCGCGTCACCCTGCCGCTGATGCGCCCCGCCCTGGCGGCGGGGCTGGTGGTGGTGGTATTACACACCCTGTCGGACTTCGGCGCCGTCAGCATGCTGCGCTACCAGACCTTCACCCTCAGTATCTACCTGCAGATGAGCGGCCGTTTCGACTACCACGCCGCCGCTGGATTGAGCCTGATCCTGGTCAGCATGAGCCTGGCCTTTCTGGTGTTGGAGCGCTTTTTCCGCCGCCAGCAGCGCTACTACGCCGGCGCCCAGAGCCGCTTCGTGCACCGCAAACCCGCCAGCCGCGGCGAGACCCTGCTGATCTGGGTGTGGCTGGGATTGGTTTCCCTGTTCGCCTTCATTATCCCGTTGTGTTGGATGCTGGTGTGGAGCTATGACGCCCTGCTGCGCGACATGATCGATACCCGATTTTGGGGCTATGCCTTCAACACCGGAATAGTATCGTTCACGGCGGCGACGGTGGCGGTGTTTCTGGCCCTGCCCATCGGGCTCTACCATACCCGCGCGCGCACTTGGCTGAGCAATATTTACGTGCAACTGTCCAGCATTGGTTTCGTGTTGCCGGGGCCGGTGGTGGCGCTGGGCGTGATCTCCTTCGTCATCGCCGTAATGCCGAATTTTTACGGTGGCTTTGCCGCCCTGATCATGGCCCTGGTGGTGCGCTTCCTGCCGCTCGCCATTCAGTCCCAGGAGGCGGCGCTGCAACAGCTGACGCCCAGCATCGAGCAGGCCGGCCGCATCCACGGCGCCGGTCCCTTGGAGAATCTGTGGCGCGTCATCCTGCCCATGATCCGCAACGGCATGGTCACGGCCTGGGTGTTGGTGTTTATCGACGTGCTCAAAGAGTTGCCGGCGACCCTGATGCTGCGCCCGGTGGGCTTCGATACCTTGCCGATCCGTATCTGGATCGAGGCCAGCGAAGAAATGCTGGAACTGGCCGCTCCCGCCGCCCTGGTGTTGGTCGTGGGCACCTTGCCGGCCCTGTGGATCATGATGCGCAGCCATGCCGTTAGGCATTAACACGCTGATCTGATTGATGATTGTCAATGCCTCTGCGGCCGTGGTCGGTATCATGAGTATAATCGCTCGCCAAGCTGGCACAGCGCTTGTTTTTGCTAGTCGGCGGGCGTATGTTTTTCCAAGAAGGTCTGAAGGAATGACCCGACAGACACCGTAGACACAAGGAGAGAACGAAATGAATACCAAGATTACGCGTGCTGCGATGGTTTCAGCGGTAGTGATGGGGATGGCCGGTTGCGCCAACATCAGCAACGAAGAGCTCGAACAGTTACGCGGCGATGTCAATGCTGCCGCCAGCAATGCGGAAGAGGCCAAACAGATGGCGGCCGATGCCAATGGCACGGCGCGTGACGCCAAACGCACCGCCGACCAGGCGCTGCAGACCGCGAATGAGGCCAAGCGCATGGCCAGTGACGCTCAGCAACAGGCCTCCGAGGCCCAGACTACGGCCGATGACACGGCCGAAAAGACCGAGCGCATGTTCAAGAAGAGCATGAGTAAATAGCGCGACGAGATGTTCGCGGTTGACGCCGGGCCGGCATGGGGACATGTCGGCCCGTATTTATGTCCGCTTTATATTCGAGGATTGCAGTAGCGATAACCGTTGAGTGTGGTGCCAGGCAACGGAAAACCGGAAACGTCGGTATGACTGCGGATGGTCTCACCCGTGGCGAGAGCGGCATCGCGTGCTGCGAACGGTCCGATAAGCAAGTGGCAGAGGCGGCCGTTAGTGACCAGGCTGGTTGAGATATCGTCCGGCAGGCGGCCGATGCGCTGAGCGATCATGTTGGCGTTGCCGACCTTGCTGAAGGCGCCAAGTTGCAGCCACCAGGTTTCGCCCGGGGCCAGGGCGGGAAAGCGCGCCGCCACCGTGCGCAGCAGCGACTCTTCGGCGCGCGTCGCCAGGATCTTGGTCGGAATGCCCTGCTGCTGTTCGGCCGCCAGGCCGGCCATGGCCCAACTCATTTCATCAAGGATGATATTGCTGGTATTGATCACGGCCGCCACCATGGTGGTGGTATGGCCGGAGTCTGGCGCCAGGTGTTGCTCCTGCAAGGGTTTGTGGGCTTCCACATACAGTTCGTCGGCGCGCCAACCGGCCTTAAACGGCTGGTTAATGATGCGCACCGGCGTTCCCTTGGGGACGCGCGCAAACAGCGTCTCGATATCGCCGGGATACATGCGGATGCAGCCATGGCTGACGCGCATGCCGATGCTGAACGGACGATTGGTACCGTGGATCAGATAGGACGAGGTGCCCAAACGCATGGCGTATTCCCCCAGCGGATTGTCGGGCCCGGGGGGCACGATCGCCGGCAGCGGGTCGCCGTCGCGGGCATGTTCCTCGCGAATTGACCGGGGCACCACCCAGCTGGGTTGAGTCCTTTTCTCGCCGATGCGGGTCAGGCCCATGGGCAGGTTGCGTCCTTCACTGCCGATGCTGATGGGGTGGGTGATCACCCGCGCTTGTTCCCCGGCCTGTGGTTCGGGGTAGTAGTACAGGCGCATCTCGGGCAGATTGATGACGATGCCCTGGCGTGGGGCGTCAGGGAGGATGAACTGGGTCGGCAGGGTGATCCAGGCGCCCTCCTGGGGCAGCCAGGGGTCGATGTCCGGATTGGCGGCGATGATGGCATTGTGGCCCACGTCGTGGCGCAGCGCCACATCGAGCAAGGTCTCGTCGCGAGAGGCACGCACCGCTGTCAGCTCGCCGATAAGGTGCTCGCCGGCGGACGGCATGGGATAGGTGCCCGCCGGGGCGGCTGTTGCCAAGCACAGCAGGAAAATACCCAGATAGACCGCAAGCGCTATGCTGGGATGGCGGTCGGGGTTGTTCAATTCTTTACTATTCAATGGATTAGTGTGGCGCATCAAAAACCGAGTGTATACGGGGTAAATGTGGGCCCCGTTGCTGACGATAATCTATAGTAGGCGAGAGGTGATTCAAACACTGCCTCACGGCCTGGAATTATCGAGGTTGAAGACATCCATGATACACCGTGTGACCCTGCTGCTGATGCTTTGTTCGTTGCTGCCGCTGCAAGCGCCGGCGCAAGACGAGGTCGAGCCTTGGGTCGTGATCGATACCCGGCAGCAGGCCCTGAAGGTGATGGTGGGCGATCATATCGAGCAGATCTTCGCCGGCATCTCGGTGGGCCGCGGCGGGACCGCAAAGCAGCGTTTCCAGGGCGACGGTCGTACCCCGAAGGGGGTATTTCGTATCGGCTGGATCAATCCGCGCAGTAAATATCACCTGTTTTTCGGTCTCGACTACCCCAATCTGGATCACGCCGAACGTGCCTTTGCCAGCGCCCAGATCGATTTCGACACCTATTACCAGATCAGCTCGGCGGTCCTGCACGGCCAGACCCCGCCCCAGAATACGCCCTTGGGGGGCTATATCGGTATTCACGGGCTGGGTTCAAATGATCCCCGTATCCACAAAACCCTCAATTGGACCCAGGGCTGTATTGCGCTCACCAATGAGCAGATCGAGCAGCTGGCGCGTTGGGTGAACGTGGGTACTCGCGTGGTGATTCTCTAATCGCGCGCCGCTTCCCGGTCCACCCTTTTCGCTTTCAGACTTGGATTTACCCGCCCGAATCGGTATAGTTAGCCGTTCAACCCGCACCGTCTGGGGGAGAGAGTTCTCTCAATCGAGGACCGCCGAAGGCGCAACCCGCCCGGAATCGCTCAGGCTTCAGGACCGCAGACGGTGGTTGACTCTGGAGAGCGGTCCCGCATTGACAGCGGGGTCCACCGAAGGGGTTAGTTCCGTCAGCGGAGCTTAAACTCTCAGGTTACCGGACAGAGGGGCGACAGATAAATTCTGAATTTATCTGTCGCCCTTTTTGTTTTTCAACAGGTAGCGATTCCGAGATGAGCCAAAGCAGTTACATCCCCGTCTTCGACCATTCCGGCCGGTCCAATGTCAGCCGCATGCCGACCTGGATCCGCCAGCAGTTGGGCGGTGAGGCCGCCTACGGCAAGACCGCCGGCGCGGTAAAACGTCAGGCCTTGCATACGGTGTGCGAGGAGGCGCGCTGCCCCAACCGAGCCGAGTGCTGGAGCCGCGGCACCGCCACCTTCATGCTGCTGGGCGATACCTGCACCCGCGCCTGCGGCTTCTGCAACGTCAAGACCGGTCGTCCCGACGGTCTGGACACGGACGAGCCGCGCCGCATCGCCGCGGCGGTGGCGGGCATGGGCTTGGACTACGTGGTGCTGACCTCGGTCAATCGCGACGATCGTGCCGACGGTGGCGCCGCCATCTTCGCCGAGACCCTGCGCCTGCTGCGTCAGCACAAGTCCGATATCGGCCTGGAGATTCTCACCCCCGACTTTCAGCAGGACCAACACCTTGCGATCGAGATGATTTGCAAAGCCGTCAACGGCGGTCAGTTGGTCTGGGGGCACAACGTGGAGACGGTGCCAGAGTTGTACAAAGAGGTGCGCAAGGGTTCCAAGTACGATCGGTCCCTGGATCTCTTGGCGCTGGCCGCGGTGCAGCCCGGAGTCGAGGCCAAATCGGCCCTCATGCTGGGGTTGGGTGAAAGCCGTGACCAGGTGCTGGCGGTGCTGCGCGATCTGCGTGACATCGGCGTGACGCGGGTCTCGCTGGGCCAGTATCTGCGTCCCAGCCGTTATCATCTGCCGGTCAAGGAATATCTGTCACCGGACAGCTTCAGCGAACTCGAGCGTGAGGCCCGCGCCATGGGCTTCGCCTGGGTCAAGGCCGGGCCCATGGTGCGTTCGTCCTATCACGCCGAAGAGGGCCACCCCGGATCATCGCAATCAAAGAAGGGATTCAATCATGCCAAGTAATACCCCGCTCTACGATCAGCATGTCGCCTGCGGCGGCAAGATGGTGGATTTCGCCGGTTGGAACATGCCGCTCAACTACGGCTCCCAGCTCGAAGAACATCACGCCGTGCGCAACGACGCCGGCATGTTCGATGTCTCCCACATGACTGTGGTCGATCTCAAGGGGGCGGGTGTCAAAGCCTTCCTGCGCCGGCTGCTGGCCAACGACGTGGACAAGCTCAAGCTTAGCGGCAAAGCGCTCTACAGCTGCATGTTGAAAGAAGACGGCGGGGTCATTGATGATCTGATCGTCTACTATCTCGATGATCAAAACTTCCGCATGGTGGTCAACGCCGCCACGCATGACAAGGATCTGGCCTGGATCGAACAGCAGGCGGACGGTTTCGACATGGACATCACCGAGCGCACCGACCTGGCCATGATCGCCGTGCAGGGCCCCAGCGGCCGCGCCAAGGCTCAGGCGGTGATGACGCCGGCGCAGGCCGAGGCCGCCGCTGAGCTGAAACCCTTCGTCGCGGCGGACGTGGAAGGTCTGTTCATCGCCCGCACCGGCTACACCGGCGAAGACGGGTATGAGATTATGGTGCCGGCCGGGCAGGCCGCCGAGTTTTGGCAAAAACTGCTGGCGCAGGGCGTGCGCCCCTGTGGCCTGGGCGCGCGTGACAGCCTGCGCCTGGAGGCGGGCATGAACCTCTACGGCACCGACATGGACGAAGGCATCAGTCCGCTGGAAGCGGGCCTGAACTGGACCATCGCCTGGGAACCGGCCGAGCGCGACTTTATCGGGCGCCGGGCCTTGGAGGAACAGCGTGGCAAGAACGGTCTGGCGAAATTCGTCGGCCTGGTGCTGACGGACAAAGGCGTGCTGCGCGGCCATCAGACAGTGCTGTGGAACGGCGACCCGGCGGGCGAGACCACCAGCGGCGGCTTTTCGCCCACGCTGGGCACCTCCATCGCGCTGGCGCGGGTGGCCGCCGAGGTGGGCGACACGTGCCAAGTGGAAGTGCGTGGCCGGCAGCTGGCCTGCAAGGTGGTCAAGCCGCCCTTCGTGCGCCACGGCAAGGCCTGTGTCGAGATCGATTAAATAATCAAGCCGCAGCGTGCTGCGAACACATAACCCGGAACAGACAAAAAGAGGATCGGAACAATGAGCGATATCCCCGCAAATCTGAAATACACCCGCAGCCATGAATGGGTCGAGGTGTTGAGCGACGGCACGGCCAAGGTCGGCATTACCGATCATGCCCAGGAGTTGCTCGGCGACATGGTCTTCGTCGAAGTGCCCGAGGTGGGTGCGGCGGTGGCGGTGGGCGAGGAGTGCGCCGTGGTCGAGTCGGTCAAGGCCGCCTCCGACGTTTACAGCCCGCTTACCGGCGAGGTGGTGGCGGTCAACGAAGAGCTGGCCGACAGTCCCGACCTGGTGAATCATCATCCCTACGGTGACGGCTGGCTGATGCAGATCAAGCTCAGCGAAGAGGGCGAGCTGGACGAGTTGCTGGATGCCGAGGCCTACGGCGAAGTGGTCGCCGAAGATGAGCACTAAATAGACCGAAGGGGAGAATATGACCCCCTTTGGCGATTCCGCCAATCAATACCACGACACCCGTTGATTAATATTTAAAGCTGGATTAAGCGATGCCATTCATTCCCCATACGGAACACGATGTAAACGAGATGCTCGACGCCATCGGCGTCGCCAGCATCGAAGACCTATTCGATGAAATCCCCGCCGAGCTGCGCATTGGCGGGCTGAGCGACGCCATCCCCGCCGGTCTCAACGAGATGGACGTGGCGCGGCTGATGCGCCAGCGTGCCGCCGGCGACGCCCAGGGCCTGAGCTTTATCGGTGCCGGTGCCTATGAGCACCACATCCCCCAGGCGGTGTGGGATATCGCCACTCGCGGCGAGTTCTACAGCGCCTATACTCCCTACCAGGCCGAGGCCAGCCAAGGCACCTTGCAGGTGCTGTACGAGTATCAGACCATGATGGCCAGCCTCAACGGTCTGGATGTCTCCAACGCCTCGCTCTATGACGGCGCCTCGGCGCTGGCCGAGGCCGTGTTGATGGCGGTGCGGGCGCATCGCAAATCCAAAGCCAAACGCATCCTCATGCCGAGCACGGTGCATCCCGCCTATCGCGCGGTAGTGAAGACCATCGTCAAGAATCAGGGCATCACCATCGAAGAGCTGCCCTATTGCAGCGCGGCCGGCAAGACCCTGGTGGAGGCGTTGAAAACATTCGAGGGCGACGACATCACCGCCCTGGTCATCCCCCAGCCCAACTTCTTCGGTGTGTTGGAAGACGTGGACGCGCTGGCCGGCTGGGCGGCCGACAACAACAGTCTGGCCATCGGTGTGGTCAATCCCACCGCGCTGGCCCTGCTCAAGCCGCCCGGCGAGTGGGGTGAAAAGGGCGTGGACATCGCCTGCGGCGAAGGTCAGCCCCTGGGGATCCCGCTGTCCAGCGGCGGACCCTATTACGGCTTCATGTGCTGTAAGCAGGCCCATGCCCGTCAGCTGCCGGGGCGCATTATCGGCCGCACGGTGGACCTCGACGGCAAGCCCGGCTTCGCCCTCACCTTGCAGGCGCGCGAACAGCATATTCGTCGTTCCAAGGCCACGTCCAACATCTGCACCAATCAGGGCCTGATGGTGACCGCCTCGACCATTTATATGGCGCTGATGGGGGCCGAAGGTCTGGAGCGGGTGGCGGCGCAGAGCATGGCCAACAGCCGGGCATTGGCCGATAAGCTGTGCGCCCTCAACGGCGTCGAGCGCGTCTTTAGCGGCACGGCCTTCCACGATGTGGTGCTGCGTTTGCCCCAACCGGTGGACCAGGTGCTGGCGGCCTTGGCCGACAAAGGCATATTCGGCGGTTATCCCATGGGCCGCTGTTATGCCGAATTGAATGACTGCATCAGTGTCAGTGCCACCGAAACCAAGACAGACGCCGACTTGGACGCCTACGCTCAGGCCCTGACCGACGTGTTAGGGGCGTAGCCATGGCCACAGTCGCTTTGCAAGGCCAAACGGTGCACACCATCGGCGAGCTGCCCGAAGTGGGCAGTGCGGCGCCGGACTTCAAGCTGGTCAACAGCAAATTGCAGGACAAGACCCTGGCGGACTACGCCGGCAAGAAGGTCTTGCTGAATATCGTACCCAGCCTGGATACCCCCGTCTGCGCCCTGTCGACCAAAAGGTTCAACCAATTGGCTGAAGGGCGGGGGGATGCGGTGATGCTGATGATCTCCTCCGATCTGCCCTTCGCCCAGAGCCGTTTCTGCGGCGTGGAAAAACTCAAAAATGTGCAGCCGCTGTCGCTGATGCGTTCGCGCAAATTCGCCAAGGACTACGGTGTGTTGTTGATCGACGGGCCGCTGGCCGGCATCACCGCCCGTGCCGTGGTGGTGATTGATGCGCAGGGTAAGGTGGTGCATGCCGAGCTGGTGGATGATATCGCTAACGAGCCGGATTACGATGCGGCGATGAAGTGTTTGTAAGACTTAAATTGTATGTACCGCAAAGGACGCGAAGGTACGCTAAGGTTATTTGCAGTGACTGCCTGTACTCTGCCGGAGTGGCAGAATTCACACCAAGCAGCAAGTGTTTAGCTTTGCGCGCCTGTGCCTCCTTCGCGGTAAATATTTCTAACACCCGAAATTAAACAGAGAGCTGTATATGCTGATTTTCGAACAATCCCGCAGTGGCCGCGTCGCGGCCGGACAGGTACCCGCCAAGGTGGAGGTGTCGGGCATTCCCGAGAACTTGCGCCGTACATCGCGCCCGACCCTGCCCGAGGTTTCGGAGATGCAGGTGGTACGTCACTACACCCGGCTGTCGCAGCAGAACTTCTCGATCGACACCCAGTTCTATCCACTGGGTTCGTGCACTATGAAATACAACCCGCGCATCTGCAACGCCATGGCGCTGCTGCCGGGCTTTGCCGGGCGCCATCCCGAGGCGCCGGATGCCTGCGGCCAGGGCGTGATGGCCTGTCTCTACGATCTGCAGGAGATGCTGAAAGAGATCACCGGCATGAAGGCCGTGTCCTTGATCCCGGCGGCCGGGGCCCAGGGCGAGTTCGCCGGCGTGGCCATGATCCGCGCCTACCACGATGCCCGCGGTGACTCGGCGCGCAGCGAGATCATCGTCCCCGACGCCGCCCACGGCACCAACCCGGCCACGGCGGTGATGTGCGGCTACAAGGTGAAGGAGATCCCCACCAAAGACGACGGCGATATCGACATCGAGGCCCTGAAGATGGCCGTCGGTCCCCAGACCGCCGGCATCATGCTCACCAATCCCTCCACCGTCGGGGTGTTCGAGCGCAAGATCAAAGAGATCGCCCAGATCGTCCACGACGCCGGCGGCCTGCTGTACTACGACGGCGCCAATCTCAATGCCATCCTGGGCAAGGTGCGCCCCGGCACCATGGGCTTTGACGTCATCCACATGAATCTACATAAGACCTTTTCCACGCCGCACGGCGGCGGCGGTCCCGGTGCCGGGCCGGTGGGCGTCAGTGAGCGTTTGATTCCCTTCCTGCCCATCCCCATGGTGGCCAAGCAGGGCGACGAGTTTCGCTGGCTGACGGAGCGGGATTGCCCGCAAAGCATCGGCCGCCTGTCCGCCTTTAACGGCAACATCGGCGTTCTCCTGCGTGCCTATGTCTATGCGCGTCTGCTGGGTCGCGAAGGTATGCATCGGGTGGCCGAATACGCCACCCTCAACGCCAATTACATGATGGCGCAGCTGAAAAAGGCCGGCTTCGACATGGCCTATCCCGAGCGCCGTGCCACGCACGAATTTATTTTGACGTTGAGGAAACAGGCCAAGCAGCACAACGCCACGGCCATGGATTTTGCCAAGCGCTTGCTGGACTACGGCTTCCATGCGCCCACCACCTACTTCCCCCTGTTGGTGCCGGAGTGTTTTTTGATCGAGCCCACCGAGACCGAGGCCAAGGACGTACTGGATGGCTTCGTTGCGGCCATGGCCAAGATCAAGGCCGAGGCCGAGCAGGACGTGGATCAACTCAAGGGCGCGCCTTACACCTTGCCTTCCCGTCGACTGGACGATGTGCGTGCCGCGCGCGAGCTCGATTTGACTTGGAAGGAAGAGGTGAGTGGCTAAACCCGGGAAGACCGGAATCGCCCGTATCATCGCGGCGACCGGTTATTCCTGGAACGGACTGCGTGCCGCCCTCAAATACGAGGCGGCCTTTCGTCAGGAATTGCTGCTGCTGGTGATTCTCGTGCCGGCGGCCCTATGGTTGGGCGATAACGGCATTGAACGTGCCTTGCTGATCGGCAGTTTGTTGTTGGTGCTGATGGTCGAGCTGTTAAACTCGGCGGTCGAAGCGGTGGTGGATCGCATCGGTCATGAGCATCACATGCTGGCCGGGCGCGCCAAGGACATCGGTTCCGCGGCAGTGTTCGTGGCCTTGGTCAACAGCGCCGTTATCTGGTTATTAATTTTATTTGAGTAATAAAGGAAAGAGATATGTCTGCACTGATTTGTGGTTCCTACGCCTTCGATAACATCATGGTTTTTCACGATCGATTCAAGAACCATATCCTGCCCGACAAGGTGCACATGCTGAATGTCTCCTTTCTGGTGCCCGATATGCGGCGCGAATTCGGCGGTTGCGCCGGCAACATCGCCTATAATCTGAAATTGTTGGGCGGCGAGCCCCTGCCCATGGCCACGGTCGGTAACGATTTCGAGCCCTACGCCCAATGGCTGGAAAAATGCGGTATCGCCTCTGACCACGTCAAGGTCATCCCGGACGCCTTCACCGGTCAGGCCTTTATTACCACCGATCTGGACGATAACCAAATCACCGCCTTTCATCCGGGCGCCATGGGGTTTTCCCACGAAAACAAGGTGGGCGATGCCGAGGGCGTCAAGCTCGGTATCGTCTCGCCCGACGGCCGCGACGGCATGATCGAACATGCGCGCCAATTCGCCGAGCTGGACATCCCGTTTATTTTCGATCCCGGTCAGGGTATGCCCATGTTCGATGGCAACGATCTGATGCGTTTTGTCGAGCAAGCCACCTGGGTCACCGTCAACGATTACGAAATGCAACTGCTGCAGGATCGTACTGGTAAGTCGCCCCATGAATTGGCCGAGCACGTCGAGGCGTTGATCGTCACCATGGGCGCCAAGGGCTCGCATGTCTATACCAAGCAACATCGCCTCGAGATTCCGGCGGCCAAGACCGAACAGCTGGCCGACCCCACCGGTTGCGGTGATGCCTATCGCGCCGGGCTGCTGTACGGCTTAATGCATGATATGGATTGGGAAACGACCGGACGCATCGCATCCTTGATGGGCGCCATCAAGATCCAGCATCACGGCACCCAGAATCACAGCTTTGACCGGCAGGCTTTCGACGATCGTTTTAACGAGGCCTTTGGGTATTACCTCTGAGGCGGGGCGACGCTGTTTATTTTCAGCAGTCTGAAGATCAGATCGAGCAACTGTTCCGACGAAAAGGGCTTGTGTAACCGGCCCTGAATACCTGAATGGACGAGGCCGGCCGCTGCGCCGGCCTTCTCATTTGTGGTGCAGAGAATGATGGGTAACTCGGGGCGCAGCGCCAGCAGCTGGCTGGAAAATTCCAAACCCGACAGCGACGGCATGGCCTGGTCGACCACCACGCAGTCGCATCGCTCCGGCGCTGTTTTGAAGCGCGCCAGCGCCTGGTAGGCGTCGGAATAGACTTCGGTTCTAAATCCGCGTGACTGCAACACTTCGCTCTGCAGTCCGGCGATGGATTCATCATCCTCCACGATTAAGATACACGCGCCATGGCCAAGCCGACTTTCCTGCAGCGGTTGGCGCGCATCCGCACGCGCGCCCGGCTGGGTGGGCGCAATGGGCAATAACAGGCGCACTGTGGTGCCATAGCCGACTATGGCGTCGACCAGGATATGGCCTTTGTGCTCGTGCACCATGCCGTGCACGGTCGCCAGTCCCATGCCGTTGTCTTCGCGCTTGCTGAAAACGGGGTCAACGATCTGGTCGAGTAGATAAGGCTCGATACTTTCTCCGTCGACGGCGACCGAGATCTCCACATGGTCGCCGTCGAATATTTCGCGGCAGGCGCTGCACTTGGTCTGGTAGCAGCTGACTCGGTTGACGCCGATGGTGATAGTGCCGCGCCTCTGGTCCAAGGCGTTACTGGCATTGAGGCAGACATTGAGCAAGGCATGATGTAATTGGGTCGGGTCGATTTCGACTTTGGGGATATCGGCTTCGATAGCGACGTTGAGTTCAATGGTCTGGGGTAAAGACGATCGCATCACCTTGGCGAGTTCCTTCACCAGCGGCGCCGGGTTTAGGGCGATGTCTTCGCTGGCTTGGCCACGGGAAAAGGCCAGCATTTGCGTAATTAGATCGCGCGCCTTTTCGCCTTCCATGACGACTTCGTTGAGATAACGGGCAATCTCCTCTTCGCCCATTTGGGTGACTGCATCCAGGGCCAGGTCGGCATATCCCAGGATGCTGGCCAGAATATTGTTGAAATCATGGGCGATACCGCTGGTGAGTCGTCCCAGCGCTTCGATCTTTTGGGCCTTGCGGATTTCCTCGTAGAGGCGCGCCTTTTCCTTCTTGGCGCGCGCCTTTTGCGTAATGTCCTCGCCCGAGCTGAAGACGCCGCATATCTGGTGGTTGGTGTCGTAGTGCAGGACATTGTGCCAGGCGATTAGATGTTGTTCACCGTCGGCACCGATGACTGCACTCTCATAGTATTCGATTGGCTCGCCGTCGCCCTTCATTAACTGACGGAAGACGGCCAATGCCTCAGCCCGATGCGTTTCGGGAACGCATGTTTCAAACCAGTTGCGTCCCAGCAATTGTCGTCTGTCATAACCGATGACTTTACAGGCCTGACAGCTAATCACGGAAATATTGCCCTCGGTGTCCAGCCCCACCATCATGAAGCGAGTCACATCAAGATAACGGCGTGCCAGATCGCGCTCTTCGCACGAGCCTTTTTCCAAGCCCGCCTGCTTGCTGATATCCGTGACAACCGACATCAGGCCGGTGAGTTCGCCGTTGTCATTGCGCAGATAAGCCCAATCGAGCCGAACAGGCAGTGGGCTGCCGTCCTTACGCCGGCCGGTAATGTAATAAGGCGTGGGCTTGGGCCGCCGGGCGATGATATCGGCCAGCTTAATACGTGCGTGCTCGCGCTCTTGCGGGTGGTACATCAAGTCGAAAGCGTTCATGCCGGTGAGTTCGCCGGTTTCATAGCCAAACATCTTTTGATTATTGGGGCTGCTGTAGGTGATGACCCCGTTGAGGTCGATTTCCGCTACACCGCCGCTGATGGCCGAGAGCAGTGAGTCGAGGCGTTGCTCGCTGGTTGTCATTGTAGAAACCTGAACTGTCTAGAGGGGGCTCTCTAAAAATCCGCTGAAGCCGCGCGTGCGGCGTTGCAAATGGACTCAAAATGCTCGTTTACTGTCGCTAGACTCTGCTTTTGCGCCCATGTGCGCCTTGCCATCATCGGCTTGATCGAATTTTTTATAGATGCCCTAAAATCACCTGATGACAACGATATCACGGCGCGGGGGGATGCGTGCAATCAGACCGCGGTGGCGCAGATTCGGGGCGTTGTTCAGCCTGTTTGAAACAAGCGGGCGGGTTCGATAAAGATGCCGGAGGCGACTCGATTGCGGCGTTGCTCCAACAGTTCAACATACAGCCCCTGCCGCTCTGTGGGGGTGACGCGCAGACGCAGACTGTCGATGCCGGGCTGCTCAACGGCCCGTTCCGGGCGGAACAGCAGGCCACAACTGTTGCCCGCCAGGGCCGCGCCGCGCAAGTCCTGCATGGCATGACGGTCGGCGTGATTGACCCAGCTGAGGACCGTGGCGCAGGTGCCGGCACGTAAGGCATGTTCCACGGCCCACAGACCGTTGCTGGTGGCATGGGGGTGAATCATCAGCACCTGGCCAAGGTCGATGCCCTCGGTTTGAAGTTCGGTCCTGGTGGGGGCGTTGGGCGGCGCAATCATGGCGAGCCAGCGCTTGGCCTGGCTCAGACGCGCCAGCGCCGGCCAAACCAGCGCCAGCGCCGGACGGCTGTCGTGGCTGCAGAAGATTTCAGTAATTCCACCCACCGGCCAGCCGCCCTGGGGCAGCATCACGTCTAACGCGGGATAACCGCTGCTGATGGCCGCGGACATGGGGCGGGCAAGGCCGCCGGGCTGGGAAAAGTCCAGACTGAGATTGACCGGGGGCATTATTCGGCCCCCTGGCGAATTACGCCGACGGCGATACCTTCGATAGCCAGCGACTGCTTGCGCAGATCGACACGAATCGGCTCGAAATCGGGATTTTCGGCCACCAGGGTGACGATGTTGCCGCGCTGTTTGAAGCGCTTGACGGTAACGTCGTCATCAAGCCTGGCGACAACGATCTGGCCGTTATGCGCTGTGGGGTTCTGGTGCACGGCCAGCAGGTCGCCGTCGCGGATGCCCACATCGCGCATGCTCATGCCGTGGACGCGCAGCAGGTAGTCGGCTTGCGGATGAAACATCTGCGGATCGATCTTGAGATGGTCTTCTATATGTTCCTGTGCCAGCAGGGGTTCACCGGCCGCCACCCGGCCGACCAGCGGCAGGCCGTTATCGGCCAGCAGGCGGATGCCGCGCGATGCGCCGGACATGAGCTCGATCACGCCCTTGCGCGCCAAGGCCTTGAGGTGGTCTTCGGCGGCATTGGCGGAACGAAACCCCAGCGCCTCGGCAATTTCGGCGCGCGTCGGCGGCATGCCGGTTTCGGCAATGAAGTCGCGAATCAGGTCGAGGATTTGCTGTTGTCTGGCGGTGAGCTTTTCCATCTTGGCGCATTCCTGAGTATCCATACAGTGTGCTGTAAGTATACACAGTGATGCGCCGGGTGCAAGCCCCGTGTACCGGGATGTTGCCGCTGCGGGCTAGTTCAAAAAACCGCGGGTGGCGGGGTCGATAACCGCCTTTTTCGGGGCTGTGGGGGCGACGGGTGCTTCGACGTCGTGCGGCATAATGGTGGTGGGCTGCAACTGCAGAATCTCGCCGTCCATGGAAAGATAAATATCCGATTCGATCAACATATCGCTTTCTGTAACCTCAGCGGAGGATCGTTGGGGCTCAGCGCCGCTGGTTGGCGTGTCGGCAATCATCGGGGCGGAGCGCGGGGTAGCGGCAGGCCGTGTGATTGGCGGCGTCACGCGGGTTTGCGGGGTGACGGCGGTTGGGTTTACGGGAGGCTGGGATGCTGCCAGCTGAGTCAGTTTATCCAGCGAAAAAGGGCTGCTCGCAAACAGCGCGCCCAAGCCGATGACGGTGGCGCCGATCAGGGTGTTGCGCAGCCCATGGCGTTGACGCGCGGGGGTGGCGCGCGCTGCATTGGTGTCCTGTTTGTGCGGCGCCGCGTTGCCGGGGGGCTTCGCCTTTATGGCGTGGGGCTTGGTTTCGGACACCACCGCCGGCTGGGCCAAGACCTGCGTCACCCGGGTTTTTTCCACCTGGTACACGGCGGCGCTGTCGGCAAAACTGTTATCCGATACTTCGTCCACCGTCGAACCCCAGTAGTCAGCCAGTGAGCAATACGTATTGCCCTGTTTGGTTTGGCTTACAGGCGCATCATCCGTTTCCTGGCTGGGCTCATTCGCCGGCGCACTGTCGGCCGTATCGCCTGTGGTCGCTTGCGCGGTTTCTTCCGCGGCAGGTGTGTTCATCTCGCGCAGTGCCAGATGCGGAATGGCACTGGCCAGGCCGCCGTCGAGTATAAAGGCGTCAAAGCCGTGCTGATTGAGTAGGAACGCCGCTACCGAACTGCGGCTGCCGTCATCGCAATAGACGATGTATTTGCGGTTGTGTTTCAGGCCTTTGAGCTTGAGGCGCAATACCGGCATGGGGATGTTGACGCTGCCAGGGATGCTCATGGCCTTGAACTCGTCCTGCAGGCGGATATCGATAAACAATCCGCCGGTGGCGGCCATGGCCTGGGCCTCATCCCAGTTGATGGCGCTGAGCAGGGGCTCGGCCAGCAGTTCGGCGAAGTCCTGTTTTGACAGGCGCATCAAGGTGCCGTCTTGCTGCATGGTGACGGTGGCGGCGCGTGCCGAGGTGGTGAGCAGGGATTCTTCGCCAAAGGCGTCGCCGGCACCCAGCTCGGCCAGTTTGATGGGACGTGCGCCGGCATCGGGCGTGCGCGACACGGTGGCGCGGCCTTCTTTGATGACGTAGTAAAAGTCGTCGTCAGCGTCCTGCGTTACGACGCGTTGGCCGGCGCGGACGTGTACTTCGTTCATGCGCTCTAGCAGGGTGTTGATTTGGGATTCGGAAAAACGCAACAGGCCGCGCGATTGCAGCAGGCGGTTCATCCAGGCGTGATCCTGGCCGGTGTCCATTTCATTGACCACATAGGCGTTGGGGTTGGTCCAGTTGAGGAACAGGTCGAGCATGTCGGCATCAAAGCTGATCAATACCGATTCTTCCAGGGCCCGGGCGGATACCTGGCCGGGCAGATGGCGACCGATCGGCTGATAGGCCTCCTGGCTGCCGCCTTCGATAATGGTTTTGTGATTGGCGCCGCGCAGCTCAACCTTGCCTTTAAGCAGGTAAAAGACCTGCTTGTCCATGTCGTCCTGATTGAATACCGGGGTACCGGGGGAAAGTTGGATGCTGATCGACGTGCGCAGCAATTCCTGAGCGTCCGCATCGCTTAATTTGCCCAGCGGGGCAAATTTTCGCACCTCAGTGCTGCTGATCATTTGGGCGGCTTGCTTCATGCTGTTCTCCGTAACGTGGCCTGAGCGTCACTATTTAGATTATGGCTCGAGGCCGAAAAGTAGCTTTATTCGCTAATGTTTTCGGTATCTTATTTGGATTACTTAGCCCCGAGTGTGAGCCCTGTCCCAGTTCCTATGTGAAAGGGTTGGCGAAAACCGATTAAATACTCGCGCCGGCATGTTTAACGGTCGTTTCGGCGTGCTCTATACATTGCTGTGTGAATTTTCTAAGCTGGGTGATACGCATCCCGCGTGCAAGATAAGGCGTGTTCTTTGAACCTGCGCGACGCAGGTAGGGAGGAAACATTATGTCGGAGCTTGCAGTTGTAATCGGTGGCTGGTATCAGGCGCCCGGCGGCCAGATTTTTGAAGTGGTGGCCCTGGACCCTGACGAGCAGAGCATCGACATCCAGTATTTCGACGGCGAGGTGGAAGAGCTGGATTTTGACACCTGGGAAGAGATGGTGTTGGAAGAGGCCCAGCCGCCCGAAGATTGGACCGGTGCCTTCGACGAAATCGAGCGTGACGACCTGGGGTACAGCGATACCGCCATGCGTCCGGAAAACTGGTCCGGCGCCCTGGGCGCCCTCGACGCCATGGAGTCCGAGGACTAAGCCAAACCTATGTCGACCCTGCAGGATTTGATTGCCGATATCAAGGCCGAGGCAAAGAGCGCGGCCTCATGGACCGGGGATACCGTCATCAGCGAACGGGTGTTGCGCGTGATGGCCGAGGTGCCGCGTGAAGAATTCGTCCCCCCCGAACTGCGGCACTCCGCCTTTGAAGACCATCCCCTGCCCATCGGTCATGGACAGACCATTTCCCAGCCCTATATCGTCGCCTTGATGACGGAGTTATTGCAGCTTACGGCCGATGATGTGGTACTCGATGTGGGCACCGGTTCAGGCTATCAGGCCGCGGTGTTGTCACGTCTGGCGAAACAGGTCTACGGCCTGGAGAATGTCGCGGCCTTGGCGCGGGAGGCCCGACAACGCCTGCGGCACCTCGGTTACAACAATGTCGAGGTCGCCTGGGGCAATGCTTTCGCGGGCTTGCCGCAATACGCGCCCTTCGACGCCATCCTGGTGGCCGCCGCGCCCGAACGGATTCCCGCGGCGCTGGTGGAACAACTGGCGCCGGGTGGCAGATTGGTCGTGCCGGTAGGCGCGCGTTACTACGGCCAGGATCTGAGGCTGGTGCGCAAGGACGCCGGGGGCGAGATCACGGTCAAAAGCATCTTGCCGGTCGCCTTTGTGCCCTTGATTGATCAGATCCTGAACGATGAGGCAATCTCGCCCTGAGCGCCGACCGCCGGCAATAGTGTTGATTAAATTAAAGTAATCCCCCACGCTGCAGGATAATAAAGGCATGACAGGGCAATCGGCGGCGTGAGACACGGAATGGCAATCGAAAAAAACCCCTTTGATGGTCTGGAACTGCTGGGTTCCGGCACCACCTTCAGCGCAAAGATCGGCGATATGTTGGAACGGGCCGATATGTTCCGGGACATGACGCGCCAGGAGGTGGATATCTTCGCCGGGTATGTGCAGGCCTATAACGCCCCGGTGGGCGCCGAAGTCTTGCACGAAGGCATGCGCGAGAGTTACATGTTCATCGTCGCTCAGGGCCGGCTGGATATTTTGAAACAGACCGCCGATTACGGTGAAAGCAGGAAGATCGCCACTGTCAGGGCGGGCAAGACCATCGGCGAAATGTCGCTGCTCGACGGTCTGCCCCATTCCGCCACCGCCCGGGTGGTGGAGCCCGCCGTGCTGCTGCTGCTGACCAAGAGCCGCTTCGAGCAGGTCGTCGCCGAACAGCCCGAAGTGGCCTTGAAGATGATCCGCAAAATGGCCACGCTGATGAGCCTACGTCTGCGCCAGACCAGCGGTGTGCTGATCGATTACCTCAAGAGCTGATTGTATTCATTTGCACGCGTGGCCAGTCGCAAACTACACGTCATTCTGCATATCTCCGCCGACGAGTATTTGAAATTCTACAGCGGGGCTGCAAGCACTGTCGTGGCCACGACGCGCAACGGCCTGAGCATCGAATTCCCCGCCCATATCCTACGCCCGTATGTACGCCACGATGGCATTCACGGCGAGTTCGTGATTGAATTCGATGACAACAATAAGTTCGTTGCCATCGATAAGCTTCAATAATCCATCAAGGTGAATCAATGAATCAGATGCAGCGCCTGCTTGAGGTGATGGCCGCCCTGCGTGATCCGCAGCGTGGCTGTCCGTGGGACCGGCAGCAGACCTATCGCACCATCCTGCCCTACACCCTGGAAGAGGTCTACGAAGTGGCCGAGGCCATCGAACAGAACGACATGGCCGCCCTGCGCGAAGAGCTGGGTGATCTGCTGTTCCAGATCGTCTTCTACGCCCAGATGGCCAAAGAGGCGGGCGAGTTCGACTTTGCCGACGTCGCCCAAGAGATCGGCGACAAACTGGTGCAGCGTCACCCCCACGTCTTCGCCGATGCGGATATTGCCGACGCCGAGGCCCAAACCAGTGCATGGGAGCAACACAAAGCGCGCGAACGCCACGCCAAGGCCGCCGCTGAACAGCGTGACCCGAGTGTGCTGGACAACGTCCCGCAGGCCCTGCCGGGGCTAATGCGCGCCATGAAACTGCAGCGCCGCGCCGCCCGAGTCGGCTTCGACTGGCCCGATGTGGAGCCGGTGCTGGCCAAGATCGAAGAGGAGCTGGCCGAAGTGCGCGAGGTGATGGCCAACGGCGCCGATCCGGACAAACTGGCGCACGAGGTCGGCGACCTGATCTTCGCCTGTGTCAATCTCGGCCGCCATGCCGGCGTCGAGCCGGAAACGGCGGTGCGCGGCGTCAACCGCCGCTTCGAAAACCGCTTTCGCCGCGTTGAGCAACTGGCGCGGCAGCAGAACCAAACCCTGGCGCGGCTGTCTCTGGAAGAGATGGAAACATTGTGGGACCAGGCCAAAGCCGAGGAGGCGACAGCGCGTGAGAACTAAGATATTGAAACTGTTATGGCTGACGCTGCTGTTGCCCACGCTGGTTTGGGCCCAGGATGACACACTGCACATCGTCTACTCCGGCAATATCGACGGTGAACTGGAGCCCTGCGGCTGCAGCATCGAAGGCAATTCCGGCGGTATCCTGCGGCACTCCACGACCTTGAAAAAGCTGCGCGACGAACATCCGGGCCTGTTCGCCCTGTCCGGCGGCGGCATGGTGGTCAGCATGGTGCCGCAGGACAAGCTCACCGGCGAATACATCCTCAAGGGGTTTGCGACCTTGGACTACGATGCCGTCGCGCTGCAGTGGAACGATCTGGCCTACGGGGTGGAATTTGTGCGCGACCGCGGCCTGCCCTGGGTGGCCAGCAATTGGTCCGGCGACGCATTTGCCGACGCCAAACAGATCAAGCGCGACGGACATACACTGTTCTTCTTCGCCTGGATGGATCCCGCCCAATCGCCCCAAGCCGCCATGCAGGGTGAACACAAACCGGTCAGTGATGACTTGGACGGCCTCGCGGCCCGACTGCAACAGGCACAGCAGCGAGGCCTTACCGTGCTCTCCACCACGTTAACGATGGAGCAGGCCCGGGCCCTGCCGCTGCAATATGTCGATATCCTGCTAATCCGCGCCGCCTACGAAGAATTCGGCCAGCCGCACATGCGCGACGGTACGCTGGTGCTGCAGCCGGGCTCCCGCGGCATGCGCCTGGGGCAGCTGACCCTCAGCCTGAACGAACAGGGACGCATCGCGGACTTCCAGCACCGGGTCATCTCCATGCCGCCGGCGGTGGCAGACGATCCGGCCTTGCTGGCCTGGTACGAGGAATACAATGCCACGGTCAAGGCGGCCTATCTCGAACGGGTCAAACTGCGCAAGGCCATGAGCTCGGGCGAAAGCCCCTTCGTTGGCGCAGAGCGCTGCCAAAACTGCCATCAGCAGACCCATGACATCTGGCGCGAGAGCCTGCACAGCGACGCCTTTTACAAGCTCGAACAGGTCAACAAGGCCTTCGATCCCGCCTGCATCAAATGCCATACCGTTGGCTTCGAACAGGCGGGCGGATTTATCGACACCGACGCCACGCCGCACCTGATGAATGTGCAGTGTGAGAATTGCCACGGCGCCGGGCGTGCCCATGCCGAGTCGGCGGGTGTCGAACCGTTGGCCAATCAAGATTGGCAACCCGAGCGCATGTGCGCCCAGTGCCATGTGCAAAAACACAGTCCGGCGTTTGATTTCGACAGCTATTGGCCGCGCATCAAGCACCCCGTCGTCAAATAGGGCTTGACAGTGCCCGCTGAATGAATGCAAATTAAAAACCATGATCGACTTCAAGGCAAAACAAAACGTGATGGCACGCGTATGTGTGTGGCTGCGACTGCACGCACCGGCGTCTGCGCGCTTTGGAGAGCTTGATTGGTGGTAACGTAATTTAATCAGCAGTTTTCTGAAAGGCCGCAGATTTGCAAAAAATCTGCGGCCTTTTTCGTTATGGGCATGTGAAAATAAACAGGTGAAATCATGTCGGTACCCGCCGCGTTTACGGGCATTATTCTGATTTGGGCCACCACGCCGCTGGCCATCAAGTGGAGCAGCGAAGAGGCCGGTTTTCTGTTCGGCCTGACCGCACGCATGGTGCTCGGCGCAGCGATCTGTGTCGCCCTCATCGCCCTGCTGCGCGTGCCGTTTCACTGGCACCGTGATGCGCGTCACACCTATCTCGCCTCCGGGCTGGGGCTGTACGGCGCCATGATGTGTGTCTATTGGGGTGCGCAATACATCAGCTCCGGGCTGGTATCGGTGGTGTACGGCCTGTTGCCCATGGTTACCTTCTTCGTCGCCGCCTTGGTGTTGGGCCACTCCCTGTGGCAGCCGGACAAACTGCTCGGTGCGCTGCTGGGGTTCGCCGGTTTACTGGTCATCTTTCAACCGCAGGACAGGGTCAGCGCCGCGGCTGCGTTGGGGATCGCTGCGGTGTTGGCATCGGCCACCATCCACGCCCTGAGCATGGTGCGCATCAAGCAGATCGGTGCCGATCTGCACGCCCTGTCGGTGACCGGCGGCGGACTCATGGTGGCGGTGCCGTTGTATGTGATCACTTGGTTGCTGTTCGACGGCCATCTGCCCACCGCCGTATCGGAGAAGACCGTATCGGCGATTGTCTATCTGGGGGTGATGGGATCGGTGGTGGGGTTTGTTGCCTTTTATTATGCGCTCAAGCACGTCTCCGCCAACGCCATTGCCTTGTTGACGCTGATTACCCCGGTATTGGCCTTGAGCCTGGGGCACTGGCTCAACCATGAGCCGCTGCAGCCCGAGGTGATCGCCGGGGCCGCCTGCATCCTGTTGGGCCTGGCGCTGCACAACTGGGGCGATAAATTTTTCGCTCGCAATGAAGAAGCCCCTTGAATTCGTGTGGCGATGTACCAAAGTTATTAACAAGGTGAATCGTCACAACACATTCAGGAGGTGACTATGGCCAAAAGCGAAAAGAAAGATGTGGCTAAATCAGGCGGTCAGGAATTGCAAAGCGGCGCCGGGCGCGGCCTGTCTCCGTTCGAGGATATGGAGCGCATGTTCGAGACCTTTTTCGGCCAATCCTGGCCGCGTCGTTTTATGCGGCCCTTTGAGATGGATTGGGGCAACCTGCCCGCACCCTTCGAGGGACGTACCCCCAAGGTGGATGTCATCAACCGCGATAAAGAGGTGGTCATCAAGGCCGAACTGCCGGGCGTGAAAAAAGAGGATCTGGACATCTCGGTCTCTGATGACAGCGTCACCATTCGCGCCAGCACCAAGCACGAGCGCAAGGAAGAGGAGGGCGAATACTACCGCCGTGAAACGAGCAGCGGTGAATTCGTTCGTACCCTCGCCCTACCGGCGGAGGTGGACGGCGCCAAGGCCAAGGCCGAGTTCAAGGACGGCGTGCTGGAGCTGACCGCGCCCAAGGTGGTGGCTTCCAAGCGCCATAAAGTCTCCGTTTCTTAAAATGAAGAGGCGCTAAGACCCGACCGGGGTAACCCGGTCGGGATTTTTTGACCTCTGTTTTGCATACGCCTCCAGTGTTTCCGCCAGGCCGACGGTGACAAAGGTCAGGCATTGGTAATCGATCTTTTCCGGCGTATCACGCGGCGAGTTATAAAACGGATAGCGGTAAAGCGAGGTGTCCGACACCATAAAAGCATGATAGCCGTTGAGCCAGAAAGGGCTGTTGTCGCTCCACTTGACCCAAGGCAAAAAGTTAGGTGCGATCATCGGCTCGCATAGCAGGCTGCAATGTTTCTTGAAGCACCGGGCAAAGCGGTGCATGGTGCGCATGGACGCCAGGTTCGAGGTCATGGCGACAAAGTTGGCCTGCTTGGGATAAAACGCGCCCATCAGTGCGGGATAGAGTTGGCTGCCAAGGGTGTTGTTATAATATCCCAGTGATTCAAGAATCACCGCGCTGCGAATGTTGTCACTCCGCTGGCGAGCCTGGTGGGCGTAGATCCAGCTGCCCGACTTTTCGGTGCCATGGAACGGTGGTTTCTCATTGGTCAGTGCCACAAAGCGCACGCTCCGGTCCGGATCGACGCGCGCAAAATAGCGCGATAACTCCAGCAGGGCGGCGATGCCGGAGGCGTTGTCGTTGGCGCCGGGACAGTCCTTGGCGCTGTCGTAGTGGGCGCACACCAAAATGATGTCATCGGGGGATTTGACGCCGCGCCGCGTCACCTGAAGATTTTCAACATCCTTGCCCCGTGCCTTAAACGCCTGGCGCTCGACCTCGTAGCCCATGGCCAGCCATTGGCGGCTGATATAATCGGCCGCCTGTTGTAAGGCGTGGTGCCTGCCGGTATGGCGCTCGCCGATCTCGCCGGCCAGGCTCTGCACGTGGTATTTGAGGATGTTGGTACAATCCGTCTGGTTGATGGCTGACATGTCGCCTCCCTGGCCGCGTCACCCGCACTATAGTAAGTTTTCCGAGACAGTATTGTGAAGTTCGACCCGAAAACCCTATCCAAATCAATCGACGACTGCCTGTTGGTCGATCGCCGGCGGTTGCGGCGTCGGCTGCAACGCCTGCAGCGGGACGATCAGGCCGGGCTTACGCGCTTGGCGGCGGACATCGAGGCCTCGGTGCACAAACGGCAATGCCGCCGCGACAAGCTGCCTGTACCGACCTATCCGGACGCGCTGCCGGTCAGTCAGCGGCGTGACGAGATCATCGCCGCGCTGCGCGACCATCAGGTGATTATCGTCGCCGGCGAAACCGGCTCGGGCAAGACCACCCAATTGCCCAAGATCTGCCTCGACGCCGGGCGCGGTATCGACGGCCTGATCGGCCACACCCAGCCGCGTCGCCTGGCCGCACGCAGCGTGGCGACACGCATCGCCACGGAATTGGAGAGCGAACTGGGCTACGCGGTGGGTTATAAAGTGCGTTTCTCCGACCGCACTCGCCCGGAGAGCTACATCAAACTCATGACCGACGGCATCCTGCTGGCCGAGAGTCAGGCCGACCGTTTTCTCAATCAATACGATACGCTCATCATCGACGAGGCGCACGAGCGCAGCCTCAACATCGACTTTCTGCTCGGTTATCTGAAACAGCTGCTGCCCAAGCGGCCGACGCTGAAAATCATCATCACCTCGGCCACCATCGATACCGAGCGCTTTGCCCAGCACTTTGACGATGCCCCCATCATCCAGGTCTCCGGCCGCACCTATCCGGTGGAGATGCGCTATCGCCCGCTGCAGGCCGAAGACGAAGATACACAGGATCGCGACCTGCAACAGGCCATTCGCGATGCGGTGGATGAACTGGCCGCTGAAGGGCGGGACGATGTGCTGATCTTTCTGCCGGGCGAGCGCGAGATTCGCGAAACCGCCGAGAGCCTGCGCAAACATCATCCGCCCCATACTGAAATTTTGCCGCTTTATGCGCGCTTGTCCGCCGCCGAACAGAATCGCGTGTTTCAACCCCACAAAGGCAGACGCATTGTGCTCGCCACCAATGTGGCCGAAACCTCGCTCACCGTGCCCGGTATTCGTTATGTCATCGACCCGGGCCTGGTGCGTATCAGTCGTTACAGTCATCGCACCAAGGTGCAGCGCCTGCCTATTGAAAAGATCTCCCAGGCCTCGGCCAATCAGCGTGCCGGGCGTTGCGGCCGCGTCGGCCCCGGCATCTGCATCCGGCTCTATGCGGAAGATGATTTCAACTTACGGCCTGAGTTTACTGAGCCGGAGATCAAACGCAGCAATCTGGCCGCCGTCATCCTGCAGATGAAAGCGCTCAAGCTGGGCGATATCGAACAATTCCCCTTTGTCGAGGCGCCCGAGCAACGCATGATCGGCGACGGCTACAAACTTCTGGAAGAGCTCGGAGCATTAACCCGCAACAAACAGCTGACCCCAACCGGTCGCCATCTGGCCAAGCTGCCGGTGGATCCGCGCCTGGCGCGCATGGTGCTGGCGGGGCGGGATGAAAACTGCCTCAGTGAAGTGTTGGTCATCGCCAGCGCCTTGAGCGTGCAGGAGCCGCGCGAACGGCCCCACGAAAAACAACAGGCCGCCGACGAAAAACACGCCCAGTTCAAAGACAAGGACTCCGACTTCATCGCCTATCTCAATCTGTGGCGCGCCTATCACGAACAGGCGCACCACCTCAGCAATAACAAATTGCGCAAATGGTGCAAGGAAAATTACATCTCCTACCTGCGCATGCGCGAATGGCATGACGTGTATGTCCAGCTGAAATGCCTGGCCACCGAACAGGGCGGCAAACTCAATCAACAGGCCGCCGATTACGCACAGATCCATCGCGCCTTGCTGGCCGGATTATTGGGTAATATCGCCAACAAAAACGACAAACAGGAGTATGTGGGCGCGCGCGGCATCAAGCTCAATATCTTTCCCGGCTCGGCGCTGTTCAAGAAACAGCCCAAGTGGATCGTGGCGGCGGAGCTGGTGGAGACGACGCGCATGTACGCCCGCAGCGTGGCCAAGATCGAAGCCGAGTGGCTGGAACAGGTGGCCGGGGAGTTGTGCAAGCGCAGTTGGTTTGATCCCCACTGGGAAAAAAAGGCCGCGGCGGTGATGGCCTACGAACGGCTGACGCTGTACGGCTTGATCGTTAACCCTAAACGCAAGGTTCACTACCATAAGATCAATCCGGCCGAGGCGCGCGAGTTGTTCATCCGCGGCGCGTTGGTGGAGGGTGACTTCAACACCTGCGCGCCGTTCTTTCAACACAACCGTGAATTGGTGGAAGAGGTCGAGGCGCTGGAGGCCAAGTCGCGCCGTCGCGATGTGTTGGTGGACGACCAGGCGCTGTTCGAGTTTTACGACAAACGCATTCCCGAAGATGTCTGCGACGGCCGCCGCTTTGAAAAGTGGCGCAAGCAGGCCGAGCGGAAAGAGCCGCAACGGCTGTTTCTGAATAAACAGGATTTGATGCTGCACGGCGCCGGTGATGTGACCGCGGCGCAATTTCCCGACACCCTGGAGGTGGCCGGCATGTCATTGCCATTGAGTTATCACTTCGAGCCCGGTCACGCACAAGACGGTGTCACCGTTAGCGTGCCGCTGCCGGCCTTGAATCTGTTAACACCGCAACGCTTCGAGTGGCTGGTGCCCGGTCTGCTGCATGACAAGCTGTGTCAGTTAATCAAGTCTTTGCCCAAGTCCCTGCGGCGCAACTTCGTGCCGGTACCCAACTTTGCCGACGCCTGCCTGCATGTGTTGGCGCCGTCGGACGACGCTTTGCTGGAGGCGTTACAGCAACAGTTGTTCAAAATGACCGGCGTCAAAGTCACCAGGGTCGATTGGGATCTGGACAAGTTGACCCCGCACATGCTGATGAACTTCAAGGTGGTGGACGATCAGGGTGAGGTGGTCGCCATGGGGCGCGATCTGGTGCAGCTGCAACAACAGCTCAAAGGCGAGGCGCAACAGAGTTTCGCCGCCGTGCCGGTGTGGGAGGGCGAGCGTGAAGGCATCACTACGTGGGGTTTCGGCGAGCTGCCGCAGCAGATCGAGTTCGAGCGTAACGGCGTGCAGCTGCGCGGTTATCCTGCACTTGTCGACAATAAGGAGAATGTCGCCATCAAGCTGCGCGACACCGAACAGCAGGCCGAACGCGAAACCGGTCAGGCGTTGCGCCGTCTGGTAATGTTCGCCTTGCCGGACAAGATCAAGTATCTGCGAAAGCACCTGCCCAATCTGAAGCAGATGTGTCTCTACTACGCGCCCACGGGCAAGTGTGAACAGCTGCAAAACGACCTGGTGGACGCCGTGATCGATCAGACCTTTTTTGGCGCGGATCTGCCCCGCGACGAACAGGCGTTTAAGCAAGCGCTGGAACACGGCCGGCAGGCGCTGATGAATGTCGCCAACGAGCTGTGTACCTTGGTGAACGACATCCTGGCCGAACACCACCGCTTGAACAAAACCCTCAAGGGCAATCTGTCACCGGCCTGGCTGCACGCCGTGCCGGATATACAAGAGCAGCTGGCCCATCTTATCTATCCCCGCTTTATTCAACACACTCCGGCCGAATGGCTGCGTGAATACCCGCGCTATCTCAAGGCGGTCAATCTGCGCCTGGAGAAACTGGGCAGCGGCGCTGCGGCGCGCGACCGGGCCGCCACCCAGGAGCTGAAGCCGCTGTGGCAGGCCTATCTTGAACGGCGCGAAATCCATCGGCAGCAGGGTATTGTCGATCCGACGTTGACGCAGTACCGCTGGATGATCGAAGAGCTGCGCGTCTCCCTGTTCGCCCAAACCCTGGGCACCAAAATGCCGGTGTCGGTGAAACGCCTCAAGCAACAGTTCGCACAAGTTATTTAGTCATTCCATTGCGATATCGGGAAAACGCGCGGCGGCGTATACTCTCAGGTACGGGGGCTTGGGGTGTTTGCCGGTGCCCGGCGATGCATGTCGAGGCAGACCGTGCCGCCGCGCGTGTGGCTGCGCGTTGCTCGGTTTTAACACGAGTTCACAATGCCGTGATTGGCCGAGTGCAGGGGCGGTAGGTATACTTCGCCGTGGTAACGGACGCGGTCTCGCTGGACCTGTAAACCTTAAAAAACCAATAAAGGGTGATCAGATGGACGAACTGGAAAACATGGAAAAGTATTACGATCAGGCCATCGAACTTGGCATGGTATACGGCCCGAAGCTGGTGCTGGCCATACTGACCCTGATTATCGGTCTGTTCGCAATCAAGATGTTCGTGAAGGGCTTCGACAAGGGCATGACGCGCGCCAAGGTCGAAGATACCTTGCGTCATTTTCTCGCCGGCTTGGTCGGTGTGTTGCTGAAGGTGCTGTTGGTGATCAGTGTGGCCTCCATGGTGGGGATCGCCACCACATCGTTTATCGCCGTGCTGGGCGCCGCCGGTCTGGCCATCGGCCTGGCGTTGCAAGGCAGTCTGGCCAACTTCGCCGGCGGGGTCATCATATTGCTGCTCAAGCCATTTAAAGTGGGCGACTGGATCGAGGCGCAGGGCTTTGTAGGGGGGGTGGCCGAAATCCAGATTTTCAATACCGTGCTCAAAACCGGTGACAACCAGCGCATCATTATCCCCAACGGCGCCTTGTCCAACGGTACGATCAAGAACATCACTGCTGAGCCCACCCGGCGGCTTGATTTGAAGTTTGGCATCGGCTATGACGACGATATACTCAAGGCCAAGGGTATGCTGCGCGATCTGCTTGAGGGCGACGAACGGGTGTTGAAGGAGGATAAGACGGTCGACATCTTTGTTGCCGAACAGGCGGATAGCGCCATTATTTTGTTGGCGCGCGCGTGGGTCAACGGGGGCGATTACTGGCCGCTGCATTTCGATATGCAGGAGAAGGTCAAGCTGGCCTTTGATCGCGAGGGTATTTCCATTCCCTATCCGCAACGCGATGTACATCTCTACAACGCGTCCGCGGTCCAGGCGGTCGCCAAATAAACAGACATAGACCACGCCGCAGAGCGTGGTCTATTACTCTATAGGACTGATTAAATTCTTTAGCGCTGCCCGTCAGTTCAAGCTGCCGGGCACCGACAGGGTGAAGGGTTCGACGGTGGCCTTGAAGTGGCTGCCGTCGTCGCAGGCCATGTCGTAATAGCCTTGCATGGCGCCGACGGGTGTTTTCAAAATAGTGCCACTGCTGTACTGAAAACTTTCGCCGGGTTTGAGATAGGGCTGTTTGCCGATCACCCCTTCGCCGTGAACCTCTTCGACCTTGCCGTTGGCATCGGTGATATGCCAGTGGCGATGAGTCAGCCGGGCCGGCGCCTTGCCGGTGTTGTTGATGGTAATGATGTAGGCGAAGACAAAACGATCGGTTTCCGGTTCCGACTGTTCTTCGATGTAAAAGGCCTCGGCGGCAACTTCGATTTGATTGTGATATTTTTGGCTCATGGGCGTTATTTTAGCGCAAATCCGGGCGGCCCGAATATCCCGTTGTTGCGCCAGGTTATTCCTTAAAAATATATGGGAATTGTGCCGCGCACGGCCGAGCCGAAAACCAGCTGGCTATGGAGACCTTGCATGAGTGTTGTCATTTACCACCATCCACGCTGCAGCAAATCACGTCAGACCCTGCAGTTGTTGCAGGACCAAGGCATTGAGCTGGAGGTGATCGAGTATCTCAAGACGCCGCCCTCGAAGACCCGCCTGAAGCAAATCCTGACTATGCTCGATCTGACACCACGCCAGCTGATGCGGCGCAAAGAGCCGGAATATACGGCGCTGGGCCTCGATGACGAGTCCCTGAGCCGGGATCAGCTGATCGCCGCCATGGTCGAGACCCCCAAACTGATTGAGCGCCCCATCGTCGTCAAGGGCGACAGGGCCGCCGTCGGTCGGCCGCCGGAGGCGGTACTGGCGATTCTGTAACAATGCAGGATGTGCTGACAAGCAAGCGCGTATTGCTGGTGGACGATATGTCCACCGTGCGTAAGTCCCTGCGCCGCATGTTGTCCGGTTTCGGCATGGAGGTGCTCGAGGCGACGGATGGCGAAGGTGCCTTGCTGCTGGTGGCCGATGAGCATGTGGACCTGTTTCTGCTCGATATCCACCTGGCCGGCATGGACGGTATGGAGCTGTGCCGCCGCCTGCGCCAGATGGAGCGCTTCGAGTACGCACCGGTGTTGTTCGTGACCTCGCTGCCCGAGGCGGAGATCGGCCGGCATGCCTTCGATGTGGGCGGCGATGATATTATCGCCAAGCCGGTGTCGCCAGCGGTGCTGCAGGCGCGCCTGCGTACCCATCTACAGCGCCGTGAAGATGCACGCCAACTGCACTTGTTGCGCAACAACCTGGATCGTTACGTGGATGCCCGCACCCGGCGCATGGCGGAGCAACAGGCGCGTAACGGTCAGGTGTTGAAACCGGAACGGCGCGAAGTTTGCGTGCTGTTCACCGACCTGCGCAGTTTTACTCAGCTGTCACAAGAGATGGAGCCGGAGAGCTTGTTCGCTATCCTGAGCGAGCATCTCAATGCCCAGGTGAAGTGTGTCTACCGCTGTGGCGGTTATATCGACAAGTTCAGCGGCGACGGCGTCATGGCCGTGTTCGACGGTCCCGGGATGGCACTCAACAGCTGTCTCTGCGCCCTCAAAATCATCGAGCAGGCCTGTCTCAAGGCCAGCGGCGACGCCGCCGCCCTGTACCAGGTTGGCATCGGTATCCATTGCGGCGAGGTCATGATCGGCAATATAGGCATGGAAAAGCAGCTCGATTACACCGTTATCGGCCCCACGGTCAATCTGGCGGCGCGCCTGTGCGGCCATGCCCGCGCCCTGTCAGTGGTGGTTTCCGAGGCGCTGCGCCGGCAGGTGCAGGACGAGCCGCAGCTGCGCTTTTCCGAGCCGCTGGAATTGCAGATCAAAGGCGTCAAGGCGCCGGTGCTGGCTTACCAGCTAACGGCGGGGGAGAAGCGCAGCAAGATCTGCCCGATCGACGCGCTTGATGCCCTGCGGCGCTGATTGGCATACAATCGCCGCATGTCTGAATCCCTTCAACCTTATGCCGGGCTCGAGCCCGATGTGGTGCTCGACGCCGTGGAAAGCCAGGGCTGGCTCTGCAACGGGCGTTTGCTGGCCTTGAACAGCTACGAAAACCGCGTATATCAGATCGGCCTCGAAGATGCGCCGAACCTGGTGGTCAAGTTCTACCGCCCGCAGCGCTGGGATGACGCCGCCATCTTCGAAGAGCACGCCTTCAGCCACGAGCTGGTGGACAACGAGGTGCCGGTGGCCGCGCCGTTGCGCAACGAGCACGGCGACACCCTGTTCCGCTATCAGGACTACCGTTTCGCCCTGTTCGAGAGTGTCGGCGGCCGCCATGCCGAACTGGATAACGACGACCACCTGCGTCGGCTGGGACGCTACCTGGCGCGTATCCACATGGTCGGCCGCGCCGCCCGCTTCCAGCATCGCCCGCGCATCGAGGTGGAGCGCATGGCGGTCAGCTCGTATCAATATGTGCTGGAACACGGCTTCGTGCCCGAGGCCCTGCAGGCCGCCTATCGCAGCGTCGCCGAAGATGTGGTCGTACGCCTGCGTTCGGTCTTCGAGTCCGCCTATGATCTGCGCTACCAGCGCCTGCACGGTGACTGCCACGTCGGCAACATCATGTGGACCGACAAGGGGCCGATCTTCGTCGATCTGGACGACTGCCTCAGTGGCCCGGTGATGCAGGACCTGTGGATGTTCCTGTGCGGCCACCACTCCGAGCAGCAGCGGCAGTTGAGTCTTTTGATGGAAGGGTATGAGCAGTTTGCCGAATTCGATCCATCTGAGTTAAGTCTGGTCGAACCCTTGCGCGCCATGCGCATAATGCATTACTCCGCCTGGCTGGCGCGCCGTTGGCGCGATCCCGCTTTCCCGGCGGCCTTTCCCTGGTTTGAGCAGCCGCGTTACTGGGAAGAACAGATACTCTCCCTGCGTGAGCAATTGGCGGCATTTGATGAGCCTGGTTTGGCGCTGATGTAACGTCGCCTGGGGGCGATGCCGTATGTCCTTACGGCAAGGCGCTGGGTGAAGTGGTGGTGCGAGCACGCGCCGTTTAATGGCGTAGGCTATGATATATGCGCCGGTCTGATTTTATCGTCGCTGTATCGATTGCTATCCTGGTTTTGCAGGCGTCGGGGCGATGGTAGGCCAGTCGTGGCCGCGTGCGTCTATGCTGCGGTTGGACAACGGGTGCTAACTGTGGTTGCCCATGCAGGTCTGATTGATTCGGGTGGCCGTCTTTGTTGGGGAGGATGAAACATGAAACGTTTGCGCAAAGGCGTGGTGCTGTTGTTATTGTCCATGCTCTTATCCGGCAATGTCCTGGCGGCGACTACAGGGCTTGAGCAGCAGGCCGGCTTCACCAAGCTTCTCGAAGATTTTAGAGAGTATAAAGTCATCTACGAGACGAGGTTGGGTCGAGGCGCCAATACTGCCGCCATGGGCCTCGATAATAAGGCCACTCCTGAACAGCTACAGCAGATGGAGGACGGGGCGATGGAGTTGGCGGCCAAGGGCAATTACAAGGCGGCCGGGGAGGTCCTGGTCAAGGCCAAGGAAATTATGATGACGGCCCTGGTCGGCATGCTTGAACAGCACGCCGCGCGACAGAGCGGCAGTTTCGCCACCGAGGCGGAGCAATACCAATATGAACTGGCGCGCTACCGCAACTTCGAGGAGTTGGTGCCCTTGGCCAAGGAGCGCATGCGCCCCACCAAAGAGTCCGTGCAATTAGTCAATGGCTTGGTGGAAAAGGGAAAAAAATTCAGAATGGACGCCGACCAAGGGGCCGACCAGGGCGACTATGCGAGGGCGGTGCTGGATATGCAGAGCGCCACCCGCCAGATTCGGCGCGCCTTGATTGTGTCCGGGATTCGCTAGCCCGGCATTTTCACCACAAACGGTGGTAAAAACACGGCCCGGCGTCCTGCCGTTGGGGCGTTTCAGCTCAGCCGGCGTTGTTCGGCGCGCAGGCTGCGGATCATCTTCATGATCGTATCGGTATCGAACGGCTTGTCGCAAATGCCGGAGACGCCGGCCTGCTGTACCGCCGCCAGGCGTCTGCCGTTTTCCTCACTGGTGACCATCAGGATGGGGATGCTGCGCTGCAGACTCTTCCCGCGGATATGGCGGGTCAGTTTCTCACCGTCCATCTCCGGCATGTTGTAATCCGTAAAGACCAGGTCGAAGAGGCTATGGTCCAGGATTTCCACCGCCTCCAAACCGTTCTCCGCCTCGGTGATCTGTTTGATGCCCAGGGCGCTCAGCACCCGGCGGATGTGTTTGCGCGCCAGGGGACTGTCGTCGACCACTAGTACTTTCAGCTCTTCCAATTCGTCTTTGCCGAGCGCGGGGCTGGGGCAGTCCATGAAACGGGTGGTGCCCACCAGCGCCTTGCGCAGATCGGCGCTGGAAAAGGGCTTGGGCAGGATGGCGACAATGCCCGCCTGCCGGATTGGGTCAAGTTTGGCGAAGGCGGTCTCGGTGGACACCAGCATGAAGGAGATATCCTCGAGTGCGGCATCGCCACGCATGGTTTCAATTAAGCCCGTGGCGGTCATGTCCGGTAAATACATGGAGCTGGCCACCAGGTCGGGCGGCGATTTGCGCATGCTGGCCAGGGCCTCGGCGCCGCTCTCGCAACAGTCGATATTGCGCACGTCGAGGCGTTTGAGCTGGTCCTCGATAAAGCGCGTGGATGTGATCGACGGCTCGACAATCAGGATGGAAAGGTGTTTGATGGCGTCAGAATCCATGTGTCTTTCTTGTATTGGGACACGGATTTTATCGGCCGAAACAAATGCTTATTTAGGGGAAATGCGCCGGTTTTTGTTGGTTTCGGCGGGTCTGTTGAAGCCCTTAGCGCAACCTGATAACGTGCAGGACCCCGTTCAATATTCAGGTGGATGTATGCCCCCGACTGATCAAGCCGTCCAGTCCGGCACTGCCAAGGTGGAGATCTATACCCGGCGCTATTGCGGCTATTGCGTCCACGCCAAGCAGCTGCTCGAAGATAAGGGCGTCGACTATGTGGAATACGCGGTCGACGCTGCGCCGGAGCTGAGGCAGGAAATGATGCGGCGCGCCCCCGGGGCCTATACCGTGCCGCAGATCTTCATCGACGGCCAGGCCATCGGCGGCTGCAACGAGCTCTACGCCCTGGAGCGTGACGGCGAGCTGGATGAGCTGCTTGCCCAATCCCAACACTGACAAACGACGCGAGGAAGCGGGCATGAAAATCGGCACCCCTTTGTCACCCGGCGCGACGCGCGTCATGCTGCTGGGCTGCGGTGAGCTGGGCAAGGAGGTGATCATCGCCCTGCAGCGGCTGGGCGTGGAGGTGATCGGCGTCGATCGCTATGCCAACGCCCCCGGGCAGCAGGTGGCCCATCGCAGCCATGTGATCGACATGACCGACGGCGCCGCCCTGCGTCGCCTGATCGAACAGGAGCGTCCCCACCTGGTGGTGCCGGAGATCGAGGCCATCGCCACCGCTACCCTGGCCGAGATGGAGGCTGAAGGTTTGGCCGAGGTGATCCCCACCGCCCGCGCCGCCCAGCTGACGATGAATCGCGAGGGCATTCGCCGCCTGGCGGCCGAGGAGCTGGAGCTGCCCACCTCCAAGTACGCCTTCGCCGCCAGTCTCAACCAGCTCAAAATGGCCGTCGACGGCGGCATCGGTTATCCCTGTTTGGTGAAGCCGGTGATGTCCTCTTCGGGCAAGGGGCAATCCTTGGTCGAGGGTCCGGAGGATGTGGCCGGGGCCTGGGATCGGGCCCTGTCCGCCGGACGCGTCCAGGGCGGTCGTGTGATTATTGAATCAGTCATCGATTTCGATTTTGAAATCACCCTGCTGACGGTGCGTGCGGTTAATGCCGACGGTGAAATCGAAACCTATTTCTGTGACCCCATCGGCCACGTACAAACCCAGGGCGACTATGTGGAAAGCTGGCAGCCGCAGCGCATGAGCCCGGCGGCCCTGGACCAGGCGCGCCGGATCGCGACCGCAGTCACCGCCAATCTGGGCGGTCGCGGCATCTTCGGCGTGGAGCTGTTCATCAAGGGGGATCAGGTCTGGTTCAGTGAAGTCAGCCCGCGGCCCCATGATACCGGCATGGTGACCATGGCCAGCCAGTATCAGAACGAGTTCGAACTGCATGCCCGCGCCATCCTCGGTCTGCCGGTGGACACCCGGCTGCGCAATCCGGCTGCCAGCGCCGTGATCTACGGCGGCCTGGATCAGCCGGGCATCGCCTTCACAGGACTGGAGCAGGCGCTGCAAGTGCCGCACAGCGAGATCCGTCTGTTTGGCAAACCCGAGGCCTTTGTCAAACGGCGTATGGGCGTGGCCCTGGCCGCCGGCGAAGGCGTCGGCGAAGCGCTCAGCCGGGCCAAGCAGGCGGCCGCCTTGGTCAAACCGGTGGCGGGTTAACCCCGTTCGATGTCTTCCCCGTGCGACAGGAACGTCGATCGTCACTATGGTGCATCATGGATGCGCTGATCCCCGTGTCCTCTTGAGCGCGACCGGCGCGGCGAAGACGCCTTGAGTGTGTTTGCCGCCGGGCTAAAAAATACCGTTTTTCGGCCGATATTTTCCTAAGCACGACAGCATTCGCTACAGGCCAGGAGCAGCTATGAGCAAGCAAGCCAGTGATCTCGTCAAAGGTATCGCCAAACTCGCCTCACTCCCCGAAGTGTGTGTCCGGGTCAATGAGCTGGTGGACGATCCGCGCAGTTCGGCGGCCGACATCGGCCGGGTGATCAGTCGCGATACCGCCCTGACCGCCCAATTGCTGCGTATGGCCAACAGCGCTTTTTATAATTTTCCCTCCAAGGTCAACAGCATTTCCCGCGCCATCACCGTGGTGGGGGAGCGCGAGCTGCGCTATTTGGTGCTGGCCCTGTCGGCGGTGCGTACCTTCTCCCAGATTCCGGTGGAAATAATCAACATGGCCAGTTTCTGGCGCCACAGTGTGTATTGCGGCGTGCTGGCGCGGCTGGTGGCCTCGCACTGTCACGTGCTGCACGCCGAGCGCCTGTTCGTGGCCGGTTTGCTGCACGATGTCGGTATGTTGGTGATGATGAACCGGGCGCCGGAGCAGGCCAAGCAGGCCCTGAGCCGGTCCGAGCAAGAGGGGAGGGAGTTGCCGCAGGTGGAGCGTGAACTGTTCGGTTTCGATCACGCTGACGTCGGCCAGGCCTTATTGCAGCAATGGAGTATTCCCGCCGCGCTGTGCGAGACGGTGGGTTGTCATCACGATGTCGGCAGAGCCGAAGAGGCGCGTCTGGATGCGGCCATTGTCCACATCGCCAATGTCATGGCGAATCGCGCCGAATTGCCTGCCGACCACAGCGGCCCCGTGCCGCAAGTCGACGCGTTGGCCTGGCAGATTACCGGCTTGAATGAAGAAAAGATTACCGCAATCGGCGACGAGGCGGGACCGCTGTTCGCCGAGTCTTGGTCCATGATCCAGCCGATCGTGCGCCACGCTTAATCAAATATAGTTTCCGTTGTAGGCACAGAAGCGGGGATGGGTCCAATACCCATTCCCATTTTTTACGCCTCGATATCCTGGAACAAGATAGACGACAAATAGCGTTCTCCCGAATCGGGCAGGATGGTGACAATGGTCTTGCCGGCGAATTCGGGATCGAGCGCCAGGCGCCTGGCCACGGCCACCGCCGCACCGCAGGAGATGCCGGCCAAAATACCCTCTTCGGCGGCCAGGCGCCGGGCGTATTCGATGGCCTCCTCGTTGCTGACTGTTTCCACGCGATCGACCAAGTCCAGATCCAGATTGGCGGGCACGAAACCGGCGCCGATGCCCTGGATCTTGTGCGGCGCGGGTTTGACCTCCTTGCCGGCCAGAGTCTGGGAAATTACCGGGCTGGCCTCGGGCTCCACCGCCACCGAAATGATCTGTTTGTTCTGGGTTTTCTTGAGATAGCGTGACACGCCGGTGATGGTGCCACCGGTGCCGACCCCGGCGACGATGACATCCACCTTGCCGTCGGTGTCGCGCCAGATTTCCGGGCCGGTAGTCTTTTCATGGATCGAGGGATTGGACGGGTTGCTGAACTGCTGCGGCATGAAGTATTTATCCGGATCCTGGGCCACTAGTTCTTCGGCCCGGGCAATGGCGCCGGGCATGCCCTTGGCGCCTTCGGTCAGTACCAGTGTGGCGCCCAGGGCCTTCATCACCTTGCGCCGTTCCACGCTCATGGTTTCGGGCATGGTCAGGGTGACGGGATAGCCGCGCGCGGCGGCGACGAAGGCCAGGGCAATGCCGGTATTGCCGCTGGTGGGTTCGATGATCTCCATGCCCGGGCGCAATACGCCGCGCTCTTCGGCGTCCCAGATCATGGAGGCGCCGATACGACACTTGACCGAATAGGCCGGATTACGGCCTTCGATCTTGCCCAGCACCGTGGCCTGGGTGTCGCCGATGATATTGTTGATTTGCACCAGCGGTGTGTTGCCGATGGACTGCGAATTGTCTTTGTAATAGCTCATCCCGATCTATCTCCCAGTTGCTTAAATGTGGCATAGTGTGCCGAATTCTTGGGTGCAGACAGCTTAGCCCAGGGCGCGGGTCGTGGCTAGTCGGGGAGAATAATCATGCAAAGATTGATGGCAGCAAGTGTATTGGCGCTGGCCGCAACGGCGGTGGCGGCGGATGACCTGGACAACATCGGCAATCTTAACCAAAGCCAGTTCGACGGCCTGTCCCAGGACCTGGCCGCCGCCTTCAGCTATAAGGCGGGCGCCTCGGCGGAAGCCCTTGGGGTCATCGGTTTCGACGTGGGCGTGGCGGTCACCTCCACCGACCTGGAACACCCTGACGCTTGGACCGCGGCCATGAGTTCGGGCGACACCATCGATACCTTGATCATACCTAAGCTGTATGTGCAAAAAGGCCTGCCCTTTGACATCGACGTGGGCGGCTATTATTTCACCGTGCCCGATTCCAACATCGACGCCTGGGGCGCCGAGATCAAGTATTCCATCATCAGTGGCAATGTGGCTTTGCCGGCGGTGGCGCTGCGCGGCAGTTTCACCACCCTGGATGCCGATGATCAGCTGGAGCTGGACAGCCAAAGCGTCGATGTGAGTATTTCCAAGGGAATACTGATGCTGACGCCCTACGCCGGCATCGGCCGGGTGTGGGCTGAGAGCACGCCCAAAGCGGGGTCGGGCCTGCAGACGGTGGACATTTCCGAGACCCGCACTTTCATCGGTGTGACCCTTCATCCGCCGTTGTTCAACCTGGCCTTGGAGCGCGACTCGGTGGGCGGGATCGTGTCTTACAACCTCAAATTTGGCTTGGCGTTTTAAGGCCCGCCGGCGACTAAAAATATTTTCCGAAATAGATGCGCCCGCCCTGGCGGGCACCGCCGCTGGCCTCGATGCCGACGACGCCGCGATCCGCCGTTTCCAGAATTAGACCGGCGCACTGGCCGCTGTCATCGCGGTTGTCCAAGTCTTGCTGTGAAGCCGCCGTACCCTTTAATTCCTGCTCAGCCTCCACGCTCAGAGCGAATACACAGCCGTAGAATTTGAAGCCACCGCCCAGGCGCAAGCTGGCCCACAAGCGTGCTTCGCCCTGGGTCCAATCCAGTTCCAGGGTGTCGCCGCCCACTTCCTCGCGGCTGTCGTAGTAGTTGTATTCCAGATCGAGCCCGGCCTGCAGTCGGTTACGTTCTGCGGTGCGGCTATTGAACCCCAGGCCGGCGTAATAGCCGGAAGGGTCGAAATTTAACGCCGTGCTGTCGTATTCATGCTCCGCTCCGAGACGTCCCAAACGCAGCGCCAGTCCAATCCATGGCGTAACGTGCTCGCGATAGCTGAAGCCGAAGCTGTTGGCTTCCAGGCGGGTGCCCCCTTCCAGCGGGATGCGCTGTTGTTCGAACTCCAGTTCAAAATAGAAAGGATACGCGCTGCTGGCTGTGACCGCCGTGGGTAGGATGCCGGCGGCGAGACCCAGGCATAAGGCGACGGTGGGTTTTTGTAGGTTATTCATGCGTTCCATTGCTCCTTAACTCGCCCAGCTAAACCAGAGTGGAATGGTGACCAGGCTGACGCTGGTGGTGACGGTCACCGCCAGGGCATAAAAGCTGGTATGCAGGCCGTAGCGGTCGCATAGCACCAGACCCAGCACCATGCTCGGCAGGGCGGCCTCGAGGATGGTGCCGGTCAGGGTCGTACCCTCCAGTCCGATATTCGTTGCGACAAAGAGGGCCACCAGGGGCATGATGCCCAACTGCAACAGCACCACGGGCAGCAGCAGGGGCAGGGTGTGGCGGCGCCAGGCCGACCATTGCAGACTCATGCCCAGGGAGATCAACATCAACGGAATCACGGCAATGCCCAGCATGCCCAGCCATTCGTCCAACCATTCGGGCATGGGCACGCCGGCGAGATTGAGTGCCACCGCGATCACGGCCGCCCATAGCGGTGGGACCCGCATCAAGGTGTCCAGGGGGCGTGATTGATGCGGGTGCTCACCGTGGGCCGAGGCCACTAGAATGCCCAAGGTCAGCAATATGGGGGTGCAGGCGAACAGGTCGTACTGAATGGCGATCGAGCGCGCCTGAGGTCCCAGCAGTTGTTCCAGCACCGGTAGCCCCATGTAGGTGGCGTTGGGAAAGGCCGCCGCCAGGATCAAGGCCCCGGCGGTGGGTTTGGAGCAGTGCTTAAAGCCATAGCGATACACCAGCCAGGCCAGCAGCATGCAGACCAGAATGCCGCTGACGGCAGTGGCCGAGATGCGCAGCGAATCCAGCCCCAGGGGCGAACTCCACAGCACGTCCAGGACCAAGGCCGGCAGCAGCAGGATGTACACCAGGCCGGTGAGCGAGGTGCGCGAGGTATCGGCGGGGATGCCCAGCGGGGTCCAGATGCGCCAGGCCACACCGCAGGCGATCAGGGCGGCCATTTGGGTGAAGATATCGAACATAGATTCTGATTGTTGTTGTAAAGAAACAGCCGCTTGAATTGCCGCCGATTGTAGCATTGCGCCGCCGGGGCGCGGCAATGGAGATATTCCGTACTTTGCCGATAAATCCTGAAGTATGTCTCATTAAATCAGGTGGACGCAGAAGGTGTGGTTAAGGACGCTGAGCGCCTTGGTGCTGGCAGGGAGCATGATTGGTCATGCGTATGCCGCCGACTCACTCGCCGCGTTGGTGGCGCAGGGTCAGTATCAGGTCGCCTATGAACAAGCCCTGGAGCGGCAGCTGGAGCTGGCGGGCGAACCTCAATTCGATTTTCTTTTTGGTCTGGCGGCGTTGGAAAGCGGGCATCCGCAGCAGGCCGTGTTCGCGCTGGAGCGGACGCTGGCGGCCGTGCCCCAGGATCACCGCGCCCGGCTGGAGTTGGCGCGCGCCTATTTCGCCCTGGGCAATTTCGAACAAGCCCGGTCGCTGTTTAATACCGTGCTGGCCAGCGACCCGCCCGCGCAGGTGAAAGAGAACATTCAACGCTTTCTCGAGCAACTGGCCGAGCGCCGCAAACTGCGCGATCACCAACTGAACGTTAGCACCGAGCTTAAGCTGGGTTACGACAGTAATATCAGCAGCGGCACCACGCAGCAGGCAGTGGCCACCGTGATCTTTCCAGCATTGCAGCTGAGCGAGACCAGCCGCGAGTTGGGCGATGAATTCGCCGAGGTGAATGCCGGCATCAGCTATCTCAAATTGCTGCGCAAGGACATGGGCTACTTCGTCTCCGCCTCACTCAACGAGCGCCAGAACAGTCATTACAATCTCTTCAACACGCGCCTGATGGGGCTCAGCGGCGGATTTGTCTATCAGGCCAAAGGCCATAGCCTGCGCCTGCCGCTGCAGTATCAATACCTGCAATATCACGACGCTAACGGCGATCATTCTCGCACCAGTGCCGGCCTGGGGGTGGAATGGAGTCTGGGCGACCGCAGCACCCGCTATGTACTGTTCAGCCAGTGGGCCCAGCAGCGTTATAGTGCCGGCCAGGAGTCCCGCGACGTGGATCTGGCCCTCGCCGGCGTCGCCGTTTCCACTGACATCGCCATGCTCAAGACCGGCCTGAGCGCTAGCGCCTATTACGCCGATGAATCCCCCCAGACCACGGGCAGCGAATACTTCGGCCGCGCCTATGGCGGCGTGCGTCTGGTGGCCACCTGGCGTCCCCATAGCGCCCACAACTTTGAGCTCGCCCTCAGCGCCCAGCAGGTGGAGCACGACGCCGTCCAACCCTTGTTCGGCAAGCTGCGCGAGGATGACTATCGCCAGGCCGCCTTGGCATGGCACTGGCGTTTTGATCCCCGCTGGCGTTTTAGCATGGGGCTGAGTCACACCCGCAACGACTCCAACCTACCCATCTATACCTACCAGCGCGCGCAGCAGTACCTCAGCTTGCGCTTTGATTACTGACAGGGACGCTGACCGCATGCAGCGAAATCTGAAACCGGGACTGGCGCTGATACTGGTGTTGGCCTCGTTTCAGCTATCGGCGGTGGAGCCGGCCGGTTTTGTGTTGATGGCCACGGGGACGGTCGAAGCCGTGCAGACCAATCAGCAGACGCGGCCGCTCAAACGGCGCTCGCCCTTCTTCCCCGGTGAATCCCTGAGAACCGGTCCCGAGGCCAAGGCCCAGGTACGCTTTCGCGATGGCTCGCTGATCACCCTGCGGGCGCAGACCGAAATTCGCCTCGACGAATTCCGTTTCGACGAACCGTTCAAAGGCGAGGACAAGAACATTTTCACCCTGGTCAGCGGCGGCTTTCGCACCATTACCGGCAAGATCGGCAAGCAGAAGCCGGACAACTATCAAATGAAGAGCTCGGTGGCCAGCATCGGTGTACGCGGCACCACCTATGAAGTGGTGCTGGCGCAAGGTCTAAACGTGGCCGCCTGGCAAGGCTCCATCGTGGTGGAAAACCAAGGCGGGCGCATGACCCTGGGAGCGGAGGGACGCTACAACTTTGCCGTGGTGAGTTCTCCCCGCAGTGCGCCGCGCGGCAGCATGAAACCGCCGCCCGCCATCGCCAACGAACAACGGCAAGCAATCCAAGAGAGCGAGGACGACGCCGCTCAGGAAGAAGGCGCCGCGCCGGAAGAACCCAGTGAGAGCGAGGACAGCGCCGCGGACGATCAGAGCGAGGACAGCGAAGGTACGCTGGCCGAGCAGATCAGCAATGACGCCGATGACCCCGCCGACGCGCCCCCTGTGGTGACGGTCAGTGATGTAGATCCGGCGCCCGAGGCGTTAGAAGCGGAGCCGCTTCCCAGCCCGATCCCCGATCCCATCCTCACGCCGGTGCCGGAGCCGACACCCACGCCTGACCCCGATGTCGATCAGCGCCTCCTCGACGTCACTCTCGACCGGGTCGGCATGGCCGTGGTGGAGGGCACGGGTTATTCCCAAATGCTGGCCGGCGGTCAGGCCGGGCAGGACGGCAACGCCGCCTATCACATCGCCGACAACGGCCTGGACCCTGCCGAGACCGGTTTCGCCACCACACCGTTTATACAAGTGCTGACCCAGGGCCAGGCGCCGCTGGGCAACAACATGAGTGTCAACATCGACGCCAATCACAGCGTCACTTACGGTGTGTGGGAGGCCAGCGCGGGGGCGCCGGCGCAGTTACGCACCGATGCCGCCGACGCCGCGGTATTCACCGCCATCGACCAGCCTATCTATTGGGTGGTAACCGATTTGAGCGCCGACACCGTGGTTGCCGGCCGTAGCGGCCAGATTGATTACCGTCACGTGAGCGGCTTTCTCGGCGGCGGCAGCGGCGGTGCGGTGAATGATGTCTATATGAATCTGAGCGTCAATTTCGACACCCTTGCGGCGAGCGGCGAAGTGAATATCTATACCGCCAGTGAGCTGTGGCAGCTCAGCCTGAGCGGCAGCCTGAGCCAGCCGACGCTGGATTTCACCACGCTCACGGGTGATGTCAACGGCAGCGCCGTGCAGGGCGAGTTCAACAGCCTGTTCAGTGGCGCCAACGCCCAGGCCCTGGCCAGCAGTTTTGATCTGGAGAAGGTGGGCGATCCCAACACCTACGTCTCGGGCGTGGCGGTGGTGGACGATAGCGCGGTGGGGGATCTGCGCCTCAGTCCGGCCGAACAGACCAGTCTGGACCGGGTTGGCATTGCGCTGCAGGTCAACGGTCAAGCCGGTGCCCATTGGTTCATCGGCCCGTCCACGGCAGGCGCCTTGAATGACGGCCCCTTGATGACGCACAACGGGGTGTCCCCCGGCGATCCCGCCTTTGCCAGTGCGCCACTCGCGCAGGTGCTGCGGGACGACATCGCTTACCTGAGTTCCTCCTATGAGGCCTCCACTGTGCCGGTGAGTTGGGGCACCTGGCAAACCGATGTGCAGGTCCAGCTCTCCGCCTTCGATCCCAATGACAGCGTGACCCTGACTGAGCCGGTGCGCTGGATGAGCGTGTTGCCCAGCACCAGCGGCGTACTGGCGGGCAAGAGCGGTGTGGCGCGTTTCGCCCCGATTTATGCCGAAGCGGTGGATCACAATGCCAATGCCTTTCTCAAATTCTTCCTCGGCCTGGAGGTGGACTTCGACCTGGCCCAGTTCCATGGCTCCGGCGTCTACGAGACCCCCGCCAACGATGCCTGGCACTTCTTTTTCGACGGCAACATTACTGGACCGGAGCTGGGGTATACGACGCTAAATGGGGTGCGTCGCGACAGCCTGGGCAACGAGCTGGCCATCGACGGCGCGTTGAGCATGCTATTCACCGGCAGCGCGGCCGAGGCCATCGCCGGGGCCTATGAGTTCGAACTCAGCAGCGACAGCACTCAATACATCACGGGCAATTTTCTACTGGGCCAGGATCTGCGTCTCAGCAGCACCGAGGTGGGCAGCCTGGACCGCTACGGTGTGGCCATGACGTCGAGCGGCGCCGTCGGGGCGGACTGGTTCGTCGGTCCGGCCTCGAACGGTAACCTGGGCGATCCCCTTATCGCCGAGAATTTCGCCCACGCCGGCGATCCCCACTTTCACGACTTGCCGTTGGCCGAGATCCTCAAACGCGGCGCCACCACCACCCAGATCGTGCAAAGCGATACCAATTTTCCGGTGAGCTGGGGCATTTGGAACAGCGGCGCCGAGTTGCACACCGATCCCGCCAACCCGGGCCTGGTCAGCACCCTGGCCGAGCCGGTGGTGTGGATGACGGTGCTGCCGAGCGCGGAGTCGGTGGTATTGGGGCGTACTGGGCGCGGCTTTTATTTCGCACGCCAGTGCTGCGCCGGCTTCGGCCAGACCGACACCGGCTACGGCATCGATACCCTGTCTTTCGATCTGGGGCTGGATTTTGATAGCGGGCAATTTAAGGCGCGCTTGTATGTCTACGAGCCCGACACGGATTTCTGGAATGTACTGTTGGGCGGCCACCTGCTCGGCACCGAGCTGCAGGTCGACAGTCTGGATGCGGTGAATTCGTATTACGCCAATTATTCAGACGCTCTGGGCAATACAGCCGTGGACGGCGAGTTCAGTCTGGTGTTCACCGGTGCCGGCGCCGAGGCCCTGGCGGTGGCCTATGAGCTCGAGTCCGCCGCCGACAGCAGCTACTACCTTCAGGGCGCCTTCGTTGCCGGGCAGGATGTGCGCCTCGCTCCCGGCGAGCTGAATGCGATGCAGCAGGTCGGCGTATTGGCGGGTTGGAGCAATGGTTTCGGCATGGCGACCACGGCGCCCATGTCGCCGGTGTTCGCCCACGACGGCATGGGCAGTTATCACCCCGGCGATGCCTGGTTCGAGCTGGCCTCGCTGCAAACCGTATATCGTCAGGGCGGCGCTGCGGAGGACATGTTGGGGGGGCACGCGGTGGCGGGCGACCCGGCTTTCCAGGTCAACTGGGGCCGCTGGAATGCGGCGGCAGGTACGCCGGCCACCTATCAGGGCGATCCGGCCGATGCCGCCAGCCAGGGCGATATCACCACGCCGCTGTACTGGCTGACCCTGGCGCCCACGCCGCTGGATACCCTGGCCGCCAAGACCGGCCAGCTCAGCTACAACGCCCCGGTGAGTGTGATCGGCGCTGGGGTGGACGGGGACGTCAATCCCGCCAGCGTCTCTTTTGCCGCCACGGTCGATTTCGACACCGGCGCCTTGAACAGCGGCAGCATGCATGTGGAGCATTTGGGCGGCCAGAGCTGGGATATGAATTTCAACGCCGCGCCCGGTTCCATGACCCCCTCGGGCGCCTTTCAATATGTCTCCGCAAGCGGTCTCTACGATGGTGCCACCAGCGCCAACGGCAGCATGGATCTTATTCTCACCGGCGCCGCCGCCGACGGCCTGGCGGGGCGCTTCAATTTTAACGCCAATCCGGGTGTCGCCAAGGATATGAACGGGGTCTTTCTGGTGTGCCAGAGCGGGGGCTGTTAATCGGCGCTAAGCCCTTGTTCTAACAGCGCCTGTGCGCCTGGCCCAGCTGTGATCGGCGTCACAGTTTCGGCCCTGAGGGTGCGTTCGTCTCAAGTATATGTCGATAACCTAATATAGGTTCCTCGAGCCGTATAGGAGGCGCGCACTATGAACGATCTATCCCACCTGTTGCGGGGCATCATCATCGCCCTGTTGTTGATGGCTCCGGCCTGGTTGCTGGCCGCAGAGCCGGCAGGCTATGTGTTGATGGCCACGGGTGAGGTGGTAGCGGTGCAGCCCGATAGTGAAGTGCGGACGCTGACGCGCAGGTCGCCGTTCTACTCCGGCGAGTCGCTTAAGACGGGTGCCGATGCCAAGGCCCAGGTGCGTTTTCGCGACGGCGCGTTGATCTCCTTGCGCCCGGATACCGAGATCCGCATCGATGATTTCCGCTATCAGGAAAGCGACGGCGGTGAGGACAAAAACATTTTCACCCTGATCAATGGCGGCTTTCGCACCATTACCGGCAAGATCGGTAAGAAGAATCCCAAGAATTATCAAATGAAGAGTTCGGTGGCCAGTATCGGCGTGCGCGGTACGAACTATGAAGTGGTGCTGGACAAGGGCCTGAATGTGGCCACCTGGCAGGGCACCATTGTGGTGGAGAACGCGGCCGGGGCCATTACACTGGGCGCGCAAGGGGTGTTCAATTTCGCCCATGTGGCCGGGCGGACTGCGAAGCCGCTGGGGCTCATGACACCGCCGCCGGTGATCGGGGAGAACCCCGAGCTGTCCACTGGCCAGGGTCCGGATGAAGGTGATACGGACCTCGAGAATGAGGAATCTGAGCCGCTCGCTAACGCCCCAGCCCCCGATGACGGCGAGCCTGTTCCGAATAGTCTGAGCCATTCAGATCCCGCTGAGCCGGCGCCGACACCGATCAGCCTGGAACAAGGCAGCTTCATTCCGGAGCCGGTGATCGATACCGGCGACCAACGCCTGCAGGGCGTGAGCCTCAGCCGTGTCGGCATTGTGCAAAAGGTGGATGCCGTCAGCGGTTTCGACTACCTGGTGGCGCCCTCGGGCGAAGATGCCAACAGCGCGCCGGTATTCGCCGATGTCGGCTTGTCGCCCGACGATCCGAATTTCTATAGCGCCGCCGCCAGCGAGGTACTGCGCCAGGGCAGCGCACCCTTGGTGGCGAGTTACGACGCCCCCGCCCTGGGCGTGAGCTGGGGCATCTGGGACGGCAATGCCCAGCCCGCCGAACTGGCCACCGACGCCAGCGATGCCAGCATCGCCACACCGATCAGTCAGCCGGTGCACTGGCTGACCGTGACCGCCAGCGACGCCACCACGGTCAGTGCCAAGACCGGCCGGTTCAGTTTCCGCAATGTGCTGGCCTTCGACGGGGTCGGCAGCGACGGTAGCGTCACCGGCCTGTATGTGGATCTGGGGGTGGATTTCGACAGCGCCAGCGTGGCCGGTGACATGCATGTCCATACCGCCAACGAGCTTTGGGATGTGGACTTGAGCGGCACCGTGAGCGCGCAGGGTTTAAGCATCAACAGCGTCAGCGGCTCGGTCAACGGCACACAGAGTGTCACCGGTGTCGCCGAGTTGATGTTTGTCGGCAGCGCGGCCGAGGCCCTGGCGGGCATGGCCTCGTTTGAGGCGGTGGGCAATGCGGCGGTCTACCTCGACAGCATGTTCCTGGTCAAAAACGATGTGCGTCTCGGCGGTCTGGTGCTGGAGCGGGCCGGCATCGTGCTGGAGTCCAACGCCCTATCTGGCGTGCATTACAGCGGCGGCCTGGCGGCCGTTGGCACGCCGGTGTTCGCCGACAACGGCCTGTTGCCCGGCGACGCCTTGTTCGATGTGGCGGCCATTACCGATGTGATCAGTCAGGGCGGGGCAACGCTCATCTCCAGCTACGATGATCCCAACTATGCCATCAGCTGGGGCATTTGGAGCGGCGCGACGCTGCAGACCGATCCTAATGACGCCACAGTGACGAGTAATCTCAGCGATCCCGTGGTGTGGATGAGTGTGTTGCCCAGCGATGATGTGGTGCTCGCCAGTCGCAGCGGCGGCGCGTATTACCACAGCGCCCCCGTCTCGCCGGCGACCCAGGGCATCAGCAACGGCGGGCTCGGCATCACCAGCCTCAATGCCGACTTGAAAGTGGATTTCGACATGGCGCAGTTCAAGGGCGCCTTGTCCCTGATGACCAATCCTTCAGACAGCTGGGATCTGAGCTTTGACGGCAACCTGGTCGGTGCGCGCCTGGAGGTGACCGCCATGAGCGGCACGTACAGCGGCGCCGGCGGCAGCGGCGCGGCCAGCGGCAATCTTTTCATGGTGCTCAGCGGCAGCACCGATCCGAACGCCATCGCCGGCGCCTTCGACCTGGAATATGCGGCCGATCCCAATTATTACGTACAGGGAAATTTCATCGCCGCGCGGGATTTACGCCTGGGTTTTAATGAGGCGCCGCTGGACCGTGTGGTGCTGGGGGCGCTCGGCAGTTCGGGGTCCAATGCCACCCTCATCGGTCGCGCCAGCGGCGGCACCAGCCCGGTGATCGGTCTGAGCAATTATTATTTTGATCCCGCCCAGCCGGCGTTTTGGTTGGAAGAGGCCAGTGACATTATCAAGCAGGGCGGCACGCCTGATCTGGTGGCAGCCCAGACCACTACCAGTTATCAGGTCGGCAGTCCCGATCCGGCCTACGAGGTGAGCTGGGGGGCCTGGAACGGCCAGGCGACGGCGCTGAACAAACAGACCGACCCGCTCGATCCCACTGTCAGCACGGCGGTGAATTCGGATCTGTTCTGGATCACTTTCATGCCGACGGCCATTGATGGCGGTACCGGGACCCCGGGTGGCAAGACCGGCCAGGTAGTGTACGACCAGACCGCGACCAACTGGGTGGCGGGCAGCACCAGTACCGGCGCGATTAATAACAGCTCGTTTTATTTTTCCGCCAATGTGGATTTCGATACCGGCAACGTGACCTCAGGCACCATGGGCTTTTCCGACGCGTCCAATACCAACTATTGGAATGCCTCCTTCACGGGCACCCTGAACGGCGCCGAGTTGCAGATCAGTTCGCCGCTGGTGTACTACAATTCGGATACCGTCAATCCCGCCGCGGCTGAGATGAAGGGCATGCTCACCGGCCCTCAGGCCGAGGGTATCGCCGGCAGTTTCGATTTTGACTATATGGCCGGCACGGCCACCGCCGAGGGCGTGTTCCTGAGCAACTGCGCCGGCAATACCGGCTGCTAGTGATTATTTTTCGCGCCGCTCATACACCCCGTCCCATTGCGGGCCGGGGGGGCGTTGTCTGAGTTCGGCGATGCGCTCCAGATAGAGTGGATAGAGGCGGCTCGCGGGCTGCTGCAGCAGCAGTCGGCGCAACAGCGCCTCGGCTTGATCCCAGTCCTGGGCGTAATACGCTGTCAGCGCCGCCTCGTGCTGTGTCAGCGTGTGCAGTAGGGCGGGTGTCGCCGCATCCCGGCTGCACAGCGGTTCGAAGACCGCCACCGCAGTGGTCTTGCCCTTCACCTTGACGCGATCGAGCTGACGAAACAGAAACGCGTCCTGTCCCGCCTTGGTGAATTCGCTGACCACCAGGCCGACGCCGTAGAACTTGGTCAGCCCCTCGATGCGTGAACCCAGATTGACGTTGTCGCCCAGCACCGTATAGGCGCGGCGGTAGCTCGATCCCATGTCGCCCACATTCATCAGGCCGCTGTTAAGGCCGATGCCGATATTGATTTCCGGATAGCCTTCCGCCGCCAGAATGGGCTTGAGCTCGGCGGTTTTTTCCAGCATTTGCAGGGCCGCGCGCAGGGCGTGTTTGGCATGCTCCGGGTCGCTCAGGGGGGCGCCCCAGAAGGCCATGATCATGTCGCCCACGTATTTGTCGATGGTGCCCTGGTGCTCGAAGATGATCTCGGTCATGTGGGTGAAGTAGCGGTTGAGCAGGCTGCGCAGGGCCTCCGGCGAGAGTTGTTCCGACAGGCCGGTAAAACCGCGGATGTCGGCGAACAGCACGGTCATCTCGCGGCTCTCGCCTTCGAAGCCGAAGCTCTCCGAGGTCTGCGACATGGCGTCCACTAACTGGGGCGGCACATACTGGCCGAACATGTTTTTCAGCTGCACCCGCTTGCGCGTTTCGTACAGTAAACCGTAGCTGATGTTGACCGCCGCTAGGGTCAGGATCAACAACAGTGGCCAGGCCACCGCCAAGGCCAGGCCCTGAGCCTGCCACAGCCAGAAGTTGCCGTAAGCCACTCCCGCCGCGGTCAGCAGGCTGGTGATGAGCAGCGGCAAGGGGGCGAGACGGGGCAGCAGCAGCGCCAGCAGCAGGCCGATGGCCAGGGTGGCCATGAGATTGGCGCCGTCGGCCCAGGCGGGCTCGTAGGGAAAATCGTTGTCGAGGATGCTGCGCACCATGTTGGCGTGCACCTCCACGCCGGGGTAGATGTTCTCCACTGGCGTGGCCACCAGGTCGGAGATGCCGACCGCAGTGGCGCCCACCAGCACGATGGTGCCCGCCAAACGGGCCGGGTCATAGTCGCCGTGCAGGATGTCGGTGGCCGAGATGTAGGGGAACTGCCCCGCCGGGCCGCGGTAGGGCACCAGGGCGAAGCCCAGGCCGTCGGTGGGAATGGTGGTGCCGCCCAGAATGATCTTTTCCACTGCATCGATGTTGCCGATGGGGGCGGTCTTGATCTCCACCTGTTCCAGGAACAGATAGAGCTTGGCCAGATTCAGCGACAAGGAGCCGTACACCTGGGTGCCGTGGCGGATCAGCATGGGGGTGCGGCGGATGATGCCGTCCGGGTCCGGCCAGGTGGTGACAAAGCCGCTGGAATAGGCGGCGTCTTGCAGCAGCGGCACGCTGGCGGTGTAGTTGGGCATGGCCTTGATGCCGGAGCGACGCACCTGTTCAGGCGTCAGGCTGAGCAGGGCCGGCGGCAGCTCGCCCAGCGGCGCGCTGTCTTCCTCGTGGAACAGATAGCCGAGCGTGACATCGCGCCCGTCCAGGCTTTCGGCCAGGCGGTGGTCGTTATCGAAATGGGGCAGCAGGGCCTCCAGGTTGCGTATCAGGGCCGCATTGTCCGGCTGATCCGCGGCGACCCGTGCCAGCACCGCTGCCGCCTTATTGCGCTCCGGCTCAGAAAAAATGATGTCGAAGCCCACCACCACGGCGCCGCCCGCGAACAGGCGTTCGGTGAGGGCGGCGATCTTGTCGCGCGGCCAGGGCCAACGGCCTTCGGCGGCCAGGCTCTTTTCGTCGATGTCGATAATCACGATGCGCCGGTCCAGGGCCGGGTCTTGCGCCAGGGCGCCATTCAGCCTGAGATCATAAGCCATTGATTCAGCGCGTTGTTTTAAGGCTTTGAGGAGGGGGATATCGGCAAACTGGGCCCAGCCGAACACGATGCTGACAGCAATGCCCAAGAGCGTCGGCAGCGATTTGGCGGTGAAAGGGTTTTGGCTCATGCGCATCTGGTCGAACGTGACGGGTTCTACACCCTTGGGTATCGGCCAAGTTTAAAAATATGTGATTGAATTCTTTGGCATATTGCAATTGAGCCCGGCGCCGCTTAGGCCTATACTGCTGATCAATCTGGCTTTTTGTGCCGAGGAGGTGCAATGGAGCGTCGCTGGAGTAGGCGCAAGCAAGTGATACAGGACGTTCTGCTACGCCGCGAAGGCCTGGGGGTGCTGCGTTGCGAAACCCGTGATATCAGCTTTGAAGGGGCCTGTATCGAGACCGGTCTGATCTCTGTGCCGGCCTCGATCGAGATCGAATTGATCTTCACCCATGATGACCAATACACCGCCGAGGTGGTGCGCATCGGCGCCCAGGTGGTGCGCGCCTATGGGCATGGTATCGGCGTCAATTTCCAACACTATTACGACGGTTCGCATCGGTTTCTGCTAAAGCTGCTCGATTAATGCTTGGGTGGTGTTGGTGCAGCAGCGCCCCGATTGAGGGCGCCCACAACACCGATGCACCAACTAAGTGCTTTTTGTGCCCGGTTGTTGCCGCTGGATTATTATAAATTGCTGATTTTATTGGTTCGCACAATATTGGTGCGGTTCTTGCTGAGAATGTCGCCACATTTATTCATGAGTCAGAGGAGCACAGATGGAAGCCTTTCAAAGCGGTAGTGACGTCTTGTTTTTGTTGATGGGGGCGGTGATGGTGCTGGCCATGCATGCCGGTTTCGCCTTTCTCGAGGTGGGCACGGTGCGGCACAAGAACCAGGTGAATGCCCTGGTCAAGATCATCGGGGATTTCGCCGTTTCCACTATCGCCTATTTCTTTATCGGCTACAGCCTCGCCTACGGCATGTCGTTTTTCGAGGCGGCACCGACGCTGACCGAAAAGAACGGCTATGAGTTGGTCAAGTTCTTCTTTTTGCTGACCTTCGCCGCGGCCATCCCGGCCATCGTCTCCGGCGGTATCGCCGAGCGCGCCCGTTTCAATCCCCAGTTGGCGGCGACCTTTCTGCTGGTGGGCTTCATCTACCCCTTTTTCGAAGGCATCACCTGGAACGGCAATTTCGGTGTCCAGGCCTGGCTTGAAAGCACATTCGGCGCCGGCTTCCACGATTTTGCCGGCTCCATCGTGGTACACGCCATGGGCGGCTGGATCGCCCTGTCCGCCGTACTGCTGCTGGGGCCGCGTCACGGTCGTTACGGCAAGGACGGGGTGATGTTCGCCCATCCGCCCTCCAGCATTCCGTTCCTGTCGCTGGGGGCCTGGATTCTGACCGTGGGTTGGTTCGGCTTCAACGTCATGTCGGCCCAATCGGTGGAAGGGGTCAGTGGATTGGTGGCGCTGAATTCGCTCATGGCCATGGCCGGCGGCGTGCTGGCGGCCCTGTTCGTGGGGCGCTACGACCCGGGGTTCGTCCATAACGGTCCCCTGGCCGGCTTGGTGGCGATTTGCGCCGGTTCTGACGTTGTCCATCCCTTGGGTGCCCTGTTCATCGGCCTGGTGGCCGGGGCGCTGTTCGTCTGGACCTTCACCCTGACCCAGAATCGTTGGAAGATCGACGATGTCTTGGGTGTCTGGCCACTGCACGGGCTGTGCGGCGTGTGGGGCGGTCTGGCGGCCGGCGTGTTCGGCGCCGAGGCGCTGGGCGGCATGGGCGGTGTCAGTTTCATGTCCCAGCTGCTCGGCACCTTGCTCGGTGTGGTGGTGGCCTTCGGCGGCGGCTTGATCGTCTACGGTGCATTGAAACAGGTAATCGGTCTGCGCCTGAGCCAGGAAGAGGAGTACGAGGGGGCCGATATCAGCATTCACAAGATCGCCGCCAATCCCAAATACGATTAGCCCGGCGCGGCGTCCAGTCCGGCTCCAAGCCCGCCGCCGGCGGGCTTGCTGGTTGTGGCGGGCAAAAAAATGCTAAAATTCGCCACCCTTTTGCGTATTGAGCACTGAGCGATGGAACAAAAGCTTTATATCAAGACCTTCGGCTGCCAGATGAATGAATACGATTCAGCCAAGATGGCCGACCTGCTGCACGAGTCGCACGGCCTTGTGCTGACCGATCAGGCCGACGCGGCGGACGTGTTGTTGCTCAATACCTGTTCCATCCGCGAAAAGGCGCAGGAGAAGGTGTTTTCCCATCTCGGTGTGTGGCGCGAGTGGAAACAGGCGCGCCCGGACCTGGTGATCGGCGTGGGCGGTTGCGTCGCCAGTCAGGAGGGCGCGGCGATTCGCAGCCGCGCGCCCTATGTGGATGTCGTATTCGGCCCCCAGACCCTGCACCGCCTGCCCGAGATGATCGACGCCGTGCGCCGCGAGCGGGCGCCCATGATCGATATCTCCTTTCCCGAAATCGAGAAATTCGATCGCCTGCCCGAGCCGCGTGCCGACGGCCCTACCGCCTTCGTCTCCATTATGGAAGGCTGCAGCAAGTATTGCAGCTTCTGTGTCGTGCCTTATACCCGCGGCGAGGAGATCAGCCGCCCCTTCGACGATGTCATCGCCGAGGTCGCCGCCCTGGCCAGGCAGGGCGTGCGCGAGGTCAATTTGCTGGGGCAGAACGTCAATGCCTATCGCGGCGTGATGCATGACGGCGAGATCGCCGACCTGGGCCTGCTGATCCACTACGTCGCCGCCGTCGACGGTATCGACCGCATCCGCTATACCACCTCGCACCCGCTGGAAATGAATGACAGTCTGATCCAGGCCTATGCCGAGGTGCCCGAGTTGGTGAGTCATCTGCACCTGCCGGTGCAGAGCGGTTCGGACCGCATTCTGGCGCAGATGAAGCGCGGCCATACGGCGTTGGAATACAAGTCCATCATTCGCCGCCTGCGGCAGGCGCGCCCCGATATCAGTATGTCATCGGACTTTATTATCGGTTTTCCCGGCGAGAGCGACGCCGATTTCGCGGCCACCCTGCAGCTCATCGAGGATGTGGGTTACGACCGCAGCTTCAGCTTCATCTACAGCGCCCGCCCCGGCACGCCGGCGGCCAATCTGCCTGACGACGTGCCCCATGCGGTGAAGCAGGCGCGCCTGGCGCGGCTGCAGGCACGCATCAATGAAATGACCATGGAAATCAGTCAGTCCATGCTGGGCACGGTGCAGAAAATCCTTGTGGAACGGCGCTCTACCAAAGACGCCGCCATGTTCGCCGGCCGCACCGAAAACAACAGGGTTGTAAATTTCGCGGCGGAGAACGATATTATAGGTAAGTTCGTCAATATTCGGATTACAGAGGCGTTGCCCAACTCGCTGCGCGGTGAATATATTGAGATGGCTGAATCAAAATCGAACGTGGCCCGCTGCGCATAGTTTGTTCGTGTCGCGTCAGACCCCCACCCATGTCAATTTCCCAGGATAAAAGGCTTCAGGCTATATATACGTTTTGAACGGACAATCCACATCCTCCGATTTTCTCCTTGAACCCGTCGATAACCAGCGCTTGGCCAATCTGTGTGGCAAGTTCGATGAACACCTGCGTCAGATGGAACAGCGCTTGGGCGTGGAGATCAATAATCGCGGCAACCTGTTCCGCATCATCGGTGACGACAAAGCCCCGGTACAAGTGGCCGAGCACTGTATTCGTGAGCTGTATGCCACCACCGACAGCGACGTGGTCACCCCCGAAGGCGTGCATCTGATGCTGCAGCAGCAGGCCGGTGATATCGAGACGGACGCGCCGCCGGCCGAGGTCAAAGGCGTGGAGACGGCGGTGGTCAAGACCCCGCGCGCCGTGATCAAGGGACGTGGCACCAACCAGCTGCGTTATCTGCATAACGTGCGCAGTCACGACGTCAATTTCGGCGTCGGCCCGGCGGGCACCGGTAAGACCTACCTGGCCGTGGCCTGCGCTATTGAGGCCCTGGAGCAGGAGCAGGTGCAGCGCATCATCCTCACCCGACCCGCCGTGGAGGCCGGTGAGCGGCTCGGCTTTTTGCCCGGCGACCTGGCGCAAAAGATCGATCCCTATCTGCGCCCCTTGTACGACGCCCTGTATGAAATGTTGGGCTTCGAGCGTGTCGCCAAGTTAATGGAGCGGCACGTCATCGAGATCGCACCGCTGGCCTATATGCGCGGCCGCACCCTCAACGACGCCTTCGTGATTTTGGACGAGGCGCAGAACACCACGCGCGAACAGATGAAGATGTTCCTTACCCGCATCGGCTTCAACTCCAAGGCCATCATCACCGGTGATGTCACCCAGGTGGACCTGCCGCGCGGTGTGCACTCCGGTCTGCGCCATGCAGTGGAGGTATTGGCCGGTGTCGACGACATCAGCTTCACCTTTTTCAAGGCCAAGGACGTGGTGCGCCATGCCCTGGTGCAGCGCATCGTGCAGGCCTATGACGCGCATGACCGTAAGCAGCCCGCTGACGGAAACCCAGAGAAAAAGAATGAACATTGACCTCGATGTTCAGTATGCCGTCAATGAAGACGACGGCGAGCCTCCCAGTCCGGGCTTGATCCGCAATTGGGTCGAGGCGGCGCTGCAGGGGCGCCGCGATGAGGCCGAGCTCACCGTGCGTATCGTCGCGCCGGATGAGATCCGTCGGCTCAATCGCGACTATCGGCACCAGGACAAGCCCACCAACGTGCTCTCCTTTCCCTTCGATCCACCCGACGGCATCGATCTGCCCTTGCTGGGTGATGTGGTGATCTGCGCCGCGGTGGTGGCGCGCGAGGCGCATGAGCAGGGCAAGAGCGAGCAGGCCCACTGGGCCCACATGGTAGTCCACGGCGTACTGCACCTGTTGGGCCATGATCATATCGAGGAAGGCGAAGCCGAGCTAATGGAAGCCCGGGAACTCGAAATATTGCAGGGCTTGGGCATTGCCAACCCCTATGCAGACACAGAGCCGCAGCAAGCGGCCGATTAAACACAGCTATCATTCACACAGGAAAAGATGACAATGAACGAAGATCGATCGAGTAGCAGCCCGACCTCCCGCTCCTGGCTCGAACGCCTGGGGCAGGTGTTGTCGGGCGAGCCCAAAGACCGTTTCGAGTTGATTGAATTATTGCGCGACGCGCAGCAACGCCAGCTGTTGGACATAGACGCCCTGGCCATGATGGAAGGCGTCATGCAGGTGTCGGAAATGCAGGTGCGCGAGATCATGATCCCGCGTGCCCAGATGGTGGTGGTGCAGCAGGACATGGCCCTAGATGAGATCCTGCCGGTGATCACCGAGTCGGGCCATTCGCGCTTCCCCGTCATCGGCGAAAACCGTGACCAGGTGGTCGGGCTGATCCTGGCCAAGGACCTGCTGCCCTATTTCATCGCCGAAAACGATGAAGACTTTTCCGTGCGCGATGTGTTGCGTCCGGCGGTGTTCGTGCCGGAAAGCAAGCGCCTTAACGTGTTGCTCAAGGATTTTCGCGCCAATCGTAATCACATGGCCGTGGTGGTGGATGAGTTCGGCGGCGCCGCCGGTCTGGTGACGATCGAGGACGTGGTGGAACAGATCGTCGGCGAAATCGCCGATGAGCACGATATTGAAGAAGACATTCACATCAAGAGGCAGAATGACAATCGTTACATCATCAAGGCGCTCACGCCGATTGAGGATTTTAATCAATACTTCGGCGCCGAATTCAGCGATGAAGAGTTCGACACCATGGGTGGGTTGGTGATGCAGGCCTTCGGCCGCATGCCGGTGCGCGGCGAGATCGTCTCGATCGATCAATATCGCTTCAAGGTGTTGAGCGCCGACAGCCGGCGCATCTATTTATTGGAAGTGAATATCGTGTCTGAGCAGCAGCACGAAATACCGCAACCCATGGCGCAGGATCAAGGCGGCTGAGTCAGTGCCGTGTACCATGGAAGGTGGGTTTAGTGTGTGGGTGTCGAGGTGTATCTGTCTGTCTCCGCTCTGCGCTGCGCGTGTCGTGGCTGAATTGTCGCTAGGCCAGTGCCTGTGAATCCACTTACGCGGGTGTTCATGCGTTTGACCCACGGCTGGCGCGGAGATCTGTTGGCCTTGGTGGCCGGCGTTGCGACCCCGTTGGCCTTCGCGCCCATCGCTTGGTGGCCGCTGGCCGTCCTCACCACGGCCGTGTTGCTGGCGGTGTGGTTGTTTTCCGCGCCGCGCCGCGCCGCCTGGCGCGGCTTTCTCTACGGTCTCGGCCTGTTCAGCGTCGGTATCAGCTGGGTCTTTATCAGTATTCATTACCACGGTTATGTGGACCTGGGGCTGGCGCTGTTGCTGACCCTGTTGCTGATCGTGGTGATGGCTATGTTCCCCCTGTTGCTGGGGGCCTTATTGGGGCGTTTGTTTCCGCAGGGCTTCGAGACCCGCGCCACACGCTACAAACTGCTGCTGGTGTTCCCCGCCGCCTGGGCCTTGATGGAGTGGACGCGTGGCTGGTTCTTGACCGGTTTCCCCTGGCTCAGTCTGGGCTATAGTCAGACCGATTCGCCGCTGGCAGGCCTGGCGCCGCTGGTGGGGGTTTACGGCGTATCCTGGGCGGTGGTGTTCAGCGCCGCACTGCTGGTGGGACTGTTGCTGGACAAGGCCGGGCGGATATTCTATAGCGCCATGCTGGTCCTGTTGTGGCTGGTGGCCGGCGTCCTCAATGACGTCGATTGGACCCGCCCCCACGGTGCGCCGCTGGATGTGGCCCTGTTGCAGGGCAATATTCCCCAAGACCTGAAATGGCATCCGGACGTGCGCCGCCCGACCATCGAGCTCTATACCGAATTGACACGCCAGCATTGGGACGCCGATCTGATCGTCTGGCCCGAGACGGCCCTGCCGGCGTTTTATTACGAAACCGAGAGCTTTCTGAACGATCTCGAGGCCGAAGCGCAACAGTATGATACGGATATGTTGATCGGCATGCTCACCCTTGATAAGGACAAGCGCCGGTACTTCAACACCATGATGAGCATCGGTACGCAGCGCGGCCAGTATCACAAAAATCATCTGGTGCCGTTTACCGAATACCTGCCGCTCAAATCCATCCTCGGCGGGCTGGTGTCCTTCATGCAGGTGCCCATGTCCGACTTCAGCAAGGGCGGCGCCGATCAGGCGCCGCTCAAGGTGGCCGATCAATACGCCGGTATCTCCATCTGTTTTGAAGACGCCTTCGGCGAAGAGATCATCAACGCCCTGCCCGAGGCGACCCTGCTGGTGAATGTCAGTAATGACGCCTGGTTCGATGATTCCTGGGCGCCGCCGCAACACCTGCAAATGGCGCGTATGCGGGCACTGGAAACCGGCCGACCCATGTTGCGTGCCACCAATACCGGCATCAGCGCCGTGATCGATGAAAAGGGCCGCATCATCGAGCGGGCGCCGCAGTTTCAAGTGGCCAGCATCAGCGCCACCATTCAGCCGCGTACAGGAATGACCGTATATGCCGTTACAGCTAACTGGCTGGTGGTTGTGGTGGCGCTATTATTGATCGGTGTATCATTTTGGCGCTTGAGGCGGGCGCCCGTTGAATAGATAACGGGGTGCTTGATGGGTATGTGGAGCGACAAGCGGAAAATAGGGTATGGCCAAAACGATCAAAATCACCCCGGAAAATAAGTGCAGTTTCTGCAAGGGTTCTATCTGTTGCACCTATGTCACGCAACAGATCGACACGCCGCGCTCCATGAAGGATTTCGATTTTATCCTGTGGCAGCTGTCGCATCGCGATGTGCAGGTCTACAAGGACGAAGATGGCTGGTTTCTGTTGTTCAATCAGCCCTGCCGCCATCTTCTGCCGGGGGGCGGTTGCGGCATCTACGAGCGGCGCCCACGCATCTGTCGTGAATATGACAATGACTTTTGCGAATACGATGTGCCGGCCCAGGAGGGCTTCGAGTTGTTCTTCGAGGATGACGCGGCCTTGGACAAGTACTGCCGCAAGCGTTTCAAGAAGTGGGACAAACGCTTCAAGAAATGGGGGGTCTAGCGCCGGCGCTTGTCATAATTCTTCGGCCTTCACTGTGCTAAGATCGAGACATTGCCAGGCCATAGCGTCACCATGGAAGAAATCGATCTTAAGCAACCCGAGTTTTATATCAACCGCGAGCTGAGCCTGCTCGAATTCAACCGTCGCGTACTGGAACAGGCCAAGGACGAGCGTGTGCCCTTGCTGGAGCGCGTGCGTTTTCTGTGTATCTCCAGCACCAATCTGGATGAGTTTTTCGAGGTGCGCGTCGCCGGGCTGAAGCAAAAGGCCGGGCTGGGCGCTGTGGAGAGCGGGCCGGACAACATGTCGGCGCCCGAGGTGCTGAAAGAGGTCAACCTGCGCGCCCACGATCTGGTCGATGAGCAGTACCGCGTCCTCAACGACATCATGTTTCCGCTGTTGGAACAGCAGGGCATTCGCTTCATCCGGCGCGATGATTGGAATACCTCGCAAAAGCGTTGGCTGCGCAGGTTCTTTAACGATTCACTGCACCCGGTGTTGAGCCCCATGGGGCTGGACCCGGCCCATCCCTTTCCGCGCATCCTCAATAAGAGCCTCAACTTTATCGTCGCACTCACCGGCAAGGACGCCTTCGGCCGCAACAGCGGCCTGGCGGTGATCTCGGCGCCGCGCTCCCTGCCGCGGGTGATCCAGTTGCCTGCCGACGAGACCGACAGCGGGCCCTACGATTTCGTGTTTCTCTCCTCGGTAATGCACGCCTTCGCCGACGTGCTGTTCCACGGCATGAAGGTGGAGGGCCTGTATCAGTTCCGCGTCACGCGCAACAGCGAGCTGTTCGTTGACGAAGAGGAAATCGACGACCTGTTGCGCGCCGTTGAGGGCGAGCTGCTGACGCGCAACTACGGTGACCTGGTGCGCCTGGAGGTGGCCCACAACTGTCCCCAGGAACTGGTCAAGTTTCTCGAGGACCAGTTCGTGTTGGCGGATACTGACGTCTATCAAGTCAATGGCCCGGTCAATCTCAACCGGCTGGCCGAGGTCTGCGATCTGGTCGACCGCCCCGATCTAAAGTATCCCTCGTTCACGCCGCGCCTGCCGCAGCAGCTGGCCAGCAAGGACGTCTTCAAGGCCCTGGTCAAGCGCGATGTCTTGCTGCATCTGCCGTTTGAATCCTTTCTGCCGGTGATCGATTTTCTGCGCCAGGCGGCGGAGGATGCGCATGTGCTGGCCATTAAGCAGACCCTGTATCGCACCGGGCCGCAGTCGGCCGTGGTCGACGCCCTGGTGGCCGCCGCCCACGCCGGCAAGGAAGTGACGGTGGTCATCGAGCTGATGGCCCGTTTCGACGAAGAGGCCAATGTCGCCCTGGCCGCGCGCCTGCAGCGTGCCGGCGCCCACGTGGTCTACGGCGTAGTGGGGTACAAGACGCATGCCAAGATGATCCTGGTGGTGCGCCGTGAAGGCAAGCGCCTGCGTCACTACGTGCATCTGGGCACGGGTAATTATCATCCACGCACCGCGCGTATTTATACCGATTACGGTTTAATGACCTGCAACAAGGCTATCGGTCAGGATGTGCAAAAGGTCTTCAACCAGCTCACCAGCCTGGGCAAAGTGGCCAAGCTCAACCGACTGTTGCATTCACCCTTCACCATGCACCAGGCCATGTTGGATAAGATCGAGCGCGAGATCGTTCACGCCGGCGCAGGCGGGGGCGGGCGCATTATCGTCAAGGTCAACGCCGTGATCGATCCGCAATTGATCCAGGCCTTGTACCGCGCCTCGCAGGTAGGGGTGGAGATCGATTTGATCGTGCGCGGCATGTGCCGTTTGCGCCCCGGTATTCCCGGCGTTTCGGACAACATTCGGGTGCGCTCGGTGATCGGCCGCTTTCTGGAGCACACGCGGGTATTCTATTTCGCCAACGGCGGTGAAGAGGAAGTGTATGCCTCCAGCGCCGATTGGATGGAGCGCAACATGTTTCGCCGCGTGGAGGTCTGCTTCCCCATCGAGAACAAGACGCTGCGCGAGCGCGTCAAGCAAGACCTGGCCTGGTACCTGAAGGATAATACCCAGGCCTGGATGCTCAGCGCCGACGGCAGTTACGCCCTGCCGCAGATGGACGAGGGGGAAGAACCCTTCTCGGCCCAGCAGGCCCTGCTCAATGAATTGGCGGAGAGTTAAGAAGCGCTTAGCTTTGGGCTTCCTGGCACAGGCGTAGTTCAAATCCCGCATTGGCCAGGAAGCACTTTTCCTGTTCCAGGTCCGCCTGGGTGAGGGGGTGTTGTTGCAGCCAGGTGTCGTCCAGGCACAGTTCAAGGCTGGTTTTGTTGCTGAGTTTCAGCGTGAACGCGGGCAGAGGGGTGTCGCTGCGGCCGCGATGCAGGATCACCGCCAGACGTAAAATCACCGACAATCGTTTGACCGGTTTGCTGATGCGCTTGGGGAGTTCCTTGTAGAGTTTGAGTGGCGGTTTGCGCCGTTGGCTGCGCACGATGGCGGCGAGAAAGCGCTGCTCCTGTTGGGAAAATCCTGCCAGGTCGGAGTGTTCAATAATGTAGGCGGCGTGATGGTGATGACGGTTGTGGGCGATATCCAGGCCGATTTCGTGTAACTCCGCGGCCCAGCCCAGCCACTGTTCGGCCTCTTGGTAATCCAGCCCCCACTCGAGCGTCACCTGCTGCAGGGCATCGAGGGCGGTTTGTTTAACTCGCTGCGCCTGCCCGGCGTCGGCATGGTAGCGCTGCGCCAGATGGGCGATGCTGGAGTCGCGCACGTCCTGGTCTTGCAAACGACCGATGAGGTCGTGCAGCAGGCCCTCGCGCAGGGCGCGGTCCGAGACCTCCATCTCCTTGATGTCCAAGGCCTCGAAGGTGGCCAGCAGGACGATGGCGCCGCCGATAAACACGGGCGCGCGCTCATCGGCCAGCCCGTCCAGTTTAATCTTGTCGACACTGTCGAAGCTGCCCAGTTTCTCGATCAGTTTTTTCAGGCCGTCCAGGGTGATGGTGTCGCCGCTCCAGCCGGCGGCGCCGAGCACCTTGCTCACTGAGCGGATGGTGCCGGAGGCGCCGATGGCCTGATCCCAGCCCACTTTCAAAAAACCGCTGACATGCGGTTCCAACTCGGTGAGGGCGAAGATGCGCGCCCTGTCGATGCGCTTGGGTGTGATGCCGCCGTCGGGGAAGAAATTGCGGCTGACAGTGACACAGCCCATTTCCATGCTTTCCATGTACACCGGGCCCCTGTCGTCGCCGATGATGAGTTCGGTGCTGCCGCCGCCGATGTCCATCACCAGGCGGCGTTGACCCGTCACCGCCAGGCTGTGGGCGACGCCGCGATAGATCAGGCGCGCCTCTTCCACCCCGGAGATGATGTCGATGGGATGGCCCAAGGCCTCTTCCGCTCGCGCCAGGAAGGTGTATGAGTTGTTGGCGTTACGCAGGGTGTTGGTGCCCACGGCGCGCACGCTGCCGGGCGGGAAGTCGGCCAGGCGTTGGCCGAATTTACGCAGGCACTCCAGTGCCTGCTCCTGGGTCGCCGCATCGATGTTGTTGTCGGCATCGATGCCGCTGGCCAGGCGGATGGCATCGCGGATACGGTCGATCACCGCGACCTGGCCGTCCTGGATGCGCGCCACGATCATGTGAAAACTGTTGGAGCCAAGGTCGATGGCGGCGGCGGTGTCGGGAGTCGCTCTTGATCTGGGCACGGTAGGCGTCGCGTCGCTGTGATTATGTTGCTGGCAGTGTACCGGCTTTTCTGTGTTCAGGTAAACACAGCGCCAACGCCTAAAAAATGATGCGGTTAAGCTCCTGCCACAGGGCGCCATAGGCCTGGGCGGCGCGACTGGCCGGGGCGATGCAGGCGGGTTGGCGCGCCACGCCCATGCGTTCAATCTCGCTGATGTAGGGGATGCGCGCGCTCAGGAACAGGGTCAGTGTCTGCGGCGGTTGTTCGATGATCAGGCGATGCATCTGGCGGCGCCTGTCGACCATGGAGAAAAAGGGGTGCAGGCGGTCCGTGGGCAGGTCTTCATTGCGGAAATGGTCATAGATCTGTTTCAGCGTGCGCAGCGACAGGGTGGTGGGGATGGTCGGGATAAGCAACATGTCGGCGGCGCGAAAAATATTTTCCGACACCAGCGAGATGCTCGGTGCGCAGTCGATGAACACCAGATCGTAGTCGTCACTCAGGGCTTGCAGCAGCTTGGCGATGCGGCGGGTCGGGTGCTTGCGCGCTTCCAGTATCAGATCCAGGTTGCGACTGGAGAAATCCGCCGGCAGCAGATCGAGCATGGCATAGTCGGTGCCTTTAATATGGTCGTCCAGGTCGCCCTTGGGTTTGACAAGGCGATCCACGCCGCCCTTGACCTTGGCCTTGATGCGAAAATAATAACTGGCCGCTGCCTGCGGATCCATGTCCCACAGCAGGGTGCGGTAGCCGCTGCGGGCGCTGAGGTAGGCCAGGTTGACGGCGCTGGCGGTCTTGCCCACGCCGCCCTTGATATTGTAGAGGGCGATGGTCTTCATGGGTTAAACAGCGCTTTGAAACTTTGCCGGTGCGGCTTGCTGTTGAATTGGGTAAAGCGCTCATGGAACGCCTGGCGCTGACCTTGCTGCTGGACGTTGAGGTTGGCAATAAGCGTGTCGAGCGCGTGGGCGGTGGTCTGCGGCAGGCGCCCCTGTTCGTGCATGGCCTCCCGCAAGCGGGCGAAGAAATCGATATGCACGTGAATGTCCTGATACTCCCCCAGGTTGTCCTGCAAATGCTTGAGGATGGCGATGAGCTGCTTGAGTTTTTTTCTGGCATAGAGCGTGCGGAAGAATTCCATCAGGTAACGCAGCTTCTTGCAGCTCTTGCGCAGGGTGTGCAGGTCCTCCGGCGCTGACGCGGCGGTGATCGCCTTGCCCTGTTTCAGCACCTTTTTGTAGCTTTTCCAGATGCGCTCGTCCGCCACCTGTGCCAATGGCCGTTTGGCGTTGGCCAGGCGTGTGTTGGCCGGCACCGGTGTTTCCAAAAACCTGCGCCAGCCTTGGTAGAAGCGGGCGTGGCTGTTTGAGCGCAAATGGCGACACACATTTTTGTAGGCCGTGCGGCGTTGTTCCCGGATGAAGGCCAGGGCCGGCTCGAGATCGTCCTGCAGGGTGTTCGGCAGCAGCGTGCGATAGTCATCGAAGTTAAGCAGCATCACATCCAGATCGCGCAAGGGGGTGGTGATCCGGCCCAGCTGGGCCAGCTGGCGTTTGGCGCGTGCCAGCGCGCGTTGCGGCACGGTGCCCGGCAGCTGTCCCAACAACGTGCGGCTGCGCCGCACCGCGATGCGATAGTCATGCAGAAACTCGCTGTCGATGTCCTTGATCACGCCGTCTTCGTTGCGACGCATGACGCCCAGGAAAAATGCCAGCAAGCGTTTCATCTGCGCGTCGCTGCGTGCCTGGCCGTCTAACACGATATCCGCCTTGCTGTTGTAGCTTGTGTCTATGTCGAGACGCTTGAGCAGCAGTTGCAGCGCGCCTTGTGGGGTCGCCTCTAGTGAGGGTTCGTGTTTCAGCTGGGCGCTTATTCGTTTGTTGTCCGTGTCATAGCCTTTGATGGGGGTGTGAAACAACAGCTTGAGCGCCTGGCCGGCGGCGCCCGGGTTGATTTGTTCGATGCAGATCACAGCGGTGGTCTTGGCCTGGGCGTTGAGTTGCCGCAGGCATTGTTGTGTCACCGTGGCTTTTATGTGCGGCAGCAGGGCGCGCACATCGAGGATGGGTCTAAGCAGGCTTGCCAGGCGGGAGCGGCCCAGTTCGTCGACAAAACGGGGCAGTTTGGCGCTGTGCAGTTGGGTGATGAATGTCAGGTCGCGCAGGCGCAACAGTTGCAGCGAGATCGCATCGTCGCGGTGCTCGGCCTGCAGGCAGTAGCCCTTGTTGAGCAGGCGCCAGTCGAAGCTGTCCAGGTAGTCGCGTCTGAAACGCTGTCGTGGTTCCTCGCTCAGGCTGAGGGTTTGGCCAAGCTGATGGGCCAGCGTTGAAGCGCCGCTCTTCGGATTGATGAGGTAGCCGTAAGACGGCATGTATTCAGTGCTCCTGCGGTGACTGAAAAGGCCCAGTCTAGCAGGCGCAGGGTGTGAAAATTATGACAATTGTGACAGTCGCTAGCGCTAATCGATCTCGCCGGGGCGAATGATTTGCTGCAGCTTGCCGCACTCGGCGGTGAGTTGTTGCCAGTCGTCCGGCAGGCCGATCTGGGCCAAAGTGGCGGTGGCCATCAGCTTGCCCTTTTTGGAGCGCGGCAGGTTAGGGCCGCAGAGATAGGTGAGCAGCTCGTCCAGGCCGGGGTTGTGGCCCACCAGCATGATGTCGTCCATATCCTGCGGACAATGCGCCGCCACCTCCAGCAAGGTGGAAACGTCGGCCAGGTATAAGCGTTCGTCGAAATGGACCAGGGTGTCAGGGATGTCCAGGTGTTGCCGCAGCCCCTGCACCGTATCCAGCGCCCGCCGGGCCGGGGAGCTGACTATCCATTCCGGCTGAATGTGGGCCTCCTTCATCCAGCGCCCCATGCGTTCAGCGGCCTTGTGCCCGCGTGCATTGAGCGGACGATCGAAATCCGGCAGGTCGTTGGACCAGTCCGACTTGGCGTGGCGGAACAGCAGCAGGGTCTTCATGTGGCGATGTCCGGCTCAGGTCTCGGCGGGACGGGTAAAATAGGTCCCGCGGCACTTGGGGCAGGGCGGGATGTGACCGGCTGCGTGAAAGTGCAGCTCCTCGCCGCAATCCATGCAGGCCAGCAGGCCCGGGCCGGTGATCTCGCCGGTGCGGTACTCGGTGGCCTCGGCCAGCTGCTCCTGGAAGTCGAGCATGTCCAGCTTGGCCTGGTCGGCCACGCTCAGGAACATGTCGAATAGCTGGTTTTCGATCAGATTGAGATCAATGCGCAGCCAGTCTTTGAATTCCTGCGCCTCGTCGCCGGCCAGGTATTCACCGGCGTCCTGCAGGTCGCGGCGTAGATAATCGCCGATCTGCACCGCCTCCTCGCGGCTCAGCTCGCCCAACTCCACGGCCCGCTCCTCGGCGTTCTCGATGGCCTGGCGCAGGCGCGGCGCGGCGGCCTTCTCCGCCTTGCCCAGGGTCTTTTTGACCCGGCGCATCATCTGGTTATAGGCATGAACCTGCTTTTCATTGTGCTGGCTTTCTTCGCTCATGATGCGTGTCCTTCTTTGTATATGCTTATTCATTAGTGTTGGCCGTGGGCGGGAAAAGTGCAAGCGCCCATGGTGAGCTATGTATGTAAGAAAAGCCCGCCTTACGGTACCATATACCCCTTTCCGACCCATCCAATTGAAGAAATAGAGCTAATGATGGACGCGCACTATTCGCCCGCCGACGTAGAACAGGCAGCCCAAGACTACTGGGAGAAAAATCAGAGCTTTAGCGTCAGCGAGGAACCCTCCAAGGAGAAGTACTACTGCCTCTCCATGTTCCCCTATCCCAGCGGCCGGCTGCACATGGGGCATGTGCGCAACTATACCATCGGCGACGTCATCACCCGTTTCCAGCGCATGCAGGGCAAGAACGTGCTGCAGCCCATGGGCTGGGACGCCTTCGGCCTGCCCGCCGAAAACGCCGCCATCAAGAACAATGTCGCCCCGGCCAAGTGGACGCGCGAAAACATCGACTATATGCGCGGCCAGCTGAAACGCCTCGGTTTCGGCTATGACTGGAACCGCGAATTGGCCACCTGCGACCCGGACTACTACAAGTGGGAGCAGTGGCTGTTCACTAAATTGTTCGAAAAGGGGCTGGTCTACAAAAAGACCGCCGCGGTCAACTGGTGCCCCAACGACCAGACCGTGCTGGCCAACGAACAGGTCATCGACGGCTGTTGCTGGCGCTGCGATACCGTGGTGGAGCGCAAGGAGATCCCGCAATACTTTATGCGGATCACCGCCTACGCCGACGAGTTGCTGAATGATCTGGATCAGCTCGACGGCTGGCCCGAGCAGGTGCGCACCATGCAGCGCAACTGGATCGGCCGCTCGGAAGGGGTGGAGATCGCCTTCGACGTGGCCGGCCATGACGACACCCTGCGCGTCTTCACCACCCGCCCCGACACCCTCATGGGTGTCACCTATGTGGCCGTGGCCGCCGAGCACCCCTTGGCCCTGCAGGCCGCTCAGGAACACCCCGAACTGGCCGCCTTCATCGCGGAGTGCAAAAAGACCGGCACCGCCGAGGCCGAGCTGGAGACCATGGAGAAGCGCGGCATCGACACCGGCCTGAAGGCGATCCACCCCGTCAGCGGTGAAGAGGTGCCTGTCTGGGTCGCCAACTTCGTGCTCATGGGCTACGGCACCGGCGCCGTGATGTCGGTGCCCGCCCACGACCAGCGTGACTGGGAGTTCGCCAAAAAATACGGCCTGACCATCAAGCAGGTCATCGCGCCGCTCGCCGATGCGGAGATTAAAGAGTGTATCAACACGGCCCGCGGCAAAGTGACCACGGTCATGGACGTCGATCTGGAGCAGCAGGCCTTTACCGAGAAAGGCGTGTTGATCGACTCCGGCGACTTCAGTGGCATGTCATCCCGCGACGCCTTCGACGCCATCTCGGAATTTCTCAGCAGCAAGGGCAAGGGCAAGAAAAAGACCACCTACCGCCTGCGCGACTGGGGCGTGTCGCGCCAGCGTTACTGGGGCGCGCCCATTCCCATCATCAACTGCGGTGCCTGCGGCGAAGTGCCGGTGCCCGAAGACCAACTGCCGGTGGCGCTGCCGGAGGATGTCGCCCTCGACGGCGTGCGCTCACCCCTCAAGGCCGATCCCGGATGGCGCCAGACCACCTGCCCCAAATGCGGCGGCGCCGCCGAGCGCGAGACCGACACCTTCGACACCTTCATGGAGTCGAGCTGGTATTACGCCCGTTACTGTTGCGCCGACAACGACCAAGCCATGTTGGACGAGCGTGCGGCTTATTGGCTGCCGGTGGATCAGTACATCGGCGGCATCGAGCACGCCATCCTGCATCTGCTCTACGCCCGCTTCTATAACAAGCTTATGAGAGACGCCGGGCTGATCGGCAACGCAGAGCCGTTCAATAATCTGCTCACCCAGGGCATGGTGCTCAAAGACGGCGCCAAGATGTCCAAGTCCAAGGGCAATACCGTCGATCCGCAGGCGCTGATCCAGCAATACGGCGCCGACACCGCGCGCCTGTTCATGATGTTCGCCGCGCCGCCGGAGCAATCCCTGGAATGGTCCGACTCCGGTGTGGAAGGGGCCTCACGCTTTTTGAAAAAGATCTGGAACTTCGCCCAAAGCAACCAGGCCGCCCTGGGCGCCGCTAAGTCCTTCGATGCAAGTGCTGCGGACAAACAGCAACAGGCCGCGCGTCGCGAGGTCCACGAAGTGCTGAAACAGGCCCTGTTCGATTTCGGCAAACAACAATTCAACACGGTCGTCGCGGCCTGCATGAAGATTATGAATGTATTGTCGACAGCGAATGAGGGCGGCGCGCGTGAGGCCTTGATCAATGAGGGTTTCAGCATCCTGCTGCGCCTGCTGTCACCCATCGCCCCCCATATCACTCACGTGTTGTGGCGCGAGCTGGGCTACGGTGACGACATCCTTACCGCCCCCTGGCCCGAGGTGGATGAGGGCGCCTTGGTGCGCGACGCCATCGAGCTGGTGGTGCAGGTCAACGGTAAGTTGCGCGCCAAGATCGACGTCGCCGCGGATGCTGACAAAGACGCCATCGAGGCTGCGGCCCTGGCCGATGAAAACGTGCAGCGTTTCACCGCAGGCAAGCAGATCGCCAAGTTGATCGTGGTGCCCGGCAAACTGGTGAACATCGTTGTCAAAGGCTGATCGCATGTTCCCCCTGTTTCCCCGGGGCGTGGTGGCCGCCATCCTGGTGCTGGGTCTGAGCGCCTGCGGCTGGCATCTGCGCGGTTCCCAAACCATGGATGTGAGCCTGCCGCCGGTCTATCTGGAATTCCACAACGCCAGCGCCGAGCTGCGCCGTGATCTGAATCAGACCTTGGCGTCAGCCCAAGTGAACGTCGTCAACCAAGCGGCGCAGGCCGGGTTGTTGCTCACCATTCACAATGAGCAGCGCGGTCGTCGCGTGCTGGCGGTGGACAGCAGCGGCCGGGTGAGTGAATACGAACTGCAATACACGCTCACGTTCTCCGCGCGCGATCGCGGCGGCAAGGTGCTCATCCCACAAGACAGCATCGTGCAGCAACGTGATTACCGCTTCGACGAAAGCCAGGTGCTGGCCAAGGGCGAAGAAGAGAAAAAACTGTTCGACTTCATGCGGCGCATGTCCATCCAGGCATTGTTGCGGCGTTTGCATGCCTTGGACATCGGCGCAGAGGCCGACACACCCACGCAAGCTGAAGCAGAGTCCAGTAATGCAAATTAAGCCGGAACAGCTTAACGCCCAGCTCAAGCGCGGCTTGGCATCCATCTATTTCGTCAGCGGCGACGAAGCACTGCTGGTGCAGGAGGCCTGCGACGCCATCCGCGCCGCCGCGCGCCAGGCCGGTTGCAGCGAGCGCGAGGTGCATCACGTGGAAGGCGGCTTCGACTGGCAGGGCTTTGTGCAATCCGGCGACGCCATGTCCCTGTTCGCCGAGCGCAAACTGATCGAATTGCGCCTGCCCACCGGCAAGCCTGGCGACGCCGGCAGCAAGGCCTTGCAGGCCTACGCCGCGCGCCCGTCCGAAGACAATATCCTGTTGATTATTTCCGGCAAGCTCGAGGCCAATGCGCGCAAGAGCAAATGGTACAAGGCCCTGGATCAGGCCGGCGCCCTGGTCACTATCTGGCCCATGGATCTTAAACAACTGCCCGGCTGGGCCATGCGCCGCATGCAAGACAAAGGCCTGCAACCCAGCCAGGAGGCGGTGGCGCTCTTGGTGGAGCGGGTCGAAGGCAACCTGCTCGCCTGTGCCCAGGAGATCGAAAAACTATTGTTGCTACACGGCCCCGGTCCTATAGATATCGATCAAGTCGCCGCCGGCGTCACCGACAGCTCGCGCTTTGACATCTATAAACTGGTCGACGCCGCCCTGCAGGGCGATCCTGTGCGCACCACACGCATCATCAACGGCCTGCGCGGCGAAGGCGTGGAGCCGGTGCTGGTGCTCTGGGCACTGAGCCGCGAGATCCGTGCCATGGCCGGTATGGCCTTCGAAATCTCCCGGGGCGAGCGCGGCGAACAGGTGCTGGCCAAGCACCGTGTCTGGGAAAAACGCAAACCCCTGGTGCGCGCCGGACTCAAACGCCATTCCCTGGCCCAATGGCAGGACATGCTCGAGCGCTGCGCCGAGATCGACGCCATGATCAAGCGTGGCCGCGCGGGCAATGTGTGGGATGAATTCCTGGCCTTGAGTGTGTGCTTGGGCGGTGCCGAGTTGTTTCGCAGGGTGGGGCATGCCGTGTAGTGCACTGGCCGGGGACAGTGTTGCTGGCGCATTCGTCAGATTAAAGTCAGCGAACGACTGTCGGGCCGGCAGTATTTTCTAACGTACAGGGGCGCGTTACCGCCGGACGATCTGGTTGGACGGCGTTTGGCGCTGCCGCGGCTATTATTAGCCGTCCACGCTGCGCACGAATTCGATAAATTCATGACCGTCTCGCTGAAGCGGCTTGAAGCATTGCGTCAGCGGTGGCGTAGCCGGGACCGTAGTAAACGGTTTAGGCGGCCGTGACAGCGACTTCTATGCCCAGCAATATCACATAGGGGTATGCGGCCGCGGGGCGTAAGGTGTTGAGCATACATTCTTTCAGTAGGGCGCTGATCCCGGGGCGCGCGCCCTGCCGACTGGAGTAGAATTGCATGCCGGGCTGGTCTTCCGGCAGTTCTAACAATTTTTCCACCGTCAGCAGGCGCTGGGTGGTACGTGCTTGAATGGTTCGCCAAAAACCTTCCTGAAACCACAAGACCAACAAAAACAACACGGCCAGCGACAGGTCCAAGCCCAGCTTGAGTGAGAACAGGCAGACCAATACGGCGGCTAGTTTGATGAGCAGGCTGTAGCGATCGTAGCGGTCGTGTTCCCGGTGCAGGGTTCTCCACTCCTGACTGAGCAGATAGTGTGGGGTAACGTGCATCCGCAATACTCCTCGAATGGTTTGAGACTGCATCCATCCATTGAGAGCAATAAGTAGACCCGCTGTCGGCTATTACCCTACTTATTGCCGATATCTCCCTAGTGCCGACAGGGTTCAAAGGCGCACGCATTAATTACGCCAGAATTGCCAGTCCAGTTAAAACAGTCGCTTATATGGCACAGAGCGTGCGCAGGGTTCAAAAGTGTAAAAAATTACGACGCCTGAACGGCGGCCGGCGAGCGGGTTTTGCCGCGCATTGATCGTGGCCAGTGGCAGCTGCGAGCGCGGGAGCTGGTTTCCAATCTATTGCTGGGTCGGGATTCGGTCAAAGCGCGTGGGCGGAACCTTGTTGCTGTGCTCAATGCGGCGCCGGCCATGCGTTTATTGCGGGCGGTTCCGTCGCTTGTCTTGTTGCGTGCTGAGCGGCTGCGTCTCACGCCCGAATCGTTTCGCGTCATCCGCGCAGCCCGGGCCGGCAGTGTCTGCGGACCGGGGAAACGCCCACCGTTCGGCGTGGATCGGCCCCGCGGGGACAAGTGTACCCCGGAGTTGCTAAAATACCCTCTTCGCCCTTTGGGGTTGTCGAACACTTTTTTGTTGGGCGGTGTGCTTGCCCGGCCCAGCCGAGGATTGGAATTGAACCATGAGTGATATCGAACAGTACATGACCCAGGTCGGCCGCCAGGCCCGCGGCGCGGCGCGTGCCATGAGCCGCGCCGCTACCGCCGCCAAGGATGCGGCGCTGCGCGCCATCGCCGCCGCCATCGAGGCGCAGCAGGCCGAGCTGCTGGAGGCGAATAATAAGGACATGCAGGCCGGTCGTGATGACGGTCTGGATGCGGCCCTGCTGGACCGGTTGGAATTGAACGAGGCGCGCATCGCCGGCATGGCCGAGGGGCTGCGCCAGATCGCCGCGCTGCCCGATCCGGTGGGCGGCATCAGTGACTTGAGCTACCGCCCCTCCGGCATCCAGGTGGGCAAGATGCGCGTGCCCCTGGGGGTGCTGGGCATCATCTATGAATCGCGTCCCAATGTCACCGCCGATGCCGCCGGCTTGGCGCTGAAATCGGGCAATGCAGCGATTCTGCGCGGCGGATCCGAGGCCCTGCACTCCAACCAGGCCATCGCCCGGTGCGTCCATGCCGGGCTGGAGAAGGCCGGTCTGCCGGCCGCCGCGGTGCAAGTGCTGGAGACCGTCGACCGCGCTGCAGTAGGCAAGCTGATCACCATGCCGGAATATGTGGACGTCATCATCCCGCGCGGCGGCAAGGGCCTGATCGAGCGCATCAGCGCCGAGGCGCGCGTGCCGGTGATCAAGCACCTGCACGGTGTCTGTCATGTCTATCTGGACGACGAGGCCGATCTGGAAAAGGCGATCCAGATCGCTTTCAACGCCAAGACCCACCGCTACGGCGTGTGCAACGCCATGGAGACCCTGCTGGTGGCCGAGGGCATCGCCGAGCGGGTGCTGCCCGAGTTGAGCGGCATGTATCTGGAGAAGGGTGTGGAGCTGCGCGGTTGTCAGACCACCTGCCGTCTGGTGCCCGCCGCCAAGCCGGCCACGCAGGAGGACTGGGATACAGAGTACCTGGCACCCATTCTGTCGATCCGTGTGGTCAAGGACGTGGACGAGGCCATCGATCACATCGCGGCCCACAGCTCCAGCCATACCGAGTCCATCGTCACCGAGAATTACACTCGGGCGCGCCGTTTTCTGCGCGAGGTGGATTCCTCGTCGGTGATGGTCAACGCCTCCACCCGCTTCGCCGACGGTTTTGAATACGGCCTGGGGGCGGAGATCGGCATCAGCACCGATAAGTTCCACGTGCGCGGCCCGGTGGGATTGGAGGGGCTGACCTCACAGAAGTACGTGGTTCTGGGTGAGGGCCAGATCCGCCAGTGATCGCGCTTTTCGGCGGCACCTTCGATCCGGTCCACTACGGCCATTTGCGCCCGCTGCTGGAGGTGAAGCAGGCACTCGCCCTGAATCAGGTACGGCTGATCCCCGCCTTTATTCCGCCCCATCGCGATACACCGGGCGCCGAGGTGACACATCGCTTGGCCATGCTGCGCTTAGGGGTGGCGCAGGTGCCCGGTTTCGTCATCGACGAGCGCGAGCTACGGCGCGGCGGCCGCTCCTACTCGGTGGACACGTTGCAATCCCTGCGCGACGAGATCGGCGCGGCGACGCCGCTGTGTCTGATCATGGGGCTGGACGCCTTCGCCGGTTTGGCGAGCTGGCATGAATGGCAACGTTTGACCGAGTTGGCCCATTTGGTGATCGCTCAGCGCCCCGGCGCCGAGCTGCCCGGCAGCGGTCCGGTGGCCGAATTGATGGCCACCGCGCGTGCGCGACACGCCGCTGAGTTGCAACAACAGCCGGCGGGTAAACTCTGGTTTCAGGAGGTCACTCAACTGGAAATCTCCGCCACCGCCATTCGCGCAGAGCGCGCGCGGGGCGGCGATATACGTTTCTTAGTGCCGGACAGTGTGCGGCAATACATAGAGACCCGAGGGCTCTATCAACACCAAGAGGGTTAAATGAAAGAAGAAGAGATCAAGAACCTGGCCGTCACGGCCCTGGAGGATATGAAGGCGGTCAATCTGGTGGTGCTCGATGTGCGCGGCAAGTCCAGTGTCACCGATTTCATGATTATCGTCAGCGGTACCTCGGACCGTCACGTCAAGGCCATGGCCAATAATGTGGCGGTGGAACTGAAAAAGGCCGGGGTCAAACCGCTGGGCGTGGAGGGCGATAAAGTGGGTGAATGGGTGCTGGTGGACCTGGCCGATGTCATCGTGCATATCATGCTGCCCGATGTGCGCGACTTCTATCAGCTGGAAAAGCTGTGGGAGGCCGGTTCCATCGACGAAATCGCCGAGTTGCGTCCCAACTCCCAATCCTAGCCCGCATTTCATGCATATTCACCTCATCGCCGTCGGGCAGAAAATGCCCGCCTGGGTCAAGCAGGGCTATGAGGAATACGCCAAACGCCTGCCGCAAAGTTTCAGTCTAAAGCTTACCGAAATCGCCCCGGGCCAGCGCAGCAAACGCAGCGATCCCCGGCGGGCGATTGAGGAAGAAGGTGCCAAAATCATCAATGCCATTCCCGCGCCTGCCCACGTCATCGCCCTGGACGAGGGCGGCAAGCAATGGACCACCCTGCATCTGGCCGAACAGATGCAGGGCTGGATGCAGGACGGCCGTGACATCGCCCTGCTGGTGGGCGGGGCCGATGGTTTGTCACATGGATGTAAACAGCGTGCCGAGCAACGTTGGGCCTTATCGAAATTGACCCTGCCGCACCCGCTGGTGCGCGTGCTTCTCGCCGAACAGTTGTATCGTGCCTGGAGCGTTACCCAGGGCCATCCCTATCATCGCGAGTAGTGGGTCTGTTATTCCACAGCTGCGCCGCGCCGAATGGCGATGCGGGTCATGATCGGGCCGATGATCTCGAAGAATATGGTGCTGCTGATCACCACCGACAACAATACCTGACGATATTCGGGAAACTCAGCGGCGGCCATTAAGGCCATGCCCATGGCGGCACCCGCCTGCGGTAACATCGCCATCCCCATCCAGCGTCGTGTGCCCTGATCGGCACTGCAAAGATAAGCGCCGAAGCCGGCGCCGCCGATCTTGCCGACAGCGCGGAATACACAATAGATGACACCGATCAAGGCGATCTCTTTGACGTGGGAAAGATTCAACGACGCACCCGCCAACACGAAAAAGATCGCCATCAACGGCCATTCGACTCCCTCGATGGCGTGAAAGGGATATTCATGGTGCTTGGCCAGATTGGTGATGGTTGCGCCCAGCACCATGGCGGCGATCAAAAACGAGACTTCCAGCCATAAGGCCAAGCCACCGCAAACAAACACTACGCCCAGGGCCTCGGTCAACATCGGTTGTCCGGGTTTAATCCGGCCGGTGAGATAGGCGGCGGGTAAGCCAACAGTGAGTCCGAGCACAACCGCGCCGCCGATCTCGTGTACGGCCGCCAAGACAAACGAGTATTCGTCGCCAGAGCCGTTAAGCACGGTGACAGTCGCCATGCCCAGGCTGAACAGGATCAGGCCCCAGCCGTCGTCCAGGCTGACGATGGCGAACAGTATTTTGGAAAAATTGCCTCGGTATCCCGATTCAATCGCAGTGTCCACCGTGGCCGCGGGATCGGTGGCCGAGGCGATACAGCCCAGCAATATGGCGATTTCCAGAGGCATTCCGAATGCGATCAAGGCCAGGCTGACAATCATGGTGGTGACTATGGCGGCGCTGATGGAGATAGAAAGGATCTTTTTGCCCGACTGCTGAAATGTCTTCTTGGTCAGCATGCCGCCCATTAAAAATCCGACCATCAGCAGCGTCATGTTGGTGATGATTTCAAAGCGCGCACTGAAAAATTCCGGAATGAGATCGAAGCCCTCTTCGCCGATTACGATGCCGAAGATAAGCAATAGGGTGATGCGCGGTAAAAAGGTGTGACGTCCCAGCGCGTCGGTTGCCAAGCCCGCGAGCAGGATTGCGCCGATCGCCAATAAAAACTGTGTGCCGGTTTCCATGTCTAGTGTCAGTATATTGACCGTCTTTGCGGCGACTCAAGCATAAATTTGCACGAAGGTTATCGCCGTGTGTTTGTGGTTTTTAATGCTTGTCTGAAATTTATTGCGACTTTGCGTGCTTGGATGTTTTTAATTTTTTGAACCCTGGTCTAATATTCTCGCAGGTGGGGTCGATGATGAGTTGGATGATGGCATGAGCAGTTCTTTTTGCATTCATCTATCATTTGAAACTAAAATGAGTCCGCACTCTTTTTGAAGCAAATAAAATGGAGAATTTTTAATGGTAAAAAGAGCAACGAAAAAGAAGGCGCGTACTGCTCGTGCCAAGGCACGTCGTAAGCCAACGGTATCAGTTGCGAAGATTCTTAATGAAATGCCGATCGACGCCGAGCACAAAAAGGCGATCACCGCAGCAAGCCGTGCGGTAAAGGCTCAGGAGCGAGCCAATGCTGCGCTGGCCAAGGCGACTGCCAAAAAGGATGCTGAAGACGCGCGCGTGAAAAAGGCCGCTGCGGCAGCCAAGAGCAAGAAGACCGCCGCAGCCAAGAATGCCGTGGCCAGAGCCCGCGCGGCCAAATCCAAGGCCATTGAAGCGGTCAAGACCGCCAGGGCATCCGTAACCGAGGCCAATGCCGCGGTCAAGGACGCCATGTCGGCCATTGATACCATCAAGAAGAAAGAGGCGGCCAAGGAGAAGGCCGTGGCCAGTTTCCTGGCGAAATGGGAAAAGGCCTACAATCGTAGTGCTGCCGCTGCTGCCAAGAAAAAGAGCCGTCGTAAGAAAAAGACGCGTCGTAAGAAAAAGGCTTAAAGCCGTCCCGACGACAAGCAGCCCGGCTTAGGGCTGCTGGAAAAAGGCCCGCGGTACGGGCCTTTTTTTTGTTGTTACATCCGGCCAAGGGCTGAGATGCCGGTGATTGAAGCTGACGATGGACTCTCGAGAATGTCGATCAACCGGACAATCACACACTGTTCACGCCCTTGGCCTGGCGCGCTTCAAGCGGGTCTTCGCGCCCGTATGCGTGCGCTTGACTCAACGCGCAGCGATATACAGCTACCCCTTTACCAAAAGCACAAGCGCTCCAGCGCGGCGCCTAGGAGCGCGAATCATGCGTCTGCTCGCGCGCCCCTGGTGAGAAATGCGGGCTAAGCGCCGCAAACTGATATAATTGCCCGACAAATTTAGCGATAAATCAGATGGGCGTCTGCATGAACACAAAAAATAAACCGCTGGTGGGAATCATTATGGGCTCGACCTCGGATTGGGACACCATGCGCCACGCCGCCGAGGCCTTGGAGCAGTTAGGGATTCCGCACGAGGTGGAGGTGGTCTCCGCGCACCGCACGCCGGACAAGTTATTTCAATATGCCGAGGCCGCCGAACACCGGGGTATCGAAGTGATTATCGCCGGTGCCGGCGGCGCCGCCCATCTGCCCGGCATGGTGGCGGCCAAGACGGTGGTGCCGGTGCTGGGCGTGCCGGTGCAATCCAAGGCGCTCAACGGCATGGACTCGCTGCTGTCGATCGCGCAAATGCCGGCCGGGATTCCGGTGGGGACCTTGGCCATCGGCAGGGCCGGTGCCGCCAATGCCGCCTTGCTGGCGGCGGCCATGCTGGGCAATAAGTATCCCGAGTATCGCGATGCCTTGAAGCGGTTTCGCACGGCCCAGACGGATAAGGTATTGGCCAAGCCCGATCCGCGGGAGCAGGATTGATGGTGGTTGGAATTCTCGGCGGCGGTCAGTTGGCGCGCATGCTGGCGCTGGCCGGTTATCCGCTGGGGCTGAACTTTATCGTGTTGGACCCGGCGCCGGATGTCTGCGCCGCGCCCGTGGCCGAGCACATGCAGGGCGATTATGACGATCAGGCCTTGTTGGCCGAATTGGCGCAACAGGCCGACATCGTCACCTATGAATTCGAGAATGTGCCGGCACAGGCGGTGGCCTATCTCGCCGACAAGGTGGCGGTGTATCCGCCGCCACAGGCCTTGGCGGCGGCACAGGATCGGCTCAATGAAAAGACGCTGTTTCGCCGTCTGGGTGTCGACACCCCGGATTTCGTTGCGGTCAACAGCCTTGAAGAATTACAACAAGCCATGGATCAGGTGGGCTGGCCGGCTGTGGTCAAGACGCGCACCCAGGGCTATGACGGCAAGGGTCAGGCGATTTTGAAACGGCCCGACGATCTGGCGCCGGCTTGGCAATCCCTGGGCGGCGTGCCCGCCATTGTCGAAGCCTTCGTACCCTTCGCGCGTGAAGTTTCGATTATCGCCGTGCGCAGCACCACGGCCGAAGTGGTGTGTTATCCGCTCACCGAGAATAGTCATCGTGACGGCGTTTTGCGCCTCTCCATTGCCCGGCCCGACGACCCGATGCAGGGCCAGGCGGCGAGTTACGCCGCACGCCTGATGAAGGAACTGGACTATGTCGGTGTGCTGGCCCTGGAATTGTTTCAGGCCGATAATCGCCTGTTGGCCAATGAGTTTGCGCCGCGGGTGCATAACTCCGGGCACTGGACCCAGGACGGCGCCGCGACCTGTCAGTTTGAGAATCATTTGCGCGCCGTGCTGGGTTTGCCGCTGGGGTCGACGGACGCCGTCGGCCATAGCGCCATGGTCAACCTGGTCGGTACCATTCCGGCGCAGGCGGACGTGCTGGTCAACAGCCACGCTCACCTGCACCTCTATGGCAAGGCGCCGCGTCCCGGGCGCAAGGTCGGTCATATCAATTTGTGCGCCGAAAGCCGCGCCGCACTGGAGGCCGGGCTCAAACGCGTCCTCGCGCTGGCCGGGGAATAAAAACCGCGTTGTTATTGCGCTAGGCGGCGGGCTGTGACAGCCGCTGGATTGTGTCTAAGCTTGTAGTCAGACACATCCGGATGACGCCATGGAAGCCCATAGTTTCTTTCTCCACCTGCTGTTGGTTCTGCTGACGGCGCGTATCTTCGCCGAGTTGGCGACGCGTCTGAAATCGCCCTCGGTGATCGGTGAGTTGCTCGCCGGTGTGGTGCTGGGGCCGAGCCTTCTGGGTTGGGTCGACCCGGTGCAGGCGATCCGTTTGTTGGCCGAGATCGGCATCATTCTGTTGTTGTTCGAAGTGGGCTTGAACACCGATGTGCGACGCCTGATTCACAGCGGTAATGAGTCGGTGGTGGTGGCCCTGGCCGGGTTCCTGTTGCCGCTGGCGCTGGGCTTCGTGCTTGCGGTCGTTGTGTTCGACTTGCCGTCCTTGGTGGCCTTGTTTATTGGCGGTACCCTGACGGCCACCAGCATCGGCATTACCGTGCGCGTGTTGACGGACTTGGGTCGGCAGCAGTCGCGCGAGGGTCAGGTGGTGTTGGGCGCGGCTGTGCTCGACGACATCATGGGCGTCATCCTGCTGGCCTTGCTGTATGAATTCTCCCTCGGCGGCGGCGTCAGTCTGACCAACGTGGGCAAGGTGTTTATCTTCGTGGCCGCCTTTTTCGTCATGGCGCCCATCGCCGCCAAGCTGATTTCCCTGGTGATCCGTCACTTCGACGGCGTGACGGGATTGCCCGGCCTGATTCCCACCACCATCGTTTCGCTAGTGCTGTTTTTCGCCTGGCTGGCCCACACCATGGGTGCGCCTGAATTGTTGGGCGGCTTTGCCGCGGGCTTGGCGCTGTCGCGGCGCTTCTTTCTGCCCTTCGGTATCGCGCTGCGCACCGATCCCCAGTTCGCCGCCAAGATCGAGGCACAGATGAAACCCATTATTCAACTGTTCACGCCGATCTTTTTTGTCATGGTGGGGCTGTCGCTGAATCTGCATGAGATCGATTGGGGCTCGCCGTTTATCTGGGCCTTTTCCGGTTCCATGCTGGTGGTGGCGGTGCTCGGCAAGATGATCGGTGTCCTGGCGATTAAGGAGTCCTGGCCGCTGCGCTGGATGATCGGCACTGCCATGGTGCCGCGCGGTGAAGTGGGCTTGATCTTTGCGGAGTTGGGGCGCGTCAGCGGTATCTATTCCGCCGAGGTCTATGCCGGTCTGGTGATCGTGATTGCCTTGACCACCTTGCTGCCGCCCTTGGTGATGAAGTGGGCCTACACCCGCCTGGCCAGATACTATTAATCCGGCAATCGAATCGGTCGTGCTGAGCTGGTCGATTGGCGCCCGGTAAAACCTGGTGCAGAGTGTGCGTCTGCTGGAGTTTGCCGGGCGCCCATTGACTGAAGGCCAATGGCGGCACAGTGCTGTGCCTCGTATTAACCGCTTTTCTTTTTTCTGGCGCGCGGATGGGCCTTGTCGTAGACGCTGGCCAGGTGTTGAAAGTCGACATGGGTATAGATCTGGGTGGTGCTGATATCGGCGTGGCCGAGCAACTCCTGCACCGCGCGCAGATCGCCGGAGGATTCCAGTAAATGACTGGCAAAGGAGTGCCGCAGCATGTGTGGATGTACGTGTTTGTCCAGGCCCTGTTTCACTGCCCACTGACGCATGCGTTCCTGGATGGCGCGCGCCGACAGGCGTTTGCCGTGGCGGCTGAGGAATATCGCCGTTTCGCCTTGCGCCGCCAGCTCGGCCCGGCGTTTGTACCACTGTCGCAGGGCTTCCAAGGCGAAGCGGCCGATGGGGGCGATGCGGGTCTTGGCGCCCTTACCGGTGATGCGCACGGTCTGGTCGGCTAGATCGATATCGTTCAAGTCGAGAGCGGCCAGTTCACTGAGGCGCAAGCCGGAGGAGTACATCAATTCCATGATGGCCCAGTCGCGCCGGCTGAGGACGTCGTCGGATTTGATGTCCAGTAGCCGGGCCATCTGATCGACATCGAGCAGGTCCGGCAGGGCTCGCTGTTGCTTGGGTGCGCTCACCGAGGCGGCGGGATTGAGGCGCGCCAGGCCTTCGCGTTGCAGATAGTTGTAGAAGGAGCGGATGGCCGACAGGCAGCGCTGCAGGCTGCGTCCCGCCAGGCCGTTGCGGCGCAGTCGCGCGACGAATGCGCGGATATGATGATCGCGCAGCTCCTGCCAGTCGCCGATTAGCTGTTCGCGGCAGTATTCACTGAGCTTGTTGAGATCGCGGCGATAGTTGCTGAGGGTGTGGGGCGAGACGCGCCGTTCATGTTGCAGATAGGCGAGGAAATCATCGATCAGCCCGGGGTCGGGCTGAGCGGTGGCGCTGTCATCATTTGTTGTCGGCGACATAGGGGCGGATGGCGCGACTCAGGATTTCGCCCAGGTTGCTGAGAAACAGGGTGCCCATGTTGGTGTGAAAACGGCGTTCATCATGGCTGCCGATAGCGAGGATGCCGAGATAGTTGCAGCCCCGCGCAGAGCAATGCTCGCCGCCCAGCGGGATCAGAGCGGTGGATTTGATCTGCTCGGCGACCTCGCCGAACATGTAGCCCAGTTGTTCCGGCTTGAGTGCGCCGCAGACCGGTTTTTCGTGGCCCAGGATTTGTCTGAAGCCGTCCAGGCGCGGATCGTCCATCGGTACGAAGATGGTCTGCATGAGGTCGTTGTCCGCGTCGATGTCGGCCTGCGCCGTGTCGACGAACAGCTTGACGGTGACCGCGTCGGCGCCGAATTCGCCGCGCAGACTGTCGTCCAGGGCGATGTAAATCTCGTTCAGGCTGTCGGCGTCCATCACCGCCAGGGTCAGAGTGTGCATGCGTTCGTTGAGCTGATCGTTGTCACGGGCGATCTGGATCAGATTTTCCAGCTGGGTCTTGAGCTTCAGATTCTGCTCACGCAGGGTGGTGATCTGACGCTCGATCAGCGACACCGCGCCGCTGAGCTGATGACTGATGTTGAGCTCGGCCAGCACGTCCGGATTTTGTTCGAAAAATTCCGGATTCTGGTGCAGATATTCGGCAATGGTTTCGGCGTCGATCATGGCGGGACCTTGGGGCTGGGAATTCTGCTTGCTGCTCATATTTCTATACTTCCTTCAAAAACGTAAGTGGCGGGGCCTGTCATCCAGACGGGCTGATGGTCGCCCAGCCAGCGTATCAATAGTTGTCCGCCGGGCAAATCGACGTTTACCGTGTCGTCCAGTTCGCCCAGGCGATGGCCGACGACTGTGGCGGCGCAGGCGCCGGTGCCGCAGGCCAGCGTCTCGCCGGCGCCGCGCTCGTAGACACGCAGGCGGATATGGTCGCGCGCCAGGATCTGCATGAAACCGACATTCACCCCGCGGGGAAAGGCGGCATGAGCGCTGATGGCCGGCCCCAGCAGTGACACGGGCGCGGTATCCACATCCTTGACCTGTAACACGGCGTGGGGATTGCCCATGGATATGGCGCCGATGCGGATCTCTTGGTCTTTAATTTTGAGCGTATAGCTGTCCTGCGGGCCGTCGGCGTCAAAGGGCAGGCTGGCGGGATCGAACTTGGGGGCGCCCATATTGACGGTTACCTGGCCGTCCTGTTCCAGACGCGGATAGATGATGCCGGTCTTGGTCTCGACGGCGATTTCGTCTTTGTGGGTGAGTTGGCGGTCGCGCACGAAGCGGGCGAAGCAGCGCGCGCCGTTGCCGCATTGTTCCACTTCGCCGCCGTCGGCGTTGAAGATGCGATAGCCGAAGTCCGCCTCGCCGGTGAGCGCCTTTTGCACCAGCAACAGTTGGTCGCAGCCGACGCCGAAATGACGGTCGGCGATACGGCGGATCTGCTCGGGGCTGAGTTTGACCGTCTGGTTTATGGCATCGATGACTACGAAGTCGTTGCCCAGGCCGTGCATTTTCGTGAAATTGAGGCGTTGCATTCGGCCAGTTTAGCACGTAAATCAGGAATATAGATGTGTTTTGCCGTGCCGCCCCGGTGTCAGGGGAGGTTCAATTTCCGGCCGAATTGACTAGGATTATGAATATCGATGGAGTCAATGAAGCCACAACCTAAGGAGGCAGCAATGGCCCTAAGTAATGAACAACTTCAACAACTGAAGCAGCGGCTGGAGACGCGCCTGGCCGAGTTGCGGCAGATCATCAGCGATGCACTGGCTGCCGCCGGCCATGATCAATTGGTCGGGCAGGTGCGTGATAGCGGTGATGAAGCCCTGGTGGAACTGTTGTCCGGGGTGGACATGGCCATTGCTGAAATCGATACCCAGGAGTTAATGGATATTCGCGCCGCGTTGGATCGCATGGAGACGGGTCAGTATGGCCGGTGCATCGATTGCGGCGGGGAGATCGCGCCGGCGCGGCTCCAGAGCCAGCCAGCCGCCAGCCGTTGTATCGAGTGTCAGGAGGTCTTCGAGTCCCGCCACCGGCGCGCGACACCGAGCTTGTGAAGCGATCCGCCGGGGCGCTGCGCGGCCCGGCGGGTTCGGCGTCATTTAGAAGTGCGGTTTTTCAGGCGCGGCATTGAAGCGCTCGATGCTGGAGATGATCTCGGCCTTGGCCTCTTCGGCATCGCCCCAACCGTCGATCTTGACCCACTTGCCGCTTTCCAGATCTTTGTAGTGTTCGAAGAAGTGAGCGATCTGGCTCAACAGCTGTTTGGGCATGTCCTCGATGTCTTTGATGTGATCATAGCGATCGGTGAGTTTGCCCTGCGGCACCGCCAAGACTTTGGCATCTACCCCTGATTCGTCGGTCATTTTCAATACACCGATGGGGCGCACGCGGATGACGGAGCCGCTGATCAGCGCATGGGGGGTGATCACCAGCATGTCGACCGGGTCGCCGTCTTCGGACAGAGTGTGGGGCACATAGCCGTAGTTGCAGGGATAGAACATGGCGGTGGCCATGAAGCGGTCGACGAACATGGCGCCGGTGTCTTTATCGACTTCGTATTTTACCGGGTCGCTATGGGCGGGGATTTCGATAATGACGTTGACGTTGTTAGGGATATCTTTCCCCGAATCCACTCTGTCCAGATTCATTTTTCTTCCTCACTTGTCCACAAAAGGCGCACATTATATATGGAGTGGCCGCCTTGCGCTAATAGGCAGGCGTGCTATCTATATATACGAACAAATTATATTGAGCGCAATTTCACCGGCCTCAAGGGGCTTTGTATAGATAAGAGGGAGGTTTTATGGCAGTGGTCGAACTGTTACCCCCGTTATTGGGCGGGGTGGGATTGTGGGTGGCCTATAGGCTCTACCGCGACGTGCTCAAATGGCCGGCGGGGGAGGGCAAGGTGCAGGAGATCGGCGATGCCATCCACGAGGGGGCGATGGTGTTCCTCAAGCGCGAATATGTCACGCTTGCCATCTTCGCCGCGATCGTGACCCTGTTTTTGTTGTTCACCCTGGGCGTTGGCACCGCCTTCGCCTTTGTCGTCGGCGCGCTGGCCTCGGCCAGTGCCGGCTATATCGGCATGTATTCCGCCACTCAGGCCAACGTGCGGACCACCACTGCGGCCCATACCCAGGGGGTGGCGCAGGCCTTGAGTGTGGCGTTTTCCGGCGGCTCCATCATGGGGCTGGCGGTGGCCTCTGTCGGCTTGCTGGGTTTGGGGTTTCTCTATCTGATCTTCGGCGGTGATCCGGAAACCGCTCACATGATCCACGGTTTCGGCATGGGGGCCTCGAGCGTGGCGCTGTTTGCGCGTGTGGGCGGTGGCATCTATACCAAGAGCGCCGATGTGGGCGCCGACCTGGTGGGCAAGCTGGAGGCCGGCATCCCCGAAGACGATCCGCGCAACCCGGGTGTGATCGCCGACAATGTGGGGGATAACGTAGGCGATGTGGCCGGCATGGGTTCGGATATCTTCGAATCGTATTGCGGCGCCATGATCGCCACGATTGCCATGGCCTCAACGCTAAGTATGAATCTGGTGGCCGAATTGGGCGAGCGTCAGGATCTGATGTTCTTGCCCCTGGCCCTTTCCTCGGCCGGCTTGCTCTGTTCCATCGGCGGCATCTATCTGGTGCGCGCCTCCTCCCGCAAGCCGGCGCAGACCGCCTTGCGTATCGGTACACTTGGCGCCGCCGCGGCCTTCATTGTCGTTGCATTGCTGGTGGTGTTGATGCTGGGGATTTCGGCCGCGGTATGGGGTGCGGTACTGGCGGGCGCGCTGGGGGGTATGGTGATCGGGCTGGTGACCGAGTATTACACCGGCGGCGCGCCGGTGCGGCATATCGCCCGTTCGGGCGAGACCGGTCCGGCCACGGTGATGATTAGCGGCTTGGCAACGGGCATGCGCTCCACCTTGATCCCGGTCCTCACTCTCTTCATGATCATCTTCATCTCCACCGAGTTGTGCGGCCTGTACGGTGTCGGCATCGCCGCAGTGGGTATGCTGGCCACCGTGGGCATCACCATGGCCATCGACGCCTACGGTCCGGTGGCGGACAATGCCGGCGGCATCGCTGAGATGAGCGAGCTGGGCCCCGAGACGCGCAAGATCACCGACAGTCTGGATGAGCTGGGCAATACCACGGCAGCCATCGGTAAGGGCTTCGCCATCGGTGCCGCCGCCCTGGCGGCCTTGGCCATCATTGCCGCCTTCACTCAGGAGATTACCCGGCACGTGGCGGATTTCAGTCTGGCGTTGGATAACCCGCGTGTCTTGATGGGTATGTTTCTCGGCGCGGGATTCCCGTTTCTGGTCTCGGCCCTGACCATGACCGCCGTGGGTGACGCCGCCTTCGACATGATCCATGAAATCCGGCGCCAGTTTCGCGAAATCCCGGGGCTGCTTGAGGGGACCGGCAAGCCGGACAGCGCCCGCTGTGTGGATATCGCCACTAAGGCGGCGCTGAAAAAGATGGTCCTACCCGGTGTCTTGGCTGTCGCGGCGCCCATCGTAGTAGGGTTCACCTTCGGTCCGGAAACATTGGGCGGTATGCTCGGCGGCGCCTTGGTGAGCGGTGTGTTGCTGGCCCTGACCATGGCCAACGCCGGCGGCGCCTGGGATAACGCCAAGAAATATGTCGAGAAGGGCGAGCTGGGCGGCAAGGGCTCGGATGTACACAAGGCCTGCGTGGTCGGCGATACCGTCGGCGATCCATTCAAGGATACCTCCGGGCCTTCCATGAATATCCTAATCAACGTGCTGGCGATCGTGAGTCTGGTAATCGCGCCCTTGTTATAGCCCGCCACAGCCCCTCGACGGAGGGGCTGTTTCTTTGCCGGTTTAGATTTTGAATCGGGCCTTCAGCTTTTTGGCGACGGCGACGTTTTTCATGCGCGCGTATTGCGGCAGGCCGTTTTTATAGGGCGGATAGTCCTCGCCCTTGATCAACGGTGCCAGATATTCGCGGCAGGCATCGGTGATCTCAAAGCCGTTACGGCTGATGAAATTCTTGGGCATCATCTTTTCCACGTTGGCGACATCCGCCAATTTCGCTTCGCCGATCGTCCAGCGATAGGGTTTGTTGGATTTGCGCACGATGGTGGGCATGACCGCGTTTTTGCCCTTTAGCGCCAACTCCACCGCCGCCTTGCCCAGGGCATAAGCCTGTTCCACATCGGTCTTGGCAGCGATATGCCGCGCCGAGCGCTGCAGGTAGTCGGCCACCGCCCAATGGAATTTATGTCCCAGCTCGTGCTTGATCAGATTGGCGAGCATGGGTGCCACGCCGCCGAGTTGGGCATGGCCGAAGGCATCTTTGATGCCCGAGTCGGACAGGAATTTGCCGTCTTTGTCGCGCACGCCTTCGGAGACCACGATCACGCAGTAGTCGTACTTCTTCACCGCCTTGTCCACCTGTTTGAGAAATTTCGCCTGGTCGAAGGCGACTTCCGGAAACAGGATGATGTGCGGTGCATCGCCTTCCTGCTCTTGCGCCAGCCCGGCCGCGGCGGCGATCCAGCCGGCATGCCGCCCCATAACCTCCATAACGAAGATCTTGGTGGATGTCTTGGCCATGGAGGCCACGTCATAGGCCGCCTCGCGGGTGGAGACGGCGACGTATTTTGCCACTGAGCCGAAACCGGGGCAGTTATCGGTAATGGGCAGGTCGTTGTCCACGGTCTTGGGAATACCGACACAGGTGATGGGGTAACCCAATTCGGCACCGATTTGCGAGACCTTGTGTGCAGTGTCCTGCGAATCGCCGCCGCCGTTATAAAAGAAATAACCGATGTCATGTGCCTTAAAGACCTCGATCAAACGCTCGTATTGGGCGCGGTTCTCCTCGATGCCTTTAAGTTTGTAACGGCAGGACCCGAAGGCGCCGCCGGGTGTATGACGCAGCGCGGCGATATTGGCGGCGCTCTCCTTGCCGGTATCGATGAGATCTTCGGTCAAGGCGCCGATAATACCGTTGCGTCCCGCGTATACGTTGCCGATTTTGTCTTTGTGTTGCCGTGCGGTTTCTATCACGCCACAGGCGGATGCGTTAATGACTGCAGTAACGCCTCCTGACTGTGCATAAAAGGCATTTTTTTTCGTCATGGCAGTGACCTCGTTGAATTGAGTTGTGGAATTAATGCGAGATGTCTTGACAGTGAAGCCAAAATAATTTTGTTAATCGATTGACCTAATCAGTACTTGGATGTAGTTTTACCATATTCCAGACTATACTCGATGCAAAGTAACAAGGGGGACAGTCGATAGCGTGCTGGAATCAATTGATAAGAACAGCAAATAGAGAGAACTGACGAAATGAGAATTGTACTTCTGGGTGCTCCAGGGTCTGGGAAAGGTACACAAGGAAAGCTGCTCTCTGAAAAATTTCACATCCCTCAGATATCCACAGGTGATCTGCTGCGCGCCGCCGTTGCCGCTGAAACGCCGCTCGGTTTGCGAGCCAAGGCGGCGATGGATGCCGGCCAACTGGTGTCGGACGATATCGTGTTGGGGATGATAGAAGAGCGCCTGGCCCAACCTGATGCCAAGGACGGATTCATATTGGACGGTTTCCCCCGCAATATCCCCCAGGCCGAGGCCCTGGATACACTGTTGATGCGAATCGGCAAGCCCTTGCAGGTCGCCTTGCTGATGGACGTCGACTTTGATCTGCTCATGCAGCGTCTCACCGGTCGGCGTACCTGTGAATCCTGCGGACAAGTATTCAATATTTATACATCGCCCTCCAAGATCGATGGGCGCTGTGACAGCTGTGGAGGTAATCTGCGCCATCGCGCGGATGATCGAGAAGAGACAATTAGTAACCGCCTCAAGGTGTATGAAGCGCAGACTGCACCGTTGGTGGATTACTACCAGAGTCGTGGCAAGCTTAAGAAGGTTGAAGCTGTGGGAGAAATTGCCGATATATTCAACGGCATATGCAAGCTCCTCGATGAAGTGATTGAAGAAGAGAAGCAGCGAGCCAATGACATGCCGGCGGACGTAGATGCTATAGCCGCGGCAGTAACAAAGAGATTGTCAGCAGCGAAAGAGGAAAAACCGATGAAAAAATCAGCCAAGAAAAAGGCTGCGGCCAAGAAAAAGTCCGCAGTCAAGAAGAAGGTAGCGACCAAGAAGACGGTAGCACCGAAGAAAAAGGCGACCAAGAAGAAGGTCGCAAAGAAGAAGGTAGCCGCCAAGAAGAAGGCGGCACCGAAGAAAAAGGCGGCCAAGAAGAAGGTCGCGAAGAAGAAGGTAGCCGCCAAGAAGAAGGCGGCACCGAAGAAAAAGGCGACCAAGAAGAAGGTCGCAAAGAAGAAGGTAGCCGCCAAGAAGAAGGCGGCCCCGAAGAAAAAGGCGGCCAAGAAGAAGGTCGCGAAGAAGAAGGTCGCGAAGAAGAAGGTAGCCGCCAAGAAGAAAGCGGCACCGAAGAAAAAGGCGACCAAGAAGAAGGTCGCGAAGAAGAAGGTCGCGAAGAAGAAGGTAGCCGCCAAGAAGAAAGCGGCACCGAAGAAAAAGGCGGCCAAGAAGAAAGTCGCCAAGAAAAAGGCCACCCCCAGAAAAAAGACGGCTAAAAAGAAAAGGTAGTTGATTTAACTGCGATATAATGGAGCGGCATAGCCTATGCCGCTCCATTTTTTGTTTTAAGAGGGTAAACAATCGTGCCAGCTTCAGGCCTATTCCTTCCCCGGCGTATGCGCCGTATGCGCCGTGATGACTTTTCCCGTCGTTTGATGCGGGAAAATCGCCTCAGCAGTGATGACCTCATCTACCCCATGTTTATTCTCGAGGGTAAGGGTCAGCATGAAGCCGTCCCTTCCATGCCCGGCGTCGAGCGAGTGAGTATCGATTTGCTGTTAAAAGAGGCGGAGCACTTGGTGGGTCTGGGTGTTCCTGCCGTGGCGCTGTTTCCGGTGACGCCGGCTGAGAGAAAGAGTCTGGATGCCGCCGAGGCATACAATCCCGAAGGCCTGGCCCAGCGTGCCGTTGGCGCGCTCAAGCAAGAATTTCCCGAGTTGGGGGTGATTACCGATGTCGCCCTGGATCCCTTCACCACCCACGGTCAGGACGGCCTGATCGATGACCGCGGTTATGTCATGAACGACGAGACCGTAGAGGTGCTGGTGAAACAGGCCCTGTCCCATGCCGAAGCGGGCGCCGACGTGGTGGCCCCGTCCGACATGATGGACGGCCGTATCGGCCAGATCCGCGATGCGCTGGAGCAGAAGGGCCATATTCACACCCGTATCCTGGCCTATTCGGCCAAGTACGCCTCCAGTTACTACGGCCCTTTCCGCGACGCGGTAGGGTCGGCCGCCAATCTGGGGGCCGGCAATAAATATACCTATCAGATGGATCCGGCCAACAGCGACGAGGCCGTCTACGAAGTGGGCTTGGATTTGGAAGAGGGCGCCGATATGGTCATGGTCAAACCGGGCATGCCCTATCTGGATATTGTGCGGCGCGTCAAGGCGGAGTTTGGTGTGCCCACCTATGCCTATCACGTCAGCGGCGAGTACGCCATGCTCAAGGCCGCCGCCCAGAACGGCTGGTTAGACGAACGGGCCGTGGTGATGGAGGCCATGCTATGCTTCAAACGTGCCGGCGCTGACGGTATCCTTACCTATTACGCCAAACAAGTCGCCGAATGGCTCAAACAATAGTCGCAGGTATACCGTCGCGATGGAGACAGTGAGTACAGATCGTTACGCCGTCATGGGCAACCCCATCGGTCACAGCAAATCACCGCAAATTCATACCCAATTCGCCCGTCAGACCCGCCAGGCCATCAACTATGAAGCCCTGTTGGTGGAATTAGGCGGCTTCGCCGCGGCCGTGGAACGATTTCAGGCCGAAGCGGGCAAAGGCTTGAACATTACCGTGCCCTTCAAGCAGCAGGCCTGGTCATTGGTGACCGAGCGCAGTGAGCGCGCCCGCGTGGCCGGGGCCGTGAACACCATCGTATTTCGTGACGACGGTAGCCGCTACGCCGACAATACCGACGGTGTTGGACTGGTGCGCGATCTGCGCGTCAATCACAACATCGTCTTGCAAGACAAGGCCGTACTCATTCTGGGGGCGGGTGGCGCCGTGCGCGGTGTACTGGCACCCTTGTTGGCGCAGCGCCCCGCCCATTTGGTGATCGCCAACCGTACCGACGCCAAGGCCGTGGAATTGGCCGGACGCTTCCGCGAATTGGGTAATATCACCGGTTGCGGCTTCGATGATCTGGGCACGGCGCCCTTCGACCTGGTCATCAATGCGACGTCCGCCAGCCTCGAGGGGCAGATGCCGCCGTTACCCGACGATGTGTTGGCCGCCCAGGCGGTCTGCTATGACCTGATGTACAGCGCCGCGGCGACGCCGTTTCAGCTATGGGCGCAGGCCCGCGGTGCGGCCAAAGCGGTTGATGGGCTGGGCATGCTGGTGGAGCAGGCGGCTGAATCATTTTGCCTCTGGCGCGGGATGCGGCCCGAGACTCAGCCCGTCATCGCCCGGCTCAGGGCCGATATGAGCACCTGAAACCCTAGCCCCCGTTGCATAAAATGACACGGTGTTGGCGGCGGCGCGAGTGTTGGAATGATGGCTTGCAATAGATTGGGCGCCGCACTGCTTGGCGGCGGCGCTATGCTGATGTTCCTGGTCGTCGCCCTGGCCGCGGATAATAACGGCGGGGCCGATTGGGAGGAGATCAAACACGCCGACGGGATTCGCGTGCTCTCCACGGACGTTGCGCAGGATATCGTCAAGGTCAAGGCTATCGCCGTCCTGGCGGCATCCCCGCAAGCGGTCAGGGCGGTGATCGACGCCGTCGCACAGCAACCCGCATGGGTGCCCTACCTGACTGAAACCCGCGTGCTTAAGAACATATCCCCTGACGAGGCGTTGCTTTACAGCCGTTTCGATGCCCACTGGCCGGCACGTGACCGCGATTTCGTGTACCGCTCCCGCGTCAGTCGTGATGCGGCGGGACGTATTGTCTACCGTCTGGAATCCTACCAAAGTCCGTTGATGCCCGAGCGTGACGATTATGTCCGCGGCATCCTCATGGAGGGGCTGTATATCATTGAGCCCAAAGATAAAGATAGCGCGCGTGTGGAATTTATGTTCCACGCTGACCCTCGCGGTAGGCTGCCCCTGTGGATCGTAAATATCGTCCAAAGGCGATTTCCGTTCCAAGCCTTGTTAGGCTTAAGGGAACGGCTCGGTCTAAACGCGGCGGCGCCTTGAGCTCAATGGCGGATCGCGGTATGACCTGTTGCTGATAACGATAGGCGCAAGTTTGCCGCTTGCCGGAAGGGGATAAGGAGGGGTGTTGGAGATTATGTTGCCATTTTATGGGTTGTGGTTCCTACTTCTAGGTTTGCTGATCATAGTTTGGCCGAAACACGACAGCGACTACTGCATTGTTCGCTTGCTTTGGTTGTTGGCTGGTTTTGGCGTTGTGTACGGTCTGGCCGAATGGGTCGATTGGTGGTGGCTGACGTCCAGTTTGCATGCCCACCTCGGCGGGCTCCACCACGTGTTGGTCGCTGCCAGCTCTATTTTTCTGTTCGAATTCGGCCGCCGCCTGGCCCATGTGGCATGGTCGCCGGCCGCAATTTCCGCTCCGCCCCCTAGGTTCCTGTCGCACTGGCTATATGTCCCGTTGCTGCTGGTCGTGCTTGGCGGAGCTTTAGTCTCGACGCAATTTTTTGTCAGCATCGAAATCCTGTCGCGCTATGGCTTCGTCTTCACCGGCGCGCTGCTGACCGGTGTTGCGCTGCTACGTTACTGGCGTACCCACATGCAGCCGAATGTGCGCGCGATCGATACCCGCCGCGTAAAGGGTGCTTTTTACTTGTTGGCTGTATCGTTCCTCCTCTACGCGCTGGTTGGCGGTATCGTCGTTCCGCCCGCGGCATGGCTGCCGGCCGCAGTGATCAACGAACACACCTTTCCGGCGCAGTTTTACGTGCCCGTCGAGCTCGCGCGCAGCGCCTGTGGCATCATTATGCTTGTGGCGCTGAGCTATGTGCTGAGGTTTATCGAGCGCGATTCACGTCGGCAACTGCAGGTCGCGCGCGCCGATTCGGCGCGCGACCGCCAGACCCTAAGCCGCGTCAGTCGTCAGAGTGAGATATTGCTGCGTACCGCCAGCGACGGTATCCACGTGCTCAATCTGGAGGGCGACGTGGTCGAGGCCAACGACGCCTTTTGCAACATGCTGGGATACACCCGGGCAGAGGTGTTGGGGATGAATGTGAGAGAGTGGGACGCCCACTTCTCCGCCGAAGAACTGAAAATCCGTATTCCACAGCTGCTCGACAAACTGAATATCTTCGAGACGGTGCATCGGCGCAAGGACGGTCGTCTGATGGACGTGGAGATCAGCACCATCGGTGTGACCATCGATGATGAAATACTGCTTTACTGTTCCTCCCGCGACATTACCGATCGTAAGCACGCCGAGCAGCAATTGCGTCTGGTGGCGCGGGTATTCGACCGCGCCGCGGAAGGTGTCATGATCACCGATGCAAACCAGCATATTCTCACTGTAAACGACTCCTTCGTGACGGTCACCGGCTATGAGCGCGAGGAGGTGATCGGCAAGACCCCTGCCATTCTGCGTTCCGGCAAGCAGCCTCCGGAATTCTACAAAAAGATGTGGGAACAGCTTCAGCGTCGCGCTTGGTGGCAGGGCGAAATATGGAATCGCCGCAAGAACGGGGAGCTTTATCTGGAATGGCTTTCCATCAATGCGGTGCGCGATGAGTCCGGTGAGGTGATCAATTACATCGGCATGTTCAGTGATGTAACGCTGATCAAGGAATCGCGGCAGCGCATGGAGTTTCTCGCCACCCATGACGAACTCACCGGCCTGCCCAACCGCGCCCTGTTCAATGACCATCTGAGGCTTGCGCTGGCCCGTTCCGAGAGAAGCGGAACGCGGCTGGCACTGATGTTCGTCGATCTGGATAACTTCAAGATGATCAACGACACCCTCGGCCACGAGGAAGGCGATGAACTGCTGATGCAGGTGTCGGAGCGCTTGAAAAAATGCGTGCGCGGGATCGACACGGTGGCGCGCCTGGGGGGCGATGAGTTCGTGGTGCTTATGGAGATCGAAGGGCGGCGCGAGGCGCAGATCATGGCCGACCGGATTCTGGACATCTTCACCACTTGCTATACGCTGCAGGGCCAAGAGTATTTGGTGTCGTCGAGTATCGGCATCAGCATGTTCCCCGATGACGCCGGCGATCCCAAAATACTCATGCGCCATGCCGATACCGCCATGTATCGCGCCAAGGAGCAGGGTAAAAACACCTATATGTTTTTCACCGGCGATATGGCGGAAAAGCTCAGTCGCCGTATGGTGGTGGAAAACGCCTTGCGCCGGGCAAAGGAAAAGAGTGACATATTTTTGGAATATCAACCCCAGATTGATCTGCATAACGACAGGGTGGTCGGCGTCGAGGCGCTATTGCGGTGGAATCACAATGGCAATGTCGTTATGCCGGACGAGTTTATTCCCATCGCCGAAGAATCGATCCTGATCGCGGAGATCGATGAATGGGTCATTGGTGATGTCTGTAGACAAATACGCGAATGGGATAAAGCCGGCCTGCCCGCCTTCACAGTCAGCCTCAATGTCTCGGCGCGTCAGTTTCACAACCCCGGTATTGTTGGCCGCTTCACCAATATCGTGTCGCAGGCCGGCGTCGCGGCCGAACGTATTTGTCTCGAGATCACGGAAGGTGTGCTGATGGATGTGGAGTCCGCCGCGAGCATTCTGACTGAACTCAACCAGGTCGGGTTTCGGGTGAGTGTGGACGACTTCGGTACGGGCTTTTCCTCCCTGTCTTATCTGAAGCGCTTGCCCATCCATGAAGTCAAAGTGGACCGCAGTTTCATTGACGGCCTGGCGGATGACCCGGATGACTACGCCATCACCAAGGCCATTGTCGCCATGGCGCGTTCCATGGGCTTGAAGACGGTCGCCGAGGGGGTGGACTCAGAGGCCCAGCAACAGGTGCTGAAGGGCATCGGTTGTGACATCGGTCAAGGGTATTTGTACGCCCAATCCCTGCCGCCGTCGGCCCTGGGAGCTTGGCTGCTGCAGCGCATGTAATGTCGATGGAGATTCAGGACAGTGCGTGGCGGTCAGGATTTCATATGCCGGTTTTTCAATTCCACATAGTGTCGGGCAGAGAATTCCAAATAGGCCAATTCCTGTTCCGATAGCGGGCGTATCTTTTTCGCCGGGCTGCCCAACCACAGATGGCCGCTTTCGATGACCTTGCCCGGTGGCACCACGCTGCCGGCCGCCACCATGGCCTTGCTTTGCACCACCGCGCCGTCGAGCACGATGGCCCCCATGCCGACCAGGGCGTAATCTTCCACGCTACAGGCGTGCAGCACCGCCTTGTGCCCGACAGTGACCCCGTCGCCGATGATCGTGGCGAAGCCGCCCGGGTTGAATTCGTTATCGGCGGTGACGTGGATCACCGTGCCGTCCTGAATATTGGTGCGTGCGCCGATGACGATCTTGTGTACGTCACCGCGCGCCACCACCGCAGGCCAGATGGAGCTGTCGGCACCGATGGTGACGGCACCGATGACGCTGGCGTCTGGATCGACGTAGGCGCTAGCAGCGATGTCAGGATGAATATCTTGAAAGCTTCGTATACTCATGATGTTTTCCTCCACGAACAATGATGCGCGCGGCGGCGCGGATGTGATTCCATCTTACCTGCCTGCGCTGCCGCTTGCATGGGGGGCGGGCAATATTTCTGTGTCCAATCATGACGGCGTGCTCTGGTATTGGGCCAAGCATCCACAACCTTTTAATCCGGATTTCTTACCGCCGTGGGTGGCGAGAATAAAGCGATTAACGCGAAAACCCGTGATTGACAAAACGCAATGATGGACGCGTAAAGACATGTACGCTGTCATGTATGAGCATGACTTGATCGCAGGTGTTTGACCGACATGGCTGTAATCAATTCCACAAAATTGAGGATGAAACCATGAAGACCGCAATAACGTTATTCAGTTTGATTCTGACAGTAGGTCTGGTTGGCTGCGCCTCGCAGCCCAAACAGACACAGGCTCAGATAATGAACCAGTACCCCCACATCAATCGTCTCGATGCAGCGCTGCAGGATGCCCGGCGGGAAGGCGCGGAGTTGCTTGCGCCGCAGGGTTATACCAAGGCCAATGATCTGCTGGATCGTGCTGTTTCACAGGCGCGCAATAACGACGGCGACGCCGCCCAGAAAATCGCCCTCCAGGGGCTGGATGTAGTAGACGAAGTCAACCAAGATATGGCGACCAGTAAAGACATGCTCAAAGAGGTGCTGCGGCAGCGAGAAGACGCACTCGCCGCCGGCGCACCCAACGTGCGACAGGAAGAAATGTCCAGGCTGGATGAGGACTTAAAGCAGACCGCTGCCTTGATCGAGGGCGGCAACACTGAACGCGCCAAGCAGCGCCGGCCCAAACTCCTATCCGGCTATTCGCAAATCGAATTGGTGGCTTTGAAGGAAGGCACGGTGGAGTTGGCCGAGGCGGCGATTAATGATGCCAAGGAGCAAGAGGCAGCGGAATATGCACCGCAGACCTTGAAGCAGGCCGAGAGAGAAATGAAACTGGCGACCTCGATCCTGGATGCCGACCGGACAGATACGGAAAAGGCGGATAGACACGCAAAAACCGCCCGCTATCTTGCCGAGAAAAGCGCGGCGATCGCGGAAACCGTCAAGGATTTCGAGCGCCGTGATTACACCATGGAAGAGGTGGTGCTGTGGTATCAGGATCAACTTAAGACCATCAATCAACCGATCGGCGGCCAACTGCCGTTCAATCAACAAAATGACAAGGTGGTGTCCGCGTTGAAGTCGGAGGTCAATGATCTGATCGACGCGCGCAATACGGCACAAAGTCAATTGCAGACCGCCGAACAAAAACGTAATGCAATGGCCGATGCCCATGCAGAAAAGCTGGCACAATTGAAGTCTGAGTACGAGGCCCAACTGGCCATGACAGAACACGCGCGCGACGCCTCGGCGCAAATGGACGCCGCCGAGGAACAGAAGTTCGAAAAGGTGCAGAGTCTGTTCGATGACGGCGAGGCCACCGTCTATCGTCAAAAGAACAATGTTGTGATTTCCGCCTATGGCTTTGATTTTCCCACCGGGCAGAGTGAGATCCAGACGGACAATTTCCCGTTGATGAACAAGATTATCAAAGCAATCAAGACCTTTCCCAACGCACGCGTCGAGGTCACCGGGCATACGGATGCGACGGGAAGTGATGAGATCAACCAGGCCTTGTCCCAGTCCCGCGCCGAAAAGGTATCCAAGTTTCTCACCGAGGTGGGAGAAGTGTCGCAAAGCAGAATTAAGGCGCGCGGCTTTGGTGAAACTAAACCCGTAGCCAGCAATGAGACCCCCGAGGGTCGCGCTGAAAACCGCCGCGTCGAAATCGCCATTGTCAACGAGTGAAGCGAGGCTCGGTATCTATCGGCTGGGCTTAGCTTAAACGCGGACGCTAGGAATACCGATGGAGGCTGCCGGTGGAAACAGGGCACCGGCAGCTTTTTTGTTGATTTTCGAGGCGCTGAATTATTTCAATGTGACCCATTCCTCGGCACTGGTCGGGTGGATGGCGACGGTATTGTCAAAGTCGGCCTTGGTGGCGCCCATCTTGATGGCTACGGCGAAGCCCTGCAGCATCTCATCACAGCCATGACCGACCATGTGGCAACCGACGATATTTTCCTCTGCGCCGACACAGACCAGCTTCATGGCTGTTTTGGTTTTGTGCCGGGTCAGTGCGTGATACATGCCGGTAAAGCGGGTCTGGTAGATCTTCACTTGGCTGCCGAATTGTTCCCGCGCCTGGGCTTCGGTCAGTCCCACCGTGCCGATCGGCGGATGGGCGAAGACCACGCTGGGGATGTTGTGGTAGTCCAGCCGGCTGTCGCTTTGGCCGCCGAACAGCCGGTCGGCCAGTTTGCGGCCGGCGGCGATGGCCACCGGTGTCAGTGTTGCCCTGCCGGTGACGTCACCGATGGCGTAGATATTGTCGATGTTGGTGTTCTGAAATTCGTCCACAAGAATAGCGCCGCTGGCGTCGCAGATCAGATCGATGGCCTCCACATTGAGACGGTCGCTGTTGGGGATGCGGCCGATGGCCCAAATCAGACAGTCATAGCCCGAGAGTTCCGGGCGCTCATGGGGCACAAGCACCAGCTTGTCGTTTCGTCCCAGGGTGACGGTCTCGAGATTGTAGCAGGGGTGAATACCGACGCCGTCCTGCTCCATCTGTTGCCGGAGCGTGTCGCGGATCAGCGCATCGAAACTCGACAACAGCTGGTCGCCGCGCAGCAACATATCCACCTGACTGCCCAGTGCATTCAACACGCCGGCGATTTCCACGGCGATATACCCGCCGCCGACAATGGCGACCTTTTGCGGCAGCGTCTCCAACTCAAAAAAACCGTCCGAGGTGATGCCGAATTCGCCCCCCGGAAGCTGCGGCGTTAGCGGCCGTCCACCGCTGGCGATGATGATGTGGTCGGCCTGATACGCGACACCGTTTATCTCAACCGTGTGCTGGTCGATGAAACGGGCATGACCCGGGATAAAGTCCACGCCGGCCGTGTCGAGGCTGTCGAGGTGGATTTGATTGAGACGCTGCACATAGGCGTCGCGCCCCTGTTTCAGCTTCGCCCAGTTGAGTCCGCCGTGGCTGAGACTGAAGCCGTAGTCTTTGGCGTCCTCAAGGGCGTGGCCGAGGCTGGCGGCGTACCACATCACCTTTTTCGGGACACAGCCGACATTGACGCAGGCCCCGCCGAGACGGCCGGCCTCGATCACGGCGCAGCGGGCGCCGTGCTTGGCGGCCTGCTTGGTGGCGGCCAATCCGCCGCTGCCGCCGCCGATTGCGATAACATCGTAATGCTTGCTCATTAATATCCTCGTTCCGTTTGCCGATATTCCAGGCTAGTCAACAGGAGAATCCGATTCATGGAAATCAGCACCTTTATCTTGCTCGGTGTGCTTGTAGTCATCTCGGGTTATGGCGTCATGATCTACAACAACCTGGTCAGACTCAAGCATAACGTATCCCAGGCCTGGTCCAATATCGACGTGCTGCTGAAGCAACGCCACGACGAATTGCCCAAGCTGGTGGAAACCTGCAAGCAGTACATGGGCTACGAGCAGGAGACACTGGAAAAGGTCATGCAGGCCCGGTCGCGGGTGGCCGACGCCCGCGCCGCCGGCGATGTGGCGGCCTTGGGGCCGGCCGAGACTCAACTGCGCATGGGGCTGGGCAATCTGTTTGCCGTGGCCGAAGACTATCCCGAGCTCAAGGCCAGCGAGAGCTTCCAACATCTGCAGACCCGTATCAGCGGCCTGGAAAACCAGATCGCCGACCGGCGCGAGTATTACAATGAAAGCGTCAATAACAACAACGTCCGTATTGAACAGTTCCCTGATGTCATCATTGCCAACATGTTCAAATTCGGGCCGCGCGATCTGCTCGAGTTTAGTGACGAGGAAAAGCGTGATGTGGATGTGAAAGCCTTGTTTACGTAAATCCCAGCCCCCTTAAGTAATGATGCCGCAACTCCCCATGGGGCTGGCCCCCGCCGAATACTGGATCGTCGTCGCGGTGGCCGTGGCTGCCACGGTGGCGGCATTTTGGTTCGGCTGGCGCAACTGGCGCCGGGCACGACTGATCGAAGATGCCCCCACCGCCAAGATCCGTTCGGCCCATCAGGGCTATGTCGAGCTGGAGGGGCACGGACGGCTGATGGACGGCGAACCCGTTGTCGCGCCGCTGACCAGTCATCACTGCCTCTGGTATCGCTATCAGATCGAGCGTAAGGACACCTACCACACTAAACACGGTACCCAGACCAAGTGGACCACCGTGCGTCAGGAGACCAGTGACAATCTATTCCTGCTGGACGACGACAGCGGACACTGCGTTATCGACCCGGGCGGTGCCGAGATCACCACGGATGAAAAACTGTGCTGGTACGGCGATAGCGAGTGGCCCCTGTCGGCCCCTCTGCTGGGCAGTGGTTCGGCCTTTGTTGGCACGGGGCGTTATCGCTATACCGAGTGGCTCATGCTCGAGGGCCAGCCCTTGTACGCCATCGGCCAGTTCAAGACCGTGGCGCCGGCCCAGATGTACAGTGTCGCCGAACAGACGCGCGACCTGATCCGCGACTGGAAACAGGATCAGGCGGCCTTGCTGGAGCGTTTCGACGTCAACAAGGACGGCCGGATCGACCAGGACGAATGGAAAATCGTACGCCACTCGGCCAAGCTGCACGCCCAGCAGGAACACCGCGAACGAGCGCGGCAGCCGGAGATTCATATCCTGGCGCGGCCGGAAGATACGCGTCATCCCTACCTGTTGTCCATTTATCCGCAGGATCAGCTTACCAAGCGCTATCGCCTGCGTGCCTACCTCTCTTTGGCGGGATTCTTCCTCGCCGGCGCCGCGGCCGCCTGGTTGTTGCAGCAGGGCTTCTAGCTGTTATTGACTGGGCTGCCTTGACGGCGGCCGTTCAGGCGAACCTTGATGATTGTTGCGATATAATCGCGCTGTTACGGGCCCCGACGGCGCGCAAGACCGCCGTCGCTGTGCGAATGGCGCACGCCGGGGCGTTGTTTCGAATGAATTGCAGAAAAGTTAAATCGTAAGTGGAAAATTTTACTCCCTTCAGCGCCTTGGCCGGTGGTGTGTTGATCGGCCTTAGCGCCACCCTGCTGCTATTGTTTAACGGCCGTATCGCCGGTGTTAGCGGTATCCTCAGCGGCATTTTCGTCCAGCCGCGCGGTGACCGATTGTGGCGCTTGATGTTCGTACTCGGTATGGTCGGCAGCGGCGCCGTTTATCAATGGTTCAGCGACGCAGGGTTTGAAGAATACCGCGCCGTTTCCATGCCGCTGCTGCTCGTCGGCGCCTTCTTTGTTGGTTTTGGTACCCGCATGGGCGGGGGGTGTACCAGCGGTCACGGCGTCTGCGGCATCGGTCGGGTGTCGCCGCGCTCCATCATCGCAACCTTTGTCTTTATGGGGTTCGGCTTCATCACCGTGTTCGTGTTGCGTCATCTGCTGGGGGTGGGGGTATGAGGCAGAATCTGCTCGCCCTGCTGGCCGGCGCCTTGTTCGGTTTGGGCTTGTGCGTGTCGCACATGGCTGATCCGGCCAAGGTGATTAACTTTCTTGATGTGGCCGGGCATTGGGACCCCAGTTTGATACTGGTAATGGTCGGTGCCTTAGCCGTGACGCTGCTTGCCTTCGCCTGGGTGCTGAAGCGACCGGCGCCGTTGTTTGCCTCTGAATTCAAGGTGCCGATCGCCGCGCAGGTGGACAGAAAGTTGCTGCTGGGCGCTGCTTTGTTTGGCATTGGTTGGGGCATGATTGGCTATTGCCCCGGCCCCGCCATTACCGCCCTCGGTTTCGGCCTGAATACCCCCTTAATGGTGGTGTTGGCCATGATTGCCGGTTTCATGGTCCATAAATTCATATTCGAGAAAACACCGTAATACTCCCTTTTATTAGCGTTGGCCGGCGGACGTGGGGACTAAGGCTGACCGGCGCAGATATGGTAAATTGGGCCGTGTTCCCTTTGGCAGCAAAATAAAGGCGCAAATATGACGAATCCCCTGCTCACCATGAATGGCCTGCCGCCGTTCTCCCATATCAAACCCGAACACATCGAGCCCGCCATCGATCAATTACTGGCCGAGAGCCGCGAGCAGGTGGAGAATCTGCTCACCGCCAGCCAGCGCTACACCTGGGACAACCTGGTGCAGCCGCTGGAAGAGGCGGAAGAGCGCCTCGGGCGTGCCTGGTCACCGGTGTCGCATATGAATTCGGTGCTCAATTCGGATGCGCTGCGCGCCGCCTACAACGCCTGCCTGCCCAAGCTCAGCGATTACGCCACCGAGATGGGCCAGCACGAAGGTCTGTTCCGCGCCTTCAAACAGATCGCCGAGGGGCCGGAATATGCCACGCTCGACACAGCGCAGAGGAAGATCATCGACAACGCCCTGCGTGATTTCCGCCTGTCCGGTATCGAACTGCCCAAGGACAAGCAGGCGCGCTACAAGGCCATCATGCAGGAACTTGCCGCGCTCAACAGCAGGTTCGGCGAGAACATCCTCGATGCCACGAATGAGTGGAAGATCCAGATCAGCGACGCATCGCGGCTCAGCGGTCTGCCCGAGTCGGCGCGCGGTATGGCCAAACAGATCGCCGAGCGCGAGGGCCTGGAAGGCTGGGTCTTCAACCTGGAGTTTCCCTCCTATCTGCCGGTGATGACCTACGCCGATGACCGCGAGTTGCGCCGTGAGCTGTACAGCGCCTATGTGACGCGCGCCTCCGATGAAGGGCCGCATGACAAAAAATACGATAACACCCCGGTGATGGCGCAAATCCTGGCGCTGCGCCACGAGGCCGCCCAGCTGCTCGGCTTTAACAACTATGCCGAGCGCTCCCTGGCCACCAAGATGGCCCAATCCACCGACCAGGTGCTGGCCTTCCTTAACGACCTGGCCGCGCGTTCCCTGCCGCTGGCGAAACAGGAGCTGGACGAGGTGCGCGCCTTCGCCAAGGATCAGCATGGCGTGGAGCAGCTCGAGGCCTGGGACATTACCTATTACTCGGAAAAGCTGCAGCAGCACACATACGCCATCAGCCAGGAGGCGTTGAAACCCTACTTCCCCGAAGACAAGGTGCTGAGCGGCATGTTCGCCGTGGTGGAGCGTTTGTACGGCGTCAAGATCAGCGAACAACAGGGCGTGGACGTATGGCACGAGGATGTGCGCTTTTTCGAGATCTCGGACGCCGAGGGCGTGCGCGGCCGCTTCTATCTCGATCTCTACGCCCGTCCCAATAAGCGCGGCGGCGCCTGGATGGACGATTGCGTGACGCGCATGAAGACCGCGGACGGGGTGCAGGCGCCGGTGGCCTATCTCACCTGTAATTTCTCGCCGCCCATCGGTGACGACCCGGCCTTGTTCACCCACGACGAGGTGCTCACCCTGTTCCATGAATTCGGGCATGGTCTGCATCACATGCTCACCCAGGTGGATTATCCTTCGGTGGCCGGCATCGGCGGTGTGCCCTGGGACGCGGTGGAACTGCCCAGCCAGTTCATGGAGAACTGGTGTTGGCAGAAACAGGCCCTGGACGATATCGCCGGACATTACATCACCGGCGCGCCGTTGCCCGATGAGCTCTATGACAAGATGATCGCCGCCAGAAATTTCCAGTCGGCCATGCAGATGGTCAGGCAGCTGGAGTTTTCCATTTTCGATTTCCGCCTGCACCTGGAATACGCGCCGGCCAAGGGAGCGCGTGTGTATGAGATCCTTGACGAGGTGCGTGAGCAGGTGGCGGTGATGCATCCGCCGTCGTTCAACCGTTTCCCGCATAGCTTTTCCCATATCTTCGCCGGCGGTTACGCAGCGGGGTATTACAGCTACAAATGGGCCGAGGTGTTGTCGGCCGACGCCTTTTCCGCCTTCGAGGAGAGCGGTATCTTCGATCGCGACACCGGCCTGCGCTTTCTCTCCACCGTGCTGGAACAGGGCGGTTCGCGTGAACCCATGGAGCTGTTCATCGAATTTCGCGGCCGCGAGCCCAGTATCGACGCCTTGCTGCGTCACAGCGGGTTGGCGGCGTAAGCGTAGATGAAAAGACGTGGGCCGGTACTGGCGTCGCTCCTGGTGATGAAGGCTGCATTTGCCGACAGCGCCTATGTCACCGATCAGGTAAGCATTGCCGTGTTTCCCAAGGCCGATCTAAGCGGCGAGCCGGTGGAACGCCTGTTGAGCGGCACGCCGGTGGAGGTATTGCAGACCACAGACGGCGTGGCCGAGGTCAAGACCGGTGCCGGCAACAGCGGCTGGATGCGCAGCGATTTTCTCACCAGTGCCCTGCCTGCGGTGGTCAAGCTGGAGCAGGCCGAAACGGAATTGCGCGAGGCCAACATGATCCTGGACGCCGCCGATGAAAAGATCGCCCGGCTGGAAAAGGAACAGGCGGCCTTGAAAAAACAGGCCGAGGCGGCCAAGGAGCTGGGCTGGATGCGCGCGGAGCTGAGCAAGGCGCGCGACAAGGCGGCGGCCCTGGAGAAGCAGTTGGCCTCGCAGCAGGCGGAAACCAGCGAGGTGGACCAACAGGCCGAGACCTTGGAACAACGCATCGCCACGCTTGAAACGGAAAACCAGGATCTGCAAAAGCGCCTGGGCGCCGTCCTCATGATCAGCGACGACACGCAGCCCGCGACGCGGGAACAGCCCCCTGCCGCCCCGGCCTCGTTTCCCTGGAGTGCCGTCGCCTTGGTGCTGGGATTGGCGGCGGGTTTCGCCGCCGGCTATTATTGGCTGGAGCGCAGACTGCGTCAGCGTTTTGGCGGGATCAAGGTGTACTGAGGTCGACGCAGTAGCCAATGACCCAGCACTAGTCCCAATACCATGATCCAGTTCAACGCGCCGCCGCCGTCGCCGGTGCCCAGGTTGAGTTTGCCCAGGGTTTCACTGCTGGTGGAAGTGCTGCCGGTGAAGGTGCCGCTGTCCGCGTCGCTTTGATCCGCCGTGCTGTCGGTGGCGATAAAGATGCCCCCCATGAAATGGATCACGCCGTTGGCCGCACCGTCGTAGTCGTTGGGGCCGCCGTCTTGAACCCGGATAAGCAGACATTCCTGTCCCTGAACCAATGCGCCTTGGTAGGGATTGGCCGCGTCTATATCAGCGAAATCGGGACAATAAAAATCATTCCCCTTAAGATCGGTCGCGATCTGATTGTTCACATCGCTGGAAAAGGCCTCCCAGACACGGTCGCGGCTGAACACCATAAACCGCAGCGTACCGTCTTGCGAGGGCGGAATCCCGGCCGTCTGGGGAACGATGATATCGGCGCCGGCGCCCGCCTGTTGGAGCCCGGTGATTTCCAGGTCGAGCACCTGACCATCGCTGCTGGCCAGGCCGTCGGCCACCTCGGCATTACGCAGAGCTTCCGCCTGAGCGGTGCTGAGACGGGCATAGGCCTTACCGGCGGCGAAGGCGGTGGGGCCGAGATTGAGACTCAGGCCGGGCCGGGTGGCGATCATCAGGGGGTAGACGATCAGGTTGCTGGCCGGGGTGGCGCCATCGGCGGAGAACTCCCAGGTCAGGGTGATGCTGTCATTGATCAAGGTCTGGCTGCGCCTCACATCGGCATCGAAGACATAGGGCTCGAAGCCCTGCATCAGGGCCGGGTTGGTATTGGCGTCCAGGTAGTCGGGAATGCCGTCGTTATCACTGTCGACCAGACCCTCGTCGGCATCTTTTGTCCCGTCGTCATCCAGGTCGGTCGCGCTCGACAGGTTCGGCGTCTGGGCCAGCACAGCGAGCAATAACTCGTAGGCACTGCTGCCGCCGTTGGCGTCACTCACGGTCAGGCGCACGGTGTAAAAGCCCGGCGTCAGCCCCTGCGGATCGAACTCGAAACTGCTGCCGGTGGTGCCGGTCAGCGGTGTCAGGGCGTTGTCGCTGGCGCTCCAGTCATGGTTGACCCCATCGCCGTTGGCATCGTAGTCCGCCGCGGTGACGGTCACCGGCCCGTCACCGGTGATCACGGCGCGGGTCTGCTTGCCGTTTTGGCTGGCGGAGAGCTGTGCCAGTGGGGCATGGTTGGATTCGCTGATCAGCACTTCATGGCTGGACGTATGGCCCTGAATCATTTGCGCCGGCCACAGGGGCGCGCTGTCGTCGATGGTAATGATGACGGTCTCGCCGGCGTCGTTGACCCCATCGGACGTGATGTGGATGTTGATACTGGCGCTTGTTTGAGTGGCGTTAGCGAAGGTGAAACTGCCATTCACGGCGTCATGGTCGGCACCACTCGCCGTGCCCGACACGGTGTAGGGGACGGTAATGGGGAAATCCCCGGCCGCCGCGGGCAGCGGGCCGCTGAGGTACGCCGTGACCAGCGCCGTTCCCCCTTCCCCCGCGGTTTGGTTCGGTCCCAGGTTGATGCGGGGCTTCACGTCCAGGGTCTGGCTCGCCGTGGTTTCATTGAAGCCCAGGTCGGTGGCGCGCCAGTCAAGGATATAGCGCCCCGGCGTCAGCGGGCCGATCTCGGCCTCGGGACTGAAGCTGAAGGTGGCACTGTTGCCGTCCACCGTGTCGCTCACCTCGATGGGCACGGGGATATTTTCGATGGGTGGCGCGCTGTCCTGGAACTGCGGGATAAGCGCCGGCCGCCGGGTGTCGTAGCTTAGGGCGGGGAGGGTGGCGGTGTTGATGCTGGGTGCCGTGGTATCGAGCACCGGCGGGTTGTCCAGCGGTGCCGCGCTGATTGTGGTGCTGGCAGCAAGCAGGCCCACCGCGAGGGTGGCTACATAGGGTCGGCGATATGTGGGGGGATGCTGCATCTGCCAAATAACTCTGTCATCGATTGCGCGGCCACGCCGGCGCCTGCCGGGGTGCGAAACCCATTATGCCCGAGACGGCAAAGCGGCGCAGCTTAAGCCCTTAGACAGATAACGGCTGCGCTGGGTTCCTCGCCACTGTCGCGCCGACAGACGAGATAGTTCATTGTATTGTTTAGTAGTTTTGCCGCCCAACCGGCTGCCGCCGCGTCGTCATCGTGTTCTGGCGCGATACGTCGCAGCGCCAAAGTCAGCCGGCGAAAGGGACACCCTTTAGCGATGTTTGCTATGCTGCGGTGCTTACCTTCAGGTCAATCCTACAGATGAAATACAAAGACTTACGCGACTTTATCGGCCAACTGGAACGACGCGGCGAGCTCAAGCGCATCGCCCGGCCCGTCAGTCCCAAGCTGGAGATGACCGAAATCTGCGACCGCACCCTGCGGCGCGAGGGGCCGGCGCTGTTGTTCGAGCACGCGGCCGGCTATGACATTCCCGTGCTGGGCAACCTGTTCGGCACGCCCGGGCGCGTGGCGCTGGGCATGGGGGCGGAGTCGGTGACGGCGCTGCGTGAGATCGGCACGCTGCTGGCGGCGCTGAAGGAGCCGGAGCCGCCCAAGGGGTTCAAGGATGCCCTGGACAAGCTGCCCCTGTACCGGCAGGTGCTCAATATGGCTCCCAAGGTGGTGAAGAGCGCGCCCTGCCAGGCCCATGTGATCGAAGGCGATGACGTCGACCTTTCCAAGCTGCCCATCCAGACCTGCTGGCCGGGGGACGCCGGGCCGCTGATCACCTGGGCGCTGGTGGTCACCAAAGGTCCGTTCAAAGAGCGCCAGAATATGGGTATCTACCGCCAGCAGGTGATCGGCCGCAACAAGGTCATCATGCGCTGGTTGGCCCATCGCGGTGGGGCGCTGGATTTTCGCGACTGGCAGCAGGCCCGGCCTGGCGAGAAATTCCCGGTCGCCGTGGCCCTGGGCGCCGATCCGGCCACCATCCTCGGCGCGGTGACGCCGGTGCCCGACGCCTTGTCCGAATATGCCTTCGCCGGCCTGTTGCGCGGCAGCAAGACCGAACTAGTGAAATGCATGGGGAATGATCTGCAGGTGCCGGCCTCGGCCGAGTTCGTGCTGGAGGGATATCTGGCGCCGGGCGAGATGGCCGACGAGGGGCCCTTCGGCGACCATACCGGCTATTACAACGAGGTGGATCGTTTCCCGGTCTTCACCATCGAGCGCATCACCCATCGCGATAATCCCATTTATCACAGCACCTACACCGGCCGGCCGCCGGACGAGCCGGCCGTGCTGGGGGTGGCGTTGAACGAGGTATTCGTGCCCCTGCTGCAAAAGCAATTTCCCGAGATCGTCGATTTCTATCTGCCGCCCGAGGGCTGCTCCTACCGCATGGCCTGCGTCAGCATGAAAAAGCACTATGCCGGTCATGCCAAACGGGTGATGCTGGGGGTGTGGTCCTTCCTGCGCCAGTTCATGTACACCAAGTTCGTCATCGTAGTGGATGAGGATATCAACGTGCGCGACTGGAAGGACGTGATCTGGGCCATGACCACGCGCATGGACCCGGCGCGCGACACGGTGATGATCGAGAACACGCCGATTGATTATCTGGACTTTGCCTCGCCGGTGTCGGGCTTGGGTTCCAAGGTCGGCTTCGACGCCACCAACAAGTGGCCGGGCGAGACCACGCGCGAATGGGGCGTGCCCATCGTCATGGACGAGGCGGTGAAAAAACGCATGGACGAATTGTGGAGTGAGTTGGAAATCTTCGATTAGTTGGATTTTTAACGGCCCTAAGGTACCCTGCCACATTGTCAATTTCCGGGGGAAGAGAGAGTAGATCATGGACTCAAAAAAAGGCGCTTTATATACAATTCTGATTCTGGGCGGTATTGGCGTGCTAGCCGTGTCCTGTTCGGATTCCGATGAGGTTGATGAACATGGGGGCATGGAACAGCACAGTCCCGTAGGCGAACGCCATGACATGGACGAGCGCGACCACGAGACAGAAGCGCGCGCCGACGCCGAAGCGGTCCATGACGGTGACGGTCAGGGGCGGGCGGTGCACTGGGGCTATGAAGGCGCAGGTGCACCTTATCTATGGGCCGGCCTGAAGGACGAGTACGCCGTTTGCGCCACGGGCAAGCAGCAGTCGCCCATCGACATCACCGCCGTCACCGTTACCCAGCTGCCGGATATTGAATTCAATTATCAAGCCTCGCCGTTGGCCATCAGTAACAACGGCCACACCATCAAGGTGAGCTATGCGCCGGGGAGTTACATCACCGTGGACGGCAAGCGCTATGACCTGCTGCAGTTCCATTTTCATTCACCCTCCGAGCACACCATTGGCGGCAAGGCCTATGACATGGTGGCCCATCTGGTGCATCAGGCGGCCGACGGCCGGTTGGGTGTCATCGGCGTCATGTTCAAGGCGGGCACCATCGGCAATGACAGGATCGCCCAGTTGTGGCAGCACATGCCGGTGGAAACCGGGGTGACCAACAGCGTGCCCGAGGTGATGATCAATGCCGCCGACCTGTTTCCGCTGGACGACACCTATTTCAATTATTCCGGCTCGTTGACCACGCCGCCGTGCTCCGAAGGTGTCAACTGGATGGTGCTGGCCGCACCCAGCGCCATCTCCGAGGCGCAGCTGCAGCAGTTTACCGATCTCTTCCCGCTGAGTACGCGACCGGTGCAACCGCTCAACGGCCGGGTGGTGAACGTCAGCAATTAATTGAACCGACAATTTGGTCAAATCAGAGCGCGGACATCGGTCCGCGTTCTTGTCTGTGATGAATAAGGAGATGCAACATGTTTGAGTGGATCTACGAACCCCAGGCCTGGGTGGCGCTATTGACCCTGACCCTGCTGGAGATCGTGCTCGGCATCGACAATATCATCTTCATTTCCATCCTGGTTAGCCGCCTGCCGGAAAAAGTGCGGCAGAAGGCGCGCACGATCGGCCTGTTCCTGGCCATGTTCACCCGCATCCTGCTGCTGTTGATGCTGGCCTGGATCATGCGCCTTACCGAACCCCTGTTCAGCATGTTTGACCACGAGATCTCCGGCCGCGATCTGATCCTGATCGGCGGCGGCCTGTTCCTGCTGGCCAAGAGCACCCTGGAGATCCACAGTTCCTTGGAGGGCGCGGAACAGGAGCACGCCGGCGCCAAGGCCGCGGCGGCCGGTTTCATCAGCGTGGTGATCCAGATCGCCATTCTCGACATCGTCTTCTCGTTGGACTCGGTGATCACCGCCGTGGGCATGGCCGACCATGTGCCGGTGATGGTGCTGGCCATCGTCATCGCCATTGTCGTGATGATGCTGGCGGCCAAGGCTATCGGCGAGTTTGTCGACCGCCATCCCACCATCAAAATGCTGGCGCTGAGCTTTCTGGTGTTGATCGGCGTAGCCTTGATCGGCGAGGGTTTGCAGATGCATATTCCCAAAGGCTATATCTATTTCGCCATGGCCTTTTCGCTGTCGGTGGAGATGCTCAACATGCGCCTGCGCGCCAAGCGGCGTGAAGCCGAACCGGTGGAGTTGCATAAGCGCTATCGTGCCGACGGTTCCGACTAACCGCATCGTGCTTCGCGCGCAGCCGTGGCTATCCATGAACTGCGAACCGCCGAGCCGCCGTCGACGGGCCGGCGCAAGCGCGGGCGTGCATTATGAATGAAAGAAAAAAGACTAGGCCACGACGACTTTGTCATATTAAGATAGGTGCGCTTTTTGTATTGGGGTTTTCTGATAAGAGCAATTTATAAATCAATTCTTTAGCAGAAAAAGGGAGTAGGAAAAAAATGAAATTAGGGATTTATAGTCAATGTTTAGCCGCTCTGGCATTGGGGATCGTATCTGCAATCGCAGTCGCCAGCGATAACGGCCATGGTAAAGGGCATGACGAGTCGGGCGCGGCCTGTAGCGGATTCGGTCCACAGACACCGCGTGATATCGACAGCGCCGCCGGTGAAAACAAGCGCGTTTTTGGCATGGCGCCGCCTTCATCTCAGATGAACCTGTGCAACATCCACTTTCACAAGAACGCCGAGCATAAAGCCAACGCGTTCAACATCTATGCCGGTGAGGGTGACGGTCATGGCTATAACAGTGGTTATCAGTGTCGTATCAGCAAGACGCTGAGCAAGGCCGAGCTGGCGCCCACCCAGGAAAAGATCTGCGACAGTGAGCACGGCGATCTGAAGCCGGGCGATACCATCGAGGTGCACTGGGTGCACACCTCGGCCGATGTGAAACCCGGCGCGACTCTGGGCTCATGTCTGCACGAGGCCACCGGTAATCCGGCGCTGCGCGTCGAGACGCAGGTCTTTACCTTGGTCAATGACCCGAACGCGCTGAACTTCAACGACCTGGATTACGATGGCGACGTGGTCAACGGTTACCACCAGGCCAAGGCGCTGCCGACGGGTAGCGGCACACCGGTTGAATTCCTGGGGTCGACTACCGGTCCCAAATATTCCGGCCAGAAATGTTCACCGTTTCAAGTGACCTGGAGCGTTCGTCCGCAGTGTGCCAAGGTCGATATCAACTCGGTCGGTGAATGGTGCAAGGGCAACGCCTTTGATGAAGACCATGCCCATGGCGTACGCAAACTGGTGGTCAATCCGAAGTTATTGTCGACCATCGAGTAAGCGACACAGATAAGCCCTGGTTTGATCAAAACAGCCGTCCCGGTGGTGCCGGGGCGGCCGTTTTGTTTTTGATGGGAGGTTAATGCGAGCGACGGCTCCCCGGCGTCGGCGTCCCGCCGGCGAACAACTCCTCGGCGTCGATGGCGTCGAACAGATAGTGCTGATTACAAAATTCGCAGCCGACTGAGACCTTACCCTCTTCCTTGAGAATATCGCGCACTTCATCCGCCCCCAGGGCGCGCAGCATGTCGGCCACCTTGTCGCGCGAACAACTGCAGCGGAAGCTGACCGGCTCCGCTTCGAACAGGCGTACCTGCTCTTCGTGAAACAGGCGATACAGTACCTCGGCGGTGGACAGGCTGAGCATCTCCTGACTGGTCAGGGTGGCGCCCAGGGTCTCGATGCGATTCCAGGTGTCGGCATCGGGTTCGCGCCCCGGCAGGTGTTGCAGCAGCATGCCGACGGCCTGTTGCGGGTCGGCCGCCAGCCAGAGATGGGTCTGGAGCTGCTCCGATTGTTTGAAATAGTGTTCCAGGGTGCGCGCCAGCGAGCCGCCGCTGAGACTGACGATCCCTTGGTAGCGCGCGTCGTTGCGGTTGTCGATGGTGATGGTCATACGCCCGGCGCCGTACAGATCGCCCGGCACCGCCGCCAGTTCCGCGCCCCGCCAGCGCGCCAGGCCACGGAGGTGGCGCGCGTGGTTGCATTGCGCCACCAGCATCTGGATCGCCCCTTGGGACTGGGTCTGCATGATCAGCGCGCCGTCGAATTTGATGCTGGCGCTGAGCAGGGCGCTGGCGGCCAGGGCCTGGCCCAGTTCCTGGCCCACTGCGTCGGGGTAGTCATAGCGTTCCAGGGCGGTCTGGTAGCTGTTGCCGAGATGGACGAAGATGCCGCGCACGTTGCTGTTGTCGAATACAAAGCGCTGCAGGGTATCTTTGTTACGCATGAGAGATTACCGGGCTGTTGATCGGGGGGCGCAAGTATACAACAGGGCCGGCTCAGGGGTCGTAATCCACCAGGATGCGGTCCTTGGTGATTTTGACGGGCAGGGCGCTGAGGGCGTCGCCCTGGCAGGGGCCGGCCACACAATAGCCGTCATCCAGACGGAACAGGGCGCCGTGCAGGCTGCAGAGAATGTGTTGCCGCTGCGGGTCGAGGAATTGGTCCGGCTGCCAGTTGAGCGGTGCGCCGGTATGGGGGCAGCGGTTGAGATAGGCGCTGACGCCCTGTGCATGGCGCACCACGAAGGCGCCGGGGAGGGCCGGATCACGGCTCTCGATCTCCAGGCTGGCGGGGCAGGCGAATTGTTCCAGGCGCAGGCGGATCATGACTCCGCCAAACAGGCGGCCAGGCCTTGCTCCAGCCGGGGGTAGCGCAGCTCCACATCCAGCTCGCGGTGCAGCTTGCTGGTGTCCATGCGTCTTGATTCGCGCAGATACGACAGCATGGTTGGCGAGAATTCGGCCTCAGCCTGTTGCCAGTCGATCTCCCGCGGCCGCGGGAGGCCGGCATGCTCGGCCACGGCGATGAAGTAGTCGGACATGGTGCTGGCCTGGTCGTCGCAGACGTTGTAGATAGGGCGCATCCCCGGCGCCGCCGCGGCTGCCTGGCAGATATGCGCCAGATCGTCGGCGTGGATGCGGTTGGTGGGCGGTGCCAGGTCGCGGCGCAGCACCGGCAGGCCCTGGCGCAGGCGTTCCAGCGGCAGGCGGCCGGGGCCGTAGATGCCGCCCACGCGCAGGATGACGCAGGGGACGTCATATCGCTTTGCCCAGGTCTGCAGGGCCAGTTCCGCCGCCAGGCGCCGTTGGGCGCGGGGCGTGTCCGGTTGCGGCGCTGTCGCCTCCGTCACCCAGGCGCCCCGGCGATCCCCGTAAACGCCGCTGGTGCTGATGTAGATGATACGCCGGGGCAGCGCCGCGCCGGAGACGGCGCCGAGAAAATTCTCCAGGCGTGTGTCCCGCTCACCCTCGGCCGGCGGCGGGGCGAAGTAATAGATCACGGCCGCTTGAGTGGGCAGATCGGCCAGCGTCTGCGGGCGATCGAGATCGGCCCTGAGCGGTGTGATTGCGCTGTCCGCGACATCCACATTGCGCCCCAGGGCAAACACCTCGGCATCTGTCTGAAGCCAGCGCTGCGCCACGCGTTGGCCGATATCGCCGTAACCGACAATAAATACTCTATTCAGGGTTTTGCTCCCGCTTCAAATATTGGAGAATCTACACTCTTGGCACGATTGAGATGTTGAGTGACAGCTTACTAGGAATTACCCATGAGTTTCAAAGTCAGACTAGAGCCGAGCGGTAACGCGTTCACCGTGGCACAGAACGAAGTGATATTGGATGCCGCCATCCGTCACGGACTGTCGTTGCAGTACGGTTGCCGCAACGGTGTCTGCGGTGCCTGCAAGGCCAAAGTCGTGGAGGGCGAGATCCGTTATGATAACGGCCTGCCCGCCGCCCTTAACGAGGCCGAGGACGCCGTGGGTCAGGTGTTGTTGTGTTCGGCCAAGGCCGTCACCGATCTGGTGATTGAGGCCCATGAGATCGGCAGCGGCAGCGAGGTGCCGGTACGCAAGATGCCGGCGCGGGTGGTAAAACTGGAGCGCCTGGCCACCGACGTGATGCGTCTGTATCTCAAGCTGCCGGATAGCGAGCGGCTCCAATTTTTGGCCGGGCAGTATCTCGACATCCTGTTGCCGGACGGTCGGCGGCGCAGTTTTTCCATGGCCAATCCGCCCCATGACGACGCCCTGATCGAACTCCACGTGCGGCTGATCGAAGGTGGCGAGTTCACCGCGCATGTCTTCAATCGCATGCAGGAGAAGGACATCCTGCGCATCGAGGGACCCTACGGCAGCTTCACCCTGCAGGAGGACTCGCAGCGCCCCATGATCTTTATCGCCGGCGGCACCGGTCTGGCGCCCATCAAGGCCATCATCGAGCACGCCTTGCAGGAGGGCGTGACGCGCCCCATGCACATTTACTGGGGCGTGCGCGCCCCGGCCGATTTGTATCTCGCCGATCTGCCCCGGGCCTGGGCGCAACACGCCAATATCCGCTATACGCCGGTGTTATCCGAGCCCCGGCCGGAAGATAACTGGCCGGGCCGCCGCGGGCTGGTGCACGATGCGGTATTGCAGGATTTCGACGATCTGTTCAACTACGACGTCTACGCCAGCGGTCCGCCGGCCATGGTGGAGGCGGTGCGCCAGGGCGTCATTCTCAAGGGGCTGGCTTCACAGCACTTCTTTTTCGACAGTTTTGATTTTGCCGAGGTGTAGGGCGCGCATCGCGCGCCCTGACTTTTTCGGGCACATAAACGGACTCAGGCCGGATGGGTCGCCGAGGTCAGGCGCGGCGATCCGGGTTCCGCTGGCCGTGCCAGTTGCACCAGGCCGGTCTTCAGCTCCGGCTGTATAAAACTGTCCGAACTGAGCGCCAGGCCGCGGCGATAGCATTCCAGGGCCTGAGGCTGTTCGTCGAGGAAGGCCAGCAGGTTGCCCAGTTCCTGATAGGTCTCGGCATTGGGGGTGATCCTGAGGCTGGTCTCCAGGTATTCGCGCGCCGTTTCCCATTGATGTGAACGCAGAGCCAGGCGCCCCAGGCTCAGCAGCAGGACGGGGTTTTCCGGGTGTTTCTTGAGCCAGTTGCGGCCGCGCGCCAGGTGGATTTCGGCATCACCGCCCAGCAGGCCGTAGATATAGACCAGGGCGTCGCTCCACTGCTTATTGAGCCGGCGATAGAGGACTTCCTCTGCCGCATCACCCTGACCGAAATTGATCATGCCGATGCTGAAGTCGGCGATGATGTCTTCCTTATTACGCAGATCCTTGGGCATTTTGCGCCACAGCGCCCGCAAGGCCTCGGCGTCCTTGTGCCGGGCGGTGTGTTTGATCAGGCCCGCATAGGCGAGGTGCTCGAGCTTGTAATAATCATACTGGGGCAGTACGTTTTGGTGCTTGAGCTCGGGCAACAGCTGCGTCAGCCGGGGCCAATCACAGGCGTCGGTGTAGAGTCGCGCCAGCAACTTGAGCACGGCCGGGTCTTTATGCTGACTGTTGGGCAGGCGATTCAGGGTGCCAATGGCCTGGTCGGCGTGGCCGAAGTCGGCCTGGATCTGGGCCTGGGCCACGCTCAGGGCCAGGGCCTCTTTGGGCGTGCTCTGCTGCGCCCGCCGGATGTAGCCGTCGCGACGTGATTCCACCCCCTGCCCCTGGGCGGCGCGGGCCGCGGCCATATAGGCCAGTGGTGCCAGCTCCTGGTGCCGGGCGCTCTTGAGCAGCAGCTTCTCGGCCTCTTGCCAGCGTCCCAGATTGAGCTTCATCATGCCCTTTTGCAACTGCCTGCGGCCGACTTGCGCGCCGTGCATGCGGCGCCAACGGCGCAGCCGCTTGGGCAGCAGACCGGTGGCGATGAGCAGGCGGAACAGAGCGTAGAGGGCGATGAAGCCAAGCACGAGGACGACGGCGAACAGGGTGAAACTGGTCTCCACGGTCCAGTCGCGAAACGAGATCATGATGTAACCCGGGTCCTGCATGGCGAACACCGCCACGACGGCGGCGGCGATCAAGACGATAATGGTGGCGATGACGAGTTTCATGATTCGCTCACCTCCTCGCCGGCGGCGCTTTGTCCTTGTTCACGCCAGTCTTTCAAGGCGCGCAAGGCCGCCGAGACGTCGGGCAGCTCGGGCTGCAGTTCCAGCGCCTCATAGGACGACAATGTGGTGATCATGTTGCCGGTGCTCGGGGCGGCGCTGTTGAAATAGCGCTGCAGCCACTGCCTGGCCGTCTCCAGGCTGGTGCGGAAGCTCTGAGTATCGCGCTGCATGAGCGCCAGGCGCGCCGCCTCCAATTTCAGACGCAGATTCTGTTGCAGAAAGAAGCGTTGGCCCGGCGGCAGCAGGGCGGTGTCGGCGGCGCTGTTGCGGCGCACGCTGACCAGTCCCTTGAGGTCGCTCCAGATCTTGCTGAAGAAGCCGCCGACGCCGCTCACTTGCGCCTGCTCGGTCTGCGCGGCCGAGCTTGGCGCGTCGTCTGCCTCTTCATGGCGCAGCGGCAGCCCGTCGACCTCGTCTTCCAGCTCGGCCAAGGTCAAGGCGATGGCGCTGATATCGGGCGCGGCGACATTGCGCAGGGCGATGATGTCGTCAGTGATGGTCTTGCGTACCTTCAGCAGGGCCGGGTCGTCCGCGTCGCTGAGGCGTTGATTGGCGGCCTCCAAGGCCGCCGCCGCGGCCGCCGCGTTATGGTTCAGCTGTGCCTGATGATGGGCGATGTTGATCAGGTGGCGGGCCTCGGCCACCAGCAGGTCGTCGTTGTTACCGCTCTTGAGGGCCTGCCGGAGCGTGTCCAGCGACTGCTGCAGGGCGCTGTCGTTTTCGCGCAGCTCGTCCAGACTGCGGTTGAGTTTGCCCTCCAGGCCGCCGAGCTTGTCGGCCAGGCTGTCGAGACGGCCCTGTGTGGATTGGCTGGTCTCGCGCACCTGCTTCGCCAGGGTGCGGATGGATTCGGTCCCGGATTCGAGTTCGCCGATGCGTGTCTGGCTGGTGTCGATACGCTGTCCCAGCGCGGCCTGTTGGGCGCCGATCTCCTGCAGGCTGATATAGCCGGCGACGAAGGCGCCGATCGCGACGATCAGGGCGACGAAGGCGATGAAGCCGATAAAGCCTCTACCCGTGCCTTGGTCGTCCTGCTCTGTCGCGCCTTGAGTCTCGGCGTCCGCCGGCGTTGTGCTATGCGTTGCCTCGTCGCCGCGGGTGTTTGCGTCCTGGTCCGTGTCCTTGGTGTCGGTGTCGTTGTTTTTCTGTGCTTCAGGCATCACGCTGTCCTCAAAGTCATCAGTGGTTGTTGTCTCTGCGCCAGGCCGTCATGGCCTCGACCAATCCTTGTTCATTGCCGTGCGCCGCGACGATGGCCGGATGTTGGAATCCCAGGCGCACGGCCAGGTCCGCGGCGCGCTCACCAATGACCACCAGCTGTCGCTGTAGCAGCCACTCACGCTGTGAGCGCGCGGCCATGTCGTAAAGATTTTGCAGGGTCTCGTTGCTGGTGGCGGTGATCACATCGGGCGGCGGATCGTGGGCCATCAAGCGGCGCAGGTCGCCGCCGGGGCGGACGCGCCGATAGACCTCGGCATATTCAACCGCGGCGCCCCGTTGGCTTAATGTCTGTGCCAGCAATTCCCGTCCCCCCTGGCCGCGAAAGATGATAATACGGCGGCCGTTGAGTTGTTGTAATTTTCCTGTTGCCAGCAGCGCCTCGCTGTTCCAACCCTGTGCCGGGCTGATCACGGGGCGCCGCCAGTGTCGTTCGACGGCGCGGCGGGTGCTGTCGCCGACCGCGGCCAATTGCAGCGCGGCGGGCAGCGTATCACCGATCAGTCGCGCGGCCCCCTCGACCGCATTGGCGCTGATAAAGATCGCCATGTCAAACTGATTGAGCCGGCTCGGCAGCGTGGCCAATTGTTGTTGTGATTCCGGTGCGCGGATCTCAATGGCAGGAAAGGCGATGCTCGTCCCGCCATGGGCCTCAATCAGGCGGCAGAGTGAAACTGCCTGCGCCGCCGGCCGCGTCACCGCCACTGTAATGCCGGCTAGGGCCTGCGAATCAGTCATGCCCGAAGTCATGCCCAGAGGCCGCCTTGCCGGACCGGCGCGGCTGCTGTCGATACCGAGGCTTTGATCCTAGCATCATTTTCCACCGCCATGCCACGGCTAGCCGTGCTGATATAGAGCGGCCAGTATTTCGCGCGCGCCGCGGGCGAGCAGGTCGTCGGCCAGTTCGGTGCCGAGCCGCCGGGCCTCGGCGCTGGGCCCGCTGATCTCGCCGCGCAGCATCTCGCTGGCATCGGGCTGACCCACCAGGCCACGCAGTCGCAAGGTGTCGCCGTCGAGCACGGCGTGGCCGGCGATGGGCACCTGGCAGCCGCCTTCGAGACGGTTGTTCATGGCCCGTTCGGCGCTGACACGGATGTAGGTATCCGGGTCGTTGAGCGGTGTCAGCAGGGCGTTGACGCGCGTGTCGTCGCTGCGGCATTCGATGCCGACGGCGCCCTGGCCGATGGCCGGCAGGCTGATCTCGGTCTCCAGGACCTGGGTGATGCGCGCCTCGAAACCGAGCCGGATCAGGCCGGCGGCGGCCAGGATGATGGCGTCGTACTCGCCCTCGTCGAGCTTGCGCAGGCGGGTGTTGACGTTGCCGCGCAGGTCAATGATGCGCAGGTCGGGGCGGCGCTCGCGCAGCTGGCATTGACGCCGCAGGCTGGAGGTGCCGACCCGGGCGCCCTGGGGCAGGGCGTCCAAGCTTGGGTAATTATTAGAGACGAAGGCATCGCGCGGGTCTTCGCGAGCGCAGATCACCGCCAGGTGCAGGCCCGCGGGGAATTCCACCGGCACGTCCTTCATGGAATGCACCGCGATATCGGTCGCGCCGTCGAGCATGCTGACTTCCAATTCCTTGACGAACAGGCCCTTGCCGCCGATCTTGGCCAGCGGGCTGTTGAGGATCTGATCGCCCTGGGTGGTCATGCCGACCAGTTCCACCGCCAGGCCGGGGTGGGCCTGGATGAGGCGGTCGCGGACGAATTCCGCCTGCCACATGGCCAGCGGGCTTTTACGGGTTGCGATACGGATACGTTGCTTCGACATACTCAGGTTCCTTTCGGCAGACCGCTTATGCTACGGTTTGGCGCCCTTCGAAGCAACTTATGAACGCTTTGAATCAGCCAATTCCGCGATGCGCTGGCGCACCACCGGCAGCTGGCGCCGACTCACCTCAAGTGTGCTATCGCACCCCCGCAGGCGCAGCTGGTACTGGTGATTGCCCAGTCTTTCCAAGGCTTCGATGCGGTCGCTGGCCACCAGGCAGTTGCGATGGATGCGGGTGAAGCGATCGGCGAATTCCTGTTCCAGATCCTTGAGCGGTTCGTCGATCAATAACTCGCCGCCTTGATGATGCACCGCCACATATTTGTTGTCCGATTGGAAGTACAGAATCGCTTCGATGGGCACCAGCTTGATACCGCCACGATGATGGGCGCTGATGTGGCGGCGCCGGGGGTTGTCGCCGGTGACGGCCGCCAAGCGCGCCCGCTGCAGGGGGCGGGCCTTGGCCAGGGCCTGCGCCAGGCGGGCGCGGCGGATGGGTTTGAGCAGGTAATCGATGGCGTTGGCGTCGAAGGCTTCCAGGGCGTGTTCGCTGTAGGCCGTGGTGAAGATGATGGCCGGCGCTGGATTCAGATTACTCAGATGACGGGCGGCTTCCAGGCCGTCCATCTCCGGCATGTGGATGTCCAGCAGCAACACGTCGGGCTGTAGTTGCTGCGCCTGCACCACGGCTTGGCGGCCGTCGCCGACCTCGCCCACCACGCGGTGGTCGCCCAGGTCCTCGATCAGATCCCGCAGGCGGCTGCGGGCCAGGGGTTCGTCGTCAACAATGAGTATGTTCATGCGGGTTCACAGGGCTGGTAGGGGAAGCGCAGTTTGACTTCGTACTGTTGGTCGTGTTGCGCGCTGCTGAGTTTGCCGTCTTCGGCGAAATGGGCCAACAGACGCTGCCGGGTGTTATCCAGGGCGATGTGCAGTCCCTGGCGGCGGCGCTGAACCTCTTGGCCGGGGGCGGGCAGCGGGTTGGTGATGCTCAGCTCCAGCCGGCCGCCGTGGCGCATGCCGCGGACGCGGATCTCGCCGCCGCGACCGATGGATTCGATGCCGTGGCAGACGGCGTTCTCCAATAGCGGTTGCAGGGTCAGGGCGGGCAGGGCGGCGTCGCCGGGAATCGCCTCAATGTCCCAATCGACCTGGAGTCGTTCCCCCAGGCGCAGTTGTTCCATGTCCAGATAGCGCCGCGCGATCTCGACCTCGGTGCTGAAGGGCAGGCGGGCCTCGGCGCTGTTGAGGGTGTGACGGAACAGGTCGGCCAGGTCCTCCACCGCCTCCTCGGCGCGCTGCGGCTGGCGCCGGATCAAGCTGGCGATGGTATTCAGGGCGTTGAACAGAAAATGGGGACGAATGCGCGCCTGCAGGGCCTGCAGGCGGTATTGGTTCTCGGCCTCGATGTTGAGCTTGAGCTGGTGCTGCAAATAGAAATAGCGCAGCGTCAGCAGGCTGGCGATGGCACAAATGGCGAAGTTGCGGCTGAAAAATTCGAGGTGGCTCATATTGATCGAAAGCGCGCCGTGGCCGAAGCGCTGACTGACTTGGTAGGCCAGTTCACTGAACAGCGCGGTGATGGCCAGCAGCAGGGCGAAGGCGGCCAGGGCGGCGCCGTTGTTGCCCAGCCGGTTCAGGCGTGCGCGCAGCCAGCACAGCGTGGCGGTGGAGCTGAGCGCGATCCACTGGATATAAATAGAGACCAGACTGAGATAGCCCCAGTCACCGCCGCGCGCGCTGGGCGTGGCCAGGGTGAGGACGAAGGCCAGCAGTTCGGCGATGATGACCACCGCGAAGACGATGCGGATGTGACAAAAATCGGGCAGAAAGGTCTCGATTTTGGCGTCGCTTTTGTCGAGCTGGGGCATACGCTGTATCCCTGGAAAACCTATTTATGGTATCGGATGGCCGCGCCTTTTGCCTTATTGATATACTTCGCCTTTTGCCATCGAGCCAAGGAATCATCGTGACCGAGCATACCAGCAAGCCCTGGGCGGGGCGTTTTACCGAGCCCACCGATGCCTTCGTCGAGGCCTTTACCGCCTCGGTGGGCTTTGATCAACGCCTGTATCGTCATGACATCGCCGGTTCCCGCGCCCATGCCCGCATGCTGACCCACGTCGGTGTGCTGACCCAAGGCGAGTGTGACACGATCCTGCAGGGCCTGGATCGGGTGGAGCAGGAGATCGAGACCGGCCAATTCCAATGGTCGGTGTCGTTGGAAGACGTGCACATGAATGTGGAGGCGCGCCTCACCGCCCTCATCGGTGAGGCCGGCAAGAAGCTGCACACCGGCCGTTCGCGCAACGATCAGGTAGCCACCGACATCCGCCTTTATCTGCGCGACGAGATCGACGCGATTCAAGCCGAACTGAAGCGCCTGCAAACCGCCCTCATCGACCTGGCCGAGCGCGAGCACGACGCCATCATGCCCGGTTTTACCCATCTGCAGGTGGCCCAGCCGGTCACCTTCGGCCATCACATGCTGGCCTGGTTCGAGATGCTGCTGCGTGACGCCCAGCGCCTGGCCGACTGCCGCAAGCGCGTCAATGTCATGCCGCTGGGCGCCGCCGCCCTGGCCGGCACCAGCTATCCCATCGATCGGGAATACAGCGCTCAGCTGCTGGGGTTTGAGCGGGTCACCGAGAATTCCCTGGACGCCGTCAGTGATCGCGATTTCGCCATCGAATTCTGCGCCGCCGCCGCACTGTTGATGACCCACTTGTCACGCTTTTCTGAAGAATTGATCCTGTGGGCCTCGGCCCAGTTCGACTTTGTCGACATCCCGGACAGTTTCTGCACCGGATCAAGCATCATGCCGCAGAAAAAGAACCCCGACGTGCCCGAGCTGGTGCGCGGCAAGGTGGGCCGGGTCAACGGTCATCTGATCTCCCTGCTGACCCTGATGAAGGGCCAGCCCTTGGCCTATAACAAGGACAATCAGGAAGATAAAGAACCGCTGTTCGACGTGGTGGACACCCTGCGTGGCTCGCTCAAGGTCTATGCGGACATGATGGCCGCGCTGACGATCAAGCGCGACAACATGGAGCGCGCCGCGCTGCAGGGCTTTTCCACCGCCACCGACCTGGCCGATTACCTGGTGCGCCAGGGTGTGCCGTTTCGCGACGCCCACGAGGTGGTGGGCAAGGCGGTGCGCCTGGGCGTGGACACGGGGCGTGATCTGGCCGAGATGGCCTTAAGTGAACTGCAACAGTTCTCCGACGCCATCAGCGCAGATGTGTTCGAGGTGCTCACTCTGCAGGGCTCGGTGGCGGCGCGTGATCACATCGGCGGCACGGCCCCGGCCCAGGTCAAGGCCGCGGCGGCGCGGGCGCGTCGACGCGTCCTTTAACCTGCCGCCGCGATCGATGTTCCCGCCGCCCTGGCGGCGGCGACACCGTCGCTGAGGCGCTGCAGCATCAGGTTGGCATCATCCCCTTTGTGCCAGGCGGTCAGGCTGCAGTAAGGCGTGACCTTGAGGCTTTCGCCGGCGTCGCCGGGCAGTTCCAGCGCCTTGATCAGATCGCAGATCTTGGCCGCCAGGGTCTCGGTGGCCTCGGCCGGGGTCTCGGGCAGAATGAGCAGAAATTCCGGCCCGTCGAAACGGCCGATGATGTCGGCCCAGCGCATCTGTTCCTTGAGCAGTTGACCCACCCTGAGCCAGGCCTCTTCCTCGTAGCGCTGCAACTGGTCCGGGGCCAGGTCGTTCAGTTCGGCGCGCAGCTTGATCAATGACAAGGGGTTGCCGTAACGGCGGCTGCGCGAGATCAGCGGCTCCAGGCCCTGCAACAGGGCGCGGCGATTGGGCAGGCCGGTGACGGGGTCGCGGGTGGTGAGTTGTTTCAGGTCGTCTTCCAGGCGGTCGCGCTCCAGGCGCAGGCGCTGTTCGGTGGTGATGTCTAGATAGAACTGCACGCGCTTGCCGTCGTCGGTGGTCTGGCTGTGGCAATGCAGCCAGCGTTGGCTGTCGTTGCGTTGCAGCAGGATGGTCTCGGGCGGGGAGGCCAGTACGCTGGCCATCTCCTTGGGAAGTTCGGCGATGGATTTGCCTTTGAGCTGCTCCGCCGAGATATCCAGCATGCGTTCCAGGGTTTGGTTATGCCACTGGATGTTGCCCTGCGCATCCATCAGGATGATGCCGACCGGCGCCGGGTGCAGAGCGTTTTGTAGGTCAGCGAGGCTGGTTTGTTCCATAATTTATGCGACTCCCCTGTGCGTTGATTCGGTGCGTAAAGGTCTAGATATACCCCATATCGCCGCGGCCTGCCAAGGGATGCTCGGCAAGGAAACGGGCCTAACGCATAGCATATTGAAATCCGGGATGTTTTTAGTAAATTTTTGAATCTGTATGGATATCTCGGGCCGTGCCGGCGCCCTTGGCGCCGGCTTTTAAGTTCTGCGCCCCGCCGGCCGATACAGGCTTGTGTGCGGGGGAGACAATGTTCAAGTCCAAAACTAAAAACAAGCTCACATTTTCTGACGTCGACGCGGTCAGAAAGCGCTTTATAACGCTCAATCGGCAGCGCCTGCAGCGCGGCGAGGAGTGCATGCGCAGCAACCAGCGTGATTTTCTCGACTTTTTGCCGCTGCTGTTTCACATCAATCATCCCAGCCTGCCGGGCTATGTCTCCAAGCTGACGCCCTCGGGCATTTGCGACTATACGCCGACGCAGCGCGCGCTGGATGCGGCGAAAAAATACATCCATCGCTTCGATTACCGCAATCGAGCCCTACCGCGCTACGACATACTGTCCATGTTCCTGATGGGCAGCAGTGGCACCATCGCCTATTCCCGCAAGAGCGATTTTGATATCTGGCTGTGTCACCAGCACGATATCCCCGCCGACCGTCTGGCCGAGCTGCAGCAGAAGGCCAGCCTCATCGAACAGTGGGCCGATGAGCAGGGCCTGGAAGTGCATTTCTTTTTGATGGATGCAGAGGATTTTCGTCAGGGCAAGATCGTTGATCTTTCCTCCGAGAGCAGTGGCACGGCGCAGTATTACTTATTGCTGGAAGAATTCTACCGCACCAGTCTGTTGCTGGCCGGCCGCTTCCCGGTGTGGTGGCTGGTGCCGGTGGAAGAGGAAGAGAATTACGCGGCCTATGTCGACAATCTTTATCAAAGCCGGTTGGTCAACGAATCGGAGGTGATCGACTTCGGCGGCATCCCCACCCTGCCGGCAGAGGAATTCTTCGGCGCCGCCGTGTGGCAACTCTTCAAGGGCATCGACTCGCCGCACAAGTCCTTGCTCAAGTTGTTGTTGATGGAGGTCTACGCCGCCGAATATCCGCAGATCGATTTGCTTTGTCTGCGCTTTAAAAAATCCATTTTCGACGGCGAGAATGATCTGGACAAGCTCGACCCGTACCTGATGCTCTATAAGAAACTGGAGGAATACCTGCTCAGCCGCGACGAGGAGGACCGCCTGGAATTGGTGCGGCGCTGTTTTTACTTCAAGGTGAATCAGAAATTGAGCCGTAAGGACAACGTGCCCTACGATTGGCGCCGCGACCTGCTGCGTTCCATGACCAATGCCTGGGGCTGGGAGGACGAGTATCTGGCGGTGATGGATCGGCGCCAGAACTGGAAGATCAAACAGGTGCTCAGCGAACGCGCCGTGTTGGTCAAGGAGTTGACCTACACTTACCAGTTTTTGTCTTCCTTCGCGCGCCAACACGCCCAACTGGCGGCCATTAATCAACATGATCTGAACGCCCTGGGGCGTAAGCTGTATGCCGCCTTCGAACGCAAGACGGGCAAGGTGGAGATCGTCAATCGGGGCATCTCGCAAGACGTCTTCGAACCCCTGCTGACGCTCTACCAAATTCGCCAGCGTGGCCGGGAAGGCGGCTGGGCGCTGTTGAGTTCGGGAGGCGACAGCGACAGCCGTGATCCGTCCTCCATGGTGGCGCTGAAGCGCAGTCGCCACGTCATCGAGGCGCTGGCCTGGGGCTATTTCAACGGTCTGATCAAGGGTTCCAGCGTGGTGAAGGTGATCAAACATGCCAGCGATCTGGAAACGCGCCAATTGGAAGAGTGTGTACGCAGCCTGGAAAAGGCGCTGCCCGCCAGTAAGATACTGGAGACCGATATCGAAGAACTGGGCCGGGCGGTGAAGGTGCTGGAGTCGGTGCTGGTGGTCAACTTAGGGCACGATCCCATGGTTGAACTGCGCCGCAGCGGCGCCCATCTGGCCAGCAACCGCACCGACGCCTTCAGTTACGGCGGCATGTACGGCAGCCTGATCGGCAGCGTCGACCAGATTATTCTGACCAGTTGGAAAGAGGTGATCACGTCGCACTTCGAGGCCGCCGCGGGCATGCTCGACTGCCTGAGCAATTATTTTCGTATGATGCCGCCGTCGAAGGGCGCGGCGCCGCCCACGCCGACCGTGCTCTGCTATACCCAGAATCACGCCATTACCATCCGGCAGCGCGTCGAACGCCTGTTCGACGACCTGGTGGAATGTTTTTACGGTGCGCGCGAGAAGCAGAACAACCGCTTCATCTTTTGCGTCCAGCGAGATTACTACGTGCTGTATTTCGAAGATGATGTCATGCGCTACCAACGCATCAGCGACTACGGCGAGCTGCTGCGCTATCTGAGCAAGGGGCGGCAGAGTTTCGGTCAGGTGACCATGGATCCGAATGTGATTTCGGATAAGCTCCTGGCGTTGGTATTCAAGTTCAATAAGCCCGGCATGGTGCAATTTTTTTACAAACGGGAGAGTGGCGGCAATGCCGAGGTCTACGTGGTCGATGAGAACGGCTCTTTATTCTGTCAAAAGCATGAGGCCGCCGACGAAGCATGCCTGCTAGGTCATTACAGCCGCTTCTTCGATACCGTATTGCAGCGTCAATTGTTTCAGATCATCGGTCAGGGAGAGGAAGGTAAGGAAGCCATCGAAGTGGAATACTACAGCGTCGGGCGCGACCGCCAGGGACAGTATCAAGTCAGTCGCCGCGCCCCGCATGACAGCGGCAAGCGCGGTTATACCAGCATTCAGGTGATTGCCTCGCGCGAGGACGCCAGCGGTTCCGCCTTTACCATCTATTGCGACGAAAAGGAGTTCTCATCGCTCGAATACGGCAGTAACCTGTTCACCGAGATCGCCGTCAATATTCTCGCCAAGCGCAAAAGCCGGCGCACCTATCCCGTCTACATCACTGATATCGATCTGACGCCCGATATGTTCGCCGACTATCCGGCCGGCCATGTGCCGGTGGTCGAGTTTCTCAACTACAAGAAAAACATCGAGGCCAAGTTGAATCAGGCCTTGGAGCAGGTCAAGCAAATCCGGCCCTTGCGGCCCCAATAAGTCCGTCCCGCACGTGTAGAGCGGCGTTCCCATTTCTGGGATAATGGCTTCCCACGTTTGAATTGTCCGGGAGCCGAGTGGTGAAATCATTGCGTTATCTGTTGCTGCTGAGCTGTTTGGCCATGGTCACGGCCTGCGGTCAGAAGGGGGATTTGTATTTCCCCGAATCGACGCACGCCGCGTCCGTCCCGGTCGCATTGGAGAAGTATGGATTATTTTGAATATCGCGATGCGGGTCTGTGCGCCGAAGCGCTGCCACTGACGGCCCTGGCCGAGCGTTTCGGTACGCCTTGCTACGTCTATTCCCGCGCCACCATCGAGCGCCATTGGCGCGCCTTCGACGACGCCCTGGCGGGACAGCGTCATCTGGTCTGCTATGCCGTCAAGGCCAACTCCAACCTGGCCGTGCTCGATCTCATGGCCCGGTTGGGCAGCGGCTTCGATATCGTCTCGGTGGGCGAGTTGGAGCGCGTGCTCAAGGCCGGCGGCGACCCGGCCAAGGTGGTGTTTTCCGGTGTCGCCAAGCGCGCCGACGAAATGCGTCGCGCCCTGGAGGTGGGCATTAAGTGTTTTAACGTGGAGTCGGTGGCGGAACTCGAACGGCTCAACCGGGTGGCCGGCGAGATGCAGTGTCAGGCGCCGGTGTCCATCCGCGTCAACCCGGACGTCGATGCCAAGACCCACCCCTATATTTCCACCGGCCTGAAGGAGAATAAATTCGGCATCGACATTGAGCAGGCCCCGGCGGTGTATCGCCAGGCCGCCGCCCTGCCCCATCTGAACGTGGTGGGGGTGGATTGCCATATCGGTTCCCAGCTCACCGGGGTGACGCCCTTTGTCGATGCCCTGGAGCGGGTGCTGCTGTTGATCGGCCAGTTGCGCGACGCCGGCATTGAGATCGAACACCTGGACGTGGGCGGCGGCCTGGGAATTCGCTACCACGACGAAACGCCGCCGGCGCCGGCCGAGTATGCCGAAGCCATTAAACAGCGCCTCGACAATACCGAGCTGGAACTGCTCATTGAGCCGGGCCGGGCGATCGTCGGCAATGCCGGCGTGCTGCTCACCCGCATCGAATTTTTGAAACAGACCGGCGACAAGCACTTCGCCATTGTCGACGCCGGCATGAACGATCTGCTGCGTCCGGCGCTGTATTCCGCCTGGCAGGCCATCGTGCCGGTAGTGCCGCGCGCCGATGTGGAGCGCCGCCGTTACGACATCGTCGGTCCGGTATGCGAGACCGGCGACTTCCTGGGCAAGGAGCGCGAGTTGGCCGTCAGTGCCGGCGACCTGCTGGCGGTGCGCAGCGCCGGGGCCTACGGCTTCAGCATGAGTTCCAACTACAATTCGCGCGTGCGGCCAGCGGAGGTGATGGTGGACGGCAAGCAGGCCCACTTGATTCGCCGCCGCGAGACCCTCGACGAGCTGTATCAAGCGGAATCCCTGCTCCCCGAAGCGTGATCCACTCAGTTGATGCAGCGCATCCCCGAGCCTGAATTGATGGACGAGGCCGAGCAGGCTCAGGCCTATGCCGAGGCCGATTTCGACGCGGCCAACCGTTTGTTTGTCGACAGATTCCGCGCGGCTTTCGGTGACGGGCTCAAGGGGCGGGCGCTGGATCTGGGCTGCGGCCCCGCCGACATCGTCGGCCGCCTGGCCCGGCATTATCCCGCGCTGCACTTCGACGCCGTGGACGGCGCCGCCGCCATGCTGGCCTGGGCTGAGCGCAGCTTGGCCCATGACGGCGTGGCGGAGCGCGTGACGCTGTTACGGCGTCATTTGCCCTGTGATGACCTGCCCGTCGCCAGTTATCAGGTGATCACCAGCAACAGCCTGCTGCATCATATGCGCGATGCGCATGGGTTCTGGACCATGCTGGCGGCCTATGCCGAGCCGGGTACCCGGGTGATGGTGATGGACTTGCTGCGCCCGGCGAGCCTGACCGCGGCGAATGACTTGGTGGCCCAATACGCCGCTGACGCGCCGCAGGTCCTGCGGCAGGACTTTTATCGCTCACTGCTGGCGGCCTATCGCCCCCAGGAAATCGTGCTGCAACTGAGTCGCGCCGGGCTGGCGCCGCTTGACGTGCAGGTGGTCTCCGACCGTCACTGGCTGGTCAGTGGCCGGCTGGACTGAGTTTTATTCCAATGACAGTCGTTGCGGCGTAGTCTTCCAGGCGTTGCCGTCGCCGAATTGATACTCGGCCCCGTCGCCCCAGCAATACACGCTGCGGTTGCCCACGGCATCTTCGCGAATGCCGCAGCCGTGGGTCTTGGCCGCGGTGGCGTTGGTCCAGTCGTTGTTGAATCCAATAGTCTGGGGAGTGGAAAAGGCGCCCTGATCGGACGCCGCATTGATCTGCCCCTCGCCGTTGTCGCCCCAGCATCTGGGGATGCCCGCCGTGGTGACGCCGCAGCTAAATTGTTGACCCAAACCGATATCTTGCCAGGTATTGGCCGGGTCCACGAGGGTGGGCAGGTTTCGCGTGGCGTCCCCTTCCGTGCCCACACCGAGCTGGCCGACACTGTGGTCACCCCAGCAATAAAGCACGCGCTCGTCTGGTACTGCCTCGTTGATGGCACAGCTGTAACTGTTGCCAGCCTCGATGCGGACCCAGCTAGTGTTGAAATTGGGGGCGAGCACGGTGGTGCCGGGATCGACGGCGGTGATTTGTTGTGGTGTGTGATATTCGCTGGTGTCGCTGGTGCCCAGCTGGCCGAGATCGTTCTTGCCCCAGCACCACAGGCTGCCCTGGGTATCGCTCGGGTTGGCCAGCTGGATGGCGCAGCTGTGACCGCCGGCCGAGGTGTCGGCATCTGAGTAAACGCCGCCGACCGCCATGTCCAGCCAGGAACCGGCGATCTGGACCGGGCTGCTGCTGAGAGTCGTCGTGCCGTTGCCCAATTGGCCGTTGCTGTTGTCGCCCCAGCAGTACAGGTCACGGTTGACGCCTTTGATGGCGCAGCTGTGGCCGGCCCCGGCGGCGATTGCGTCCCAATCGTCGGCCCCCTGAGACACCTGTGTCTGCAGTGACCAGTTGCCGGCGATATTGTCGCTGGTATGACCGCGTCCCAGCTGGCCGTGCTTGTTTTTGCCCCAGCAGTAGAGTGTGCCGCCGGCGGTAATTGCGCAGGCGTAGTGGTGACCGGTGGCGACGGCCTGCCAGTCGTCCAATGTGCCTGCCGGCCCTCTGATGCGCACCGGGGCCGCCTGGTTGGCGCGGGAGCCGATGCCGAGCTGGCCGAAGTTGTTGCCGCCGCCACACCACAGGGCGTTCAAGGTCGGCGAGTCGGGATCGGTCTTCAGGCCGCAGCTGTGATCGGTACCGCTGTCGATGGCCGCCCAAGCGTCGGAGTCATCGAACAGGCGCGGCGCGTCGGTGCCCAGTTGAATGCCGTTGCCCAGTTGGCCGGAGGTGTTGAGACCCCAGCAATAACCGATATAGTCGCTGTCGATGGCGCAGCTGTAGTCGTCGCCGGCGCTGAGCGTGAGCCAGGCTTCACCGCTGCCCACTTGGGTGGGGGTGGCCAGGGCGATGGTGGTGCCGACGCCCAGCTGGCCGGCGACATTGTTGCCCCAGCAATACAGCGGGTAGGTGTAGGTCTGCGGTGAGGAACCTGCCACTGGTTTCTTTTCGATGGCGCAGCTGTGGCCCTTGCCCACCGCCACGGCGCGCCACTCTGTGCTGGCCCGGACCGCCAAGGGAGTGGGTGAGGGGGCGGAGAGGGTGCCCTGTCCCAGTTGGCCGAAACTGTTGTCGCCCCAGCACCAGAGGCTGGCGTCGTCGTCCCGGATGGCGCAGCTGTGGCCAGCAGCGGCGGCTATGCGACTCCATGTCATGCCCGGCTGCACGACGCTGGGCTTGGCCCTGTCCGTGGTGTCGCCCAGGCCCAACTGGCCCGTTGCATTGTCGCCCCAGCAATAGAGCGGATAGGTATAGGCGACGGGATCGGAATCGGGCACGGGGATCTTTTTGAGCGCGCAACTGTACTGATCGCCCAGACTGAGGCTGTCCCAGTCGTTGTCGTTGCCGACGCGCAGCGGCGTTATGCTCATGTTGCTGGGATTGCCGTCACTGTCGGTGCTTGTTTCGCCCAATTGGGATTGGCTGTTGTCGCCCCAGCAATAGAGCGGATAGGTATAGGCGACGGGATCGGAATCGGGCACGGGGATCTTTTTGATTGCGCAGCTGTGGTCGCTGCCCACGGCGACGCGGTGCCAGTCTTCATCGCTGCCGACTTGGACCGGTTGGTCGGCGGCGACGGTGCCGCCGCTCAACTGTCCCGCTTCATTGGCGCCCCAGCACCACAGCGTCTTGTCCTCCAGGATGCCGCAACTGTGGCGCTCTCCGGCGGCGACCTGGGTCCAGGCCTCGCTGCCGATGCGGATAAAGCTGCTGGCGTCGAAGCGGGCGCCGTTGCCGAGCTGGCCGGCGTCGTTCTCGCCCCAGCACCACAGGCTGTTGTCGCCGTTGCGAATGGTGCAGTTGTGGGCGGCGCCGCTGGCGATGAGTTTCAGGCCCGAGGTGGGGCCGCTGGGCGGGGGCGGCGTGGCCGGAGGATTGGTGACGCCGCCATCCTGGCCGGCATCGCTGTCGGGGGTGGGGTCGCTAACGGGCGGATTGGTGGTGCTGTCATTAATACAGCCGCTCAGCCCGGCGCCGAGGCAGAGCAGCAGCGCGATCAGCGCCACCAGGCGCAGGGGACGGGCTAGGGGGGAAGAGGCTGGCATGCTCGGCTGACTACTCGCTCATTCGCTATCTTTGGACAAGGCAAAGCCGTTTTGTCGCCATGCCTCATATAACACTATCGACACGGTGTTGGACAAATTCAGGCTGCGACTGTTCGGTTTCATGGGCAGGCGCAATACCTGCTCCGGCGCCAGTTGTCGGCGCAGCTCGGGCGGCAGGCCGCGGGTCTCGGGGCCGAACAGCAACAGGTCGCCGGGGCGGTACGCCGGGTCAGAGTAGCAGCGCCGGCCGTGGGTGGAAAAGGCGAAGACGCGCGCGGGTCGCAGCCTGTGCAGCAGGGCATCCAGGTCGGGGTAGGTATGCACGCTGGCGAATTCGTGATAATCCAGGCCGGCACGGCGCAGTTTACGGTCGTTGAGTTCGAAGCCGAGCGGATGGATCAGATGCAGCTGCGAACCGGTGTTGGCACACAGGCGGATGACGTTGCCGGTGTTGGGCGGGATTTCCGGCTGGAATAGGGCGATGTGGAACATGGGCTGGAAGCATACACAGCGCCACCGCGCTTTCCAACCGAATCCTCACCGCCGGCTTGTTGTATTCGCCAGGGGCTGGGGCGCTCAGACCTCCCCGTCCATATTCAGCTCTTTAATCTTGCGCGTCAGGGTGTTGCGGCCCCATCCCAGCAGCTTGGCGGCATCCTGGCGCCGGCCGCCGGAATGCATCAGGGCGCATTTGATGACGATGCGTTCGAAGGCGGGCATGGCGGTGTCGAGCAGGTCGGTGGCGCCGCCGACGAGGAATTGCTCGCTCCAGCGTTTCAGCGCCGATTCCCAATCGTTGGTGTTGGATTCCACGCCCTGGGGCGTTTTCAGCTCCGGCGGCAGGTCGTCCATGTGCACTTCGCGTCCCGAGGCCATTACCGTCAGCCAGCGGCAGATATTCTCCAGCTGACGCACATTGCCGGGCCATTCCAGACGGCTCATGTATTCCGCCACCTCGGGGCGCAGGGTCTTGGGTTCGACGTCGAGCTCCTCGGCGGCGGCGGCGAGGAAGTACTTGAGCAGCAGCGGGATGTCCTCGCGCCGCTCGCGCAGGGCCGGGATGTGGATGCGGATGACATTGAGACGATGGAACAGGTCTTCGCGGAACAGCCCCTTTTCCACCCGGGTCTCCAGGTTCTGATGGGTGGCGGCGATGATGCGCACGTCCACCTTGATGGGGGTGTGGCCGCCGACACGGTAGAACTCGCCGTCGGCCAGCACGCGCAGCAGGCGGGTCTGCAGTTCGGCCGGCATGTCGCCGATCTCGTCCAGGAACAGGGTGCCGCCGTCGGCCTGTTCAAAGCGTCCGCGACGGCTGCTCTGGGCGCCGGTGAAGGCGCCGCGCTCGTGGCCGAACAGCTCGGACTCCAGCAGGTCGCGCGGGATGGCGGCGGTATTCAGGGCGATGAAGGGCTTCTCGGCGCGCGGACTGTGACGGTGCAGGGCCTGGGCCACCAGCTCCTTGCCGGTGCCCGATTCGCCATTGATGAGCACGGTGATGTTGGAGCGCGACAGCCGGCCGATGGCGCGAAATACCTCCTGCATGGCCGGCGCTTCGCCGATGATCTCGGGCATTTCCTCTGTCTGGGCCGCCGTTCGGGCCTCCTTGGCCTGGCGCCGGTGGTCGATGGCGCGCCGCACCAGGTCCACCGCCTCGTCCGTGTCGAAGGGCTTGGGCATGTATTCGAAAGCGCCGCCCTGATAGGCCGAGACGGCGCTGTCCAGGTCGGAGTGGGCCGTCATGATGATCACCGGCAGCTCGGGCTGCTCGCTGTGGATGCGGTCCAGCAGGGTGAGGCCGTCGGTGCCCGGCATGCGGATGTCGGAGATGATGACGTCGGGCGCTTGCTTGGCCAGCTGCTCGATGACATTCAGGCCGTTCTCAAAAGCGGTGACGTCCATGTCCGCCTTCTCCAGGGCCTTCTCCAGCACCCAGCGGATGGAACGGTCGTCATCGATGACCCAGACGCGGGTCCTGCTTTCCTTCATGCCTTCTCCAGCGGAAGTAAAATCGTGAAAATCGTTTCGCCTGGTCGACTGCTGCATTCGATCAGTCCTCCGTGTTGATTGATAAGTGCCTGGGCGATGGGGAGTCCCAGGCCTGTCCCGTCGGCCCGTCCTGTGACCATGGGGTAAAACATCCTGTCCAGCATGTCTGCCTCGATGCCCGGGCCGTCGTCGATTACCTCGATGCAGGCGGCCAGCTTATGACGCTTCTGCCCCAGAGTGATCTGGCGTTGGATGCGTGAGCGCAACACGATCGTGCCTTGGTCCTTGAGCGCCTGCACGGCGTTGCGGGTCAGATTCAGTACCGCCTGGATGAGCTGGTCCGGATCGGCGTAGACGTTGGGCACGCTGGGGTCGTAATCGCGCTGAATCTCGATGCCGGCCGGCAATTCGGTCTTCACCAGTTGCCGCACCCGTTCCAGCAGCTCATGAATGTTGGTGCTTTGCTTGTGCGGCAGGGTGTTGGGGCCGAGCATGCGGTTCATCAGGTTCTGCAGCCGGTCGGCCTCCTGGATGATGATGGCGGTATATTCCTTAAGCTGGTCATCATCGAGTTCGGCCTGCAGCAGTTGGGCGGCGCCGCGCAGACCGCCCAAGGGGTTTTTGATCTCATGGGCCAGGCCGCGGATGACGTCGCGGGTGGCGTTGTGCTGAGCCAGTAGGTGCTCCTCGCGGGCGATGCGCAGCTGGCGGTCGACCTGGGCCAGTTCCACCAGCAGCTTGGCATCGGCGCTGTCTTCGGCGAGTGGGGTGACGGTGCAGTCGGCGGTGATATGGCGATTATTGGGCAGGGAGAACGCCAGTTCGCGCTCGGTGAAGGGGTGATTGCTGTGCAGTGCCTGCTCCACGTTGCTGATGAATTTGCAGGAGTCGGCGAACAATGCGGCGAGGCCGATGCCTTCGGCCCGGTGCAGGCTGAGGGCGAACAGCATCTCACCGGCCGGGTTCAGGTAATTCAGCCGCAGCTGCCGATCAAACACCAGGAGGGCGGTATTGGCGTTGTCCAATATGCGCTTAAACAGGGCGTTCTGTTGAATCAAGTCTTGGGTCATATAGCTGCTTTAGCAATCTCCGAGCCAAGTTGCACTGTTTTTGGGAGTTGATATTAAAAACAAACAATAACAACTGCTTGTCAAATACCCTGTGATGCGGAGCGGCGATTTGAGCCCCTTTGCGGAGACACAAAGTCCGCTTGCGTGCACTGAGTATAGACTGTTTGCACCAAAATAGTGCGGGTCGTCGTACAGCAAAAAAAACCCCCGCTGTGGCGGGGGCTGGCGTTGCATTGACTGCCCTATTTATAGGCTGTAGTACATGTCGAACTCAACCGGGTGCGTGGTCATACGCAGACGGGTGACCTCATCCATCTTCAGGGCGATGTAACCATCCAGCATATCGTCGGTGAAGACGCCGCCGGCGGTCAGGAAACCGCGATCCGCGTCCAGAGCCTCCAGGGCCTGATCCAGGGAGGAGCATACCGTGGGGATGTCCTTCAGTTCTTCCGGGGGCAGGTCGTAGAGGTTCTTGTCCATGGCGTCGCCCGGGTGCACCTTGTTCTGGATGCCGTCCAGACCGGCCAACATCATGGCCGAGAAGGCCAGATAGGGGTTGGCGGTCGGGTCGGGGAAGCGCACCTCGATGCGACGGCCTTTTGGATTGGCGACGAAGGGAATGCGAATCGATGCTGAGCGGTTGCGGGCCGAGTAGGCCAGCAGCACCGGGGCTTCGAAGCCGGGTACCAAACGCTTGTACGAGTTGGTCGAGGCGTTGGTCAGGGCGTTCAGGGCGCGGGCGTGCTTGATGATGCCGCCGATGTAGTAGAGCGCGGTTTCGGACAGGCCGCCGTATTGGTTGCCGTTGAACAGGTTCTCGCCGTCTTTGGCCAGGGACTGATGCACATGCATACCGGAGCCGTTGTCGCCGACCAGGGGCTTGGGCATGAAGGTGGCCGTCTTGCCGTAGGCGTGGGCGACATTCTGGATGACATATTTCATGATCTGGTTTTGGTCGGCACGCTTGACCAGGGTGTTGAACTTGGTGCCGATTTCACACTGACCGGCGGTGGCCACCTCGTGGTGGTGAACCTCGACCTCAACGCCCATTTCCTCCAGGGCCAGGCACATGGCGGAGCGCATGTCGTGCAGGCTGTCCACCGGCGGCACCGGGAAGTAACCGCCTTTGAGCGTGGGGCGGTGGCCCATGTTGCCGCCTTCGTAGACGCGCTCGGAGTTCCATTCCGCCTCTTCGGAGTCGATCTTGACGAAGGAGCCGCTGATGTCGGCGCCCCAGCGGACGTCGTCGAGGACGAAAAACTCAGGTTCCGGGCCGAAGAAGGCGGTATCGGCGATGCCGGTGGACTTTAAATAGGCCTCGGCGCGCTTGGCGACGGAGCGGGGGTCGCGCTCGTAGCCCTGCATGGTGTTGGGCTCGAGGATGTCACAGCGCAGGATCAGGGTGCTTTCGTCGGAGAAGGGGTCAAGCACGGCGGTGTCGGGATCGGGCATCAGCACCATGTCGGAGGCTTCGATACCTTTCCAGCCGGCAATGGACGAGCCGTCGAACATTTTGCCGTCTTTGAAATCATCTTCGCTGATGACCTTGGCGGGGACGGAAACATGCTGTTCCTTGCCGCGGGTGTCGGTAAAACGGAAGTCAACGAATTTAACGTCGTTTTCTTTGATAGTATTAAGCACTTCGGCTGACATTGCTTTCTTCTCCCTCCGGAAATATTCCGTAGTTGCAAGTTAAAAGGTTGGTCGCCCGGTCGTTACGGGTCGCCCCTGAATTTTCTTCAGTCCGGGTGCATTCTGCACGAAACATGCCACCTGACTGCCCCAAAAAAATCCAAACACTGACAAGGAATTAGTTGTAACTGATGGATAGTGGTTGCCCCAAAACAGTGCGCCCAAGCAATGGGGTGCACTGTTTTGGCGCGATAGTCGGGTCACGCGCCGATTTCCAGGGTGATAACAATGAGTTTGCCGTCTTCTCTGGTTTTATTACTGAGCACGGTATGCCCGTTTATGCGGCACCAGGCGGGAATATCATGCATCGCCCCAGGGTCCGTGCACAGTACCTCCAACACATCGCCGGGTGCAAGTTTTTTCGCCTGGTTCTGGGTGCGGATGACGGGGATGGGGCAGAGCTGGCCCTTGACGTCCAGTGTGTGGGCGCTCATATGTACCAATCCTTGGGAAATTCGGTCTCACTTAAGGGGGCGACGGCATAGGGTTGCTCGCGGCCGTCGGGGGTGACGTAGTGCACCACCACTTCGGGCGCGTGCTTGCCCTGGCCGAAGCGGGCGGTGATGCGGCCGGCCAGTTCGATATCGTCTTGGTTGAGTTCGCCGTCGGCCAGCACCAGGGGGCCGGGATGGCTTTTGCAGTAGAAGTAGGGGAAGCGCTTTTTATAGCCTTCCATGAAGCGATTTTCCCCCTCCTCGCGGCCGACGATCAGCTTGAAGTGGGGGCGCGGGCGGATGTGGCGTCCGACCTTGAGCAGCATGACATCGTCGAATTCATACTCTTTGCTGCCGCGTACCTGCCACAGGTCCACCAGCTTTTTGGAATAGCTTTCATCGGTGAGAAAACAGCACCCGCCGGCGGGTTGGGCGTAGTCGTCGAAGCCGAACTGCTGGGCCAGGGCCATTTGCGGTTTGCGGCTGCGGCCGCTGAAGCCGTGGAGCCGTTCGCGGTCGATCCAACCCTTTTGCTCGGGGATGGTGGCGGGCAGATTTTGGGCGCTCAAGGGGCGCACCAGCAGGCCGCCGGCGCCGGAGTCGCGCGCCACCACCGGCATGGTGTCCTTGCGCTGCGACATGGGGCGCTGGCCCACCACCTCGCCGGTGATGATGAAGTCGAAATTGTTCTCCTCGATCCATTGCAGCGCCTTGCGCACCATGAAGGTCTTGCAGTCCAGACAGGGATTGAGGTTGGCGCCATAACCGTGCTTGGGATTGATCAGCACGTCTTTGTATTCCTCGATGACGTCAATGATATGTAGCTTGACGCCCAACTGCTCCGCCACCCACAGGGCGTTGTTGCGCTTCTGTTTCTTCTGGTCCTGTTTGCGGATCGCGTGGGTATGACCCTCGACGCAAAAGCCGGTGAAGAAGTTGATGCCCTCCACATGGACGCCCTGTTCCTGCATGACGCGTACCGCCAGCATGGAATCCAGACCGCCGGAGATGAGGGCCGCCGCTTTGACTTGTTTAGACATGAGGATTGAAAACGACCGAGCTGAAAAAGGCCGCCAAATATACCAAATTTGGCGGCCTAATTTAAGTCAGGGTTGGCAGGGTTAGTGGCTGGTGTCGGCGCCGTCGATCCAGTCGCGCTTAATCATGTGGCCGCCCGAACTGCCGTCCTTGACGCGTTCTAAGGCATGCTGGCTGCCGGTTTCTTCCCACAATTCGAAGGCATCGAGCAGGTCGATGTGCTGCGATTGATCGTTTAATTCGCGCATGGCGTGCAGTACATCCATCATGGGGATGAAGTCCGCCGCCAGCTGACCGTAGAAACCGTGAATCTTATCATGTAATTGCTGGTAGGCACTGCGGCCCATGTTAACGAAATAGCCGATGCTGACCAGGCGTCGCTTGGCATTTTGCGGAAATAGCCCCGACACCAGCAGACATTTATCGCCCACGTCACGCAACTGCGCGTGTTGCTGTTGGCCGGCTTTCTGAGCGCTGTCGAGAAACTCCAAGGCCATGACGCTGCTGACCAATTCCGGTCGCTGGGTAAAGCGCATCAGGGTCAGCACCAGGTAGCTTTCCAGGGTTTCGTCGAGTTGGCGGTTGGCCGCCGCTTCGGCGTCGCTGACCAAGGCCTGCCACAGTGCCGTGCTGGTGGGTTCCAATACCAAGCTTGTCATAGGCTATCCCTCATTCCGCAAACACAGTTCCATACTATGGATATCGGTGCTTGGCGACAAGCGCTTGAGTGTGAGAGTTTGATATGCCGGCTGCGGCTTAAGGATGGCGGGCGGCTGCCGTCAAGATGAAAGGGTTGCTTAATTGACTATGGACGCATGTGTATGGGGACTGGATTTGCCGGATGTTGTGACATAAATCGCCATGCCCGGGCCGCGAGCGTCGCGCCCGTGCGCGCGGGTCTGGCGGCATTGCTGCTCTTGTGTGCGGCTCCCGCCGTCGCCGAGACGGCGCTTGCCGTCGCCCTCGAGGGTGGTTACCGTTTCGATGCGCTGGACTGGAATATCGCCGGCTGGAATACCGACTCGGGGAATCCCGATCAGCAGCGCTCTGGCGAGTACGTCAATGTGTTATCGGAGCTGAGCTGGAGTGATGTGCAGATCGCCCAGGTCGGTCTGTCCTTCGAGGCCCGCGATGGGCGCCTGTACCTGCGTGGGCAGGCCTTTTACGGCGAGGTGCTGGACGGTGACAACCGCGATTCCGATTACGATTACGACAATCGTCAGGGTGAGTTCTCGCGCTCCGATAACGGCGTGTTCGGTGATACCTTGGACGCCGGTATCAGTCTCGGTTATCGCTACGATGTCGCCTGGGGCGACGCCTCTCCCATCCACATCATGCCAGTGGTGGGTGCCGCCATTCATCAACAGAATTTCGGCATGAACGACGGTTACCAAACGCTTTATGTGCCCTATGCCGAGCGGCTCGGTCATCCTCAGGCCGGGGTACCCGACACCAGCGTCGTGGGACCGGACCTGCTGGCCGGCCTGAACAGCAGCTACGATACTGAATGGACCACCGGCTGGGTGGGTCTGGATATCTGGCGGACGCTGACGCCCCGGCTGAGTCTGCGGCTGAATGCGCAATTCCACACCGGTGACTACGCCGCCGTGGCCAATTGGAATCTGCGCCAGGACTTGGCGCATCCGGTCAGTTTCGCCCATTGGGCCGATGGTCAGGGTCTGGTGCTCGGCGTGGGGGGGGAATACGCATTGAGTCCGGCGCTGCTGCTCAAGTTCGGCGTCAATTACGGCAAATGGGACACCGACCCCGGCATCGACCGGGTGTATTTCAGTGACGGCAGTCGCGTGGAGACCCCCTTGAACCAGGTCAACTGGGAATCGCTGGCCTTTAACCTGGGGCTGGCGCTGCGGCTCTAGCCGCCCTTACATTCTTAACTCGGCAACCGGTATACTTCCCGTTTTTCTCGCGGGAACAACAGGCAGTTATGTTGAATCAGGAACCCCGGCCGGCCGGCGCCGATTACGATCTCTCCACCTTTCAGGGCATGATCCTCGCCCTGCAAAGCTATTGGGCCGAACACGGCTGCATCGTGCTGCAACCCTACGACATGGAAGTGGGTGCCGGTACCTTTCACACCGCCACCTTCCTGCGCGCCATCGGCCCCGAGCCGTGGCGCGCCGCCTACGTGCAGCCCTCGCGCCGCCCCACCGACGGCCGCTACGGCGAGAACCCCAACCGCCTGCAGCACTACTATCAGTTTCAGGTGGTGCTCAAACCCTCACCGTTGGCGATTCAGGAGCTTTATCTCGGCTCGCTCGAGCTGCTCGGTTTCGATCCGCTGGTGCACGACATCCGCTTCGTCGAGGATAACTGGGAGTCGCCCACCCTGGGCGCCTGGGGCCTGGGCTGGGAGGTGTGGCTCAATGGCATGGAGGTGACCCAGTTCACCTACTTTCAGCAGGTCGGCGGGCTGGACTGCAAACCGGTCACCGGCGAGATCACCTACGGCCTGGAACGCCTGGCCATGTACATGCAGGGGGTGGACAGCGTCTACGACCTGGTCTGGACCCGCGGCCCGGATGGTGATGTGAGTTACGGCGACGTGTTTCACCAGAACGAGGTGGAGCAGTCGGCCTACAATTTCGAACACGCCGAAGTGGCGCCCCTGTTCGACTGGTTCGACAACTGCGAACGCGAAAGCAACAAACTCATCGCGCTGGGTCTGCCCCTGCCCGCCTATGAACAGATGCTCAAGGCCTCCCATACCTTCAATCTGCTCGACGCCCGCCACGCCATCTCCGTGACTGAGCGGGCCCGCTTCATCGGCCGGGTGCGCGCCCTGTCGCGTGCCGTGGCCGAGGCCTACTACCACAAACGCGAAGAGTTGGGCTTTCCTATGTTGAGGCAGGGGCTGAAACAGGGAGGGCAGGGCTGATGGAACGCAAGGATTTTCTGGTCGAACTGGGTACCGAAGAGCTGCCGCCCAAGGCACTCAAAAAACTCGCCGACGCCTTCACTGCCGGCATTGTCGAAGGCTTGCAGAATGAACACCTGAGCCACTCCGCCGTGCACAGCTACGCCGCGCCACGGCGTCTTGCGGTATGGGTCGAGGCCCTGCAAACCGCCCAGCCCGACAAACAGCTTGAACGGCGCGGTCCTGCCGTGCAGGCCGCCTTCGACGACAACGGCCTGCCCACCAAGGCGGCCCAAGGTTTCGCCCGTTCCTGCGGCGTGCAAGTGGAAGAGTTGGAAACCCTGGAGACCGACAAGGGCAGCTGGCTGGTGCATCGCGGTTTCGAACAGGGCAAGGGCGCCCGGGAGTTGTTGCCCGCCATCGTGCAGCACGCGCTGGATAAACTGCCCATCCCCAAACGCATGCGTTGGGGCGATCTCAGCGCCGAGTTCGTGCGCCCGGTGCACTGGCTGGTGCTGTTGTTGGGTGAAGAGGTGATCGACACCGAGATCCTGGCGGTTGAATCGGGCCGTGAGACCCGCGGCCACCGTTTTCATCACCCGCATGCCATCAGCATTAACCAGCCCTCCGAATACGCCCCGTTGCTGGAGACCGAAGGGCGCGTCGTCGCCGATTTCGAGCAACGCCGCGAGGCGATCCGCGGCCAGGTGCAGGAGGCGGCCGTGCGCTTGGGCGGCAAGGCGGTGATCGACGCCTCATTGCTGGATGAAGTGACTGGCATGGTGGAGTGGCCCGTGGCCGTGGCCGGTTCATTCGACCGGCGTTTTCTCGATGTCCCCGCCGAGGCCTTGATCTCGGCCATGAAGGGCCACCAGAAGTATTTCCACGTGGTCGACGCCGATGACACACTGATGCCCAATTTCATCACCGTCAGCAACATCGACAGCAAGGACATCAGCGCCGTGCGCGACGGCAACGAGCGCGTCATCCGGCCGCGCCTGGCCGACGCCGAATTCTTCTGGCATCAGGATCGCAAGCAGTCACTGGCCGGGTATCGTGATGCGCTGAAGCACGTGGTGTTCCAGAAACAGCTCGGCACCCTGTTCCACAAATCGGAACGCATCGCCGGACTGGCCGGTGCTATTGCCGAACAGTTGGGCGCCCAACGCAGTGAGGCGGAACGCGCCGGGCAGTTGGCCAAGTGCGATCTCATGTCCGAGATGGTGGGTGAATTCCCCGAACTGCAGGGCACCATGGGGCGTTACTACGCCGCCCATGACGGCGAGCCTGCCGAGGTGGTCGCCGCCATGGACGAGCAATACATGCCGCGCTTCGCCGGCGACCGATTACCCGCCAATCCGGTCGGTCAGGCGGTCGCCATCGCCGATAAGCTCGATACCCTGGTGGGCATCTTCGGCATCGGTCAGCCGCCCACCGGTTCGAAAGACCCCTTCGCCCTGCGCCGTGCCGCTCTGGGGGTGTTGCGTACCCTCATCGAACAGAGGTTGGAGCTGGATCTGACCAACCTCATCGACGAGAGCATCGCCCACTATAAAACCGGCGGTAATGCGTTCGACGCCAAGCTCGACGGCCAGGTGTTCGACTTCATGATGGAGCGCCTGCGCGTCTACTACAGCGACATCGGTATTTCAGTGGATGTGTTCGAAGCGGTGCTGGCGGTACGGCCCACGCGGCCCTATGATTTCGATCAGCGCGTGCGCGCGGTCAACGCCTTTCGTGAACTGGCCGAGGCCGAGTCGCTGGCGGCGGCCAACAAGCGTGCCTCCAACATCCTGCGTCAGGCCCGGGAGAAGGGTGAGACGTTCAGCGATCAGGTCGATAGCACCCTGCTGCAAGAGCAAGAGGAGCAAGTGCTGGCCGAGCGTATCGTCAAGGTCGGCGCGGCGGTGAAACCGGAGCTGGAAAAGTTCGACTACAGCACCGCCCTGCAGCAGATGGCCGAGCTGCGCCAACCGGTGGACGCCTTCTTCGATGAGGTGATGGTGATGGCCGAAGACGAGGGTGTGCGTCGCAATCGCCTGGCGCTGCTCAACAGTCTGCGCGAGTTGTTTTTGCGGGTCGCCGACGTGTCTCAGTTACAAGGATAAATAATGAAACTCATCATCCTCGACCGCGACGGCGTCATCAACGAAGACTCGGACGACTACATCAAATCGGTCGATGAGTGGCGGCCCATCCCCGGCAGCATCGAGGCCATCGCCAAACTCTCCATGAACGACTACCGCGTGCTGGTGGCCACCAATCAGTCCGGCATTGCGCGCGGCCTGTTCGATCTCGATACCCTGGCGCAAATGCACGACAAAATGCATCAACTGGTCGGCGCCGCGGGCGGCAGCGTCGAAGCGGTGTTTTTCTGTCCCCACGGCCCGGACGACGGTTGCGACTGCCGCAAACCCAAGCCCGGCATGTTGCGCGACATCGGCGATCGCTTGCGCGTCGAACTCAACGGTGTGGCTGCGGTGGGGGATTCGCTGCGCGATTTGCAGGCTGCCGAGGCCGTCGGCGCGCGACCCGTGCTGGTGCGCACCGGTAAGGGTCAGCGCACCCTGGATAAGTTGGGGGGTAAGCTGGACTGCGAGGTCTACGCCGACCTGGCCACATTTGTGGACGTGTTGTTGGTGGAAGAGGACTGACCGCGCCATCATGCAGCTGCTACGTTCGACGATCTTTTTTATCACCATGGTGGTATCGGCGATTGTGTTCGCCATACCCGCCGTGCTGCTGTACCCCCTTTCCTTCAGGACCCGTTATCGCTTTATTTCTCAATGGGCGCGCTTCAACATCTGGTGGCTGAAGGTCACCTGCAGACTGACTTACCGTGTCGAGGGCTTGGAGCATCTGCCGCGCGAAGCGGCCATTGTCTACTGCAAGCACGCCTCGACCTGGGAGACCCTGGCCTTGCAGGGTATCCTGCCGCCGCAGACCTGGGTGCTCAAGCGCGAACTGCTGCGGGTACCGTTTTTCGGCTGGGGGCTGGCCATGTTGAAACCGGTGGCCATCGACCGCGCCTCCGGGCGCAAGGCGTTAAAACAGCTGGTGGAGCGGGGTAAGCGCTGTCTCGCCGAAGGGCGTTGGCTGATCGTGTTTCCCGAGGGCACGCGCATGGCGCCGGGCAAGATGCGTCGTTTCGGTCTGGGCGGCGCCATGCTGGCGGAGAAGAGCGGCCATCCGGTGGTGCCCATCGCCCATAATGCCGGCCATTACTGGCCGCGTCACCGTTTCCTCAAAACGCCCGGTGTGATTACCCTCAGGATCGGCCCGGTCATCGACAGTCGAGTGCACAACGCCGCCGAAATCAACGCGCGCGCCGAGCAATGGATGATCGAGGCGATGACCGACATCACCGGCCAGCCGGAAGAGATCGTTGAACGCAAGTAACAACCACTCTTAGCAAAAGGTTGTTAACACTGTTTAACCTTTCGCGGGTTCCATCTGTGTGAACTTGTGAACTATGTTGTTAAGCTGTTGCCCTATTGGGAACGATTTCAAAGAAAGGCCGGCATGGACCAGCTGTTCAACGACCCCCTGTTTCAATCCGCATTCCTGCCCTTTGTCGTGAGTCTGATTGTGGCGCTGATCCTGCGACCCCACGGTTGGGTCTGGGCCGGCCTGTCGGCCGTGGCCGGTTTCGCCGCCACCGCCTATGTGCTCACCGGCTTTGAACTGTTTCCATTACGCAGCGATCGCAAGATCCTGCTGCTGGGCGGCATCGCCGTGGGGCTCGGATTGTTGCTGGACTTATTGCCGTGGCGGCGCGCGGCGCCGGGGTTGCTGTTTGTCGCCGCCGTGGCCGCCGCCTTGTGGCTGGTCTGGCCCCGTTTCCGCTTCATGGACGGCTGGCAGCTCTGGGCCCTGGCCATCGCCGGGCCGGCCTATGTGGCCTGGCTGGTGGTGAGTTGTGAGGCCTTGCGTGACAAGGCCTTGCAGGCCGACAGCGTGGTCTTCGCCCTGTCGTTAGGTACCGGGCTGTCGGCCTTGCTCGGTGCCACCGCTTTGTACGGCCAGCTGGCCTCGGCGATTGCCGCGGCGGTGGGCGCGCGCCTGCTTTTGCAATTCTTGAACAAACCCGTGGCGGCCGGTTCCGTCATGCTGGTGCCCTTGGTGGCGGTGAACGCCTTGCTGGGTCTGGGGGCGGTGGTGTATGCCAAACTGCCCTGGTACAGCCTGTTGCTGTTGGCCTTGATACCGCTGCTGATGCGTGTACCGCTGAGCGCGGCTATGCCGCGCTGGCTGCTGACCATGGTGACTGTATTGATTGCCTGCGTGCCCGCGGCGCTGGCAATATTCCTGACGTGGCGGGAGGCGGGTGCACCGCCGATCTAAATTTTTGTAGGAACTTCAACTCGACAATGAAAGGGGAGTAGCAATGCGTAACGTTTGTTTGGCCGTCGCCATGACGGTGTCCGTGTCAGCCTATGCGGCGGAGGAATACACCATCGATCCGTTTCACACATATCCTAATTTCGAGATCAATCATCTCGGCTTTTCCACCATGCATGGTCGTTTTGGTAAGACTGAAGGTGAATTGATCATCGATTGGGAAAACAATACCGGTGAGGTCGATATCGTGATCGACGCTGCATCCGTGGACACCGGTATGAAGAAGCGTGACGATCATTTGCGATCGCCTGATTTTCTCAATGCCGCGGAATTTCCCGAGATCACTTATGAGTCCACCAATGTCGTTATCAATGACGACAAGACCGCCAAGGTGGAAGGCGAGCTCACCATTATGGGCGTCAGCAAGCCCGTGACCCTGGATGTGAAGAGCATCAATTGCGGCGAGCATCCGATGCAGAAGGGCACCTTTGTCTGCGGCTTCGATGCGGAAGGCAAGATCAAGCGTTCGGATTTCGGTGTCACCTACGCTTTACCGGCGGTGGGCGATGAGATGAAGCTGCATTTCCAGGTCGAGGCCAAGCGCAATTAAGCCGCATTTCTCACCGGGACCGCGGCAGCAGCTGCGGGAACATTCATTGTAAGGCCCCATTTTTGAGGGGGCAAAAAAACGGCGCTGACAGCGCCGTTTTTTTATGGGCGCGCCGCTACAGCGTGAAGCTGAAATCGTCCACCAGCACGCCGGGCAGCTTGGCGCTGCTTTCCGAGCGTCTTTCATAGGTGCCGGTATCGAAAATCTGTTCGCGCTCCCGGGTCAGATCCACCAGTTTTTCTCCAAGGATGCTGAGGACGCTTTCATCGAAACGCATGACGTTCAGCGGTGCCACCGGCACACCGTTTTCTACCCACAGGCAGGCGAAGCGGGTCATGCCGGTGATGCGGCAGTGATTGCGGTCGGAATAATTGCAGTACCACAGGTTGCTGATGTAGACGCCGGTGTCCAGTGCCTTCAGTACTTCGTCTTGAGGTAATTCGCCGCTGTCCATTTCCAGGGTCTGTGGATGTTCTATGCTGCAATTGACGGCGCTGCCGTATTCCTTGGCGCTGCGTGGGTAGGCCAGACATTGAGCGTATTCACCGTTGACGATCAGCGGCACGGTATCGGGCTTGATGAAACCGCTGCGGGTAAAGCGCGGTGTAATGCCGCCGGCATGGTTTTCGGTGAGCGTGACGCGGGCGTCCAGTTTCACGCCTTCGCGCACCATCTTGATCAGCGGCGTGGTGGCGGTGCGGTGGCTCTTGAGCCCGAAGCCGCCCCAGTTGAGCAGGGTCATCAATTCATACAGGGCCTGGGGGGCGAGGAAGACGCGATAGCGTCCGGGTTTGATGGTGATCGGGGGCTTGTCCAGCAGTCCGAGAGTATCACGCGCGAATTCCACCTTGTGCTTCAGGTGGGCCGGGCTCCAGTCGACGCCGGCGTAATTTTGTTTCACCGCCTTGTCGTCCTGCAGGTAGACGCTCCAATCGAAATTGAAATTGAAATTGCTGTGCCAGTTGAATTGGCCCAGGGCGTTGGCGAAGCCGTGGGTGATCTCACCGCCGGCCCACAGGCCCACCAGGTCGAGGTCTGCGGCGCAATCGATGATTTGGTCGATCACCTCATGCGTCGGCGGCAGGCAGTCCCTGCCCGGCTGGTAGGTGTCGTGCCATTCACTGGAATAGTTTAGATAGGGATCCTGCGGCAGTAGCGGCAAACGCCGGCGCAGCGCCTGTAGCGCGCGCTCGGCCTGGTAGACATCACTGCGTAGATCACCGTTGATCTGTATCACGGCACTGGCCTCGCGTTGCGAGTGGATCAAATCCAATTGCAGACTCTGTTGCCGCACATGGCCGGCCTGGCGGATGCGGTTACGGTTGAAACGCACGAAGTCCGATTGCTCGCCGTCGTAGTTGAGCAGCAGCACTTCGCCATCTTTCAGGCTGTTGCATAACTGTTCGCTGAGCTGGCGGAAATGGATTTCCATGTCATGCGCCGCCGAAGATTTCGATATCGTGAAAGACGCAGGCCGGGGAGGCATGTCCCACCTGGATGGCCTGGTTGGGTTCCCCTTTGCCGCAATAGGGCGTGCCCCAGATTTCGAAACTGGCGCCGTTGCCGACAGCGGCCAGGCTGCGCCAGAAGGTGGCGGAAATGCCGCGATAATTGGGGTTGCGCACAATGTCTTTGATTTCGCCGTCCTCAATGAGGCGGCCGAGTTCGCAGCCGAATTGGAACTTGTTGCGGCTGTCGTCGATGGACCAGGACTTGTTGGTCTCCATCAAAACGCCGCGCTCGACGGACGCCACCAGTTTATCAAAACTGTCCTTGCCCGGCTCCAGGTTGAGATTGGCCATGCGGTCGATGGCGGGACGGTTCCAATCACAGGCGCGGGCGTTGGCCACACCGGCCATGCCGCTGCGCGCCTGCGACACGGCGCTGCCCAGGGGGCGTTCCAGGATGCCGTTGCGAATGACATAGCTGCATTCGGCCGGCGTGCCCTCTGCGTCGAAGGCATAACTGCCCACTTCACGCGCCAGGCCCGGGTCGAAGGTGACATTGAGCAGATCGGAGCCGTATTGATAGGTGCCGAACATCTCCGGCGTGACGAAGCTGGTGCCGGCGTAGTTGCGTTCGTCGCCGAGGATGCGGTCCAGCTCCAAGGGATGGCCGATGCTCTCGTGGATCTGCAGCATCATCTGGCTCGGCATCAGCAACAGCGATTGAATGCCTGTCGGGCATTCGGGTGCCTCCACCAGGGCGATGGCCTCTTCCGCGACTTGCCGCGCGGCATCGGGAAAGCCGTAATCGGCCAGCAGTTCCAGCCCGCCCTGAAACGCAGCCCCCCAGCCGCCGCCACTGCGGCTCTGGGTTTGGGCGCCGCGGTTGGCGACGGCGGCGAAGCCGGGGATCAGAAACTCAAATTGTTGTTCGATCTCGATGCCGTCGCTGGTCAGCAGTAGGATGTCACTGTTACGCCGGGTTAAGTGGGCCTGCCAGTCGACGATGCGGTCATCGATCTTGAGGGCGCGATTGATGCTCATCAGGGCAGCCAGTTTGTCATCCAGACCGGTACTGTCCCACGACTGGTTGACCTGCGAGCGATACACGCCGGAGCGCTGCGGTCGCGGAATATCGGCGGCGCTGAACAAGGCGTGACGGGCGTTGGTCTCGGCCCAGTGCAGGGCCTGGTCGATGCTGTGGCGCAACCCGGCCTCGGTGAGCTGGCTGGTGGCGGCATAACCCACGCCGCCGCCATTGACCACGGTGAGATGAATGCCGCGGCTGCGGCTCAGACGCGGTGGCTGGACGATGTTCTCGCGTACATTGAGGCTTTCGCGATCGTCGCTGACCAGGCGCAGGGACCAGAAGTCCACGGCCGGCATGATCTCTTTGAAGAGCTTGATGGCATGTTCGAAATCCATAGGTGATCAGTCCTGGCGCTGCGCGGTTTCCGGAAATAACAGATCGAGATAGCGCTCGGCGGTGGGTTGGGGTTCGTGATTGGCCAGACCGGGACGCTCGTTGGCTTCGATGATGACATACGCCTCGCCTTCCAGTGTCGGCATCAGAAAGTCCAGGCCTACCACCGGGATGTCGATGGCCCGTGCCGCCGCCAGCGCGGCCGCGCGGATGGCCGGGTGGATACGCGCAGTGACGTCGTGGATGGTGGCGCCGGTATGTAGATTATCGGAACGGTGCACCACCAGGGTCTCGCCCTCCGGCAGGACACTATCCATGGCATAACCCGCCTCACTGACGCAGCGGTGCGTCTCGCCGTCCATGGGGATGTGGCTCTCGCCGCCGGTTTCCTGTTCACGGCGATGGCTTTGTGCGTGGATCAATTGCTCGATGCTGTCGCGGCCGTTGCCCGTGACCTGGGGCGGGCGGCGTACCGCGGCGGCCACCACCGCGTTGTTGATGACCACCACGCGCAGGTCATCGCCGGCGACGAATTGTTCCAGCAATACGCGGTCGGCCGTCTGGTGGGCGATATCGATGGCCTCGTCCATGTCCGCTTCGGTACGGATATCCACGCTCACCCCGGCACCCTGTTCACCTCGGATGGGTTTCACCACGATGTGTCGGTGGCGCTCGAGGAAGGCGCGGTTGTCCTCAGCAGCGCCGGCCAGCTGTTGGGCCGGCACCTGCAGTCCCGCCTGCGCCAATAGGCGGCGGGTGACACCCTTGTCATCGCAACGGCTCATGGCGATGGCCGTGGTCAGTTCGCTGAGCGACTCGCGGCACACAATGCGCCGACCGCCGTAACTCAGTTCAACAAAGCTTGCCTGTCGGTCCAGCAACTCTACGTGTATGCCGCGGCGCCGGGCTTCATCGACGATGATTTTGGCGTATGGGTTGAGTGCTTCGAGCGCCCGCTCCGGGGCGGTCGATTCTGGTGCCTGCACATCGTTCATCTATCCACCCTAATGAGTCGTCTGTATCAATCATCTTAGGGCCTGTCGACGCGAATTTCAAAACGGCGGCGATCCACGAGCTGACTGCTGAAGCGGGAATAATGAGTATTCAGTATTCAAAGGCCCTTTAGTGATCGTTGTCGAAACCGAAACGCCCCAGACAGGCGTCGCACATGGTGTGCGTTATGCGCGGCAGGCTTTCCGTGTCGAACAGGTGTAGGTGGGCGATGGCGTTTTCGGTCTCCATCCAGCCCGTGCCACCGGTGTCGATGTTTTTACACCAACTGCACATGCGCAGCATCGCGCCGTGCTCATTGTGAGACGCCGCTGGATCGAGCAGCCTCAGCGGTTCCCGTTGTTCGGTGCGCAGCGTCCGACAGCAGTACTCAATAGCGTCGTTATCCAAGGGCGCGATAATCATTTCCATATACCTGCGCAGCGCCGGGGCATCGCATCTGAAGGGCAGGGTAAGCGTGTGTCCGCTTTGCCGTACCCGTTGCAGCAGGGTTTGATGCAGGTGGCGCGTTTCGGAATCGCGGATAAAGTGCCACAGCACCTGGTTGGTGATGTGGTCTTGCATCAGGTCGCGGGCGTCGTTTTCAATGGCAAAGCGATTCCATTGGCTGTTGAATACCACGAGACGATCGTCGGCATCGATTTGATACACGGTTTCTTTGTGATGTTGATTCATGGGCATGGGCGCATGTGCTTCATGTCAATAGCCCCCGTTTCTCACCATTGTTCGTAGCGAGACGGTTCAGGCAGGATGCTCGCCTCGGTTTGGCATGCGAACCGAACCGGCCCCCGTCCGTTTTCGTCAATCGCGCTGATTGCCCTGTGCCGGAATGCCGCCAGCATGCCTGATCATACCCGCCAGGTGCATCAGATTCCAGCTCATAATCTGGGTGTTGCGCTGCGTAAATGCATTCTCAGGCCCGCCCGAATCCGGATCGCGGTAGGACGGCCCCGGCCCGGCTTCGCCGACCCAGTAGGCATCTGCCTGGGGCGGAATGACAAAACCCAAATGTTGGAGCGAATACAGAATGTTCATGGCGCTGTGCTTGGCGCCGTCCTCATTGCCGGTGATCAGGCAGCCGCCGACGCGGCCGTAATACACCGATTGTCCGGTGTCGTTGGTGTCGGCCGAATTGGCGTAGAGGCGTTCGATGAGCTGGGTGCAGACCGATGATTTTTCCCCAAGCCAGATAGGCGTGGTGAGCACCAGAATATCCACTGCTTTGACCTTTTGGTACAGCTCGGGCCAGGCGTCCTGATCCCAGCCGTGGTTACGCATATCCGGGTAAATGCCGGTGGCGATGGCGTAATCCACCGGGCGCAATATTTCCACCGTGACGCCCTGCTGCGCCATGATGCTGCGTGACAGTTCAACCAGGCCGTCAGTGTGGGACAGTTCGGGCGACCGTTTAAGCGTGCAGTTGAGGAATAAGGCCTTAAGGCCTGAAAATTCAGCAGTACCTGTTGAATCCCGTTGAGATTGGTGGCGTCCATCGCCCATGGCCGTCTTTCCCCGGTTGTGTGTGAAAACGGTATAGTAATTCCCACAGGCGGTCGCAACTCAAGAATGCTCGCCATACATGGCCTTGCTGAGCCCATCCTTATTGAGAAATCTCAATGCAATTTGCGAGGTAAGCGTTAATCATAGCCTAAGTGCCAGCCCAACGGCGCTTGCTTCGTGAGACGATTATTTCATCATTGAAGAGGTCCATTGCATCATGACAAATGATACCCCAATGCCTGCGCGCGCGATTCCACGCATCGGCAGCGTCGCAGTGTTAATGAGTGCCATGATCAGCGCGCATGCCCATGCCGACATCCAATTCCAGTTGTCACCGCGCGCTGTGGGGGGTGGCCATAGCGAGGGGGTGGCCCTGGCCGATCTGAATGGGGATGGCTATATCGACGCCTTTATCGCCCAAGCCAACGCCCCAAATGAGGTCTGGTTCGGTAGCGGAAACGGGCACTTCGATAATTCCAACCAGGCTTTGGGCAACGCCTATAGTCGTGGCGTGGCATTGGCGGACTTTGACGGCGATTCTGACATCGATGCCTTTGTCGCCAACTACGGTTCGCACAGCACGGTTTGGCTCAATGACGGACGCGGAAAATTCAGCAATAGTGGTTTGGAATTGGGTGTGGGCGTCATCAGTTGGGATGTCGACGTCGGTGATGTGGATGGCGACGGCGATGTCGACGCCGTGGTGGCCAATCATGCCGGGAGCAACGACGTTTGGCTGAATGACGGCGCCGGCGGGTTCCAACGCGCCGCGGCTGGCGTGGGTGACAGCGATAGCTGGGATGTCGTCTTGGCCGATCTGGACGGCGACGGCGATCTGGATATTTACGAAGGCAACCATGGCCAGCCCAATTATGTTTGGCGCAATGACGGCAAAGGTGAATTCACTGATACCGGTCTTAGGCTGGGTGAATATTACACCTGGGGGGTAGTGATCGCCGACTTCAATGGCGATGGCTATCCCGACGCCTTCGATGCCAACTGGTCGAATGGTCCCAACCAAGTTTGGTTCAACGACGGCAAGGGCGGGTTTCGCGATAGCACGCTGAAACTCGGCCGTGCCGACAGTGAGGCGGGCGCTGCGGCGGATTTCGATGCTGACGGCGACGTGGACGTATTTGTCGCCAATTCCGCCGCAGACGGGAATCGCCTTTGGTTGAACGATGGTCGCGGACATTTTAGTGACGGCGCCTTGCCGTTGGGGAAGGCCGACAGCAAAGACATCGTCGCCCATGATTTCGATGCTGACGGCGATGCCGATGTGTTGGTGGTCAACGACGGGGAGAATCAGATCTGGCTCAACACTCGCTGAGCGCAGCCCCCCCCTTACAGGGGATGCCCGCGGCCGCCGTGCGGCCTAGTCACGCCCGCAGTGCCTTGTGTTAGGCAAGCGGGCCGGGTCCGGTTCAGCGGGCCCCGGCCCACCTCCCGTCCTTTATTTGTTGATCATCTTGCGCGCCAGTCTGACGCCCAGCAGTGTGAGGGGCAGGCCGTGTAACAGGAGGTCGAAGATGTCCAGGGGCTTGGTCAGTTGCCCCGCGCTCAGCAGCTTCAATTTTTCCCATAGATGCGGCTCGGGGCTGAAGGGTGCCAATGCCAGCAATATGGCCGCCACGGCGAAGGGAAGCAGGGGGATTCCATCCAGCCACTTCAATGCCCTTACTCCGTCTCTGTCACGACGCTGTCGCTGAGCCTGGCGAAGTCATCGAGGCTGAGGGTTTCGGGTCGGGCGCCGGGATCGACGCCGACGCGTGCAATCTGCTCGGCGCTGAGAACGGATTTCAGGCTGTTGCGCAGGGTCTTGCGACGTTGACTGAAGGCTTGGGTGACAAGTTGGGCGAACAGCTTTTTATCACCCACCTGCACCGGGGATTGGGCATGAGGGGTGAGGCGCAGGATGGCGGAATCCACCTTGGGCGCCGGCTGGAAGGCGCTGGCGGCGACGTCGAACAGGTGTTGCGTTTCGCAGTGGTACTGGATCATGACACTGAGGCGGCCGTAATTGTTGTCGCCGGGGCCGGCACAGATACGGTCGACCACCTCTTTTTGCAGCATGCAGTGAATATCCCGGATGCTGTCGATCTGATCTATCAGGTGAAATAACAGCGGTGTGGAGATGTTATAAGGCAGATTGCCGACCACGCGCAGCCTGTGGGCGTCGCCCAGGGTGCGGAAATCGAAGCTCAAGGCATCGGCGCTGTGGATGCAGATGTTCGGTTCAGCGGCGTAGCGTTGTTGCAGACGCGCCACCAGGTCGCGGTCCAATTCCACTACGTGCAAGCGTCCCGCGGCGGCCAATAATTGCTCGGTAAGGGCGCCCAGACCGGGGCCGATCTCGACCAGGGTGTCGTCGGGCTTGGGATTGACCGCGTCGATGATGCGTTGGATGACGCCCGGGTCATGGAGAAAGTTCTGGCCGAAGCGTTTGCGTGCGCGGTGGCCTTGGTGGGCGTTCATGGGCGTGTTTTCCACTGCTTGCTCATCTCGATGGCACTGTTAATGGCGGCGTTAAGACTGCCGTTGTCGGCCTGGCCCGTGCCGGCCAGGTCGAGGGCGGTGCCGTGGTCCACCGAGGTACGGATGATGGGTAGACCCAGGGTGATATTGACGGCGGTGCCGAAGCCTTTGTGTTTCAACACCGGCAGACCTTGATCGTGATACATGGCCAGTACGGCATCGGCGTGATCGAGATATTTGGGTATGAATAGGGTGTCGGCGGGCAGCGGCCCGACGAGGTCCAGACCCTCGTTTCTGAGTCGGTGTAGGGTTGGTTTGACGATCTCCTCGTCTTCGCTGCCGAGATGGCCATCTTCCCCGGCGTGGGGATTAAGGCCGCAGACGTAGATGCGCGGCGCCGTGATGCCGAGTTTATCGCGTAGATCGCGGTGCAGGATGTGAATCACGTCTTCGAGCAGGGCTTGGGTGATGGCATCGCAGACCTGGCGCAGAGGCAAATGGGTGGTGGCCAGGGCCACGCGCAGGCCGGGGGTGGCCAGCATCATCACCACCTGATCGGTGTGAGTCTGCTCGGCGAGAAATTCGGTATGACCGCTGAATTTGATGCCCGCCTCGTTGATAACGCCTTTGTGCAGCGGTGCGGTGACCAGGGCGTGAAAGGTGCCGTCCAGGCAGCCGCGGGTAGCTTGGGTGAGGGTGTCGAGCACGTACGGGGCGTTGGCCGGGTTGAGTTGGCCGCATTGGACCGGTTGCGCCAGTTCAACGGGCAGCACTTTGAGTATGCCGGGTTGCTGCGCTCGGGCCGGTTGGCGGGCGTCGAAGGTTTCGATTTGCAATGGCAGGTTGAGCAGCCGGGCGCGTTCGCTGAGGAGTTCGGGGTCGGCCACGGCGACCAACTCGGCGGCGTGGGGGTGCTGGGCCAGTTGCACGACCAGGTCGGGGCCGATGCCGGCCGGTTCGCCGGGGGTGATGGCTAGGCGGTGAGGCATGTGGGGCGGTATGTGATTTGCGGGTTAGAAATCCCCCCTAACCCCCCTTTTACAAAGGGGGGGACGGCATGTGCCACACCCTGCCTACAGAGTGCTTCCCCCCTTTGCAAAAGGGGGGAGAGGGGGGATTTACCGTCGTTGTCTTGAGTGTGCGTAGCCGGCTGTGGGAATAGCCTATTTAACATCCCCCACAGTCCTGTATGCCCGTATGGGTGCCCTTTTTCAAAGGGGGAGGCTGTGCATGTCGGATCAGGCCTCTGCATGTTACAACCGAATCTCGATATACGCCTCGTCGCGCAGGCGCCGCAGCCACAGCTCTTCCTCTTCCGCCGCCTTGCGTTGGAACAACTGTTGGCGCGCCTGATTGCGATAAAAGGTGTCGGTGTCGTCATGCTGGCGCCGCTCCAACACCTGGACAATATGCCAGCCGAACTGGGTCTGGAAGGGCTCGCTCATCTGGCCCGGTTCCAGTTCGCCCATGGTGGCCTCGAAGGCCGGGACCATTTGGCCGGGACTGCTCCAGCCTAGGTCGCCGCCCTTGGCGGCCGAGGCCTTGTCGTCGGAGTGGGCGCGCGCCAGCATGGCGAAGTCCTCGCCGTTTTGCAGCCGCTTTCTCAATTCGAGCAGGCGATTGCGGGCGCTGGCGTCGTCGACCAGCTCATTTGTCTTGATGAGAATGTGGCGGGCATGGGTTTGGGACACTACGTGGCGTTCGCCGCCACGCTTGTCCATGAGCCGCAGGATGTGGAAACCGCTCGGGCTGCGGATCAGGTCGCTGGTATCGCCGCGCTCCATGTCTGCCACGTTATTGGCGAACAGGGCCGGCAGCTCGCCCAGCTTGCGCCAGCCCAGGTCGCCGCCGGACAAGGCCAGCTGGCCGTCGGAGTGGCGCATGGCCAGCTGCTCGAAGTCCTCGCCTTGCGCCAGCGATTGCAGCACCTCGGCGCCGCGTTGGCGGGCGGCCTCGATATCCTCGGCCGAGGGCGCCTCGGGCAGGTCGATGAGGATATGGCCGAGGCGGTATTCGTCCTCGCTGTTGCCCTGCACCTTTTGTTGCGTCAGAAACTGATCGACTTCCGTGTCGGTGATGTTGATGCGGTTGTTGACATAACGCTGACGCAGCCGCTGTTGCAGGATCTCGTGACGGATCCCTTCGCGGTAGGCGTTAAAGTCGATGCCGTCACCTTCGAGGATGGTGCGCAGCCGTTCCAGGGACAGATTATTCTGCTCGGCGATGCTGTTGAGGGCGCGATTGAGGGTTTCGTCGTCGACGATGATGTTGTTGCTGGTGGCCAGCTGACGCTGCAGGTGTTTCATGATCAGGCGGTCCAGCACCTGTTCGCGCAACACGTCGCCGGGGGGCAACTGGCTGGGGTCCATTTGCAGTTTGATGGTCTTGACGGCGTTTTCCAGCTCGGTCTCGCTGATGGCCTGGTCATTGACGACGGCGACGATGCGGTCCAATTCCAGCGGTTCGGCCTGAACCGCGACGCTGCCGCCGAGCAGCAGCAGGGCGAGCAGACAGTGGCTGGCAATAGCTTTGATCATAATGTGGTTCTCTATTTACTGCGGTGTGTAGCCCAGGATCTGGTCTTGCATGAATTCGTCGATGCGCTTGCCCACGCTGGTCAGCCCCTTGAGCTCCAGTTGCACCAGCCAGCTGTAGCGCAGGCTGCCGAAGGGCGGGGCAATGGCGGAGGCATCGTTGACGAAGATTGCGCGGCGAATGAAGCGAAAGGCCCAGCAGCAGCTGCTGTATTCCAGCCCGGCCATCTTCTCTAGGGTGCGGTCATCTTCCAGCGAGTGATAGCGCCGCGCCATCATACTCCAGCGCGTGCCTAGAGGCCAGAGCACCGAGGTGTCGAGCTCGCGGCTCAGGCCGGCGGGATTGCTGCGCCGGTTGCCGCGGTCGCGGTAGCGCACATTGAAAATATGAAAGTTGTCAGTGCTGTATTGCAGGCGCACGTCGCGTTCGATGATAACGTCGTCGTCCGTGTCCCAGAGCAGGTCCAGCGTCAGGCGCAGATCGTCATTGGGGGTGAATTGGATTTCGCCGATGATGTCCGACTGATGGCCGGCGTCCAGGATATTGCCGTTTAAACCGACGCGCCGGTCGTCCAGATAGACGATCTTGCCGAGACTGCCGGAGAGCTTTTCTGCGCCGCTATCGGCGCTCAGCAGACGCGAGGTCAGCGACACGGTAACCTGGTTGGTGTCGCCGATGCGGTCCAGGCCGGTAAAGCGGCGTTCGCTGAACAGCTGTGACTGACTGAAGGCCAATCGCGATGTGTCGAACAGGGGAAACTGCGACTGGTCGCGGTAGGGCGCATAGACATAGAACAGGCGCGGCTCCAAAGTATGAATATAGTCCTCGCCACCGAGGGCGGTCTCGCGTTCCAGATAAATGCCGGTATCGAGACTGCTGATGGGCACGGTACGCTGCAGTTCCTCGTCGGCAAGCGTGTTATTGGGGTCTTCCAGCTGATAGCGGGTGTGATACACGCTCAGCTTGGGCGTGACATAACCCGCCATGCGTTCAAAGGGCAGGCTGAGCGTGGGGGTGAGGTTGGCCCGCTGGCCGGTAATGCTGTCCTGTCGTTGAAAATGCACCAGTTCACTCTCGAGTTGCAATCTCATTGGACCCACCATGGGCGGGCTGAGTTCATAGGTGATTTGGGGCAGGCGGCGATACGGCTGGCTGCCGACTGGAAGGTCCGGATTGATAATCTGAAAATCCTGGGCCTGGATCATAAAGTGCTGCAGACGGTCGTTGTATTGCAGCTTGGCGTAGCGCTCCAAGTAGGCGGTGCTGCTGGTGCTGAGTGAGTCGCCGAAGTCGTTGAAGTATTCCGCGTCCGAGACGCGGTTGAACAGGAGCTGGTTGCTCCAGCCGGTACCCAACCTGCCCGTATGTTCATAGTGATAGAGGCTGCGATCCTGGCCGAAGAGCTCGTCGTCGATGTTTTCAGTATTGATCATACCCGCGCCGTAGCGGCTCAAATAGCGCAGCTCGTTTTGCCACATCAGGCCGCGCTCGGTGTAGTTGTGCGGGGTAATGGTGAGATCCAGCTGCGGATGCAGATTGAGATAAAGGGGCTGGGCGAATTCGTTGCCGCCGTTGTCGCTGCTGCCCCAGGTGGGCGGCAACAGGCCGGTCATGCGTGCCTCGGTGATGGGGAAACGGATATAGGGGATGTAGAAAATCGGCACACCCTGGAAATGCAGCCGGGCGTTGTAGGCGTTCCCCATGCCCTCGGCATGGTCCAGTTCTACCGTGCTGGCGCGCAGGGCCCAGTCTTCATCGTTCTTGTCGCAGGTGGTGTAACTGCTCTGTTTCAGCACAGTGAGATCGTCCCCCCGCAGCAGAATCTTGGTGCTGCTGCCGCGCGCATGACGTTCGTAGATAAAGAACTCGGCGTTGCTGAATTCACCCTCATCCGTATCCGCCACGATCTGGGCGCGGTCGCTGAAGGCGCTGAATTCCGGCGTCTCGTAGCGCACATTGCCGACCGCGTCCAGGGTGCTGGTGCTGCGGTAATAGGTCGCCTCGTCGGCCAGGAGTTGCTCGTCGGGACGCTGCACCAGCACCTGGCCGAAGAGTTTGACCACCTCGTTGTTCAAACCTTCCGAGGAGTCGGCACTCAGATATATCGGCGCGTCTGCGCCGCGCTGTGCGCCGGGATAGTCCAGGATCGGCGCCGGCCAGGCCTGGCACAGCGCCCACGGCGCGTCTTGCGCCGCCAGGGGCGCGCTGGCGCCCAGCAGGAGCAGGCAGAGGACCGTGTTGGCGCGCCGTTTAATCATGGGGCGGGAGCTTAGCAGCCCGACCGCGGCGTTGAAAAACAGGTCTTGAGGCGGGGGCGACAGACGCAGGAAACAATGGTAGAGCGTGTGATTTTGTCGTAACGTAGCGAGACAGACATGAATGCAGTCAACTATTTGGTTTTAAAGTGCAAAAAAAGCCCCTGGCGCATAAGTATACCTTGTTCCTGACGGTCGGTATGGTGCTCATCCTGGCACTGATCGTCATCACCCGACCCGAACCGCAAGCCCAGCGGAGCGAGCTGCCGCCGGTGCAGGTGCAGGTGGCGCCGGTGCAACTCGGCGATCTGCAGCCCAGCGTGCGGGTGGGGGGCTATCTGCAACCGGTGCAGCAGGCGCGCTTGCAGTTTCAGGTGGGAGGACGGTTGCAGCAGCGCCTGGTCGAGCCGGGTACGCCCGTGGCCCAGGGCGAGGCCCTGCTGCGCCTGGAGCCGGCGGATTACCAGGACCTGCTGACCGAGGCCCGGGCGCAACTGGACATGGAGCGGGCCGCCGTGGCGCGGGATCGTCAGTTGTTGCAGCTGGCCGAGCGTAATCGTGAACTGCAGCAGGCCGAAGTGGCGCGGCAGCAGCGTTTGGGCACGGAGTCCTTGTCGTCCAAGGCGGCCTTGGATGCGGCCCGGCAGCGTTTGTTGCAGCTGCAAGCAGAGGAGGCGCAACTGCGTTACAACGTGGATAGCGCCACGGCGCGTCTTGACCGACTCGAAGCCGCCGCGCGCCGCGCCAAACGCAATCTGGAGCGTACCACCCTGCGCGCGCCCTTCGCCGGCACGGTGAATCAGGTGCTGGTGCAGGTGGGCGACGAGGTGGCGGCCAACGAGGTGGTGCTGGAACTGCTCGATGCGAACCGGCTGGAGTTCTATGCCGAGATCGAGCGCGCGCTCGTCACCGAACTTGAGCGCGGCCAGCGCATCGAGGTGTTGTTGGACGGCCAGACCTACGCGGCGCAGATCGTCGCCCTGCAACAGCACCCCGATCCCGATACCTATACCTATGCCCTGCGGGCGCGTTTCGACAATCCCGGCCTGGTGTCGGGCGCCGCGGCCGAGGCGCGTCTGCTATTGCCCGAACTTAAACAAGTGACGTTGGTGCCGGTCTCGGCCCTGGTGCACGACGACGGACAGGTCTACGTATTCGTGGTCAAGGACGGCGTGCTGCAGCGGCGTCCGGTCAAACTCGGTGCGCGTCAGGGGGAACGGCAGGTGATCGTCGCGGGCGTGGCGGCCGGGGAGCGGGTGGTCAGCCGCGGCGGGGGCAGCCTGAGCGACGGACTCAAGGTGCAGTTCTGAGCTGACCCATGCCCCTGATCCGCTTCTCCATCGACAATCCCCTGATCACCAACCTGATGCTGTTGTTGGTGTTCATCGCCGGGGTGCTCTCCTGGCAGGCCATGCCGCAGGAAATGTTTCCCCTCGTCGAGCTGGACCGCATCACCATCACCACCGAGTTCAAGGGCGCCGCCCCGGCCGAGGTGGAGCGTCAGGTCACCCTGCCCATCGAAGAGGAATTCGACGGCGAGGCGGACATCGATACCCTCATGTCCACCAGCAGCGAAGGGCTCTCATCCATCATCATCGAGTTGAAGCAGGGCAGCGACGTGGATGCCTTTCTGGATGAGGCGCGCAGCATCGTCGACCGGGTCACCGACCTGCCGGAGGAGGCCGAGGAACCCGAGGTGAGGCGCCTGGAGACCCGCTTTCCGGTGATCAGCATGGCGGTCTACGGCGACGTGGCCGCCGCCACGCTGTACGATACGGCGGAAGAGATCAAGCGCCGCCTGCTGGAAATCCCGGGGGTGGCCAGCGCCCAGCCGGCCGGCATCCGCGAGTGGGAGCTGTGGGTGGCGGTGGATCCGCACCGGCTGGCGGCGCGCCGGGTGACGCTGGAGGAGATCGCCCAGGCGCTGCGTCAGAATCTGGCCGAGCTGCCCGGCGGCTCGCTGGAATCCGAGCAGGGCGATATCCTGCTGCGCGGCATCGGCGTGGCGCCCGAGCCGCGCTTGGTGGAACAGGTCCCGGTGCGCAGCAATGCCCGGGGCGGGGTGTTGCGCCTGGGGCAGGTGGCCGAGGTGGACCTGCGCTTCGAGGAGGCCCGTACCCTGGCACGCTACAATGGTCAGCCCTCGGTCAACATCACCGTCACCAAGACTGCCGAGGCCTCCACCATCGAGGTCTCGGAGCAGGTGCGCCTGCTCTCCGAACAGCTGCGCCAGGAGTTGCCGGCCACGCTCCAGACCGGCGTCTTCAGCGATCTGTCCCTGTATGTCAAAAACCGCCTCAACACGGTCAAGTCCTCGGGCGTGGTGGGTTTGGTGTTGGTACTGCTGTCCTTGTATCTGTTCCTCAATTTTCGTGTCGCCCTGATCACCGCCATGGGGATTCCGGTCTCCTTTTTGGTTGCCATCATCGGGATGAACCTGTTCGGCCACACCATCAACATGGTGTCCCTGTTCGCCTTTCTGATCGCCTTGGGGATGATCGTCGACGATGCCATCATCGTCACCGAGAATATCTACCGTCATCTGGAAATGGGCAAAACGCCGCGCGCGGCCGCACAGATCGGCACGCGCGAGGTGATGGCTCCGGTGATTGCTTCCACCGCCACCACGGTCGCCGCCTTCCTGCCGGTATTCGCCATCGGCGGCACCATGGGGGCCTTCGTTGCCGTGATCCCGGTGGTGGTGAGCTGCGCCCTGCTGGGCTCGCTATGGGAGGCCTTTGCCGTGCTGCCCTCCCATGCCAATGAGTTTCTGCGCCTGCAGCCGCGCCGGCAACAGACGGGCAGCGGCCGCTGGCGCAAGGTGGTGCAGCGTTATAGCGACGTGTTGAGCTGGGCGGTGGTGAATCGTTACCTGGTGGCCGTGGCCACCGTGGGCGTGCTGGCTATCGTCATCGCCATCGCCATGACCCGGGTGCCGTTTCAGCTCTTCGGCAGCGTCGAGACCGGGCAATTCTTCGTCAACATCGAAACCCCCAACACCTACAGCCTGGAGGACAGCGCCGCCACCGCCAAGCGCCTGGAGCAGGTGTTCAACCAGGTCATCGAGGACGACGAACTGCACAGTCTGCTCACCAATGTCGGCGTCACCTTCATCGATTTCAACACGATTCGTTTTGGCAGCAAATACATCCAGTTCATCGTCGATCTGGAAAAGCGCGAGCCGCAGGGTTTTATCGAGACCTGGATCAGCCCGGTGGTGAGCCTGGAGTTTTCCTGGGAGGGGGCGCGTGAGCGCGCTACCGAGACCATTATCAACCAGCTACGCCAGCGCCTGTTGACCGAGCCGGGCATCGAGAAGCTGTCCATCCTGCGTCCCCAGGGCGGGCCTACCGGGGCCGACATTGAGGTGGGGGTGCACGGCAAGAACATCCAGGGTTTGATGACGCACGGTGACGCCATCGCCGCCTTTCTCAAACAGACGCCCGGCGTCTATGACGTACGCACCGACATGGAGGCGGGCAAACTCGAATACCGCTACCAGCTCAACGAGCGCGGACGCCAGCTGGGGCTGACCCAAATGCAGCTGGCCGACGCGGTGCGGCGCGGCTATCAGGGCGAAGAGGTGGTGTATGTCACGCGCGCTGACGAGCGCATCCCGGTGCGCCTGATTTTCACAGACGCGGTGCGCGATCAACTCGAGACCCTGCAACGCCTGCCCATCGTTGTGCCCGGCGGTGGCGTGGTGATCCTGTCGGACGTGGCCGATATCGACATGGGGCGGGGTATCGAGAGCATCAAGCACCGCGATCTGCGCCGCCTGGTGACGGTGACGGCGGAGGTGGATGACGACATCACCACGCCGCTGGCGGTGACCGACCTGATCCGCCAGGAGTTCGAATCCATTCAAGCGCAGCGCGATTACGGCCTGGTGTTTTTGGGTGAAAAGAAAGAGGCGGCCGAGTCGGTGCAGGATATGTTGCGCGCCCTGGTGATCGCCTTGACGGTGATCTTTTTCATCCTGGCGGTGCTGTTCCGCTCGCTGTTCGATCCCTTCGTGGTGATGTTCGCCATTCCCTTCGGCCTGATCGGGGTGGTGGCGGGTCACATCATCATGGGGGAGCATCTGCAGTTTCTCTCCCTGCTCGGCTTTCTCGCCCTGACCGGTATCGTGGTCAACGATTCGCTGATCCTGATCGAGTTCGTCAAGCGCATGCGCGGCGAGGGCTATGACCGGCTGGAGGCGGTGGTGGAGGCGGGCCGGGTGCGCATGCGGCCGATCATTCTCACCAGTGTGACCACCTTTTTGGGCGTGTCGCCGCTGATCTTTTTCGCCACCGGTCAGGCCGCCTTTCTGGCGCCCATGGCCATCAGCCTGGGATTCGGCCTGCTGTTCGCCACGCTGTTGATCCTGGTGGTGTTGCCCTGTTTTTATCTCATCGGCGATGATTTGCATGGGGCGAGTTGTCGGCGCTGGCGCCAATGGTTCGGCGCGTCGGAACAGGAACGGGTTTGAGATGGATGACAGACTGAAACAGTTAACGGCCTGGGTTGAGAAGACGCTGGGCATCGCTGTGGCGGATATCAGTCCGGCCTCCAGCGATGCCAGCTTTCGGCGCTATTTTCGCGTGCGCCAGGGGGGTGACAGCTATGTAGTCATGGACGCACCGCCCGCAAAGGAGGACTGCGGTCCGTTTATCAAGGTCTCGGCGGCCATGGCCACCTTTGGGCTGCACGTGCCGGTGGTGTTGCAGCGCGACCTTGCCCAGGGCTTTCTGCTGCTGACCGATCTGGGCGAGCGCCAATACCTACAGGTGCTCAACGCAGACAATGCCGGCGCCTTGTATGGCGATGCCATGGCGGCATTGGTGAAGTTGCAGGCCGGCGGTGCGCACAGCCGCGTCGCCTTGCCGCCTTATGGGCGTAAGCTGCTGATGTTCGAGATGGGCCTGTTTAAGGATTGGTTGCTCGATAAGCAGCTGGGGCTGCGCTTGAGCCCGGGGGTGTGCCAGGAACTGGAGGGAATCTTTATCTATCTGGCGGATCAGGCGCTGGCCCAACCCCGCGTGTGGGTGCACCGCGATTATCATTCACGCAACCTGATGGTCACCGACGTGAATAACCCCGGCGTGCTCGATTTCCAGGACGCGGTGTCGGGACCGCTCAGCTATGATCTGGTGTCGCTGCTCAAGGACTGTTACATCCGCTGGCCGCGTGCGCGGGTCGAAGCCTGGGTGAATGAATATTTTGCGCGCTTGGCCGAGGCCGGGCTGGCCGGCACGCTGAGCGCCGAACAGTTGCTGCACTGGGTCGATTTGATGGGGACGCAGCGCCACCTGAAGGCGGCGGGCATTTTCGCCCGCTTAAATAAGCGCGACGCCAAACCGGGCTATTTGCAGGATATTCCCAGGACGTTGGGGTATGTCTGTGAAGCGGCGCAGTGGCAGCCGCGGTTGCGGCCCTTGGCTGATTTGCTTCAGGAGCGGGTACTGCCCGCGCTGGATGCGTCTTCGCGGTCGTAGCGCATGCGGGTGCCGTGCAGCAGGGACAGTTCGAGTTCGCCGGCCGAAACCTCTTTGGGAAACAGGGCGCCGGAGATTTTGGCGCCGTTGATGCTGGCGCCGCGCAGATTGGCCTCGCTGAAGTCCACCCCCCGCAGGTCGGCCTGGCGGAAATAACAGCCGCTGAAATCGACGCCGGCGGCGTCTACTCCCTTCAAGTCGACGGTGCGAAAATCGCAGTTGGTGAGGTCGAATTTGGCGCCATTGCGCTTCTGGTCGTTGAATTCCTCGATATTGCCGTCACGCAGCAGCCGGTACATCGGGTCATCGGTCTTGATTAAAGGCATGGTGATTTCTTACCTCGTGCGATTTACTTGAACAGCCGGGACGACTTGCGTTCTTCCTGGTTGAGGGATGTGGTCTTGAGTTTCTCGGGCGGCTCGACCAGTTCATATTGATATTGGGAAAACGACGTGGTCGACTCCAGCTGGCGTGTCAGTCGGGCATAGAGAATACGATTGCCCAGGTTGAGCATGATCACTGAGCCGATGTCATATACCGCCGCCGGTGTGACCAAGGTGGTGGGAAACTTTTCCGGGTCCAGGTCGGGCGCAATCAGGGCGCGGAAGTATTCGCCGCCGGTGCCGACGCCGGCCACCGCCTTGGCGGCCGTGGCACGGGCGTCCTCGGCGATGGTGCGCACCCCTATGTTGATGTCCTCGTCGACCACTTTCATCCAGCGGATGACGCCGATGGTCCAGCCTTCATCATAGGCGCCGCTGCGCGCCGCCAGCAGTTCGCCGGTGCGCGCCGGAGGGTTGGTGCGGGTCGGGCAGCTGAGGCCGTAGCCACCCTGATTGGTATTGATGACCTGACAATCGTAGACCTGGTATTCCACCTTCTCGTTATCGGTGAATTCTTCGATGGTCTGGGCCGAGGTGGCGAAGACCTTAATCCAGATATCCTTCTGGCTTTCCCCCTCGCTGCCTTCGAATATGGAACGCCGCGGGTTGTCCAGGTCGCCGCGCAGGTGGTAATCACTGGCCTCGTGTTTCCAAGGCGTGTGCTCCTCCGGGATCAGGGACAGGGAGTCGCTGGTCAAGTGGGCACTGTCGTGGTCCTGGATCTCCAACTCTTTTTCTTCCGGGGAGAAGGCGCTTTCACCGCTGATGAAGTGATGCGCCAGGGTCAGGCTGCACACCACTTGGGTGGGCGTCTGGGTCGGGGTACGGTGGCTCATGCGTTCGCGGCGGATGCCCCAGCTTGTCGACCAGCGGAAATACATGTCGCGCTCCATGCGCTTGGCGAGGTTGCTGTGCACGGCATTCTTGGTCTGGGTCGCCAGCACCCGGATCTCCTCATTGAGCGTGTTGAGGATGGCCTTGATTTCGAACAGCCGGCCTTCCTTGGGACGGATTTTGGTCGCGGTGTTGGGTGCGTACAGCGGCGGCGCATCCATGTTCAGGTCGACGAACAGTTGGCCTTCCGGCACGGTTTTATTGCCCAGCGGCATGATCTTGCAGCTGGGCGCCCATTCGACCAGGCGCTTATACATCCTCACCGCCTCGCCCTGCATCAAATGATAGGGGTTGGCCAGCGACAGCAGAATAATGCGCCGATAGGTGTTGGCGATGGTGGCCGGGGTGGGTTCGTCGCTGGCGTTGAGCGGGCTCAGACGGATATCGTGCAGCTGCTGTCTTTCGGCGTATAGGTAAAGCTGGTTCAGCTCCATCCAGATATGCGGCGGTTCATCGGCGTATAAGGCATAGGCATCCAGCAGCTGGCGCGCCAAAAAACTCATGGCGTAGTAGATGGCCTGGGGCAGTTGCGTGGTGCCGCTGCCGGTGGCCGCCTGTTCTTCCAACAATTCCTGCACGATGATCTTGTAGCCGTAGCTAAGTTCGGTTTGCAGGTCGTGGATGATGCCGGCACTGCGGCCCTGTTTGGGCGCCAAAGGCAGAGGCATGTTGAGATAGGTGGAGCGTACACTGCTGACCAGATCATCCAACAGCGGCAGGATCATGGCCATGATCTGGGTGCGGACATGCAGGTCCAGGGGCGCGCGGTTGAGCGGTTTGAGCAGGTCATGAATCCGGACACAGCTCTCGCGCGCATTGGCCAGCGGCAGGGCATCCAGGCTGGCCCTGACCTGAGCGATGCTCGGGTTGATGGTGACGCTCGGGTTGTGCGTGCGCTCAGGGATACGTAATTTGATCATCGAATCTCCACTTGAACGACCAATCTGGCATGGTTTATTGTCTGCATACTCAAGTATATCGGTAAGGCCCACAATAACTTGCAGCAATATAATCGGGGGAAGATATGGGCGACACCACACATCATTGTACAGGGGGCTAGCATAAACCAATTATGTATGAATCCGAAAGTCGGCTTAGACACTGAACCCAAGCCCCGTACCATTGTCTTGGAATACAACGCCGCCGGGCGTTCGCCGCCCCAGGTCCGCAACTGGGGCTCGAATAAAAATAAAATCGCAGCCATATCTAAGGAGAATGCCCTTGGCATCCAGATTGACGCAATTCCTCGGCCGCTGGACGGCTGCCGCCTCGCTCTGTCTGAGCGTCGCCGTTTGGGCGCAGCAAGGCCCGCCCGCCGCCCCGGTGGAAGTCGCCGAGGCCCAGGTGCGCGCCCTGGCGCCGGTGATCTGGGTGGCGGGCACGGTGACCAGCCTGGATGACGCCAATATCGCCGCCGAAGTGGCGGGACGCCTGGTGACGGTGGCCGACGAGGGCGACCCCCTTGAACGCAATGACGTCCTGGCGCGCCTCGACGATACCCTGTTCAAGGCCGATGTCGCCGAGGCCCGTGCCGCCGTGGCCAGCGAACAGGCCAATCTGACCTTTTTGCGCCGCGAAGTGGATCGGCTGCAGCGCCTGGCCAGGCAGAACAATGCCGCCCAGACCCAGCTGGAGCAGACCCTGGCGCAGCGCGACGCCAGCCAGAACAACCTGGAGGCGGCCCGGGCGCGGCTGCAAATCGCCCAGGAACGCCTCGCGCGCACCGTGCTGCGCGCCCCCTTCGCCGGGGTGGTGGTGCGCCGCGCCAAGCGCGCCGGCGAGTGGGTCAACGGCGGCGACGCGGTACTGCAGCTGGTGGATACCGAACGCCTGGAGATCGAGACCACCGCGCCGGTGGCGCTGCGCCCATTTCTGAGTCTGGGGCAACGCCTGAAGATCAAGACCGATCGTCAGCAGGGCACGGCCACGCTACGCGCCGTGGTGCCGGTGGCCGATGTCCAGTCGCGCCTGTTGCGGCTGCGGCTTGAGATTGCCGGCGGGGAGTGGCTGGCGGGCCAGCCCGTCAAGGTGGCCCTACCCACGGCCCAGCCGCAGGAGGTGCTGAGCGTGCCGCGCGACGCCTTGGTGCTGCGCCGCGGCGGCAGTTATCTGTTCAAGGTCAATACCGACACCACGGCGGAGCAGGTGTTTGTCGATGTCGGTATCGCTGACGGTGAATTCATTCAGGTCGGCGGCAACCTGGACGCCGGTGACCGGGTGGTGATCCGCGGCAACGAACGCCTGCGCCCCGGCCAGCCGGTGCGCGTCAAGGATGGGGCCGCGCAGTGACCCTGACCCGACTTGCGCTGGGCAACCCGGTGGCGGTTGCGGTGGCCTTTATCCTGGTGGTGCTGTTCGGTCTGATCAGTCTGAGTCGCCTCCCCATCCAGCTCACCCCCGAGGTGCAGGAGCCGGAGATCAGCATCTCCACCACCTGGCGTGCGGCGGCGCCGGAGGAGGTGGAATCGGAAATCATTGAACCCCAGGAGGACGCCCTGCGCGGCCTGCCCGGCGCCACCCGCATCCTTTCGGAAGCCAACCGCGGCCAGGGCCGCATCAATCTCACCTTCGCTGTCGGCACCGACATGCGCCGTGCCCTGCTGGAGGTGATGAGCCGCCTCAACCGGGTGGCGCGCTACCCCGCCGACGCCGACGAGCCGGTGATCAGTTCGGTGGGCGGCGACAGCCGGCCGGTGGCCTGGTTCATCGTCAAGCCGGTGGCGGGCAACGAGCGCGACATCGCCGGCTATCAGGATTACGTCGAGGAGGTGATTCAGAGCCGCTTCGAGCGCGTGCCCGGCGTGGCCATGTCCGAGGTACGCGGCGGGCGCGAGAATGAACTGCGCATCACCTTCGATCCTTACAAGGCCGCCAGCCTGGGTATCGAACTGCCCGAGGTGGTAGAGCTGGTGGGCGCGGAGGACGTTTCCGCCGGTTTCGCCGACGTCGGCAAGCGACGCTACACCCTGCGCTATACCGGCGCCTATGAACCCGGCGACTTCGACGAGATGATTCTCACCTGGCGCGAGGGCCGGCCGGTGTATCTGCGCGACGTGGCCGAGGTGGATGTGAAAATGGTGGACCGCAGCAGCTTCGTCATCCAGAACGGCCAGGCCGCCATGGCGGTCAACGCCCACCGCGAGACCGGCGTCAATGTGCTGGAGGTGATGGCGGGCCTGCGGCAGGCGGTGGATGAGCTGCGTGCCGGGCCGCTCAAGCGCGCCGGTCTGGGCATCGAGCAGGTCTATGATGAGACCGTCTACATCGACAACTCCATCGCCATGGTGGCCAACAACCTGGGACTCGGCGTGCTGCTGGCTATTGGCGTATTGTGGTGGTTCTTCCGCAAGTTTCGGGCGACCTTGATGGTGGCCCTGGCCATACCGGCTTGTATCCTCGGTAGTTTTCTCATCCTGGACGCCGCCGGGCGCACCCTGAATGTCATCTCCCTGGCCGGACTGGCCTTCGCCGTGGGTATGGTGCTGGACGCCGCCATCGTGGTGCTGGAGAACATCGTGCGGCTGCGCGAACAGGGGGAATCGCCGGAGACCGCCTCGGCCAAGGGCGCCGGGCAGGTGTGGGGGGCGCTGCTGGCCTCCACCGCCACCACCGTGGCTATCTTCCTGCCGGTGGTATTCTTGGAAGACGAGGCCGGTCAGCTGTTCGCCGACCTGGCCCTGACCATCGCCGTGGCGGTCTGTTTCTCCTTGCTGGTGGCGCTCACCGTGTTGCCCACTACCGCCATGACCTGGCTCAGGCGCGCCAAGCTGGAGGATCCCCATCATCATTGGTGGGAGGCCATGAGCGGCGCCATCATGCGCCTCACGGGACCCGGGCGGCGGCTGATCTGGATCGCCGGGCTGCTCACGGTGCCGCTGATCCTGGTCTATTTCATGATGCCCAAGGCCGACTACCTGCCCGAGGGCAACCGCAACCTGGTATTCAGTTTCATTAATCCGCCGCCCGGCGCCAACATCGACTACATGGAAGAGGAGATGGGCAAGCAGGTGGCCGCGTTCATGGCCCCCTACGTGGCCGGTGAACAGCAGCCGCGCGTGGACAATTACTTCTTCGTCGCCTTCGCCAATGGCATGTTCATGGGCGCGCGCACCGTCGACCCGGCCCGCAGTGGTGAATTGATCCCCTTAATCAACGGCCTTATCGCCAGCTTCCCCGACACCATCGGCTTCGCCTTCAAGGCCTCCCTGTTCGGCGGCCTGGGCGGTGGGCGCGCCATCGAAATCGACATACAGGGGCGTGATCTGGAGGCCCTGCTGCAGGCCGCGGGGGCCGGCTTCATGGCGGTGCGCGAGGCCTTCGGTACCATGCCCCGGCCGTTGCCGGGCCTGGAGCTGGCCGAACCCGAACTGCGCCTGCAGCCCAAGGAGCGGCGCATCGCCGAGGTGGGTTGGGATCGCGGCGACATGGGCGGCATCCTGCGCGCCTTGGGTGACGGCCTGTTCGTGGCCGACTATTTCGATGGCGAGCAGCGCCTCGACGTCATCCTGCGCAGCGACAAATGGACCACGCCCGAGGAGTTGGCCGCCTTGCCGCTGGCCACCCCTGCGGGCGGTATCCAGCCGGTGGGTGAACTGGTGGACGTGGTGCGCACGGCCGGACCCAATCAACTGCGCCGCATCGATCGGCGCCGCACCGTCACCCTGCAGGTGCGGTTGCCCGAGGGCATGTCGGTGGAAGAGGGCTTGGACCTGATCCAAGCCAAGGTGACCCCTGCCATCGAGGCGGTGCTGCCCGAGGACGGCTTCATCCAATACTCCGGCTCCGCCGACAAGCTCAAAACGACTTTGGCCAGCATGAGCGGCGCCTTTCTGCTTGCAATCGCCATCTTGTATCTCTTGATCAGCGCCCTGTTCCGCTCCTTCAAGGACAGCCTGCTGGTGCTGCTGACCATCCCCCTGGCCACGGTGGGCGGGGTGGCCACCCTGTTCATGATGAACCTGGTGGGCATTAAACAGCCCATGGATCTGCTCACCATGATCGGCTTCGTCATCCTGCTCGGGTTGGTGGTCAACAACGCCATCCTGCTGGTGCACCAGACCCGCGCCGCCGAGCGCGAGGGACTGGCGCGGCGCGAGGCGGTGGAGCAGGCGGTGCACCTGCGCTTGCGGCCGATTTTGATGAGTACGCTGACCAGCCTGTTCGGGATGTTGCCGTTGTTGTTAATGCCGGGGGCGGGGACCGAGCTGTATCGCGGCCTGGCCGGAGTGATTGTCGGTGGTTTGGCGGTGAGTACCTTGTTTACTCTGATTCTGTTGCCGAGTTTGTTGCGGATTGGGGAGGATAAGGTGGTTGGGTCTTGAGGTAATGACCGGCACTGAAATTTGTTACCAAGCCTGACTATTAGCGTTGTATTCCCTCTCCCCTCTAAGGGGGGTGAGGGGTTAAAATCCAAAAGCCTGCGTTTGTCGCAGGTTTTTTGTTTGTATCGCTCCGCGATGATTGATTTTGATGCGGGGTCTCGCCCCCGCGCGGCGAGGTACTTTTGTTTCGGCAAAAGTACCCAAAACCATTTTCCCGGCGACTTGCCCCATCAGCAAAAAGCGCTGCTGGGGTTCCCTGCGCTTCTCAGAAATTAAGGGGCTCTCCAGACAGGCCATCCCTGGCCTGACTGGAGAGTTCGCGCGTCCATGCGCGAACCCTGCCGGGCCTTTCCTTAATTTCCTCCGATGCTCGGCGGCGTCGGACGGGATTGGCGGGCAAGGTTCAAAGACGGTGGTACATCAAGGTTGGAATAGGCGGGTTTTCCAAACTACATAATGATTTCTTCCAACCGGTGGGGCTAAGGTGGGTTGGAAGATCACGTATGACGCCGCCGAGCACCGCAGCCCATAGCGGGAATAAGCGCTCTTTGTCTGAGCCCGGGAGCGAAAGCGAGTGGGCGAGTTCTAGAGCGCGCCGCTATGGGCGAGGAGCACAGGGCACCGGATTGGCGCAGTTGGCCAATCCGGCAAGTCATCCGGGCGGCCTTTTCTTTGGTTCGTTTCTTTTGGCCGCGCAAAAGAAATGAACCCGGCCGCGGTCCGGAAACCGCATCAAAATCAACCATCGCGGAGCGATACAAACTCAAAGAAGCCTGCAAAAACGCAGTCCTTTGGATTTTAACCCCTCACCCTAACCCTTTTATGCTCCGCGAGTACTCCCTTTATGCCCTGCGGGTGCTTGAAGCGGAGAGGGGATCATCGTGCCAAACTTGAGTTTTCTGAGTGCTTCCTTGGGAGGGCGAGAGGGAACCTCCGGGGCTTCGGCCAGGAGCGAGGCTGTTACCTATCACCCAGCCTATTTTTCAGCCGCCAACCCTTTCAAGTAACAATCAATAATCGGCCCCGCATATTCCGCCAACGGAAACAGCTTCGGCTCCAAGGTCCAATTCACAATCAAACCGTCCATCAAGGCCAATACCCCCACCGCGGCCTGATGCGGATCCACATGCTCAGGCAACTGCCCCAAGCCTTTAGCCTTGCGCAAGGCCCCCTCCATCATGCCGATATAACGATGACCGCACTCCAGATGTTTGTCACGGATCTCGGCCATTTCACCGACGTACTCGCATTTGTGCCAGGCGATCTCCAGTACGCGCTGATAATGGGGGTCCTGGGTGAGGCGCTCGAGCACGTACATGGCGACACTGCGGGCCCAGTCCAGTGGTTCGCCGGCACGCAGCAGTTCCAGCTCCGCCGCCATGGCCTCCCAGGGGGTGATGAGGCGTTCGATCATGGCGTCGAACAGGTCGGCCTTGTTTTTGAAATGCCAGTAAATGGCGCCGCGGGTGACGCCGGCGGCAGTGGCGATGTGCGCCAGTGAGGTGTGGGAGACCCCCTTGCGGTGGAATACCTCTTCCGCCGCATCGAGGATGCGATTGCGGGTCTCTTGGGCTTCTTCCTTGGTTTTTCTGGCCATGTCGCAGAGTCAGGTTGGGTACCGAGATGATTCAGGATTGCCGAGCGCTTGTTTTATCACGGTAACAAAATTTAACCTATTTTGAGATTTACATACACATATGTATGTATATACTCTTGCCCCATTATCAATAAGTTTCATTGCGATTTAGCCGACAATGTCATGCAAGGAATCAGCGTTATGATCATTCGCTTATGTCTCCGTTCCGCCGTTCTCGGTCTTGTGGCCTTACTGGCGGCCTGTGATCAGGCGCCAGCTGAGCCTCAGGGCGGGGGCGGCGCTATGTTCGGCGGCCCGGCGGCGGTGGCGGCGGTCACGGTGCAGCCGCAAACGGTGCCGCTGCGGCTCGAGTCTATCGGTCGCACCCAGGCGCTGCGCGAGGCCCAGGTACGGGCGCGGGTGGAGGGCACCCTGATCAAACGCAGCTTTGTCGAGGGTGAGCCGGTCAAGGCCGGCCAGACCCTGTTCATCATCGACCCGGAACCTTTCCAGGCTGCATTGGCCCAGGCCGAGGCGGCGGTGGCGGCGGCCCAGGCGCGCCTGGATCAGGCTCGGCGCGAAGTGGCCCGCCTAAAGCCGCTGTACCAGGAAAACAGCGTCAGCCGGCGTGACTACGACGACGCAGTGTCGTTGGCCTCTATCAGCCAGGCCGATCTGCTGGCGGCCCAGGCGGCCTTGCAACAGGCACGTCTGGAGCTGCAATGGAGTCGCGTCCAAGCGCCCATCAGCGGCATCAGCGGCCGCGCCCTGGTATCGGAGGGCAGCCTGATCTCCGAGTCGGACCAGTTGCTCACCACCATTACCCAGCTTGACCCGATCCAGGTGCTGTTCGGTCTTTCCGACGCGCTGCGGTTGCAGTTGCAGCGGGAATTGGCCGCCGGGCGACTGGAGTTGCCGCCGGAGGGGCGCTTCGAGGTGAGGCTGCAGCTGGCCGACGGCAGCGAATATGCCCATCGCGGCAAGGTCGATTTTCTCGGCGTGCAGGTGAGCGGCAGCACCGCCGCCAGCGAGGTGCGCGCTGAGCTGCCCAACCCGGACGCCTTGCTCTATCCCGGTCAGTTCGTGCGGGTGCAGGTCAGCGGCGCCCAGCGCACGGGGGTCTTCCTGGTGCCGCAGCGGGCGGTGCAAGAGGGGGCGCAGGGCAAGTTCGTGTACGTCATCAACGGCGAGGACAAAGCCGAGCCGCGCCCGGTCAAGGTGGCCGAGTGGCAGGGCAGTGACTGGGTCATCACCGACGGCCTGCAGGCGGGCGACCGGGTGATTGTCGAGGGCACCATGAAACTGTCCCCCGGCGCCCCGGTGAAGCTCACCGACGCCTCGGCGCAATAGGGGACCAGGTCCATGTTTTCGCGTTTTTTCATTGATCGCCCCATCTTCGCGGCCGTCATCTCCTTGTTCGTCATTATCGCCGGGCTGGCGGCCATGCGTGTACTGCCGGTGGCCCAGTATCCCGAGATCGCGCCGCCGGTGGTGACCGTGGCGGCCACCTATCCCGGCGCCTCCGCCGAGGTGTTGGCCAATACCGTGGCCGCGCCGCTGGAGACCCAGATCAACGGCGTCGAGGGCATGCTCTACATGAGTTCCATTTCGGCCTCCAACGGCCGGGTGGAGATCCAGGTCACCTTCGACATCGGCAGCGATGTGGACCAGGCGGTGGTGGATGTCAACAACCGCGTCAAACAGGCCGAGGCACGCCTGCCGCAAGAGGTGCGGCGCCAGGGGGTGACGGTGGAGAAGGGCTCGTCCTCGTTCCTGCAGGTGTTGGCCTTCCTTGCGCCCGACGGCCGCTACGACGACCTGTTCACCAGCAACTATGTCACCCTGAATGTGCTGGACGAGCTCAAGCGCGTACCCGGCACCACCAATGTGCAGATCTTCGGTGCCAAGGATTACGCCATGCGCGTCTGGCTCGATCCCGAGCGTCTGGCTCAGCTCAGCCTCACCCCCGGCGATATCGCCGGCGCCATCACCGAACAGAACGCCCAGTTCGCCGTCGGCCGCATCGGCCAGCCGCCCACCGCCGGCGATCAGGAACTGGCCCTGACGGTGAACGCCCGCGGCCGCATGTCCGAGGTGAGCGAATTTGAACAGATCGTAGTGCGTGCCGAGCCCGACGGCACCCTGCTGCGGCTCAAGGATGTGGCGCGGGTGGAGTTGGGGGCCAAGGACTACGACTTCATCGGTCGCCAGAACGGCCAGCCCGCCACCCTGGTGGGGATCTTCCTCAAACCGGGTGCCAACGCCCTGCAGGTGGCCGACGCGGTCAAGGCCAAGCTCAAGGAGCTGGAGCAACGCTTCCCGGAGGGGCTGGCCTATTACATCCCCTACGATACCACCCAGTTCGTCGAGGTCTCCATCCGCGAGGTGATGAAGACCCTGGCCGAGGCGATGCTGTTGGTGTTCCTGGTGGTGTTTCTGTTCCTGCAGAACTGGCGCGCCACCCTGATCCCGACCCTGGCGGTGCCGGTATCGCTGATCGGCACCTTTGCCGGGCTGTTGATGTTGGACTACTCCATCAACACCCTCACCCTGTTCGGCATGGTGCTGGCCATCGGCATCGTGGTGGACGACGCCATCGTGGTGCTGGAAAATGTGGAGCGCATCATGCACGAGGAGGGCTTGAGCCCGCGTCTGGCCGCCATCCAGGCCATGAAGGAAGTGACCGGGCCGGTGATCGCCATTGTGCTGGTGCTGGTGTCGGTGTTCGTGCCCATCGCCTTTCTCGGCGGTCTGGCCGGTGAGTTGTATCGCCAGTTCGCCGTCACCCTGGCCATCGCCGTGGCCATCTCGGGGGTGGTGGCCCTGACCCTGACGCCGGCCTTGTGCGCCCTGTTTCTGCGCCCGGAGCACAAGCGGGTGGGCGGTTTTTTCCGTGCCTTCAATAACGCCTTCGGCTGGGTGACGCGGCGCTACACCGGCGGGGTGGCCTTTCTCATTCGTCGCGGCGCGCTGGGTCTGATCCTGTTTGCCGGCATGGTGGCGTTGGCGGCGGGGCTGTGGCAGGTCACCCCGGGCAGCCTGGTGCCGGATGAGGACCAGGGCTTTTACATCGCCGCCGTCTACCTGCCCGACGGCGCCTCGCTGGAGCGCACCGACGCGGTGGTGGGCGAGGTGGATGAGATCATCCGCAGCAATCCGGTGATCAAATACTCCACCGCGTTTACCGGCTTCGACTTCATCGGCGGCAGTTTCAAGAACAACGCTGCGACGATTTTTGTGGTGCCGCAGCACTGGGATGAGCGCGAGGTGACGGCGCCCGAACTGGTGGGCGAGCTGTTCGCCAAGACCGCCCACATCAAGGAGGCGCTGGTGCTGGCCTTCAATCCCCCGGCCATCTTCGGCCTGGGCACCGCCGGCGGTTTCGAGGCCCATCTGCAACTGCGCGGTGAGGGCGGGCCGCAGCGCCTGGCCCAGGTGAGCCAGCAGTTCATCGGCGCCCTGCAACAGGATCCCACCTTCGCTATGGTCTCCATGCTGTGGCGGCCCAACGTGCCCCAGTTGCAGGTGGATGTGGACCGGGAGAAGGCCAAGGCCCTGGGCGTGCCTGTCGACGCCGTGTTCGATACCCTGTCGGCGACGATGGGGACCTTCTACGTCAACGACTTCAACAAGTACGGCCGCACCTGGCAGGTGTTGATGTCGGCCCAGCCGCAGGCGCGCAATGATCCAACCGACATCACCAATCTCTATGTGCGCTCGAACGGCGGCGCCATGGTGCCCCTGTCGGCCCTGGCCCGGGTCAGCTTCAGCGCCGGGCCGGAGACCATGGAGCGCTTCAACAATCTGCCCGCGGTGAAGGTCATGGGCAACGGCGCGCCGGGGATGAGTTCCGGTCAGGTGATCGAACGCTTCGAGGCCATCGCCGCCGAAACCCTGCCGCCGGACTTCACCTATGACTGGAGCGGTGCCTCTTTCCAGGAGAAAAACAGCGGGGGTAGTTCCGGACTGGCATTGGGCTTGGGGGCGTTGATGGTGTTTTTGATCCTGGCGGCCCAGTATGAACGCTGGTCGCTGCCCTTTGCCGTGCTGCTGGCCTTACCTTTCGGCACCTTCGGCGCTTTGCTGGCGGTATGGCTGCGCGACTTCACCAATGACGTCTATTTCCAGATCGGTCTGGTGACCTTGTTGGGCTTGGCGGCCAAGAACGCCATCCTGATCGTGGAGTACGCCATCTACAAACATCAGGAGGGCATGAGCGCGGCGGCCGCGGCCATCGAGGCGGCGCGGCTGCGTTTTCGCCCCATCCTGATGACCTCCATGGCGTTTATTCTGGGCGTGGTGCCGCTGGCGTTTTCCAGCGGTGCCGGCGCCGGGGCGCGCCAGTCCGTGGGGACGGGGGTGATGGGCGGCATGCTGGCGGCCACCTTCCTGGCCATCTTTTTTGTGCCGCTGTTTTATCGCCTGATCAGCGAGCGCAAGTTACGTGAGACGCGCAGCAGCGCCGAGCTCTTCGAGGAGGTGGAGCAACAGCAGGCCATTACCCACGAACGCATCCAGGCCGAGGCCCGCGCCGAGCAGCAACGTACCCAGCACTAGTGCGTGTCGTCCTCCGGATGGGCACTGTTGAGCGCGACGTAGTGGCGCAGTTGGGTCAGGGTCGCTTCGTCCACGCGGCCGAACTCAAAGGCTATGAGTACACTGTTGCAGTGGTTGCGGCTTCGCTGCGGGTCAACCTCGATGCGCACAATCTGGCCATAGGTTTTGATGACCTGGCCGTCAACGGGCAGCAGGGTCAGGCTGACATAGTCGTAAATGCAGCTCAGCCCCGGCGCCGCGATAGGACTGCGTATCAGCACGCCGGTCTCGGAGATGTTGACCACCTCGGCGATATAGCTCTGTTGGGACGGGTCGAAGCCCAAATCCACCTCGCAGCGCGTCAGGGGGATGACGCGTTTGGCGCGGCGACGTTCTATCGGGATATGCAATTCGATTAAACCGATCAGGTCGTCGGCATTGAAGGGCTTGGTGAGCACCGCCTTGGCTTGAATGGCGCGGGCGAGTTGCTGGGCCTGCGCGTCGCCGGTGGCGGTGAGTAAAAACAACGGGACAGCGCTGATATCGAGCTGTGCTTGTAGCTGCTGAAGAACCTTTTGCAGGGGCGTGCCGGGCATGTTCCAGTCACTGATGATGAGGGACAGGCGCCCCGGACGTTGTTGTATCAGCGCCAGGGCTTGATCGGGGCTTTCCGCTTCGACGACGTGTTGGAAGTTTGTCTCCTGACGCAAAATCAACGAGACGAATTTACGCATGGAAATAGAGTCTTCGATTACCAGGGCATAGTCGTTATGGTTCATAGTGTGCACCATTCAATTCGCTGGGATATATCCTCACCTCTGCGCCTCGCGACACAGAAAGATCCTGTCGACCGGGGGTGCGGTCGGTATTTTGAGTTTGAAACGCGAAGCGACCCCGCGAATGAGGCCGACAACTGTTCCGGCGGTCCCGCTGTCGTAGGGCCTCGCCCCTTAGACCGGTGACTTTGCGACCCCGCGCTTTCGCCCGGGGGTGCCTTTTTCAAAACAGTCCTTTGAAATGTGTTAATCCCTGAAAGGTGTGAAGCGAATCACAAAAGGTTATCGGTAGGCCAGGCCTAAAGCTTTATTAAAATCGGGTTTTCCGGCTTGACGGACACGTAGAACCGCATGCGGATATCAAAAAATCGTTCACAATCATGTGAGTAGCGGGTCAAAGTGGTGTCGGCCCTGACACGTCTGTCTCGGTATCGCTCGCGCACGGCAGCCCCCAGGCCTTTCTCGTTGCCCTCGCCTTGGGGGTGTGGTTCGCCCGGTAAGAAATGCGGGCTACGCTCGGCTTCGAACCGGCCAGTGCGGACCCGTATGCCGGGTGGTGTGGCAGGGGGCTGGTCGGTACTGGCCGCCCCTATTCCTAAGGGGTCGCGCTTGGCTGCTCAGTGACGGAAGTGGCGCATGCCGGTGAACAGCATGGCCATGTCGTGCTCGTCGGCGGCGGCGATCACCTCTTCGTCGCGCATGGAGCCGCCGGGTTGAATCACGGCGGTGATGCCGGCCTGCGCGGCGGCGTCGATGCCGTCGCGGAAGGGGAAGAAGGCGTCCGAGGCCATCACCGAACCGGCCACGTCCAGGCCTTCGTCGGCGGCCTTGATGCCGGCGATCCGGGCGCTGTAGACACGACTCATCTGGCCGGCGCCGATGCCGATGGTCATGCCGTTTTTGGCATAGACGATAGCATTGGATTTGACATACTTGGCCACTTTCCAGCAGAAGCCCAGGTCCTTCATTTCCTGCTCGGTGGGGATGCGTTTGCTCACCACTTCGAGATCGGTGACGCTGACCATGCCGTTGTCGCGGGTCTGGATCAGCATACCGCCGTTGACCCGTTTATAGTCCAGTGCCGCCATGGGCGCTTCGCTCCAGGTGCCGCAGGCCAGCAGCCGCACGTTCTTTTTCTCGGCGATGATGTCCGAGGCCTCGCGGCTGACGCTGGGGGCAATGATGACTTCCACGAATTGACGTTCGATAATGGCGCGTGCGCTGTTGCCGTCCAATTCGCGGTTGAAGGCGATGATGCCGCCGAAGGCCGAGGTGGGGTCGGTGCGGTAGGCCTGGTCGTAGACGTCCAGTAGATCGGTCCCCACCGCCACGCCGCAGGGATTGGCGTGTTTGACGATTACGCAGGCCGGTTCATCGAACTGCTTGACGCACTCCAACGCTGCATCGGTGTCGGCGATATTGTTATAGGACAGCGCCTTGCCCTGCAGCTGCACGGCGGTGGCGACGCTGGCCTCAGTGGCGCGGTCGTCGATATAAAACGCGGCCTGCTGGTGCGGATTCTCACCGTAACGCAAGTCCTGCAGCTTGATGACCTGGCTATTGATGGTGCGCGGAAATGCGCAGCGGTTCTGATTGCTGTGACCGCCGTCGGTAATACTGCCCAGATAGTTGGCGATGGCGCCGTCATAGGCGGCGCTGTGCTCGAAGGCCTTGGTGGCCAGGTGAAAACGGGTCTCGAAGTTGAGTGCAGCGTCGTTTGCCTTCATCTCGTCGAGTACGGCGGCGTAGTCGCCCACGTCGACCACGATGGCCACGTCTTTATGATTCTTGGCCGCGGCGCGCACCATGGTCGGGCCGCCGATGTCGATGTTTTCAATGGCGCTGGCAAGATCACAATCGGGTTTGGCGACGGTCTGCTCGAAGGGGTAGAGATTGACCACCACCATGTCGATCGGGTCGATGGCATTGTCAGTCATAATGTTGTCATCGGTGCCGCGACGGCCGAGAATGCCGCCGTGTATTTTCGGGTGCAGGGTCTTGACGCGGCCGTCCATCATTTCCGGAAAGCCGGTGTAGTCCGACACCTCGGTGACCCGGATGTCGTTTTCAGACAGCAGCTTGAAGGTGCCGCCGGTGGAGAGCAGCTCCACATTCATATTGCTCAGTTGGCGGGCGAATTCAACCACGCCGGTCTTGTCGGACACACTGATAAGCGCACGTTTGATGGTTGCCATGAGTCACTTTCCAAAGATGTGAAAAAAGTCGTCGTCGGAATGCCGCGTATGCAGGCGCAATCCGGGGGCAAGCCTGCGATGCTTGCCCTTGGTTGTTAATCGATCAGACCGTAGAGGCGGAGCTTTTTGCGCAAGGTGCTGCGATTGATGCCGAGGATGGCGGCCGCCTTGGATTGGTTGCCGTGGGTGCGCTCCATCACCGAGCTGAACAGTGCCTGTTCCACTTCAGCGATCATCATGTCGTAGAGGTTGCCCGGCTGTTGGCCGTCCAGATCGGCAAAATAATTGCTAATGGCGGTATAGGCGGCACTGCGCAACGGCTGTCTGCGACGCTCTTGAAACGGCTTCGGCGCGTCGTTTACCACAGTCATTTCAGGCGGCTTGCTGTATGTCCTGCTGTAAGCGCTCAAAGAAGTCCTCGGTCATTTTAAGTTGTGCGTCGATCGAGTCGACACGGTTAACGGCTTGGCGAAAGGCGGCGCCGTGACGATGCCCCTTGCTGTACCAGGCGATATGCTTGCGCGCCATGCGCACCCCGGTGTACTCCCCGTAGAAATTATACAGATTGTGCAGGTGGCCGAGCAGGATGTCGCGCACGTCGGTGACCGAGGGTTCGGCCAGTGTTTCGCCGGTTTTCAGGTAATGCCCGATTTCGCGGAAAATCCACGGTCGCCCTTGGGCGGCGCGGCCGATCATGATGCCGTCAACGCCGGTCTTGGCCAGCACCTGCTGCGCCTTTTGCGGCGTGGTGATGTCGCCGTTGGCGATCACCGGGATCGTCACCGCCTGCTTGATGGCGGCGATGGTGTCGTATTCCGCGTCGCCGCGGTACCCGCAGGCGCGCGTGCGGCCATGCACCGCCAGGGCCAGGATGCCGGATTCCTGGGCGATGCGGGCGATGCGGACGCCGTTGCGATGGGCGGTGTCCCAGCCGGTGCGGATCTTCAGGGTGACCGGCACATCGACGGCGCCGACCACGGCCTCCAGGATGTCCTGCACCAAATCCTCGTATTGCAGCAGCGCCGAGCCTGCGGCCACGTTGCAGACCTTCTTGGCCGGGCAGCCCATGTTGATATCGATGATCTGGGCGCCGTTGTCCACATTGTAACGGGCGGCCTCGGCCATCATCTTGGGATCGGCACCCATGATCTGGACCGATTTGGGCTCGGTCTCCCCTGTGTGGTCGGCGCGCCGTTTGGTCTTCTCGCTGCCCCATAGCAGGGAGTTGGATGACACCATCTCGGATACCGCCATACCGGCGCCGAGCTGTTTGCACAGCTGGCGGAAGGGGCGGTCGGTGACGCCGGCCATGGGCGCCAGCACCAGGTTATTGTTCAGTTTGTAGGGTCCGATTCTCATGCTGATTGAGGCTTTCGCTGAGCCGACGGGGACGGTCCGTCGAGCCGGACGAAAAATGATACCGTTAAACAGGCGTATTAGAAAGGTGCCGCTTAAAGGAAATTGAATTCGAACCCCACCGCCTCGGCGCCGGGGTCGACCAATTCCAACACAATGGTGACGCTGCTGTTGTCGCGGAAGCCCTGATCCACGTCCAGCGAGGGATCGACCAGATACTCGTCGGGCATGAAGCGGCGCCCGGCGATGGTGTGGCCGGTGATGTCGTGCAGCACCAACTCCACCACCGGAAAGGCCTGGGTGAAACCGGCCTGGTTGACCATGGTGGCCTGGACCAGCAGGATGTCGCGGGTATCCGGGTGGCTACGGATGTCCCGTTCCGTGAGTGTGATCTGCTGCGGTGCACGCAGCAGCGGCACTTCGCAGTCGGCCACTTGGCAGAGCGCCGTCAGCGCCGGGCGCAGCTGCGGATTCTGGGACAGCTGATCCAGGTTGAAAAAGGCGTACTGGGCCGCCAGCAGCAGCACCAGGGGTAGGGCCAGTAGCCCCCAGAGCAGGCGTTTGCCAGCGCCGCTGCTGCCGTCTTGAGTCTGGAGTTCCTCGATCAGTTGTTGCGAATGATGGCGTTGTGTGGTGCTGCCGTCACCGGCCTTGGGCGCCGCGCCGCCGGCGGGGGGCGCGACCGACTGCCCGGCCTTGGCCGGCGGCTCGTCGATCAGATGTTGCAGGGCATTGAAGGTGCCGAAGCAGCGGCCGCAGCGTACCTCGCCGTGGGCGCGTTTGAGTTGCTCCGAGGTGATCCGGAAATAGGTGTCGCAGTGGGGGCAGTGGGTATACATTCAGGCGTAATTGTTTCGCTGTGCTGCTGCTGTGATCCGCTCACTAGCGGCGCCGGCCGTCGATCCTGACCCAGTCTTCGAGTTGGGTGGGCGCATCCACGTCGAACCAGGTGCTGTAGCGCTCCGTGATTTGCGGCGCTTGTGCGGCAAGGATACCCGATAACACAATCCGGCCGCCAGGCTTGACCAGTTCGGCGAAGCGCGGCGCTAACTCCAGCAATGGGTTGGCGAGGATGTTGGCCAGGACCAGGTCCACCGGCTTGTCCTGGAACTGGCGCGGCAGTAGGGCGCTGATCTTGGCGCCGACGCCGTTGTTGGCGGCATTGTCGCGGGTCGCCAGTATGGCCTGGGGGTCGTGGTCCACCGCCGCAATATGGCGGGCGCCGAGCAGGGCCGCGGCAATGGCCAGGATGCCCGAGCCGCAGCCGTAGTCGATGCATTCGAGATCCACGGGCGGGTGGGCGTCCAGCCATTGCAGGCACAGGGCGGTGGTGGGATGGGTGCCGGTACCGAAGGCCAGGCCCGGATCAAGCATGAGGTTGACGGCCGTGGGGTCCTCGGGGGTATGCCAACTGGGACAAATCCATAGCGTGTCGCCGCAGCGGATCGGTTTGAAGTTCTTCATCCAGGCCCGCTCCCAATCTTTTTCCTCTACCGGGTTGAGCTGGAATTCGGCCGGGGCCGCGTCTCCCAGGGCCGATTTCAATGCGGCGATGACAGCGGACATGTCGTCGGCGGCGTCGAACAGGCCGACGATGCGAGTGCGGTCCCACAGCTTGGTCTCGCCTGGGTCGGGCTCGAACAAGGCTTGGTCGGCGCCGTCCTCGAAGGTGACGGCGGCCGCGCCCAGTTCACTGAGTAGATCGCTGATGTGCTCCGCCCGTTGCGGGTCGCTGTCGAATTTGAGTTGTAGCCAGGGCATGGCGCGTCCTGAAGGGCGCGGGGCGAGGCGCCCCGCGCGATTTTATTTAAGGCCCAGCTTCTTTTCCAGATAGTGGATGCTGGTGCCGCCGGCGCGGAAGGCGGCATCGCGTACCAGGCGGCGGTGCAAGGGGATGTTGGTCTTGATGCCGTCCACCACCAGTTCGTCCAGGGCCGTGGCCATGCGCGCCAGGGCCGAATCACGGGTGCTGCCGTGGGTGATCAGCTTGCCGATCATGGAGTCGTAGTAGGGCGGGACGATGTATCCGCTATAGATGTGGGAGTCCACCCGCACGCCGAGGCCGCCCGGGGCATGATAACTGGAGATGGTGCCGGGACAGGGCATGAAGTTGTCCGGGTCCTCGGCATTGATGCGGCATTCGACGGCATGGCCGTTGATGCGGATGTCTTCCTGGCGCAAGGACAGTTTTGCCCCGGCGGCGACGCACAGCTGCTCCTTGACCAGGTCGACACCGGTGATCATCTCCGTGACCGGGTGTTCTACCTGCAGGCGGGTATTCATCTCAATGAAGAAGAATTCGCCCTTTTCATATAGGAATTCAAAGGTGCCGGCGCCGCGATAGCCGATCTTGCGGCAGGCCTCGGCGCACACCTCGCCCATCTTGTTGCGCAGCTTGGCGCTGAGCCCGGGGGCGGGCGCCTCTTCGATGACCTTCTGGTGGCGGCGTTGCATGGAGCAGTCGCGCTCGCCCAGGTGGATGGCGTTGCCGTGGGTGTCGGCCATCACCTGGAACTCGATATGGCGCGGGTTTTCCAGGAATTTTTCCATATAGAGCGTATCGTTGCCGAAGGCGTTGCCGGCCTCGACCCGGGTGAGCGTGATGGCGTGCAGCAGGGTGGCCTCGCTGTTGACCACGCGCATGCCGCGGCCGCCGCCACCGCCGGCGGCCTTGATGATGACCGGGTAGCCGATGTCGCGCGCCAGGCGCAGGATCTCGTCAGTGTCATCGCCCAGCGGTCCGCCGGAGCCGGGTACGCAGGGCACGCCGCTGGCCTTCATGGCATTGATGGCGGAGATCTTGTCGCCCATCAAGCGGATGGTTTCGGGCTTGGGGCCGATGAAGACGAAGCCGCTTTCCTCGACCCGTTCGGCGAAGTCGGCGTTTTCGGAAAGAAAGCCGTAGCCGGGGTGTATGGCCACCGCATCGGTGACTTCCGCGGCGCTGATCAGGGCCGGAATATTGAGATAACTGTGGGTGGAATCGGCCGGACCGATGCAGACCGATTCGTCCGCCAGGCGCACATGCTTCAGGCCGCGGTCGGCGGTGGAGTGCACGGCCACGGTCTTGATGCCCAGTTCACGGCAGGCGCGCAGGATGCGCAGGGCGATTTCGCCGCGGTTTGCGATAACAACTTTCTCGAACATAGATTTCTAAACCATTCCTTGAGCTGACGTGGTTGAGGGGATAACCCGGAAAGGTGTTCCGCAATTACTCGATGACGAACAGCGGCTGGCCGTATTCGATGGGCTGGCCGTTGTCCACCAGGATGGCGGCGATCTTGCCCGACTTGTCGGCATCGATGTGATTGAGCATCTTCATTGCTTCGATAATACACAGGGTGTCGCCGACGCTGACCTGCTGGCCGACTTCGACAAAGGGTTTGGCGCCCGGTGAGGGGGCACGATAAAAGGTGCCCACCATCGGGGAGGTGACTTCGTGTCCCGTGGGGACGGCGGGTTCCGGCGTCGCCGCCTCGGTGGCGGGCGCGGCGGCAGGTGCCGGAGCCGCTGCCGGCATGGCCGGCATTACCGGTGCCGGGGTTTGGGCCGAATAGCGGCTGATACGCACCGACTCCTCGCCTTCGTGGATCTCGATCTCGGCAACATCCGATTCTTCCAGTAATGCGATTAGGGCTTTGATTTTACGTGTGTCCATGTCTGTAACCGTCGTTGTCAGTTGTTTTAGGTGATCTGGTCGATGGCCGCCTGCAAGGCCAGGTAGTAGCCTTTGGGCCCCAGGCCGCTGATCACGCCCTGCGCCAGGTCCGATAAATAGGAGCGGCGGCGAAACGCTTCACGGGCGTGGATATTCGATAGATGAATTTCAATAAATGGAATCCCGACTGCGCTCAGGGCGTCGCGGATGGCGACACTGGTGTGGGTGAAGGCGGCCGGGTTGATGATGATGAACTCGACCTTTTCGCCGGGCGCGTTCTGGATCTTGGTCACCAGTTCGTGTTCGGCATTGCTCTGATAGCAGCTCAGGTGATGGCCCGCCTGCTGCGCAGCCTGGATCAGCTCGGCTTCGATGTCGGCCAGGCGCGTGGCGCCGTAGTGTTGGGGTTCGCGACTGCCCAGCAGGTTGAGGTTGGGGCCGTTAAGCACCAGGATGTTGGCCATTGATGTCCTCGACATGTGCGCGTGATGGTCGATTGCCGTCCAGTGCGCGCCAGTTATTGTTGTACTTACACGAATGCGGCGCCGCCGGTGATTGGCGCGATTTTGTCATGTTAGTGTGGTTATTGTCCAGTTTTTGTCAAGCTGGCGTATGATCGCTGCAAATTGGCAGCATTTAACGACGATTGTCTCAAATGGGGCGAGGTCTAAATCAGCTTGCGAATCTCCGCTTCTAACGTCTCCCGGTCCACTTCACCGTAGCGGATAAAGCGGATATTACCGGCTTGGTCGGTGACCACGGTATAGGGCAGGACGCCCATGTCGTTGCCGAGTTGTTCCGCCACCTCGATGGCGTCGCTGTCCCCCACCAAGACCGGGTAGTTGATGCTCATCTCCTGGGCGTATGCGCGTACCGGCTCCACATCGTCCAGGGCGATACCGATGACCTGGAGGTTGTGATTGGCGTAATCCTGCTGCAATTCGATCAGGGCCGGGATCTCCCGCTTGCAGGGCGGGCACCACGTCGCCCAAAAGTTGATGACTTGCACCTTGCCCAGCCATTGCTCGCTGCGTTCGCGTACCCCGTCCAGGCCCAGCAGGCTGTAACTGGGCACGCGCAAACCAATCAGTTGCTGGGTATCGGCGGACGGTTCGGGCGGCTGGCGCAACATTTTGATGAAATAGTTGCCGCCCACGGCGCCGACTAAAAAGATAACCACGGCGCCAATGATGATCTGTTTGTTATTCATGGCTGTCCTAGGTGTTTATAGATTGAGTGCCGCGCGGGCGTGGTGTTCGAAATCCTCGGCATCGAGAAAGCCCATCAGGCGATAACGCGGTAGCTCCTGCGCGTCGGTGTCAAAGAATAGTATAGAGGGGGGGCCGAACAATCCAAACGCCTGCATCAGGGCCTGATCCTGGTTGTCATTCAGGGTGACGTCGGCCTGAAGTAAGACAGTGTCGGCAAGTGCCGCCTGGACCGTCGGGTCGGAAAAGGTCTCACGCTCCATCTCGATGCAGGAGACGCACCAGTCGGCGTAGAAGTCCAGCATTACCGGCTTGCCCTGCGCGGCGGCCCGTTCCAGTTCCTGTTGCAGCCCGGCAAGCCCCTTGATCTGCTTGAATTCCAGGCCGTGTTGCGTCGTACCGCGCTCGCCGTTGGCCGCCAGGCTCAGATTGGCCAGCGGCTGGAACATGTCCCGCGCCCCGCTGGAGGCGCCCACCAGCAGCATGCCGCCGTAGATCAGCAGTACTACACCGACGCCCTTCCAGAGTTTGTGCCAGCCGCCGGCTTCGGGCTGGAGCCGTTCGAAGGCGCCCAGATAAACGGCGCAGACCACCAGCAAAATACCCCACAGGGCCAGGCCCACAGCGGCGGGGATGATGCGTTCGATCAGCCAGATGGCGACGGCGATCAAGAGCACGCCGAACACCGCCTTGACGGTGTGCATCCAGGGGCCCGCCTGGGGCATGAATTTCCCCGCCGAGGTGCCGATCAGCAGCAGCGGGATGCCCATGCCCATGCTCAAGGCGAACAAGGCGGCGGCGCCCAATAGGGCGTCGCCGCTCTGGCCGATATAGATCAGCGCCCCGGCCAGCGGCGCCGCCATGCACGGGCCGACGATCAGGGCCGAGAGAAAGCCCATAATGCCCACGCCGAAAAAGGTGCCACCACGCTGGCGGTTGCTGAGCTCGGCGAGTTTGCTCTGGATGCGTTGCGGCATCTGCAGCTCGTAAAAACCGAACATGGACAGGGCCAGCAGCACAAAGATCAGACTGAAGCTGCCCAACACCCAGGGGTTCTGAAAGGCGGCCTGCAGATTGGCGCCGAACAGGCCGGCCATCAAGCCGGCCAGGGTGTAGGTCACCGCCATCGCCAGCACGTAGGTCAAGGACAGGGAAAAGGCGCGCCGCGTGGTGATGTCGCTGCCCTGGCCGGCGATGATGCTGGAGAGAATGGGGATCATGGGGAATACGCAGGGCGTGAAGGTGAGCAGCAGCCCCAGACCGAAGAAGCTCAGCATGCTCAGCCACAGACTGTTCTCGGCCAGGCCGCGGGCGTAGCGGTCCTGTTCGGAGATGAAGCCAGCGCCGACCGCCGTCCGTTGCGGCGCCGCTGTCGTGGCCTCGGGCAGGCTCAGGGTGACCACCTGTTTCATGGGCGGATAGCAGAAGCCGGCGTCGGCGCAGCCCTGGTACTTGATCTCCAGGTCGATGTCGCCGGCGGCGCGCATGCTGCGCGCCAGGGGCAGGGCGGTCTCCACCTCGTGGTAGAACACCTCCATCAGGCCGAAGACCTCGTCCTGCTTCTCCTTGCCGCGCGGCAAGGCGAAGGGCTCGACCTTGACGCCCTCGGTATTCACGACTTCGAAGGCGAATTTATCGCGATATAAATAATAGCCATCGGCGACATCGAAGCGCAGTCGCAGGGTGTAAGGGTCCGCCACCTCGGTGCTGAGGATGAAGGCCTGGTCCGGCGGCAGAAAGCCGTTGTCGCTGCCGCCGAAGCCCAGTTTTTGGCCGAGGCCGGAGAGCTTGTCCAGCAGGCCCTGTTCTGGCTGCGCTTCGATGGTGACCGTGGTGGGGTCTTCCTCGGCATAGCTCGGCAGCAGGCTCAGCCAGCTCAGGAGCAACAGCGCCAGGCATAGGCGCCAGGCGGTCAGGGTCGGATTCGCAGGTCTCACGGTAGTTTACTGTTATCGTTAATCCAATCGAGATAGGCGGGCAGGCCGGCCTCTATTGGGACCGCCACGATCTCCGGGAGTTCATAGGGATGGAGGCTTTGCAACGCCTGTTCCAGGTCGGGGTAGGCGGCGCGACTGCACTTGATGAGCAATACACACTCCGTGTCGGTTTCGATCTTGCCGCGCCATTCATACACCGATTCCACACCCTTGATGATATTGACGCAGGCCGCCAGGCGGCGCTCCACCAGCGCGCCGGCGATACGCCGTGCCGTGTCGGCGTCGGGACAGGTGTTGAGCACGATCAATTGTTCTGCAGTCATGGCCGGCAAGATACCGGAAGCGGCCCGTCAGGGCAAAGGGCGGGTCGCCATGCGCGTGTTTCCCGTGTCCAAGCCGTGTAGAATGTCCTTCCATGTTTTCCTTCCGCAGCTTGCTGGCACTGTTTCTCATCGTGCCGCTATTCGAGATCTACCTCTTGATCAAGGTGGGCGGCGTGATCGGCGCCATTCCGACCGTGTTCATGGTGGTTTTCACCGCCGTGGTGGGCGCCCTACTGCTGCGGCAACAGGGCTTTTCCGTGTTGGCGCGGGTGCAGGCGATGCTGGTCCGCGGCGAGATCCCGGCCATCGAGATCCTGGAAGGCGTGATGCTCTTGTTCGGCGGCGCCCTGTTGCTGACGCCGGGTTTTTTTACCGACACCATCGGTTTCATTTGTCTGATCACACCGCTGCGCCGGCGCATCATTTTATGGGCCTTGCGGCGCGGCATCATCGGCCCCGGTGACGGGCCGCCCCGGCGACCTCAGGGACCGCGCACCCTTGAGGGTGAATATTGGCGCGACAGGGATCGTAATGGTCGCGACTAGGCCACCCGCTTGACTCCGTCGTTCGAGTCACTATCATAGTTGGCACTCTTACAGGGGGAGTGCCAAGAGCGGCGCTCCGAACTTCACAATTCAAAAACTTATCTGGAGATGACAGTAATGAATATTCGTCCTTTGCACGATCGTGTCGTAATTCGTCGTATGGAAGAGGAGCGTACCACCGCTGCCGGGATCGTAATCCCCGATTCGGCCGCCGAAAAGCCCCAGCGCGGCGAAGTGATCGCCGTGGGCAACGGCAAGATCCTGGATAATGGTGAAAAGCGCGCCCTCGACGTCAAGGTGGGTGACAAGGTGCTGTTCGGCAAATACGCCGGCACCGACATCAAGGTCGAAGGCGAAGACCTGCTGGTGATGCGCGAAGACGACCTGGTCGGTGTCATTGAGGGCTGAACGCCCAGGCACGGCTTGTTGCATAACAGATTCTAAATATTAAAGAGGAGCATTCAACATGGCAGCAAAAGAAGTTCAATTCGGTACCGGTGCGCGTCAGCGCATGGCGGAAGGCGTCAATATCCTGGCCAACGCGGTCAAGGTCACCTTGGGCCCCAAAGGCCGCAACGTAGTGCTCGATAAGGCCTTCGGCGCCCCCACCATCACGAAGGACGGCGTCTCCGTGGCCAAGGAAATCGAGCTGGAAGACAAGTTCGAGAACATGGGCGCGCAAATGGTTAAAGAGGTCTCCTCCCAGACCTCCGATATCGCCGGCGACGGTACCACCACCGCCACCGTGCTGGCGCAGAGCATTCTCACCGAGGGTTTAAAGGCGGTCGCCGCCGGCATGAACCCCATGGATCTGAAGCGCGGCATCGACAAGGCCGTGATCGCCGCCGTTGAGGAGCTGCGCAAACTGTCCAAGCCCTGCGCCGACGCCAAGGCCATTGCCCAGGTCGGCACCATCTCGGCCAACGCCGATGAAGAGATCGGTCAGATCATCGCCGGGGCCATGGACAAGGTCGGCAAAGAAGGCGTCATCACCGTCGAGGAAGGCACCGGCCTGCAGAACGAGCTGGACGTCGTCGAAGGGATGCAGTTTGACCGCGGCTATCTGTCACCCTATTTCATCACCAACCAGCAGAGCATGACCGCCGAGCACGAGGATCCCTTCATCCTGATCACGGACAAGAAGATCTCCAACATCCGCGAGCTGCTGCCGCTGCTGGAAAACGTGGCCAAGGCCGGCAAGCCGCTGGTGATCATCGCCGAGGACGTGGAAGGCGAGGCCCTGGCCACCCTGGTGGTCAACAGCATGCGCGGCATCGTCAAGGTGGCCGCGGTCAAGGCGCCCGGTTTCGGCGACCGCCGCAAGGCCATGCTGCAGGACATCGCCATTCTCACCGGTGGCACCGTGATCTCGGAAGAGGTCGGCCTGTCGCTGGAAGGCGCCACTCTGGATGATCTGGGCAGCGCCAAGAAGGTACAGATCAGCAAGGACGAGACCACCGTCATCGACGGCGCCGGTGCCAACAAGGAGATCGAGGCCCGCGTCAGTCAGATCCGCGCCCAGCTGGAAGAGACCTCGTCCGAGTATGACCGCGAAAAGCTGCAGGAGCGTGTCGCCAAGCTGGCCGGCGGTGTGGCCGTGATCAAGGTGGGTGCCTCTACCGAGATAGAAATGAAGGAGAAAAAGGCCCGCGTCGAGGATGCCCTGCACGCCACCCGCGCCGCGGTCGAGGAAGGCGTGGTGCCCGGCGGCGGCGTCGCCCTGGTGCGCGCCATACAGGGCATCAAGGCATTAACCGGCGACAACCACGACCAGGACGTGGGCATCAACATCGCCCGCCGCGCCATGGAAGAGCCGCTGCGCCAGATCGTCGCCAACTCCGGTGACGAGCCCTCCGTGGTCATCAATAAGGTGACCGAGGGTAAGGCTGCCTACGGTTATAACGCCGCGACCGGTGAATACGGCGACATGATCGAAATGGGTATCTTGGATCCCACCAAGGTCACCCGCACGGCGCTGCAGAACGCCGGCTCCATCGCCGGCCTGATGATCACCACCGAGGCCATGGTGGCCGAACTGCCCAAGGAAGAGGGGGCGCCGGCCATGCCTGATATGGGCGGCATGGGTGGCATGGGCGGCATGATGTAGTGCCGAGAAGTGTTGTAAGGGTCTAGCGACGCGGGCTATGTGTCAGAGGGAGAGTTTTTAGTGTCTCTTCCTCCCCGCAGAAATAGCCCTTAAGCAATCCGGTGACGGGCGTTTGTCGAGCCCGTCACCGGTATCCCTCTAAGGGATAACAGTGTCGGCTGTCTTCTTGGTCGGCCTCAATAAATAGATACGCATCTCGACGCTAGTGGTGTGTGTCCGGTCGTCCACCGGCAGGCTGGAGATTTCTTCAAGGAATCCATCAGATCTGCTGCGGAGACGGTCCAATGTGCTTACAGAAATGTAAGGGCAATCTCGTCCAATGCAGAGCAGGCGGCACAGCTCGTCTGCTTGTCATTGCGTCCATCGTGGTTACGCTGTGAAGGCGAGCCCGGCTTTTTCGTCACCCTCCTGACTATGACGGCCCGCGGGCGCGTCCTGAGCGGCGTTTTTTTCGGTCGGCGTCAAGATACCCTGGGCCTTGGCGGTCGGCGCGCTGGATCATACGCTGCCGAGTTGTTCCCAGCACCCTGGCGTTACGCGCTATTTCATGGCACACCATCCGCCTTTCGCCGGTTGAGATTGTGTGCCAGCACGTCAGCCCAGGCGAGTTTTATCAGCGTTTCGGTGCAACACGGACTCAGATCCAGTCGGTCAGGATAATGCCCACGCTCAAGCGATTGCTGGAATCATCGTAGTCGATCAGATTTTCGCCGTAGCCATTAAAGTATTGCAGATAGCCGTTGAGGCGGTCGTGATAGATGGGAAAACTCCAGTCCAGCTGCATCGCGCCGCGGCTTTGCGCATCGAGGTTGTGGCGTAGGGTAACGCCGACGTTGTGTTGTCCCAGTTTGTATATCAGGCTGAGTTCGCCATGACCCATATAGTCGACAATATCCGGATTGTCGTCGTCATCACTGTCTTCCGGAATGCGCCACCAGGGTTTCAGGCTAACGGCGAGGTGCTCGCGTTCGAAAATGAAATTGACGTAGAGGCGGTTCCAACTGCGTGACAGGTTGCCGGTGCGACCGTTGGATTGATGTGACAGACCGACCAGATTGACGCGGTTTTGAAAGCCGAAGAATGTTCGCTCGCTGGGAACAAACAGGATGGCCTCGGGTTCGTGGTTGGTTTCGCGAAACGGTGAGGAGTTATCGCGTTGAAAGGCCTGCCAATAGGACTGTTGGGTATAACCGAAAAACAGATGGCCGCGCGCGCCGATAAGGTTACGCCACACCAGAAATTTCAGGCTGATTTGAAATTTTACCTCCAGCCGGTCCAGTTGCTTTCCGCTGTTGTCGAAGGGCTGGTTGTTGGGTGAATCATTATAGCTTAGCGGTAGCAGATAGGTGGGTTTATGGGGGGTGAGGGTAAAGGGATTTGCCTGCGCCTTTTCTTCCCAGTTAAGCCGGTTTTGCAGCGGGCTGGTCTGTTGGCCCAGCGCTGGGGTGCACAACAACAGCATGATTAATAAATACGTCAGATGAGACATGATGAGAATGCGAGACTATAGGTAACGTCAGTGTAACGCAAAGCGAGGCTTGGGCCGGATTTGAGCGATGTCACCTGCCTGTGAAGTGCTTGATGTGATGGTGGGCCCACCAGGACTCGAACCTGGGACCAATGGATTATGAGTCCACTGCTCTAACCAACTGAGCTATAGGCCCTTGATATGCAGCTGCGTAGTATAGCCCGCGTGACGGTGGCTCGCCAGCCTGACAAAAAAACACCCGTCGCGGCATTGCCGGACGGGTGGCTGTGGTGCTGTTTGTCAGTCTTGTAAGAAGCTGCGCAGTGTTTCCGAGCGGCTGGGGTGACGCAGTTTGCGCAGGGCTTTGGCTTCGATCTGGCGAATGCGTTCGCGCGTGACGTCGAACTGCTTGCCCACCTCTTCCAGGGTGTGGTCGGTGTTCATGTCGATGCCGAAGCGCATGCGTAGCACCTTGGCTTCTCGGGCGGTGAGGCTTTCCAGGACGTCGGTGGTGGCTTCCTTGAGGCCTTCGAAAGTGGCCGAATCCGGCGGCGCCAAGACGCTGGTGTCCTCGATGAAGTCACCCAGGGATGAGTCTTCGTCATCACCGATGGGGGTCTCCATGGAGATCGGTTCCTTGGCGATCTTGAGCACCTTGCGGATTTTGTCTTCCGGCATTTCCATGCGTTCGGCCAGTTCTTCGGGGGTGGCTTCGCGGCCCATCTCCTGCAGCATCTGGCGCGAGATGCGGTTGAGCTTGTTGATGGTCTCGATCATATGCACCGGGATACGGATGGTGCGTGCCTGGTCGGCGATGGAGCGGGTGATGGCCTGGCGAATCCACCAGGTGGCGTAGGTGGAGAACTTGTAGCCGCGGCGGTATTCGAATTTATCCACCGCCTTCATCAGGCCGATGTTGCCTTCCTGGATCAGGTCGAGGAATTGCAGGCCGCGGTTAGTATATTTCTTGGCGATCGAGATGACCAGACGCAGGTTGGCCTCGACCATCTCTTTCTTGGCGCGGCGGGCTTTGGCTTCACCGATAGAGATCATGCGGTTGATGTCTTTGATGGCGGTGATGCTGAGGCTGCAGATCTCCTGGATGCCGACCAGTTTTTGCTGGGCGCTGCGGATTTCGTCTTCATGCTCCTGCAGGATCTTGGCATATCCTTCTTTGGAATCGATCTGCTGATCGAACCAGTCCAGGTTGGTCTCGTTGTCCGGGAAGGAGGTGATGAATTCCTTGCGTGGCATGTGCGCTTCGTTGACACAGATGTCCATGATAATGCGTTCGTGGCCACGAATCTCATCGATAATACCGCGCAGATTGGTGACCAAGGCATCAGTGAGCTGGGGCGAAAGTTTGAAGTCGAGAAAGATCTCGGCCATTTCGTCTTGCAGGGCCTTGACCTTGGGGGCGCCGATGCCATGTTTTTTTAAGGCGTTGTGATGCTTGGTATAAAGCTTGGTGAGCTTGTCCATGCGGGCGCGGACTTCTTCCGGGTCCGGGCCGTTGTCGGTGGTGTTATCGTCCGAGTCGTCATCGTTGTTGCTGGTATTGCTGGCCCCGGCCACGGGCAGTTCGCCGTTATCATCGGGGTCGCTGAAACCACGCACATAATCGGCCAGGCGCGCTTCGCCCTTTTCGACTTGGGCATAGCCTTCCAGCAGCAGGGCGATGCTGTTGGGGAAACTGGCCAGGGCGCGATAGACCTGGTTGAGGCCGTCTTCGATACGCTTGGCGATCTTGATTTCGCCCTCGCGGGTGAGGAGTTCGACGGTGCCCATTTCGCGCATATACATGCGCACGGGGTCGGTGGTGCGGCCGAATTCGCTGTCGACGGTGGCCAGGGTGGCGGCGGCCTCTTCCGCGGCTTCGTCGTCGGTAACGGCGTTGTCGGACAGGATGAGGCTGTCGGCATCAGGCGCGATTTCATGGACAGGGATGCCCATGTCATTGATCATGTTAATGATATCTTCGATTTGTTCAGGATCGACGATCTCATCGGGTAGATGGTCATTGACCTCACGATAGGTCAGATACCCTTGCTCCTTGCCTTTGGCGATGAGGAGTTTGATCTGTGATTCCTGTTGCTCGCGACTCATGTTCACGTAATATTCTCGCTCGTTGATATCCAAAAATTTCCAGGGCCAAAAAAACGGCCGCCAATTGTAGCAAATCCTGGCCCGCCTTTAAACTCTGCGAGCGGCTTCGTCAAGTTTTTTTAGGGGCTGTCCGGGCGCCGATTAGGTTGGCTGAGCGCCTGTTTTTCCTGCAGCAGCTGGGTAAGGAGCTGTTTCTCTTCAGGGCTCAGGCCGCCTGTTTCACCTTTTCTCAGCAATGCCCGGTAGCTGCGGTCCACCCTTTGTTTGTCCAGTAGCCGCAGGGCGTCATTAAACTCATGCTCGTACCCGTCGCTGGGAATGGCGCTGGAGGCGCTGGCGAGCCGGTTGAGATGTTTGCCCTCGGGCCGGTCACGCCAGTGTTCAAGGATGGCGCCACAGCTGATATTGGGGCGTTTCTGGATCAGTTCAAGTAATTCGACCAGCAATCCCATGCCGGGTTCCTCCAGGTCGCGGAAGCGCGCCGGGTCGGCAACATGGCCGGCCAGGTCGGGGCGTTCCAGCAGCAGGCTGATGGCGGTGCGTACCGGCGACAGCGTGCGCGATTCGCCGCTTTGCATACGACTGTTCGCGGGTCCGCGCCTTTTGCCGGGGCGTTCTCCTAAAAGCTGTATCATTTCCGCGCTCGGTATATTGACGCGGTTGGCAAGCTCGTTGATGAGCATGTGTTTAAATACCGTGTTGCTGATTTTTGCCAGTTTGGGCCGGGTCAGGTCGACCAACCGGGCGCGTCCGTCGATAGCGCTCATATCGACGCGCTGGGTTAGATTCTGCAACAGGAAGTCGGAAAGTGAGAGGGCGCTCGCAGTGCGCGCTTCGAAGGCCGGTTTGCCGATGGCGCGGACCAGGCTGTCCGGGTCCTCACCCTCGGGCAGGAACATGAAGCGCGCGGTGCGACCGTCTTTGAGTTCGGGCAGCATGATGTCCAAGGCCTTCCAGGCGGCATCGCGGCCGGCGCGGTCGCCGTCGAAACAGAATACGACCTCGCTGCTGATGCGAAACAGGGGGGACAGGTGCTCCGGGGTGAGGGCGGTGCCGAGGGTGGCGACGGCGTAGCGGATGCCGTGCTGGGCCAGGGCGATCACGTCCATATAGCCCTCGACTACCAGCAGGCGGTCGATTTGGCGCAATGCCTGGCGCGCCTCAAACAGACCGTACAGCTCGCGTCCCTTGTGGAATAGGGGGGATTCCGGGGAGTTCAGGTATTTCGGTTTGTCTGCATTGTCGATCACCCGGCCGCCGAAGGCGATCACCCGCCCGCGACGGTCGCGGATGGGAAACATAACGCGATTGCGAAAACGGTCGTACATACCGCCGCCGTCCTTTTCTATGGCCATGCCGGTGGTGATTAGCTGCTGGCGGCGTTGCGCGTCGACGCCGAGACGGCTGCATAGGGTATCCCAGCCGGGCGGGGCGAAGCCGATGCCGTATTCGGCGGCGATCTCGCCGGTCAGCCCGCGCTGTTTGAGATAGTCCACTGCCTTGGTGGCGTCGGCATGATGTTTGAGCTGATGACGGTAGACGTTGGCGGCCTCCTGCATGATGGGGTGGAGGTCTTGCTGTTGTCGCTTGTCCGGCGTGTTCCGTTCCAGGGTGGGCAGTTCCATGCCGCTGCGTTGGGCCAGCTCCTTGACCACCTCAATGAAGTCCATGTGCTCGTAGTCCATCAGGAAGCCGATGGCGCTGCCGTGGGCACCGCAGCCGAAGCAATGGTAGAACTGTTTGGTCTGGCTGACAGTGAAGGAGGGGGTCTTTTCCTCGTGGAAGGGACAGCGCGCCTGGTAGTCGCGGCCAGTCTTGCGCAGCGGCACACGGCTGTCGATGACGTCGACGATGTCGATGCGGCTGAGCAGCTCGTCAATGAAATGTTGTGGGATGCGGCCTGCCATCAGCTGTCGTGTCCGGAGTGCGGCAAAACGATCAGTTTAGCCGCCGGGCAGGTATTTTTAAACAGAACTGAGCTTGCTTTTGACCAGTTGGCTGGCCTGGCCCATGTCGGCGCGGCCTTGGATGCGGGGCTTCAGAACGCCCATCACCTTGCCCATGTCTTGCGGGCCGCTGGCGCCGGTGGCGGCGATGACTTCGGCAATGACGGCCTCGAGTTTGGCGCTGTCCATCTGTTCAGGCAGGTACGCCTGCAGGATGACGATCTCTTCCTGTTCCTTGTCCGCCAGTTCTTGGCGGCCGGCGTCTTGGTAGTGTTTGATTGAGTCGCGCCGCTGTTTGACCATCTTTTCCAGTAGCGCCAGCACTTGGTCGTCATCCAGGCTGATGCGCTCGTCGATCTCTTTCTGCTTGATGGCGGCGAGGATCAGACGAATAGTGCCCAGACGCGCCTTGTCTTTGGCACGCATGGCGCTTTTCATGTCGTCCTGGATGCGGTCTTTCAAGGCGGGCATGGTGGCCGGAGGTCCTTGAGCGGGCGGCGTCGTCTTAGTACAAACGCTTGCGATTGGAGTGTTCGCGCATCAGTTTTTTGTGCTGGCGCTTGACCGCGGCGGCGGCTTTGCGCTTACGGGTCTCGGTGGGTTTTTCATAGAATTCGCGGCGGCGAATTTCAGATAGGACGCCAGCCTTTTCGCAGGTGCGCTTGAAGCGGCGCAGGGCGATTTCGAAGGGCTCGTTTTCTCTAACGCGTACCGATGGCATATATATCCGTTTCCTTTGTGCTAATGGTTCACATGTACAGGTGAAAGGGGCGCCATTTTAGAGCAATAACGCCGATTTGCAAAGCTTTTGCGGCTATCTTTTGTCGCCGCACGCGGGGCAGAGGGGGTCTTTGGAGAGTTTTACCAGGCGTGGCGTCATGGTAAGGGCGTCGATGGTCAGCAGGCGGCCGCTCAGGCCCCGGCCGATGTTGAGCAGGAGTTTGATGGCCTCGGCGGCTTGGATGCTGCCGATGATGCCGACCAGGGGGGCGAAGACGCCGCGGTCACGGCAGGTTTCCTGAGGGGTGTCGGCCTGTTCGGGGTAGAGGCAGCGGTAGCAGGGGGCCGCCACTTGGCGCGGGTCGAAGGTGCAGACCTGGCCCTGGAAGCCGATGGCGGCACCGCTGATCAGTGGTGTTGCGCAGCTCAGGCTGGCCTGGTTGGTGGCAAAGCGGGTTTCGAAATTGTCGCTGCAGTCGAGCAGGACATCAGCGTTGGCGGCGGCGTCGGCGAGCAGGCTGGCGTCGGCGCGCCGGTTGACGGCGTCGACGCGGATTTCAGGGTTGAGAGTTATCAATGCGGCGCGCAGGCGATCCGTCTTGGCTTGTCCTAAGTCGCTGTTACGAAAGGCAATCTGGCGCTGAAGGTTGCCCAGGTCGATGTCGTCGTCGTCGATAATGGTAATTCGGCCTATGCCGCTGCTGGCCAGGTAAAGCGCGGCGGGGGCGCCCAGACCGCCGGCGCCGATAATGACGATGCGGGCCTGTCCCAGCCGGGTTTGGCCGGCGAGGTCAATTTCCGGGAGGAGTAGATGGCGGCTGTAGCGGCTGAGTTGGTCGTCGCTGAAGTCGGGCGGTTTCATGGGGTGTAGCGGAAGCAGGCGTCGATCGGGGTGCGTCCGTCGTCGGCCCAGCCGCCGACAGTATAAATAGAATCATCGCAGACCGTGACGCCCATGGCGCACACCGGGCTGGGCAGCGGTGTGACCTGCTGCCAGCCGTCCTGCGCGGCATTGTAGCGTGCGGTGCGCGGATGGATGCTGTCGTCGCTGTAACCGCCGAAGACGTACAGTTCATCGCCGAGCATGGCGCTTCCCAGTCCGGCGGCGGGCCAGGGCAGGCTGAAATCTGCGTCGCTGCTCCACTGGTTGGTCGCCGGGTCATAGCGCTCGATGACGGTGAAATTGTTGAAGCCTTCGGGACGGAAGGCGACACCGCCCATGGCGAGAATTTTGTCGTCGTGGGTGACAGCCGACAGGGCGAAGCGCGGCGTCGGCAGCGCCGCGATTTGTTCCCACGAGCCTTTCTCCAGAACCAGCCGTTCGCAAAAATCGAAGCCGGGGTCTGTTTTGGGGCCGCCCTGGGTGGCGTCCGGGTGGTGCCCGCCGATGACGTAGATGGCGTTATTCACAACGGCCACGGCCGGGTAGTCATGAGGCATCAGCAGGTCCGGGCCCATTTCCCAGCTGTCGGAGTCGGGGTGATAGATTTCGACCTTGGTGAGAAAACGAAACATGCCGTCGTCTTGGCGAAAGCCGCCGCCCATGACATAGATTTTATCGCCAATCGTGGCGGCGACAGTGCCGGAACGCAGGGTGGGCATTTGCCGGCGTTTTTGCCAGTTGTTTGAATCAGGATCGAAGCAGATGACTGAGTTCAGGCTTTTGAATTGCGGGCCGCCGCCGCCGAATGCGTAAATTTTTCCTGCATAAGTCGCGACCGACGGATGGGAGCGGGCGATCTGTAATGGCGGGAGGCGGGTCCAGCAACCGGCGGAGTTGGTCTTGGTTGTGTTCATGGGCTCAATCTGGCTATCTTGGAGTAATGAATAACTAAGTCGGCCACTCTACCCAACTGGTGGGGGGTGTCAATAGCGCCGGGGGTATGGCCAAAGCGGACTTTGCTGTATATCTTTTTGAAAATCAAAAACAAAATACCCATGCGGGCTGTCGGTTGTTTGTCATTAGGGGATTGGTTATGATGACTCGTTAGGAGATGACGTAGCTACATTTGGGTTGTACTTTGGTTGGCCATAAAGTTCTGACTCCCGGCCGCCGATAAAATATTGTGAAAACACAGGTTTACTGCTGCCGAAACGCCGGTATGCGAAATGGGACATAGGCGTGATTCCGGTGTCTCATAATTCCAATGGAAGGGATTATTGATCGAGGATAGGCCAGGAAGGAAGCCTTGTATATATGAGGCCGAGTTTGGCTGAGTAGCGAATCCTGTCGGAGGTGGTCGGCGCTATATCCGTCGGCTGTTGGTTTGGAGATAAGCGATGAGGGCTGTCAGCCAGTCTGAGATTATGAAGATTAATCAGAAAACACAAGTGGACGCAGGTTCCACACGTCAGGTTCAGGAGAGTGCTCAGAATCAAGTTTTAGAGCCCTTGCCCCCTTTGCAGGATCGCTTCGGCCGTACGTTCGACTATGTGCGGATTGCCGTCACCGAAAAGTGCAACCTTCGCTGTACATATTGCATGCCCGAAGAGGGTGTGGATTTTCAAGGCAAAGAAAAAATCCTGCACAGCGAGGAGACGCTGCGCATCATCGGTGTGCTTGCGCGCATGGGGGTCAAAAAGGTGCGGTTCACCGGCGGTGAGCCTCTGGTACGAAAAGACATCGTCGATCTGATCGAAGGTTCGGTTGCCACCCCTGGTATCAAGGCCGTACACCTAACCACTAACGGATTACTTTTCGACCGCTATGCCCAGCGTCTACGGGATGCGGGATTGACCGGTGTCAATATCAGTCTCGATACGTTGGATGCTGACAAGTTCGTCCGTATCACTCGCCGCGAAGGCTTAGAAAAGGTTAAAGATAGCATTAAGCTTGCGCTCGATATGGGATTTCCTCGCGTCAAGGTCAATGTGGTTCTGATGCGTGGTTTCAACGAAGATGAGCTTAAAGACTTTACCGAGATGGCCCGTGACCATCGCTTAACGGTGCGTTTTATCGAGTTCATGCCTTTCGACGGCCACCAGATTTGGGAGACTGGCGGACACTTTGCCAGCGCTGAAAGTTTGGTCAAGCAGATTGAAACTTTGTATCCCGGTATACAGCCTGCACCGGGAACCCGTACCGAGCACCACATCTTTCAAGGCAATGATCACCAGGGCAAGATCGCCGTGATTCCGGCCTTTACCCGCAGCATGTGCGGTAACTGCTCCCGTATTCGCGTGACCGCAGACGGCAATATCAGAAATTGTCTTTATTCCGATAAGGAATACAGTTTGAGAGAGCTGATCCGCTCCGGTTGCAAGGACGATGAAATCGCCGATGTCTTTCGTAAGGCATTTGCCGAGAAAGAAAAAGATGGCTTTGAATCCAAGAAGGCTTCATCGGCACAACGTGTGGCGGTAGAGGATATCGGTCGGGTTAGTATGACCCAGATCGGCGGTTAGTAGCCGCTGTTAATTATTTTTTCGCCTATGTAGACGTCGCGTGACACCCGGTCTGGAACAGATATCGTCCTGCGGCCAAGCATTTGCGTTCATACCACAGTTTAGAGAGTATTACAGAATGAGTGAGTTGACCCATTTCAATGCTTCGGGCGAGGCCTACATGGTTGATGTTGGCGAGAAGTCCGAAACACAACGCGAAGCGATCGCAGAGGGGCGCATTTTTATGGAGCCCGAGACGCTGGAAAAGATTGTTCAGGGGGATCACAAGAAGGGCGACGTTTTGGGGATCGCGCGCGTGGCGGGAATTATGGGTGCAAAAAAAACACCAGATTTGGTGCCGCTGTGCCACCCGATTATGCTCACCAACGTAGAGTTGGACTTGACTCCAGAGCCGGAAAAGAACGCCGTGTATTGCCAAGCGAAGGTGCGCTGTAAAGGCCAAACAGGCGTCGAGATGGAGGCGATTACAGCTGTCCAGGTGGCATTGTTGGTTATCTATGATATGTGCAAGGCGGTTGACCGCGGTATGGTGATGGGCGGCATTGGCCTGTTGGCAAAATCAGGCGGTAAATCGGGCACATGGCGTCGTAGCGCATAACTGGCTTGGGGAGTTGAGTAGATGAATATTACAGTAAGGTATTTTGCCAGCATGCGCGACAAGATGGGGCGTGCTGAAGAAACCCTGACGATAGACGGCGATACCGTATCGGTGGCGGATGTATGGGCCAAAGTGGCTGCCGGCCAGCTGATCCCCGACAGCACCCTTATCGCTGTTAACATGGAATATACGGATGCAGATGCCGTGCTCAAAGATGGTGACGAACTGGCGTTTTTTCCGCCTGTAACTGGAGGTTGATGACGTGAAGGTAGTGGTTCAGGAGCAGCTGTTTGATCCGGGCAAGGAAGTCCGGGTCCATCAAGACAATCTGCCGAAAGGCAAGCATGGCGGTGTCGTGACTTTTGTCGGCACCATGCGGGACTATAACGACGGTGAAGATGTGGCCTCCATGGTTTTGGAGCACTATCCAGGCATGACGCAGAAGCACATTGAGCAGGTTTGTGATGAGGCGGCTCAGCGCTGGGAAATTGTCGACAGCCTGGTGGTGCATCGCTATGGCGAAATGCTGCCGAATGAACCCATCGTCTTGGTTGCCGTCTGGTCTGCACACCGTGCCAATGCCTTTGATGCTTGCCGCTTCATCATCAATTACTTAAAAGAACGGGCCCCTTTTTGGAAGTGTGAGACCACGCCGGCCGGCGAAAAGCGTTGGGTAGAACACAACTCACGAGACGAGAAGGCCGAAGTCGCGGATGTCGATGCTGTCACTGTCAAGCGTAGCGCGTAATTTGAGTTGGGTGATTTTTGACGCATCACCGCCTGATAAAACTTGGGTTAGTGAGTTAACATCGGCGGCACTTGAGGCGTGAGAGAAAAAGAAAACACAACCCGGGTAATTTATGTTAGGCATGGCGAAACAGACTTTCCGCTCGATCGGATTTACTGTGACAGTCAAGAAGACCCTGTCTTAAATCCTGCTGGAATAAGGCAAGCCGAGCAGGCGGCTGGGTATCTAGCCGATTCGGATATAGCGGCCATATATGCTAGTCCCTGTAGTAGGACGCGGATGACGGCAGAGGTGATCGCCAGTTATCACAGTGATTGTCAGATTGCTTTCGATAAGTTTTTGATGGAGCGTCATTTTGGTGTCTGGGAGGGGCTCTATTTTGACGAGATTGAGTCTAAGTATCCGGTTCAGCACCAAGCGTGGAAACGCAACCAGGCGGCTTTCAAGCCAGAAGCGGGGGAGTCAGTGTACGACCTGGCGGAGCGGGTCCGCCTCTCGCTGAAGCAAGTGATCGCCGATAACCAGGGCAAATGCATTGTTGTCGTGTCGCACGTCGGTCCAATTAGGACATTGATTGCCTCAGCGGTGGGGATGCCGCTAGAAAGATACCGACAAATCAGTGTCGATCCAGCCTCGGTGAGTTGTGTTGATTACGGTAGAAGGCAGAACAATTTGATTCTACTGAATTTCCACGGTCGACACTGGGGCGGTGGTTGGGCATAAATAAGCCCTAAACTCGCCAGGTGGTTGGCCGATAACCTATTTAGGACGATAGGATATCGGCTTGTTAGGCATGGATGACCCGGAGCAGATTGTGTATTGTCGCTGGAAACAGCTTGACACCTCCTGGGCCGACGTTATACATTGTCTAACAAGAAACAGTTTTGTGCTCGACAGGGCAATGAACTATTGACGACGGTGTTATATGGATGTTAAATGTAACGCCAGGGTAGATTGAGGAGGAGATGTTGTCATCTCTGCAACTTGATGATGTATTCAGGAGGCTTGAATAATGAACAAGGCATATAAAGCAGCAAGTTCCATGGGTGCCGCTGCGCTCGTGCTTTCAGGTGCGGCGATGGCGGCAGCACCGGCAGACGGATTTGATCAGTGGACGGCGAGCAGTGGCGCTATCGCTTCAGACTGTCCCGCGGGTTTCACCTGTAGCGGTGAAGTGACCGGCGACGGTTTCTTTCAACGCCAGATTAGTGACGGTACCAACGACTATTTTCAGACCATCATTACCGATGCCGGTGTCAGTGGCACCGCAGGTAATATGAGCTTCTCTGATGAAAGCTTTGTCAGGACCGGTAATGTAGGCGGCTTGGCAGACAAGTCATCCATCACAGATAGCACTACCACTGGTGCCTTAGTCGAGACGTTCGATACCGCAACTACCCTGCTGACAGGTTGGGCCAGCACCAACGGCACTGATGACGAAGTGATGATTTATCAAGGTATTTCCGCGGTTGACGACGGGGCTACCGCCGGGGGTGAAGATTTTCGCACGGACTTCTGGCTTGATCAGACGGGTACTCTAGGGTCTGTAGGCAAGATTATGCGCATCACCAGTGGGGTCGATATCCAGGAGCAAACCACCAGTACGGCTGCGCAGGTACAGGACTTCGTCTTGGTCGATCGCTCCGGGAGTGAAGTCGGCGTCGGCGGTGTTGATATTGATGGTGACGCCAGCGATGACCTGACATGGCTTGCTGGCGAGAATGTGAAGGCTATCTGGATCGGCCAGGATATGTCGTTGATTGAAGGTGTCGGTCAAGAGTTCGGCTTCACTAGCTATACTAACGTGACCACAAGTAACGCAGTGAGTGATTTCAGTCTCGTTGATTCAACTGCGATCGACTGGGATACCACTGCACCACCTGCTGGTTGGGGCAGCCTTGCCACCGATGGTACGGGAGGTCCGTTCTAACGGTTAAGCAACAACCTAGAACAGGCACGTTAAAAGAGAGGGGCTTTATGCCCCTCTTTCTTTGTGTGGAAAAACGGGTTTTTGTTATTGTCTAAGGATAGTTGGTAAGGGTTATGTCGATATGAAAAAGAGCGCACTTTTTTTGTTCATTGTGTCGGTTTCGACCTTGCTATTCCCGGCTGCGTATGCAGAGCAAGATGTCAGGGAGATCATCAGGCATTGTGAATATAAAAATCCCGGAGAGGATCAGCGTTCATTGTTGACCATTACCTTGATCGATAAAGATGATAATGAGCGTGAAAATATCTATCGACGTCTATGGAAAAATTACCACGGCCAAGAAGGAGTCTTGGACAAGATGGTGCTGTTCACTGAATTTCCCCCGGATGCCAAGGGAACCGGATTCATGCGCTGGGGCTATAAGTCATCTCTCGATAAGATGGCGGATCAATGGCTGTATCTGCCGCATTTAAGAAAGGTGCGCAGAGTCTCGGTTAGGGACCCTGGAGACAGTTTTCTGGGCTCTGATTTAACCTATGGTGATATCGAAGACCGCGATATCAGCGATGATGAATACAAGTTGCTTCGCCACGATGAGCAAGACGGGGGCGATATCTATACAGTTGAGATCAGGCCAAAAGAGCAAAATTCGATCTACAGCAAAAAAATCTCCTGGTATGCAAAGCGGTCTAGTTGGGATGACTGTGTCCGCGTTAAAACCGACTATTACGACCGGCAGGGCAATCTTCTAAAGAAACAAAGGTTAACTTGGCAAAAGGTCGACGACGCGTGGATATGGGATCGCGTTACCGTCGAAAACGTGCAAACCAATCATAAGTCGATATTCACGGTCACCGATGTAAAAGTGAATATCGGGCTCGACGATGACATATTTACCGAGAGGGCATTAAGAAAGGGGCTTTAGTCAGAATTTTAACTCACTACTCAGAGGCGTTTCCCGGGGGTTAGAAACGCCTTTTTTATGGTCCTTGACACGACTGGGATTAATGTATAACATTTGTTGAACAGTGTTCGACAACTGACGTGCGAGGACAAAATGTCTAAAGAGATAGGGCAGGCAGGAAAGGCCAGGCGAGACAAAGCGGTTTCGATGGCAATGAAGCGCAAAGAGGAATACCTCGGGGCGCGGGTACCCAAGGAGTTGCGTGATAGGGTGATCCAAACCGCAAAAGAGATGGGAATCCCCGTTTCCATCCTGATTCGAAATACCCTGGAAGACGCTTTTGGGATGGGACCACCGGCGCGTGCCCCATCCTCAGCGAGTAAAGAAACGCCCGCCGACGCCGATATATTTAACACGGTTCTCGGATGGGAAAAGATCCAGTTAAACAAAACCGTCTCATGTTTAGGCTGCGGAACGGTGCTGCAACAAGGTAAAAAGGCCTTTCTCGGGTTAGGGGCTTCAGAGCCGGTTGTGATTTGTGATGCCTGCAAAGGGCATGTCTAACAAGGATGTGGTGACATGGCATGATAAAGCAGTTATGGCAGTTTATCGTCGCTGTCGCATGCTGTTCGGTCATATCATCAACAAGCGCGCAAGAGACTGATCTTAACCTTGACTTCGATTCCCTTTTTACCGAGACGGTGCAACAACAGGAAGAGGAATCCAGTCTCTGGTCTGATTTACGTCTGAGCGGCTACCTCAAAAACGAAACGGCCTATCGGCTGCGCGAGCCCCGTTCGATTACCAAAATTCGCAATATCGGCTATCTAAACGCTCAATATCCCTTCGGAAACAGGGTCGATTTTAATTTTACCGGTTGGGCCTACTACGACCTTGCTTATGATCTGTTTAATTACGAAACGATCGCCGCAAGGCTCGAACGAAACTCCGAAGAACCCCTTGCCTTTGTCGAAAATCTGGCGCAAGAGAAAGACAGCCCGGTTGCCCAGATCCGCGAGCTATATTTCGATATGGCTTACGATACGCTGGACCTTCGAATTGGTAAGCAGTACGTCATTTGGGGAGTGTTGGAAGGCGTCAGAGTCGTTGATGAAATCAATCCCATGGACTTTCGCGAATTGATCCTTCCGGACCTGATTGACTATAGAATTTCACTGTGGACAGTAAAGCTCGATTATTATGCCAATGCCGGCGATGTGCAGCTGTTGTGGATCCCAGACCTGCAATTCCACGAGCCCGCGCCCCCCGGCTCTGAATGGGAGTTATTGCAGGAAGTGCCGGGTACCCGCAAACCAGAAAGCTGGACGCTGGAAAACTCGGAATTCGGTATCAAGTTTGACACTTACCTGGCTAACACTGAATTATCATTTAGCTATTTTTATACTTGGGACGACTTCCCGGTCATATTTAGAACGGTAAAAATCGGTGCCAGCGCAAATGAGGGGCCAGTCTTTTTTCCTTCGTACACCAGAATATCCATGTATGGAGCGACCGCGGTTCGCCCGGTAGGCGAATATATTTTAAAAGGCGAGCTGGCCTATGTAGAGGACAAGTTTTTTGGTCGCAGTAACGTGGCGGACGCTAACAACGACGGATTTGTCGACACTAATGGTGAGGCGCAAAAGGACCACATCAGATGGGGGATGGGGGTAGATTTTCTCGCGTTCGGCTGGGATGTCGCAGTGGGCGCCACGCAGTGGATAATTCTCGACTATGAACCGAACCTTATCCAGGATCGGGTCGACACCTCGTACAATCTGTTTGTGCGGCGTGAATTTCCACAATATGCGCTGACTGTTCAGGGGTTGTGGATATTTCTTCAGCAAATGAACGAATCCTACATGAAGCCAAAAGCAACATTCCAATTATCGGATAGGTTCCAAATTGCCGTTGGCCTGGATTTGTTTGATGGTGAGAAGTCAGATTTTGGGTTGTCGACCGTAACTGCACAGGGGCAGTTTAATGCTGATGTTCAGCGCGCCCAATTTCTGGGGAATTTTCACAATAACGACAGAATATTTTTTGAGTTTAAATATTCGTTTTAGGGGTGAGAGCTAGATCGTGGCTGCATATTATAGATTTGTAACGACCTACCCAAAGCTGATTATTGGCATGGTGATGCTTGTTACGCTGGCTTTGGCGTCACAGATTCCAAGCTTGGAATGGGAGACCGATGCGCGAGTTTATATGCCTAAAGGGCATCCGGCGATAGAATATGACGAAAAAATCGAAAATCTATTTGGTGCAAAGGACGCCATTATCATTGCAATCGTTAACCGAGACAAGACGATTTTCAATGCCGAAACACTTGCCAAGATTCAGCGTGTCACCGAAAAAATAGCAAAACTACCCTCCGTCGTCGCTAATCGGGCGCTGGACGTCGCATCTCCGACTACAGTGACTTTATTCGAAGGTGACGAAGAGAGCGTCGGGGCGGTGCGGCTGATGCCGGTGGCCCCAGTTAGCCAGACCGACATTGAGAATATAAAGCAAAAGGTTTCGGATCATGAAGATATCCTCAAAGGCAATCTGATATCCGCAGACGGCAAAGCCGCCATGATTCGGGCCAAGATAGAGGAAGGCGCGGCGAATCGTTACCAAGCTTATTGGCAGATCAAAGGCATCTTGGCGGCAGAATCGGGTGGTGGTGACGCTTGGGGCGGATGGCAGGGTGGCGACTGGGGTCAGAGCGGCGGCGCGGCGCAAACTGACGAAGGACGAACCGGTGATGCTCCCGAAGACGCTTGGAAACAATGGCAGACCGCTGAGACAACGGACGACTATGACGATAACGGTGACCAATTTTATGTCTCAGGTCGGCCAGCGATAGAAGTAACCTCCGGGCTCAATGCGCTGGAAGACATCAAAGTGATGATTCCGCTGCTGCTTGCGACTATGGCTGTGGTCCTTTTTATGATATTCAAGACTGCGCGCGGCGTGTTGCTGCCGCTCAGCGTAATGATAGGAGCCATTATCTGGACTCTGGGGATAATGGCAATCCTTAAGGTGCCGATGTATACCATATCCACCATGCTGCCGGTCATTTTGGTCGCCGTAGGTATCGGTGACTCGGTGCACTTTTTGAGCAATTATTACAATAAGGTGCTCGAAGACCCCTACAGAAAAAGCACTGAGATTGTGGGTGCAGTGATTACCATGCTAAGTCGACCGCTGATCACCACATCGCTTACGACTGGGATTGGGTTTATGGCGCTTTTGTTTGCCGAGATGCCACCATTTAAGCTGTTCGGCCTATTCACTGTATTGGGTATCTCGATCAGCTGGTTTTTAACAGTCACCTTTGTAGCGGCGATGTTGGTCATTTTAAAACCCAAGGTGGCGGATTACCTGGAGCGGAAAAGATCGCTGCGTGTTCACGACGGGCAGGACGTCTTGACGCGCGCATTGGTGTCCGGCGGGATTATGATTACCAGGAATAGCCGTTCGGCCGCGCTGATCGCAATCATTATTGTTGTGGCCATGTCTATAGGCGCTTCGCGTCTATACGTCAATTCCAGCTGGATGAGCGATTTTAAGCCGGAAAGTGAGGTATCACAGGCCACCGACCTCATTAATGAGAAATTTGACGGTTCTATTACCCTCAACGTGGTGTTGGAGGCGGACAAAAAAGACGCCCTCAAGTCGCCCGAGCTGCTGAATAAGATTGACCGTCTTCAGCGCTATGCAGAGACCCTGCCGCTGGTTGGCGATAGTTTGTCGATGGTGGATTATTTAAAGAGCTTAAATAAGTCGTTGCACTCAATGCAGCAGGCCTACTACCGCATTCCCGATAGCCAACGTGAAATCGCCGAGGGGCTTTACCTGTATTCGGTTTCCGGGCAGCCAGAGTTATTGGACGAGATGGTAGATTACGATTATCAGCGCGCCAATATTGTCGTTATGATTAAAACCGATGAAACTTTACATCTTAGGCGAATTATCGATTCGATTGACGCCTATGCCAACGATGTGTTTGCGGGTTCAGGCGTGCAAATCAACTACGCCGGCCCCGGCAACAACTCCTATGTTTGGGCCGATCTCCTGATTGATAGTCAGACTGTCGCGCTGTTGTTTTCGAAAATCGCGATTTTTTTGATGGCGTTGTTATTGCTGCGTTCAGTTATCGGCAGTGTTGCTATCGTATTGCCGGTTGTGGTGACCACCACAATCGTCGCCGGCATGGCTGGATGGCTGAGCATACCGATGGATGTTTCAACCGTCCTTGCTGCCGGTATCGCCATTGGGGTCGGTGTGGATTTCGCCGTCCATTACGTCTTCCGCTATAAGATCCACAGGGACGCCGGGCGAACTCATGAAGAAGCTGTTGCCGGCACTATGAAAGGTGTGGGTAGAACCATCGTCTTCAACGCAGTAGTGGTATCCGCCGGGTTTGCGGTATTGCTGCTGTCGCAATTTCCGCCCCACGTGAAACTGGGTGTGTTTGTGATGGTCTATATGGTTATCAGCTGTATAGTTGCGCTTTATCTGCTGCCGCTGATTTTGCGTAAGTTTTCCGTGCACTAGATGGGCGCAAGTGTTGATGCTCAGAACACTCTTTTGTCTATTGTTATTGCTTTATCTGCCGCCTGCGTTTTCTGAGCCAGGACGTTTGAGCGTCGGTGTCTATCTAGGGTTCCACGATCCGGCCCTGGAAGACCTCAATCAGCACGAGTTCAAATCCCCAATCGCCGGGACCGCCGAGGTTATCCTCGGGACCGGAACTAACGATAGTAGTGCCGTCCTATTTCCCAACCCACTGCCTGAATTCACGCCGGGCGCCAATGGCGGACTTGAGTTTATGTGGGAGCTCAGTGACAGATATGACTTTATCGTCGGCGGCGGTACCTGGGAGGTTACGTCGCGCGCCCTGGCTCAAGGCGGTCTGTTTTTGCAGGGGCAGCCAGCCGACGTCTTTAACGAGCGCACTGCCAAGCTGTCTTATAACGAGTTTTATTTTGGTCTGCGCTATAACCTGATTAATTCAACGGAAAAGTTTAAGGGCTATTATCGCCTCACCCTAAACGAAGTTTTTGATATTGATTATCGCGAGGATTTGATTTTTTTGTTTACGTCGGGGGATGCGGCAGGAGTAAAAAAATCGATTATCCTTCAATCACAGGCCACGGGTTTGTTAATGCTGCAGCCCGGTATTGGCATGGAATACGCGTTTAACGATTTGATATCGGTCGGCGTTGAGGCCTCCTACCTGTTCGGGTTTCGCCGCATAACCTTGCGTGATGGTAGATCAAGTGTCGACTTCCTTTCTACGGATAACCTGTCTTTGTGGTTGCCGCAGCGGGTCGATCCGCAAAGCGGCGATTTGCAGTATTTGGCGCAGCGGCCCGCCGATGACGAAGATTATTCCAAGATCCGCTTGAGTTTCGATGGCTGGAAAGTGCTGTTTAAAATGAATATCCATTTCTGATGAACCGTACATTCGCTCATCGCCCGGTTCTATTGCTGCGCACTATGGTGGTCCTGGTGCTGTTGTATACGTCAAGCGCCGTGTCGCAGGAGTTGTTGCCGGAAGTTGATACCGAATCCATGGTGCCGGCGGTCGAAAAGTTGATTGAAGCGGGTAGGCAAGCACTGCGCGCGGGTGATATCGAGGCCGCTGCGCGCGCCTATAGTGAGGCTCTGCGTCTGCAACCGAAAACGCCCGAAGCCCTGTACCAAATGGCGATCTACTATTTCCGCAAGCAGGATTACGTGCGTGGTTTCGAATTGATTCGTAAGGCTATCGAGGTTGCGCCCAACAATCCGTTTCCGCGGCTGGCATTGGCCAAAGGATTGGGTGAAGTGGGTGACTTCGAGGCTGCCATCGCGCAGTACCAGCAGATTCTAGACATGCTCGATCCTGATTCTCGCCCGGCCCAAGCCGCGGCACTTGAAATGAATTTGCTCAAGTTCAGGTTGGCGACGCGCGATCGAGATAGGGAGCAGTTGCAGGAAATCGGCGATTTGCTGGTAAGCAGATATTCAAACAATCCCTCTGTATTGGAGCTGGTTGCCAACGTTTATGTGCGTGCCGGCTTCTACAACCAAGCCAGGGATATCTATTTTTCGCTTTTGAATATGATGCCAGACAATCCCCAGATCGAGTTTTACCTTGGAGATCTCTACGAAGCTATGCGTGATCCAGAAAAAGCCGTCATCCATTACGAGCGCGCCATGGACAAGGGCCAGGGAACACCCCTGGAGCAATCTGCACACATTCGGGCGGCCATCTTGAAGGCGATTTTGCTACTGCAGCAAGGTGAGAAGGACTTGGCCCAGCAACACTTCCTTGAAGTGCTGGAGTTGGATGAAAATAACGTGATCGCCAACATGAACGCGGCGGCCTATTTTCATGAGCAGAGAGACTTTGAATCGGCCAGGCAGGCTTATCAGCGCGTCATCGAGCGCCAGCCAGATAATTTGGAGGCGCATTACCGTTTGGCCATCGTGTCGCTGGATATGGGGGATTCGGTTAACGGAGTGCGTCACCTCGATTACGTACTGGCGCGCGCTCCGGATTCACCTATCGGTCAAGCCGCACAAGACACCATGGGGCGGGTGCAGCAACGCTTCGATGTGGAAGTTATTCGGCAAGTGATCGCCGATGAGCAAATGCTGGCCCAACAGCTGCGCGAAGATCCTGATGATCCCGAGGCGCTGACCGCCATGGGCGATGTGCTGTTGCGCCAGCAACGTCGCGAACAAGCGCTGGAGTATTTCGAGCGCGCCATGCAGGCCGCCCCCAATTATGGCGCGGCGTTTGTAAAAGCAGGGCGGGCCTATGACGAGGCGCGCCAACACGCCAAGGCAAAGGAGGCCTACCAGCGCGCCCTGGCGTTGCTGTCTGATGATGACAAGGCGGCGCAGATCAGGGAACGGCTGGTGGTGGTGTCCGGCAATCTATATCTCGACGACAAGGAATTCGAAAAGGCAGAGGAAAATTTTCAGCAAGCCTATCAGATCTTAAGGGCCAAGGAGGATGTGGATGATGTCGATTTGGCCGAGGTGTTATGGGGGCTTGCCATGTCGAACGCACAGCAGGGCGATCTGGAGGAGGCCGCAACATGGTACGAAGAATTGATCGCCGTTGTGCCGGGACACTTGGGTGCCAGGATCAACGCGGCCTTCGTCTATGAGCAGCTGGAGGAAGAGGAAAAGGCCAGTGCGCACTATAACGCGGTCAGACTGGCCGACAACGCACCACCCGCTATGAGGCAGCGTGCCGAAGATCGCCTGGATTATATTCGACGTCAAACCAACGGTTTCAGTTACATCGTTGGTTACGTTATGGGGTTTGACGATAATCTTAATAGCGCGCGCAGCAACAAGTTTTTCGAATATCGGTCCGACCTATTTGCGTCGGCGATCTATCGCTACAAATTGAGAAAGGGGATGAAACTCTCGGTAACGGTTTCACCGTCGTACTCGATTTATCATCGCGCCGAGTTCGACTTTTTCAATTTTACCGTCAGCCCCGATTTATTGTTCGAAAAATGGGGCTACGACTGGACCGTGGGGATGAGCCGGAACAGTCAGTCCAGTGTGCTCAGGCCCGAACAGAGCTCGACGGTCACCGATACCTTCAGTGCGGATGCCAGTTGGCTCACGGACGACAAGGTGGGGTATCGTGTCGGGCTTGATTACCGCGGTTTCGGCTCGACCCAAAACCCCTTCTTCGATGCCAATACTTATAATCTCGGCCTCAGCGCCAATTTCGCCGGTCCCGATAACAGCTTTCTGAGTTACGGTTATAGCCTCACGGTCAATAACAACAAGAACCCCTTGGGCAGCGATTACGCCTATACCGGTCATGGTCTCAACGGGCGTATCGATAAGCGCATCGACGAACGCCTGACCGGCTACATCAGCGGACGTTTGGGGTTGAATTTGTACAAGAATGCCGATTCATCCACCAATTTTCAGCGCCAGCGGCGAACCTTCAGCCTTGGCTTCGGTACAGGGCTTACGTTCCGCATCGATTCATGGGTGAGCTTCTTTACCAGTTACAATTTCACCACGCAGTATGCCAATCTGCCGGTCGGGGTTATCTTGACGGAACAGCAGTCGGCCGAAGTGCCGGAGAGGGTTCGACAAAGCAGCTCGGTGGGCAGCTTTGTGCGCCATTCCATCAGCGTCGGCATTCGCATGAATTTCTGACCCGGGGCCGTGGTTCTCAGTCGCGCAGGCCGTTGAAGGCGCGTACCGCCCAGGCCAGTGATACGCCGGCGAAGACCAGCATGACCGTGGCGCCGAAGATGTAAGTATTCATGTCAGGGCTGCCAACCAATACGGCGCGCACCGATTCCACCGCATAGGTGATGGGATTGATCACTGAGATGGTCTCGATCCAGGCCGGCATGAAGGGCTTGGGCACCATGGCAGTGGACAGAAACATCAAGGGCAGGGTCATCAGATTGCCGATCATCACCAAGGGTTCTTCGCGTTGCAGGATGATGGCAAAGCCGTTGGACAGGGCCGCCAGTGCCACGCCCAGCAGAAAGATGCTGATCATGGCCAGCAGTAGATTCAGCGGCCCCAGGTTGAGCTGGGCGCCGAACAGCCAGGCCACCAGCATGATGATCAGGGTCTGCAATACCACCTGCACCGCTGAGTGCATCACCCGGCTGAGGACGATGGCCACCCGCGACACCGGCGAGGCCAGCATCTTGTCCACGGTGCCGGCGGTGATCTCGCGCAACAGGCTCACGCCCGACCACGAGGAGCCAAACAGGGCCGTCATCACCAGTACACCGGGGACGAAAAAGTCTATATAGCTGCCACCGCCGGTAGGCGGCGCCTGGACAAAGTTCTTGAACAGCTGAGTGAAGATGATCAGCCACAACAGCGGTTGGATCAGGGTGAACAGGGTCCACATCGGCATGCGCAATGTGATCTTGGTGTATTTCAGAAATAGATGCCAGGTATCTGCGAACACGGTAATTCTCTCTCGATGGTGGGTCTTGGCGGCGGAGTTTCTGCGCCACAGCTATTTATTCTTGTCGGTCCCCTGCCGTTGCTGCCGATCGCCCTGTTCCTTGGGCCACTGTTGATCGGATGGTGCGGCGCTGCCGGTCTTGGTTTCAGCCGCGTTGCCTGTGTCGTCCTTTTGCCAGTCTTGCCATTGCTGTTGCCAGCCGGCCTTCTCTTCCTCGGAGCCAGTCTCCTCGATCTTCTCTTGCCACTTTTCCCAATTCTTTTGCCACTTGCCACCACCGCCGCCTTTGCCGGCCCATTGGTGCCACCATTCCTCGCCGCCTTCTTCCTCCGTCGCGTCTTCCAGCGTGCTGCCGGTGTATTTGAGAAAGACATCGTCCAGGGTGGGATGGGCCAGGGACAAAGTCTCGATGACCAGCCCCATCTCCTCGGCCAGGTGGACGAACTTGGGCACGGCTGTGCCGCCGTGGTCGACATAGATATGCAGCTTGTCGTTCTGCCACACCACGTCGTTGACGTCCGGGTCGTCATGCAGGGCATAGGTGAATTCGCCCACCTTGGGGTCCTGGCTGTCGAAATTGAGAATCACTGCGTCGCCGTGAATGGCGTCTTTTAGATGCTCGGCGGCATCGATCACTTGGATCCGGCCTTGGTTGATAATCGCCACGCGGTGGCTGAGGTGGTCCGCCTCTTCCAGATAGTGGGTGGTGAGCAGGATGGTCAGGCCGTGTTCCCGGTTCAGCGTTTCGATGAGTCGCCACAGGTTCTGGCGGCTTTTGATGTCCAGGCCCAGGGTGGGCTCATCCAGGAATAGCAGCTGGGGGCGGTGGATCAGGGCCGTGGCGATGTCCAGCTTGCGCCGCATACCGCCGGAATAGGTCATCACCTGGCGGTCCAGGGCGCCGTCCAGCTCGAAATAGCCGGCCAATTCCTCGATGCGGGCGTCAATATCGCGCCGCGCCATGCGGTAAAGCTGGCCCTGTAGCACCAGGTTCTCGCGCCCGGTGAGGAAATAATCCACGCCGGTTTGTTGCGCCACCAGGCCGATGGCGGCGCGGACTTTTTCGGGATCGCGGTCGACATTGTGGCCCGCTACCTCAACGTCGCCCTCGTCGAAACCGCTGAGCGTGGTCAGCACGCGGATGGTGGTGGTCTTGCCCGCCCCGTTTGGGCCCAGCAGTGCCAGGATCTCCCCCTGCTCTACCTTCAGCGAGAGATCGTCGATGGCCTTGTGGCCGCCCGCAAAAATCTTGGTTAAGCCGCTGACTCGGATCATAATCACATCGAACTCTGTTTCGGACAATAGCCCGGCATTATAGCCTACTGACGTGCAAGTGATAGATCTGGTTGGTATTTTCTGCTGTTAGAATAGCGGCGCCAATGGAGAAAGTATAAATGCGTATATTGGGAATCGAAACCTCCTGCGACGAAACCGGGCTTGCCGTCTATGACAGCGAACGCGGGCTGCTGGGCCACGCCCTGCACAGCCAGATCGAGCTGCATCTGGATTACGGCGGCGTGGTGCCCGAGCTGGCCTCCCGCGACCATGTGCGCAAGACCCTGCCGCTGATCGATCGGGTGCTGGCCCAAAGCGGCCTGGCCAAGACCGACATCGACGGCATCGCCTATACCGCCGGTCCCGGCCTGATCGGCGCCCTGCTGGTGGGCGCCGCCATCGGCCGCAGCCTGGCCTGGACCTGGGGCGTGCCGGCGGTCGCCGTGCACCATATGGAGGGCCATCTGCTGGCACCGATGCTGGAAGCCGAAGCGCCGGATTTTCCCTTCGTTGCCCTGCTGGTGTCGGGCGGCCATAGCATGTTGGTGCGGGTCGACGGGGTGGGGCGCTATGCCCTGCTGGGGGATACGGTGGACGATGCTGTCGGCGAGGCCTTCGACAAGACCGCCAAGCTGTTGGGGTTGGGCTATCCGGGCGGTCCGGCCATCTCGAGGCTGGCCGAGCAGGGCGATCCTGAACGTTTCCAGTTTCCCCGCCCCATGACCAACCGGCCGGGCCTGGATTTCAGCTTCAGCGGCCTCAAGACCTTCGCTGTCAATACCCTGGCCCAAAATGGCGATGATGCGCAGACCAAGGCCGACATCGCCCGCGCCTTCGAGGAGGCCGTGGCTGAGACCATGGCCATCAAATGCCGCCGCGCCCTGGAACATACCGGCCTGAAACGCCTGGTGCTGGCCGGTGGCGTCAGCGCCAACCGCCGCCTGCGTCGGCGGCTGCAACGGCTGGCCGAGGAGCGTGGCCTGCGGTTGTATTATCCGCGCGCCGAATTTTGCACCGACAACGGCGCCATGATCGCCTATGCCGGCTGCCTGCGGCTTGCCGCCGGGCAGACCGAGCCCCTGGTGATCCAGGCCCGGGCGCGCTGGCCGCTGGAAAGTCTGACTCCCGCTTAGCGGATGGCCTCGGTACGCACTTCGTAGCCGCGTTCCTTGTGGGTCCTGTCCCACTCTGCGCAGGCGTACCGCGCCTCGCTCAGGCTGTCGAACGTAGCCAGTGCATAGCCGTTCTCGGTCATGAGTGTGGCGCTTTGGTCGGGCCACTGCTTGATGATGAATTTCATGCCTCACCTCATCTGAAAAGCCTATGACGCGAGTTATACGCGCACCATGTGACAGCCTCAAGACATCGCCGCCGCGCCCATAAATCCGGGTATTGAACCCCGATTTACGCTATAATCCCGCGTCATTTTTGCATTCCTTCTTTCTTTGAGGTCCCGCTGTGATCGAAAATCTCCGTAATATCGCCATCATTGCCCACGTCGACCATGGCAAGACCACCCTGGTGGATCAGCTCCTGAAGCAGTCTGACACCCTGGGCGAACGCACCCAGCTGGAAGAGCGCGCCATGGATTCCAACGACCAAGAGCGTGAGCGCGGCATTACCATCTTGGCCAAGCCCACCGCCATCAACTGGGGCGACTATCACATCAACATCGTCGACACCCCGGGCCATGCCGACTTCGGCGGCGAGGTTGAGCGTGTGTTGTCGATGGTCGATTCGGTGCTGCTGCTGGTGGATTCGGTGGAGGGCCCCATGCCCCAGACCCGCTTCGTCACCGAAAAGGCGTTGCAGCGCGGCCTCAAACCCATCGTCGTGATCAACAAGATCGACCGTCCCGGCGCCCGCCCGCAATGGGTGCTGGACCAGACCTTCGACCTGTTCGACCGCCTCGGCGCCAGTGACGAGCAGCTCGATTTCCCCGTGGTCTACGCCTCGGGCCTGAACGGCTTCGCCGGTCTGGACGACAGCGTGCGCGAGGGCGATCTGTCACCGCTGATTCAGACCGTCATCGATAAGGTCCATCCGCCCCAGGTGGAGCTCGAAGACCCCTTCCAATTGCAGGTCTCGCAGCTGGACTACAACAGCTACGTAGGTGTCATCGGCATCGGCCGCATCAGCCGCGGCCGGGTCAAGACCAACACCCAGGTGGTGATCGTGGACAAGAACGGCAAGCGCCGCAACGGCCGTATCCTGCAGCTGCTCGGTTTTCTCGGCCTGGAGCGCATCGAGGTGGACGAGGCCCAGGCCGGCGACATCATCTGCTTTACCGGCATCGAAGGGCTCAATATCTCCGATACCCTGTGTGATCCCAATGCGGTGGAGGCGCTGGCGCCGCTGTCGGTGGACGAGCCCACCGTGAGCATGACCTTTCAGGTGAATAACTCGCCCTTCGCCGGCAAGGACGGCAAGTTCGTCACCTCGCGCAATATCAAGGAACGCCTGGAGAAGGAGCTGATCCACAATGTCGCCCTGCGCGTCGCCCCCACCGAAGATCCGGACAAGTTCCGCGTCTCCGGCCGCGGCGAGTTGCACCTGTCGGTGTTGATCGAAAACATGCGCCGCGAGGGTTTCGAGCTGGGCGTGTCGCGCCCCGAGGTGATCATCCGCGAGGTGGACGGCGAGAAGCATGAGCCCTTCGAGCAGCTCACGGTGGACGTGGAAGATCAGCACCAGGGCACGGTCATGGAAAAGCTGGGCACGCGCGGCGCCATCATGAATAATATGGTGCCCGACGGCAAAGGCCGCGTACGCGTCGACTTTATTATTCCCTCGCGCGGTCTGATCGGTTTTCGTACCGAGTTCCTTACCGCCACCCAGGGCTCGGGCCTGATGTTCAGCGTCTTTGACCACTACGGTCCCATGAAGAGCGGTGATTTCGGTTCGCGCAACAACGGCGTATTGATCGCCAATGGCCCGGGCAAGGCCTTGGCCTATGCCCTGTTCAACCTGCAGGACCGCGGCCGTCTGTTCATCGGTCACGGCGAAGAGGTCTACGAAGGCATGATCATCGGCATCCACTCGCGCGACAACGACCTGGTGGTCAACCCCCTCAAGGCCAAGCAGCTCACCAACGTCCGCGCCGCCGGCACCGACGAGGCCCTGACCCTGACGCCGCCCATCCGTCACAGTCTGGAACAGGCGCTGGAATTCATCGACGAAGACGAGCTGGTGGAGGTGACGCCCAACCACATTCGTCTGCGCAAGAAACTGCTCAAGGAGCACGAACGTAAGCGCGCGTCACGCTAAATTGAGTGTTGCAGAGGCTGTGATCAATGGGGTGCGCCGCGCGCACCCTACCTGCGCACGCGTTCGGACGGTATAGTGGAGACAGGTAAGCAGCACGAGATAAGGCATGGCCGATCTGTATCCCGCAATCGAACCCTACGTCAATCATCGCGTCGCCGTTGATCCACCGCATACGCTGCACATCGAGGAGTGCGGCAACCCGCACGGCATGCCGGTGGTGTTTCTTCATGGCGGGCCGGGCTCGGGCTGCGAGCCCTATCATCGCCGTTTTTTCAATCCCGGCAAATACCGCATCATTTTGTTCGATCAGCGCGGCTGCGGCCGGTCCTCGCCCCATGCCGAGCTGCAGGGCAACACCACTCAGGCCTTGGTCGCCGACATGGAACGCATCCGCGTAAAACTGGGTATCGACGCATGGCTGGTATTCGGCGGTAGCTGGGGCTCGACCCTGGCCTTGGTCTATGCCGAAACCCATCCCGGGCGGGTGCTGGGCCTGGTGTTGCGCGGTATTTTTTTGTGTCGACCGCGCGAGATCCAGTGGTTCTATCAGGAAGGCGCCTCGCGGATTTTTCCCGATTACTGGCAGGCCTATGTCAAACCCATCCCCGCGGCCGAGCAGGACGATTTGTTGGCGGCGTTTTATCGCCGTTTGACCTCCGACAACGAGCTGGAGCGCATGGCCGCAGCCAAGGCCTGGTCCTTGTGGGAGGGGCGCTGCGCCACCCTGAGGCCGTCACAATCCGTGGTGGATCATTTCGGTGATCCCTTCACCGCCCTCAGTCTGGCGCGCATCGAGTGCCACTACTTCGTCAATAACAGCTTTCTCGAAGAGAACCAGATCCTGCGCGATGCGCACCGTTTGCAGCATATCCCCGGTATTATCATCCATGGCCGCTATGACATGGTCTGCCCTGTCGAGAGCGCCTGGGAATTGCACGCGGCCTGGCCCCAGGCCGAGCTGCAGATTATCGACGCCGCCGGCCATTCCGCCAGCGAGCCCGACATCCTCGGTGCCCTGGTGGACGCCGCCGACCGCCTGGCGGAGCGCCTGGCATGATTGGGCTGTTACAGCGTGTCAGTCAGGCCAGTGTTGCGCTGGAGGATGAGGTCGTCGGCTGCATCGAGTGCGGCCTGCTGGTCTTGGTCGGTGTGGAACGCGGCGACGGCGAGGCCCAGGCCGATCGTTTGCTGGAACGCCTGCTGACCTACCGCGTCTTTCCCGATGCGGGTGGCAACATGAACCTCAGTGTCAGCAATATCCGCGGCGGCCTGTTGCTGGTGCCGCAGTTCACCCTGCCGGCGGATACGCGCAAGGGCACGCGCCCCAGTTTCAGCCCGGCGGCGGCGCCCGAGGACGGTGAACGGTTGTTTAATTATCTGGTGGATCAGGCGCGCTGTGCCGATGTGCAGGTGGCCACCGGCCGCTTCGGCGCCGACATGCAGGTGGCCCTGGTGAACGACGGTCCGGTGACCTTTTGGTTGCAGGTGCCGCCGCTGAACAAATAGGAGAGTGTGGCTATGGCGGTGTATGCCATCGGCGATGTGCAAGGCTGCTTCGATGAACTGCAACAGCTATTGCAGGTGATGGACTTTGACCCACAACGCGACCGTTTGTGGTTCTGCGGCGATCTGGTCAATCGCGGCCCCCAATCGCTGGCGACCCTGCGCTTCGTCAAAGGGTTGGGCGAGGCCGCCGTGGCGGTGCTGGGCAATCATGATCTGCACTTATTGGCCAAGGCCGAAGGCTGCGGCAAGGAATTAAAAAAGGACACGCTGGACGCCATTCTCAATGCCCCGGATCGGGATGAGCTGATGACCTGGCTGCGCCATCGCCCGTTGCTGCACTATGATGCCGAGCTGGGTTGCATCATGGTCCATGCCGGTCTGGCGCCGCAATGGGATCTGGCCACCGCGCAACGCTGCGCGCGGGAGTTGGAAGCCAAGTTGCGCGGCCCCGATTATCATGAATTCGTGCGCGTCATGTACGGCAACCAGCCTGACCGGTGGTCCGATGATTTGCAGGGCATCGACCGGTTGCGGTTTATTACCAACGTCTTTACCCGCTTGCGCTATTGTTATCCCGACGGCCGCCTCGAATTAACGGCCAAGGGCGCGCCGGGCACACAGCAGGCGGGGACCTTGCCCTGGTTCCAGGTGCCCGGGCGTAACAACGCCGCTCACCGTATCGTGTTCGGTCATTGGTCGACCCTCGGGGTGGGGGAGTGGAACAATGCCCTGTCGCTGGACGGCGGCTGTCTGTGGGGCGGTTGTCTGGCGGCGGTGCAGCTCGATCAGGATGTGCCGGTATGGACTACACTGGATTGCGATGCCGCTGTGGCAGCGGATTCCGATTGACATCGACGCTGGGCGACTGTCGGGTTCAGGGGGATGTTTGGGCCGCTCTCCCGCCGCCCATTCATCCTCGATCCGACAGACTTCCGGTCAACAACAATAAACAAACGTGTAGCAGGGAGGGTTGAGAATGGTGCTATCCGCTTCGATTCGCGCGACGGGGCTCGCCGTCTGTGTGTTCTTACTCAGCGGCTGCGCCGCCAACGAGCTCTACCGGCATCAATTCAGCCCCTGTCTGGCCACGGTATCGCAGAACTGTGAGGCCCACGCCATCCAGATCCACCAGCCCGACAGCGAGCGTCAATATCTGCTCGGTTTTGTCGAGATCGATGATCAGGGTCAGCTGCGCGATCGCGCCCAGCTGCAGGCCTTGCTGAACGAACTCTATGTCGTGGCGGCGAAGCAGAGCCTGCTCATCAATGTCTTCGTCCACGGCTGGCATCACGACGCCCGGCCGCAGGATTCCAATGTGGAAAGTTTCAAACACAGCCTGGCACAGCTGAGCGAGTTGGAAAGTCAGCTCAGCCGGGCGGAAAACAAGACGCCGCGCCGGGTGGTGGGTGTCTATGTGGGCTGGCGCGGCGAGTCGGTCGACGTGCCGGTATTAAATCAACTCACCTTTTGGGAGCGTAAAAATACGGCCCAGGATGTGGGGCATCTGGGCATGGCCGAGTTGCTGTTGCGCCTGGAGGAAATCAGCAATGTGAAAAACACCCAGGAGCCGCCCATCAAGAGCCGCCTGGTGGTGGTGGGGCACAGCTTCGGTGGCGCGGCGGTCTACAGCGCCACGGCCCAGATCCTGGCCGATCGTTTTGTCGACAGCCGCGCCGGCAAGAGTTTCGTCGATAGCGCCAAGGGCTTCGGCGACCTGGTGGTATTGCTCAACCCCGCCTTCGAGGCGCTGCGTTATGCGCCGCTGTACGATCTGGCCCAGGCGCGTTGCAGCTATTTTCCCGAGCAGCGGCCGCGGCTGGTGATCTTGACCTCGGAATCGGATTACGCCACCAAGCTGGCCTTTCCGGTCGGGCGTTTTTTCTCCACCTTGTTGGAGAACCATGACAGCATCGAGCGCGACGACTGCCAGCGGCCGCTGCGTTATCAGGAAGGTGCGGCGGACCGTCACACGGTGGGCCATTTCGACCCCTTGCTGAGTCATGAGCTGCGGCCGGCAGCGCGCCAGCAGGCGCCGGCCTACACTGGCGTGCAGGATGTCTGGCGCCAGCAACAGGAAGGTGGCGTGCAACCCTATGGGTCCACCGAATTGGTGCATTTGGGGCGCACTGCGGTGCGCAATCCCTATCTCAATATCCGTGTCGACAAGCGTCTGATCGAAGATCACAACGACATCTTCCGCGAGGAGATCGCCGAGTTTCTGCGCATGTTGATTGTGTTGTCGACGCGCGAATAAAAAAGGGCGCCCGGGGGCGCCCAAAGTGGGGTGGGAGGCGCAACGACGCCTTACTTAACCGCGCCGACGATGCTGCTGTTGGGGGTGTCGGGTAGGCGCGGCAGGGTGATGTCGGGGAACTCACCCGTCAGGCTGTTGAGAAAGGCCACCATATCGGCGACTTCCTGATCGTTCAGCGCACGGTCGAGCTGGGTCTTGGCCATGACGCGTACCGCCTCGTCCAGGGTCTGCACCGACCCGTTATGGAAATAGGGTGCAGTCAGCGCCACGTTACGCAACGTCGGCACCTTCCACATGTGCATGTCGGCCTCGTCGCCGGTGGCCTCAAAGCGGCCCTTATCCTGTTTCAGCTGGTACTTTTCGGTGTACTCGCTGTCGAAGCTGGGAAACATCTGGTAGAAGCCCTCGCCCATGGGCAGTGACAGCGGCCCGGCGAAGTTGGCGCCGCTATGGCAGGCGTTACAGCCGGTCTGTTGGAACAGCTTCATGCCACGCTGGGCCTGTGCCGAAAGCGCCTGCTTGTCGCCCTTCACATAGCGGTCAAAAGGGCTGTTGCGGGTGACCAGGGTGCGCTCGAAGGCGGCGATGGCGCGCGCCATATTGTCGTAGCTGACTGCGTCCTGGCCGCCGAACACGGCCTCGAACTGTTGCACATAGCCGGGGATTTGTTGCAGCCGTTCTTCCACGGCCTCAGCGCTGGGCATGCCCATTTCAATGGGGTTGAGGGGCGGTCCCTTGGCTTGGTCTTCCAGGGTGGCGGCGCGGCCGTCCCAAAACTGGGCGGTCATGAAGGCGGCGTTCCACACGGTGGGCGCATTGCGACCGCCGCGCTGGCCGTCCACACCCACCGAGGTGGGGCGGTTGTCGGTGCCGCTGGACATGACGTTGTGGCAGGAATTGCAGGACACCGTACCGTCGATGGACAGGCGCGGGTCGAAATAGAGCTGTTTGCCCAATCCCACCTTGGCGGCGGTGGTGGGGTTGTGCGCCGGTGCGGGGACATCCTGGGGCAGGGCTTGGTTGGCGTAGGCGCCGCTGTAGGCGGTGAGCATGAATGCCGCCGCGCTGCCCATCAGCAGGTTCCGTGTGTGGATTTTCATTGTCAAACTCCTTCCTAAAAAGCGTATTGTGCGGTTTTGTGAGAGTGCGGCCGGATTGCTAAGCCGGTCTCCATATTAGACTTGGTCTAAAATCAGGTCAATATATATCTATATGTTTTTAATGAAAAAATAACCGATAATTGTGATCGGGTTTTTCGATGGAGCGAAGGATAAGGAGGTTTTGGAGCGCCAAAAAAAAAGGCCCCTTAAGGCCTTTTTCGCGGTCAGCCGTGACGGCCCAGCCAGTCTCGTGGTTTGAGGTAATGTTCGTATAGGTCTGCCTCGGGGCTGCCGGGTTCGGGCTGCCAGTTGTATTGCCAGCGCACCAGCGGCGGCAGGGACATGAGGATGGACTCGGTGCGGCCGCCGGTCTGCAGGCCGAACAAGGTGCCGCGGTCATAGACCAGATTGAATTCCACGTAGCGACCGCGGCGGTAGAGTTGAAAATCCCGTTCGCGCGCACCGTATTCGGTGTCCTTGCGGCGTGCCACGATGGGGCGGTAGGCCTGAATATAGTGATCGCCCACACTGCGGATAAAGCCGAAGCTCTGCTCGAAGCCCCACTCATTCAGGTCATCGAAAAACAGGCCGCCGACGCCGCGGGTCTCGTCGCGGTGCTTGAGATAGAAATATTCGTCGCACCATTTCTTGAAGCGCGGGTAGACCTCCTTGCCGAAGGCTTGGCAGGCGTCGCGGGCGATGCGGTGCCAGTGCAGTACGTCGTCCTCGAAAGGGTAATAGGGTGTCAGGTCGAAGCCGCCGCCGAACCACCAGATGGGCGCGGCGCCCTCTTTTTCGGCGATGAAAAAACGCACATTGGCGTGCGAGGTCGGCACATAGGGATTGCGCGGATGGATGACCAGCGACACGCCCATGGCCTGAAACGTGCGCCCGGCCAGTTCCGGGCGGTGGGCGGTGGCCGAGGCCGGCATCTGATTGCCGAAGACATGGGAGAAATTGACCCCGGCCTGTTCGAATACCGCCCCTTCGCTGAGCACCCGGGTGCGGCCGCCGCCGCCCTGTTCGCGCTCCCAGGCATCTTCCGTGAAACGAGCCTCGCCGTCTTCGGCCTCTAGTTCATCGCAGATCTTGTTCTGTAGTCTTAATAGATACTCTTTGACGGCATGGACATCCGGTGTACTCATGACCCCTTCCCTATAACTTCATTGGATTAGCGGCAAGATTCTAGCAGGTTCCCCCTGGCGCCGCATGTCGCCTAGGCGCGGATTACTGTATCGCTGACCAGATCCACGATGCGGCTCGGCCGGGCATGACGGTCACAGCGGTCGCTGAGGATGTAATCAAGTCGGTCGCCGAAATAGCGCCGCACCGTCAGCGCGTCGCTGGCCGGGCGCAGGCCGGCCGGGTTGGCGCTGGTGGAGACCAGGGCGCTGCCGAACTGCCGGCAGAGCTGTCGGGCGACAGGGCTGTTGGTGATGCGCACCGCGATGGAACTGTGGCTGCCGCATAGCCAGGACGGGACACGCGTTCTGAGCGGACAGATCCAGGTGGTGGCGCGCGCCTGGGGTGCCGCCAGTTTGTTCAGCAGTGCGGCATCGTCGACGGCGATATAGGGCAACAGTTGCTCCAGGGTGGCGCCGATCAGGATCAATCCTTTTTCCGCCGGCCGTTGTTTCAGGTCAAGGATGCGCTCCACGGCCAGGGCGTCCAGTGGGTCACAGCCCAGGCCGAATACGGTCTCGGTAGGATAGGCGATGACGCCACCGTGACGCAGGGCGCGCACGGCTCGGCGCAATTGCCACGGCCTCATACGCCCTGTTCGCGCGCCACGGCGCGGTAGCCGATATCCTTACGATAAAACATGCCGTCCCAATGGAGCGTTTGCGCCAGTTCGTAGGCCCGGGCTTGAGCCGCGCAGACGGTTTCGCCCAGGGCGGTGGCGCACAGTACCCGCCCGCCGGCGGTGACCACCTGGCCGTCTTGCAAAGCGGTACCGGCGTGGAAGATTTTGGCATCGTCCGTCTCGGCGTCATCCAGACCCTGGATCACCGCGCCCTTGGCGTAACTCCCGGGATAGCCGTCCGCCGCCAGCACCACGCCCAGGGCGGCACGGCTGTCCCACTCGGCCTCGGCCTGGTCGAGACGCCCGTCCAGGGCCAGTCGGCACAGCGCCACCAGGTCGGACCTGAGGCGCAGCATGATGGGCTGGGTCTCGGGATCGCCGAAGCGGCAATTGTATTCGATCACCTTGGGGGCGCCGTCGGCGCTGATCATCAGGCCGGCATAGAGAAAACCGGTATAGGGGTGGCCTTCCGCCGCCATGCCCTTGACCGTGGGCTCGATAACGTCGCGCATGATGCGCGCATGCACCGCGGGCGTCACCACCGGTGCCGGCGAATAGGCCCCCATGCCGCCGGTGTTGGGGCCGCTGTCGCCCTCGCCGACGCGCTTGTGATCCTGACTGGTGGCCATGGGCAGGATGTGCTGGCCGTCCACCATGCAGATGAAACTGGCCTCTTCGCCGTCGAGGAACTCTTCGATCACCACACGATGGCCCGCCGCGCCGAAGGCGTTGCCGGCCAGCATGTCGCGCACCGCCGCCTCCGCCTCTGCCAGCGTCATGGCGATGATCACCCCCTTGCCGGCGGCCAGACCGTCGGCCTTGATGACGATGGGGGCACCCTGCTCGCGCAAATAGGCCAGCGCCGGCTCGATCTCGGTGAAGTTGGCGTAGGCGGCGGTGGGAATATGATGGCGGGCGAGAAAATCCTTGGTAAAGACCTTGGACCCTTCCAGCTGGGCCGCGGCCTGTGTCGGGCCGAAGCAGGGCAGGCCGGCGGCCTGGAAGGCGTCTACCAGACCACGCACCAGCGGCGCCTCGGGCCCGACGATGGTGAGATCGATGCCCTGGCGGCGGGCGAAATCCACCAGCGCTGCCACATCTTCCGCGCCGATGGCGAGGTTTTCCAGGCCGGGCTCGCGCGCCGTACCGGCATTGCCGGGCGCGACGAAGACCCTGTCTACCTGGGGCGATTGGGCCGCCTTCCATGCCAAGGCGTGTTCGCGACCGCCGCCGCCGATGACGAGTACCTTCATTATCGCTATGATTCCTGAGCTGTTTTTATCGAATAACCGGTGCCGGCCATTGTAACTCAGGCCAGCCCCGCGGGAACAGCGGTTCAGCTAGGCCCTGGGGCGCATGGATGCTAGAATGGTTTTGCGTTTGGGATAAATATATAAAGCTTTGTAATTGGGAGAGCAGGCCAGTCCCAAGTGGCCATGCAAATAATAACACTTTGTCAGGCAGACGCCGTTCGTCTGTTCAGCAAGGAGGGTGTAGGGGATGTTCATGTCACGTCGCTGGGTTTGTGCAACTATATGTCTGTTGGGGTGTGCCGCTGTCACGTCCGCGTCCGCCGCGGTGTTCAACGTCAACACCACCGTCGACGCCATCGATAACGATACCTCGGATGGTGTGTGTTTGATAGCAAGTGGCGGCTGCAGTCTGCGCGCCGCCGTTCAACAGGCCAATGCCAATTCCGAGCCCGATGAGATCAACGTGCCGGCCGGGCTTTATAATTTGAGTGTGCTCGGCGCCGAAGAGGACGCGGGGGAAAGCGGCGACCTCGACATCGTCAGTGGCAGTGAGATCACCATCAACGGCGCCGGTGCCGACGATGTGGTCATCGACGGTATGCGCGAAGACCGCGTCCTCCACGTCCTTGCCAACGCCACGCTGACGCTCAATGGCGTGACCGTGCGCAATGGCTCACTGGGCCAGTCGAGCAGCGGCGGAGGTATCAATAATAACGAGGGCACGCTTACCGTCAATGACAGCCACATCACCGGCAATATCACCTTCGGTCAGGGCGGCGGCATCAGCAATTTCCGCGGTACGCTGGAGGTCAATCGCAGTGTGATCAGCGGTAATCTGGCGCTGAGCACCGGCGGCGGCATTATGAACCAGGACGGTGATGTCACCATCAACTACACCACCCTTCGCGCAAACCAACTCTCGGATAGCCTGGTCACAAGCTTCGGCGGCGGGATCTACAATTCGGCGCTGTTCAATACGATGGTGATCAACAACAGTACCATCAGCGATAACCGGGTGTTTCTCGACGGCGGCGCCGTTTATCACCTGATCGGCAATCTGCGCATCACCAATACCACCCTCAGCGGCAATACGGCGACACGCTATGGCGGCGGGTTGTTTTACAGCAGTGGTAACAGCAATTTCGGCATTTCGTCGGGCGGCAACCGGCTGGTGAACGTGACCGTTACCGACAACACCGCCTTCGGTATCGACAGCAGCGATGACTCGCCTTCCCCGGGCGGGGGCGGTATTTTCGTGCGCGGTGCGGTGCCGCTGCGCCTGACCAATACGATCGTTGCCGACAATAACACGGGGGGCGACTGTTCCAATGACGGCGAACTGATTTCCCTGGGCAACAACTTGGATAGCGACGCGAGTTGCGAGCTGGGCAGCGACGCCAGCAGTATCTCCGGCGGCGTGGCGGCCCTGGTCTCGCTGACGGACAACGGCGGCCCGACCCTCACCCATGCCCTGGAAGCCAACAGCGACGCCATCGACGCCGCGGATAACAGCCTCTGTCCGGACATCGATCAGCGCGGCTACGCACGCAGCGACGGCAGCTGCGATATCGGCGCCTTCGAGTCCAGTGCCGTGGCGCCGCTGAATGTGGTCACTGCGCCTCCGCTCAGCAATCAGCAGGCCTCGACCGAGAACAACCCGCCGGAGGCCAGCGGCGCCTTGTTGACGGCCGACGCCGGCGCGACGGTAAGCTCGAATTTCGCGGCGACTGACGTGGACGGCGACCCCCTGAGCTTTGAGATCGTACAGAATCCCCAGTTGGGCACTGTCAGTCTGGGGGGCGGCCCCGCGGGTACCTTGTTCACCTATACCGCACGGCCCGACGCCACCGGCAGCGACCGGTTCACCTTTCGTGCCTGTGATGACTCGGGGGCCTGCTCCGCTGCGGCCACCATGAATATTTCCATTACCAATGCACCGGTCAGCAGCGACATCATTATCCAAGTTGCGCAGGGTAGCGGCACCATCGCCGGTGAGAAGCAGATTACCCTGCCGGATGTGGATTACTCCCAGCCGCTGGGCGTATTCCGCTTTAGCGTGGAAAATGTGCCGACCGATCCCGATGCCAATCTAAACGGCACCGTGGTGACGATCCGTCTGCCCGTGGACGCGCAGATCGCCTCGGATGCGGTGATTCGCAAACTGAATATCAATCAAGTGTGGGAGACGCTGGGCGCGGGGCCGGATCCGCAAGTCACCACCGGCACCATCGACCGTGTCACCAAGACCATCACCCTGGTCCTGCGCGACAATGACCGCTTCGATTTGAACCGCAGCCTGGGGGTGATCGAAGACCCCATCGCCCTCGCTGTCCAGGGCGCCGGTGAAGGGGTTCAGGATGCGCCGTCAGACAGCAGCGATCCCACGCCCGCTACCGATGGTTCGGCGACATCGGATGTGTCGCTCTCGAACGCCAGCCGAAATGCCCCCATCGTCGGCGGCGGCGGGTTGCATCCGCTGTGGCTGGCGGTGTTGGGCGTGGTGGCCGGTGTGTGCCGGGGACGGCGTCGCTGAGGCCGGTTTGACGGTCTCCGGGCGCGTGTCCTCCGCCATGCCGATATCTACTCTATAAGGGTGGTGGCGTATTGCAAATTGGATTTATTCCAGCGATAGCCCCGAGGGATTGCTGCCGTCCCCATCGTCATCCGCCAAGGAGAGGTTGGTCTCTTTGTCTGCCAGGTTGGTGCCCTTTTCTTCGAGATCGATACGCAGACGCAGATTGTTGGGCGAGTCGGCATTGCGCAGTGCCTCCTCCAGGGTGATACGGCCGTCTTTGTAGAGATGGTAGAGTGCGGCGTCGAAGGTGCGCATGCCGATGTTTTCCGATTTTTCCATCACCTCTTTAATGGTGTGGATCTCGCCCTTCAGGATCAGGTCGCAGATCATCGGGGTGCCTAGCAGCACCTCGATGGCGGCGGCGCGCTTGCCGTCCACGGTGGGGATCAGGCGTTGCGAGACGAAGCCGCGGATGTTGAGCGACAGGTCCATCAATAATTGATGGCGGCGCTCTTCGGGAAAGAAGTTGATAATGCGGTCCAGGGCCTGGTTGGCGTTATTGGCGTGCAGGGTGGAGATGGCCAGGTGGCCGGTCTCGGCGAAGGCGATGGCGTGCTCCATGGTCTCGCGGTCGCGGATCTCACCGATCAGGATCACGTCCGGCGCCTGGCGCAGGGTATTCTTCAGGGCGTCTTCAAAACTGGCAGTGTCCACCCCCACCTCGCGCTGGTTGACGATGGACTTCTTGTGCTTGTGCACGAATTCGATCGGGTCTTCGATGGTGATGATGTGGCCGGCGCTGTTGCTGTTGCGGTGGTCGATCAGCGCCGCCAGCGAGGTCGACTTGCCCGAGCCGGTGCCACCCACGAACAACACCAGGCCGCGCTTTTGCATCACCAGCTTGGTCAGCACCTCGGGCAGGCCCAGATCCTGCCAGTTGGGGATGTCGGTCTTGATAGCGCGGATCACCATGCCGGCCTGGTTGCGCTGCTGAAAGATGTTGACACGAAAGCGGCCGATCCCCGTTTCGGAAATGGCCAGGTTGCATTCGGGACGATCCTTGAAGTCCTGCTTCTGCTCCTCGCTCATGATTTGTTGCGCGATTTCCATCACGCGGCCGGGCTCCAGCGGGGTCTTTTCCAGCGGCACCAGCTGGCCCTGGATTTTGGCGCTGGGGGGCGCGCCGGTGGTGAGATAGAGGTCAGAAGCGTCTTTCATGACCATGATTTTCAGGTAGTCTTTGAGTTCCATGTTGTCCGAGGTTCCGTATTCGTGGCGACAAGAGGTTCGTTGAAAGGTATCGGCGTTAGAGGGGGCAACTTGAGAAATGCTATGATCCCGGAAGACTCGTTCGGCACGCGCGATCCGAGTCTAAGCTATTATTTTTTTAAAGAAATATTCGATTGATCTATGGCTAGTGAAAACCACCCCGTGGCCCTGCCGCAGACCGCCTTACAGTCGTTGCCCGCCGCGCTGCAGGAGAGCGTGACGCGCGAGTGGCAGTCTTATTGTGATGCCGCGTCCGACGCCGCCGTGCGCCTGGCCCAGGATGAAGCCCTGGGCGCCGCCCTGGCCAAGGTCTGGGCCTGCAGCGATTTCGTCGCCAAGACCTGCGTGCGCTACCCGGCCATGCTCGCCGAGCTGGTTGACAACGGTCACTTGCAGGCGCGGTGCCAGCCCGGCTATTTCGCCGCACAACTGGCTCGGATGTTGGCTGACGTGACTGACGACAACAGCCTGGGCGTGAGCCTGCGCCGGTTTCGCCGGCGCGAAATGGTGCGTATCGCCTGGCGTGACCTGGCCGGCTGGGCCGACTTGGACGAGACCCTGCGCGATCTCTCCGCCCTGGCCGCCGCATGTGTGGACGAGGCGATAAAGTGCCTGCACGCTTGGCAGTGTGGTGAATTCGGTGAGCCCAGGGGCGAAGACAGCGGCCGTGCGCAGCACATGGTGGTGCTGGGCATGGGCAAGCTGGGCGCCGGCGAGCTGAATTATTCCTCCGATATCGATTTGATCTTCGCCTATCCGGAAGAAGGCAAGACCGAGGGTGGACCCAAGCAGCTGAGCAATGGCGAATATTTTCTGCGCCTGGGACGGCGTCTCATCACCGCCCTGGATCAGCGCACTCCCGAGGGCTATGTATTCCGCGTCGATATGCGCCTGCGGCCCTTCGGCGACACCGGGCCCTTGGCCATCAGCTTCGCTGCCATGGAAAACTATTACCAGGTGCACGGCCGCGAATGGGAGCGCTATGCCATGATCAAGGCGGCGGTGATCGCCGGTGACCGCGCCGCTGGCGAAGAATTGATGGAGATCCTGCGGCCCTTTGTCTATCGCCGCTATCTCGACTACGGCTCGTTCGAATCCCTGCGCGAAATGAAGGAGATGATCGCCCGCGAGGTCAAGCGCAAGGGTATGGAGGACGATATCAAGCTCGGCCCGGGCGGCATCCGCGAAGTGGAGTTTATCGGCCAGGCCTACCAGTTAATCCGCGGCGGCCGTGACCGCGGCCTGCAGATTCGTCCTATTCAGGAGGTGCTGAGCCTGCTGGCGCAATTGGATTCCCTGCCGCGCTACGTGGTGGAGACCTTGAAGACGGCCTATGTGTTTTTGCGCCGCGCCGAGAACCGGCTCCAGGCCATGGCCGACCAGCAGACCCATACCCTGCCGAATAACGATATCGATCGGCAACGCCTGGCGCTGGCCATGGGGTATGAGGAATGGTATGCCTTTGAGCGCGAACTGCGCGCGCAGATGGCCGCCGTGCACGACGCCTTCGAACAGGTGTTCGTGGCGCCGCAGCGCGAACAGGCCGCCGAGCAGGGGTCCGAGTTCGATGCCGTCTGGAACGGCTCGGCCAGCGCCGCGGCGGCGGCCGAATTGTTGCAGCAGCAGGGCTACGACCAGCCCGAGGAGGCCTTGCGCATATTGCAGCGGCTGCGCGAGGGGGCGGCGTTTCGCAGCCTGTCCAAACGCGGTCATGAACGTCTGGATCGCTTGATGCCGTTGTTGCTCGGCGCGGTGGCGGCAGAGGCGCAGCCGGCCCAGGTACTGGCGCGGGTGGTCAATCTGCTCGAGGCCATTGCGCGCCGCACCGCCTATTTGGCCCTGCTGGTGGAAAACCCCATGGCCTTGTCGCAGCTGGTGCAGCTGTGCGCCGCCAGCCCCTGGATCGCCCGTCATTTGGCCCGTTATCCCATTCTGCTGGACGAGCTACTCGACGCGCGCAGCCTGTATGCGCCGCTGGACCGCGCCGGTCTGGAGGCGGAGTTGAATCAGGCCCTGGCGCACCTGGACGACGATCTGGAACAGCAGATGGACGCCCTGCGCCATTTCAAGCAGGCCAATGTGCTGCGCGTGGCGGCCGCCGACGTGATGGGGGCCTTCCCGCTGATGATGGTGTCGGACCACCTCACCGAGATCGCCGAGGCGGTATTGGGGCAGGTGGTACGCATCGCCTACGATTACCTGGTGCAGCGCCACGGGCGCCCGCAGTGTAACGCAGCTGGACCCGAATGCGAGCTCGGCTTCATCGTCATCGGCTACGGCAAGCTGGGCGGTATCGAACTGGGGTACGGCTCCGATCTGGATTTGGTGTTTCTGCATGACGACAAGGCCCTGGGGCTGTCCACAAACGGCGAGAACAGCGTGGATAACAGCGTCTTTTTCGCCCGCCTGGGTCAGCGTATCATCCACATCATGACCGCCCACACCCCGGCCGGGACCCTCTACGAGGTGGACGCGCGACTGCGCCCCAGCGGCGCCGCCGGCATGTTGGTGAGCAGCATGGAGGCCTTTGCCGGTTATCAGGAAAAAGAGGCCTGGACCTGGGAACATCAGGCCCTGGTGCGGGCGCGCTTGGTGGCGGGCGACGGGGCGCTGGCCGAGCGCTTCGGGGCCGTGCGCACGCGCGTGTTGTCGCGGCGTCGCGATGCCGCCCAGTTGCAGCGCGAGGTGCGCGAGATGCGCGACAAGATGCGCGCCAACCTGGCCAAGAAGCAGCCCGGCATGTTCGATCTGAAGCAGGACCCGGGCGGCATCGCCGATATTGAATTCATGGTCCAATACGCCGTATTGCGCTGGGCCCACAAGCATCCGGCTCTGCTGCAGTGGACCGATAACGTGCGCCTGTTACAGACCTTGTCCGACGAAGGTCTGCTGGAGATTCAGGACGCCCAGCTGTTGGCCGACGCCTATCGCGCCTATCGTTCCGAGGTCCATCGCGTCGCCCTGCAGGAACGCGAGGCGGTGGTGGATGAGGCACCCTTTGCCGAATGGCGCCGGGGTGTCACGCGGATATGGCGCGATTTGCTAGAATAGAACGCTTTCGCCGCGCCGGCGCGGCCGAACGATGTTGAATTTTAAGGAGAGTAAACGAATGAGTATGGCGGATCGGGACGGTGTCATCTGGGTCGACGGTGAGCTGGTTCCCTGGCGCGAGGCCACTGTCCATGTGCTGACCCACACCCTGCATTACGGCATGGGCGTGTTCGAGGGGGAGCGTGTCTATAACACCGACAAGGGGCCGGCGATTTTTCGCCTTCAGGAACACACCGACCGGCTGTTTCGTTCAGCCCACATCATGGGTATGAAAATACCCTACGATAAGGAAGCGGTGAATCGGGCCGCCATCGCCGTGGTGCGTGACAATAAACTCGAGTCCGGCTATATCCGTCCCATGGCGTTTTACGGCGCCGAGGGCATGGGGCTGCGCGCCGACAATCTTCAGACCCACTTGATCGTCGCCGCCTGGCCCTGGGGTACCTACATGGGTGAAGATAACCTGCGCAACGGCATCAAGGTGCGCACCTCTTCGTATACGCGCCATCACGTCAATATCATGATGTGCAAGTCCAAGACCAATGCCAATTACGTTAACTCCATGATGGCCCTGCAGGAGGCCTTGGCCTCGGGCTGCGACGAGGCGCTCATGCTCGATAGCGAAGGCTATGTTTCCGAGGGCAGTGCCGAGAATTTTTTCCTGGTGCGAGAGCGTGTGATCTATACACCGGAGCTGACCTCGGCGCTGGACGGCATTACCCGCAACACAGTGATTCAACTGGCCGAGGAACTGGGTTATACGATCAAGGAAAAACGCATCACCCGCGACGAGGTCTATGTCGCCGACGAGGCCTTTTTCACCGGCTCGGCCGCCGAGGTGACGCCGATCCGCGAACTGGATGGGCGCATCATCGGCCGCGGCGGCCGTGGCCCGGTGACCGAGCGTTTGCAAAGTCTCTATTTCGATGTGGTTCACGGACGTAGTGAAGCGCACATGCACTGGCTGACATTGATCAATTAAGGAGAGCGAAGGTGGAGGCAAAACAACACACCGGCGGCGCGGCGGAGATTCCGCCCAATGCCGAAAATCATTATGAAGTTACCCGGGCCGATCTGCCCCTGCACTGCCCCATGCCGGGCATGAGCCTGTGGAACTCCCATCCCCGCGTGTTCCTGCCCATCGAAGACAGTGGCGGCAAGACCAAGTGTCCCTACTGCGGAGCTGAGTATACCCTCAAGGATTGAGTTGCGTTTAAATCCGTTTTTTTACCTCGAAGGACGCAAAGGAACGCTAAGCGAACCCACGGCGATTTGTTGAACATCTGCTTGATGACCAATGACGGGTCGATATGCGATAAAACTTTTGCGGCCCTTTGCGGTTAGGGCGCTGATTGCTCCCCCTGCCCTGCAAACTGAATCCGGTACAGGTCGGCATAACGACCTCCCTGTTGCAACAATGCTTCGTGAGTACCGGTCTCCACAATTTTGCCCCGATCCAGCACGACGATGCGGTCGGCGTTTTGAACGGTGGACAGGCGATGGGCGATAGTGATGGTGGTGCGGCCCTGCATCAATTGCTCCAAGGCCTGCTGCACCTTCTGTTCCGATTCCGTATCCAGCGCCGAGGTGGCTTCGTCCAGGATCAAAATGGGGGCGTCCTTGAGCAGGGCGCGGGCGATGGCGATACGTTGGCGCTGACCGCCGGAGAGGCGCACGCCGTTCTGGCCGCACAGGCTTTGCAACCCCTCGGGCAGCTGGTTGATGAATTCCATGGCGTGGGCCTGTTCGGCCGCGGTGGTGATTTCGGCCGCGCTGGCCTCGCATTTGCTGCCATAGGCAATGTTGGCGGCGACGGTGTCGTTGAACAGCACCACCTGCTGGCTCACCAGGCTGAGGTTGCGGCGCAGGTCGGGCAGCCTGATATCTTGGATGTTGGTATCGTCGATCAGAATGCGGCCCCGGGTCGCTTGATAAAAGCGCGGCAGCAGATTGGCCAGGGTGGATTTGCCGCTGCCGGACTGGCCCACCAGGGCCACTGTTTCGCCGGGCTGGATAGTGAGATTGATATCCTCCAGGGCGTCGCGTTCGGCGCCCGGATAGCGGAAGCTCAGCGCACTGAATTCCACTTTGCCCGTGGCGCGCGCCAGGGGTAGTGTGCCGCTGTCCTGCTCTGCCGCTTCATCGATCAGGGCGAACACGTTCTGCGCCGCCGCCATGCCCCGTTGCAGCGGTTCGTTGACACTGGTAAGGCGTTTGATGGGCGACAGCAACAACGCCATGGCGCCGAAAAAGGCGACAAAGGTGCCCACCGACATGGGTGGGTCCTGCCGGGCGGCCAGGTTGATGATCACCCCGAGGGCGGTGATGGACAGTAGCTGTACCACCGGGACGCTGGCGGCGGAGGTGACGATGAACTTCATGTGAAAACGCCGTACCCAGTTGACCGCTTGTTGAAAGCGCGATAGCTCCTGCCCCTGGCCGCCGAACAGCTTGATCTCCTTGTGGGCGCGAATGGCCTCGTCCAGGGTGGTGTTCATCTCACCGATGCGCCGCATCAAGGACAAGGATAGGTGGCGCTGCCGCCGGGCGATGATTTTGACGATCAGGGCGATCAGCGGAATGATGACGAAGAAGGTGAGGGTGAGTCGCCAGTCGGTATAGAGCATGAAGGCCAGCAGGCCGACGATGGTGATGGAATCGCGCACGATAATCACCAGCGCCGTCGTGGTGGCCTCGTTGACCTGGCTGGCGTCGTAGGTGAATTTAGACAGCAGGCCGCCGGCGCTTTCCCGGTCGTAGAACTCGGTCGGTGTGTCGATGAGGCGGCGGAACATGGCCTCGCGCAGGTCCATCACCACCTTGAAGCCGACCCAGTTCATGGCGGTGGTGCTGGCGTATTGGGCCACTCCGCGGATGAAGAACAGTCCCACCAGCAAGATCGAATAATAGAGTGCCGAATCGGTGTCGTTCTCTACGAAGCTGCCGTCCAGCATTGGGCCGAGGATGGCGGGAATGGCCGGCTCGGAGACGCCGATCACGGCGGTGGCCAGAATGGAGACGGCAAAGGTTTTCCAATAGGGGCGGGTGTGGCCGAGTAACCGGCGGTAGAGTCGCTTGCTGTCGGATTCCATTGTTTCGCTTACGTGATTTTGCGGGTCGGGCAGGCATTGTACCCGGCCGGCCGGGGCCAGGTATATCCGGCGATGAATAAGGGCATGAATAATGGTATTATCTTGGCCTTTTAAGCAAGGCTTTCAGGCGTTTTGGTGCGGCGATGAAAATCCATATCCCCAATTTCGAGCGCGCCCGGGTGTTGGTGGTGGGCGACCTGATGCTGGACCGCTATTGGTACGGCAGCACTTCGCGCATCTCGCCCGAGGCGCCGGTGCCGGTGGTGCATGTGGGCGAATCCGAGGAGCGCCCCGGCGGCGCCGGCAACGTGGCGTTGAATATCGCCGCCCTGGGCGGTCACGCCGAGGTGCTGGGGCTGACCGGCGCCGACGAGGCGGCCCAGGCCCTGGCTCAGCGGCTCGAGGCGGCGGCGGTGCGCTGCCATTTCGAAACCGTGGCCGGTCAGCCCACGGTGACCAAGTTGCGCGTGGTCAGTCGTCACCAGCAATTGATCCGGCTCGATTTCGAGGACGGCTTTCACGCCGTCGACAGCGGCATCCTGCAGTCACGCTACGAAGCGCTGCTGGCTGAGGTTGACGCCGTGGTGTTATCCGATTACGGCAAGGGCACCCTGAGCGGGGTGGGGCAGTTGATCGCCGCCGCGCGCCGGGCCGGCAAGCCGGTGCTGATCGATCCCAAGGGCAATGACTATTCCATTTATCGCGGCGCCACTCTGATTACGCCCAACCTGTCTGAGTTTGAATCGGTGGTGGGCCACTGCAAGACCGACGAGGAACTGGTGGCCCGCGGCGAGACCTTGCTGCAAGACGTGCAGCTTGACGCCCTGTTGGTCACCCGTAGTGAAAAGGGCATGACCCTGATCCGTAAGGATCACGCGGCGCTGCATCTGCCCACCCGCGCGCAAGAGGTCTTCGACGTCACCGGCGCCGGAGATACGGTGATCTCGGCCTTGGCCACCTCGCTGGCGGCCGGTATGGATCTGGCCGAGGCCACGGCGTTGGCCAATCTGGCCGCGGGTGTGGTGGTGGGCAAGCTGGGCACCGCCACGGCCACGGTGCCCGAGCTGCGCCGCGCCATCCGCGAACACGATGAGATCGAGAGCGGCGAGGTGGACGAAGATCAACTGCTTGCCCTGGTGCAGGATGCCCGGGCCCATGGCGAGACGGTGGTGATGACCAACGGCTGTTTCGATATTCTGCACGCCGGTCACGTGGCCTACCTGCAGCAGGCGCGCCGTCTCGGTGATCGCTTGGTGGTGGCGGTCAACGACGACGCCTCGGTGAAACGGCTCAAAGGACCGGGGCGCCCCGTCAACGCCCTGGCGCAGCGCATGGCGGTATTGGCGGCCCTGGCCAATGTGGACTGGGTCGTGCCCTTTTCCGACGATACGCCGGAGCGGCTGATTTGCAAGGTCAGGCCCGACGTTCTGGTCAAGGGGGGCGATTACAAGCCAGAGCAGATCGCCGGGGGCGATTGTGTCATCGCCAACGGCGGTGAGGTGGTTGTATTGGATTATGTCGAGGGCTGTTCCACGACTAATATCATAGATGTGATTCGCGCTGAATAAGCGGCCAAGAGGTAAATGACATGATTGTAGTGACAGGCGGCGCCGGTTTTATCGGCAGCAATATCGTCAAGGGGCTGAATCAACGCGGCCGCAGCGATATCCTGGTGGTGGACGATCTCAAGGACGGCACCAAGTTCAAGAACATCGCCGATTGCGATATTGCCGACTACATGGACAAAGATGACTTCCTGGCCAGGATCGAGAGCAAGGCCGGCTTCAGCGCGCCCATCGAGGTGATCTTCCACAACGGCGCCTGCTCCGCCACCACCGAGTGGGACGGGCGCTTCATGATGCGCATCAACTACGATTACTCCAAGGCACTGCTGCATTATTGCCTGGCGCATGACATCCAATATCTCTATGCCTCCTCGGCCTCGGTATACGGCGCCGGACCGGTATTCAAGGAATCGCTTGAGTATGAAGAGCCGCTCAACGTCTACGGCTATTCCAAGTTCCAGTTCGATCAATATGTGCGCCGCCTGTTGCCCGAGGCCAAGAGTCAGGTGGCGGGATTTCGTTATTTCAATGTCTACGGCCCGCGCGAACAGCACAAGGGCAGCATGGCCAGCGTCGCCTTTCATCTGAACAATCAATTGCACGACACCGGCAAGGTGCGGCTGTTCGCGGGTTGCGACGGCTACGGCGACGGTGAGCAGCGCCGCGATTTTATCTATGTGGGCGATGTGGTGGCGGTCAATCTGTGGTTCTGGGATAACCCGGACAGCTCCGGTGTCTTTAATCTGGGCACCGGGCGCAGCCAGAGTTTCAACGATGTAGCCAATGCAGTGTTGAACTACCACGGCCGCGGCGAGTTGGAGTACATCCCCTTTCCCGATCACCTCAAGGGGCGCTATCAGAGTTTCACCGAGGCGGATATGACTGCCCTGCGGGCAGCCGGTTATGACGCACCCTTCAAGACGGTGGAAGAGGGAGTCACTGCGTACATGCGCTGGCTCAATGAGGGCAAGTAGGCCCTTGTTGAGTTGTGATTAAGCTCGAATGCATAAGGTACTGATTGTCGGGCCGGCCTGGGTCGGCGACATGGTGATGGCGCAGGGTCTCTATAAGACCTTGTGTAGGCGTTACTCCGGTGTCGTTATCGATGTGCTGGCGCCGGCTTGGTCGGGCCCCCTGCTCCAGCGCATGCCCGAGGTGCGGCGCCATGTCGAGCTGCCGCTGGGGCATGGCCAATTCGGCCTGGGCGCGCGCGTTCGTCTCGGCCGGGCGCTGCGTGGTGAGCGTTACGATCAGGCCATTATCATCCCGCGCTCCTTCAAGACTGCGTTGCCTCCTTTCTTTGCCGCTATTCCCCGGCGCACCGGCTACAAGGGTGAGATGCGCTACGGCCTGATCAATGACATGCGGCCGCTGGATAAATCCGTGCTCACCCAAACCGTGCAGCGCTATGTGGCCTTGGGTATGGACGCGGATACCGAATTGCCGCCCGCGGAGATTCCGCAGCCTAGACTGGACGTCGATATTCAGAACCAGCAGCGTTTGATGGATGAATTTAAGTTGTCCCGCGACAGGCCGATTGTGGGGTTTATGCCGGGGGCGGAGTACGGTCCGGCCAAACGCTGGCCGCCGGAGAGCTTTGCCCGGCTGGCGCAGCGCATCATCGACAGCGGCAGACAGGTGTGGTTATTCGGTTCGGACAAAGATGAGGCGATCTGCGATGATATCGCCACCGAGGTGGATCGGGTCGAGGTGGTCAATCTGGCGGGTCGGACTCGCTTGGTAGATGCCATTGATCTAATTGCTGCGGTGGATATGGCGGTGACCAATGATTCTGGTTTGATGCATATCGCGGCGGCCACAGGGGTGGAGGTTATCGCCATCTATGGGTCGTCGTCGCCCGCCTATACGCCGCCGCTGACCGAACAGGCCCAAGTGGTCTATCTGAATCTGGACTGCAGTCCCTGTTTCGAGCGTGAATGCCCATTAGGCCATTACCGCTGCTTGCGGGACATTGCCGTGGAAAGGGTGTTTAGTCATTTAGAGGGGCGCAGGTGTCAGCAATAATGTCGGATGACGTTACGCCATCCAGGTTGGGGGTGTTCAAGGAACGTTTTATCCATGTCTTGATCTTTCTGTTTCCCATCGCCGGGGTCGGGGTGCGCCACTGGTTTAGCGGCATCTTTGTGATACTGGCGCTGATGTCGTTATGGGATTTATTTAAACGCAAGGGCCGCCCCGCCCTGTTTGAACCGGAAAAGATCTGGCTGTGGTTATGTGCCGGTTTTTTTATGAGTATCGTGGCGTCGGGTGTGGTCAACGGCTGGGGTGAAACACAAAGTAAATCGCTAGGCGTGGATATTCGCTACCTGCTGATTGTGCCCATGTACTTCATGCTGCGCCAATATCCCCATGCTTGGCGTTGGCTGTTGGCGGGATTGCTGCCGGCGGCGGTCTATGTCGCGGGACATGCCTATTACGAAGTGGTCGAGCTGAATAAGTTTCGCGCCGACGGGGTATACAGTCCAAATCTATTCGGCCCGGTCGCGGCGCTGATTGCCATTTGGTTGCTGGCCAGTTGGGGATTGTGGGGACGATTGAGATGGCTATTGCCGGTGCTGAGTGCGGCCGCCCTGTGGGCAGCCCTGATGTCAGGTTCGCGCGGGGCCTATATGGGGCTTGTCGCCATGACCTTGGTATGGATTCTGGCTCGTTTCCGGGGCTGGTCGCGGCTGTTGCTGGTTGGTCTGCTAATGTTGGTGGCGATGCTGTGCTATCAGGCCAGCGACCGGGTCGCTGAGCGGGTAAACACAGCGGTCACGGACGTCCAAATCTATTTCGAACGTTTAGAGCAGGGAGCTTCACAACAGACCTCCGGCACAGCCATTCGCTTCGAAATGTGGCGTGCCGGTTGGATGGTGTTCCAGGATAACCCGGTCTTTGGGGTCGGGTGGGGAAACTACAACAAGGCCGTGCAGCCATATATCGATGCTGAACGATTATCCAAAAACGTGGCTCGCCATGATCACGCTCACAATGCCTATGTCGAAGTATTGATGTCGTTGGGCTTGGTGGGATTCATGCTGTTTCTGGGGATGCTCTTCTACCCGATCTACCACTTCATCAAGACATACACCCTGTCGCCCGAGTCGGCGCTGTTCGGGCTATTGCATGTGACCGGCATCGCTGTCTTTTCTCTGACGGATGCCTCAATTCTGCTGAAAGGTAATTTTGTCGCTATATATCTGTTGTGCCTTTCGGTATTTTTGAGTTGGCACGCCGCGGCTATCTACAACCGGCAATCAGACGCGTCGACAAGTATAAGTTAACTGTGCAGAAAGCGCTCGCTGACCCGCATCGCTGCTGCAGACACGTCGATGCTGGACATGTCCTCCGCGTCGGCCCCCTGCGGCGGTGAAAAGGCAAGCCGTTTATCTTTACTATTGACGGTCTGCCAACGCAAGGCGGTGGCCGAGCGCCGCCGGGTATAAAAGGCCGCGGTATTGCAATTTAGTGCCCCAGCGATATGCAATGGGCCAGTGGAGCCGCTAATAAATACATCGGCGCAGGCGATATGGCGGGCGAAGCGTACCAAACCTTCTGTGGAGTGATAGATGCTGTGGGGGGTGTCGCACAAACTATCGGCGACCCCTGTGGCCTGTTCTAGTTCGCCGGGTCCGGCACTGACCACAATATGATGTCCCCCTTTCGAAGTCAGTTGCCTGCCTAGTAGGGCGTATTGTTCCGGCATGAGATTGTTGGCCGAGCCGCCGCTGCCGGGATGGATGAACACGAGCTTTTGTGCAGCCGGGATTTGGTAAGCTGCGCAGAATTCTTGGCGCAGTTGCTGCGTCTCCGTCGATTCAAAGTGCAGATAGGGCGGCTCCGGCTCCGCTATGTTGGTGATGCCGCTTTCGTGCAGGTAATGAACGACCAGGTCCCGGTTGTAGGCATGTTCGGGTTGTTCCGAGCGTGAGCGGCGTTGCTTGAGGCGCCTGTGATAAAATAGCTGCGCGATTTTGGTCGCCGGCGCCAGGCGGTAGGGGATGCCCGCCAACAACAGCAGCCAGCCGACGCGCGTAGTCGAGAACAGCGTAAGCGCGGCGTCATAGCCCGATTGTTTTAGCTGTTTGGCAAAGGCTAGCTGGCTGTCGAGAGCGGCGTCCGCGCCGATGTCGGGAATGACCCGGTCGATGTCGGGGCAGAGCCGCGCTATGTCGGCGGTATAGGGGTTGACCAGGGCGTGTATCTCGCAACTCGGCAGGGACTGTTTCAGGGTGGCCAGTGCAGGCCAGGTCAACATAAAGTCTCCCAGCTTGTCGTTGCGGACGACCAGGATTTTTTCGGGATTGATGTTCATTTGAAGCAGCATTATACGCGCCACACAGCGATTTTGTGCGCATCCATTACGTATGCGGCAGGCGAAAGAGAGTAAGTATGAAGCTTTGGTTTAAAAACGGTGCGTGGGCCAAGCGTAGAGCAACGATTGTAGCCGATCGCCTGGCGCCAGAAGATATCAAGCGCGTCGCGGTGATTCGCCATGCCGCCGTCGGGGATATGGTGCTGACTCGACCGTTCCTGGTGGAGTTGCGGCGCTTCTTTCCCAATGCCGAGATCACCCTCAGCCTGGTTACCAATTATACCCGCGGCGCGCCTTTGGATCTCGTGGATCATGTGCACATGGCCTATGGGCGTGATCAGCGCACAGTGCCTTTGAGCCAACAGATCAGGCGGGGCAGGGAATTGGGGCGCCATGACCTGCTATTCGATCTGGCTGCCACGGCACGTTCATTCTGGCTATGCAAACTGACGCCGGCGAGCTTGAAAATCGGTTTTCCCTATCATACCCTTCAACGCCCGGCATTCTATGATGTCGCCATTTTACGTTCCGATCTGCGTTTCGAGGCCGAAACCTTGTTGGATATGCTCAGTATATTGGGCCACGTCCACGAGCATCCGCTGCGTTTCGATATGGGTGTTACTCCGTTGCAACGTGACAGGCCCTATGTGGTCTATTTCCCCAGCGCCTCGACGCCGGATAAGTGCTGGCCCCATGCCCACTTTGCGGAATTAGTCGGGCGGATGGCCGAGGACTATCCCCAATATGAGCATGTGGTTCTGCAGGGCATAGCCGAATGGGAGCGTATCGACGAAATTATGGCCCCCCTGCAAGGACAGGGGAATGTCACCGGCTTGAGGCTGGATGATTTCGATGAGACGGTTTCGCTAGTCAAGGGCGCCGATTTGCTGGTCGGCAATGACACGGGTATCCGCAATATCGCCATCGCCTGTGAAACATCGACGGTAGGAATATTCTTCAGTACCGAGCCGTTTCGTTATTGGCCGCGTGACGGTGGACATGAGGCCGCCTTTTGTGTGGATGCCTCAGTACCCGCGGTGGATCAGGTTTATGCCTTATGCCGCAAGCTGCTTGCCTGAGCTATCGCAGTAATTTACACGGAATACTAAGGAATCCTAGATGCCAACGCTGTCCATTGTGATGATAGTCAAAGATGAGGCTGAGAATCTTCCCGACTGTTTGAATACGGTGGAATGGGCTGATGAGATCGTTATATTGGACGCGGGTAGCGAGGATTCCACCCTCGACATCGCAAGGCGTTACACCGACAAGGTGTATGTCGATGCGGATTGGCAAGGATTTGGTGTCCAGCGCCAGCGTGCCCAAGCCAAGGCAAGCGGAGACTGGATATTCATGCTCGATGCCGACGAGCGAGTGACGCAGGCGCTAAGGACCAGTATTGAAGCGACTGTTGCGGCTGATGAGCGCGACGTGGTGTATGCAGTGGCACGCCTGTCTTGGGTCTTTGGTCGCTTTATCCGCCATAGTGGTTGGTATCCGGATTATGTGCCGCGCCTGTATGCGCGTGAGCGTGCCGGTTATCGTGCCGACCGGGTCCACGAAAAGCTGGTCCTCTCCGAGGGGATGCAGGAATCCGTGCTCAGTGGTGATTTGTTGCATTACACTTATCGTGATCTGAATCATTATCTCATTAAGTCCGCCCATTATGCCGCGGCCTGGGCACAGCAGCGCCAGGAGCATGGCAAGCGGGCGAGCTTGTCTCAGGGCCTTTTCCATGGCATCGGCTGTTTCGTGAAGATGTATCTGCTGCGTGCCGGTTTTCTCGATGGGCGACAAGGACTGCTGCTGGCCCTGCTTTCGGCCCATTCCACCTTTGCCAAATACGCCGATCTGTGGGTACGCAGCCAGTCCACCGCGGAGGCCGATTGATGCGGGTTCTGGAACTCTGTACGTCGCCGGATAGCGGTGGCCTGGAGCTGTATATGGTGCGGACCAGCGCCGCGCTCAAGGCGGCGGGGGACGAAGTGTTGGCCATTGTCGGTCCGGCCAGTCGTATTGTTGAAGGTCTGCGCAGGCATGAGATCGACACGGAGGCGATTAAGGTGCTGTTCGCGCCATTGCCGCTAGCGGCCGCCAAGCGTCTCTCCAAGTTGATCGACACCAAGAGAATAGATGTCGTGCACGTACATTGGGGCAAGGATCTTGCCCTGGCGGCCTTGGCCAAGCGTTCCTCGACACGTGCACCGCGATTGGTCTATACCCGGCATATGCAGATTACGCGCGCCAAGAAAGATATTTATCATCGCTGGTTGTATGCCCAGATTGATCGCTTGCTGACCATTACCGATGCCATGAATGCCAAGGTACGTCAGTGTCTTGCGCCGAGGATGGCTGAGCGTGTACACACCCTATATCATGGCGTGGCGGGTGTTGATTCCCCTATTACGGCTGAGCAGCGTCACCGCTTGCGCAGCACTTGGTTTGTGCCGGATGCTGCGATCTTGGTTGGTGTGTTTTCACGTCTGGAACGACCTAAGGGCCAGCATTTGTTGCTTGAGGCGCTATGTCAGGCGCGTGATGAGGGTTTGCCGCTGTATGCCCTGGTGGTCGGTCACACCATGGATGCGCAGTATGTCGCCGAGCTGAAGTCCCGTGTGCGTGAATATGGGCTCGATGACCGAATTCATTTTGAGGGGTTTACAGATAATGTCCAGTGCTGGATGCAGGCCTGTGACATCGTGGCCTTGACCACCTGGGAAGAGACCTTTGGTTTGGTGCTGGTTGAGGCGATGCGGGCCGGTGTCGCCGTGATCGGCAGTGATCGGGGCGGCGTTCCCGAGATCGTTCATCATGATAAGAATGGTCTATTGTTTCGATCTTTTGATGCGGATGATTTCTATATTAAAGTTCGACGCTTGGCGGTGGATGCGGACCTGCGCAAGCGTCTGGCCTTGGCTGGAAAGCGGGATGCCGATGAGCGTTTCAATCAGGAAGGCCATTTTAATCTGTTACGTAAACACCTACACGGCCACCCTGAACCGGTCCCGGGGGCGTCTATAGGCTTCGGCACAAAGAGTGATGCATGAGCAATAAAACGTACTATGGCTATTCCATTGAACAATCTGAGTTGGCTTCGGTTCAGAGCATCTGTGTGCTTTGTTGGGGATTGCTCGGTGACGTATTCATGCGTGTTCCTGTCATTGAGGCGTTAAAGAGGCGTTTTCCGGCTGCGAATCTGGTGGTGGTCACTGATCCCGGCAGCACCAAGGTCTTTAACAACCATCCAGACATTGCCGAGGTTGTATCCTTTGATCGTAAAAAGAAACCGCTTTTCCGGTACCTCAGCTCGTTGAGACGGCAGGTGAGCTATCTGCGGCGAAAGCGTTTTGATCTGTGCGTGGATCTTTATGCCAGTGATTCCAGTGCCCGCATCAGCCGTTGGATAGGCGCCCGTATTCGGCTGGGATATGACCATCGGCCCGCGCTGCGTAAATGCAATAATCTTTTGGTTAGGTCGCCTAAGTTTTGTGGTTACTGGGTGCATGCTCTGGCCGAGATGTTGCTCCCTTTGGAGGTGAAAAAAGATCAGGTGCCTGCGGGGCCCAATTATTATGTGAGTGACGCGGCGCGAGCGGCGGCGAAGGACTATGCCGGAGATATTTCGTCGCTTAGCGTGATCTACAACTTGGGGGCGGGAGCCCCCGAGAAGATGTGGCCCGTGGATCGTTATGTCTCTCTGGCATGCGGTTTGAATAAACGCTATGGCGCGGTACCGGTTGTGCTGTCCAGTCCTGGTCATGAGGCGATTACAGAAGTCTTTATCGAGGGGTACAAAAAACATTCGGAAGCCTGTGTGCGAGTGCCGAGAGTGGATTTCGATGTCGAGGCCGCAGTGGTTGAAGGTGTGGATCTGATTATTACGCCCGATTCAGGTTTGAAGCACTTGGCGGCCGGGGTTCGAACACCAATCGCCGGACTGTATCTGGCGACACGACCGGAGTATACCGCGCCGCAGAATGTGCCGTTCGTCGCCTGTATGGTTGAAAGGCGGGAGACGGCCGATAGGTGTGGCTATCCGCTATTGGAGCGTGATTTGCCCGTCGGCTTGGTATTTAATAAGGTTTGTGGTTTTGTTGAGATAGTGCTTGGCTGGTCTCCACTGGAGAACACTGTAGCGCATAAGGAAATTATATGAAATTCTCAGGGACCCACAAGATCAGCGATTTCGTCGCGGCATTCATTAAGCACCATCAGGCGGAGATACGCAGTAAGACCGTGGTGGACCTGCCGGCGGGAGAGGGGGTTTCGTCCGGGCTCCTGCGCGATGCCGGTGCCGAAGTCCATGCCTATGATCTGTTCCCCGCGGTTTTTAAGGCACAAGGGGTGGAGTGCCAAAAGGCGGACCTGATGTCCGCCTTGCCTATTGGGGATGGCTTCGCCGACATGGTATTGTGCCAGGAGGGGATTGAGCATTTGCCCAACCAACACCTCGCTCTCAAAGAGTTGAGTCGTATACTGAAACCCGGTGGGCGACTGATCCTGACTACACCGAATTATTCCAATATGCGATCGCGCTTCAGTTACCTATTTTCCGAATCGGAGATGTACAAGCTCATGCCCCCCAATGAAATCGATTCTGTCTGGTTCTCCGATCCCAGGTCAGGGAGTAGTCAGATCTATTTTGGGCATGTCTTTTCCATTGGGATTCAGAGGCTCAGGCTGCTTGCTCTATTGGCGGGGTTGAAGATCCGCAAGATACACCACCACAGGGCCAATAATACTTCCGTCGTTTTGTTGCTGTTGACTTACCCGTTTGTGTTTTGGGTGAACTACGCGGCCTATCGGCGCGCTATGCGTAAGCGTAAGGATATCGAATATGAGAACAGGAAGCGGATCTTCGGAGAGGTGTTTCGCTTGGGGATAGACCCCAGAATACTGGTAGAAGCCGATCTGTTTGTGGAGTTTGAAAAGGTGACGGATGCAGACGCGGCATTAAAGGAGATTCAGTACTTCCACAAGCTCGGGGTGTCGTCCGCGAACGATTAATATACAGTGCCCACAACCTTGGACCGGCTAGGCCATGTTAGCTGGTGGCCTTGAGTGTGTTCGTCTTTTGCGCGACATCGACGGTGATTTCTGTAGCGTTGTGTTTGATCGTGTTGCAGAATGGCTCAACACATTCCGCAGGGCAAAAAATGTATTCCTGCTCGAATCCCGCGCCGAAGGCAGAGGCGGTGTCTACTTGCGTTAGCAGCGGTCGGTCTTTTCGAACTCCGAGCACGGCGTAATCCTTTGATGTGACCAGCTGATAGATCTCTTGGGTGCGCTGTTCTCTGGTTTTGTCGCCGTCAGGGGCGATGACTTCGCAGTATATATAAGGTCGATGTCTGTCGATGGTGGTGCTCAGTCCGCGCAATACGAACAGCTCCGCCTCTTCTACATCAATCTTGATGGCGCAGATGTCTTGAGGCTTCAAAAGATTCAGCATCTCATCGCCGGTATTGGTTACAACATCGAAAGAGTGATCCAGTGGTTCATGCGCCTTATGCTCATATACCAGGGAACCTGTCTTGTCTCCGATCTCCGTGGCGTAAAAGCGAGCCGTTCCAGTGTTGTCGGACAGAGCTACAGGGAAGATACGTGCCGCTTCAAATTGGTTCAGCCGAATGAGTTCTTGTGTATACAGATTGCAGGATGGGTTTGGTTCAAATCCGATGTATTCACGTTCAGTGGATAACTGTCGCAGCTTGACTAGGTAGACTCCCGCATTTACGCCGATGTCTATTACAGCCCCAGCTTTCGTTTCGAGAAAGGTCTTTAAGCATTGGCCCATCCATAGCTCCGCAGGGACGATGAAACCACTGTTCACTACTCCTTGCACAACCGGAACCCGCAGGGGCATGCCCAGATAGTCGGACTTGACCTGTCTCAAGCCGAGTTTGGCTAATCCCTTGACCAGCTCGCGTTTTAGTTTAATGGAAAGATTGCTCATTTTTTGAATTTTCCTGAGGTTGTTCATTAGGTCTGGTGCTTAGGTGCTGATCCAGCTTTGCGATGACATCCTCGCGCCTTATGCTGGCCATGGCGCTCGCGGCACGGGCGCGGGTGCCCCAAGGCATATCGGCCACGGATTTCCCGTATTGGTTTCGGATCGCCTCGGGGTATTTGTTCACCACCAGATCGGCACTGAGATAGGGGCGGGCGCGGTCCGGATTGGTGGCGGCGTAGAGGCCGATGACCGACGTGCCTACGGCGGTCGCCAGATGGGCGGGGCCGGAATCCGGGGCGAGCACGAGCTCAGCTTGCGCCAATAGGGCGACGAGTTGCTTGACGCTGGTTTGACCGATCAGGTTCAAGGGTCGGTGGCGACATAGCGCTGTAACCCTTTCGCCGTACTCCAGTTCAATGGGGCTGGGACCGCCGCACAGGATTACCTGCATATTATAAGTTTCGCTGGCATAATCGGCGACCGCGGCGTAACCCTCGGAACTCCAGTTGCGATAGCTCATGCTGGAGCAGGGGCTGATGATCAATGCCTTTCTGTCTGAATCCAGGGTCATTGTCGCATATTGGCGCGCGTCATTCGGTATAGGAATGTTCCATTCCAGGACGTGCTCTTTGATCCCCAGCGCCTCGGTAAAACCGAAAAAGCTGTCGATGACATGCTGTCTGGGTCTGTGTTCAATCTTGTGGTTGGTGAACATCCATTGTAGATCCTTGGCCCTTTGGCGGTCGAAGCCGAGTCGGATCCTAGTCGGGATCAGTAGGCTGGCCAGACTGGCACGAAGGGACATCTGCATGTGCAGTAAGGCATCAAAGTGACGAGCGCGCATTTGCTTGCGTAGTTTCTTGTAGGCAGCCAGGCCTTCGTTTTTATCGAAGATGATGAACTCGATTTCGGGAATGTCGCAGACCAATTGGTGTTCCAGCTTGCCGATTACCCAGGTAATTCGCGTTTCCGGCCAGTGTTTCTGAAGCGTGCGCAATACCGGCAGCATGTGGCTGATATCACCGAGCGCCGAGAGGCGCAGCAGGCATAGGTGTTGTGGCGGGCGGGTAAGGGGCAATTGCGTCATGGTGTATACTTTTCAGCAGCGAATTTTGCGGCATATTGGTTTATCTACGAATTATAACTGGAAAAATACGTGAGACCTCATCAATTAGGCAGGCTGCTCGATATGGGGCGGTATCGAACCTTACACAAGGATTTTAAAAACCCATTGCGCGCATTGTATGCGGCCTCAGGCGCACCGAGGGCACCGCAGACGCTTATCACCAAGGAGGGTAGTGAAATAAATGTGGACAGGGGGGATGTGCCGATTTGGGAGGCCTACTTTTCTTCGCGCACCTGTCGGGTGGAAATAGAGACGTCACTGTTTAAAATCATTCCGAATCACCCGGACCATCCTCCCTATTATATCCGAGGTTGCGCACAAGGGTTTACCCACGAGCCTGAACGATGGTGCAAGCGAGAGGCGCGCAGTCCGTTGATTGCCGCTCTGGAGGCGGCGGAGGCGAGTATTTATTCTCAGCACGGCGAAGACGGGGTGGTGCAACGTCTGCTTGAGCATATCCCGGCGCCACACAGGTGCGTTGTTGAATTTGGTGCTTATGACGGTATTTGCATGAGCAATAGCCGCCACTTGTTGTCCGATAAGGGGTGGGGCGGTTTTCTAATTGAGGCGGACAAGCGCTTTTTCGCGGATCTCTCCAAGCTCTATGGGGGAAACAACAAGGTAACGCTTCACAACGGTTTCGTAACCGAGGAAAATATTAATGATCTTTTTCGCCAGGCTGACGTGCCTGTTGATTTTGAGGTCCTGTCCATCGACATCGATAGCATCGACTACTACGTCTGGCGTGGCTTGACGGAATTCCGGCCCAAGATTGTCATCATAGAGTACAACTCAAGTATTCTCCCCGATAAGGAGTATGTCGTGCCCAAGGCGGACGCCGCCAGGTTGGGCGCCACCAGCAAAGAGGGGGCGAGTATTTTATCCCTGTATAAACTGGCCTTGGCGAAGGGGTATCGCCTCGTGTACGGCGAGTTGAGTGGTGCCAACCTTTTCTTTTTACACGAATCATGCACCGAGCATCTGGATTTGTCTGGAATCGAGTTGGTGGACACATATCAGCCGCCGCAGTTTGGAGTACTGGCCGGGGGGGAGGCGCCTAACGGGCGCGGTTATCCCGCTCCCAAGTGAGTCCGGCGTGAGCCTCTGGTGGTGAAATTTCAGGGGGATTCTGAAATAAGTTGCACGCCTAGCTCCCAAGATGGCATTTGTAGCTTGAAGGTGCCTAAAAGCTTTTCCGTCGACATGACGGAATAGGCGGGGCGCGTAGCCGGCGTGGGATAGTCGGCCGTGCCGATAGCCTTCAGTCTCTTTAGCGTCTGTTGTTCCCTGTTTGGATCGAGCTCGAGAAAACGTTTGGCAAAACCATGCCAACTGACCTGGCCGTTTGAGACCAAATTGTAGATGCCCCTACACTCGTCAAAGTAATCGCCACCGGCTTGGGTTAGTTGTTGCGCAATCAGTTGGGCCGTCGTCTCGGCGATGCTACGGCTCCAGGTGGGGCAGCCGATTTGATCATCGACAATGCCCAGCTCTTCGCGCTGGTGGGCCAGTCGCAGGATGGTGTTGTAGAAGTTTTTGCCGTGTTTGCCGTAGACCCAGCTGGTGCGCAGGATGAGGTGCGGCACGTCGACGGCCTGGATGGCCCGTTCGCCGGCCAGCTTGGTCTTGCCGTAGACGCTGACCGGATTGGGGGTGTCGATTTCCAGATAAGGTGTGGTCTTGCTGCCGTCGAAGACATAGTCGGTGGAGTAATGGATCACGGCCGCGCCGATGCGCTTCGCTTCTTCGGCGATAATGCCGGGGGCGATAGCGTTGATGCGCATGGCTGTTTCGGCATCGCTCTCGGCCTGGTCGACGGCGGTATAGGCGGCGGCGTTGACGATGAAGTCAGGCTTGATGGTTTGTATTTGTTGGCGAATCTGCTCGGGCTGGCCCAGGTCCAGCTCATGCCGGTCCACGGCGATGATCTCACCCAGGGTCACGAGGGTACGCCTCAGTTCATAGCCCACCTGGCCATTGCGCCCGGTGACCAGAATGCGGCTCACGGATAGACCTCGGCGGCGGTGAGCAACTGGCCGTCGCGATCCTTTGCCGCGAGGATCGGCGCGCCGTCCAGGGGCCAGTCGATACCGATGGCCGGGTCATCCCAGCGGATGCTGCGCTCGTATTCGGGGGCGTAGAAGTCAGTGGTCTTGTAGAGAAACTCGGCCATGTCGCTGACCACCAGAAAGCCATGGGCGAAGCCGGCCGGCACCCAGAGCTGGTGGAAATTGTCGCCGCTCAGCATGACGCCGACCCATTGGCCGAAAGTGGGCGAGCTGCGGCGGATGTCCACGGCCACATCGAAGACCTCGCCGCTGATGACGCGCACCAGCTTGCCCTGGGCCTGTTGGATCTGATAGTGCAGGCCGCGCAGGACGTTCTTGGCGGAACGCGAATGGTTGTCCTGGACGAAGCTTTCCGTGATACCGGCGGTCTCTGCGAGTATTCGTGCGTTATAGCTTTCATAGAAAAAACCGCGCTCGTCGCCGAAAATCTTCGGTTCGATGATCTTGACCTCGGGAATCTGGGTTTCGATGACTTTCATGAAAACACCGGCTCCGTCATCACGCGCATCAGATACTCGCCATAACCGCTGTTGAGCAGGGGCTTGGCCAAGGCCTCCAGCTGCTCGGCGCTGATGAAGTTCATGCGAAAGGCGATCTCTTCCGGGCAGGCGATCTTCAGGCCTTGGCGTTTTTCGATGGTCTCGATGAAGCTGGAAGCCTCCAGCAGCGAGGAGTGGGTGCCGGTATCGAGCCAGGCCATGCCGCGGCTCATGGGCTCCACCTGCAGTTGTCGCTTGTCCAGATAGAGCTTGTTGATGTCGGTGATTTCCAACTCGCCGCGGGCCGAGGGCTTGAGATGCTTGGCCATGTCCACCACCTGCTGGTCGTAAAAATAGAGCCCGGTGACGGCGTAGTGTGACTTGGGTTGTTTGGGTTTTTCCTCGATTGAGATCGCCTTGCCTTGCGGATCGAATTCCACCACGCCGTAGCGTTCAGGATCGCTCACCGGATAGGAAAACACACTCGCTCCGCCGGTACGGGCGTTGGCATTTTGCAGCAGCTCGGATAAATCGTGACCGTAAAAAATGTTGTCGCCCAGGATCAGGGTGCTGGGGTCATTGCCGACGAACTGCTCGCCGATGATGAAGGCCTGGGCCAGACCCTTTGGCTCGGGTTGCACCGCATACTGGATGTTGATGCCCCACTGACCGCCGTCCCCCAGCAGTTGTTCGAAGCGCGGTGTGTCCTGCGGCGTGGAGATGATCAGGATGTCGCGGATGCCGGCCAGTAACAATACCGAGATGGGGTAATAGATCATGGGCTTGTCGTAGACCGGCAGCAACTGCTTGGAGACCGCCTGGGTCACGGGGTACAAGCGCGTGCCTGAGCCGCCGGCCAGGATGATGCCTTTGCGTGATACGTTCATTTGATCAACCCCAGGCGTTCGCCCTGATAGTCGGCGGCGGTGACTTTCTTCCAGTTTTCCGCATTATCGATATACCAGTCGACGGTCTGTTTCAAACCGCTGTCGAAGCTCTCCTGCGGCGTCCAGCCCAGCTCACGCTGGATCTTGCCCGCGTCGATGGCATAGCGCTGGTCGTGGCCCGGACGGTCCTGCACGAAGTGGATCAGCTGCTCGTGCGGTGCGTGGGGCGAATCGGGGAAACGCTGATCCAGATAGGCGCAGATGGCCCTAACCACCTCCAGGTTGGTCTTTTCGTTGTGTCCGCCGATGTTGTAGCACGCGCCCACGTCGCCCCGCTCCAGCACCAGGCGCAGGGCCCGGGCGTGGTCCTCCACATACAGCCAATCACGCACATTGTCGCCGCGACCGTAGACCGGCAGCGGCTTACCCTCCAGGGCGTTGAAGATCATCAGGGGGATCAGCTTTTCGGGATACTGATAGGGGCCGTAGTTATTGGAACAATTGGTCAGCAGGGTCGGCAGGCCGTAGGTATGATGCCAGGCCCGCAGCAGATGGTCCGAAGACGCCTTGCTGGCCGAGTAGGGTGAGTTGGGGGCATAGGCGGTCTGCTCGGTGAACAGCCCCGTGTCGCCCAGGCTGCCGTAGACCTCGTCGGTGGAGATATGGTGAAAGCGGAAGCGCTCGTGCTTTGCGCCGCTCAGGCCCGACCAGTAGTCGCGCGCCGCCTCCAGCAGGGTGTAGGTGCCGACGATGTTGGTCTCGATAAAGGCCGCCGGCCCTTCGATGGAGCGGTCCACATGGGATTCGGCCGCCAGGTGCATCACCGCATCGGGCTGATATTTGTCGAACACTTGCTTGATGGCGGGCGCATCGCAGATGTCTATTTGCTCGAAATGATGGCGCGGGTGCTCCAGCGCCTCGCCCAGGGTGGCCAGGTTGCCGGCATAGGTCAGCTTGTCCACATTGACGACGGTGGTCTCGGTCTCGGCGATGAGCTGACGGATCAGCGCTGAGCCGATAAAGCCCGCGCCACCGGTGACCAAAAGCGTGTTGATCGACATGGAGCTGTCCTTTAATTAAGCGTCTGGGCGCCGGTAATCGGCGTAGGATTTCTCTTCCACCAACTCGGAACCGACCTTGAGATTGATCTTACGCTTTACCGCGGCGCGCTCGTCATTGGTGAAATAGACCGAGCGGGCCAGTTCGATGAACCGCGCGTCGAAGGCACCTTCGGCCTCCTTGTCACGGATGTAGTCCTCGATCTCCCACAGCTTCTCATTGATCTGTTTCAGTTCCGCGACCTCGGCGCTGATATCCTGCTGCGAAAACGGCGAGGCGTCCCAGCTGCGGCGCAGGGTGCTGAGTTCCTTGCGGATGTTGTCCAGCTTGGCCGTATCCTTGATGCGTTCCGACTTGATTTCGAGAATGGTGATCTTGTCGAGGAATTCACCCACTGAGATTTCTGCAGACAGGTTCATAGGCGTTCACCGAAGGTCATGTAGTTGTTTGATGTATAAGCGATATTGGGGCGCTAGTTTACTGGATGGGCAGTCAAAAGGCCACTTCCGCTGATGGCAGCGGGCGCCGCCCAAAGGTGGCCCGGTGGTTGGGTGTGCTGTGGCGGTGTTCCTCACGGCTTGTGAATCTATTTTCTGATGATGTCGATTTTGTGCTGGGCCTTGGTCCATTTGCCTTCGGGCTTGTCGACGTACTGAAAATATTCGTTGGTGAAATTGCCCTGGTTGCAGGTGTAGCGATAACTGGTGGTGTTGACCTTGCTGTTGTCCAACACTTGGTTGAAGACGCCGGGACCGGTGAGGTCATACACATTCTCCGAGCGGCGATGTTTGATGTTGTCCAACACCACGTCGATCATTTGCGCTAAATGTGGGTTGTCTTTCTTGCTGGCGATGAAATAGTTGCTGATGTCGCCGCGCTTGGTGGTGACGTACAGCTCGTCATAGTCGGGCTTGACGATCCCGCCCAGCGGCCAGACGAAATGGGCATCGATATCCAGGTAGACGCCGCCGTATTTCTGTAGCACCAGCAGGCGCCAAAAATCCGCCTGGGCCGCGCCGATTTGGAGCTTTGAATAGTTGTCATATATATCTGCCGCATAGTTCGATTGAATGAAATCCGCCCGCGCCTCGGTCACCATGAAGCGATATTCGAAACTGGGTGACAGCAGGCGGTTGAACAGATAATTCAGGTAGAGCGGCAGGGTGACGCGGTCGGTGTAATTGGTTTGCCAGATGATCCTGGAAATTACCGCAGGGCCGCGCTTGCTGAAGATCGGCGCGGCCCGTTGGGGCAGGGTGAATCTTTTGTTGGGAAACAGGAAATGAAAGACGTAACATAACAGCTTGGTAAGATTCGCGATGATTTTTATGATGCGACTAACAAAAAGAATCAAGAATTTTTTCACGTACTGCGTTCCCATGGCGCGTGGTTGGTATGCATAGTGTGAACCAGGCGCGACGCGGTCGCAATAACGGGGTGGGGCAGGTGAGCATACAGGCGCAGCAATTCAGCCGGCAGGGCGTGCATATTCTGTTTGACGCCGCCTGTATCGAGCGCCCTGCGGTCGAGTTTTTCGAGCCCGATCACTGGCGTGAGCAAGAGGCTCTGCTCGGCGTGGCGCAGGGGCGCGGCGCCGCCTGTATTTTTCGTTTTCGGGATCAGGTGTTTGTTTTGCGTCACTATCGCCGCGGCGGCTGGATGGCCAAGTTGAGCCATGATCGTTATCGATGGTCGGGGCTGGCCGACACACGCGCCTGGCGCGAATGGCATCTGCTCGCCGAGATGTATGAGCAGGGTCTGCCGGTGCCGCGGCCGGTGGCGGCGCGGGTGCGGCGTCACGGCCTGTTTTACAGCGCCGATCTGGTAAGCCTGTGCCTGCCCGGTGTCACGCCCCTGGCCGATGTGTTGCGGCAGCGGCCCTTGGCTGAGGCGCAGTGGCGCTCAATCGGGGCCACCATTAAACGTTTTCACCGGGCGGGTGTTTATCACGCCGATCTCAATGCCCGCAACATCCTTTTGGACCAAGACGGCCAGGTCTTCGTGATTGACTTCGACAAGGGAGCGCGGCGGGCGCCTGATTCGAGCTGGCAACAGGCCAACCTGGCGCGGCTGCGGCGCTCACTGGGCAAGTTCAAACAGCAACAGGGGCCGTTTCATTTCGAGGCACAGGCCTGGCAATGCGTGTTGACCGGTTATGCTGCTGTGTCCTCCCTTTGAGCCTGGCGCCAGCCGGCGAATTCCCTGCGGTCGCCCTATTCAAAGGGGCGTGTGGGGCGCGGTACCGCGTGGCGAGACCAGGTAAGACTCCAGCGCTTGCGCGTAGCGTTGTGCCACATCCGCTTTTGTGCCTACCAGTTGTTGCGCCCGTGCACCCATGGCCTTCAACTGCCCAGCTTGATGCAGTAGTGTTTCAATTTTTTCGATCAACGCCTCTGCATCGCTTACCTGCACCGCGGCCTGGTGTTGCAGCAGCAGATCACGTTCGTCGGCAAAATTTTCCATGTGCGGGCCAAATAGGGCCACCTTGCCCAGTCGTGCCGCCTCGATGAGGTTCTGGCCGCCGCGAGGGATGAGCGAGCCGCCCATGCACACCAATTCGGCCCCGGCGATAAAGCCCTGCAGCTCACCGAAGGTGTCGGCCAGGTAGATTTGCGTGGCGTTTGTGACCGTATCCTTGTCGCTGCGTATCGCCAATGCGTCGGTCAGGGGCCGCAGTTGCTGCAGAATCGCGGCCTTGCGTTTGGGGTGGCGTGGCGCGATGACGAGTAAATATGTCTGGCCCAGATCAGAGGCAAGCCAGGCGCGGCTGAGCTGCAACTCTTCATCGTCATGGGTGGAGGCCGCCAGGATATAGGGGCGCGGCAGCTCGATGGGGGCGATTGGCGGTTGCAGCGCTGGCGCGGCGAACTTGATGTTGTCGATCACCTGGATCTTGTCCGCCGCGGCGCCCAGTGTCTGAAAGCGCTCGGCATCGGTCTCGGAGCGGGCCAGGATGCGATCGACATTTTGCAGCGCCTGTCGGTAAACCGCGCGCATCCACCTCGGTTTATTCATGCTGCGCCGCGACAGGCGGCCATTGACGATGATCAGGGGAATGTCGTTGCGCCGGCATTGATAGAACAGCCGTGGCCAGATTTCGGTTTCCATGATCAGGGCGCAACGCGGTTTGATGTGCTCAAAAAAGCGGTGCACTGCGCGTTTGAAGTCCAGCGGCAGGTAGACGTGCTCAATGTCCGACCCCAACTTTGTTTGGGCTGTGGCGGCACCGCTGGGTGTGAAGGTGGAAACGATCAGGGGGAGCGCCGGGTAGCGTCGGCGCAGCTCCATCACCAGGGGATAGGCGGCATTGACCTCACCCACCGAGGCCATGTGAATCCACACCGGCCGGTCGTGACGCTCGGGTAGGTCCTTGCCCAGTTTCTGGCGCGCCATGCGCGGGTCTTCGGCCCGGCGGGCCTGGGCGATGCCGTGCCAGGCCAGTACGGGTGCCAGCAGCGTGAAAAGCACGCGATACCGCCAATCCGGCTTAACGGCGGTAGACATCTGCTTCCCCCTTGGGCCGGCTCTTGAAGCGGCGGTGCATCCATAGATACTGCGCCGGCGCCTTGCGCACTTCATTTTCGATCAGGGCATTGGTGCGCGTGGCGTCGGCCTGGTCGTCGCCGCTGGGGAAGTCCGTAAGCGCCGGCAACAGGGTGAGCTGATAGCCGCGGCCGTGGTCCAGGCGGCGTACGAAACAGGGCACCACGGCGGCGCCGGTAAGTTTGGCGAGGCGCGAAGTGGAGGTCAGGGTGGCGGCGGGAATGCCGAAGAAGGGCGCGAACACGGCATTGACCGTGCCGAAGTCCTGGTCCAGCGCATACCAGCAGACATGGCCCTGCTTTAGGGTTTTGAGCATGCTGCGCACGTCGCTGCGTTCGATGGCACCGAGAAAGCGGCGTTCGCGGCCGTCCTTCATCACCGCCTCGAACAGCGGATTGCGATGATATTTGTACATGACGTAAAAAGGCGCGTGCCGGGCCAGCAGCCGGCCGCCGATCTCCAGGCAGGTGAAGTGGGCGCTGAACAGGATTACACCCTTGCGCTGTTGGTGCGCGGCCTCCAGATGCTCCAGGCCGTCGATATGGCATAGCGGTGCCAATTTACGTTCACTGCCCCACCAGCACAGACCGATTTCAAACAATGAGATACCGGTGGAACGAAAACTCTCGTTGACGATGGCCTGCCGTTCGGCCTCGCGGAGATGGGGGAAACATAGTCGGATATTGGTTTCGGCGATGTGGCGGCGGCGTGGAATGGCCAGTTGCATCAGTCTGCCCAACAGGCCGCCCAGGCCCAGTTGCCAGCGATAGGGCAACAGGATAGCCAGTCTCAGCAGACCGAAGCCCAGCCACAGCGGCCAGTACCGCGGCGCGAGATACGGACGCGGATCAAGTCTGGCTCTGCTGCGGTTGCTCAAAAGAAAAATCGTGCTTGATTATGGTTGGGGCGCGTCGCAGCACACAAGACGGTGATTCCTGAGCCGGGGGCAATGCTGCGCACGGCGCCCCCTAAGAAGAGGTCTCTAACCAGGCGTTCACCTTTTGCACGTCTTCCGCACTCAGCATGCCGCCGGCCTGTTTCAGGCGCAGGCTGGCGAGGATGTAGTCGTAGCGTGAGCGCGCATAATCGCGTTGGGTGCGAAACAGTTCGCGGCGGGCGTCGAGCACATCGACCGTGGTGCGCGTACCCACTTCATAGCCGGCTTGTGTGGCCTGCAAGGCGCTTTCGGATGAAGCGACCGCCTGGCGCAGCGCCTTCACCTGGCTGATACCGGCCAGCACATTCAGGTAGGCCTCACTGGCTTCGCGCTGAACCGTGCGGCGTTGCTGTTCCAGCAGATCGCGGGCTTGCATGTGGCGGGCCGTGGCGCTGCGAATGCCGGCCGAAATGCCGCCGCCCTGATACAGCGGGACGCTGAGTTGCAGGCCGATGGAGTTGGTTTCGGTTTCGCGGCGGCCGAAACTGCCGCCGCCAACATCGTTGAAGTCATGGCCGGCCACCAGGTCGAGGCTCGGATGGCGGTCGGCGCTTTGTTGTGCCACGGCCTGGCGCGCCACTTCCACATTGGCTTCCGCGGCCAGCAGGGTGTAATTGTTTTGCAGGGCTGTTTCGACCCAAGCCTCGATATCGGTGGGGTCGGGCGTGGCCAGTTCCATGTCGTTACCGAGGCCCAGCAGGGGATGCTGCGGCAGGCGGCCGGTGAGTTCACGCAGGCCCTGACGGGTCACGGCGAGGTTGTTCTGAGCGAGGATCTCGGCGGCGATGGTCTGGTCATAGGCGGCCTGTGCCTCCTGCACGTCGGTAATGGCGATCAGGCCGACCTCGAAGCGCTGTTTGGCCTGTTCCAGTTGGCGCTCAACGGCGTTTTTTTCCGCCTGCGCGAATTCCAGACTGTCGCGTGCCGCCAGTACCTCGAAATAGGCCTGGGCGACGCGCAGAATGATTTCCTGATAGACCTGATTCAGCCGGGCCTCGGCCTGGCGCGTGGTGGCCTCGGCCTGGCGCAACTGAGTGACGTAATCGCGGCGATACAGCGGCTGACGCAAGTTCAGCGCATAGCCTTTGGCGGTATAGTTGTTCTCGCTCGACGGAATCAGGCCGCCGGAAGAGGTAACCTCTTCACGGACCCGACTGGCATCGGCGCTGAGGGTGATGTTGGGATAATAGAGAGCCTTGGTCTCACGTTGATCGTAGGCGGTGGCCTCGAAGCCGGCTTCTTCGGCGCTCAGCGTCGGGTCGCTGTCCAGCGCCGCTTGATAGATCTGCATCAGATCTTCGGCCTGGGCAGCCGGCGCGAGCATGGTGCAAGCGATGAATGTCGCGAATGTGCGTTGCAGCGTATTCATGTTGATTAGTAACGCTTCATCCCTGAGTCTACATTGCAGGCCCAGGCGTCGATGCCGCCGACCAGATTGATTAGATGTTCAAAGCCGTTGGCGGCCAAGATGACACCGGCGCGCTGACTGCGCATGCCATGGTGACAGATTAAGACATATTCCCGCTCCGCGTCCAGCTCGTCCACGGCTTCGGGGATTTGGTGGAGCGGAATATTGATCGAACCTTGTATGGCGCAGATCTCGACTTCAAACGGTTCCCTGACATCAAGCAGTACCGGTTTGGGCTCGTCTTGGTTAAGCAGTTCGAGAACCTGCTGGGGGCTCAATTGGCGCATGAAAACCTACCTTCGTGGCACATAAGCGCGTAATGGTATACGGTTTGCCCTAGAATACAAACCGTTGAGGTTTTATGGCATTTTCCAGGTGCTTGATATCGGTCTCGAACAGGGTCTCCTGACTCCATTCATTGATGCCGGTGCGGGTGATTAAGACGGCTTCCATCACCGGTGAGTCACCGACGATGGCCACCAGACGTCCGCCGCGGTTGAGTGATTTCTGGAATGCCTCGGGGAGTACCGGCAACGAGCCGGTGATGAAGATGGCGTCATAAGGGCCGTGCGCATCCCAGCCCTGGGCGGCGTCGCCCGTTTCCAGGGTGATGTTGGTGATGTCCAATGTCGCCAGGTTCTTGGCCGTGGTATCGACGAACGCCTGATGTATGTCGACGCTGTAGACTTCCCGGCAGGTCTTGGCCAGCAGGGCGGTGACATAACCGGTCCCACAACCCACTTCCAGCGCCACGTCACCCTCCTGAAGATTGAGCGCCTGCAGCATGCGGCCCACGTACTTGGGTGCCAGCATCACCTCGCCGTGGCCGATGGGGATGTCGATGTCGGCATAGGCCACGTTCTGATAGGCCTGCGGGACAAACGCCTCGCGCGGCATGGCCTCCATCAGTTCCAGTACCTGAGAGTCCAACACATCCCATGGGCGGACCTGCTGCTCCACCATATTGAAACGGGCAAGCTCTACATTTGTCATCTTCTGCTCCCTAGCTTAAGGACCGACACAATTCACAACCGCCTAAGGGTAAGCAGTTTGGCGTATCGAAGCAAGCGTTTATGTTTATGGAATTGCTAAGGTTTTGCCGTAACAACGGCGGAAATTATAAGCCTGTCCGGTACTTGCGCCTTGAAAAACGCAGGCCAATGGGCTAATTTGAACTCTCTGACGCTGGGGGTGCCCATACCTTAAATTCACGGGCTGAGATCACACCCTTTGAACCTGATCCGGTTAGTGCCGGTGTAGGGAAGGCAAATGTCCTCATCACGACGATTCTTCGTGCTCCCCGGCAGACTTGTCACCCTATCATCCATAGAGGCAAAGCTATGAGCGCGATACCAGAAGAGTTTTTGAAACAGACCGCCCGGATGTCGGATGAAGTTACCCGGCCGTTCACCAACTCAAAAAAGATATATATAGAAGGATCGCGTCCCGATATTCGTGTGCCCATGCGCGAGATCAGCCAGGCGGTGACCCATAGCGACAGCGGCGTGGAGGAGAATCCGCCCGTCACGGTTTATGACACCTCCGGTCCCTACACCGACCCGGCGGTCAAGATCGATCTGCTTAAAGGCATGCCCGATGTGCGCACGGCCTGGATCGAAGAGCGCAATGACACTGAAATCCTGAGCGGGCCGACCTCCGCCTTCGGTCGGCAACGCCAGAACGCCCCCGAGCTGGCCCGGCTGCGCTTTGAACACATCCGCACGCCGCGCCGTGCCCAGGCCGGCAAGAACGTCAGCCAGATGCACTACGCCCGCCAAGGTATCATCACGCCCGAGATGGAGTATGTCGCCATCCGCGAAAACTGCCGTCTGCAGGAGCTGCGTCAGGATCCGCGCTACACAAAACTACTGAAACAGCATCCGGGTGAGCCCTGGGGCGCCAACCTGCCGGACGAGATCACCCCCGAATTCGTCCGCGACGAGGTGGCTCGCGGCCGCGCCATCATCCCGGCCAACATCAACCATCCCGAGCTGGAGCCGATGATCATCGGCCGCAACTTCCGCGTCAAGATCAACACTAACATCGGCAACTCCGCCGTCACCTCGTCCATCGAAGAAGAGGTGGAAAAGATGGTCTGGTCAGCACGCTGGGGCGGCGACACCCTGATGGATCTCTCCACCGGCAAGAATATCCACGAAACGCGCGAATGGATTCTGCGCAACGCCCCCATGCCCATCGGCACCGTGCCCATCTATCAGGCCTTGGAAAAGGTCGACGGCAAGGCTGAGGAGCTGACCTGGGAGATCTTTAAAGATACCCTCATCGAACAGGCCGAGCAGGGCGTGGACTACTTCACCATCCACGCCGGTGTGCTGCTGCGCTACGTGCCGCTGACCGCCGAGCGCCTCACCGGCATCGTCTCGCGCGGCGGTTCCATCATGGCCAAGTGGTGCCTGGCGCATCATCAGGAGAACTTCCTTTACACCCACTTCGACGAAATCTGCGCGATCATGAAGGCCTACGATGTCTCCTTCTCGCTGGGTGACGGTCTGCGCCCCGGTTGCCTGGCCGATGCCAACGACGCCGCCCAGTTCGGCGAGTTGGAGACGCTGGGTGAGTTGACCCAAATCGCCTGGCGGCACGACGTGCAGGTGATGATAGAAGGCCCCGGCCACGTGCCGCTGCAGATGGTGAAAGAGAATGTGGACAAAGAGCTGGACGACTGTTTCGAAGCACCGTTCTATACTTTGGGCCCCTTGGTCACCGATATCGCCCCCGGCTACGACCACATCACCTCCGGCATCGGCGCCGCCAACATCGGCTGGTACGGCACCGCCATGCTCTGCTATGTCACGCCCAAGGAGCATCTCGGCCTACCCAACAAGCAGGACGTGCGCGACGGCATCATCACCTACAAGATCGCCGCCCATGCCGCCGACCTGGCCAAAGGCTTTCCGGGTGTGCAGTTGCGTGACAACGCCTTGAGTAAAGCGCGTTTCGAATTCCGTTGGGAGGACCAATTCAATCTCGGTTTCGATCCGGAAAAGGCGCGTGAATTTCACGATCAGACCATGCCCAAGGAGTCGCACAAAGTGGCACACTTTTGTTCCATGTGCGGGCCGAATTTTTGCTCAATGAAGATTACCCAGGACGTGCGTGATTTTGCCGCCAAGCAGGGTGTTTCTGAGCAGGAGGCTTTGCAGAAGGGGATGGAAGAGAAGGCGGTTGAGTTTAAGAAAACCGGGGCGGAGATATACCAGAAGGCTTGATTGCTGCGCTGGTATTCCTTCTCTCTTCTAAGCACCCGCAGGGCATATAGGGGGTACTCGCGGAGCATAAAAGGGTTAGGGGTTAAAATTCCTGCGTTTGTCGCAGGTTTTTTGTTTGTATCGCTCCGCGATGATTGATTTCGATGCGGTTCCCGGACCGCGGCCGGGTTCATTTCTTTTGCGCGGCCAAAAGAAACGAACCAAAGAAAAGGCCGCCCGGATGACTTGCCGGATTGGCCAACCCCGCCAATCCGGTGCCCTGCGCTCCTCGCCCATAGCGGCGCGCTCTAGAACTCGCCCGCTCGCTATCGCTCCCGGGCTCAGACAAAGAGCGCTTGTTTCCGCTATGGGCTGCGGTGCTCGGCGGCGTCATACGGGATCTTCCAACCCACCTTAGCCCCACCGGTTGGAAGAAATCATTATGTGGTTTGGAAAACTGTCCTATTCCAACCTTGAGGGGCCACCGTCGTTGAACCTTGCCCGCCAATCCCATCCGACGCCGCCGAGCATCGCAGGCCGAGACGGGTTAAGCGCGCAACTGAAGCGTAGTTTGCGCCTTTGCGCGCGCCGTCTCGGGCGAGAAGCAAAGGGGTGAGACGGAAACAGGCGATCATCCAGTGAATGATCGCCCCGTCGAACGGGTGCGCCGCTTTTAGCGCACCCTGGGCACCATTCAAGGGTCTGGCTGATGGGGCAAGTCGCCGGGAGCATTTCTTTGGTTACTTTCTTGTTGCCACAAGAAAGTAACTCGCCTTGCGGGGCGAAATCCCGCATCAAAATTAATCATCGCGGTAGCGATACAAACAACAAAACCTGAGACAAACGCAGACTTAGTTAATGAACCCCTCACCCTCGCCCTTTTATGCTCCGCGAGTACCCCCTATATGCCCTGCGGGTGCTTGAAGGGGAGAGGGGACAATAAACCAAAGGTAGGAGAAATAAAAAAGCCCATGCATCACTACGCAAGCTTTTCCAATCAACGAGCTGAACCCCAGGCCTTAATCCTCATCATCCCCGTCATCAAAAAAATCATCATCCACATCCCCGATCCCGATCTCCTCCAGCGCTTCTTCCTTCGGTTTTTTCTTGGGTGCGGTCGTGACAGCGGGGGGTGCTTCCAAAACAGCCGATGGCTTGCCGCGCGGGGTGAATTCCTTGACGATCTTTTTGAAGGCCTTTTTCAGCTCTTTGGTGATGTCGGCCTCATTGCCGTTGAGCGGCCTCAGCTTGGGTTCAACAATGTCGCGCTTGTATTCGATAATGGCGTTGCGCTGTAGATTGAACAGATAGAGGGTGTCGGTCTTGCCGGTGGAGAGTTTCGGGTCCTGCGCTACGGGACTGCTTTTGTCTCCGATTTCCAAATAACCAAACCAGAGTGATTCTTTGCTCATTGCGACTCGTCCTCTTCGAGTTGTCCGGGGTCGTAAGGTCCTGTTGGAGTTGCCTCAGGCGAAATATATATCCATTTTTTCGGATTTGTCTTCCTTTTTTTTAGGGCTCGGTGCGGTCGTGGCCAGGCCTCCCGGGCCGCTGTCGGAAGGCGTGTTAAAATTCCAGTTATGACAGCTAGTTACCCAACCCCCACCGAGACTGTGGAGGCGGAGATCGAAATCAAGAAGAGCCGCTTTATCGCGCGCGCCGCCAAGGTGACTGAGCGCGCGGCGGCGCTAGCGTTTGTGGAGCAGGCCAAGCGCGATTTCCCCGACGCCCGGCATCATTGCTGGGCCTATCTGCTGGGTGATCCGGACTCGGCCGCCAGTGCGGCGATGAATGACGCCGGTGAACCGTCGGGCACGGCGGGTAAGCCGATCCTGAACGTGATCCAGCATAAGGGGGTGGGGGATGTGGTTGTGGTGGTGATCCGTTATTTCGGCGGTATAAAGCTGGGAGCGGGTGGTCTGGTGCGGGCCTACAGCGGCGCGGCGCAGGCGGCCATGTCTATCCTGCCGCTGGCGCAGGCGCGGCCGGTGGAGGCGGTTGAGCTGAGCCTGGATTTTGCCAAGGAGCAGTTGCTGCGTCATTGGGCCGAGCAGCATGAGGCGGAATTGTTGCAGGTGGATTATGGTGAGCAGGTGCAACTGCGCCTGAGTGTGCCGCAAGATGCGCTGGATGAATTGGGGGTCTTTTGCGCCGCCCAGGGGGTTACGCGCCGATCGTGAATGCCAATACCTTGCTGACGTGGGCCAGCGGTCGGCCGCTTTCTTTGCACCATTGATTGAAGGCCTGTTGCACCAAGCGTAGATCGCGTTGCGATTTCGGATCGGTCGTGACGACCCCTTCCCGTTTCAGTGCTGCAATCACGTCACCGCTGAGAATGAATGAGTCTTTACCCATAAAGCGCAGAAAGTATTGCGCCGAGTTGCCGCCCAGGCGACTGGCCCGTTTTTTCAGCAGGATTAACAGCTCTGCATAATCCTTCGCTGGCCAATCGGCAAAGAAGCGCGCGGCGCTGCCGTGCGCTTCGGCCAGGTCGCAGAGCAAGGTGGCGTTGTCGCGTACGGCGAGGATCTTTTGGGCGTGACGGATAATGCGCGTGTCTTTGAGTAGATGCTCGAAATCCGCGTCGGACATGAATTTCCAGCGCAGCGGATGAAAGCCGGCGAAGGCGGCCTCGAAACCGGGCCATTTTTTGTCCACCACACTCCAGTTGAAACCGGCGTTGAAGATGCACTTCGACATCATGGCGAGCCAACGGTCGTCGGGAATGGCGGCCAGCTCTGCGGCTGACAGTGGTGTGGGCAGCAGCGCCTCCAGCGCCGCTGCGCCACCCTTGCGCCGGGCGGCCTGTTCATACAGGGATGCAAAGCTTGTCATGATAAAATGCCGTGTTTTTTCCAAGGCGGATTGAATGGGATGAGTGACGATTATAGCCGACGCTTCGGCGGGATTGAGCGCCTCTACGGCAGTGCCGCCGTGCCGGTGCTGCGTGACATGCATGTCTTCGTCGCCGGTGTGGGCGGGGTCGGCTCCTGGGTGGTGGAGGCGCTGGCGCGTAGCGGCATTGGCAGGCTGACTTTTATCGACGGCGATACGGTGGATATCGGCAATGCCAATCGTCAGCTGCATACGCTCAGCGCGACCTTCGACCGGCCCAAGGTTGAGGTGATGGCCGAGCGGGTGCGACAGATCAGTCCCGATTGTCAGGTGGCCGCCGTTCACCAGTATTTGAATATGGAAAATATGCAGGCCTATCTGGAGAATGATTACGACTATGTCATCGATGCCCTGGATAGCATCAAGTTCAAGTCCAATATCATTGCCTATTGCAGGCGTAACAAGGTCCCCATCGTCGCCACCGGCGGGGCGGGCGGTCTCACCGATCCGACCATGATCCATGTGGCCGACCTGAGTAAGACTTATAACGATCCACTGGCGGCCAAGGTGCGTGGCCGCTTGCGCGGCGAGTTTGGTTTCAGTCGTAACCCAAAACGTTCATTCGGGGTGGAATGCGTATTCTCATCGCAGCAGCAGGTCTACCCCAAGGAGGACGGTAGGGTGAGCCATGAAAAGCCGGGCATTCACGGGGTGTCGCTGGATTGCCGATTCGGCTACGGTTCGGCCAGTTTCGTCACCGCCGCGTTTGGTTTTGTGGCGGCCTCGCGGGCAATCAACAAAACGCTAAAGAAAAAACTCGCTTAGCTCGCCTTCCTCAGCGGGATCGCGGGATACGCCTTCCTAGGCGCCGCGCTGAAGCGCGAGCATACGGGCTAGCCCTTCAGCCCCAGCGGGTCGTTGGGGTCGATGTGATCCTGGAAGGGGTAACGCCGGTCCATGTTGGTGATCTGATAGACCTTGCCGAGCCAGTTGTTGAGGACGGCCTCGGCGGTGTCATGCCAGGTATTGTCCAGGCGCATCGTTACCAGCACTTCCGGCAGCTCCGGCGGGGTTTTGCCAGTTTTTACCGCCTTCATGACCTGCAGTTTGTGTTCCTCCAGAATGGCGGCCGACTGCAGGCTGAAATAATTTTCCGGCATGGGCGGATACTCGGCGCGTTCGCCCTTGATGTAGTGCATTACATCGCGCTTGTATTCCTTGAGCAGGCTGATGATGTCGTACTCCGGATGGCCCTGGAAAAACACCAGTCGGAACCGGTCTTCGCTGACCGCCAGGTGCACACCGGCCTCCTTGCTTTCCACCAAGACTTTGAGCCCGGCCGCCTCAAATTGCTGACGGCAGATATTGTTGTAGCGCGAATGGGGAATGTCGAAACGCGTATTGACGCCGGCCACCAGCGGGTGCTCGCGGTCCACCAGGTAGTGGGGATAGACGCCCCAGCGTTTGAAGCCCAGGTGCTTGCGTTTCTGGCTGTAGCGCATTTGCATGACGGCGTGGGTGGCCAGGCAGGAGCACAGCGTCGAGGTGACGTTGTCATAGGCCCAGTCGATGACCTCTTGCAGGGGGTGCCAAAAGGGCTCCATGGCCAGGTCGGGCTGGGTGACATTGGCGCCGGTGATGATCAGCGCGTCCAGGCCGCTGGCCTGGATTTCGTCGAAGCTTTCGTAGTATTTGGCCAGGTGTTGTCGCGCCTTATCGCTGCGCGGCAGTTGTGGCAGGGTAAAGGGATGCATGTAGAACTGGGCGATTTGGTTGGATTCGCCCACCAGGCGAAAGAACTGGCGCTCGGTGGCCTCCAGTGCGGCATCGGGCATCATGTTGAGCAGGCCGATATGCAGTTCGCGGATATCCTGATGCACGGCGGCATCGCTTTGCAGGATGGTCTCGCCTTCGACCTTCAGGCGTTTGAATGCAGGCAGGTCCGAGTTGGCGACCAAGGGCATGGCGATTATGCCTGTAAAGCTCGTTCGACCAGGGCGAGGAAATCCTGCTCGCATTCCACCATGGCCAGGTCGGTTGTGCTGATGGTGTAACCGTATTGCCGGGCGATCGCTTCATAGCGCGGGATGCGGCTGTAAAACAGGTGCGGGAAGACCCAGCGCACGAAATCATCCGGATCGATTTGGGCGACATAATCCAGTGCATGCTGCCCCATGTACTTGGCCAGCTGCTCGTCGAGAAAGGCCTCGCGGTAATACAGCGGTTTGGGCGCGATTTCGGCGCGGCGGATCAGTTCTTTTTCATCCTGCTCGGTGGCCTTTAGGTATAGAATCAAGGTGTGATCGGCCAGGGTCTGCAGCGTCTCCTCGTCATCCAGTTCGCAGACGCTGCCGCCGGCATCGTTGATGAAATGGCTGTAGCCATAGATCTCGTGGGCCTTTTGGATAAATTCCGGTACATCGCACATGGCGGCGATTTCGGCCTGATGGTGCAGGGCCTGGCGGCGCTTGAATTCGGGCAGCGACAGGCCATCCTGTTCCGGATTGCCGAGTTTGCCGAGGAAGCTGGACACTGGACTGAGATCGTCAAAGGTGAGGTTGTTGGCGATGTAAATGGAATCGGTGCGCAGCAGGTCGCGCAGAAACGGAATCTGCATGGCCTGCTGCTTGATGTTGTCCAGAATCGGTTCGTCCAGATAACGGCTGCCGATGCGGTAATCGCCGGAATAGTGAAACCAATTGCCCTTGCGCAGCATGGCGGACAGGCGCGTCTTGCCCACCCCGGACATGCCCAGCAGGGTGATGCTCTTATGTTGCCAGTTTCTGAATTCTTGCGGGCTTAGACGCACGGTCCTACCTCATGACTGACGAATTGCTATAGTGTACCAAAGCCGTAAATGTTTCAGGATCTCTTATGCGTTATCAGACCATCGTCAGCGATGAAGCACTGCTCAATCACCTGCCCGACCCGCACTGGGTCATCGTCGATTGCCGTTTCTCCCTGGCGGATACGGAAGTCGGCAGGCGGGCCTGGCTCAGCAGCCATATCCGCGGCGCGCATTACGCCCACTTGAACGAAGCCCTGTCAGGCCCGGTGACACAACACGGTGGTCGCCATCCGTTACCCAACCGGGAGGAACTCCGGCGCCGGGTGGGCAGCTGGGGCGTGACGCCGAAGAGCCAGGTGGTGGCCTATGACGCCGCCGGCGGTGCCATGGCGGCGCGGCTGTGGTGGTTGCTGCGCTGGCTGGGGCATCGTGACGTGGCCGTGCTCGACGGTGGTTGGCAGCGCTGGCAGGCGTCGGGCCTACCCGTTTCACGCGATCAGCCGATCGAGCTGCCCAGTTGCTATCCCGATACAGAAGAAAGTCAACCCTGGCTGAGCACAGAGGGCGTGGTTCAGGCGCTGGAAGAGAATGCCATCCTGCTCATCGACGCACGCGCCGCCGAGCGCTTCAGCGGCCAGGTCGAGCCCATCGACCCGGTGGCCGGCCACATTCCCGGCGCCGTCAACCGGCCGCAGCAGGAGAATCTGGATAAAAGCGGTCGCTTCAAGCCGGCCTTGCTGCTGCGTGATGAGTTCGAGGCCTTGCTGCATGGCCGTAATCCGTCAGAAGTGGTGCACATGTGCGGCTCCGGTGTCACCGCCTGTCACAACCTGTTGGCCATGGAATATGCCGGACTCAGTGGTTCGCGCCTGTATCCCGGCTCTTGGAGTGAATGGTCTCGGGCTTTAAAATAAATATATAATAAAACAATTAATTACTTAATTTATTTCATGTTATGAATCAAAATATGGCGCCAAACCGGGGTTGTCTAAAATCAATAAGTTATTGAAAGTGCTTGTTAAAATAGCCTAAGGGCGCTTGGAATCGGGCGGCTGGCATTGTATACTGCCAGCCGCGTTGTCAGAACAACAATAAAATTGGGGGTCATGAATGAGACTTAGAATCTCAGCTTTACTATCGCTTTTCCTTGCTCAGCCGTTCGCCGCTCAGGCCAATGATTACTACTATGGCTTGTCGCTGGGCAGCACCACCTATGAAGAACCCGGCTTTGAGTTCAAGCTTGCCACCCTGGGCGGCAAACTCGGCTATCGCTTCAATAACATTCTCAGCGCCGAAGTGCATGCCGGGATAGGGGATTCTGATGACGCCAACGGCGTCTCCATGGATATGACCTACCTTACCGGCGCTTTTCTGCGCGCCGATTGGTCGCCTGTTGCCGACGGTCGTATCAAGCTCTACATTCTGGGCGGTTTCAGCGCCGCCGACCTAGAATTTAAAACCGCGAGTACCACAGCCAGCTCAACCGAGAGCGGCGTTTCTTACGCGGTCGGCATGGAGCTGTACGCCAATCGCGAGCATGGCATCGCGGCGCAGTGGAGTCGCTATCTGGATGACACCCTGAGGGGTGTCGACTATACCTTGGACGGCCTGAGTCTGGGCTATTTCCGCTATTTTTAGCGCCTGCGGGCGAATCAATGAATTTGTTTGTTGAGGGTCATACGGTTATGTATAAACGAAAACTTCTGGCCGCCATGTTTGGTGCGGCAATCTCGCTCGGTTTGGGGGCTTGTGGGAGTGATAGTGATTCTTCCTCCAATAGTGGCTTGAGTGATTTAAGTGGTGGTAGCTCCTCTAGAAGTGATGAATCCGGGACCGGGACGACGGTCACCGGATCTGAGTCAAACCCTGCCCGTGCCATAGAGATTACATATCCGAGAAGTAACGCAATTGTTGATGAGGGGGGCGGGGTTTATAGCAAGAGAGGTAGTGCGGTGGTTACCGACGCGGAAGGAAATCCGGTGCCGGATGGAACGAAAGTTTATATGAATCTCATTGATTCCATCTTGGCGCGCGGGACAATCGATAACGGTGACAGCTTAAACGGATCAACACTGACTGATATGGCACCTTTGTCAGGTGCTACTACTGATACCGCTACTACGTTTGATCAAGCTTATGTATATAGAAATTATGCATATCGTTTTATCGAGCCGGGTGACCACGTGGTTCTGTTTGATGCCGATGAGACGGACAAAAACAGACTTGTTGACGATGCGACAGGAAACATCACAGCAAATATTCTAACTATGAGCACGGCTTATACAAATGCTTATCCAAGTACCGTCTATCCGGCAGATGGTACCACCCAATATTATGTCGGCGCTTCTACGTTGGGGGCGCAAATTATCGGGCAAGATGCTGAAGGTAATACAGTAAATGGCTATTCCGTTACAAAAGATGGCGTCGCTGAATTTAATATAGTCTATCCCTCTGATGTGAACTCCATCCACTCCGGCTGTTTAGGCGAGAATGATCTGCGCTCTTTTCCTTACGGGTCTGCAGAGGTTTTTGTGATAGCCAGTGCGGGTGAGCACGCTACGACCATTGATAATTCGGCATGTTTTTCATCTATTTCACCTTGGTCGTTGGCTGCGATTCCGACTTCATTGGGGACAAGCGGAGGTGAGATTGAATTTAATTTGCAGGATGGTGGTGACGGAGTCTCATTGCCTTTTACCGAGATTAAGTCAAAGGTTGTTTTAAGCGGGACAATCACTGTGTCGGTTGATTTTTACGATTCGAATGATGTGCTAACCGGGTTGAGTTCTGGAAGGACATACGCTAACGGTACGGCAAAGGTATTGGTGTCTGTGACTAATCCCGGCGCATCGGGGGATGAGGCGAGGATCACCTTCTATACGAATGATCCTGCTGGAAGCACGTTGGAATATACGATTACGACACCATAGATTCTGACGTATTCAATCTAAGGTCGGTTCTATTCGGAACCGGCCTATTTTTGTTTTCGCAATTGGCGAATCAGGCCTCTCGCGGCATGAGTTGTGAGATGTGCGTCGTGAGAACAGTTAGTAAAATACTCTTCTAATTGGTATGCGATAAGTTGAGCAGCGAATGGACACGACGCCAATCCGCGCGACCCATGCCCGCTACTGATAAATAACCCGGGCATGTATTCCGCCTTTTTATACTTATGCACGGGCTTGCCATGCCGCAGGTCGGTGTATTCCCGCCGGTAAAATTCCACATCCGGTACCGGCCCGATCACCGGTAGGTGGTCTTGGGTTGAGGTGCGAAACGCGACCCGGCCCGAGCGCGATGTTAATGCGCCAAGGCCGAGTTTTTCGCTCAAGGCTGTTAGCACCTTCTGTTCGCTTTCCGGACGCAACTCTGTACTGTCGTCATCCGGATCGTAGCTGGCGCCGACACAGTGCAGGCCGTTGTAGGCCGGAATGATATAGCCGTCGTAACAAAGGGGTGTCTTCAGTGCGGCGCTGTTACTGCCGGGTTCTAGATATACCAGCTGTCCGCGTACTTTCTGCAGTTTGAAAATGTCGGTTCCTAGTAGCCGCTCGGCATCATGACCGTTGGCGATAATGACGGTTTCCGCGCGTGCGACCTCACCGTGCGCGTCGCCGATGCGCCATTCTCCGTTTTCGCGTTTCAAATCGAGTGCTGATTGGTGCAATAGGGTTGTAATGTTGCGGTCTTCATCTTCGAGCAGCCAGTGGCACAAGGCCGGCGGATCCAGCCAGCCACCGCCGGGATAGAACAGCCCGCCGCATGGAACCTGGACGCCGCAGCGGTCACTGGCGTCCTCTGCGTCACAGATCTCCAGTACCTCGGGCGGTAATCCCAGCGCCTGCATGCGCCGCTGTTGTGTGTCATCACATAGTTGCAGCACGCCGCTTTGAAACCAGGGCAGTGCCGGATTGCGCTTTTTTATTTGATTGAGCCAATGCGCGGTGTGCAGAAAGGCGCTGAGATAAAAACGGCCGGCGGCGCTCATGTCGGCGGTGAGGCGTGGCATGACGACGCCGGCCAGGTTGCCGGAGGCCTCCTGCGCCACCTGGGCGTGGCGCTCGATAATCGTGATGCGCCAGCCGCACTGCGCCAGGGAATGGGCGACGCTGCAGCCGGCCAGGCCGGCGCCGATGACTACGGCGTGCTTGCTGGTGATGGTTGCTTCAGGATATTGGAACCACGGTTGTCGGCCATGCATTTCGGGGGCGTCGACCAGCCGCCCGCTGAGCATGTCGCGCTTGCGGCCGAAGCCGGGGCGGGTGCTGACCTCGAAACCGGCCTCTTGAAGTCCACGCCTGACGGCCCCTGCGGCGCTGAAGGTGGCGAAGCTGGCGCCGGGCCTGCTCAACCGCGCGATGTGTTGAAACAGGGTCGGGGTCCACATATCCGGATTCTTGCTCGGGGCGAAGCCGTCCAGATACCAGGCCTCGACATAACGCCCTTCGAGGTCGGCGAACATCTCGGCGGCGTCGCCGAACAGCAGCGTCAATGTCACGCGACCGTTCATGAGCCGACGCTGGTGCAGACCGTGGACCAGGGGCGGATACTGTTCCAGTAGCTCCGCGCCCGGCTTGGCCAGGGACGGCCAGTAGCCGATGGCCCGTCGCAGGTCCGTTCGGGTGAGCGGGTGTTTCTCCACGGCGAGATAGTCGAGACGGGCGTCGGCGGCGGCACTGCGCAGCCATTCACTCACGCTGCAGAGAAAATTGAGCCCGGTGCCGAAGCCGGTCTCGGCGATGCAGAATCGGCTATGTCCTTGCCAACGTTGCGGCAGTTGATTGCCCTGCAGAAAGACGTGGCGGGTTTCGTCCAAGGCGCCGTCTTGGGAAAAATAGATGTCTTGATGGTGGCGACAGCGGGGCGTCGCCCTATCCCAGTCGATTTGGGCCGGCACCAGGGGGTGGTAACGGCTCATTGCCTAGTCGAGTACGCGGCTCTTGGCCACCATGCGTTGGATGGAGGGCTCGGGCGCCAGCCGTTGGGCGTCGTCCAGGCTGACCCAGGCCAGGTCTTTGGACTCGCCGCTGAGCGTGAGCGGGGCGCGACGGTCGGCCTCGAGCAGGAAGCGCACGTCGTAATGATAATGGGCCGCTTCGTCTTTGCGCGCCGGGATGAGATGCACGTCGACATCAAAGATCGCATCGCGCAGCGGCTGCAATTGCGCCAGGCCGGACTCCTCCCGTCCCTCGCGCAGGGCGACGTTGAGGGTGTGGCCGTCGCCGTCGGAATGGCCGCCGAGCTGCAGCCAGCGGTCCAGCTTGCGATGATGGGTGAGCAGCACATGGGTGCGTTCATGGTCGACGATCCAGGCCGAACCGGTGACGTGGCCGATGCTCAGGCTGCGTTCAAAACAGCCCTCGTGGCGGGCGACAAATTCGATGATTTGTTGCAGCATGTCGGCTTCGGCGGCGTCAAAGGGGCAGTGCCGATTGAGCTTGTCCTGCAGGAAATTTCTGTGCATAACGACTCCGTTTTGTGCGGCGTCAGTTTACCACAGGGAAGGCGTGTGCTTAGGGCGCCATCTGCTTCAGACCTTTGACGACCTCTTCGGTCAACAGATCAGGTTCGAACTTGGTCAGGGTCTCGTCGGCGCCGGCGTCCCGGGCATGCTCGGCGTTTACCTTGCCGTCCAGGGAAGTGTGCAGCAGGATGTACATAGCCTGATAACGCGGATTGGCGCGGATCTCGCGCGTCAGTTGGTAGCCGTCCATTTCCGGCATTTCGATGTCGGAGATGACGATGGGCACGCAGTCGGTGGCCTTGTCGCAATCGCGCGTCAGGGTGTCGATCAGCGCCATGGCCTCTTTGCCGTCGCGGGCGGTGATGTGATGGATGCCCAGTTGGTCCAGGATGCGGCAGGTCTGGTTGCGCGCCACGGTGGAATCGTCCACCACCAGGATATTGCGGTCTTTCAGTTTGGCGATCAGGGCCGGGTCCAGCTGGTCTTGGGGGGCGACGTCGCTATCCGAGACCTGGTGCATCACCTGCTCTACGTCCACCAGTTGCACCAGCTGGTTTTCCATGCGGATCACGCCGGTGATGAAACTGCTGGCGGCGCCGCTGGGGGGCGGCAGCACTTCATTCCAATCGCGCACCACGATGCGATCCACCCCCGAGACCAGAAAGCCTTGGGTGGAGCGACTGAACTCGGCGATGATCACCTTCTGTTCCGCATTGGTTTCGGCCCTGATGCCGGACCGGCCGATGGCCAGCGCCAGGTCGATGATCGGCACCGTTTTGCCGCGCAACTCCGCCACGCCCACCACGGTGGGGCTGGAATGGGGGATTTGGGTGAGCGCAGGCCTGGGAATTATCTCCTTTACTTTCAGCACGTTAATACCAAAGTTCTGCTTCGTGTTGAGCCGGAACAGCAATAGCTCAAGGCGAGTGGTGGATGGTTTGATACTGGACTGCATGGTTTTTCCCTGCGTTGCGCTATAGCTATTTTCGGTATTTGGGGCGGAATCTTTACCTTGTCGGGCCCATGGACATGGCCGGGAAGCGGCGCGAATCATTCTGATTTGATTGGAAAAAGCGCTACAATAAGGCATACCTCAAATTGCCGGCCAGCAGGCCGGAGCAAGGAGTCCTATATGGTGGTTTTTTCTACACGTCTGGGTGATATCAAGATCGAGCTGTTGCCGGAGCAGGCCCCCCTGACGGTGGAGAATTTTCTCCGCTACGTCGATGACGGCTTTTTCGACGGCACCGTTTTTCACCGGATAGTGCCGGGGTTTGTGATCCAAGGGGGCGGATTCAACGCCGCCATGGAGCAGCAGGCGACCCGCGCGCCGATCAAGAACGAGGCCGACAACGGCCTGAAGAACAGCCGCGGCACCTTATCCATGGCGCGCACGCAGGCGGTGGACAGCGCCACCTCGCAATTCTTTATCAATCTGGCGGACAACGCCTTCCTGGATCACGGCGAGCGCGACTTCGGCTATGCCGTATTCGGGCGCGTGGTCGAGGGTATGGACGTGGTCGACCGCATCGCCGCCGAGCCCACGGCCGATCATGGCATGCACCAGAACGTACCGCGCGAACCGGTGGTGGTGACGGCGGCGACACGCGTGGCCGACTAAGGCCTTAAGCTGTCGTGGGCGCCGGGCAAGACAGCAATCCCATCTCGGCCGGTGTGGTCATCCTGCGCTGCATCGACGGCGAATGGCATTACCTGCTGCTGCGCGCCTACCAATATTGGGATTTCCCCAAGGGCCTGGTGGAGCCGGGCGAGGACGAGTTCGCCGCCGCGCTGCGTGAGGTGGAGGAGGAAACCACCCTGGTCGAGCTCGATTTCTGCTGGGGACACGTCTTCTTTCAGACGCCGCCCTACGGCAAGTTCCGCAAGATTGCGCGCTATTACATCGCCCGCTGCGATCACGGCGCGGTAGACCTGCCGGTGGCCGAGGCGCTGGGCCGGGCCGAGCATGAAGAGTTCCGCTGGGTGACTATGGAACAGGCGCACCGGCTGGTCTCCCCCCGGGTCCAGCAAGTGCTGGGTTGGGCCGAGAACATCATCATCGCGACCCCCTAATGATGACCGCCGCATCCGTGCGGCAGCGACCAATCCCAAGGTCTTGCGACCACAATCATGGCGGGCATTTAGCGCGGGCTCAGCTGCCGCGCAGACTTTTGTTAAACTTCATCGGACGGGTAACAATCGTTTACAATTCCTACGCTGGGGTCTGGAGGCGGCATAGGAATTCGACGCCAGGGGAGCGGTATTTTTATGCCGCGTTATTCTAGCCCGCATGTCTCACCGGGCTAGTCAGAAGTTAAGGACGATGTAACGAATCATGCGGATTGCCATCGTGGAGGACGACCCTGATCAGGCGGCGCTGCTGCAGGCCTGGCTGAGCGCCGAGGATTTCGATTGCCATATTTTCGAGGACGGGATCAAGGCCATCAAGGGCCTGCAGAAAGACAATTATGATCTGGTGCTGTTGGACTGGTATCTGCCCCAGATGACGGGCACCGAAGTGTTGGAATGGATTCGCAACGAGCTCGATTGGAAGATGCCGGTGATCTTCGTCACCCAGCGCGACAATGAAGAAGACCTGGCCTACGCCTTGGAGAACGGCGCCGACGATTATGTGGCCAAACCCATCAAGCCGGTGGTGCTCATGGCGCGGATCCATGCCTTGCTGCGCCGCGTGCGAGGGGGTGGGGGTGAATCGGAGTCCGACAGGGTTCAATCTTTCGGCCAGTTTCGCTTCGATCCCCAATCTAGCCAGCTGTTTATCCAAGACACCCCGATTGTACTGACTCAGAAGGAATTCGAGCTGGCCCTGTTCATGTTCCGCAACGCCGGGCGCTTGATGTCGCGTTCCTATCTGCTGGAAAACGTCTGGGGCCATAGCGCCGAACTCAACACCCGTACCCTGGACACGCATATCAGCCGCCTGCGTAAAAAACTGCAATTGGGCGAAGACTCCGGTTGGCGCCTGAACTCAGTGTATCACCAGGGCTATCGCCTTGAGTCAGTCGCGGGGCATTGACCGGGGCGGGTGACAGCTTGGTGCCGGAAGGCTAGCGCGTGGCCGGATTATCCCTCCCGCTGCGCCGCGCGTTGGCCTGGGCCTATCTGGTTCTGGCGCTGGCAGCACCGCTCATGGTGGTGTTGCTGCCCGGCGCAGCGCCCTTGTCCGTCAATGAAAAATTGCTCACTGTGGCAAATGGTCGCTTCGTCGATCATCAGGCGGCCCTGGGCCAGGGGGCGGACAATTACAGCGTCGATGTGCTCAATGACTTGGCCGGGGTGAGCGCCAGTGCCGCCGCAGATTATCCCGACGGCAGCAACGCCCTGCTGGCCCGTTTTGATTCGCCAAGTGCCGCCGCTGCCGCGCTCAACACCCTGAAGCAAATGATTCCACACCGGCAAGAAGTGCATGACCTCTGGGCTATCCACTTCACCGCGGACAGCGGCGAATACGTCATGCTGGCCGCCGTGGATGCGGTGTTGGCGATGGTCATCACCGAGCGCGAGGCCATGGCCCGCAGCCGTCTGGCCGCCTTGCCCGCCTTGAATTACCACCCCCATCCCGGCCTCGGGGCCGTGCTGCGGCAGCAATCCCCCTGGATCGGCTTCGCCGCCCTGGCGTTCTACGCCATGGCGCAGTGGTTGTTGCTGCGCTTCTTGTTTGCCTGGGCCGGTATGCCGCGACTGCCGTCCAAGGCCTAGGCTTGTATACTGCACCCCGCGCGTACTTGAGGAACAAATGATGGATGAATCAGAGATCGACTTACGCACCCGGCTCAATGCCGAGACCGGCAAACTGGTCTGGCCCGAACTGGAGCGCCATTTCGCCCGCGGCGTGGTGATCCGGGTGGACCCCGCGCTCGACCTGATCGACGTGGCCGTGGCCGTGGCCGAGGACGACAAGGCCAAGGTTGAGGCGTGGATGCAGGCCGGGCGGGTCGCCCACCCCTCTATGGAAGACGCCCGCGCGTGGGTCGAGCGCCAGCCCGATTTCTGGGCCGTGGTGGTGGCGCCCTGGGTGCTGGTCCAGGACGTCACTGAATAACCCATACACCGTGAGGCCTTTGCGCCGCCGCGATGGCGTATAATGCCCGCCAGGTTTTGCTTAAAGTAATCCACATTCAAGCGTTTAAGGTGATGGTTTTGGCTAAGAAGATGATCGATTTTGCAGTGGCGTACTACGCCGGCGACCGTAAGACCGGCACGATTACCGTGGTGCGCCGCCGTAACGGCGAGGTGCACAGCAAACAACTTCCCAACGCCCCGGAGAGCGGCAAGGAGAAGGCGCGCAAACCCATCTTCGTCGGCCTGGCCGAGGAGGATCGGGTCATCACCCTCGATCCCGACACCAAGCAGATCCATGTTGACGAGCGCTTCGTGCCCGATGCCTTTCCGGCCCATCTCTATTCCGACCCCCATAGCGCCCGCGACTGGTTCATGAACGACGGCGACAAGGAGACCGGCAACGATACCCTCAACTGTGGCGAGCGCGGCTCCTCGGTCACGGTGGTGGAAAACAGTGGCAACGTTCAGGCCAGATATCTCAAGACCGTGTGTGTCGGCCGCGGCCATCATCAGTGCCACTTCAGCTATCCCTCGACCGAGATGCCGGAGGTACCCTATCAGGCCTATGTCAGCAACCTGAAGGACGGCACCATCTCGGTGATCGGCAATAACGCCGACCGTCCCGACAGCTTTCTCCAGCTTATGGCCACCATCAACCTGTGTGAGCCGGAAAAGGAAGATTTTGATGTGCCCCAGGTGCCCAATAACGCCTTTCCCCACGGCCTGGTCTACTCCAAGGTCTCCGGCAAGGTCTACAACCTGAACAACGGCTACGGCACCATCGCCGTGATCGATCCGGTGAGTCACCAGATTGAACAGCGCATCCCCTTTAAGGGCTTCAGTAATCTGTTCATCAGCCCTTGTGGCCGCTATGTGATCGGCCGCGGCGCCGACCGCAAATCCGATCCCGATCATGTTGTCGCCAAGATGGCGGTGCTGGACGTCAGCAATCACGAAGTACTGGACCGGATCGATTTGCCCGATGTTTATATCAGTAAGTACTTTTTTAATCCCGAGGGCGACAAGCTCTATCTCACCACCTCATCCTCCGGCAGTGAGCAGCAGCAGGCCAATCTCAAGACCGATGCCGTGCTGGTCTTCGATCTGAGCGCCCTGCCCAAGCTCAGGCTGGCGGCGGAGCTGCGCCTGGGCGCCCCGGCCGGCACGCTGGACTTTCTGGCCCCAAGCGGCACGACCGAGCTGGTGTTCGCCTCTACCGCCGCCGACGGCGCGGTCACCCTGATCGACCCCAGCGCGCACGAGGTGCTGGAAACCCTGCCGATGGTCGAGCCCCAGCCCCACTCGCGGCTGTGGCTGCTGCCCGGCTGAGGCCACGTTAGTCGTCGGCACGAAAGTTGCGCCTGGCTGAAAGATTTATTACCTTAGAGCGGCGGTGGGGAACTCCGGAGGGAAGCCCCGCCGTATTCCAATAACAGTGAATTGGGCGTCGGCATTGGCCGGCGACCCGCTTTCGGGAGAGAAAAAAACGATGATTTCAGCTAAAAAGAAACCCAATCCTTACCTGGCCCTGGGCTCAGGCATCGTCGGTGTGGCCGCCGTGCCCGTGGTGATGATGAATCCCGCTCTCGGTATCGCCATGCTGTTTCTATGCATGCTGATGATCTATCACGCCAGCTAAGACCTGCCGCGCTGGCCGGCGCGTGCGTCGGCCAGTCTTTCTCTCCTCATTTCGGCGCGAAATACGCGCGCGTCAGCTTGAACACCACTGGGCTCAACAGGATCAAGGCGATCAGGTTGGGCAGGGCCATGAGCCCGTTCATTACATCGGCCAGCAGCCAGACCAGCCCCAGTTTACCCATGGCGCCCAACGGAATCGCGATCAGCCACAGTACCCGATAGGGCAGGATGACTTTGATCCCGAACAGAAACTCGGCGCAGCGCTCGCCGTAATAGCTCCAGCCCAGAATGGTGGTGAAGGCGAATATAATCAGGCCGACACTGACGATGTAATCGCCCACCCCGGGCAGGGCGCTGGCAAAGGCTAAGGCCGACAGGGCGGCACCGTTTTCGCCCGTGCTCCAAACCCCGGTGAGGACGATCACCAGCGCCGTCATGGTGCAGACGATAATGGTGTCGATGAAGGTGCCCAGCATGCCGATCATGCCCTGATGGATGGGGTTATCGGTCTTGGCGGCGGCATGGGCGATGGGGGCGCTGCCCAGGCCGGCCTCGTTGGAGAAGATGCCGCGCGCCACACCGAAGCGGATCGCCGCCCACACCGCGGCCCCGGCGAAGCCGCCGCTGGCGGCGGTGCCGCTGAAGGCGTGGCTGACGATGGTGGCCAGGGCCGCCGGCACCTCGGCCAGGTTGGCCAAAATGACCAGCAGCGCAGCGCCGATGTAGGCCACGGCCATGAGGGGCACCAGCTTGGCGGCCACCCGGGCGATGCGGTCGATGCCGCCCAGGATGACGGCGCCGGCGGCCACGGCGATGAGCAGGCCGGTGAGCCAGGCGGGCAGGTTAAAGGTCGTTTGCAAGGCATCGGCCACGGAATTGGCCTGCACCATGTTGCCGATGCCGAAGGCGGCCAGCATGCCGAACAGGGCGAAGGCGATGCCCAGCCAGTGCCACTTCGCGCCCAGGCCGTTCTTGATGTAATACATGGGCCCGCCCACGTACTTGCCGCGCTCGTCCACCTCGCGATAGCGCACCGCCAGCACCGCCTCGCTGTATTTGGTGGCCATGCCCACCAGGGCAGTGATCCACATCCAGAACACCGCCCCGGGTCCGCCCAGGGCGATGGCGGTGGCGACGCCGGCGATATTGCCGGTGCCGATGGTGGCCGACAGCGCGGTCATCAAGGCCTGGAAAGGGGTGATATCGCCCGCGCCCGCGCCTTTGCGTCCGCGCCACAACAGGCGGAAGGCGGTGCCGGTCTTACGCCAGGGCACAGCGCGCAGACCGAGGGTAAGATACAGGCCGGTGCCCAGCAGCAGCACCAGGGTCACCGGCCCCCAGATAATGCCGCTGGCCTGGTTCAGGAATTGCTGAATGGCATCGAGCATGGGTGTGTCCGTATTTTTCTTATTGAAACAGTTGGTCGGTACTGATGACCGTCAGGCCGGCGGCGTCCTCGTCGCGCAGGAAGGCGCCGGTCTCGATGAACCAGACATTGCCCTTGATCACGATCTTACGGTTCGGGGTCACGCTATGGCCACAGACGACGCGGTCGATGCCCTTTACCGGGCTGCTCAGCAGGCGGCGGATGCGGCTGCGGCCCCACAGGGCGGTGCTGCGTGTCTCCAGATCGCCCATCTCCAGCAGGCGCAGGAAGGCCGGCCAGCTCATGCCCTTGGGGATATCGGCGTGCACCAGGCCGACGCGGCCGTGGACGGTCTCGAGTTCGATGGCCAGGGGGAGTTGGGCGAAGGCGGCCATGATGGCCCCGCGCGCCTCTTCGTCCAGGCGTAGCCACCAGTCGCCGCCATAACTCTGATACCAGCTGAGGCCCTCTTCACTGTCCGGGCTGAGGGTCAGGATCATCTCTTCGTGATTGCCAAGGCAGGAGTGAAACCAGGGTTGGTTGAGCCAGCTCAACACCTTCTCCGACCCCGGGCCGCGATCGATTAAATCGCCGACGGCGAACAAACGATCGCCTGCGGGATCGAAATTTAAACGCGAGAGTTCGGTATTCAGTTCATCGAAACAGCCGTGGATGTCGCCGACGATAAAGTCGCGACCCTGGCGGTTGATGGAAAAACCTTGACTGGCGGTGAGCTGTCCTTGCACTGGGGTATTGTAGCGCGTTAAGGGCCTAGGATGTCTGCGCGTAAGGCGTCTCGTCCAGATAGGCCAGCGAGACAAAGATCGCCAACACGATCAGTGGCACCTGTATACCCGGCGGCAAGGGGAGTGTGGCGAGCAGGCCCACGCTCCAGTAGTCGCGCAGCCGACGCTTGCGCTGTCGGTATTCCGCCGTGTCTCGGTGATCGATCCAGCGATTGTGTTTTTCGTCATAAATCTGCATGTTTATTCCCCCTGGTCGGTCTGCGGTGAGACAGCTTAGCGACGTGCCTGTCTATATCATAGAGTATGAAAAATTCGACCAGGGTTGAAGTCAATGGTGGCACACAAATTTGTCTGTGATGAAATGCTGCAAGGCCTGGGGCGCTGGTTGCGCGCCGCCGGTTACGACACGCTGATCGCCAGTAACGGCGAACATGATGCGGCGTTGCTGCGGCTGGCGCGCCGGGAAGGACGGTTGTTTGTGACCCGTGATCGCGCACTGCTGGCAACACATCGCCACTTGGCTGATCTTATTATCCTGCTGGCGGCCAATGACATGCCCGCCTGTGCGGCGGAACTGACGCGGCGTTGTGACCTGGATTGGTGCAAGGCGCCGTTCTCGCGCTGTCTGCTCTGCAATACGCCTCTGCAGGTGTTGAGGGCCGGGCAGCGTGAATTGGTCGACGACCAAGTGCCGGACGATGTGGGGAGCACCGGTCGCCCCGTGTTGTATTGTCCCGCCTGTCGCAAGGCCTATTGGGAGGGCGGCCATGTGCGCCGCATGCGGGCGCGTTTGCAAGGCTTTCAACGCGGGGAGTGGCAATGAACCGTGCGCCCCAGCACTGCCAGTTGTGTCGCAGGCGCATCGCGAATTTGACCAAGCATCATCTCATCCCGCGGATGCGCCACCGTAATAAGAAGACGCGCAAACAATTTGCGCGCCAGGAGATGACCACGCGTATCGCCTGGCTTTGCCGCCCCTGCCACACGCAGGTCCATGCCTTGTTCAGCGAAAAGCAACTGGCAGCGTCATATCACAGCATTGCGGCCTTACGCCAGCATCCGGATATGGGAAAATTCATCGAGTGGATATCGGGAAAGGCGGAAAATTTTATCCCGCGTACCTTGACGAGCACCTCTAAATATTCGTGAGCACGCCTCTTGAAACGCGCGCATGCGCGCGCTTGGCGTTGCAGATCTTCGTCATAGCCTGCTACAAGGTGAATCGCGCTGGCGCGAGATAGGGTACCCTGGGGCGTTGCCTGCGCTCTGCACCTTCAGGGCGAACACCTTGATAGCACACCTGTGAGGGCCCGGTCTGATGCACCCGGAACAATCAGAGGTGCCGATAAGAAACAGGGCTGAACGCATTTAAAATTTACCCAGTCAGGTCGATATTATGGAAATGTTGGGGCGACATCGTTTAATCAAATTCACCGTTCTGGTTTGGGGCCTGTTGCTTACGGCTATGGTCCAGGCCGAGGTGTTCCAATGCCGTGATACGGCGGGCGGTGTTCGCTTTCAGGACCGGCCCTGTGCCGGTGATCGTGTTGCGGCGATCGATCAACGCCCATCCCCGGTTCCCTCGCATGCCCAGCCGCAGGCGGATTCGGGCAATCACTTTTTCTGGCGCGCCGAGTCCGATCAGGGCACGCTTTATTTACTTGGCTCCATCCATTTCGGCATACCGCAAATGTATCCCCTGCCCAGGGTGATGACGTCCGCGTTTAAACAATCCGACGCCCTGGTGGTGGAAGCGGATGTGTTTAACGCCGATCCGCAACAGACCGCTGAGCTGGTGGCGAGCAAGGCCTTTTATCAAGATGGCAGCCGCTTGCACGATCACCTGTCGGCGCAGACCTGGCAGCATCTCGAACAGGTGGCGGGAGCGCTGGGTATGCCGGTGGCGATGCTCGATATGCAGAAACCCTGGTTCGTCTCCATGACGCTGACCGCTGTAGCGCTGAAGCAACTGGGCTTTTCCGAAGACAAGGGGATCGATGCCCATTTTCTCAGCCTGGCGCGCGGCAAGAAGAAGGTCGTCGAACTGGAGAGTATGGCCATGCAGCTTTCCCTGTTCGAGCGCATGAGCATGGCGGAGCAAGTGGCGATGTTGGAGGAAACTCTGCGCGAGGTCGAGCACGGCAAGGCGTTCTTTGACAAGATGTTGGGCTATTGGCAACGCGGCGACGTGGACGGTGTCCAGAGTCTGTTCGACGAAGGCATGATGAATTCGCCGGCCGGTGAACGGCTCAACCAGATCATCATCATCGACCGCAACCGGCAGATGTCCGAAAAACTGCATGCCCTGGCGCAGCAGGGCGGTCGTTATTTTGTCGTGGTGGGTGCCGGCCACCTGACCGGGCCGGAGGGGATTGTCGCCCTGTTGCGGCAGCGCGGTTACCGATTGAGCCAATATTAGAAGCTGGTTAAGAGTTGATCTTCGCGGCGCTTAAATAGCCATATGATGACAGTTTAATTAAAATCAAATTCAAGACTAAGTATGAGGAACGAATATGACTGATTCTAAGCAGACCCCTGACGTCGATGTGCCCGCCTGGGATGTGGCCCTGGCTAATTTGGCGAAAGAGGAATTCGACAAGAAGGGCGCGCCCTTGACCCTGGACGATTTCACCGATCTGGCCAAGGAATATACCATCCGCCTCGACGACATCATGGTGACCATGTTCGAAATGGTCATCGCAGGTGAATGGCAATACGAAGGCGAACAGCGGATAGAGCGCAACACCTTGAACGAGCTTTACGTCGGCGGACGCCTGCATGCCAAGGACCTGGAACCCTTTAGCGGTGGCTGGCGTCCACAAGATTAAGGGCGCGTTTTGTCATAAATCGTTCACCAAATAAAACTTGTACTGCGGCGAAATTAGTGGCTATACTGGCCAAATCGCAGATATTGATTGTGCTTTTTATGGCGATCGGCAGTACTATAAATCACCTTCAGTACCTGTGAGTTAACACGCAATTTGTAATTTGAGGTAATAGAAATATGGCAACAGGTACAGTAAAGTGGTTTAACGACAGCAAGGGTTTCGGCTTCATTACACCTGCTGATGGCGGCGACGATGTGTTCGTGCATTTCTCAGCCATTCAGGGAGACGGATTCAAATCCCTGGCTGAAGGTCAGAAGGTCTCTTTTGAAACCGAGAAAGGTGCCAAAGGCATTCAGGCCACCAACGTAACCCCGGCTGAATAAGCACAACACTCCGGTGTAAAAAGAAAGCCCGCTTCGTGCGGGCTTTTTCTATGGCTGGCCGGCGGCTGCCATGGCGCTGGCGGCGCGATCGGCGGCCTGGTTCAAGGCCGAGATCATGGCGTTGCCGAGCAGTTGAATGGCCCAGCGATAGGACTCCGATTCGCACATTTCGATATAGGCCTTTAGTTTTTCGTCACTGACGTCGCGAAAGGCATAGAGATAAGACAGGCGCGTGTTGGTGCGCAGGCTTTCGTCCAGCGAGGTGCGCACTTCATCCACCATCTTTTCCAGTTCACCGTCCCCGAGGCGCAGGTCCGCCGCCATGACCGGTTCGATGGCGACGAAAATGGCCTTGAACATGGCGGTCTGCATATCGACGCTGAACTCGGTGGTGCGGTTGGCTTCATCCAGGCGCTGAATCAATTGTCTGCGCGCCGCAGGGGGCGGAGACTCTTGCAGTGAGGCGGCGAAGGCCTTGAAGTCATCCATGTTGGCCGGGTCGCTGGTGTTGCGTTCCAGCTCGGCCATGCGCAGCGACAACGGGCTGCGCAGTTGTTCGATATATGTGTCGGCGTGCCGGGCGTCGTAGTGGGCGTTGACCACTGTGACAACGTCGCGTTTCACCACCGGCGTGGCAAAGGCATCGGCAAAGGCGCTGCTCAAAGCGGAGTTCACTTCGGGTTCCAAGGCGCCGCTGCTCTGTTTCAGCACCGACTGGGCGAAGTTGGGCACATACTGCAACAGCTTGTTGAATCCCGTCTGTTCCAGAATGGTGTCGATCTGCTGGTGTTTGTCAGCGGCATGGACTTGAAGGGTCAAGAGGCAGAGCAAGACTCCGCCCAGCAGGGTTTTGACTGATTGCATGTGAATCTCTGAGTTAATATGCGGCCCGGTATGGGCCGCAAGCTGTTACTGACTTAGGCACCGTAAATGCTGCGATCGTTCCAAAAGGAAAAACTGAATTCCTTAATCTCGCCGGCGCCGATGTCGATGGTCTCCGATACTGCGTCGCTGTCGCCGTCGATGACGGCCAGGCTGCCCTGGGTGGGATTGGGGATGAAGACGATGGGCGCCTGCTCACCGCGCTCGAGAAAGGCGATGGGGCGGCGGCCTGAGGTGCAGGGTTCCAGTTTGATCTCTTTGATCAGGGTGAGTTCGGGCAACTTGCTGCTGTCATAGACCTGGACCATGTCGGTGCGCAGGTTGTCGAACTGGGCACCCTTGCCGGTGGCCGCGGCGGTGACATAGAGCTTGTCGCCCTTGGGATTGAAGCGGTAGACGCTGGGATAAACGTCCTGAATGTCCAGCACCGTGCTGATCTGTTCCTGGCGCGCGTCCAGCACACTCAAGCGACCCATGACGTGCTCCGCATCGGCCTTGCGGTCGGCACCCTTGCCGATGAGGAAGTTGCCGCAGCGGCTCAGCAATAGATTACTGCTGACCTCCATGGGGATAGTGTTTTCCACTTCGTGGCTGAGCGGGTCGATGACCGCCACGGTGTGGTAGCCGTTGTTGAGGTTGTAGAGCTTGCCGGTGGCCGGCGAGAATTCCATGCCGTGGGGAAAGGCATTGTTGGGCACGTCGGCGGCGCCGTTGTCCTCAAAGCGCGGATCGCAGAGATTGATGGTGGCGATGGTCTTGAGAAAACTGACCGCGTCATTGGGATCATTGCCGATGACATGGAGGGTGCCGTCCTTCAGATTGCTGACGAAGGCGCGGTAGGGAATATTGCCCTGGGTCTGGGTGGGGCCGACGAAGGTGGTGACGTGGTGGCCGCGGCCGACGCACAGGGTGTCCACCAGCTCCGCCTTGCCATTGGTCTTGGCGGCGATGGTGACGGAAGAGGCCGTGTCGCCGCAGGCCAGGGTGTCGTTGCCGTCCTTGTCGCCGTCGTTCATGAACCAGACCCGCACCGAGTCGGGATCGCGGTAGGCGTAGGCGAAGCGGGTGTCGGCGGCGACCACGTCCTGGCGCTCGATCTCTTTGCTGACCGGGTCGTAGACCTGCGCCTCATTGCGCTCGTTAATACCCCAGAAGGCCGGCACTGAATTGATGTCCTTGCCCGTGGCGGCGCGCTTTTCCAGCCGGGTCACGGTGCTTTTGCCGCCCTTGTGTTCCACGATCACCACTTCGTTGCGGTCGTCGTATTCCAGGTGGGCTGCGATGGTCCAATCAACTGTCGATGTGTTCATGGTCATTCCTGTCGTGTTTGAGGGAACGTAATGGGACCGTATGATAACAAGCTTTGGCGGCGCTTTCCCCAGGTGAATGTTGGGGCCTTGGCGGCTCAGGGGGTGAGGTTCAGGCGTCCGGCCTGCACCGCCAGTCGGCCGTCACCGCTAAGGAAATCCAGCAGCTGCTGACCGCCGTGACGGCGCCGCCAGCCCGTCAAAATGGGCAGCTCGCGCTCGCCGCGCACCAGCGCCTCCAGCGCCTTGCGCCCGGCCAGGGTGGCGGGGCTGATGCGGTGCTCGGCGGCGCTGAGTTTGACGATGGCGGAGAGGACGTCCACCAGGGCGTCGTCGGCGTCGGTCAGCCGTTTGGGACGCGCCTGGGTGGGCCATTCATCCTTGGGCAGGGCCTCGCCCTCGCGTACGCACTGCAGCAGCCGCTGGCCGTTGCGCTGTACCAGCCCGGTCGGGATGCCGCGGATCTTTTCCAGGGCTTTCAGGTCCTTGGGGCGCAGCCGGGCGATATCAAGGACGACATTATCGGCCGCGATCCAGCGCCGCGGCTTGTCCTTGTCCATGGCCAGTTGTTCGCGCCAGGCGCACAGTTGTTGCAGGATGGCCAGTTGCACACCACGCAGCTTATTACTGCCCTTGACCCGTTGCCAGGTCCCTTGCGGGTCGACCTGGTAGCGAGTCGGGTCGATGAGGGCGGCGAAGTCCTCGTCCAGCCAGTCGGCTCTGCCCTGGCGCTGCAGTGCCTCCAACTGCAGGGGATAGAGCCGCGCCAGGTGGCGCACATCGTCTTCGGCATAGCTGATCTGTTTGGCGTCCAGCGGCCGCTGCAGCCAGTCGGTGCGGGTATGGCTCTTGTCCAGCTCGATGTCCAGCACATCTTTCACCAGGGCGGCGTAGCCGATCTGCTCGCCCTGGCCCAGCACGGTGGCGGCCACCTGGGTATCGAACAGGGGCTGGGGCAGCTCGCCGAACAGCAGGTAGAAGATTTCCAGGTCCTGGTCGGCGGCGTGGAACACCTTGGTCACCGCCGGATTGGCGAACAGTGCCTTGAGCGGACTCAGATCCTCGATGGCCAGGGGGTCGATGCAGGCGATGCGTGTGTCATCGGCGATCTGGATCAGGGCCAGCTGGGGGTAATAGGTCTGCTCGCGCACGAACTCGGTGTCCACCGCGACGAAGCTGCTGTGGGCGAGTTCTCGACACAGGTGTTCCAGGTCGGCGGGTTGATTGATAAAGCGGGTTTCCATGGCTCAGGCCTTTCTGGCAAAGGCCGCCATTGTACCCGAGTTCATCAGGCCAGGCTGTCGTCGGCGACGGGGCTGGGACGGGGTCGAACATGGAAAATCCTATAACGGCCACCTGACAGGGTGCCGATTTTTCCCAGATCGGGCGCGCCAACCAAGGCTAAGGATGGATTTGAAAAGCGTTTAATTATTTGCCGCGTAGCGGCGGCCCAGGCCGTACACCGCCAGCAGCCACAGCAGTATGTCGGCCGGGCCGCCGCCCGAGTCCGGCGCGGCGCTCGACTGAGCGCTGTTGACTGTATCGCTCTGCATCTCCAGATAGCCGATGGCCTGGCGGTAGATCGGGGTGGCGGCGGCGCCGTCTTCCACCAGGGCCAGGCTGAGGCTGTGCAGGCCTGCCGGCGGCGGGGTGTAGGCAGTGCTCAACCAGCCCAGACTGCGTTGTTGGCCGGCATCCAGGCGACTCAGCTCGATGCGCCCGAGCAGGTAATAATCATCACCGGCGCCGGCCGTGCTGGCACGGATTTCCAGCGTCAGCGCACCGCTTTCCCGGGCGCGCCGGTTGCGCAGGGTGTCCAGGCCGACGCTGATCCTGCCGGCGCCGATCTGGTAGCCGTTGACGCCCTCGAAGACGATGTCCAGGCTGCCTCGGGCACCGGCATAGAGGCGGTGCAGGCCCTGAATGTCGTCGCCCTGCAGGTGGTCCAGGTTGAGGCTGCGACTGCCGCTGTTCATGATGGCGTCGACCTGCTGGCCGGCCTCGTTGGGATGCAGCAGCCCGGCGGCGTGGCCGAACTCGTGCAGGGCGACGCGGATGAAATCGTATACGGGGCGGCCGTCGGCATCGTAGCGCTGCGGCCCGGCGTAGCGCGCGTATTGCAGGCTTGAATTGAACAGTATGTCGGTGTCGTTGATATACCAGGTGCCGCCGACCCGGGTCATGGTAACCCGGGTGCTGGCGATGATGCTGCCCCAGTCGCCGCTGCAACTGCGCTCCGACCAGCCGGTGCTGTTGATGCCGTCGTTGACGCAGGGGGTGGCGCTATTGCTGTCGGCATGCCAGTTGAAGTCGGCACCGGCCTCGTTCCATTGGCGCAGGGCCAGACGCGCGGCGTCGTTCCACTGGGCGCCGAAGTTCAGCCCCATCGACACGTCGCGCTGATGCCAGGCGATGGGCTCGCCGCTGTCGGTGGCGCCGGTGTTGACCCCGGCCTGTTGGCCGCGATAGGCGAAGGCCCCGGCTTCGTTGAGGCACAGCCCCAGGGTTAGGCTCAGCAGCAGGGCAATGAGGCGGCGGCCCATGTTATTCACCACGCACCATGCTGGCGCGAATGTCGCTGATCAGGCCTTGCAGTGGGCGGCCCCGGCCTTGATCGGCGTGGCCGTGCAGGCTGCGGCCCAGCGCTACGCTGCCGCCGCCGTTCGCCGGGACGGCCAGCAGCCGCTCTGCGCGGCTGTCCCATTGCACCCGATAAAAGCCCTGGGTGACGCCGGTAATGGGGAACATGGCGCGCCGGTTGCCGCGAATGAACAGCAGATAACGTTGGCCGCTCTGGAACTGGGGCAGGCCGGGGTAGAACTGGGCCTGGTCGCCCACCACGCCGCCGATCACCTTGAGGGTGTAGGCACCGTCCGGCGCCGGGCCTTTAATGGTTTCGATTGCGTTCAGACGGATGGTGGAAAAGATGGTGCCGGCCTCGCGGCCCTGGCCCCAGGCGCTGGCGATGTCGGTGACCGTGCCCACCAGGATTTGTTCCGACAGGGCCACCAGCTCGTCGAAGGAATGTTCCGCCGTCGTCAGGGCGCGGGCCGGGGCGGCGCACAGTATCAAGACAAAGGCCATCAGCCCTGCCATTCGCTTACTGCCGGCGCCACGATGATTGTGTCTACGCATGTCTACCCACCCCTTTGCTTACGCTCTATAGAAGGGGTCGTCCCGGCGGCGGGCTTATTGAACGGTGATGGGGGGATCTGTGACGTGCGTCGCAGTTTTTGACCGACGTCGGCCCGGTCACAGAACTGTCTTTAAAGTTTCATCGGGCTGTCATGAACGATTGTCATAGTGGCGCCAGTGAATAACCCGCTGGAGCAGCGCGAGTGTCGCCCATCCATGTCATCCGTCCGCTGAAATACCGCGCCATCTGGATCTCGGATGTGCATCTCGGTTCCAAATACAGCCGCGCGGAGTTCCTGCTCGACTTCCTCAAGTCCACCGAATGCGAGTATCTCTATCTGGTCGGCGATATCGTCGACCTGTGGGCCATGCGTAAGGCGGTGTACTGGCCGCAGAGCCGCAACAACGTCATTCGCAGCATTCTCGGCAAGGCCAAGCGCGGCACCAAGATTATCTATATCCCCGGCAATCACGACGCCATGGTGCGCGATTTCGCCGGGGCGCGCTTCGGCGAGGTTGAAATCAGGGACCACGCCATTCACACCACCGTCGACGGCAAAAAGCTGTTGGTCTTGCACGGCGACGAATTCGACAGCGTCATCCGCTGCAACGGGCTGATGAGTCTGGTGGGCTGCTGGGGCTACGATGTGTTGATGTGGTTCAACCGTGCCCACAACGGCCTGCGCCGGCTCTTGAACCTGCCTTACTGGTCGTTGGCCTCGTATCTCAAGCAGCGGGTCAAAAACGCGCGGGACTATATCGAGCGTTTCGAGACCATCGTGGCCAGGGAGGCCAAACGCCGCGGCGTGGACGGTCTGGTGTGTGGCCATCTGCACCGCCCTGAGCTGACCTATATCGACGAGGTGCTGTACTGCAACGACGGCGACTGGGTGGAGACCTGCACCGCCCTGGTGGAGCGTCACGACGGCAGCCTGCAGCTGCTGCACTGGGCCGACGAGAAACATACGCTCAAGGATGTGCAGGCCGAGGGAAGACTTTCATGCGCATCCTGATGCTGTCGGATGTCTATTTCCCGCGCGTCAACGGTGTCTCCACTTCCATCCAGAGCTTTGCCCGCGAGCTGCAACGCCAGGGGCATTCGGTCACCCTGATCGCCCCGGATTACGGCGCCGACCACAGCGACGAGCTGGAGCTGCTGCGAGTGCCCTCGCGCAAGGTGATCGTCGACCCGGAAGACCGCATGCTGAAGATGGACTGGGTGCTGCAACGGGTCGATCTGCTGGCCAAATGCGAATACGACCTGATCCATGTCCAGACCCCCTTCGTGGCCCATTACCTTGGCCTGAAACTGGCGCGCCAGCTCGGGCTGCCGCTGGCGGAGACCTATCACACCTATTTCGAGGAGTATCTCTACAACTACATTTCCTACCTGCCCCGCAGCTGGCTGCGTTTTGCCGCGCGGCGTTTTTCCACCGCGCAGTGCAACAGCGTCGACCACGTGGTGGTGCCGTCGGCGCCCATCGAGCAGGCGCTGCGCCGTTATGGCGTGAAGACGCCCATCACCATCGTGCCCACCGGCCTGGAGCTGGACAGATTCAGCGGCGGCGACGGCGCGCGCTTTCGCGATGCCCACGGCATCGACCGCGACCGGCCGCTGGCGCTCTATGTCGGCCGCATGGCCCACGAGAAGAATATCGCCTTCCTGTTGCGCGCCATGAAACAGGCCATCCGCGCCATGCCCGAACTGCTCTTCGTCATGGCCGGCGAAGGCCCGGCTGAGCACTGGGCCTGGCAGTGGGTGGAGCGCGAGGGCTTGAGCGACAATGTGGTCTTCGTCGGTTACCTGGACCGCGCCACCCAGCTGCTGGACTGCTACCGCGCCGCCGACCTGTTCGTGTTCGCCTCGCGCACCGAGACCCAGGGACTGGTGCTGCTGGAGGCCATGGCCCTGGGGACGCCGGTGGTCTCCACCGCGGTGCTGGGGACGAAGACGGTATTGTGCGACGGCCGCGGCGTGCTCATCGCAAAGGAGAACGAGGACGACTTCAGCGCCAAGGTATTGCAGCTGATGCGCGACGACACGGCACGCCAGACACTGTCGCAGGCGGCGCTGGACTACGTGCAGGATTGGTCCATCGGCCGCATGGTGGAGCGCAAGCTCGAGGTCTACGCCCGACTGTTGGCAACCCAGCCGAACGGGCGCGCCGCGATCGGCGATTCCGCCGGCTGATGCCCGGCAAGACGCATTCATACAAATTGCATATACTCGAGGCAGGCATTTGTATGAGGAGGCGGTCTTGCTACAACTTCAGTTTCTCGGCGCGGCGCAGGAGGTTACCGGTTCCTGTTTTCTGCTGCGTGTCGGAGATAAAACGGTACTGGTGGAGTGCGGCCTGATCCAGGGCTCTTTCGAAGACGAAGCGCGTAACCGCAATCCCTTTGCCTTTGATGCCGCCGCCCTGGACGCGGTGGTGCTGACCCACTCCCATCTCGATCACTCCGGCCGTCTGCCCCTGCTCGCCAAGGCCGGTTATAGCGGACCGATCTACACCCAGCATGCCAGCGCCGATCTGTGCCGTATCCTGCTGAAGGATTCCGGCTACCTCAACGAAAAAGAGGTGGAGTGGGAGAACCGCAAGCGTCAGCGCAAACGCAAACCGCTGCTGGAGCCGCTCTATACCTTGAAGGAGGCCGAGGCGGTGCTGGATCAGTTTGTGCCCTTGGATTACGGCGTGGAGATGGAGATCCTGCCCGGTGTGCGGATTCGACTCAATGATGCCGGTCACATTCTCGGTTCCAGCATTGTCGAGCTGTGGGCCAGTCATAAGGGCGTGACGCGCAAGCTGGTCTTCAGCGGCGACCTGGGCCATCGCGGCGCGCCCATCCTTAAGGATCCGACCCTGATTGAGGAGGCCGACCTGGTGCTGATGGAAAGCACCTACGGCGACCGCGCCCATCGACCCTGGGACCAGACCTGGGCCGAGCTGGAGCAGGTGCTGCTCAACGCCCGTCACGACAAGGGCATCGTCATGATTCCCGCCTTCGCCGTGGGGCGCACCCAGGAGCTGCTCTACGCCTTCAATCTCAATTACGACAAATGGCAGCTGGATCGTTGGTCCATCTTTCTCGACAGTCCCATGGCCATCGAGGCCACCGAGGCCTATGCCCGCCACCGTAATCTCTACGATCGTGAAACCCGGGCGCTGCAAAAGCAGAACGGCAATCCCTTCATGCTGCCCAATCTGCATCTCAGTCGCACGGCGGAAGACTCCATGGCCATCAACCGCATCCGCAGCGGCGCGATCGTCATTGCCGGCAGCGGCATGTGCACGGGCGGGCGCATCAAACACCATTTCAAACACAACATCTGGCGCCAGAACTGCCATGTGCTTATCGTCGGCTTTCAGGCGCGCGGCACCCTGGGGCGTAAGCTGGTGGACGGCGCCAAGGAGATCAGCCTGTGGGGCGAAACGGTCAGTGTCGCCGCCCGGGTACATACCATCGGCGGCTTCTCGGCCCATGCCGATTGTCACGGCCTGCTCGATTGGTATGGTGGCTTCGAGGGGCGTCCGCCCATCGCCCTGGTACATGGTGAGCCGGACCCCATGAACGCATTGGCGCAGCAGGTGCGCGAGCTGGGTGCCACTAAAGTTTTCATCCCCGAGTCCGGCCAGACACTCGACCTGGTGCATATGAAACCGCTCTGATGGATGCGGTTAAACGGCAGTACGAGCGCTTCCCGTATCCCCCCGTCAGTGCCCTGGCCCTGCCCCGTTCCGGGCAAGGACGGGGCCTGCGATACGAGCGTGCCGTGGAGCTGGCGCGGGACCGGCACCTGGATGAAATTGCACCGCCGAGTCACCGCAGCATCCGCATCCTGGTAGCCGGCTGTGGCACCTTGGAGGCGCTGGTGGTAGCCCGCGCCCATCCCTATGCCGAGGAAATCGTCGCCCTGGATTTGAGCGGGCGCGCCCTTGCCATCTTGCAGCGCCGCCTGCGTTGGGCGCGCATCCGCGATCTGTTCTATTTGGCGCCGCTGCGCGGGCGACCCACCGCGCCGGTGCGCACCGTGGCCGCGGATGTGCGCAGTTGGCACGATGCGCGGGGCTTTGATTACATCCTTGCCAATAACCTGCTGCACCACACCGAGCAGCCCGGCGCTACTTTGCAACACCTGGCCGGTTTGTTGAAGCCGGGCGGGGTGTTGCGCCTGGTCACCTATCCGGCCATGAGCCGTTTCTGGCTGCGTCAGACCAGTGCCTGGCTGCGCTGGCACGGACTCAGCGCCGACACGCCGGGGCTGAAACGGCGCGCCGGCGAGGTGATGGCTGAACTGCCCCGGTCCCACCCGCTGCGCAGTTGTTTCCAGGCCCACAGCGAGACCGCCACCACCGATGGCTTGGTGGACGCCTTCTTCCATGCCTGCGAACGGCCGTTGTCACCGCTGCAGTGGCAGCAGGCCAGTGAGGCCGCCGGCTTGGAGTGGCTGGGTGAGACCCAGTCGGCCTACGCCCGGGCCGAATTTCTCAGCGAGATCTTGCCCGCGACGGCCGCTCTGTCGGCCTGGCAACGCTTACAGGTGCTGGATGACATGCTGGAATTGAACAGCAATCCGGTGTGGTGGTTCCGCAGGCGCGGCGCGACCACGCCGCCGGCCGCCGCGCAGGGCTCAGGTGAAGTGGATGCCGCGCGCGGCGCTACCAGCGTTGCCGGGCTTATGTCGCAATCGGATCAAGAATGGTTTCTGCCCTCGGCCATCCATTGGCAGCTGGGTCGCAGCCTGCGCCGCGCCGACGCCTTGTTACAGCAGGCCGGATGTTCGGCGACGCAATTGCTCGCCTTGCTGCGCAGCGAAGTGGGGCCGCGGGTGGGACGCAACGGCCGCGACGTGCCGGGACTGACCCTGGGTGAGTATAGCGATGCGGCGCTGCTGCAGGCCGCTCAGCCGCCCGACACGGCCCAGTGGCGCCAGCTGCAGGATGGGCTTGGCCGGGGCGTCAGGCTACGTTATCGGGGACGCCCTGTGCCGGGTGAGGATTTGCAGCGGCAGGTTGAATGGTTGCAGCTCTATTATGGTCCCTTGGAGAGCCGCATCGGACCGCTGCAGGCGGGCTGATTTGATGCCTATGTTAAGCTAATGGGTATCGCTTAGAGATCAAAGATGTCCCCATGAGTAACGAATACAAGAAACACGAGGGCAAGGGCGCGCTGCACCAAGGTCATGCCCGTTCCGCCCCTTATCCGGTCAGCCGTCTCGGCGCCAATGTTGAATTGGTGGACCTGGTGCAGCAGATCGCCACCGCCGACAGCCATATCAATACCCGTGTCTCGGCCAAGCTGCAGGTGATTGCCGATCAAATCCGTAATCTGCAGGCGGAGGCGCGCGAGGTGCTGGAATCGGCCCAACGTGATCAGGATCTGCATCGCGCCCAGTGCAATTTCAAGCGCATTCCCGGGCGCACCTATCACCTCTACCAACGCAATGACGGCAGCAACTATTTTTCCATGCTTGGCCCCGACGACTGGGGCGGCCGCGCGCCCCATGAATTCCAGGGCAGCTATCGGCTGGAAAACGACATGTCATGGACGCCGGCCGATCAGGTCGACATGCCCGACGACAGCCGCGAGCTGGTCAGGCGTTTGCTGGGAGAGCGTTCATAACAGCAGCACCCCTTATTTTCCCTTGCCGTTCGCACAATCCGGCAGCCGCCCGGTGAGAAATGCGGGTGAGGTGTGTCCCTGCGCGTTAATCCTTGTCCTTCCTGAAACTGACGACCTTTTTGAGTGGCGACAGGTTGATCTCGTCGATCACCGTGCCGGGGCGGCTGTCGAGGATCATCCTGATGGCGGCGGCGACATCGGCGGCTTCGATGTAATTGGCGGCGTCTGCGCCGTGGCTGAAGCTGAGTCGGTCGAAGAAAGCGGTCTTCACCATGCCGGGATTGATGATGCTGACGTGCACCCCACTGCCGCTGCATTCCTGCCGCAGGGCCTGGGCGAAGCCGCGCAGGGCGAACTTGCTGGCGCAATAGAGGCTGCCTTTCTGTGAACCTTCCAGCGCCGCCTCCGAACCGATGAAGATGATGTTGCTGTGGCTGCGTTTTTTCAATTGAGGCAGGAAGGCGCGGCAGACGAAGGCGTGGCTGGTGAAGTTGAGATCCATCAGTTTGTAGATCTGCTTGTAGCTGAATTCCTCCAGACTGGCGAAGCGTCCTTGGCCGGCGCAATTGATAATGGCGTCCACCTCGGGGTATCGCCTGGCCAATGCGCCGAGCTGATCCGGCAGGGCCTTGATATCGCCCAGGTCCATTTCCGTTGCGATGAAATTGGCCGAGTCAATCTTGCATTTACTGAAATCGCGGGCGATGCCGATGACATGGTGGCCGTCCTGCAATAGCCGTTCGGCGCTGGCGCGGCCGATGCCTGAACTGGCGCCGCTGATGAGCAGGGTGCGGGGCGGGTTAGTCATCATCCTGACAGATAAACAGTTTCTCTTCGGGCATTAACTGTAATAGTTTTTCCCGGCAAAAGGCTAGCATCTCCTGTTCCAGTTGTGTTTCGTAGGAGACCATCGGCTGCGATTCGGCCAGCGGCCCGGCGAACAGTTTCTCTTGTGGATAGAGTTTGACCATGTTGCGGTAAAAGCCCTGGGGCATACGAAAGGCGCCCAGACTGACCGAGTGCAATCCGTCCAGATCGATGCGGGTGAAGACCTGTTCAAAAAAATCACTGTACAGCCGTTGATACTCGTCGCAGTAAATGAGCGGGTCGAAACGCAGCCCGACGGGCCAGCCGGCCTGTTGCAGTTTTTCCAGGGCGTCGAGCCGCTTCGGCAGCGGCGCGGCCTTGTGTTCCAGCGCCTCGGCCACTACCGCGGGTGAAAGACTGAAGGCGACCACGCAGTTCGGCATGGCCTCCATTTCCAGCAGGCTGCGGATCTGGGTGCTCTTGGTGCGCAGCTCCAAACGGGCCTTGTCTAGATTTCTGAACAGCGGCAGGGTGTGCTGCATAAAGCCGGTGACCGGTTCCAGGGCCAGACTGTCGCAGTCGTAACCTGAGAAGAACCACGTCGTCTCGTCCGACTCGGCGACGCGCTGTTCGATGGCGCCGTGAAAGTCTTCGTAGTTGACGAACAACACATAGTTGGCCGAGCGGTACATGCCCTGTAAAAAACAATAACGACAGTCATAAATGCAGTTGAGCATGTGCGAGAAATAATAATTGCGTCGACCGCCGATGTTGTAGCCGAGCGGCGCCTCGAGGACCCAGTGGTCATGCTTGCGCGCCAGGATCAACGCCGGGCGTTGCTTTTGCAGGCGAAAGTTCTGGCCCTTGGGATTGAACACCTCGCCGTAGCGTTCACACGTGACGACCCGGGCGTGGGGGAAGCGCTGGCGTATGGCCACGCTGCGCGGGTGATCGAGGACCGCCTGCTCGATGTACAGCGTCTCGATCATGCCGGGGCGAAGCTCAGCGGCATGGCATCAATGCGCTGCCTGAGTGCGGTGATGACCTGCCTGCTATTGCGGGCCCCGGCGAAATCCTCCACGTCGGGGCGTGTCTCGCCAAGCGCCTGGCAGCGCTGCAACAGGCGCTGCAGTTGGTGTTGTTGTGCGACGCTGAAGTGCCAGCGTTGCAGGAAGGTGTCCATGATCGCCGCCGTCGCTTGCTGTTCTGCCAGCTGCTGGTCTAGCTGGGTGAGCGTCTGCAATAGGGCATCAAGGCAGTCGAGCCGGGCGTCGATGAGCGCCTCGACCTGTACGGCGGTAAGCTGGTCGGCCGGATGGGCGGCGTTGTCCGAGATCACCTTGAATACATGCACCAGCTCATGGCTGTTGAACCGGCTCGCGGCGGCGTAAAACCCCGCGGCCTCCATGTCGTAGGCGCTGTTGTCGGGGTAGGCGTGCTCGGCTTGCGCGACGCTCACCAGGTCGACCGTCGCGCAGGGCGGCTGAAACGGCAGCGGCGGATACCAGGTGTTGCCGCTGGCGGCGTCGCTGAGCTTGTGCGCCAGCACCGCCTCACCCACGTCGAGATGGGGATGACCGGCGACACCGAGATTGATCCAGACATGTCGGGCGCGGGGATCGGCGCCCTGCAGATAGGCGCAGGCCGCTGCCGCGGCGCAGCTGCCGATACCGCTGATGATCAGGCGCAGTTGTTCATTTTCATAGATACGAAAGCCGTTCTCGCGCTGCCGTCCGTGCAGGCGATAACGGCGAATCAGGGGCTTGGCCTCGCAGGGGAGGGCGGTGACGAGGTGGATCATGTCTCTGTGCCATAAAAAATGGAACAGAGATTTTAACAGCCTTTAGCCGGAGAGTTTGAACTGGCCCACCAGGGCCTCCAGGCCGCGGGCCAGCTCCGCGAGCTGCTGGCTGGTCTGGGTGGTGCGGCCGGCGCCGTCGGCGGTGACACGGGTGGCCTGGTTGATGGCGTCGATGTTGCGGTTGACCTCTTCGGTGGTGGCGCTCTGTTCTTCGGTGGCGCTGGCGATCAGGGTGTTGAGATTGGAGATGTTCATCACCGCTGTGGTGATCTGGGACAGGGATTCGTTCACCTGAGCCACCTGCCCAGCGCCCGCCTGGCCCTGGCTGCGGGCCGATTCCATCACCTGTTTGGCGTTCTGGGCCGCGCTTTGCAGCTTGGTGATCACCTCTTCGATTTCGTGGGTGGAATCCTGGGTGCGCAGCGCCAGGGTGCGCACCTCGTCCGCCACCACGGCGAAGCCGCGCCCCTGCTCACCGGCACGCGCCGCTTCGATGGCGGCGTTGAGCGCCAGCAAGTTGGTCTGCTCGGTAATATCCTTGATTACATCCAGGATGACGCTGATGTTGCCCACATCGTCGCTGAGTTGATTGATGGCTGTGGCGGCGTCTTCCACTTCCTTGACCAGATCGTTGATGCCGTTCATGGCCTGGCTCGAGATATTGGCCCCTTCGCTGGTCTTGCTGTCCGCTTCCCGGGCCGAGGCCTCGGCGTCGGCGGCGTTGCGCGATACTTCTTGTACCGTGGTGGCCATCTCGTTCATGGCCGAGGCGGCCTGGTCGGTTTCGCGCTGTTGGCTTTTCAGTTGATTCTCGGATTCATCGGCGATGCTTTGCATTTGTTTGGCTTCGGCGGCGAGGCGGTGGGTGGACTGCGCCACTTCGGCGATGATCTTGTGCAGTTTGTCGAGGAAGGTATTGAAGTGGCGCGACAGCTCGGCGACCTCGTCATTACCCTTGGGGGTCAGGCGCTGGGTGAGGTCACCGTCGCCCGAGGCCAGTACCTGCAGCACCTCAACCACTTTTTTCAGGGGGCGGGTAATGGCGCGCGATACGATCAGGCCGTAGATGAACGCGATGACGCCATTGAGCAACAGGTTGGCCGCGATCGCCTCCAACGGGTGGGTGAAGCCTAGCAGTTCCCGTACGACAAACTCACCCAGTATAATGGCGAGGATGACATTGATGGCGATGGCGAGTTGGATCTTGTGGCCTATCTTAAGGTCCTGCAACTTCATAATCCCTCCGGCGGATTGGGCCTCATGCACGTGTGCTAATAAACTATCTTGATTGTGGTTTTCGGGTGTTCTAGACGTCAAACTCAGGTGCCCCTCCCCTTTGTGTCGGCCGCCGGCCGACGATGTTTAGTTCGACAGTCCGCTTTCAGCGCTCAAGTTTTGAGCTCTGCGGTGGTGCGGGTTGCCTCGACATTGATCGCTTACGCCGCCCAGTCCCAGGGCCATGGCCGCGATCTGAGCTTTGCCGCGCACCTGCCGCGGGGGGCGGCGTCGATCTGTGTGAAATTTACTGGCGCGTCAGGATTGCCTGACAGCGTTGCCTCGGTCAGCGCGATGGTGACGCGCTACTCGGCCAGTTCCTCCATCGGCACGGGCTTGCCGAAGAAAAACCCCTGTGCCAGGTTGCACTGACTGGCGCGCAGAAAATCGAATTGGGCGGCGTTTTCCACACCCTCGGCAATGACCTCCAGCCCCAATTTTTGTGCCAGTGAGATGCTGGCCTCGACAATGGCGGCGTCGTTGGGGTCGTGGGTGATGTCGCGCACGAAGGTCTGGTCTATCTTGAGCACATCCAGAGGAAAGCGTTTGAGGTAGGCCAGCGAGGAATAGCCCGTGCCAAAGTCGTCGATGGCGATACGAATGCCCATGGCATGCAGCGCCTGCAACTGTTCGGCGGCGGCGGCCGGGTCGTGCATGATGGTGTTTTCGGTGATTTCCAATTCAAGCCGTTCAGGCGGCATGCCTTCCTCCGCCAGCACCCGGCGCACCTTGTCGAGCAGGTCGGGGTCGCTGAATTGGCTGGCGGAGATATTGACGGAGACGCGCAAGCCGTTGTGACACCCGTCCCGATGTTGCACACAGGCCTGGCGCAGCGCCCACTCACCGACGGCGATGATCAAACCGGTGCTCTCCAGCATGGGCACGAATTCGGCGGGGGGGATTAACCCGCGTTGCGGGTGCTGCCAGCGGATCAATGCCTCAATGCCGACGGCGCGACGGCTGGTGAGTTCCATCTGGGGTTGGAAATGGAGCCGGAACTCATCTCGTTCCAGGGCGCGACGCAGGTCGGTCTCCAGGGCCAGAAGTTCGTGGCCGCGATCATTCATTTCCCGTGTATAGAAGCGATACTGGCCACGCCCCGCGGCCTTGGCTCGATACATGGCGCTGTCGGCATTGCGCAGCAGATCCTCGACGCGGCTGCCGTCGTGTGGAAAAACAGCGATACCGGCACTAAAGGTGACAAATATATCCTGATTTTCAATCATCAAAGGGCGCTCGAAGGCGGCGCGTAATTTGCGCAATACTGCCAATACGGCGTCGACCTGCTCCAGATCGGCGACCAGGATGGTGAATTCGTCTCCCCCGTGGCGGGCGATTGTGTCGTTGGGCCGCAGCACGGATTGCAGCCGCCGGGCCACCAGCTGCAGCAATTCATCGCCGGCGGCATGTCCGAAACTGTCATTGACCCGTTTGAAGTTATCCAGGTCGATGAACATGATGGCGACAAAGCGGCGGCGCCGCTTGGCGCCTTTCAATTCAGCCTGCAAACGGTCCATTAACAGAAAGCGGTTGGGGAGCTTGGTCAAGCCGTCGTGGGTGGCTTGATGCTGAAGTTCGGCTTCGAAGCGTTTGCGTTCGGTAATGTCACGCGCAATCATTGAAAGGTATTCCACCGTGCCGGACTCATTGGCATGGACAAGCATGACCTGGGAGACAGGGATTTCTCTGCCCTGGGTGCTGTGCAGGACGGTTTCTCCGGCCCAGGGTTCTGGTTTGTGAGTGGTATGCATGATTTCTTGCATTATGTTATCTACCAAATGGCGCGGAAAAATGTCCTTAACACGGTATTCACGGACATCTTTCTCGCCTTCGAGTGCAAGCATGTCGCGTCCCGCGGCATTGATATAACATAGTCGCCCGCCGGGCTCGAACATGGCTACCAGGTCGGTCGTTGCCTCGAGGATGGTCACCAGGCGTGAATGCTCCTCGTCGGCCAGTATGCGCTCGGTGATGTCCCGGCCGGTGGACACCAGGTGCGTAATCTCGCCCCGGCCGTCTTTAAGCGAGGTGATCACTTTTTCTTCGTAAAACAGTTCTCCGTTTTTGCGCCGATTAATCATTACGCCTTCGAATGCTTCACCGCGTCTCACCGTCGACCACAGCGCCCGATAAAAGGCCTCGTTATGACGGCCCGATTTCAGGAGCGAAGGTCGCCGACCGACAGCCTCTGCGCGGGTATAGCCCGTCAATTGTTCAAAGGCCGGGTTGACGTATTGGATGTGGCCGTCGGGGTCGGTGATAAATACACTGTCCGCGGCTTGCTCCACCACCAATGATAATTTTTTTACCGTTTCCTGTACTTGACGCCGTTCGCGCCGCAAGCGGAATTCATGAATTTCACGATTCACGGCCGGCAGCAAGCGCGTCAAATTATCTTTCATGATGTAATCCTGTGCGCCGCTGCGCATGGCTTCGACCGCGGTGTCTTCGCCGATGGTGCCGGATACAAAAATTAAGGGTAAGTCCGGATCGTGTTGTTTGGTGATTGCAAGCGCCCTGATGCCGCTGAAACTAGGCATGGAAAAGTCTGACAGCACGATATCCCAGGGCTGTGTTAAGGCGGCCTCCAGCGTCTCTTGTTTATCCACCCTGTACCAGTCAATATTGGCGCCGGCAGTTTTCAAATGCGCCGCCAGTAACAGAGCATCGTCTTCAGAATCTTCTGCCATCAGGATGCGCACTGTTTCAGTGTCCGGTTTCTCTTGCGGATGTTTCATGCGCGCTTCACCCAGTATGTGTTAACCGATTGCGGGTTCATTGATGAGTAGCCAGTAAAGCCCAAGTTGTCCGGCCGCGCGAACGAATTCGTCAAAGTCTACCGGTTTGCGTACATAGCTGTTGGCACCCAGCGAATAACCCTTGAGGCGGTCCTCTTCTTCGTTGGAAGAGGTCAGAATCACCACCGGCAGGTAACGGGTCCGCTCGTCAGCGCGTATGCGCCGCAATACCTCGAGGCCGTCGATTTTGGGGAGTTTGATATCCAGTAATATTACGGCGGGCAGGGTGACCTCGGCATCGCTTGCCTCCGAACCAAACAGATACGCTAAGGCTTCAACGCCATCGCGCGCCACAATCACCTTGTTGTTGATATTGTTTTTCTTCAACGCATGGAGGGTAAGTGCCTCGTCGTCGGGGTTGTCTTCTACCAGCAGAATGTCCTTGTGGTTCATCGCGACTCCATCTGAGTTTGCAAAGTGAAATAAAAGCTCGTTCCCTGATCTACGCTGCTCTCGGCCCAAACGCGCCCGCCGTGTTTGCTGATGATTCGCTGGACTGTCGCCAGGCCGATACCGGTGCCGGGAAATTCACTGCTGGCATGTAAACGCTGAAATGCGCCGAACAGCTTGTCGACATAGGTCATATCGAAGCCGGCGCCATTGTCGTGCACAAAATAGGTATCGACGCCATCGCTGCTTGTGCTGCCGAATTCAATCTTGGCGATGTCGCGTTTGGCGGTGAACTTCCAGGCATTGCCGAGCAGATTGTCCAATACAATACGTAGCAATCGGCTGTCTCCGGTAGTCTGTAGGCCGGGCTGGATTCGGACTTGCGCCTGTCGTGTGGGATCGCCTTTTTGAAAATCCCGTATCACGTCGTCGGCCAATCGGCTTAAGTCTACGGGCTCACGTTTCAGCTCCGCGCGGGTAACGCGTGAAAGCTTGAGCAGGTCGTCAATCAGCGCCCCCATCTTCTGGGCGGCGGCGCAAACGCGTTGCAAGTATTCGCGGCCGCCATCGTCGAGTTGTGCGCCGTACTCGTTTAGCAGGATGCGGCTAAAGCCGTCGATGGCGCGCAGGGGGGCGCGCAGATCGTGTGAGACCGAGTAACTGAAGGCCTCGAGTTCGTGGTTGATGGACTCCAGTGCCTGGGCCCGCTGGCTGAGGGCCTGGTTCAGCTGTCGCACTTGTTGTTCCGCCTGTTTGCGAGCCGACGCGTCGCGGATAATGCTGGTGATCAGAGTGCCGGCTTCGGTGTATATCGGGCTCAGACTGACTTCCACCGGGAATTCACTGCCATCCTTGCGCAGGCCGTAGAGTTCGAGTCCGGTGCCCATGGGACGGACGATGGGCCTGGCGATGTATTCGTTGCGGTAGTCCTTGTGGTGATTGCGCAAATGCCGAGGAATGAGCACTTCGATCGCTCGTCCTATCAGTTCTTCACGGGTATAGCCGAACCATTGCTCGGCCCGTGCGTTCACCAGGTTGATACAACCTTGTTGGTCGACGATGACAATGGCGTCCGGCGCCAACTCAAGCAGGGTTCTGAAACGGGTTTCACTGCTACGTAGTTCGTGCTCCGCCCAGCGACGTCTTGCCAGGTGATGGGCGCTCAGCCAGCTGATGGCGGCCAATAATATAATCATGACCGCAAAGATGATGCCCATGTTTTTAGCATAGTCCTGGGTTTGGTTGCTTAATATGTCGGTGGGCAGCCGGGTCATGACCAGCCAGTCATTCGGGCCAATTGCGGTGGGAATACCGGGGTTTCCGAGCGCAGTCTCAGGCGCTATCCTGCTATAGGTAAATAGGTTGTTTTTCAGGCGGAACTGGGAGTGTTTGGGGCCTTCGTTTATGATCGACCAAGCCGCACTATGGTGCTTGGCGAAGCTGGTGTCGCGGCGCTGCGGATACATAAAGCCCCATTCCAGCTCCGGACTCGGGCCAAGCAGCCAATATCCTTCCGCGTTAAGCAGCCAGATTTGCCCGGCGCCTTCGGCGGCGATGGCGCGGATGCGCTCGAGTAGTCGCTGCCCGAGGTAATTAAGCGCAATCAGCCCACGTTTTTGCCCTTGCCGATCAAATACCGGCGTCGCGATACGCAGCGTCGGTTTGATGGGCTGCACGATTTCGCCGAACTCGACGTTAAGATCAAAAGGCGTGGCGTATAGCTCGCCTTGTTTGAGGGGCAGGGCTTCTTGAACGTAATAGCGTTCTGATTTGTCCTGCAACGCTTGCTTAGGTACGGGTATAACAGCACTTCCTTCACGGTTGACCCGTGCTTGCTCCAGGCCTTGTAGGTCGATAAAGCGGAGATGGTCATAGGCGGGCCGGTGCTGGAGAAAATTGAGTAATTCAGCACCGAACCGCTGGCGCGTCGCTGGAGTGTCTTGGGCGAGAAAGTCTTGCAAGGCAGGTAAGTTGGCCAGGTACAGTGCGTCATTGCCGAGGCTTTGCAGTTCGGTGGTGATGACTTGCCGCGCCAGACGGATCGACTGCCACTCGCGTTCGCGGGCAATGGTCAGCGCGGAGGCGGCCTGGGTACGATATAACAGCCACAAGATGACAGCCAGTAATAGCATTAACGGCAGCCAGATCGATATGAATGTCAACCACGTGCGTCGGCTATTCATGCGGCCTGGGTCCCGTCATCTGCTACTGGGAATGAATCCTTGTGCATACGGAGCGGCAACTATCCTTAGTCTCAGTCTATCCGTGTTAGGCCTTGAAAGCGGTCGACAGGCCTGAAGCTATTTCTGTACAGAATATGGGGAAGAGCGCGCGTATTATTGCCGTGTAAAACCAAACCCCCGCTTGAAAATAGATCATTTAATCAAGGAAGTACAGTGATTCGACGGATGGGTCCGCGGTCTAAGCCGGGTTAAATAAGGGCGCGAATTCCCGGATGATTTCCAGATTATTGTGTTTATGCGCACCCTTGAGCAGAACGCGCAGTTTGCTTTGCAGCATGTCTTCGGCGGCACGGCGATCCGCTTCCGCCAGCGCCTGCTGCGCGAGACATTTGTGCAGGGCCCGGATGCGGAAGCGGTCCATGCCCCAGTGCTGTCGCGAGAGCTGATCCGCATGGCCGCCGTGTTTGATGATCAGCGGCTGCTCGCAGTACAGCACCGGATAACGCGCGCTGATGCGCAGCCATAGATCGTAGTCTTCGCAGGCCGGCAGGGTCTCGTCAAACAGGCCGATCTCATGGAATAGCTCGGCTTGTATCATGGTCGCGGAGGGCGAGATGGCGCACAGGGGCAGGCAGTGGTGAAAGATCCAGCCGCCGGCCTTGGCGTGTTTATCCATTGGATTGACACGCACGCCGTGGCGAATCCAGATCTCGTCGCTGTGAATCAGTGTATTGCCGGGCTGTTGTGCCAGCATATGCAGTTGCGTTGCCAGTTTATGCGGCAGCCATTCGTCATCCGAGTCGAGCAGGGCGATCCAATCGCCGCGCGCCTGCCGAATGCCGCGATTGCGCGCCGCGCTGACGCCGCGGTTGTCCTGCTTAAGATAAATCACCGACGCATAGTGCTGCCGGACCAGCTGTTCGGTGCCGTCGGTGGAGCCGTCATCGACCACGATGACCTCGTCCGGCGCATGAGTTTGTGCCAATACCGAGTCCAGCGCGCGCGCCAGAGTATGAGCACGATTATGGCTGGGAATGATGACGGAGACGCTGTGCATTTAGAGCTTAACCAGCGGGCGCAGCCAGCGTTTATAGAGTGCATCAGCGTGAGACTGGAGTGTGGCGATGCGCTGTTCCAGGTCCTGGCTGAGTTGTTCCAGGGTTTGAATACTGTCGCCAGCGTGGGCGATTTCATCGGCATGCAGTCGCGCCCAATCCATTACCATATCCGCAGTCATCTCCACATGGCATTGCATGGCCAGGGTGTTGCCCATGACGAAGGCTTGGTGTGGGCAATGGCGGCTGCTCAGGATGTTGCTCGCGCCCTCGGGAATGGTGAAGGTCTCGCCATGCCAGTGGAAGGCGGTGAAGCTTGGCGGGAGTCCTGCCAGCCAGTCGGCCGCGGCCGGGTTGCGCGCTTGCCGCACCTCGAACCAGCCCAGTTCCTTGACCGGATTGGGGCGGACCGTGCCGCCCAGGGCCTTGCTGATCAACTGTCCGCCGAGGCAGTGACCCAACACCGGCATCTCGATCGCGACGGCGCGGCGGATCAGGGCCAGCGCCGGGCCGATCCAGGGAATGTCATCATTCACGCTCATGGGGCCGCCCATGAATACCAGCGCGGCGCAGTCCTCCGGGGTGGCGGGTACCGGTTCGCCCAGGTCGAGATGGATGACCTGAAACGGCAGATGATGGCGCTTAAGAAATGTGCCGAAGTAGCCCGGCCCTTCGGCGGCGACATGGCGCAAGATACAAATCGGTTTCATATGCTTGGTCGGGTGAAAACACGATGGCGTAGTGACTTATTGTGGCTTAACATGGTGGCCGGGTCCAATCGGTCATCTGATGTAAGGCCATGAGCGCAGACGCTATCGTTTTTTACATATTCGTCATCTTCACCGGCGCCGCCTTGCTGGCCACAGTGGGCCTGTATGCGCGTCAGTCCCTGTTGGTGGTGTATATGCTGCTAGGTGTGTTGGCCGGGCCGTCGGTGCTGGGCTTGGTCAGCGATGCGGAGGTGGTCAAGGGTATCGCCCACATAGGCGTGATCTTTCTGCTGTTTCTCATCGGCATTAATCTACCGCCGCAAAAACTGATGCAGATGCTGGGCAAGACCAGCATCATTGCCGGCATCAGTTCCGTGTTGTTCATGATCATCGGCACCCTGTGTGGAATCGCCTTCGGTTTTGGCGTGGCCGAATCTTTGATCATGGGCGCGGCGATGGTGTTTTCCAGCACCATCATCGGCCTCAAGCTGTTGCCCACCACGGTGCTGCATCACCAGCACATCGGTGAGATCATTATCAGTATCCTGCTGCTGCAGGACATTCTCGCCATATTCATCCTCATGCTGTTGCCGGCGCAGTGGCATAACGGCGCCCCCTGGCTCGACATGCTGACGATGGTGTTTTCCCTGCTGGGCCTGATCGCCTTCGCCTATCTGTTCGAGCGCTATGTGCTGATCAAGTTGATCCGGCGCTTCAACCGCATTCATGAATATATCTTTCTGGTGGCCATCGGCTGGTGCCTGGGCATGGCGGAACTGGCCGAGATAGCGGGGCTGTCGGCTGAGGTGGGGGCCTTCATCGCCGGCGTGGCCTTGGCCACCAGTCCCATTGCCTTGTTCATCGGTGACAATTTGCGGCCGCTGCGCGATTTCTTCCTGGTGATCTTTTTCTTCGCCCTGGGGGCCGGCTTCGAGCTGGACATGCTGGGCAGTGTCCTGTGGCCCAGTCTGGTATTGGCGCTGTTGGCCCTGGTCTTGAAGCCGCTGATCTTCAAGCTGTTGCTGGTGCGTTATGACGAGACCGATAAGGTGGGCATGGAGGTGGGCGTGCGGCTGGGGCAGATTTCCGAGTTTTCCCTGTTCATCGCCGTGTTGGCCTTGGAGTTAGACGTGATCGGACAGCAGGCCTCCTACGTGATCCAGCTCAGTACCATGCTCACCTTCGTGTTTTCATCTTATTTTATTGTCATGCGTTATCCCTCGCCCATCGCCCTGTCTGACGAATTGCGGCGGGATTGATCCGATCAATGAAACTGTTTGATGATGCATTGTTGGACGGGTTGGTGGCGCAGGCCAAGGCCGCGCCGCGGCTGCGCGCCAATCATAACGTACATGTTCATCTGGACGAGCCGGTGCAACGTCTGTTTATCGCGATTGAGCCAGGCAGCTATGTGCGCCCGCATCGCCATCCGGAAGCGGGTAAGTGGGAGTTCTTTCTGGTGTTGCGCGGCCGTATCGACGCACTGTTGTTTGACGCCGGCGGCACGCTGCTGCAGCGTGAAGCCTTGACGCCCGGCGGCCCGGTGCAGGGGTTCGAAATCCCACCCAACACCTGGCATTGTGTGCTGGCTTTGGAATCGGGCTCGGTGTTCTTCGAGGTCAAGCAAGGCCCCTATGCGCCGCTCGGCGACAAGGACTTCGCCGCCTGGGCGCCGCCGGAGGGCGCCGCGGGCAGCGCCGAGATGTATGACTGGTTGGTGCGTGCCCGTCCCGGTGACTCGCCGCCGGACCTGTGATGGTGTTGCTCCCCCGGCCCACGCCCGTACAGACGCTCCATGATCCCCTGTTGGAGCGCGCCGGCGTGGAGCTGCTGATCAAGCGGCTTGATCGGGTTCACCCGCTGATCTGCGGCAACAAGTGGTACAAGCTCAAATACAATCTGCCGGCGGCGCGTGAGCAGGGTTACGAAACCGTGCTCAGTTTCGGCGGCGCCTGGTCCAATCACATCCATGCCCTGGCCGCCGCCGGGCGCGCATACGGCTTTGAAACCGTCGGCGTGATCCGCGGCGAGGCGCCGCGCAGTCTGACGCCGACGCTGCGCTTCGCCCGCGATCAGGGCATGCGGCTGCACTTTCTCAGCCGCGCCGATTATCGGCGCAAGCACAATGCCGAGATCGTCGAACGGTTGCGGACTGAATTCGGTGATTTTTATTGGCTGCCGGAAGGTGGCAGTAATGCCTTGGCGGTGCGCGGCTGCGCGGAAATCGTCGCCGACGTCGATCAAGCCTTTGATGTTATCGCCTGTGCCTGCGGCAGCGGCGGCACACTGGCGGGGTTGGTGAGCGGGCTGGCGGGCAGGCGCCGGGCGCTGGGCGTCGCAGTGCTGAAGGGGGCGACGTTCTTATATGACGCGGTACGGGCACTGACGGCGGCCGATTATGACAACTGGCATATCGATCTGGATCATCATTACGGTGGTTATGCCAAGACCACACCGGACTTGTTGGCGTTTATGCATGAATTCGAGGCGCGCCATGCCATGCCGCTGGACCAGGTGTACACCGGCAAACTCATGTCGGCCTTGTACGATTTGATCGCCCGGGGCGCGTTCGCCCGGGGCAGCACGCTATTGGCCCTGCACAGCGGCGGTTTGCAGGGCCGCGCCGGGCTGGCGTAGAGTAAGGACGATTGAGCTCTGAGACTGTTCCCATGAATAAAGCGATTCCCATCAAGGTGGAGATGACGCCGGAAACCAAATGCGGCTTTTGCACCGCCTCCAAATGTTGTACCTATATCACCCATCAAATCGACGGGCCGCGCAGCAAGGCCGAGTTCGATTATCTGCTCTGGCAGGTGTCCCACGAACGCGTGGCGGTGTTCAAGGACGACGACGGCTGGTTTCTGCTGATCAATAATCCCTGTACCCATCTGCTGCCCGACGGTCGTTGCGGTATTTACGCGACCCGGCCGCAGATTTGCCGCGAGCACAGCAATGATAACTGCGAGTTCGATGCCAATATGGAAGAGGAATTCGAGCTCTATTTCGACAGCTATGAGGCCTTGTTGAGGTACTGCAAAAAGCGCTTCAAGCGCTGGGGGGCGTGATTTCCTCGAACTGGTGGAAGTAGGGGAATTCCGCGCTGTAACGGGGCGATTGTTTGCTGTCGGGATGACAGGCCGCCAGCAGATGGCGGATGCCGAACCGCGCGGCGGAGCGCAGGGCGTGTAGATTGTCGTCCACCAGCAGGGTCCGGTGCGGGGTAAAGGGGCTGCGCGCCTGCAACTCGGCCCAGAACTCGGGCGCCTCTTTGGGCAGGCCCAGTTCATGGGCCGAAATCAGTTCATCCAGGTGCGTGTCCAAGCGGGTGTGCTCCAGTTTCAGCGCCAGGCTGCGGGGATGGGCGTTGGTGACCAGCACGGCGCGTTTGCCGAGTCGGCGCAGGCTGTCAAGAAAGACCAGCGCGCCCGGCTTGATGGCGATCAAGTGGGCCACCTCGCGCTTCATGGCGGCGATGTCCAGCGTCAGTTCGCGGCTCCAGAAATCCAGGCAGTACCAGTTGAGGGTACCCTCGTGGCGCTTGAAGCAGGGCGCCAGCACCCGCTTGGCGGTGGGGATGTCCAGGCCGCGGCTGAAGGCGTAGCAGTGGGGGACATATTCCTGCCAAAAATGGCTGTCATAATTGAGGTCCAGCAGGGTGCCGTCCATATCCAGCAGGACGGTACTGATATTATTCCAGTCAGGCATGATTCACTCAGGAGGCCGAGGCGCTGCAGCTCGGGCTATAATACAGACATGCGCAGGAAACCTGAAATACTGGCGGCCGAAACCATCATCCAGACGCGGCTGTTTCATCTCGAACGCGTGGATCTACGCTTCGCCAATGGCATGGAGGTGCAATACGAGCGCCTCAAGACCGGTTCGGGCGGCGCTGTGCTGGTGGTGCCCATGCTGGATGACGATACGGTGATGCTGATCCGCGAATACGCCGCCGGCGTGCACCGCTACGAGTTGGCCCTGCCCAAGGGCCGCATCGAGGCGGGCGAGGACCCGCTGGCGGCGGCCGATCGTGAATTGATGGAAGAAATCGGCTACGGCGCCAAGCACTTGGAGCACCTGACCACGTTTAGCGTAGCCCCCGGCTATCTTGGACATCAGACCCAGGTAATCCTGGCCCAAGGGCTGTATCCGCAGCGCCTGGCCGGCGATGAGCCGGAGGAGATCGAGGTCGTGCCCTGGTCGCTCACCAATCTATCTGAACTGGTGGGGCGGGAAGACGTTACCGAGGCACGTAGCATCGCGGCTTTATATTGGGTGCGCGACCTGCTCGCCGACAGGCGCGGGGCATGAGTCCCTCGGCGCCCTACAGCGAGCTGCTCGAGCCGGTCAAGGCCGTCGCTCACGCGGCCGGTGATGCCATCATGAAGGTCTACCAAGGCCATTACTGTGTCGAGCAGAAATCAGACGACAGCCCGGTAACCGAGGCGGATTATGCCGCCCATAACGTGATCGCCGAGCGCCTGGCGGCCTTGACGCCGGATTGGCCGGTATTGTCGGAGGAGGGCGAGGCGGTGGCCTTCGAGCGGCGCCGGCAGTGGCGGCGCTACTGGCTGGTGGACCCCCTGGACGGCACGCGCGAGTTCATTAAGTGCAATGGCGAGTTCACCGTCAACATCGCCTTGATCGAAGACCATCGGCCGGTACTGGGGGTGATTCAGGTGCCGGTCAGCCGGGAGTGCTATTTCGCCGCCGCGGGCGACGGTGCCTGGTTTCAGCCGGATGGACAGGCGGCCTACGCCATCCGTGCCAGGCAATGGGACGGCGGGAACATCACCATCGCCGGCAGCCGTTCGCATCGCAGCCCCATATTTTGTTCCTTTTTGGAGTTTTTCGACGATTATCGCGTGTTGTCATTAGGCAGTTCGCTCAAGTCCTGCTACGTGGCCCAGGGGCGGGCCGATATTTATGCCCGTTTCGGACCGACCTCGGAGTGGGACACGGCGGCGGCGCAGTGCGTGGTCGAAGCGGCGGGCGGTCGGCTCACCGATCTGGCCTTGCGGCCCCTGCGCTACAACACCAAGGACTCGCTGATCAATCCGCCCTTTTTCGCCTTCGGCGACAGGCGCCACGACTGGTGCCGCTATGTGCCCAAGGGGCGATAAGGCCGATTCAGTCGATCTGCTCTTCGCGCAGCTCTTTGCCCTTACCGTGGGGATAGGGCCACTTGAAATGTCCGTAGCGGATGGCCAGCACCGCCAGGGCCAGCAGGACAATGGCGCTGGATACCGCCATGATCTTCCAGGCGTCCATGTCTTTGGCGTCCAGGATGAGATATCGCGCCAGGGCGACGATGCCGATATAGATGGGCATGCGCACCGGCAGCTTGCCTGATTCTAGATAGACCCCGACCATGGCGATCACCTCCAGGTAAAGGAACAGCAACAACAGATCGGCCAGGGTGACCCTGCCGGCCTTGATCATATGCATAACCTCCTGGCCGCCGGCGATCAGCGTGGCGATGGCGATCACAAACAGGCCGCCGTATTCGAGGAGGCGAATACCCTTGCGGCTGATATGATCCGGGTCTACAGACATGTTCATAAACTCTCCCTGCGAGTTATTAATTGTCCACTGTATGTGAGGGTGGCAACGACGGTTTTCAAGCAGAATGAACGTTTTATTGTGCAGACACATGAATTGAGCCGCCTGGCGGTGTATGCCCCGGCGGGGACGCTGCAGGCCCAGGCCGTCCAGCTGGCGCTGCGCCTGGGCTTGCCCATGATAACAAAGCCAGCTGAAAATACGTTCTTGTTGCGCATGACGCCGCAGCGCCTGGAACTGGTGCAGACCGGCCCCGGGGCGCCGGGGCCGGTGTATGTGGATTTTGTCGCCGGCGCCATGGGGCACCGGCGCCGCTTCGGCGGCGGCCGCGGACAGCTGGTGGCCAAGGCGGTCGGTATCAAAAAGGGTTTTATCCCCAGCGTCATCGATGCCACTGCCGGTCTGGGGCGGGATGCCTTCGTGCTGGCCCAGCTGGGTTGCCGCGTCCACATGCTGGAGCGCTCGCCGGTGGTGGCGGAATTGTTGCGCGACGGCATGCAACGCGCCGCGCGGGATGTGGAGGTGGCTGAGACCGTCGCGCGTCTGTCGCTGGCGGTGGGGGAGGCCGGGGACTACTTGCGCAATCTCGATGTCTCACAGGTGCCTGACGTGGTCTATGTCGATCCTATGCATCCGGCGCGCGGCAAGGCCGCCGCGGTGAAAAAAGAGATGCGCCTGTTCCGGCAGCTGGTGGGCGCTGACGAGGACGCCGCCGAGTTATTGCAAGCGGCGCTCGCGGTCGCCGGAAAACGCGTGGTGGTCAAGCGGCCGCGCAAGGCTCAGGCCATTGCAGGCCCTGCGCCGAATCTGGTGTTTGAGGGCAAGAGCACGCGCTTCGATGTCTATTTAAAGCACTGACAGGGGTTGACGAATGGAACAGCGATTGGAAGATCTGGAAGTCCGCATCACCTACCTGGAATCAACCGTAGACGAGTTGAACCAAGTGGTGATCAAACAGCAAGGCCACATCGATCTGTTGATCGAGGAATTGAAACGCCAAAAACAGCAGCTGGAGCAGGGCGGCGAGTGGGTACGGCCCTTATCGGAAGAGACCCCGCCGCCTCACTATTGAGGCGGCTGCTGTGCGTCCTGAGGCAGTTCCTCCTCACGGCCGAGCAGCTTGGCGATGGCCGGCACGCCGAAGAGTTTGAAGCCTCTCAAGGCTTCCGGCGGATGACCGGCCACGCACACCAGGGGCTTGCCGTCAGCGACGCCCATGATCAACGGCCGTCCCGACTTCATTGGCACACCGTCCACCAGCAGTTCGCCCACCTGTTTGATCAGATCGGAGATGAAGTCGCGGCCGCCCACGGCGGTGCCGCCGGCGATGACGATCATGTCCGCATCCTGCAAGGCTTGTTTGACCGCGCCGACGAAGCTGTCGAAATCATCGCCCATGATGCCGCCCAGTGCGGGCACGGCGCCGGCGCTGCGCACCGCCGCCGCCAACATGGGGCTGTTACAGTCGCGGATCATGCCGGGTTTGAGTCCGGCGGTGTAGGGGATGACCTCGTCACCCGAGGCAAATAGGGTCACGCGCGGCTGACGCGCGACCTGGACCTGATCCAAGCCGAGGCTCGCCAGGGTGCCGATGTGGGCGGCCTCGATCAGCGTGCCGGCGCTGATGATGGTGTCGCCCTGCTGGATATCGCAGCCTTGATCCTCGATGAAAAAGCGCGGCGGGAAGGGGCGGCTGATACTGATCTGATCACCGTCGCGCTGGGCCTCCCACATGCGCACGATGGAGACCTGGCCGTCGGGCAGGATGCTGCCGGTGTGCACCTCCACCGCCTCGCCGCTGCCGACGCTCGGGCAGCGCGCATCCCCCGGCGCCACGTGCCCCACGACCTTGAAACGTTTCGGCTTGTCTTGCGTAGCGCCCTGGGTCTCCGCGGTGTTGACCAGAAAACCTTCCACAATGGCGCGGTGGTAGGGCGGGGCGTCTTCCGGGGCCTTGAGATCGGCATGCAGGGTCCGGCCCAAGGCCTGATCCAGCGCCACCGTCTCGGCCGTCATGGCGCCTGCGGCCAGCGCGTTGATGAATGTCTCCTGGGCGTCCGGCAAGGGTGATTTCTCTGACATAAGGCCTCTTCGCTGTTGGCTGTTTGGCTAGCCCGGGGATAATACTATCTTTCTGATTCGAAACATAACGGCGCGGTAAAGCGCGGGGCCGTTAGCGCGCGGTCAGAATTAGCGACATTCGCCCACCGAGCCGGAGCGGCAGCGGCTGCGGTCGTTCCAAGTGGTATAGCTTAACTGCGCGCCGCTGATATCCACGTTGATCATTTCGGCCTGGGCCAGGGTGGCGCTGCTGAGATTGCTTTCGGACAGATCGGTATTGACCAGAAAGGCCTGGTCCAGTTTGGCCTTTTCCAGGTCGGCCCGGTGCAGCACAGTGTCTTCCAGATTGGCGCGTGACAGCACCGCCTTTTGCAAATTGCTTTGGCTCAGATCGGCGGCGGTCAGCTGGGCCTGGCTCATGGTGGCGCCCTTGAGATTGGCCTTGATCAAGGTGGCGCCGCTGAGATTGGCGTCATACAACTTGGCGTCTTCCAGATAGGCGCCGTTGAGATTGGCCTGACTGAGATTGGCGCGGTCGAATGTGGCGCCCTTGGCCAGGACATTTTCCAGATTGGCCTGGCTCAGATCGGCGGCAACCAGGTAGGCGTCGAGCAACTTGCTGCGGCTGAGATTGGCGCGTTGCAGCCGGGCGCGGCCCAGGTAACTGTTGCGCAGGTTGGTGTTGCTGAGATCGGCGCCTTCGAAGTTGACGCCGTCGAGCACGGCGCCGCGCAGATCCATGCCGCTCAGGTCGATGCCCGCCTTGTCGCAGTCCTTCCAGTTGACATTGGGGGCGGGGGGATCACTACAGTCGGCCTGGGTCAGCGGACTGGCGAGCACGAGCGCCGCAAACAGCAGGCCAGGCAGTGAATGGCTGGAACGGTGTGTTTTTGTTTTTCGCATGATCTCTCTGACAACCGATTCCTGCCAATGTTAGCAGATCATTGCGTGGTCAGGCGTTCACCCCATAGATCATGTTCGCCTGCCGCGACGATCGTGGCGTGGACCCTGTCGCCCGGCGCCAGGCCGGGGGCGTCTTCCAGAAACACCTGGCCGTCGATCTCGGGGGCGTCGGCATAGCTGCGGCCGACGGCCTGTTCGCCGTCGCTTTCGTCGATGAGGATCTCCAGGGTCTGGCCGATGCGCCGGCGCAGCTTGGCGGCGCTGATGTCGGCCTGGAGTTCCATGAAACGCTCCAGCCGTTCCTGTTTTACCGCTTCCGGCACCGGGTCGGGGAGGGCATTGGCGGCGGCGCCCTCCACATCTGAATAGGCGAAGGCGCCGACCCGGTCCAGTTGCGCCTGGTCGAGAAATTCCAGCAATTGCACGAAGTCTTCCTCCGTCTCGCCGGGGAAGCCGACGATGAAGGTGCTGCGCAGCACCAGTTCGGGGCAGGTTTTGCGCCAGCCCTGGATGCGCGCCAGGGTGCCTTCGATGTTGCCGGGCCGTTTCATGGCCTTGAGGATCTTCGGACTGGCATGCTGCAGCGGTACGTCCAGATAGGGCAGGATGAGTCCCTCCGCCATCAGCGGAATCACCTCGTCGACATGGGGATAGGGGTAGACGTAGTGCAGGCGCACCCAGGCCTCCAGTTCGCCCAGGGCGCGGGCCAGCTCGGTCATGCGCGTCTTCAGCGGGCGGCCGCCCCAGAAGCCGGTGCGGTATTTGACGTCGACGCCGTAGGCGCTGGTGTCCTGGGAGATCACCAGCAGCTCGCGCACGCCGGCATCGACCAGGTGTTCCGCCTCCTGCATCACCTCGCCCACCGGCCGGCTCACCAGGTCGCCGCGCATGGAGGGGATGATGCAGAAGCTGCAGCGGTGGTTGCAGCCCTCGGAGATCTTCACATAGGCGTAGTGTTGCGGCGTCAGCTTGATGCCCTGGGGCGGGATCAGACTGGTGAAGGGGTCGTGCTGCGGCGGGAGATGCTGGTGCACCGCGGTCATCACCTCCTGGGTGGCGTGGGGGCCGGTAACCGCCAGCACGCTGGGGTGGGTCTGCTGCACGATGTCGCCCTTGGCGCCGAGGCAGCCGGTGACGATGACCCGGCCGTTTTCCGCCAGCGCCTCGCCGATGGCCTCCAGCGATTCCTCCACCGCGGCGTCGATGAAGCCACAGGTGTTGACCACCACCATGTCGGCACCGGCGTAATCGGGGGCGATCTCATAGCCTTCGGCGCGCAGCTGGGTGATGATCTGTTCGGAATCGACCAGTGCCTTGGGGCAGCCGAGGCTGATGAATCCGACTTTGGCTGGAGGGTGTGACATGAAAAAAGCCTGCTTGAATGAAGCAGGCTATTCTAACCGACATCCTTGTCCGAGGATATGTGGGCGTCAGGTAATGACGAACAGCTCACGCTCTGCCGTGCCATAGCGGCGCCGGGTCGGCGGGCCGTCGCTGTCGCGGTGCGGGGCGGCCATGCGTCGACTGAGTTGCTCGCGGGTGCTATCCAGGGCCTTGGTCACCAGGGCACCGGCTTGGTAATGATAATAGCTCAACAGGCACCGAACCGGTTCATGCAAATTGGCGCGGCCGGCGGCCTGAAAATCGGTCCAGGCGATGATCGGGAGGTCGTTCAGACTGCTGTCCACACAGACCCAGGAGTCCTCGTCGAGGATCATGTTCATGTGCGACAAGTCTTTTAGTTGCAAGATAATGGGTCCGGGCAGGCGGCGCAGGGCCAGGCGCACGGTGTTGTAATCCCGGGCTTGGACCCGGCTCTCGGCCTGGGTGTATTTGGGAACGTCCTTCAGTCTCCACATCATGGCGTAGTCTCCGTCGGTTGTGGCGCTATAAACAGGCAGCAAGTTCCATGCCGCAAAATCCCGCCTACACCTTAAGACAACGGCAGCCGGAAATCCTTCCTTTAGTCCCCTTTCTCGCCACCGTCCGGAGTGAGATGATTTCGGGGGGCGGTATGGCTGGCGTGCGCGACCGAGGCGCGCACAGGCATGCTTGACAGTCTGTCGAGCACGCTGACGAGGCCGGGCCGGGCGTCGCAGCAAGGAGGGGATGAGAAAAAGGGGATAGGGGATGAGTGATCGGCAACGAGCATTAATGCGCATATCGACAGCATCGAAGGGGTGGCCGACCTGATTGCGGAAATCGATCAGGATGAAAAGGGCGTGCCCATCCTGCTGAAACAGTATCTGAAGCTGGGCGGTCAGGTGTTGGAATTTAATGTGGACGACCCGTTTAGCAATGCTCTCGATGGCTTGATCATGGTCGATCTAATGGCCACCGATCGCCGTACCCTGAGTAAGTACATGGGTCCGGCGGGGATGGAGCGTTTTTACAAGTACCGGCGCGACATGGCTGCGACAGCGTCGGCCGCTTAATCGGCCTGGCGGCGCTGCAGGCTGTTGATCACCGCGTCCACGGCGCGTTCGAATATGGGCAGGCTTTCCACCAGCGCGGCCTGGCCGGCGCGGAACTTGGACGCCAGTTGATTGAAGCTCAGATCGGCGGCGATCTTGAATTTCCAATTGATGAAGGTGCATTCGCCCAGCATGTCACTCTTCCAAGACAGTTTGATCTTCTGCTGCTTGCCTTTGCTGTCCGTCAGCGAGATCCATTGTCCCTGTTTCAGGTCCTGCACCATGGACCAGTAGTGGTCGTCGATCTCGGGGAGGGTTTTTTCATTGACGAATGCGGATGACATGACGATCTCCTCTACCTCAGTGTCGAAAAATTGCGCCGCTATCGCTTGTTTGCGCGACGGTGCGGACCCCGGACGATCGGGATTGATGTCGCTGAGCAGGTCGTCCAGCATGTCGTCCACGTCACCCAATTCTGACAGGGATTGGCGCATGGCATCCAGCTCACGGTTGATATCCACGCACGCGGCGGCCGGATTGTCGTGCGCCGCCTTGACCTTGACGGTCTTGTGCTGGCCGCCGGCGTCGCCGCGCAGATTGGCCAGGTGCAAGGCCTCCAGTTCAGCCAGCAGTGCGTCCAGCCGCGCTGGCGGATAATAGATATTTTCCAGCTCACCGCGCAGTTTGCGCACCAGTTCGGGGACGATTCTGCCCAGTCGCTGCCGTTCGGGCTTGCCGCTGACATCCACCGACCAAATGAGTAAATCGATAAACAGCAGGTTTTCCTGCCAGTGGTCGCTCTCTTGGCCGTCGTTGAGATAGGTCTCGATCATCACTTCTTTCCACGGGCCGTCGAGCAGCTCGAAGACGGGTTTGGGCAGACGGCGGTCGTTAATGGCGGCGGCGATCACATCCGTCACCCAGGCGCGGCTCAGGGCGTGTTGTTCGCGCGCCTCGATGCGTTGGCGGCTGATCTCCTGGGACTGATGCTCCTGTTCCGATTCATGCGCCAGAAACTGCTCGAAGGCCTGCAACAGCTCGACAAAGAGCGACACGTCATCGTTGAAATCGTTGCAGATACGGCTGACGACGTCGTCTATGCTTGCAATCAAGGGGCAGTTGTCACGCGTGATGTCATTGCCCAGTCCCACCGCGGCCTTGGCCATCTGGTTCAGCAGTTTTTTGGCCGGATGTTGTTTGCTGCCGAAGAACTCTCGGTCCACCAGCGCCACCTTGATCATGGGGATCTGCAGCCGGGCCAGCAGGGCCTTGGCGATGGTGGGCAGGTGATCGTCGTCGAGGATGAAATCGAACAGCATGTCGACGATGTTGATGATGTCGTTATCAACGGCGCTGATCTTACCGCGGCGTCTGAGCGCGTTGATCTCGCCGCGGAAGCTTTCGGCCGAGGTGGCCAGGTTGAATTGCTGCAGCCTGGACAGCACGGCCATGACGGCGGCGCTGTCGGCGCTTGAAGCCCCGCCCTGGGCGGTGCCGTGCGGCGCCTGATCAAGCCCGGCATGCTGCCGCTGCAGCAGACCGCGCAGGGTCTCCAGGGTGGAAGATGGCAGCGCGTCGCGATAGCCGGCGCCGTTGTAGAGCGAGGCCTGGGTCGGGCTGACCGCACTGTCGTCAAGCCAGGCGATATCCTCCGGCGGTGCTTGGTGGCGCGGCGAGGCATGGTCCCCGTTCGGTTGCTTGTTGACCTGCATCTTCAGCCTCGGCAATACACCCGCCGAGATAAACAGCACGTTGGTTTCGTCATACAGGGGCTGCAGATGGGCGAGCACATGCCGGTCGAACAGTTTATAGATGATGAGTTTGATCTTGATGTCATTGTCCAGCGCGTTGACCGCTTCGTGGAAGGCATGGCAGATGGCTTTAGGGCCGATGGGGATGCGTTCCCGCGCCGATGCGGCGTCGCCGATGATGGCCTGAAAGCGTTGCTCGATGGCGTGGAGTTCCCGCGGGTAGCGACTCTTGACCTTGGCCGTCATGCCGGTGAGGGCCAGCGACTCTTCCAGGTCGCGCTCCTCAACCAGGCTCATCTCCTCCGCGTCCAGTTGTGCTGATCCCTGGGGCGAGGCGCCCTGTGCGGAGCATTGCAGAAACTCAACGAAACCGCGTTCCAGATGTCGTTTGAAATCTTGTTCCAGATCGCCGCGCGCCAGGCGCAGTTCGCGCATGGCGTCGAAGTAGCTGGTTTGCTCCTGGTTGCTCTCGGCCTTGTCCGCCAGTTCGAAAAGGATATCGTCGGCATTGTCCAGCATTCTCTGCAACAGCGCCGGCAGGTACTTGAGCGCGATGTTCCGGCTCTCATCAACGAGATAGCCGGGCCGGGCCGACTTTGGGTTGGTGTTGAGCGGAATGACTTTGCCGTGTCGCATGGGACTCTCTGTTAGATGTCTTCAACCGTCTTGTCGGTATGGGATGCTACGTTCGGGTTAACGACAGTCTGCGGTAGAGGCTTAAGCACAGAACCGCCGCTGACATGAGCGGGCCGGTGTTTTTGTGATGCCGATCAAGAAAGTGCAGCGAGACGGCAGCAGTGCCGCCGTGCTGTTGCGACGCTCGGGCGCCGACCGCAATCCGGCGTTGTGAGCACTGCTGCGATGGGCTATATACAAAGTGAGTGAATAGACGTGCGCTAAAAGGGACTTGGTCCAATTTTGCAGCAGGAGGATGAGAAAATGAGTGATTTTTGTGTGGTTGTGGCGGACAGCGCGCGGGCGCGTTTGTTTACCCTGGAAGAGTCCGGTGTCGCCGAGGGCGGCCCCAATCTGGTGGAGATTTCCAGCCTCGCGAATGCAGCGGCCGAGGCGCAGGACAACGAGATCTTTGCCGCAAAACGAGGTCGCAACACGGCCCCCGCCGAGGGCGGGATCCATGCCTATGACGACCATCGTGAGGACCATAATCAGGAAAATGAGCGGCGTTTCGCCAAGGATGTTATCGCTGCAGCGGTGCAGACCCTGCAGCGTGAAAAGGCGGGGGTCTTGGTGCTGGCTGCCAATCCCCGCATGATGGGCTATCTGCGCGAGGCCCGCGACGCGGCGTCGCTCGATGTCAGAGTCAAGGAGGTGCACAAGGATTTGACCAAGCTGTCGGTGCATGAGGTGCATCGACACCTGACGGCGGACGGCTTGTTACCGCAGCGTGAGCCGGCCGAGAGCCAGCGTTACACGCCCTCAGGTCAGCCGCAATAAGCACTGGCCCGTGAGCCGAAGGGTCTGCGACGCAGGCCTTTTTTGGCATTGCAGATACTTCGTTGTGCCCCGGGGCGCAGGGTCGCGCCCAGCGCCGATCCTTTTTCTATGATCAGGAAATGTTTATATAGAACCGCCAGGCGAAAAATCCCGGGCATCGCCGGGATTATCAGCGGGCGCTTGAGCTCAGGCAGCCGTCTGGCCGCGTGGTCTCGGGGCAGGTCGAGGACGGGGAGTCCGGATATGTGGAATCACGTGGTCGGCAGTGACGCCGTACCATGTGCCGCAGGCGATCAATGCGCTATCCACAGTCTTAAAGGTGAATAGATGATGGCCTTCGCGGGTAATCAGCGTGGCCGATTTGTCTGCCCATTCTTTGATGTAAAACGCCATGACGACCTCTCCTGGTTCAGATTCGGAGCCGTCATTGTGCGGCGCGACGCTTACAGTTTTATGACGAGCGGATGGCGCTCGTATGACAGGCGGCTGCGCCGGCGTTATTGATCCTCTTCCACATCGCGCTGCGGATCCCAGCCCTGTTGTTTGGCCCGTTCCACGGCCTCGGTCTGGATACGCTCAAAACGTTCGCGCAGCTCGGGCGGCAGCTTGCTCACCTGGAAGCCGTATTTGCCCCACTCGTTACTGGTCTTATGCCATAGGTCTTGGATGCCTTCGGATAGCCAGCCCTCGCAGGTCTGGGTTTCGGGAATGATGCCGAAGATCCAGGCGTCGCGGATGATCTTGCCGGTGTCGGTCATGCCGCCGTAACGATCGTTATGGATGCCGACATATTTCTTTTGTCCTTTGCTGCTGCGCATGACTTGATTCTCCCGTTGTGGACGTGGCGATTATACCAGTCTTGCGCAGGCAAGACCTCGCCACAACACATTTGTCCGGTGTAAATCGCAGCCAATCACGGCGCTTAGTCGCTTGCTCGTTGCATCGGTCATTCTCAATGGGGTGCATTCAGCACCGTGAATCATTGAGTATTGTGAATGTTGCGGATTCAAACTATCGATTGGTCACAATGCGCCCCCGGGAATAGTCTTAGCTCCGAAGGCTTTTGGACAACCACAGCAGGAGTAACTGACTATGGCAAAGAAATATGATGCGGGCGTTAAAGAGTACCGCGATGTGTACTGGACACCGGACTATGTCCCCCTGGATACCGACTTGTTGGCCTGTTTTAAGGTCACCCCGCAGGAAGGTGTGCCCAATGACGAGGCCGCCGCAGCCGTTGCCGCCGAATCATCCACCGGCACCTGGAGTACCGTATGGTCGGAATTGCTGACCGATATGGAGTTCTATAAAGGTCGCGCCTATCGTATTGAAGACGTGCCCGGCGACAAAGACGCCTTTTATGCCTTTATTGCCTATCCCATCGATCTGTTCGAAGAAGGTTCCATCGTCAACGTGCTGACCTCCCTGGTCGGTAACGTATTCGGCTTCAAGGCGGTCAAGCATCTGCGCCTGGAAGACATCCGTTTCCCCATCGCCTTCGTCAAGACCTGCCTGGGTCCGCCCAGCGGCATCCAGGTGGAGCGCGATAAGCTTAACAAATACGGCCGTCCGCTGCTGGGCGCTACCATTAAACCGAAGCTGGGTCTGTCGGCCAAGAACTACGGCCGTGCCGTGTACGAGTGTCTGCGCGGCGGTCTGGACCTGACCAAGGACGATGAGAACGTCAACTCCCAGCCCTTCATGCGCTGGCAAAACCGTTTCGAATTCGTCGCCGAGGCGGTACAAAAGGCGCAGCAGGAAACCGGCGAGACCAAGGGGCATTACCTCAACGTCACCGCCAACACGCCGGAAGACATGTACGAGCGCGCTGAGTTCGCCAAGGAGCTGGGTCAGCCGGTCATCATGCATGACTTCCTCACCGGCGGCTTCACCGCCAACAGCGGTCTGGCCAAATGGTGCCGCAAGAGCGGCCTGTTGTTGCACATCCACCGTGCCATGCATGCGGTCATCGACCGTCATCCCAAGCACGGCATCCACTTCCGCGTGCTGGCCAAGTGCCTGCGACTGTCCGGTGGCGACCACCTGCACACCGGGACCGTCGTCGGCAAGCTGGAAGGCGACCGCGCCTCCACCATGGGTTACGTGGATCAGCTGCGTGAGTCCTTCGTCCCCGAAGACCGCAGCCGCGGCATCTTCTTCGACCAGGACTGGGGCTCCATGCCCGGCGTCTTCGCCGTCGCCTCCGGCGGTATTCACGTCTGGCACATGCCCGCCCTGGTCACCATCTTCGGTGATGACTCCATCCTGCAGTTCGGTGGGGGTACGCAGGGCCACCCCTGGGGTAACGCCGCCGGCGCCGCCGCCAACCGTGTCGCCCTCGAGGCCTGTGTCAAGGCGCGTAATCAAGGCCGCGACCTGGAACGCGAATCGCGCGAAATCCTGGAAGGTGCCGCCCAGCACAGTCCCGAGCTGGCCATGGCCATGGAGACCTGGAAAGAGATCAAGTTCGAATTCGAAACCGTGGACAAACTCGATATCGGCTGATCCCGGACGCATTCAAATTAGGAGAACACCATGCAAAACACACCCACTCAAATGGGCGATTACCGCACCCAAGAGACCCTGGAGACCTTCTCTTTCCTGCCGCCGCTGACGCAGGAAGAGGTCTATGAGCAGATCAACTATATGCTCGGCGAAGGCCTGACGCCCGCCATCGAGCACGAAGAGCCGGCCAAGGCCAATAATCATTACTGGACCATGTGGAAGCTGCCCTTCTTCGGTGAGCGCGATCTGGGCAATGTGGTCGCCGAATTGGAGGCCTGTCACCGCAACTACCCGGATCATCACGTGCGCCTGATCGGTTACGACAACTATGCCCAAAGCCAGGGCGTTTGTTTCGTCGTCTATCGTGCCAAGAGCTGGTAAGGCGGGGGCTGCCGCCATAGCGGCGGCAGCGACGAACGCGAATCCAACATGAGGTAACAGAAATGGCCCAGCAAACATTGTCAGGCCGAGCCGCCTCTCTGGCGCGCCGGCAGGCCCAGGTGCACGGCAAAGCCGCGTTACCGCCCAAGGGCAGCGGCGCCAAGGCGTCCGCGCCGCAGGCCGCTGCGAGTCGGCCGGCCGCCAGTGCCGGCGGTGACAGCGGTCGCGATGCCGCCCGCGCCCGCCGCCGCGCCATGGCCACCCACGGCAAGGCCGCGGCTCAATCCGGTGATCGCCAGCGCATGGTGGACACCATGCGTCATGCGCGTCAGCAGACCCAGGGGGATAAGGGTAAAGACTGCGGCTGTGGTTGCGGCGGCAGCGGCGAGTGCGACAAGCAGGCCGCGGCGGCATCCCCGGGTGATTCCCAGCGTAGCCCCCAGAGTAAGTCGCAGAGTAAGCCGCTGAGCACCAGCGCTGCGGCGGCCAAACCGATGCCGCGGCGGCGTGAAGTCAAACCGGTAACGGCCGCCAATGCCGGGCGCCTGAATGCCCGAATGCGGCGCCTGGCCCTGGCCCGCCACGGTAAGAACGGCGTCGACGCGACGGCCAAGGGGATGAACTCGGCGCAGCTGGTCAAGCAGCAAAATCCGGACATTTCCGGACGCGAGCTGGCCCGCAGCGTGCGTGCCCAGCGTGCCTGCAACGGCGCTCAGGGTAAGACCCGGTCGGCGCCGGTGGGCAGGCAGCGTCCGCCGCGTCCGGCGGATGACGTCACCGGTACCCACGTCGGTCACAGCACCAAGACCACCGGCAGTGAGACCGGCTTATGCCGCAGCATCACCGGCACCGAGTACTTCTCTGGCGCGGTGTTCAGCGAATTCTGCCAGGGCCAGCCGCCCCAGGCGCCGCGCAAGGTCGATGTCACCACCACGCTGCGCGGCGGCCAGGTGACCAGCGGCGGCCGGGTGGGGCGCGCGTCCCACGTTACCGGCGATGAGCGCGGCAGCTGTCGCAACGTCACCGGTAACGAATACGTAGGGCGCGAGCAGTATGACGATTTCTGTCCGTCGCGGCCCGAGCCGGGCAGTGCCAAGGTCAGCCATTCGCAGACCAGTCGCGGCCAGATCGTGTCCGGCTCCAAACCGGCCCGCTCGGAGCGGGTGACCGGTGACGAGGCGGGCACCTGCAAGGCGGTCACCGGCACGCCCTATGCCGGCGCCGAGCAGTATAAAGACTACTGTGCGCCGGACCAGGCCCGCTTGGCCGAGACCCGCAGCCAGCGGCGTCCCGCCATGGCCGGCCGCGACATCACCGGCCTGCAGCCCGGACTGGGCGGCCTCACCGGCGCCGAGAAGGGTGCCTGCGAACCGGTCAGCGGTACCGGCTATATCGGTGCCGCCGAGCGTCAGGCGGTATGTGGTACGGCCCCGGCCCAGCCGGGCGAGGCCGATTTTCCGCAGTCCTTGGCCGCGGCCCCGTGGGGCGCCTTCAGCGTAGTCGCCCCCGGCCATGCCACGCAGGGCGCGGCCGAGCCGCATGGCGTTACCGGTACCCGCTATGAACAGGGGCGTATCAGCGGCACCTTCTCCCTGGCCGAGGGCAAGATCACCGGCACCGAGCAGTTCCGTTTCGGCGAACGCCAGGGCCGTGCCGCCGAGGCCGCTCAGGCTGTCCCGGCGGCGGCGTCGCAAAGTGCGCGCGGCATTACCGGCGAGGGCATCGATACCGGTCTCAAGATCACCGGTGACGATTGGGACCGCGGTGATCGGGTCACCGGCACCGAAGGCATGTCGGCGGTGAAGCGGAATCCCACCCGGCGCGGCCCTGTCAGTGCCATGCCGGCGCATGCGCCCAAGCGTAACGAGGATCTGCCTCAAAGCGAACTGCTGGTCACCGGCGGCAGTGGTAATAGCGACAAAGGGGCGGCGGTGACTGTGTCCGGCGGTGCCCGGGGATAGTCGAACTGTCCCTGGCCGGCGCTCATGGCGCCGGCCGCGACGGAGAGTGAGCCAGGTAACTTAGTGACAACGGATGAAGACGATGTTCAATACACGAGCTAAAGTCAGACGCACCCTGCCCGGGCCGCCACCACGGCGTCCGCTGGCGGCCGCCTCTGGTGCCGGCGTCGGTATCGGGCACCATCCGTTGGTGCGCGGCGATGAAAACGCCCGCCTGTATCAATACGAACAGGCGGTCAAGCAGGCCTTCGCCGGCATCGAAGCGGTACTGCGTCAGCTCGCTGCCTGGCAACACGAGTCCGATTTCGTCGGCCGTGCCCAGGGTCACGCCCGCGCCACGCTGGGGTTTGAGCTGCCGGCCGAGCTGTTGCAAGACACCTGGATCCAAGCCTTGGATACCGGCCGCCTGTATGCCTGGTGCGTGTTTGAGACCTTTCGCCGCATGTCGGCGGAGTTCTTTGAACAACGGCCGCTGGCAGTGGAGGGCGCGGCGAGCTTCCACGCGTTTTTGCAGCAGTGCGGCTTTCATACCTTGGATATATCGCCCTGCGCCGACGGCCGCCTGGCCCATGTCATCCGCTATGTGCTGCGCCTGCCGCACGAGCCGGTGCGGCGTAAGTCCTATGCCGGCGCCCTGTTCGATGTGGAGGACAGCCTCGAGAAGTGGGTGGAGACCGAGATGCTGCGCCAGCGCGAAGGCCGGCCCAACGCCGCCGACGCGCCGACACGTTATTTGAAGGTGGCGGTGTATCACCACAGTTCCACGCGGCCCGATCAGGAAGGCTGCGCGGCCCACGGCAGCGACACCCGGCGTGCGGCCCAGGGGGCGCTGGAACGGTTGCAGGCGTTTCGCCAGGGCGTGGAAAACAGCTTTTGCTGCGGCGCCTCCATTGACCTGCTGCTGATCGGCGTCGACACCGACACGGATGCCATCCGCCTGCATCTGCCGGATGCGGACGGCGCCATGGATGTGGATGACTACATCGATGCCAACGAGCTTTATCACGCCACCGCCAATGCCGCCATGGGCGACGCGGAGGCCACCGTGCAGGATCATCTGCGCCGTCACTGCAGCGCGGCGAATATGACGGTGCCGGCGCCCGGCATGTTGCGTCTGGCGGCGCGCCTGCTGTGCGCCAATCTGGCACAGATCGATTACGTGCGCCGCTATCACGGCGGCCGCTATGCCGACATCGGCCATCAGGAGCGTTTCATCGGCATGGGCATCGGCTTTGAAGAAGTGCAGTTGCGCAATCTGACGTATTTCGCCTATCTGCGCACGGTGGAAGAAGGTGCCCAGGATCTGGACGTGGGGATCAAGATCTTCAACGGCTTGAATGTGCGTCGCGGTCTGCCCATACCGGTGGTGATCCGCTACGACTACCACGGCCAGGTGCCGGGTGCCCGGGCGCGGGCCGAGGCGCGTTGCCAGCAACTCGAAGCGGCCTTGCAGCAGCGCTATCACGCGTACGTCGAGCAGGGTCTGTTGCATACCCTGTTGATGGTGCGCGACTGCCATGCCGGCGCGTCGGCCGAGGTGGTGGGGGGTTCCCTGCTGTGTAGTGATCAAGAGGTGCACTGATGAAGATCTGCAAAGTTGAAAAGCCGCTGGTGGCCACCAACCGCATCCCCGGCCTGGAACACCGACACCTGCAAGTGGTGCTGGACGGCAGTTCGCGTCTGGTGGCGGTGGATGCGGTGGGTTGTACCCCCGGCGATTGGGTGATCTGCGTCGGCAGTTCGGCGGCGCGCGAGGCGGCCGGCAGCAAGGAATATCCCAGCGACCTCACCATCGTCGGCATCATCGACTACTGGAGCGAGGAGGCGCAGGGCTGATGGAGATCATGCAGGTGGTCGGACCACTGGTATGCACTCGCCGTCACCCTGGTCTGTATCAGCACAGCCTGCGGGTGCTGCGCGATGCCAAGGGCAGGATACAGGTGGCCCTGGATACCAGCGGCTGCCGGCCGGGCAACTGGGTATTCGTGGTGAGCGGTTCGGCGGCGCGCTATGCCTGCGGGGATGCGCGTGTACTCACCGATCTCACCGTGGGCGGGATTATCGATTTTTGGGACAGGACTGAACATTAACCAAGTAAGCGTATTTTTAACGAGTCACAACTCAAGATGGAGAGAAGACAATGAGTGAACACAACTACGGTATTGCATTAGGCATGATCGAGACCCGCGGTCTGGTGCCCGCCATCGAGGCGGCGGACGCCATGACCAAGGCGGCGGAAGTGCGCCTCATCGGTCGCGAATATGTCGGCGGCGGTTATGTCACCGTGCTGGTGCGCGGTGAGACCGGCGCAGTCAACGCCGCCGTGCGCGCCGGCGCCGACGCCTGCGAGCGGGTCGGTGACGGTCTGGTGGCGGCCCACATCATCGCCCGTCCCCACAAAGAGGTCGAGCCGGTGCTGGGTAGCAACCTGGCACTCGACGCCAAGTAATTCTTTTCGCCATAGATATAGGAGATAAAGACCATGGCAAATGATACATACGGTATTGCATTAGGCATGATCGAAACCCGCGGGCTGGTGCCCGCCATCGAGGCGGCGGACGCCATGACCAAGGCGGCGGAAGTGCGCCTCATCGGTCGCGAATATGTCGGCGGCGGTTACGTCACCGTGCTGGTGCGCGGTGAGACCGGCGCGGTCAATGCCGCCGTGCGCGCCGGCGCCGACGCCTGCGAACGGGTCGGTGACGGACTGGTGGCGGCCCACATCATCGCGCGTCCGCATCGCGAAGTGGAGCCGGTGCTGGGCGGCCCGAAAGAGTAACCGGGTAGGGTCCGGGTGGGGGTGGGGAGTGCTCCTCTCTAGCTTTCCGCCGGCGCCCGGGCCCGATTTTACAGTGCAGTCTGGAGACGGTTCATGACACAGGATCCTGCCATTCTGGGGTTTCTGGGACGTGCCCTCAGTTTCGAGCTTTCCGCGGTGCAGCAATATCTGTCGCTGGCGCGACTGTTGCAGCTGCGCGGCATGACCGAAGTGGGGCAACGTCTGCGACAGGAGGCGCAGGATGAGATGGAGCACGCCGATCGCATTATCGGTCGCATGTTGGCTCTGGGCGTGGCGCCCAATGCCAGTCAGTTGCGACCGCCGCGTCTCGACGGTTGCGTGACCGATGTGCTGCAGCATGCGGCACGCCTCGAGCACGACATCATCAGCCTGTATACGCAGGCCGTAGAGTATTGCGCGCGGCGTCAGGATCATGAAAACCGACTCTTCTTCGACACCTTGTTGCAGGAGGAACGGCAACACGCCGGTGCCATCGACCAGTGGCAACAATCGTTGACGGCGGGTGAGTGGGGCCGGGACACGAAAACTTAATTATCAGCAAGCGAGGAGTATGACCGTGATGAACGATTGGAAACTACGCAAACGTCCGGCGCGTCTGGAGCGTCGCATCGAGTTCGACGACTATGAGCAGACCCGCGAATTTCTCGAACGGGCCGCCGAGCTGGCCGAACGCGAAGGCTATTACCCGGACCTGAGTTTCGGGCGCACCCATGTCAACCTCACACTGCAGCCGCAGAACGATGCCGATGAGATCGGCGAGCCGTTGATGCAATACGCCCGCGAAGTGGATGCCTTACTGCCGGAGCGCCAGGTGAACTGAGATCGGCGCATACCCCCGCTAAATCGCAGCGCAGGAGAACAGCAATGACGAACAAAGCAAATGATCAGAAACCCAGTGGTGCCGCCGGTGAGGCGGCGCCAGCGACAAAAGACCGCGGCACTGCTGCACAGCGTGCACCAGCAAAGAAAGCGGCGCCGCGCGCGCAGGCAGCAGCGAGTTCTGAAAATAAAGACAACGACCCGTTCGCATCACGCCGGGTATGGCCGGACTGAGCAGCGTCGCCGACGCTCGCTGAGTTTTATCGACTTTCTTCAATAGCTCCGGTTGGCAATATCAATTGGCGTCGATCTCATGCCTCAGTGATAGTAGAGCTTGATAGCTCACCACTAAACAGCGGAGAAATAAGATGGGAAGTTTGACCAATTTGTTGTTGCCGGCGGTGCTGTTTTTTGCCTTGGGGTTTGTCGCCCGGGTGATCAAGTCCGATCTGCGTTTTCCTCCCGATCTTGCCAAGGTGTTATCGATTTATCTGCTCATGGCCATCGGCCTGCACGGCGGTTATGAGCTGGCTAAGGCCGATATAATGACGGCGGTGAATTCCATCGTCTGGGCGCTGGTCCTGGGCTTCACGCTACCCATTATCGGTTATATCGCGCTGGTGCTGACGCGCAAGGTGAATCCTATGGACGCGGCGGCGATCTCGGCCCATTACGGCTCGGTGAGCGCCGGCACATTTCTGACCGCCATCGCCTATCTGGATAGCGCCGGGGTCTCCTACGAGACCTATCCTCTGATTATGCTGGCGGTGATGGAGTCGCCCGCCATCATCGTCGGTCTGTTGCTGGCGGCCAAGGCGCGCATGTCCCTGGCGGCGCGCGACGACGTCGTGGCAGCGGGCGACGGTACGACGGCAATGAGCGCCGATGACGGCAACGAAAACGACGCCCATAGCATGGCCGCGCTGCTGCGTGACGCCTTTACCAACGGCAGCGTGGTGGTGTTGATCGGCTCCATGATCATCGGTGCCATCTCCACCCCCTCAGGCATGGAAAAACTGTTCCCCTTCATCGACGACATCTTTATGGGGGTGCTGTGTCTGTTTCTGTTCGATATGGGCATGGTGGCGGCGCGCCGCATCGGCGATTTCCGTAAAGTGGGTCTGGTGTTGGCGGCCTTCGGCGTCCTGATGCCCTTGCTCGGCGGCGTGGTGGGCGCCTACGTCGGCTTTGCCATTCTCGACTTCAGCGTCGGCGGCGCCACCCTGGTGGCGGTGCTCGGCGCCAGCGCCTCCTACATCGCCGTGCCGCCGGCCATGCGCCTGGCGGTGCCCGAGGCCAACCCATCCTTTTATCTAACCTTGTCCTTGGGGATCACCTTTCCGTTTAATGTGCTGGTGGGAATTCCCCTGTATCACAGCCTGGTGCAGAGCATGGCAATGTCAGGATGAGGACCGTTGATTGAAACTGGCGAACAAAATAGGTGAACTATGGTAGCGTTATATCCTGAAAAGCTTCTGACTATCATCTCTATTGATTCCATGGAAGAGTCGCTGGTGGCTTCGTTTAAAAAGTACGGCATAAGTGGTTATACCGTCATACGTGCCCGCGGCGAGGGAGCATCCGGAATACAGGCGGACATGACCGGCTTCGATGCCAACATCATGGTCAAGGTGGTGCTGCCGTTAGAGCGTTTGCAGCCCTTGCTCGAAAGCCTGGAACGCAAGATACGCAAAGGCCACCACTTGACCGTGTTCGTGGCCGATGTGCAGGTCATCACGCCGGATAAATTCACACGATCTCTGCGCTAGGGGCATGGCGATGCCGCAGTCGCGAAGATCGAGAGTTGAAATATGATAAACAACGATGCTAACCCCAGATTCAAAGGCGGCTTGCCCGACTATTTGATTCGGCATGTCACCTTTCGGCAGATGCAGATCTTCGAAGCGATTGTGCGCCTGGGCAGTTTTACCCGCGCCGCCGAGGAACTGTTTTTGACGCAACCCACGGTGTCGACCCAGTTTAAGAAGCTCTCCGACACCATGGAGTTGCCCCTGCTCGACCAGTCGGCGCGCCAGTTCAAACCCACCGAAGCGGGCGAGGAACTGTACCAGACCATTCGCAAGATCTTCGACTCGCTGGCCGATCTGGACACCCGCCTGGCCGAACTCAAGGGCCTGCGCCGCGGCCGGCTGCGCCTGGGGGTGATCACCACCGCCAAGTATTTCGCGCCGGAGATCCTGGGTGATTTCTGCCGCCAGTATCCCGGGGTCGACGTGGCCCTCAAAGTTACCAACCGCGATCGTATATTTCAGCGCATTCACGAGAATGAGGATGACGTCTACATCCTCGGTCAGCCGTCGGAAAAGGAATTGGGCGTCAAGTCCTATCCCTTTGCCCCCAACCCCATGGTGGTGATCGCCGCCAAGGACCACCCGCTGTGCGCCGAAAGTGATATCTCGTTGGCGCGTCTGGTCAAGGAGCCATTCATTTCGCGCGAGGTCGGGTCGGGCATACGCGACACCGCCATGAAGATGTTCGCCGCCCACGGCCTGATCCCCAACATTCGCATGGAGCTGGGCAGTAACGAGGCCATCAAACACGCCGTGGTCGGCGGTCTGGGCGTGGCGCTGCTGTCGTTGCACACCCTGTCGCTGGAAGGGGCGGACGGGCCGGTGGACGTGCTGGATGTGAAGGGCTTTCCCATCGAGCGCAAGTGGTACCTGGTGCATAGCAAGGACAAGGAGCTGTCCCCCATCGCCCGCGCCTTTCTTGAATTCGCCATGACCAAGGAGGCGCCGATTCGCGCCCACATGGCCGATCTGTTAGAGAAATTCTCCAAGCGGCACAGGCGTCGCCGCGCCGCGCCCAAGCGCAAGACCTAACCCTCATCAATCTGGATTGCGGCTGTGATTAAGCTTCGCACGTATGTGTTTATTGATTCCCTGCAACCGCAGTTGGCGGCCTATATGGGGACAGTGGCGCAAGGCTTTCTGCCGGTGCCGGGGGATGCCTGTCTGTGGGTGGAAGTGGCGCCGGGGATGGCCATCCACCGCCTCAGCGATGTAGCCCTCAAGGCCACCCGCGTGCATCTCGGGGCGCAAGTGGTGGAACGCGCCTTCGGCTCGATGGTGTTTCATCACCGTGATCAAAGCGATGTCTCCGAAGCGGGCAGGGCGCTGCTGTATGCCCTGCATACCCGCGAGGAGGCACGCCAGAAGTGCCGCATCGCCTGGAGCGAGACGGTGCGCTCCATTACCCCGGATCACGCCGTGTTGATCAATCGTCAGGACCGCAAGGGCTCCATGATCCTGCCGGGTCAGAGCATGTTCATTCTGGAGACCGAACCCGCCGGCTATATCGTCTATGCCGCCAATGAGGCGGAAAAGGCGGCCAGTATTACCTTGGTGGATGCGCGTGCCGTGGGGGCCTACGGTCGTCTTACCCTGGCCGGGCGTGAGGCGGATATCGATGCCGCGGCGCAGGCGGCGATTCACGCGGTGCAGGCGCTGTCAGGCGTATAAGCCACGTGTCTTACCGCAGATTTATCGCGATTGCCCGAGGCTGCTCTGGCTACGACCCGTGCTGAGACATGGGGGATAAACGGGCGCCGCCTCTGCGCACGCGGCGTGTCTTGTCCACCATGCGATGCAGCGACAGGGCGTTGTTGAAACGCGATACCTGATGCAGCGGCACCCAGGCCACTTGGTGGGATTCGTCATTACCCGGCAGGGGCAGGCGGTCATCGATCTCCAGTAGAAAGCGGATATCGAAATGGGTGTGACGCGGGTCGTGTTCGCTCTCGTGCACCACGTGTACATCGACGTCGAAGATGGCGTCGTCGAGCAGGCGGATCTGCGCCATATCGATACCCGACTCCTCCGCCGTTTCCTGCATCACCACCCGGTGAATATCCGTCTCGCCGTCGGCATGACCGCCCGGCTGCAGCCAGCGCTCCAATTTGCGATGATGCAGCAACAGCACCCGGTCGCGCGCCGGATTCACCACCCAGGCCGAACCGCTGACATGGCCGTGCATCAGTTCGCGATTGAAACAGTCCGGGTGTTGCGCGACGAAGCGGCGCGTGCGCGCCACCATGCCCGCCTCTTCCATGTAGGGCGTACGGTAGCGGGCCAGCAGCTGCAAGAGTTGTTGCCGATGCATAGGGGTGATGGTTCCTCAGCGGGTTGCTCGGACGCGACTTTGATGAATAGCTTAGCGCAATGCTGGCGTCGCCATGATTGTGATGTTCTATGGCGGGTATTGAGGATGGTGAATGCCTCGGCTAGCGGCGGCGCTTGTCGACGAAGGCGATGGCTTCGGCCACGGCGTCGTGTACCGATTCGCCAATCAGCCGGTGCTCGTCGGCGGTGAGGTAAAAGGCCAGGTCGACGTGGTGACGCACATAGCGTGCCGGCAGGCGATTGAGGGCGACGCAGGCGACGTCTTCGAGAAAGTCTTCGTCGGCCTTGAGTTTGTGTTTCTTGAGGCTGTGTCTGATCTCCGTGAAGACCAGACGTTCATAATAGTTGTGTACCGAGTCGAAGGCCATAAGGGAATTCTCCTGGAGGCCGGATAGGCGAAACTTTGCCAAGTTGCTGAAGTCTGATACATTCATCGGGCCTGATAGGTGTTAACTTGAATTCGAGAGCTGTCGATAGTCGAGCGATGATGTTGCGTCAAAGCCAAAAGATATTCGCCGCCTTGCTGGCGCTGGCCCTGTTGCTGGCGCCCGTCGAGTTCGTCTATGCCCATGACGTCGAGCCGGGGCCGATGCCGATGCAGCATCAACATCACGCCGAGGCCGACCACGCCGCTGCGGCGCAGGGCGTCGACAGCGGTGCCCACGCCTGCGGCAGCCAGGGTGGCTGCAGCCTCTGCGTGTATTGTAGTCCGGCCCTGAGTCATGCCCCCCAGGTCGGCATAGATCGGCCCCAAGCGCCGCGCATTGCCGCCGCGGCGCCGGCCTACCACGGTATCGATCTGCCGGTCGATATCCGACCTCCGAAAACGCTCTGAAGCATGATTTGACGGCCCCCGGCCGTCCGCGATGCGCCTGAACCGTCGGGCGTTGACGATTGCTTTGGAGATCGACCATGAACAACTTTTCAGTCAGCTGCGTGGCTGTGGTGCTGATGCTGGTGCTGGCAGGCCGCGCGCTAGCCGCGCCAGCCCTTGAAACCGATACCTTGTCACTGCCCGAGGCGCTGCGCCAGGGCCTGGCACAAAGTCCGGGTCTGGCCGCCAGCCGTGCCATGGCCCTGGCGGCGCGGGCGCGGGTACCCCAGGCCGGCAGCTTGCCCGACCCGCGCTTGAACATCGGCCTGGCCAACCTGCCCAGCGACAGTTTTTCGCTTTCCCAAGACCCCATGAGCCAGATCCAGGTGGGCATCAGCCAGGCCTTGCCCTTTCCCGGTAAGCGCGGTCTGGAAGAGGAGGTGGCCGAATACCACGCCGAGGCAGCCAGACAGGGCAGTGACGAGGCCCGCCTGGCCTTGCTGCGCGACATCAAGCAGGCCTGGTGGGGCTTGTTCTATTTTGATCGCGCCCTGGAGACCAATGCCAATAACCGCGGCCTGTTCGAGCAGCAGTTGGAGACGGCCCAGACCCGCTACACCGTCGGCCGGGGCGAGCAGCATGACATCCTGTTGGCGCAGCTGGAATTGGCCCGCCTGGACGATGAACGCTTGCAGCTGCAACAAGCGCGCGGCGAAACCGAGATCCTGCTCAATCGTCTGCTCAACCGTCCCCCGGAGACGGCTATCCACCTGCCTGAGCAGAGCGCCGCCGCCTTGCCCCTGCTATCAGATATGGCGCAACTGCAGGCCGTTGCCCTGAACCAACGTCCGGATCTTTTCGCCGCCCAGGCCCGGCTGGAGGCAGCCCGCGCCCAACGTGCCTTGAGTGCGCGGGACCAGTATCCCGATTTTACCCTGGGCGCCATTTATGGTCGGCGTGACGGTCGTCAGGACCTGGCCTCCATCCAGTTTTCCATGAGTCTGCCCTTGTATGCAGGGCGCAAGCAGTCCAAGGCCGAGGACCAGCGCCAGGCCGAGTTGATTGCCGCCCAGGAACAGCTGCGCGACCTGCACAGCCGCGTGAGTGCGGCCGTGGCGTCGGCGGTGCTGCGCTACCGGCGCGCCCGGGATCAGGTCACCCTGTTCGAGCAGGCCATCCTGCCGCAGGCGCGCCAGACGGTGGAGGCCATGCTGGCGGGCTATCAGGTCAACAAGACGGCCTTTATCAATCTGGTGCAGGCCCAGGCTGACTTGTACGACTACGAAACCCGCTATTGGCGGGTCTACAGCGCCGCCCATCAGGCCCTGGCCGAGCTGGCGGCGGCCATCGGCGAGGAGAGGATGTATGAATAAGACAGTGATCATGGTGGCGCTGGCGGCGCTGGGACTGGGGGCGGCCGGGGGCTACTTGTTGAATGAGAGACTCGGCGCGCCCGCCAGTGCCAAGCACGAAGCGACCTCGGGCCAGCGTGAGGTGTTGTTCTGGCGTAACCCGATGAACCCTGAAATTACTTCGCCGGTATTTACTCAGGACGAGATGGGGATGGACTACATCCCGGTGTATGCCGGCGGCGACGACGCTGCGGACACGCCGGCGGGCACGGTGAGCATCGACCCGACCGTGGTGCAGAACATCGGCGTGCGCACCGCCGTGGTGGAGCAGCGCCCATTGGCGCGCCGTATTCATGCGCTGGGCCACGTGGATTTCAACGAAGAGCGCCTGGCACGGCTGCACCCCAAGACCTCGGGCTGGATCGAACAACTACGTATCGAAGAGACCGGCACCGCCGTTAAGCAAGACACCATCCTGCTAAGCATCTATGCGCCCGACCTGGTGGCCGCTCAGCAAGAGTATCTGGTGGCCTTGAGCAACTGGGAGGCGCTGCGCAACAGCGGCGCGACCGCAGTGAAGAATAGCGCCAAGCGGGTGTTGCAGAGCGCCCGCCAGCGTCTGGAGCTGTTCGATGTGCCGGCCCACCAGATCCACGAATTGGAGCAGTCGCGGGAATTGATGCGCAATCTGCATATCCATTCGCCTTTCGCCGGTCGTGTCATGAACATCGGCGCACGCGAGGGGCAGTACGTTACGCCCCAAGACGAGCTCTACCTTATCGCCGACCTGAGCCGCATCTGGGTCTCGGTGGATGTCTACGAAGACGATCTGCCCTGGATCGAGCTGGGCGACAGGGCTGAACTGGAGGTGCGCGCCGCGCCGGGTGAGGTGTACGAAGGCGAGGTGAGCTTCATTCATCCGGTGCAGGATCGCCAAACCCGCACCGTGCGCGTGCGTCTGGCGGTGGACAATCCCGATCTCACCCTCAAGCCCGGCATGTTCGCCAATGTGGTACTGCACGCCGACCCACGCCCCGACGCGGTGGTAGTGCCCAGCGAGGCCATCGTCCGCTCCGGTCAACGCGAGCAGGTCTTCGTCGCCCGGGGTGAAGGCAAGTTCATCCCCCGCGACGTGCAATTGGGCATCAGCGCCGGCGGTGAGACCCAGATCCTGTCCGGCGTGGAACCGGGCGAGCGGGTGGTGGTCTCCAGCCAGTTCCTGATCGACTCTGAATCCAAGCTCAAAGAGGCGACGGCCAAGATGATGGCGCCGGAGCCCGTGGATCACGGCATGTCCATGGAAGGGATGGAAATGGACGACATGAGTATGGATGACATGGATATGTCGGAGATGGGGGAGTAGACCATGGCTAGGAATATAGATGTAGGTGTGACGACAGGGGCTGAGGTGACATCCTTTGCTGGGTGTCCCATCGCGGGCGGTGAAATCCCCCCTCGCCCCCCTTTGCAAAGGGGGGATGGGGGGATTTTTCAGCGTCGCAGCGATGATCCGTGCACGGGTGAGCGGTCATGATAGAAAAAATCATCTCCGCCTCCCTGCGCGATAAATTCCTCGTCCTCACCGCCACCCTGCTGTTGGTGGCGGCCGGTGTCTGGGCGCTGAAGAATACCCCGCTGGACGCCATTCCCGATCTCTCAGATGTGCAGGTGATCGTCTTCACCGAGTACCCCGGCCAGGCGCCGCAGGTGGTGGAGGATCAGGTCACCTATCCCCTCACTACGGCCATGCTGGCGGTGCCCCGGGCCAAGACGGTGCGCGGCTACTCCTTTTTCGGTTTCTCTTTCGTCTATGTCATCTTCGAGGACGGCACCGATATGTACTGGGCCCGCTCGCGGGTGCTGGAGTACCTCAACTATGCCGACAGCCGTCTGCCCGACGGTGTTTCGCCCTCGCTCGGGCCGGACGCCACCGGGGTGGGTTGGGTCTATGAATACGCCCTGGTGGATAAAACCGGCGAGCACGATCTGGCCCAGCTGCGCTCCATCCAGGATTGGTATCTGCGCTATCCCTTGCAGACCGTGGCCGGTGTGGCCGAGGTCGCGTCGGTAGGCGGCTACGTTAAACAGTATCAGGTGGAGGTCGATCCCAATGCCCTGCTGGCCTATAACATCCCCCTGTCCAAGGTGACGCGGGCCATCCAGCGCTCCAACAACGACGTGGGCGGCAAGCTGGTGGAAATGGCCGAGACCGAGTACATGGTGCGCGGCCTGGGCTATATCCAGTCCATCGACGATCTCAAATCCGTTCCGGTGGCGGTGGGCGACGACGGTGTGCCCATTCGGCTGCAGGATGTGGCCCACATTCACCTGGGGCCGGAGCTGCGCCGCGGTCTGGCCGAACTCAACGGTGAGGGCGAGGTGGCCGGTGGCGTGGTGGTGATGCGCTTTGGTGAGAACGCCCTGGCCACTATCGAGCGGGTCAAGGCCAAGCTGGAATCCCTCAAAAGCGGTCTGCCCGCGGGGGTGGAGATCGTGCCGGTCTATGACCGCAGCGATTTGATCAAGCGGGCGGTGGACAATCTCAAGCACAAGCTCATGGAAGAGAGCATTGTCGTTGCTCTGATCGCCATCCTGTTTTTGTTGCACGCGCGCTCGGCGCTGGTGGCCATCGTCTCGTTGCCCATTGGTATCCTGGCGGCGTTCGTGATTATGAAATGGCAGGGCATCAACGCCAACATCATGTCTCTGGGCGGTATCGCCATCGCCATCGGCGCCATGGTGGACGGCGCTATCGTCATGATCGAAAACGCCCACAAGCATCTGGAAAATGCCGCTACCCGCATCGGCCGTGAACTGAGCAATTCCGAGCGCTGGCAGGCGGTCGGTGATGCGGCGCGGGAGGTCGGCCCGGCGCTGTTCTTCTCGCTGCTGATTATCACCGTCTCCTTCCTGCCGGTGTTTACCCTGCAGGCGCAGGAGGGGCGTCTGTTCAGTCCGCTGGCCTTCACCAAGACCTACGCCATGGCCGCCGCGGCGGTGTTGGCCATCACCCTGGTGCCGGTGCTGATGGGGTATTTCATTCGCGGCCGGATTTTGCCCGAGGCCAAGAATCCCATTAATCGCTTTTTGCATTGGCTGCATGCGCCGCTGTTGCGGGTTGCCATCCGCTGGCGCGGGTTGACGTTGTTGCTGGCCGTGGGCCTGCTGGCGGCCACCCTCTATCCCTTGAGCAAACTGGGCAGTGAGTTCATGCCGCCGTTGGACGAGGGGGATATCCTCTATATGCCCACCACCTATCCCGGTGTTTCCATCACCAAGGCCAAGGAGCTGCTGCAGCAGACCGACAAGATTCTGCGCAGCTTCGCCGAGGTGGAGCAGGTGTTCGGCAAGGTGGGACGGGCCGATAGCGCCACCGACCCGGCGCCGCTCTCCATGCTGGAGACCACAGTGAAGTTGAAGCCGAAATCGGAATGGCCCGATCCCGGCAAGAGCACCCGCGAGCTGATGGACGAGATGGACGCGGCCATCCAGTTCCCCGGCCTGGCCAATGCCTGGACCATGCCCATCAAGACCCGCATCGACATGCTCTCCACCGGCATCAAGACGCCGATTGGGATCAAAGTCAGTGGCCCCGACCTGGCGGTATTGCAACAGGTGGCCGGCGCTATCGAACAGACCCTGAAGCAGCTGCCCGACACCCTGTCCGCCTTCGGCGACAAGGCCGCCGGCGGCTACTACCTGGACTTCGATATCAACCGCGCGGAGGCGGCGCGCTACGGCCTCACCGTCGGCGATGTGCAGGACATTATTCAGAGCGCCATCGGCGGCATGAATGTCACCCAGACCGTGGAAGGACTGGAGCGCTATCCGGTCAATGTGCGTTATCCGCGTGAAATGCGCGACAACTTAGATCAGCTCAAGCGGGTGTTGGTGCCCACGCCCACTGGGGCGCAGATCCCCTTGTCGCTGGTGGCGGAGTTGAAACTGCGCCGCGGCGCGCCGTCTATCAAGTCGGAAAACTCACGTCCCAATGCCTGGGTCTATGTGGATATCACTAGTTCCGACATCGGTGGTTATGTGCAACGGGCCAAGCAAGTGGTGGCGGAGCAAGTGGAGATTCCCCCCGGCTACACCCTGGTCTGGTCGGGGCAGTACGAATATATGGAACGCGCCGCCCAGCGGTTGAAGATTGTGGTGCCGTTGACGCTGTTGATCATTCTGCTATTGCTCTACTTCAACTTCCGCAATCTTGCAGCACCGCTGGTGGTGATGCTGTCGATTCCGTTCGGTCTCATCGGCGGTTTCTGGCTGGTCTATTGGCTTGGTTTCAATCTCTCGGTCGCCGTGGCCGTGGGCTTTATCGCCCTGGCCGGGGTGGCGGCGGAGATCGGAGTATTGGTGCTCACCTTCATCGATCAGGCGGTCGCCAAAATGCGTCGTGAACACGAAACACTGTCTGCGCAGCAGATCATGCAGGCGGTACACGACGGCACGGCCGAACGGGTGCGCCCCATTGTCATGACCGCCACCGCCATCACCGCCGGCCTGCTGCCCATCATGTGGGGCAGCGGCACCGGTTCCGAAGTGATGCAGCGCATCGCCGCACCCATGGTGGGGGGCATGGTGAGTGTGACGGTGCTGAGCCTGCTGGTGCTGCCGGTGATCTACGGCCTGGTCCTGCTGATGCGGGAGCGCGGCAAAACACAAACTCAAATAACAGGAGAAGCGCAATGAAAAAGCAGTTGCTGGTGACGACCTTGGCGGGCGCCTTCGCCCTCTCCGGCGCTGTCTATGGCAGCGGCGATCATGACCACAGTCATGACGAGGAACACAAGGGTATGACGCAATCGGGCCATGATGAGAAGGGCGGGGCACATAACAAGACTGACATGTTCCTGAAACAACGGGCCGTCGACGGCTATCAGATCAGTTTTCACGTGATGCGGGCCAAGTCAGGTATGGAGCACGGCGGCAGTCACAACCTGATGGTCAAGGTTGAGCAGGGCGATAAGGCGCTGAATGATGTGGTCATCAACTCCAAGGTGGTTTACCCCGATGGCGGCGCGGATATCAAGCCCCTGATGAAAATGGGGGATTGGTACATGACCGGTTACGACCTGGGCGAGCAGGGGGAGCACCAGCTGCTGATTCTGTTTGAGACGGCGGACGGCGCAAAACACAAATCCGGCGTCTATTATTCTGTTGAATAAGCCGTTTTGAAAAAACTGACTTCTGAAAGGAAACTATGATGTTTGAGATTATCCCGAACTGGCATCCGATCTTTGTGCATTTCACCGTGGGCTTGTTGAGCATCTCGCTGGGATTGTATGTGATTGCCACCGTGATCGACCATGATCCGCTGCGCCTGGTGGCCAAGTGGAATCTCTGGATCGGTGCCGCCATTACCCTGGCGACCGTTGGCGCCGGCTGGTACGCCTTCAATACGGTGGAGCACGACGATCCCTCCCACGCGGCCATGATCGAGCACCGCAACTGGGCGCTGACCACGGTTGCAGTGCTGATTCCCGTGCTGATCTGGTCGGTGCTGGCCGAGCGCAAGGCGCAACGGCTGGGCTGGGGCTTCATCATATTATTCGGCGTCGCCGGGGCCCTGCTAGGTAGCACTGCCTGGCATGGCGGGGAGCTGGTGTATCGCTACGGTTTGGGGGTGATGTCCCTGCCCAAGACCGACAGTCACGCCCATGGCGCGGGCGACGATCATGCGCACCAGGCGCCGGGGCATGACGACGGCCATGATGAGCCCGGGGCCGGCCACGACGACGTACCCATGGATGCCGGGACGTCGGATATGGATTTCTCGGGCATGGAGATCGGGGCGGGCGACGCCCCCCATGACGACGGCCACGATCACAGCCACTGAAGCGGAGACGCCGTTATTCACCCTCTCTCCAGGCGGGGGCGTGCGCCGGGACTTCATGCGTTTCGGTATAGAAATGCGTTATCCGCACGGTACTGCCGGGTGCCAGCGGCAACGGCAGTTGAGTGCTGAATGTGGCGCTTGAAGATCGCGCGCTGCGGCGTACATAGCCGATGTCGGCTTGTTTCAGTGTCTTGCCGTGCGGATCGATCAGGGTGATATGGAGGTGGCCGGGGATGGCGCCGCGCCCGACGGCACGGCGTGTCACTTCGCCCCTCAACAACAAGTGGCCGTTCATCCGGGTGAGGTAGGCAGCGCTGATGCGTGCCCCTTCGGAATCAACGCGCTCTATGTTGAGGGCGGTTTCCTTGTTGACCTTGCCGGTGGTCGAGCACGCCGTGACGGTGAATACGGCAAGCGCGGCGATCAGCAGGCCGGGGAGACAGGTGCTACGGGTGATGCTTGTCGACATGATGAACTCCTTTAGGATGTGGGTGACCCGGGCGTGCCGGACGCCTGCCTGCGATAGGCTAGGCGATAGAGCACCGGTAATACCAGCAAGGTCAGCAGGGTGGATGAAATAATTCCACCGATAACGACGGTCGCCAGCGGTCGCTGCACCTCCGCACCGGTGCCGACATTGAGGGCCATGGGCACAAAGCCGAGGCTGGCGACCAGGGCAGTCATCAGCACCGGCCGCAGGCGCGTCAGGGCGCCTTCGATGATGGCCTGTTCCAACGCCATCCCTTTGGCCGCCAGGTCGCGGATGAAAGACAGCATCACCACGCCGTTGAGCACCGCCACGCCGGACAGGGCGATGAAGCCCACGGCGGCGGAGATGGACAGCGGCAGATCGCGCAGCGCCAGGGCCGCCACGCCGCCGGTCAAGGCCAGCGGCACGCCGCTGAATACCAGCGCCGCATCCCTGGTTGAATTGAAGGTCATGAACAGCAGGCCGAAGATGATGGCCAGGGTCAGCGGCACGACGACAGTCAAGCGTTTCGAGGCCGAGATCAGCTGCTCGAAGGTGCCGCCGTAACTGAGCCAGTAGCCGGCGGGCAGGGCCACCTCGCGCGCCACGGCCGTCTGCACCTCTTCCACGAAGCTGCCCAGATCCCGGTCACGCACGTTGGCGGTGACCACCACGCGGCGCTTGCCGTTCTCACGGCTGATCTGGTTGGGGCCGAGGCTGATCTCGATCTCGGCGACCTCCTGTAACGGGATGGTATGGGGCGGCATCCGGATCAACCCCAGGCCGTCCGCGTCGCCCGTGATCTCCGGTTGACTATTTTGCGGCAGCGCAACAGGCAGGCGCCGCAGCGTGTCGAGATCGCCGCGCAAGGATTCCGGCAGGCGCAGCACCAGGTCGAAACGCCGGTCACCCTCGAAGATCTGCCCGGCCACCCCGCCGGCGACGGCGACGCGCAACACCTCCTGCACGTCGGCCACGTCCAGGCCGTAAAAGGCCAGGCGTTCGCGCTTGGGGGTCACCGTCAGCAGGGGCAGGCCGGTGACCTGTTCGGTGCGCGCGTCCGCCGCGCCCGGCACGGCCGAGACCACCGTTTCGATGCGCTCGGCCAGTTCCACCAGCGTGTCCAGGTCGTCGCCGTGGACCTTCACGGCCAGGTCGGAACGCACTCCGGAGATGAGTTCGTTGAAGCGCATCTGGATGGGCTGGGTGAACTCGTACTTGTTGCCGGGGATGGTTTTGGCGGCGGCCTCCATCTCAGCGATCAGCGCGGCCTTGGGCTTGCGCGGGTCGGGCCACTGCTGCCGCGGTTTCATCATCACGAAGGTGTCGGCGACATTGGGTGGCATGGGGTCAGTGGCCACCTCCGGGGTGCCGATCTTGGTGAAGATGTGCGAGACTTCCGCAAACTCGCTCAGGCGCGCCTCCAGCAGGCGCTGCATCTCCACCGCCTGGGTGAGGCTGGTGCCGGGGATGCGCAGGGCGTGCAGGGCGATGTCGCCCTCGTCCAGCTCGGGCACGAATTCGGCGCCCATGCGGGTGACCTGAATGGTGGCGATCGCCACCAGCAACACTGCCGCGGTCACCACCGGCAGGCGGTGCCGCAACGCCCAGCGCAGCAGCGGTGCATAACCGCGGCGGGCGCCGCGCATGAACAGGTTTTCCTTCTCCTCCACCCTGCCGCGCACGAACAGCGCCACGGCGGCGGGTACGGCGGTGAGCGATAGGATCAAGGCCGCCGTCAGCGCCATCACCACCGTCAGCGCCATGGGGTGGAACATCTTGCCCTCGACGCCGCTGAGGGCGAAGATCGGCACGTAGACGATCATGATGATGATCACGCCGAAGACACTGGGCCGGATCACTTCCAGCGTGGCTTGGCGCACCAGGCGCAGACGTGTCGCCAGGTCGGGCAGGGCGCCGGTGTTGCGTTGCTGCAGGGCCAGGTGCCGCAGACAGTTTTCGACGATGATCACCGCGCCGTCGACGATGAGGCCGAAGTCCAGGGCCCCCAGGCTCATCAGGTTGCCGGAGACGCGCGACTGCACCATGCCGGTAATGGTCATCAACATGGCCACCGGGATCACTGCCGCCGTCACCAGCGCCGCGCGCCAGTTGCCCAGCAGCAGGAACAGCACGGCGATCACCAGCAAGGCGCCCTCGGCCAGATTTTTCTGCACCGTGGCGATGGTCTTGTCCACCAGCTCGGTCCGATCGTAGAGCGGCGTCAGCGCCACGCCGTCGGGCAGTGAAGGCTTGATCTGCTCCAGTTTTTCCGCGGCGGCGCGGGCGACGAGGCGGCTGTTTTCCCCCATCAGCATGAACACCGTGCCCAGCACCACCTCTTCACCGTTCTGGGTGGCGGCGCCGGTGCGCAGCTCGCTGCCCAGGGTGATTTCGGCGACACTGCCCAGCTTGATGGGTACGCCGTCACGCTTGGCCACGGTGATGGCGCGGATGTCCTCCAGGTCGGCCAGCTGTCCCGGCGAACGGATCAGGTATTGGGCGCCGAAACGCTCGATGTAACCGGCCCCGGTGTTGAGATTGTTGCGCGCCAGCGCTGCCATGATCTGCTGCAGGGTCAGGTCGTAGGCCAGCAGTTTGTCGGGATCGGGCAGCACGTGAAATTGTTTGGTGTAGCCGCCGATGGTGTTGACCTCGACCACTCCGGGGGTGTTGCGCAGTTGCGGCCGCACAATCCAGTCCTGCACGGTGCGCAATTCCATGGGGCTTAGGCCGCTGCCTTCCTCGCTGGAGACGGTGTACATGAAGATCTCGCCCAGCCCGGTGGCGATGGGGCCCATGGCCGGCTCGATGCCGGCGGGCAACTGCGCCTTCACCTGCGACAGGCGCTCGTTGATCAGCTGGCGCGCCAGGTAGATGTCGGTGCCGTCCTTGAACACCACCGTGACCTGCGACAGGCCGTAGCGCGAAAGCGAGCGAGTATAGTCCAGCCGGGGGATGCCCGCCATGGCGGTCTCGATGGGGAAGGTGATGCGCTGCTCCGCCTCCAGCGGCGAATAGCCCGGCGCCGCGGTATTGATCTGTACCTGGATATTGGTGATGTCCGGCACTGCGTCGATGGGCAGTTTCTGAAAGTTGTACAAACCCAGTGCCGACACCGCCAGCACGGCGATCAGCACCAGCCAGCGATGGGCGAGGGAAAAGGCGACTAATTTATCGATCATGGCGGCGCTCCCTAGTGGTCATGCGAAGCGCCGGACTTTTCGATGTCGGCCTTGATGAGAAAACTGTTTTCGGTGACGTATTCCGTGCCGGGTTTCAGTCCGCCGAGCACTTCCACCCAGTCGCGGTCTTGCCGCCCCGCTTCCAGCATGCGCACCTCGTAGGTGTCGTCGATGCGGGCGAACACCACCTGAAAGTCACGGAAGGCCTGGATCGCCGATTTGCGCACCGCCAGCGGCACCTCGTGTTCGGCCAGGGTGACGCGGCCGCGCACGAATTGGCCGGGGCGGAAGTCGATGTCGGGATTGTCGATGATCACCCGCGCCGCCACGCTCTGGCTGGCGTGGACGGCCATCGGCGAGAGCCAGTCGATCCTGCCTTCGACGCCGTGGCCGCCAAGGGTTTCAAGACGCACGGGCTGGCCCCTGCGCACACGGCCGATGTCTTCGTTAAAGACATCCAGCTCGGCCCAGACCCTGGACAGATCGGCGATGACGAACAGCGGCGCGGCGGCGGTGGTTTCGCCGACCTGCACGTCGCGCTCAACGATGACACCGTCGATGGGCGCCGTAAGCTGATAGCTTTGCAGGCTTTCATTGCTTTGAATCTGCGCCAGCACATCGCCGTGGCGCACCCGTTCCCCCAGCTCGCGCCGAACCTGCTGCACCACGCCGGGAAAACGGGCCCGGACCTGTGAAAGACGATTGGGATCGGTGCGGATGCGGCCGGTGAGGCGCAGGGTTTCGCGAATGCTTGCCGGTCCGGCGCGCTCGGTTTCGATGCCGCTGGCGGCGGCGATGTCCGTGGCGATGCGGACGCGGCCTTCGTAATTCTCGTAGTGCCAGGCATGGCGCTCGCCCTGATATGTCGCCGTGACGCCGACATCGAAGGAATGCGGTTCGGTGACCACGCCGTCGCCGCGCAGATAGTCGTCGCGCGGCTGGAAACTGAAACTGTCGACCTGACCGTCAAGGCGGCTGAGCTCGATCCGCGCGCTGACGTCATTCGGGTCGACCGGCTTCCCCGCCTGATAGGCGTAGAGGTGGAACTCCGGCGGCACGCCCTGCTCGAACAGTGTGATCTCCAGGGCGAAGTCGCCGTCGCGCAACAGGCGCCCGCCGTGGGGCCCTTTTTCAATCGCCGGGCCGGCGGCCTCATCATGATCGTGATGGCCGTCCTCATCATGCCGCGGTGTGTCCAGCAGCAGCCAGACGGCCAGCGCGACACCGGCGAAGGCGATTAAAAGCGCATAAAAAATATTCTTGTTCATGGTTGTTCTCCTGAGTGCAGGGCCGCACCCGTCAGGCGTTCGATTTCGATTTTCAGGCGGTGGTAATTGGCCGCGGTCATCACCGCTTCCAGGCGGGCGTCGAGCAGGGTGGCCTGGATCTGGTTCAGCTCCAGCAGCGCGAAGCGGCCGCTCCGGTAACCCTCTTCGTAGTCCGCCGCGGCGCGCTGCGCGGCGGGAATGATGCGTTGGCTCAGTGCCTCATAGGCGGCGCGGGCATGCAACAACTCCTGGTAGATCTCATACAGGCTGCTGTACAGCGCCAGGCGCCGTTGTTGATAACGCAGCGGCTCCTGTTCCGACAGGCGCTGCATTTCATCGATCTCGGCCTGGGCGCGTGCGCGTGCGCCAAGCGGCATGCTGAGGGAAAACACCAACGCCGCATCGTCGGCCGCGTTGAGGTAACGGATACCGCCCGCCAGCGCCAGGTTTGCCGTGCGGCGCGATTGTGCCAGCCGCACGCGGGCCTGGGCGATGCGCGCTTCCGAGGCAAAGCGCACCAGGTCGGGGTTGTCGGCCAGCAGGGTCTCCAGTCGGGCGAACGGGGCGACCGCCGGCAGCGCAAACAGGTCGGCCCGGGCGCGGGAAAAGTCGGGCCGGGTTGCCCCCCACTGCGTTGCCAGCTTCAGGCGCGAAGTGCTCAGTTCGTGCTCGGCGTGTTCCAGTTCGATCTCCGCCCGCGCCAGATCGATCGCCAGGCGCCGCTGTTCGGCTATATGGCTTTTCCCGGCCGAAACCCGTTGCGAGACGATCTCATGGGTATGGCGCACGAGTGCCAGCTGATCCTCGGCGAGCTTCAGGCGATGTTGGTCGACGACAACATGGATGAAATTTTCCGTCGCCTCGGCCAACAGGTCCAGGCGTTCGCGATCCTGCTCGTTGCGCAACAGCCTGCTGCGCTGCCGGGCCAGATCACTGCGCGAGGAAACGGCACTCTCCGGTTCCAGCACTTTGGCCAGGCTCAGGGTGGTTTCCATGCGCTTCACACCGCTGTGGTCGCCGCTGCCGGCCAGGTTATCCAAATCGAGTTGGAGTTCCAGCGGCGTGCTCTGGGCGGCCTGGCGTATGCGTGCCGCGGCCGCTTGCGCCTCGTAATCGTGAACGCCGAGTCGGGGGTTGTGTTCCAGCACTCTGACGATCACTTGATCCAGTGTGATCGGGCCTGGATCTGTGCTTTCCATGGCATGGGCGACGGGTATGCTGATGCACGCCAGCGCCAGAATCATTGCGAATCGCATTTTTTTACCTCATGTCGGCCTGTTTCCCAGGCGTAATGCTTACCTCAAGCTGCGTCTGCAGCGGGCCTGAGCCCGCCCCGGGCGGATCGGCGTTCGAGGCCGATCACTAGGCCGCAAGGGGCGCGATTCGGGCGCCTGCGGCAAAGCCACGATGAAACGCCTGGCGCGGGCTGCGTCAGTGCTTACGGGGGTGGTGGAACCGGGCAGGAATCAGCGCGGCGGTGCGCGCAGTTGCGGCGGCAAGGCCGCGCGCCAGCGGATGTAGGGGGGGATGTCGCGGCGGCGTTGCAAGACCGGCGCCTGGCCCGGCGCGAGCAGAAACAGCAGGCCGAGGCCCACGAGGGCGCAAGCGAGCAGCGTCGAGGCGAAGGACTTTTTCAGGCCGTCGGGTGAAATGTCGACGGTCAAGGTGGCGCCGTCGGGGTGGTGTTGATCGGGCGCGTGGGCGGTGCTGTCCAGGGCGTTGCCGAAATGCGCCTGGTGCAGGTCGGCTGCGTGACTGTGCCCGGGCGTGTCACTGCCTTGTTGGTGGGCGGCGTGAACGTGGATATGCGGTTGCAGCGCCAGCATGAAGAACAATGCCGGCAGCAGGCAGACAAGCCACAAGGACGGGAAGCGCTTTATCCGTTCACGTAGTTTTCGCATAGCGTCGGATTTGACCAGCAATCATCACTCGATGTCAAGTGATGGCGCCCGCGCGTTGGCGCAACGGCTGCGGCAGGTCGATCACGAATGTGGTGCGCTCGGGGTCGGACGTCACGCTCACGGTTCCGCCATGCGCCTGGACAATCGATTTGACAATGGCCAGGCCCAGTCCCGCGCCCTCGCCGCTGCGTTGGCGCGAGGGGTCGGCACGGTAGAAGCGATCGAACAGTTTTTCGAGATGCTGCGGCGCGATGGGCGGTCCCGGGTTCGCGACCGTGATTCGAGCCGCGCCCGCGCTCTGGCTGAGCGCGACGTTTACCCATGTGCCCGGCGGGCTGTGGCGGATGGCGTTGGCGAGCAGGTTGCCGAGGGCGCGGCGCAGCATCAAGCGGTCGCCCTGTAGCCGCGCGTCGCCCTCCAGCTGCAGCGCAAGCCGGCGTTCTTCCGCCCAGGCCTCGACGTACTCGAACAGCTTTTCCACCTCGCCGTGGACATCGATCGCTTCGCTGTGGGGCGGACTGAGGCCGTTGTCGGCCTTGGCCAGAAACAGCATGTCGCCGATCATTTGTGCCAGGCGTTGGTATTCCTCCATATTGGAATAGAGTATCTCGCGGTACTGCGCCGCACTGCGTTGCTGGGTGAGGGCGACCTGGGTCTGGGTCATCAGGTTGGTGACGGGGGTGCGCAGTTCATGGGCGATATCGGCGGAGAAATTGCTTAGCCGGGCGAAGGATTGCTCCAGACGCCGCAACAGCTCATTGAACGCATGCGGCAGCCCGGCAAGCTCGGCGGGCACGGTGTCAGGGCTGAGGCGCGTGTTCAGCTCGTCGGCGCTGATCCGGCCGATCTGCGCCACGATGCGATGCAGCGGCCGATGGCCGTGCCGCACCACCGCCCACCCCATCAGGCCTGCAACGCCGATGCCGCCCAGGATCATCAGCCAGAGGCTGCGGTGGAAATCGTTCAGGAAGTCGAGGTGATAGTCGATGGCAACGGTGATGACGATGCTGTACGGGCCGTTGCCATTGACGGTGACGCGCTCGGTGAGCACGCGGTAGTGGTGTTGGGCGTCGCGCCATTCCCGCACCGCGCCCGGCTCGCCGGCGCTCAGGGGGATGGCTGAAAAATCGGGGCCCGGGCTGGTGTAGAGCGGCGTGCCCGCCGCGTCGCGAATCTGCAGCGCAGCGCCGTGGTGGCCCACCAGCAGATCGTCCAAGCGTTGCTCGATGCGGGGCAGATCGTCATCCGAGCCAAGACCGGCGAGCGACTGCTCCACCGCCCGGGCGACCACTTCGAGTTCCTTCATGTCCCCGGCATGGAAATGCGCCTCAAGGGCGCGCTCAACCACCCAGCCGAAGATCAGGAACACCACGGTGGCGGCGCCGCCGAACAACAGGGTCAGTCGCGTCGTCAGGGATAAGGGGCGCTTCATCTAGGCACTGCCGTCCGGCGCGTCGATCATGTAACCCATGCCGCGTACTGTCTGGATCAGCTTGGTGTCACAGCCATCGTCGATCTTGGCGCGCAGGCGGCGGATCGCCACATCGATGACGTTGCTGTCGCTGTCGAAGTTCATGTCCCAGACCTGGGAGGCGATCAGGGAGCGGGGCAGCACCTCGCCCTGGCGCCGCACCAGCAGTTCCAGCAGGGCGAACTCCTTGGCGCTCAGGTGGATGCGCCGGCCGCCGCGCATGACCCGGCGGCGCGCCAGGTCCAGCTCCAGCTCGGCTACAGCCAGGCGCGTGACCGCCGCATGGCCTGCGCCGCGCCGCAACAGGGTGCGGACACGCGCCAGCAGTTCGGCGAAGACAAAGGGTTTGAGCAGGTAGTCATCCGCCCCCAGCTCCAATCCCTTGACACGATCATCGACACTGTCGCGGGCGGTCAGAAACAGCACCGGCACCTCCTTGCCCGCCTCGCGCAATGAGGTCAGAATCCGCCAGCCGTCCACATCCGGCAGCATCACATCCAGAATGATCAGGTCGTGGTCTTCCGTCATCGCCCGGTGATGGCCGTCCAGGCCGTTGCGGGCCAGGTCGACCATGAAGCCGGCCTCGCTCAGCCCTTGGCTGAGGTATTCGCCGGTTTTGAGTTCGTCTTCGACGATCAGTATTTTCATCGCCCGCCGGTAGATCCTTCTCGTTAAATCAGCGTATGCCGTCTGCAGCCAAATTAGCGCACCTCACCTGCCGGTGAGATGACTAAAACATTACAAAATTGTAATGCACACGTCACCTTGGCGACAGGCGCCGGTGATTACGATGGTAACCGCTAACAGTCACGTACATGACCAGAGGACGGATAAGGATGACACGCAGGACTGCGGATTACCACGACTCTCACCCCTGGAAATCGTCCACTCTGCCGCGCCGGCGCTTTATCCAGGGTGTCGCTGCGATGGGGTTGCTGGCCGGGCTGGACGCCCTGGTGCCGGCCTGGGCCTGGCAGAAAGGCGGCAACCTGACCGCCGCCAGGCGGGTCGACGGCGACAGCGACATTTTCGAGCTGGCCATCCGCCGCACGCCGATGAGCATCGGCGGGCAGCCCGCCAGGCCCATCACCCTCAACGGCTCCATTCCCGGCCCCCTGATCCGCATGCGGCAGGGGCGCGACGCGGTGCTGCGGGTGACCAACCACCTGGACGAGGACACCTCGATCCACTGGCACGGCATCCTGTTGCCTTATACCATGGACGGCGTGCCCGGCGTGTCCTTTGCCGGGATCAAGCCGGGCGAGACCTTCGAGTACCGCTATCCGGTCGAACAGAGCGGCACCTACTGGTACCACAGCCACTCCGGCTTGCAGGAGCAGCTGGGGCACTACGGCCCGCTCATCCTCGACCCCGCCGAGCCGGAGCCCTTCGAGTACCAGCGCGACTATGTCGTCATGCTGTCCGACTGGACCTTCGACGATCCGGGCTGGGTGCTGTCCCGGCTCAAGAAGGGCGAGGGCTACTACAACTACCAGAAACGCACCGTGGGGGATTTCTTCCGCGATGTCGCCGCGCAGGGCTGGAGCCGGACCTGGGCCGAACGCGGCATGTGGGGGCGCATGCGCATGAGCTCGCGGGATATCGCCGATGTCACCGGCGCGGCCTACACCTATCTCATCAACGGCCTGCCCTCGGAGTCCAATTGGACCGGATTGTTTCGTCCGGGCGAGAAGGTGCGCCTGCGCGTCATCAACGGCTCGGCCATGAGCTTCTTTGACGTGCGCATCCCGGGGTTGAAGATGACCGTGGTGGCCGCCGACGGCCAGAACGTGGAGCCGGTGCCCGTCGACGAGTTCCGCATCGGCGTGGCCGAGACCTATGACGTCATCGTCGAACCGCAGCAAGACCGCGCCTATACCATTTTCGCCGAGTCCATGGACCGCTCCGGCTTCGTGCGCGCCACGCTCGCCCCGCGCGCCGGCATGAGCGGACCGCTGCCCGCGCCCCGGCCCCAGCCGGTGGAGCGCGAGCTGGCGTCCCTCGGCATGGGGCATGAGATGGACGGCATGGAGATGGGCGCGGGCGCCATGGCCCACCGCATGGATGCGGCCGGGGGGGATTGGGTGCTGGCCGGGCGCAAGGTGGTCCACGGGCCCGAGAATCACGGCCCCGGCGCCGCCATGGTGGCCACGAATCCGCAGTACCGCATGAGTGATCCGGGCGTGGGGCTGGAGAGCACGGCCGGACACAGGGTGCTGGTCTACGACGACCTGCGCAGCCTGGCGCCGTGGCCGGACCAGCGCGCGCCGGGGCGGGAAATCGAGCTGCACCTCACCGGCAACATGGAACGCTATATGTGGTCCTTCGACGGCAAGAAGTTCTCCGAGGTGGACGGCCCGATCGTCTTCCGCCACGGCGAGCGGCTGCGCCTGATCATGGTCAACGACACCATGATGGACCATCCCATCCACCTGCACGGCATGTGGATGGAGCTGGAGAACAGGCACGGTGAGTACCGCCCGCGCAAGCACACCATCAGCCTCAAGCCGGGCGAGATGCTGTCGGCGCAGATCAGCGCCGATGCGCCGGGAGACTGGGCCTTTCATTGCCATCTGCTCTACCACATGAAGGCCGGCATGTTCCGCGTGGTATCGGTGGTATGAATATGAACGGGAGGGACGCGATGTTACAGGATGATTTCCGCTTGCCTCGGGCGCGGGCGGCGACCGCGCTGGCGCTGGGCTTATTGATGGCAGGCGCCCCGGCGTGGGCCGCCGGTACCGGCCTCCAGGCGCAGCCCGGCTGGCCCCTGCCGATCCACGACGACACCCGCTATGCCAGCCTGATGCTGGACCGGTTGGAATACAGGGAAAACGACAGTGAAGATGTGCTGTTGTGGGATGCGCAATTCTGGTACGGCGGTGATATCGACCGGCTGTGGATCGAGACCGAGGGTGAAGACGTGGTGTCCGGCGGCGCAGGCGGCGAGCTGGAAAATTTCGATGTCCAGTTCAGCCATCGCTTCGCCCCCTTCTGGGATCTCCAGGCGGGTCTGGGCTACCAGCGCGCCTACGGTTCCGGGTCCGACAAGGATCGTGCCTCGGCCCTGGTCGGGGTGCAGGGGCTGGCGCCGTACTGGTTCGAGATCGACGCCAATCTGCGCCTCAGCGAGGACGGGGATCTGTCCGCCGATCTCGAGGCGGAGTACGACTGGCTCCTGACCCAACGCCTGATCCTCCAGCCGCGCTTCGAAACCTCGTATGCCTTCGACGAGGTGCGGGAATTCGGCATCGGTGAAGGGCTCAATGGTGTGACGGCGGGCCTGCGCCTGCGCTACGAGATCCGGCGCGAGTTTGCGCCCTATGTGGGCGTCACCTGGTTTCGCAGGTTCGGCGACAGCGCCAATCTGGCCCGGGCGGGCGGCGCAGACGTGGACGCCGCAGCGGTGGTGGCGGGCGTGCGGTTTTGGTGGTAGGGCGGCATCCGTCCGGCTACGGCAACAACATTGACGGTCCGGATGGTGAAATTCGGTTTGAACGTTCACCGGGGCGGCAACGAGGAACCACTATCATGAAAAGCATCCATAAGCACTCGCTGGTCTTGACAATGATGTTTGCATTCTCAGTGCCGGCCATGGCGGACGAACAACAGCACAACAGCAACGAGCGGGGTGTGAATGATGATGCATGATTCGGGTGATTGGCATTGGGGGGCTGGTTTTGGGCACTGGGCGCTTGGCCTGCTGTTCTGGTTGCTTGTGGTGCTGGCGTTGGTGGCATTGGTGAAGTATGTGTTCGGTGGCAGGAAGAAATGAGGGCGGGACGATGAAAATACTGCTGACAGTGGTAATGACTGTGTGGGTGTCGGCGGCGGCCACGGCCACCGCATCCCCGTTTATGTACGTGCCCACGGGTGACGCCGATGATCTTGTCGTCATCGATCTCGATGAGGATAAAGTCGTCGGGCGTATCGGTGAACTCGAGAACGCCCATGGTCTGGCGGCCAGTCCAAACAGCGAATACCTGGTGGCAGGGAGCATGCAGCCTGTGGAGGGCGGTGCTGCGGAGGATATGTCTAAGCCGGCCTCAGTGAGCGAGGATGAACATGCGGCCCATCATGCCGGTGGTGATGCCGCCGCCATGAAAAGCCCCGCTTATCTCTCCATCATCGAGCCCAGGCGCGGTCATGTGATACGCCGCGTCGCCGTGCCTGCGCTGGCGCATCATACGGCGATATCGCCCGACGGGAAGCACGCCATTGCCGTGCACTCCGGCGCGGGCGGTATATCCGTTGTTGACCTGAACACAATGGAGGCCGTGAAAACCATCCAGACCGGGGCATTGCCTAACTATGCTGTATTCAGCGGCGACGGCAGGTACCTCTACGTCTCCAATGCCGGAGCGGGGAGTGTCAGTGAGATCGATACGCACGACTGGCGCATCAGGCGCCAACTCACGGCGGGTAACGGGCCGGAGCACCTGGTGTTGTCCCCTGACGGTGCCCGCCTGTTTGTGGCGGATGTCGATGACGGGACTGTGATCGGCGTGAATCTGAAAAGCGGCGCGTTGACAAACCGTTTCGACGTCGGTGCCGAGCCGCACGGCATCGATATCTCTACAGATGGGCGCTGGTTGTTCGTATCCAGCAAAAGCGATCAGACCTTGAGCCGGATCGATTTGACCGACAACAGTGTGGGCAAGATCGATCTTCAGCCCGCACCCTATCACGTTGTCTATGTCGCCGCAGTGAGCAAACTTTATGTCTCCAGCCGCGAGGCTGCAAAGATTTGGGTGCTCGATCCCGCCGGCATGAACGTTGTCGCTGAGATAGATATCGGCCGTGGCGTTGCCCATCAGATGGTGATACGGCCGCAATGAAGCACTCGCGCTTGAAGGTCGGCGAACTGGCCAGGCGATCGGGGGTGACCGCTGAAACCGTTCGTCACTACACCGACAAGGGTTTGTTGCGTCCTGAGCGGGATTCCGCCAACGGTTACCAACTATATCCGGAACAGGATATCGGCCGTGTGCGCTTTATCCGCCGGGCCAAGCAGCTCGGTTTCACGCTCAGCGAGATTGGCCGGCTGCTGGGTTATGCGGAGCGCGGCACGTCGCCCTGCCCGGAAGTGCGGGACCTGGTTCAGGCAAGGATCGTGGAAAACCGGCGCAGGTTACAGGCCCTGACGGCGCTGCAGCTGCGCCTGGAACAGGCATTGAATGTTTGGCGGGCGCTCCCCGACAAGGTGCCCGACGGCGACTCCATTTGTCATCTGATTGAAACGGTTACGGAAATTTCCGATGAAGGGGTTGACCTCGGGGTTACCCCCAGGTTCTAGAATCAAACATCCGCCGTAGGGCTCAAGTGACGTGACATGTTAAGGATTTTATTGGCGATATCGGGACTGGTCATGGTCGGCGCCGCCGCGGCCGGCGATGTCGCCCGCTTTAATACCCTGTACGGGGAACTGCTGCAACGGTATTGGCGCCCGGCGGTGACCATCAACGGCGTCGAGACCACGGTCTTCGATTACGCCGCCATGCAGCGCGAGGCCGGACCGCTGATGGACGACATCGCCGACACCCTGGAGGCGATCGACCCCGCGGCGATCGAAGACCCGGACGAACGCAAGGCCTTCTGGATCAATGTCTACAATTTTACCGCCATGCGCATGGTGATCGACGCCTACCCGGTCGATTCCATCACCAGTTTCAAGATCAGCCTGATCAAGCATCCCTGGTCCAAGGATGCAATCAAGGTGGGCGGACGCGACTACAGTCTGAGCGAAATCGAAAAAGAGGTGTTGCTGCAACGCTTCGATGACCCGCGCATCATCTTCGCCGTCAGTTGCGCGGCGGTGAGTTGCCCCGACCGCAGCGCGGAGCCCTTTGCCGGCGAGCGCCTGGATGCCCGGCTTGACGAACTCATCAGGACCTTTTTTCGCAACCCCGCGAAGGGTCTCTCTTTAAACCGCCAGACAAATACCTTGACCCTGGCTTGGATACTCGAGAAGGACGACTATCTTTTTGAAGAGTACCCGGATGGGGTACTGGGATTCGTCAAACCTTATCTTGATGCCGGGCAACGCGCCTGGCTGGAGACGCATCCGGCCCGGCTCGACTACTTCGATCATGACTGGACGCTCAATGACCTGGCGCAGGCCGATGGCAGGTGAAGCAAGTGGTAACCACGGAGGAATCGCGCTGCGGCGGATTCAAACACGATGACCAAGGAGATCGCTATGAAGACAATGATGGCACCGATGATTCTGGGGCTCGCCCTGGCCGTTCCCGGCGCCTATGCCGATGACCGCCACCACTCAGACAAGGCGGGGGGGCAAGGCCAAGGGATGGGACAAGACATGGGCATGATGGACATGGAGCAGATGCAAGAGCGCATGCGCGAGATGCAACAGATGATGGACCGCATCAACAACAGCGACGACCCGGAGGAGCGTCGGCGCCTGATGCAGCAGCACATGGAAAAGATGCACCGGATGATGGGCAAGATGAACAAAGGCATGATGATGCAGGGCGATGGTGCCATGGGCATGAACGGCGATGACAAGGCGGCCGGCATGTCCATGGAGCAGCGGCAGCAGATGATGGAGAAACGCATGGACATGATGCAGGGCATGATGCAGCAGATGATGGAACAGATGATGCAACAGCAGCGCCACGGTCCGGGCGGAATGAAGAAGTAACTATGGATGCCAGACAAAAAGCACCATGGTGGCGTTCACGTAGCGGAGTTGTGCTGCTCGGCTTTACCGCGGTGGCGGGGTTCTTCCTGTTCAGCGAGCACCGCGCCCATGCGCTGGGTTGGCTGCCGTGGCTGATCCTGCTCGCCTGCCCCTTGATGCATCTGTTCATGCACGGCGGCCATGGCGAAGAGCACAAGCATGACTGAAACCGCGCCCGCCTACGGCCTGTGGTCGCTGGTGATCATCAACTCGGCGATCTTCATCTTCTTCGCCTTCAGCTTCTTCAAGCCGCAGAGCAAACGCGACTGGCGCAGCTTCGGTGCCTTTTCTGCCTTCCTGGTAGCGTTGTTCACCGAGATGTACGGCTTTCCTTTGACCATCTATTTTCTCTCCGGCTGGCTGCAGAGCAATTACCCGCAAGTGGACTGGCTCTCCCACGATGCCGGGCATTTGCTGGAAATGATATTCGGTTGGAAGGCCAATCCCCACTTTGGGCCGTTTCATATCCTCAGCATGCTATTCATCGGCGCTGGTTTCTGGTTGCTCGCCGCCGCCTGGCGCGTGCTGTATAAAGCCCAAAAAACCGGCACCCTGGCGACCGAAGGACCCTACGCCCGTGTTCGTCATCCCCAGTACATCGGCTTCGTCCTGATCATGTTCGGCTTCCTGCTACAGTGGCCGACCATCCTGACGCTGCTGATGTTTCCCGTGCTGGTCTACATGTACCTGCGGCTGGCGCGTTATGAGGAGAGGGCGGTGCGGGCAGAATTTGGTGCCGTCTATGACCGTTATGCCGCGCGCACACCAGCGTTTCTGCCGCATCTGCGGCTTCACAATCGGGCTGAAATGTAAGGAGTGAAGATCATAAGCAAACGACCTAAGGGCACCTCTAATAATTGTTTGCGCAGAGGTTACACAATTAATGAGAAGTGTCCCTAAGCAGGATTCCAGCAAGCAGTCGGCCAGCCGCAACGACATCGCCGAGGCGGCCTATCTGTTGGCAAAGTGTTTTTGTTGGTCTGCTCGAGAGTTAGGGTGACGGCCGAGAGGTTGGTTTGTCTTGGCCAAATACAAAAAATACCTTTAAGTATTACGAGGAAACTTGCAATTAAATATATGGATAGAGAAGAAGAGAGACGGAGATAAAAGCCACGGGCATGATTATTATGTTGAGTGGATTGAGAGGGTTAGTGTTGAGCCGTTTCAGATGCTAGAGACCACTTAAATAAGGAGACGGTATGCGTTCAAATATATCTTCTGTAATACGCCGCGGTGCGGTAACGGGGCTTCTCAGTATCGGAGCCATTGGCATGGTTGCCATTGACATGGGGGTCGCCAAGGCTGTTCCGGCCTTCGCCCGGAAATATGAGGCAAACTGCGCCTTGTGTCATACCAACGAACCGCGCCTGACACCATTCGGTCAGCAATTCAAGGAGAACGGTTACCAGATGCCCGGCTCGGCCGATGGCGGCACCCAGGCCAAGCATGTCTATGAGGGCGCGCAGGGGTCGGTCGTGGTCGATGACATTTCCAAGATCATGGCGGTGCGTATCCGCGCCGACATCCAGCGCCCCACCTTCAAGCAGGAAACCGACGAGATGAAGAATGACGGCGTCCGCGAGCAGGTGGACTTCGAGGTGCCCAAGATCGTCAACCTGTTCTTCGCCGGCACGGCGCGGGAAAACCTCAGCTACTTTCTGGAGGCGGAGTACAACACCCAGGAGGAAGGTTCCGGCGTGGCCTTCGAGCGGGCCTTTCTGGTTTTCAGCAACCTGGGCAAGCCGGGCGTGGCCAACGTGCAGGTCGGTACTTTCGATCCCTCCGGCCTCTACGCCTTCCCCACCCACCGCCAGCAGCTCAACCCGATCGGGCCCAAGGCGGAAACCGACAGCTTCCCGCCCACCATCAACCAGATTCCGCTGCTGCCGCTGGCCTTCTCCAGCAAGATGTTCGGTCTGACCAAAGGCTCGGCATATGGACCAAGCAGCTCACAGTTGACTGATTCCAATGGTGACACGGTCGCGATAACGAGTGCTGGAGATGAGGGCTACGCCATTTTACCCTTCGAACCCCTGCTCTATAACGCGCCCAACCAGACGGGGATCGCCATCCACGGCCGGCCGGGTGGCTTCGGCAGCGGTTTCCTGTACCAGCTGGGCATGGCGGTCAATGACAAGGTGAACACGGACGGGACCAAAGAGAACCGCTACGACACCTATGTCATGGGCCGTTATGACTTCATGGTCGGCGCGGCAAGCTCCCAGGTATCGGCCTTCTATTACAATGCGCCGGACGCGGCCATATCGACCCTGAATATGGGCGGCACGATTGTGTACGCCGATCAGGCCACGGATATCACGCGTTGGGGCATCGGCGCCCGCGCCCAGTGGGGCGACTGGGATGTCTACGGCACCTATATCGCCGACTCCATCGATGCGCCGACCTGGGGCGGCAATATGATGGCGGCCAATTCGGTCTGGGAGACCGATGGCGCCGGCTTCAGTGCCGAGGCGGACTGGCGTATGAACCCGAACTGGATGCTGGGCCTGCGCTACGACTGGATGGCGCCGGGCGGGTTGGAAAAGCTGCCCATGGGCAGCAGCGAGCCGCTCAACGTGGACGCCTCATTTCTCGCCCCGATCGTGAAGTACTATCCCAACCCCAACATCGGGCTGTATGCGCGTGCGCACTTCAATCTCGAGAGCGACAAGAAAACCCCCATCGGCGGCGGTGTCGACGAGCACCCGGCGACCAATCTCGAGAATATGCTGGCGTTCGGCGTGGATATGGCGTTCTAAAAAGGCGTGCATGGCATCAGGTATTGTAAGCGGCGGCCGCGGCCCGCCTGCTCGACGGCACCGGCTTATCGCGATACCGAATTTGACGGGATTGGCGGCCGGTGCGATCTGTCGCTGCGCGATCCCGTATCCGATCGGTGCTGTGGGTAGATGAGCGAGTTGGCCGGCGTGTCCGCCCCGGAACAGATCGTCGAGAGTGCCGGCGCAGCGTTGAGAGCCGGCTCAGGCAGCGCGATCATGAATAAGGCAATCAATGTGAACGCGAGAGCGCATAAGCGTGACGAAGCGTTGCGAGGGCGATAAGCGATGACTTTCATCATCCAGGGATTGAACGGCGCCGAGATCATGCCCCTTGAAAAGCTGTTCAAGCCGGCCGGGGTGGCGAAGACGGAGGCGATTACCGCCTCACGCCCCATAGACGAAGAAGAGCGCCACGACGTTGGCAGAGAGGGGCGGCAGGCGGGTGCCGAGCGGGCCTACCGGACAGTGAGCGAGTTGCCGCAAGGGGGCGCCGTCCTGTTTGCGCAACGGATCATGAGTACGCCGGTGGTGAGCCTGGCGCCCGAAACGACCGTTGATGAAACCTTGAACGTGCTGCGGCAAAGCCGGTTCCGCCATCTGCCTGTCGTTTCGGAATCGGGCAGGTTGGTGGGTATCGTGTCGGACCGGGACATTCTGCATTACGCGGCAGGCCTTGGCGACAACTACCGGCCGCAGCGGCCGCGCGCGTCGAGCGCTCGTGTCGAACTGCTGATGAAAACGCCCGTGTTGACGGCAAGCCCGGATACCGATGTGCGCCATGTTGCCCGCCTGCTCGTCGCCCGGCGTGTCGGGGCGATGCCGATCGTCGAGGCGGGGGTGTTGGCGGGCATCATTACCCGCAACGACATCTTGAACGCGGTGATGTCGAATTTTGTTCTGGAGCTATGGGCATAGAGGCAAAGTATGGTGAAGCATGCAGACGATGAAGGCCGGGAGCGGCATGGTGATGGTCGTCTCGTTATCGGCCATGCCGATCATTTCCGCCGGCACAGGTTCTTGTTGCGCTCAAAGGCAAGAGGAAATGCTCAGCCGCAGCGGTGACAGCTTCGACGGAGTTTGCGCATGTTGGTCACGCTAAGCGTTACATTGATCGTGGTTGTGGTGTGCGTCATTTTACATTACGAAGCCCTCGGTCTCATGCAGTGGCTGGCCGGCCGGTTGCATCGCAGCTCTACCTGGCATCGCTGGCATTTGTCGATTGTAGTATGCGGCCTGTTTGTTGCGCATGTGCTCGAGGTGGGGTTGTTCGGTCTGGCCTATTTATGGCTGAACGAGGGAGACGGCTTTGGCGCGATTGCCGGCGGCCGCGCCGCCGGGCTGGCCGAGTGTATCTATTTCTCGTTCACCAACTATACCTCGCTGGGTTACGGCGACCTGGTGCCGACAGGGCCGTTTCGCTTCATGGCCGGTATGGAGGCGTTAACCGGCCTGGGATTGATTACCTGGACGGCGTCGTTCATGTATCTGCAGATGCAGCGTCTCTGGAAACACGAGCCGTTGTGATGCCGGGTTCGCCACGCCGCGGATGATCGAAATATCGCAATGGCCGCGGCATTGTGAATGGTCAATGCTTGCGCTGTTCGCACCGGCTACTATCGGCGCAAAGAGAAATTAAGGAGCCCGCGAATCATGCCGCGAAAATACGAATACACTAGCCCCCGCAAGTTGCCGGCGAACACGACGATGGATCGCCGTTCTGGCGCATCGATCCCGGTATCGACACGGCACCACTATCCTGATTCCGGAATTTGAAGAGGAGTAACGCCATGGCACCCAAGGGAGATATCGTCCTGATCACCGGCGCCGCCGGCCGCATCGGGGATGCGGTGATGCAGCGTTTGAAACAACGCTTCGACAACGTCGTCGGTTTCGAACGCAAGGCGCCCTCTCCGCCGCCGCCCGACTGTGTCTACATACCGGTCGACCTTACGTCGGACGACAGCGTGCGGGAGGGGCTGCGCGTGCTGCGCGCGCACCACGGCGGCCGCATCGCCAGCGTGATCCATCTAGCCGCCTATTTCGATTTCCTCGGCAAGCCGAGCCCGAAGTACGACCAGGTCACGGTCGAGGGCACGCGCCGCCTGCTGCGCGGCCTGCGCGAGGGCGGCTTCGAGGTCGAGCAGTTCATCTTCTCCAGCACCATGCTGGTGCACCGGCCGGGCGAGCCGGGCCAATTCATCACCGAGGACTGGCCGCTGGAGCCGACCTGGGCCTATCCCGAGTCGAAGGTGCGCACCGAGAAACTCATCCGCGCGGAGCGTGGTGATATTCCCGCCGTGCTGCTGCGTTTCGCCGGCGTCTACGACGACGTCTGCCACTCGCCGCCGCTGGCACACCAGATCCAGCGCATCTACGAGCGCCAGCTCGCCGGCCACCTCTATTCCGGTGAGACCTCGCACGGCCAGGCCTACCTGCACCTGGAGGATGCAGTGGACGCCATTGAGCGGGCCGTGGAGCGTCGCGGGCAATTGCCGCCTGAGTCTGTGTTTCTGATCGGCGAGCCGGAGACGCTCAGCTACGACGAACTGCAGCATACCTTCATGCGTTTGATCCGCGGCGAGTCGTCGGAGACGCATAACGTCCCCGGGCCCATCGCCAAGGTGGGTGCCTGGGCGCAGGGTCTGCTTCCCGGGGAACAGTTCATCAAGCCGTGGATGATCGACCGGGCCAACGACCACTATGCGCTCAACATCAGCCGCGCCCGCGACGTGCTGGGCTGGGAACCGCGCCATACGCTGCGCAAGTCGCTGCCGAAAATGGTGGCCGCGTTACAGGCCGACCCGCTCGGCTGGTACCGCGAGCACGGCCTGGAGTTGCCCGCGTCTTTGGAGAAGAAAGAGGAAACGCCCGCCCGGTCCGAAACGGTCGCCGCGCCGGGCTGCCACTTGCATAGCTGCCCGATGCATCCCGAGGTCTGCCAGTCCTCGCCCGGCAACTGTCCGCGCTGCGGCACCGCCCTGGAGCCGGCGGAAACCGCCGACGCGGCGGAGGCGGCCGAGTACACCTGCCCCATGCACCCCGAAGTCGTGGCCAGTGAACCGGGCCGCTGCCCCAAGTGCGGCATGGCACTGGAATCGCGCAGCGTGCCGTCCGAAGCACAAGGCGAACATCACGCACATGACGAACACCGCGAACCTGATGCGCAGGACGCGCACGCCGGCCATCGGCATGCCCGGCCCGGTGGAGGCCAGGCGACCGAATACACCTGCCCCATGCACTCGGAGATCGTGCGCAGCGAACCGGGCAGTTGCCCCAAGTGCGGCATGCCCCTGGTGCCGCGTGACGCCGGGGGCAATGGGCATGCGGGGCACGGGCACGATGGCGGCGACATGATGGTCGAAAGCCATCGCAACATGCTGTGGCCACATTATCTCAACCTGATGCTCGGCCTGTGGCTGCTGACCAGCCCGTTCACGCTCGGCTACATGAGCGACTTCGCCCCCGACGCCAACCAGCTGCGGGTCATGGCCGAACGTGACCTGGCGCCGTTCGAGCTGCGCAACCTGCTGATGAGCTGGAGTGATGTCATCAGCGGTGTCCTGGTGATCGTCTTCAGCGCCCTGTCCGCGGACGCCTGGCGCCGCAACCCCTGGGCGCAGTGGGCCAACGCCTTCGTCGGCCTGTGGCTGCTGTTCGCGCCGCTGGTGTTCTGGACGCCGTTGCCCGAGGCCTACGCCAACGGCACCCTGGTCGGCGCGCTGGTGATCGCGCTGTCGGTGCTGATCCCCATGATGCCGGGCATGAGCATGGCCGGCATGATGGGCAAGCCGGACGTGCCGCCGGGCTGGGCCTATTGCCCATCGACCTGGCTGCAGCGCATGCCCATCGGGGTGCTGGCGCTGATCGGGTTTCTGATTTCCCGTATTCTCGGCGCCTACCAGCTCGGCCATCTTGATGGTGTCTGGGAGCCGTTCTTTGCCGGCGTCGGCGAGAAGCAGGGCGTCATGAACGGCACCGAGACCATCATCACCTCGGATGTCTCCAAGGCCTGGCCGATCGCCGACGGCGCGCTGGGCGCCATCGTCTACACGCTCGAACTGGTGATGGTCTGGATGGCCGGCAAGACCCGCTGGCGCACCATGCCGTGGATGGTGCTGGGCCTGGCCATCCTGATCCTGCCGCTGGGCGTGGTGAGCATCTATTTCGTCATCATCCAGCCGATCGTGATCGGCACCTGGTGCAGCCTGTGCCTGATCGCCGCGCTGGCGATGGCGGTGATGATCCCCTATTCGCTCAACGAGTTCGTCGCCATGGGCCAGTTCCTGGTCTGGGCGCGCAGGCAGGGTAAACCCTTCTGGCGTACCTTCTGGACCGGTGACGCCATGGACGGCGGCAGCGACGATACCTCAAAAGGGCTGGCCGCCACGCCCCGCGAGCAATGGGCGCAGGCCACCCGCGGCGTGACCTATCCCTGGACGCTGCTGCTCAGCATCGCCATCGGCGTCTGGCTCACCTTCACGCGGCTCAGCTTCGACAGCGCCGGCGCCATGGCCGACAGTGATCACCTGGTCGGTCTGTTGGTGGTGACGTTCACCATCATCGCCCTGGCCGAGGTTGGGCGCGCCACGCGCTTTATCAACATCCCGTTTGGCATTTGGCTGATCGCCGCGCCATGGCTGCTCGACGGCGTCGCCTCGTCGGCGGCGGTCTGGAACAGCGTGATCTGCGGCGCGCTGCTGATCGTCCTGGCCATCCCGCGCGGGCGGATCAAGGACTCCTATGCGGACTGGGACCGGTTTATTGTTTAGCAGGGTGATGAGAAACGCGGGTCAGGCAGCCATGACGAAAAACAGGGAGCAGACTGAAATGGAACCCGGCAACGGCGATGCACCGCCGTCCGACGCGCTGGTACTGTTCGGCGCCACCGGGGACCTGGCGTACAAGAAGATCTTCCCGGCGCTTTACGGCATGGTAAAGCGCGGCGCCCTCAACGTGCCGGTGATCGGCGTGGCGTCCTCCGACTGGAGTGCGGCGCAGCTGCGCCAGCGTGCCACGGACGCCGTCGAGGACGCCGGCGGCGCCGATGACCGGCAGGCGCTGGAGCGGCTGCGCTCCCTGCTCGACTATGTCAGCGGCGACTACAACGACCCCGGCACCTTCGACGCCCTCAAACAGGCGCTGGGCGAGGCCCGCCGCCCGGCGCACTATCTCGCCATCCCGCCCGCCCTGTTCGAGACGGTGGTCAGCGGGCTCGATGCCGCCGGCCTGGCCGGCCAGGCGCGCGTCATCGTCGAAAAGCCCTTCGGCCGCGACCTGGCCTCGGCGCGGCAGCTCAACCGCGTGCTGCGCGCGGTGTTCCCGCGGGATGCGATCTTCCGCATCGATCACTTCCTCGGCAAGGAAGCGATCATGAACATCCTCTATTTCCGCTTCGCCAATTCCTTCCTGGAGCCGATCTGGAGCCGTGAGCACGTGGCCGGCGTGCAGATCACCCTGGCCGAGTCGTTCGGCGTGGAGGGGCGCGGCGGGTTTTACGACAGCGCCGGCGCGCTGCGCGACGTGGTGCAAAACCACCTGTTCCAGATCGTCGCCCTGCTGGCCATGGAGCCGCCGGGCTACCAGGACTACGGCGCCGTGCATGCCGAAAAACACAAGGTGTTTCGCGCCATGCGCCCGCTCGCGCCCGACGATCTGGTGCGCGGCCAGTACGCCGGCTACCGCGACGAACCGAGGGTGGCGCCGGACTCCGATGTCGAGACCTTCTGCGCCCTGCGCCTGTGCATCGACTCGTGGCGCTGGCAGGGGGTGCCGTGGTATCTGCGCGCCGGCAAGTGCCTGGCCGGGACGGCGGCCGAGGTGCTGGTGGAGTTGAAGCCGCCGCCGCAGCGGCTGTTCGACGATTCGGCGCCGGCCGACGGCCGCGCCAACTACCTGCGCATCCGGCTCTCGCCCCGTTCGGCCATCGCCCTGGCCGCGCGCGTCAAGCGCCCGGGCCAGGAGTTCACCGGCGAGCAGCGCGAGCTCTTCTTGTTGGACGAACAGCCGGAGGAACTAGCGCCTTACGAGCGCCTGTTGGGGGACGCCATGGCCGGTAACGGCGCGCTGTTCGCCCGCGAGGATTGCCTGGAGGCCGCCTGGGCGGTGGTGGATCCGGTGCTGGAAACACATCACCCGGCCGTGCCGTACGCATGCGGCAGTTGGGGACCCCCCGCCGCGGACGCGCTCATCGCGGCGCACCGCGGCTGGCACAACCCCGAGCCGGAGGCGTCCGCGTGACGGCGCCGGACGAGACCACTCATTGCGGAACTCGCAGTATGCAGCTTTATAGGAGAAGACTATGGACGTAATGATCATCGCGACGAAAGACTGTACACACCGTAAACACCTGGAAAAGGAACTCGAACACTTGCGGATTCCGTACCGTCTGTGTTTCGTGGAAGACTGCGCCGACCTCGTTCAAAAATTTGGCATACGGCATTCACCGAATTTGATCGTCGACGATCAGGTCGTGTTCCGGAAACAGCCGACGGAGGAAGAACTGCATGCCTATTTTGACACCAAGGCATAAATCCGGCCCGGAGGCGGCGCAATGACGGCGCCGGTCATACACGACAGGAGGAATTATGAAGGTCACACAACAACTGCATGATCTCGGACAGAGCCTGTGGCTCGACAACATCACGCGCGAGCTGCTGACCGGCGGCACCCTGGAGCGTTATATCCACGAACTGGGCGTGACGGGCTTGACTTCCAACCCGACGATCTTCGATAAGGCCGTCCAGCACAGCGACGCCTATGATGACTCCATCCACGACAAGGCGCGCGGCGGCAAGTCGGGCGAGGCCCTGTTCTTCGAACTCGCCCTGGAAGATTTAGTCCAGGCCGCCGATCTGTTTCGTCCGGTCCACGCCGCCACCGGCGGCGTCGACGGCTGGGTCTCGCTGGAGGTGTCGCCCTCGCTGGCGGACGACGCGGCCGACACCGTCGAGGCCGCGGTGGAACTGCATGCGCGGGCGCAGCGGCCGAATCTGTTCATCAAGATCCCCGGCACCCCCGCCGGCCTGGTCGCGGTCGAGGAGGCGATCTTCGCCGGCGTGCCGGTCAACGTCACGCTGCTGTTCTCCCGCGAGCATTATCTCGCCGCTGCCGAAGCGTACATGCGCGGCATCGAGCGGCGCCTCGCCGCCGGCCTCGATCCGGCGGTCGGTTGCGTGGCCTCGCTGTTCATCAGCCGCTGGGACGTCGCCGTCCAGGATCAGGTGCCGGACGCGCTGCGCAACCGTCTCGGCATCGCCATCGCCCTGCGCACCTACCAGGCCTATCGCGAGCTGCTGGCAACAACGCGTTGGCAGACACTGGCCGAGGCCGGCGCCCAACCGCAACGCCTGCTGTGGGCCAGCACCGGTACCAAGGATCCCGCTGCCTCGGACACCCTGTATCTCGAGGCGCTGGCGGCGCCGGATACCATTAACACCATTCCCGAGAAGACGCTGCTCGCCTTCGCCGATCACGGCAAGATACGAGGTGAATTGCCGGCCGACGGCGGCGACGCCGACGCGCTGCTCGCCGAGTTTGCACAGGCCGGTGTCGATATCGATGCCCTGGCGGGGCGGTTGCAGGAGGAAGGCGTGGACGCCTTCGCCAGGTCATGGCGCGATCTGCTGAACCGGGTTGCCGCAAAAGCCAAAGCGCTGACCAAGACCGGACAGACATGAGCCAGTTACAGACGTCAGCCTGCGCACAGCGTCACCTTGTTGCTTGACCCCGACGGCGCGCTGGCCGTGCGAAGGCTATTAGCGCGCCGTTTTTATTCAATCCACTGAAAAGGAGCACCACCATGCAAACTGAACATTTGAAAATCGCCGGCATGAGCTGCGGCGGCTGCACCGGCAAGGTCACGGACGCGCTCAAAGCCGTCCCCGGGGTCGGCGAGATCAACGTATCGCTGTCGGCCGGCGAAGCCACGGTGCAATACGACGAGCGGCTGACCTCGCCCGAACAACTGAACGCGGCGGTGCAGGAGGCCGGCTACGCCGTGGATACCGCCGGTACGGCCAAGGAACCCAAGGGCAAAGGCGGTTGCTGCTGCAGCTGACGCGCAGCGGCAACAACACGACGCGACATTGACGCGCATTGCCTATAACTTCAAGGAGCGAGCATGGCAGACGAACTCGATCAGCTCTGCATCAACACCGTGCGCTTTCTGTCGGTGGACGCCGTGCAGCAGGCGAACAGCGGCCATCCCGGTCTGCCGCTCGGCGCGGCGCCGATGGCCTACGTGCTGTGGACCCGCTGGCTCAAGCACAACCCGCGCAATCCGGACTGGATCGACCGCGACCGTTTCGTGCTCTCGGCCGGACACGGCTCGATGCTGCTCTACAGTCTGCTGCACCTGAGCGGCTACGACCTCTCGCTGGACGATATCAAGCAGTTCCGCCAGTGGGGCAGCAAGGCGCCGGGGCACCCCGAGCGCGGCCAGACACCGGGGGTGGAGGTCACCACCGGGCCGCTCGGGCAGGGGCTGGCCAATGCGGTCGGCATGGCGATCGCCGAGGCGCAACTGGCGGCGCGCTACAACCGCCCCGGCTTCGAGGTGATCGACCACGCCACCTATGCGCTGGTCAGCGACGGCGACCTGATGGAGGGGGTCGCCGCCGAGGCGGCCTCGCTGGCCGGGCACCTCCAGCTCGGCAAGCTGATCTGCCTGTACGACGACAACCGCGTCTCGCTGGCCGCCGGCACCGACATCACCTTCACCGAAGATCGCGCCCGGCGCTTCGAGGCCTACGGCTGGCAGACGCTGACGGTGGCGGACGGCAACGACCTGGCGGCGATCGACGCCGCGCTGCAGGCCGCCCGGGCGGAGACGGCGCGGCCCTCGCTGATTCGGGTGCGCACCCACATCGGCTACGGCTCGCCCAACAAACAGGACAGTTTCGCGGCGCACGGCTCGCCGCTCGGCGCCGACGAGGTGCGCCTGACCAAGCAGAATCTCGGCTGGCCGTCCGAGCCGCCGTTCCTGATCCCCGACGCGGCGCTGGCGCATTTTCGCCAGGCACTGACGCGCGGGGAGCGCGACGAGGCGGCGTGGCACGAGCGCCTGGCGGCCTATGCCCAGGCCTTCCCCGAGCCGGCCGGGGAACTGCGCCGCAGCCTGCGCGGCGAGTGGCCGCCGGACTGGGACGCGGACATCCCGGTGTTTCCCGCCGACGCCAAGGGCCTCGCCACGCGGGTCGCCTCGGGTAAGGTGATGAACGCGATCGCGGCGCGGCTGCCGGCGCTGACCGGCGGCTCGGCGGACCTCGATCCCTCCACCCATACCGCGCTCGAAGGTTACGGCGATTTCAACCCGCCGGCCGCGGCGGGCGAGCACAGCGAGGGTTCCGACCGCGGCGGCTGGAGCCATGCCGGGCGCAACCTGCACTTCGGCGTGCGCGAGCATGCCATGGGCGCCATCGTCAACGGCCTGGCGGCGCACGGTGGCACCCTTCCCTACGGGTCGACCTTCCTGATCTTTTCCGACTACATGCGGCCGCCGCTGCGGCTGGCGGCGCTGATGGGGCTGCACGTGGTGCATGTGTTCACCCACGACAGCATCGCGCTCGGCGAGGACGGCCCCACCCACCAGCCGGTGGAGCAGCTGGCCGGGCTGCGGGCGATTCCGAATCTCACCGTGATCCGCCCCGCCGACGCCAACGAGACCGCGGCCGCCTGGCGGGTCGCCATCGAGACGCGCGGGGGGCCGGTGGCGCTGGTGCTGAGCCGGCAGACGCTGCCCACCCTCGATCGCGGCCGCTATGCGCCGGCCGACGGCCTGCGCCGCGGGGCGTACCTATTGGAAGATGCGCCGGGCGGCGAGCCCGCGCTGATCCTGATCGCCAGCGGCGCCGAGGTCGGGCTGATCGTGGCCGCGGCCGAGCGCCTGCGGGACGAGGGCGTCGCCGTGCGCCTGGTCTCCATGCCCAGCTGGGAACTGTTCGAGGCCCAAACAAAAACGTATCGCGATTCGGTGCTGCCACCTTCCATCCCGGCGCGGCTGGCGGTCGAGGCCGGCGCGAGCCAGGGCTGGTGCCGCTACGTGGGCGAGCGCGGCGCGGTGCTGTGCGTGGATCGCTTCGGCGCCTCGGCGCCGGCATCGGACATGCTGCGCCAATACGGCTTCACGGTGGAGAACGTCTGCCAACGGGCGCGGGTCCTGATCGAAACGACGAAGGAGAACCCATGAACAATGAAACACCAGTCAGCCAGCCGCTCTACGGCCTGCTGCATACCGACGTCGGGGGTATCGACGCCCTGGCCGAGCTGGCCCTGGACATGCGGTCGTCATGGAACCATGCCACCGACCAGGTATGGCGGCAATTGGATCCGTCACTCTGGGATCTGACCCGCAACCCCTGGGTCGTCCTGCAGACTGTGTCGCGCGAGAAGCTGCGGGATGCCTTGGCCGACGCCGCATTTCGGCGGAATGTCGATGCGCTGGTGCAGGCCAGGCGCGCGGCGGCGGAGGCGCCCGCCTGGTTTCAGCAGGCCCATCCGCAAGCGCCACTGAACAGTGTCGCCTATTTCAGCATGGAATTCATGTTGAGCGAGGCGCTGCCCATCTACTCCGGCGGGCTGGGCAACGTGGCGGGCGACCAGCTCAAGGCCGCCGGCGATCTGGGCGTGCCGGTGATCGGCGTGGGGCTGCTCTACCAGCAAGGCTATTTTCGCCAGCTGATCGACCCGGACGGCGCGCAGCAGGCGCTGTATCCGTACAACGATCCGGGGCAGTTGCCGGTCACGCCGTTGCGCCGCCCCGATGGCGAGTGGTTGCGGCTGAAGCTCGACCTGCCGGGCCACCCGATCTGGCTGCGCGCCTGGCAGGTTCGGGTGGGCCGGGTGCGGCTCTACCTGCTGGACAGCAACGACGCGGCCAACTACCCGCCCTACCGGGGCATCACCAGCGAGCTGTACGGCGGCGGGCCGGATCAGCGCCTGATGCAGGAGCTGATCCTCGGCATCGGCGGCTGGCGCCTGCTCGCCGCGCTCGGCATCGAGCCGCAGGTCTGCCACCTGAACGAAGGCCATGCGGCGCTCGCCGTGCTCGAACGGGCGCGCCATTTCATGCAGGCCACCGGCCAGCCTTTCGAAGCCGCGCTGGCGGTCACCCGGGCGGGCAATCTGTTCACCACCCACACGGCGGTGGCCGCCGGCTTCGACCGCTTCGCGCCGGCCCAGGTCGAACACCACCTGGGGGGCTACGCCCGCACGCAACTCGGCATCAGCCTCCACGAGCTGCTGGCCCTGGGCCGCCGCCATCCGGACGACGCGGCGGAACCGTTCAACATGGCCTACCTGGCGATCCGCGGCAGCGGCGCGGTGAACGGCGTCAGCCGCCTGCACGGCGAGGTGAGCCGCAGGTTGTTCGCGCCGCTGTTTCCGCGCTGGCCGGTGGACGAGGTGCCGGTCGGGCACGTGACCAACGGCGTGCATATGCCGACCTGGGACTCGGCGGCCGCCGACGATCTCTGGACCCGGGCCTGCGGCAAGGATCGCTGGCTGGGGCCGACGGAGGCCCTGGAGCAGGACATTCAGTCTGTCTCCGACGCCGATCTGTGGCGCTTCCGCACGGCCGCCAGCACGGCGCTGATCGACTACGCCCGCGCCCGCGCGGCCCGGCAGCTGGCCGCCGCCGGCGCGCCGCAAGAGGAGGTCGAGGGTGCCGGGCATAGCTGTGATTGCCATACCCTGACGCTGGGCTTCGCGCGCCGCTTTGCCACCTACAAGCGGCCGAACCTGCTGCTGCACGACCCGGAGCGACTGCTGCGCCTGCTGACCAACCCGCAACGCCCGGTGCAGCTCATCATGGCCGGCAAGGCCCACCCCGCGGACCAAGCCGGGCAGGCCCTGATCCAGCAGTGGATACACTTCACACGGCGGCCCGAGGCGCGCGCCCGGGTCATTTTCCTCAGCGACTACGACATGCATGTGGCCGGGCACCTGGTGCAGGGCGTGGATGTCTGGCTCAACACCCCGCGCCGGCCGTGGGAGGCGAGCGGCACCAGCGGCATGAAGGTGCTGGTCAACGGCGGCCTCAACCTGTCGGAACTGGACGGCTGGTGGGCGGAAGCCTACACGCCGGAGGTGGGCTGGGCGCTGGGCGACGGCCGGGAACACGATGACGACCCGGCCCGGGATGCGCTGGAGGCGGAAGCGCTCTATGACCTGCTCGAACGCGAGGTGATCCCCGCGTTCTATAGCCGCGACGCGCAGGGCATCCCCACCGCCTGGGTGGCGCGGATGCGCGAGAGCATGGCGCGCCTGGCGCCGCGTTTTTCCAGCAATCGGGCGGTGCGCGAATACACCGAGCGATACTACCTGCCGGCGGCGTCGGCCTACCGCGCGCGGTCTGCCGACCAAGGCAAAATCGGCGCGGACCTGGTCGATTGGCGGCACGCGCTGGACCAGGAATGGGCCGCGCTGCGCTTCGGCGAGGTGCGGGTGGAGACCGATGACGAGCGGCACGTATTCGAGGCGCAGGTGTATCTCGATGAGCTCGACCCGGACGCCGTGCGGGTTGAGCTGTATGCCAACGGCGTGAGCGGTACCGCACCGGAGTGCGTGGAGATGATACGGAGTCGACAACTGGTAGGTGCGGCCAACGGCTACGCTTATCGCGCAGAGGTGCCGGCCGCCCGCCCGGCGGCGGACTATACCGCGCGGCTCCTGCCGCACCGGGATGGCGTGGCGATTCCTCTGGAAGCCGCTCATGTTCTATGGCAGCGGTGATTCAGCACCGGATTGCAATAACGAGAAGGAGACAGCGATGAAACAACAAAGCAACGAACGCAGCTTCAAGGACCCGGTGTGCGGTATGGAGGTCAGCCGTACGACCGCCATCGAGGAGTGCGTCTATCAGGGTAAGACTTACTACTTCTGTGCCGGGACCTGCCTGGAGGCATTCGAGGCGGAGCCTGAAAAATACCTTCGGCAGCACCGCCAGCATGGGATGAAGAACCAGAAAAAGTAAGTCTGCATGAGCGTGGCTGTCCGGCGGGCTTTGGTGTGCGCCCGCTGACGCAGCATCAATGGAAAGAATTTCACATGAAAGAAAATATTGCGCATTCCGGCGCCTGGGGCATCGCCGCGATCATGATCGTGGTGGCGTCCTGGCTGTTTTACCGATATTTCGCCCCCAAAACATGGCGCGAGTGGGCGGGCGCCGGGGTGGTGCAGGCGTTCATCATCGCGCTGTATGCGGAGATGTACGGGTTCCCGCTCACCATTTACCTGCTCGCGCGGTTTTCCGGCCTGGACAGATACAATCTCAACGCCAACCTCTGGTCCTCGTTGATCGGCCTGGGCGAGACCGGCATGCTGATCTCGATGCTGCTCGGCTATGCGCTGCTGTTTGTCGGTATCGGCATTTTCATACAAGGCTGGCGCGAACTCTACCGCGCGCATCGGCAGAGCCGGCTGGCGACAACAGGTTTGTACGGCCTGGTGCGACATCCTCAGTATACGGGGTTGTTCGTCGGACTCTTCGGCGAGGGTGTGGTGCATTGGCCGACGCTGTTCTCGGTGGGCCTGTTTCCCGTCATCGTGCTGGTCTACGGCTTGCTGGCGCGCAGTGAGGAAAAACGGATGGTTGAACGGTTTGGTGACGAATACCGCGCCTATCGACGGCGGGTGCCGATGTTTTTTCCACGCCCGGGCCAATGGCGGCAGCTGGTGGAACGTTCCAATGCAAGGGAGGAGGACAAAGATGACCCACCCCAACGGTGATGATGTTGCGAGAACGCAGCGGACAGTCGGATTTGCGGGCCGGGCGTTTCTGAGACGCGGTGCCGGGCATGATAAAGGAGACGATATATGATGACGAGAGCGCGTCGTTTCTACGACTGCACGCTGAGCGAGAAGCTGCTCTATACGGCGTTTCTGCTGCTCATGGGCGTCGGCTATCTGATGGCGCTGGTGTATCTGTACACCAGTTTTGAGGGCTACGATGACAAGCCCGGTGTCTCCATCGAGGATATCGTCTACAACTATTACGGCAACCGCAGCGGCACGCGGCTGGAGGCGGCGATCCGCGGCCCCATGGCCGGCTATATCCAACAAGCTGAAGACCGCCATCAAATCGTGGCCTGGCTCCAGTCCGGCGCGCCCGAGCGGGGCTACCGCGACACCGTGCGGCCGATTTTCGAACGCTCGTGCCTGCAATGCCACAGCCCGGCCTCCGGGCTCGACGTCCCCGATCTCTCCACCTACGAGGGGATCCAGTCGGTCGCCGAGGTGGATACCGGCGAGTCGTTGCATACGCTGATGAAACTGTCCCACATCCACCTGTTCGGCGTCGGACTGGTCGCCCTGGGGATCGGCCTCATCTTCCGCCTCGCCGCCTTGGCGACCTGGTTCAAGGCGACCCTGATGGTGCTGCCGTTCGCGGTGATCTTTGTCGATATCCTGGCCTGGTTCCTGACCAAGTGGGACCCGGTCTACGCCTACACGGTGGTGGCGGCCGGTATCCTGCTCGGGCTGGCGTGGGCGGGACAGATCCTGATCTCGCTGTATCAACTCTGGTTCCTGAGAGCGCCGCAAGAAGAAAAAAATTCAGTCCGCCAGGATTAGGGGGGCAAGACATGTTTGCTCATCATGTAAAGCCATTCTGGAGAGTCGTACCTTTGGGTGCCGAGCAGAAAAAGCTCGAACCTATGCGCATCGTCGACAGCGTCACCTGCGGCAATTACTTCGATATGCCGGGCGACGACATATACCACGTCAAGGTGTGGATTCGCCGCGGCGGTGTACGCGTGGCTGAGTGTTTCCCGGTGCAGGCGTTGTCGCAGGTATGAGAAAGGCGCGCGCCCTTACATGGCCGGTGAGGCGCTATGGGTTGCAGGGCCTGCTGGGTGTTGTGGTGGCGTTCGTCACAGCGCTTGTGGTGATGCACTTGGTGGGCGCTGACATCGACTGGAGGGGCGGCTATGTCAGCAACCTGGCAAACGAGCCGTTCGGCTGGATCTTTATTGTCGGTACTTTCGTGCATGGGTGGGGCAACCTGGCCCTGACCCTGGGGCTGCGCGGTGCACTCCATCCCGGTCGATTGCGGACCTGGGCGGTCCTGCTCTTTGGCCTGGCTGCCGTGGGTATTTTGCTGGCGCCGCGCGGTTCGCCTCGGCGGCGAGCGCGCCACGTCCTCACTGCTGCTGGCGGCCCTCGGGATTGCGGCACTGGGGCTGTTCAATTTTTACAAGGTCACGCGGATTCCGGCCTCCGTCATCGTCGGCGTGTTTCTGTGGCTTGCCGTGCTCAAATCCGGCGTGCACGCGACCCTTGCCGGGGTGGCCATCGGTCTCGCGAGTCCGCTGAAGGCAAGCCAAAACGGCCGGTCCTTTTCGCCGTTGCGGGAGGCCGAGCATTCACTCTATCCCTGGGCGGCGCTCGGCGTGGTACCGGTGTTCGCGTTTTTCAATTCCGGCATCGTGCTCTCCATGGCCACTGTCAGCACATTGGTTTTGCCAGCGTCGTTGGGCATTGTGCTGGGGCTGTTTGTCGGCAAGCAACTGGGCATATTCGGCGCCGTGTGGCTCGCCGTGCGCGTCGGCGTGGCGCAGCTGCCGGACGGAAGCGGTTGGTGGCAGCTTTACGGCGTGGCGCTGATCGCCGGCATCGGCTTCACCATGAGCCTGTTCATCGCCGGCCTGGCGTTTTCCGATCCGGCGCTGTTTCGCAGCGCGCGCTTGAGCGTTGTGGCCGGTTCGCTGGCATCCGCCCTGCTTGGGGCGGCGGTGTTGTGGTGGGCACGCCGCCGGCGGACCAAGGTGACGGCGAGCGATGTGGAGCCGTTTCCATGATTACCGTACTGGCCCTGCTAACCCATGCGTCTGTACGCCCGACGCAATGAGGAACGTGACATGACCACACAAACCGAGGCAACGGGTCGCACGACGACCGAGGCGCATACATGGTAACCGTACGGCAACACAACGGACTGGCGACGCTGCCGTTCTTTTTGCTCATGGCGGCGGTCTTCACTGTCTATGTGGGGTACGGCATCGTGTTGCCTTTACTGCCCTTCCTGCTGGAACGCCTGCTGGGCGATGCGGCCCGCTTTTCGGTCGCCTGGCACACCGGCATGATCGCCGCGATCTACATGTTCGCGCTGTTCATGGGTGCGCCGCTGTGGGGAAGGGTCTCGGACCGTATCGGCCGAAGGCCGGTGATCCTGCTGGGCCTGGGCGGCTGCGTGGTCGCCCTCGCGTCCTTCGGTTTGGCGACCAACCTGTGGCTGGCCTACCTGGCGCGCGGTCTCGGCGGAGCCCTGGTGTCCGCCGTCTTGCCCGTGGCCCTGGCCTATGTGAGTGATACGAGCTTACCGGAAGCGCGGGCACGCCGCTTCGCCTGGATGACTGCCGCCACCACGCTGGGCTTTATGGCGGGGCCCCTGCTCGGCGGTTGGCTCACGGATCTGCAGGTCGGGGGATTGGTGGAGGTGGGAGCGGGTGGTTCGTTTTCGGCGCCGTTCTTTGCCGCGGCCGCCGGCGGCGGCGTGATCTGGCTGGCGGTCTGGCGCTGGCTGCCCGCTATTTCGCCCACAACCGGCCCGGTTACGATGCGGCCTGCTGCGCACAACACCCAGTCGGTGAATGTATTGTTATTGCTGGCGCTGCTGGGCATGTTCGGTCTGGGTGTCTTCGAGGTCGCCATCGCCTTGCAGGGCCAGCAGGTGCTGGGGCTCGATCCGTTGCAGATCGGCTTGATGTTCATGGAGTGCAGCCTGGTGATGGTGGCGGTCCAGGTGCTGGTGTTCTCACCGCTCGTTCGGCGTGTCGGCTTCCGGTTCATCATCGCGCCGGCCTTCTTGGCGATGGCAGTCGGGGTAGGTTTACTACCGTCAGTAGCCGATTTGAATTGGCTTGCGCTGCTGGTCGGGTTATTCGCCGCCGGCTCGGGGATTCTGATTCCGATGCTGGCGTACCGGGTTTCATTGAACGCGGGTTTTGCTCAAGGGGAAGCGCTTGGCAAGCAGACCGCGGCCGCCAGTCTGGGCCAGGGGCTGGGTTCGGCGGCGGCCGGCGGGTTGTACGGTTTCGCCATCGAGGCGCCGTTCTGGCTGACGGCGACGTTGCTGTTGATTGGGGCGTTGGTTGGCCTGGCGCGTCCCTCTAACAATCAACCAAGTGCAGACGACTAACAGGAGTGAGTCCGCATGGATGAGCATTCAGCACACGAAACCGACATCAAGAAAGGCAGCATCTCCCTGCTCGGCGGGATTGCGATGGGCACCGGCGTCATGATCGGCGCGGGCATCTTTGCGCTCACCGGTCAGATTGCGGAGCTCGCGGGACCGCTGTTTCCGCTTTCCTTCGTCGCCGGCGCGCTGGTGACGGCGCTCGCCGCCTACAGCTATATCAAAATGTCCAACGCCTGGCCGTCCTCAGGCGGGATCGCCATGATCCTGCAAAAGGCTTACGGTCCCGGTGTCGTAGCGGCCTCGGCTTCGCTGCTGATGGCGCTCTCGATGGTGATCAACGAAAGCCTGGTCGCGCGGACATTCGCGAGCTATGTCCTGCGGCCCTTCGATCTCGAGAAAAACGGTCTGCTGATTTCAGCGCTCGCGCTGGCGCTCATCATTTTTGCCTTTTTCGTGAACGCGGCCGGCAACCGATCGGTCAGCGGCGTTTCGCTGTTCATGTCCGTAATCAAGATCGGCGGCATCGCGACTTTCGCCATCGCCGCGATTTGGGCGAACGGGTTGTCCTCGGGCGCGTTCGCGGAACCTGTCTCTTTGTCGACAGCCGACGCGCTGCTAGCTTCGGTGGCGTTCTCCATTCTGGCCTTCAAGGGCTTCACGACCATCACCAATAGCGGCGGCGAAATTGTCGACCCGCATCGCAATGTCGGGAGGACTATCTTCTATTCTATCGCCATTTGCATCGTGATCTACTTGCTCGTCGCGATCGCCGTCGGCTCCAGCCTCGATATTTCCGAAATCGTCGCGGCGCGCGACACATCGCTGGCGGCAGCAGCGCGCCCGGCCCTGGGCGACATTGGCTTCTATTTCACCATTGCGATCGCGATATCGGCAACGACCTCGGGGGTTATCGCGAGCGTCTTCGCCGTGTCTCGAATGCTCACGATGCTGACCGAGATGAAGATGATCCCGCACAGCCATTTCGGTATGAAAGGCGGCATCCGCAGCCATATGCTGCTCTATACGGTCGTCATTGCCGGCATGCTGGCCGTCCTGTTCGACCTGTCGCGTATCGCATCGCTCGGCGCCTTCTTCTATCTGGTGATGGACATGCTGGTGCATTGGGGCGTTTTCCGCGGTCTGCGCGAGGAAATTGGTGCGCGGGCCTCGGTGCTCCTCGCGGCTCTCGCCGCGGACGCCGTCGTGCTCGCCGCATTCACCGCGGTGAAATTGCAGAGCGATCCCGCCGTCGTCGTTTATGCCGTGATCGGTATCGGGGTCGTTTTTATGCTCGAATGGGTCTTTCTCTCCCGCAGGCGCTCATCGAGCTCCTCCGATGAGCATGCCCATTGATGTTTGCGCTTCTCTTTGCGCACCATCGCCTGATCAATGTTTTCACATCGGCTGTCAAAAGAGTTACTTGATGGAGCACACGGTACTCACCGGTATTATCGGTCTTCTCGCCGCCTCAGTGGCGTTGCTGGCCCTGTTCGAACGTATCGGGCTGCCGATTCTACTGGCTTATCTGCTGGTCGGGATCGTTCTCGGTCCCAGCGGCTTATCCTGGATTCCCCATACCCGGGATCTGCATTTCCTCGCCGAGTTCGGGGTGGTGCTGCTGCTGTTCACCATCGGCCTGGAATTCTCTCTGGGCCGGCTGTGGACCTTGCGCAAACAGGTATTCGGACTCGGGGGCGCCCAGGTGGTGGTCACCGCTGCGCTCGGTGCGCTGTTGGCCTGGGGAGTGGGGCTCGGTCCGGGCGCGGCCTTCGTGGTGGGCGGGGCGCTGGCCCTGTCCTCGACGGCGGTGGTGTCACGCGAGCTCAGTCGCAGGGATGAACTCGGTCAGCCGCACGGTCGTCTTGCGGTGGCGGTGTTGATCTTTCAGGACCTGGCCGTGGTTCCTTTCCTGATCCTGATCCCGGTGCTGGCCGGCGACTCGGGCAATGGTGTTTGGGGCGTGATCGGATCGGCCCTGTTGACCGGTGCCATCGTCATCGCGCTGATGATGGCGGCGGGCCAGTGGATGTTGCGGCCGTTGTTCCGGCGTATCGCCGAACGCGGTTCAGAAGAGCTGTTCACATTGACGGCACTGTTGTTTGCACTCGCGGCGTCATGGATTACCGAGTTCGCGGGATTGTCATTGGCCCTGGGTGCTTTTCTCGCCGGCGTGATGCTCGGCGAGACCGAGTACAGACACCGTCTCAGTGAAGAGATCCGACCGTTTCGTGATGTGCTGCTGGGATTCTTTTTTGTGGTGATCGGCATGATGCTGGATCTGGCGGCGATGGGGGCGCTGTTGCCGTGGGTGCTGCTGGCGCTGGTCATGTTGCTGCTGGTGAAGACATTGACTACCACCGTACTGGCGCGGTTGTTCAGTGTGCCACGCGGCGCCGCCCTGCATACGGCGTTATTGTTGTGTCAGGGCGGCGAGTTCGGCCTGGTGCTGGTGATGCTGGCGGCTAAGGAGGGGCTGCTGAGACCCTCCGTCGAGCAGGTGGTGCTCGGCACGATCATCCTGAGCATTGCGCTGACGCCATTGCTGGTCGTTTGGGCGGGCCCGCTGTCACGCAAGATCTGTTTTCGCGAGGCCGGCGTTCGCGATTGAGCGGCGCCAGGTGGCAAATGACCAATGGAGGACACGGCGATGAGACGCGACAGTGAAAAAGTGAAAGACCCGGTGTGCCACATGTGGGTGGCGCCGGAGCAGTACGCGATCAACTATCAGGGCATGGACTTCGCCTTCTGCTCGCAGCAGTGCAAGGACCGCTTCCTGGCCAACCCGCACTTATATATTGGTGTGCCGGGCGAGCCGGCGCCGAAGCAGCAAGGGCAGGCGGTGGTCAAGCGCCGCCGCCTGCGCCTGGAGCAACCCTTGTCGGCATCGGCGGCGCAGCAGGTCGGCGAGCAACTCCGCGCCATGATGGGGGTGTATGCGGTGGACATCGATGCGAACGAGTTGACCCTCACCTACGACCTGCTGCAGGCAACGGCCGGGCAGATCGAGGCGACCCTGCAACAGGCCGGCGCCCGCCTGGGCGGCGGCTGGAGCGAAAAGTTGCGCCGCGCTTTTGTTCACTACCTCGAAGAGAACGAGGTGGCGAGCCGGGAGGTGCAGCCCGGCCCGCATGGGCACGGCGGCCATCACCATAGCTGAAGCGTGCACGCGGGCTTGGTCAAGAGACTTGTGGCTGGGCGGTCGTCGTTCAGCTGAATCGCGCCACAGAGAATCGTTGGGAGCATACGCGATGGAGACCGAACACCGGATCAGGCTGGCGGACGGCCGCACGCTCGCGTGCCTGGAACTGGGTGATCCTGGTGGAGCGCCGGTGTTGTACTTCCACGGCTATCCAGGCTCGCGCCTCGAGGCCCGGTTGGCAGCGCGGCCCGCGGTACATCTCGGCCTGCGGCTGCTTGCGCCCGACCGTCCCGGCTTCGGCGAATCCAGCTTCCAGCCGGGGCGGACACTGAGCGCCTGGTGCGGCGATGTCGCACAGCTGGCGGACCAGCTCGATGTGGAACGCTTCGCCGTTGCAGGGGTCTCCGGCGGCGGACCCTATGCCTTGGCCTGCGCTGCGCGCATCCCGAAGCGCCTCGCCCGGGTGGCATTGGTAGGCGCCCTGGGACCGCTGGTGGGCATGCGCTCTACACGCGGCATGGTGACACTGAATCGCCTGGCCTTGGCACTGGCGGCAAGATCGCCGCCACTGGCACGGCTTGCCATCGATCTGGCGGCGCGATGGCTGCGGCATCGCCCGGAGCGCTTCCTCGCCCATATGTTGGCTGGAGCGCCCGAGGCGGACCGCAAAGTGCTTGCCGATGCGGATTACCGTGCATTGCTCGCTGCGAGTACGGCGGAGGCGCTGCGCCAGGGCGGGCGGGGTGTCGCGTGGGAACTGACGCTGTTGGCCCGGCCGTGGGATTTCAGCCTGCAGGAGGTGTCTGTGCCAGTGCGGCTCTGGCAGGGGCTGTCCGACAACATCGTACCGCCGGTGATGGCCCGCGGTCTGGTCGGCGCGTTGTCGACCACCGAGGTCCACTACCTGCCCGGGGAGGGCCACCTCTCGCTCATCGCGCGCCGGCTTGCCCCGGTGCTTGAGAACCTATGTGCCTAACAACAAAAAAGGAGGCAAGCCATGAATGATTCGCCACGCGGCCACCACCAGGAACCGCCAAGGCCTGAACCCGAAGTCATCAAGCTTGACATTGACGAGGATGGCTCTCCGGTCACGCTGGAACCGGGAAGCTGGTTCGTCTGTTTCGTGCCGGGTCTCCAGAAACAGTGGTGGCACCCGTTCGTCAACAAGCGCCACAAGCACGTGTTCGCCCTGCGCCCGGCGGGCAGGGACGAATGGACCCTGTTCGAGCCGTGGTGGCACCGCCTGCTCACGGCCAGCATCACTGCGGAACAGGCGCGCAAGTTTCTGCTCTGGGGTGCCCAGGGCGACGTCCTGCTGGTGCGCGAGGCCATTCCCGGGCACGGGAGCCAGGTGCGCGGGTGGATGACCTGCGCGGCGCTGGCCTCCTATCTGCTGGGGCGCAAGTACTGGGTATGGACGCCGCACGGGCTTTACAAGCTGCTGCTGCAGGAACCCGGTGTTTGCCGGGTGGATGTTTCCGTGCTGTTGGAAAGTGATCTGGCCTCACTCGCCGCACCGGGTACCCGCATGGTCGCGGCCTGCCCGAAATGCGCATCGGGTGCCCCCCGGCCGCCCGGTGCGCCAAAGCCGTTCTGCATGAACTGCGGCCGCGACCTGACACCCGGTTGGGGTGACAAGGTGCGGGCGCAGAGCCGGGGGCGGGCTGCCTGAAGGCGTCCGATAGGGCAATGCAGGCATGTCAGGAATGGAACAGGCGGACATGATGCAGTCGCAGGGCCCTCAGGTACAGGCCTGCGCCGCTGAGGAGCGATGGTCTTCGGGGCGGCGAATCATCCCGGCCCTGGGTACGCCGCTGGCCTCCATTTTCGGCAGCGGGTTCCTGGTGATCGTGCCGGTGCTGGCCAGCGGCGTGGGGCCGTATGCGGTGTGGGCGATGCTGGCGGTGGCCTTTGTCGCGTTCCATACCGGCGCCATCGTGCGCCATAACATCCTGTGCGCCGAGCCGGTGCTGGCGGCGAGCAATCAGCGTGCGACGCTCGTGCTCGAACGGCTGTCGGACGCGGCGCTGGTCCTGGCCTATGTGGTGTCCGTCTGCCTCTATATTCACATCCTGAGTGCCTTCGTGCTCGGTGCTGTCGGGCTGGATTCCGGTTTCAACAAGAGCCTGCTCACCACAGTGGTGATCGGGCTGATTACGGTGATCGGCATCCTGGGCGGCTTGAAGCCGCTGGAGCGGCTGGAACGCTGGGCGCTGTATGTGACGTTTCTGATGCTGGCCCTGCTGCTGATCGGCTTTGCCGTTTACGACGCACAGCTTTACCTGGATACCGGGCGTTTCGCGCTGCCGGCCCTGCCGCAGCGCTCCGGCTGGGAAATGCTGACCATCGTGGCCGGCACCCTGATCGTGGTGCAGGGCTTCGAGACCCCGCGCTATCTCGGCCGCCGCTTCGACACCGGGACGCGGATCCGGGCCTCGCGCTGGTCGCAGTACGTCTCCCTCTCGATCTATGTCGCCTTCGTCGCCCTGGCATTGCCCATCGTGCCGGTGCTGAACGGGCACTACGCCGACAACAGTCTCATTCAGCTGGCCGCGGCGGTCTCGGTGCTGCTGGCGATGCCGCTGGTCCTGGCCGCCGGCCTGTCGCAGTTTTCCGCCGCGGTGGCGGATACCCTGGCGGCCGCGGGCAATCTTGAGGAGGTCACGCGGCGGCGGCTCAGCCAGCGTTGGGGTTATCTTCTCGTCGCTGTTTCGGCCATGCTGCTCGCCTGGACCGGTTCGACCTTTACGGTGATCGCGCTGGCGTCGCGCGCCTTTGCGTTGTACTACCTGTTGCAATGTCTGGTAGCGTTATCGGTGTGCAGGAACCGCCGCGAACGGCTGCGCTTCTTGCTGGTGGCGCTGGCGCTGGGGTTTGTCCTGCTGTTTGCCGTGCCGGCCGGTTGAACGACGGTTGCCATGGGGCATCTTGACGGGCCAATGTGTTCACCTGTCTCGTGCCGGCTGGGCCTGGCGATGGGCGTCTTTATTTCACGGTGAGCGGATCGGCATGATGACGATATTGGGCGTGTTGTTGACGCTGGCGGCGCTGGCCAACGCCGGGGCCGGTGCGCGATAGTTCAGGATGGCGATTGATGACGACACAGGGTATGAAAGGTATGAATGGTTGTAAACAGGACAGATATAGACGGGATATGAGCTATTCATTTCAGTACCGGCGGGCGCGCGCATGGCGTACCTGAGCCGCTTCATTCGCATCAGCTGGGCGCTGTGGGCGTACCTGTTGTGGTGGGGCCTGGTCCGTCTGCACTGGCTGCATCCCAAGCTTTCTCCGGCGCGCAAGTTCGCCGGCATGCTGGCGGGGCTGGGGACGACGTTCATCAAGCTGGGGCAGGGGCTGAGCCTGCGCCGCGACCTGTTGCCGGACGACTATATCGAGGCCCTGCAGACCCTGCAGGACCGGGTGGCGCCGTTCGACGGCAAGGTGGCCGAGCTGGAGATCGAGCGGGCGCTGGGTGCGCCGATCCATGAGCTGTTTGCCGAGTTCGATGAACAAGCGCTGGCCGCGGCGTCCATCGCCCAGGTTCACCGCGCCCGCCTCCACGATGGCCGGGACGTCGTGGTCAAGGTGCGCCGCCCGGCCATCAAGGCGCAGGTGGCGCGCGACATGCGCCTGCTGAAACTCGCGGTCAGGCTGCTCGCGGCACTGGTCCCGCGGCTGCGCCAGTTCCAGCCGCTCGCCATCATCGAGGAGATAGATAACGGACTGCAGCAGGAGATGGACTTTCGGCGCGAGGCGCGCAACGTCAAGCGTTTCGTGCAAATGTTCAAGGATTCGCAGACGATCTATGTCCCCGCCATCGTGGACGATCTCTATACCGACGCGGTGCTGGTCCAGATACGCAGCGGTGGGCGCCGGATCGATGATCCCGCGGTCAAGGAGCACGGCCCGGCGCTGGCGCAGGCGCTGGTGGACGCCTATTTAAAACAGTTTTTTCTACACGGCCTGTTTCACGGCGACCCCCACCCCGGCAACCTGTTCATCATGGACGACGGGCGCATCTGTCTGCACGACTTCGGTCTGGTGGGATTTCTCGATCAGCGCAGTCGCAAGAACCTCGCCGCCGCCATGCAGGCCTTCGTGCAGCGCGACAGTGGCTGGTTGCTGGATGCCTACCAGGATCTGGGCTTGATCGCCGGCGACTTGGGCCGCGCCGAATTCATGCGCGGTCTGGAAGAGCTGCTGGAAGACTATGCCGCGCTGCCCATGAAGGACTGGTCGTTCAGCGAGGCGTTTATCGCCATGATGCGCCTGGGGCAGGGGCGCAACGTGCGGGTGCCGCATAACCTGCTGGTCTACCTGCGGGCGTCCTTGCTCACCGAGTCGGCGGTGCGGGCCCTGGACCGCGACTTCAACGTCGTGCAGGGCTTAATCGCGGGCGAACGACAGATCAGGGACGCTATCACGTCGCGCGCCAGCGAGGCCATGAAGTCGCGTTTGAAATACGAGGCGGCCGAGGCGCTCCAGGAATTGCCCCAGACCCTCGCGGAGGGGGTGCGCAGGCTGCGCCGGGAAGGATTCCAGTGGCGCTTGCACCACCGGGGCCTGAAGGATCTCGAATCCCATCTCGACCGCAGCAGCAACCGCCTGGCGTTGGCGCTGGTATCCCTCGGTCTGTACATCGCCGCGTCGTTGCTCATGCAGTTTGAATTGGCGCCCCGCGTGGCGGGCATCCCGGTGCCCGCCTTGATCGGCTACGGGCTGGCATTCTGGTTTACGATTCGACTGGTGCGCGGCATCTCGCGCTCGGGTCAATTATAGGAGAGGCGCCATGAAACAAAGCGATCAGGTGGAATGTCCGGTGTGCGGCATGCGGGTGGGCAGGCACGACCGCGAGATCAGTTATCGGCAGATGAATTTCGCCTTCTGCTCCGAGCAGTGCCGGGCGCGCTTCCTTGCCCACCCGCATCTCTATGTCGGTTATCCGGGCCAGGCGGCGCCCAAGCAGAACGGCCAGGTGGCGCTCAAACGCAGGCGCCTGCATCTTCAGCAGCCGCTTTCCACCGAAGGGGAGGTGCTTGTCGGCGAGATGCTGCGCGGCCTGATGGGGATCGACGCCGTCACGGTCAGTGGCGATACGATCGAGATCACTTACGACCTGCTCCAGGTGAGTCTGGAGGAATTGGAGAGCGCAATCACCGCCGCCGGAACCCGCCTGGGAGAGGGGTGGCCGGAGCGTTTACGCCGCGCCCTGATCCACGCCAGCGAAGAGTCGGAAATCGAAGCCCGTGAAGCCACGCCGCCCCATCACTATCTTCCCTGACACGGGGTCCGCCGGTTTTTCCTGTGTGCCGCGGCTGGCGGTCGAGGCCGGGGTGAGCCAGGGCTGGCGCCGCTACGTGGGCGAGCGCGGCGCGGTGCTCGGCGTGGAGCGTTTCGGCGCCTCGGCGCCGGGGCCGGAGCTGCTGCGCCAATACGGCTTCACGGTGGAGAACGTCTGCCGGCGGGCGCGGGCCCATGAATGAACGTTTTGCGAGGAGAGGTATGTGAATCAGAATATTGACCCGGACGAGGCTTACAACAAGTCGCTGGCGCTGCTCCAACACAGCGCCACGGCGGACGGTTTCGTCGCCAGCCCCAGCGAGCGTGACAACTACCGGCGCGTGTGGGGCCGTGACGGCACCATCATCTCGCTGGCGGCCCTGCTCACGGGTGACAGCGAGCTGATCGGCGCGGCGCGGCGGACCTTCGAGACCCTGGCCGAGTATCAGGGACCCCATGGTGAGATTCCCAGTAATGTCGATACCGTGACGCAACGCATCAGCTACGGCGGCACCACCGGGCGCATCGACGCCAATCTCTGGTTTCTCATCGGCTGCGGCGAATACTGGCGGGCGACCGGCGATGACGAATTTCTGCAACGCCTGCTGCCCGCCATCGAGAAGGTGCGCTTCCTGCTCGGCGCCTGGGAATTCAACAACCGCGGGCTCATCTATGTCCCGCTGACCGGCGACTGGGCCGACGAGTACCTGCACAACGGCTACGTGCTCTACGACCAGCTGCTGTACCTGCAGGCGCAACGCACGCTGGCGCGCATCCACGCCGCGGTGCACGGCTCCCACGACCACGCGCTCAACGAAAAGATCAGCCGCCTGCGCCATCTCCTGCGCGCCAACTACTGGTTCGACGACGGCGACGTGCCGGATGACGCCTACCACGAAGTGCTCTACGAAAAGGGGCGCGCCGCCGCCTCGCCCCACTGCGCCGGACGGCACTGGATGCCCTTCTTCTCGCCCGCCGGCTACGGCTACCGTTTCGACGCCTTTGCCAACGTGCTGGTCTCGCTGCTGGACGTGGCCGACGACGCGCAGCGCGGCAAGGTGGACGCCTTCATCGCCGGTGAAGTCACCCGTGATGACTTGCCGCTGCTGCCCGCCTTCCACCCGGTCATCGAACCGGTGGACGCGGACTGGGAGGACCTGCAGGTGATGTTCTCCTATACTTTCAAGAACAAGCCCTATGAGTTCCACAACGGCGGCCTGTGGCCCATGGTCACCGGCTTCTACGTGGCCGACCTGGCGCGGCGACAACAAACAGATAAAGCCGAAAAATATCTGCAGGCGATCCATCGCGCCAATGCCATGAGCATGGCGGGTGAAGCCTGGGGCTTCCCCGAATTCGTGCACGGCCGCAAGCTCACGCCCGGCGGCACCCGACAGCAGGGCTGGAGCGCGGCGGCGGCGATCATCGGCCGCCATGCGCTGGACGGACAAGCTGTTTTGAGGATCGATGGCGATGAAAACTGACATTCTGCTGTGCCCGGATCTGGACCGCAGCCGGCTGCCCGACGGCGACGGCGCGCAGCCCGAATCGCTCGAGCTGGCGCGCGCCTACGCAAGCCTGAAATCTCATTGCAGAACAACGGAAATTTGAAGAATGGAGCAATATAAGAAAAACAGTCTGACGCTCACCGGCGCCGTCGCCATGGGCACCGGAGTCATGATCGGCGCCGGGATATTCGCGCTGACCGGTCAGGTGGCGGAATTGACGGGCGAGCTGTTTCCGCTGGCCTTTGTCGCGGCGGCGGCGGTGACCGCGTTCAGCGCCTACACTTATATCAAGGTGTCCAGGGCCCACCCTTCGGCCGGCGGCATCGCCATGTATCTGGAAAAGGCCTATGGCAAGGGCGTGACCACCGCCTTCTGCGCCCTGCTGATGTATTTTTCCATGGTGATCAACGAGAGCCTGGTGGCGCGCACCTTCGGCAGCTACACGCTGCAACTGTTCGATATCGATCAGAGCAGTTGGCTGGTGCCGTTGCTGGGGGTGGGGCTGCTCGTCTTCGCCTTTGCCGTGAACATTTCCGGTAACCGCCTCATCGGGACATTTTCTCTGTGGATGGCCGTCATCAAGATCGGCGGTATCGCCGTGTTCGCGCTGGTTGGTTTGTGGCTGGCCGATTTTTCCTTCACTACCACCCCGCCGGTCGGGATCAAAGAGGCCTCGGCGGGCGGATTTCTGGCGGCCGTGGCGTTGGCGATCTTGGCCTACAAGGGCTTCACCACCATCACCAACAGCGGCTCGGAGCTGGTGGAGCCGCAGCGCAACGTCGGGCGCGCCATTATCATCTCCATTGTCCTGTGCACGGTGCTTTATCTAATCGTCGCCCTGGCGGTCAATGCCAACCTTTCCCTGGCGGAGATCATCCGCGCCAAGGACTTTTCCCTGGCCCAGGCGGCGCGGCCGGCGTTCGGGCAATCGGGCCTGTGGTTCACGGTGCTGCTGGCCATCGTGGCGACCGTGTCCGGCATCATCGCCAGTGTCTTCGCCGTGTCGCGCATGTTGGCCATGCTGACCGAAATGAAACTGGTGCCTCACCGTCACCTCGGCATGCCGGGAACCATTCAGCGCCACACGCTGGTGTACACCATCGTGCTGGCCATGGCGCTGACTATCTTTTTCGATCTCAGTCGCATCGCCTCCCTGGGCGCCATTTTCTATATCGTCATGGACATCGCCGTGCATTGGGGTGTGTTGCGGCATCTGCGCCGGGAGCTGGACGCCAATGGGCTGATCCTGGTGACGGCGATCGTGCTGGATGTGATCGTGCTCGGCGCCTTTGTGATGGTCAAGGCGTCCAGCGATCCATGGCTGTTGCTGTTCGCGCTGGCGGCCATGCTGCTGATCCTGGCCGGGACCTGGTTTTATCTGCGCAACGGTGTCCCTGAAGGCGAGGGGCACGAACACGGCTGATGCCGGATACCTGGACACAGGCGGGTAGGCATGGCGGCGCATCCTCCGCCACTCCACTTGTTTCCGATGTTCGTCAAAAAAAGGAGATTCGCGTTATGGCAACACAACATGAACACCACGCCGGGCATGGCGGCCACGAAGCGCAGGGGCGGGGCCACTCGGGCCACGACCATGCCGCCATGATCGCCGACTTTCGGCGCCGCTTCTGGGCGGCGCTGGTGCTGACCGTACCCATCCTGGCGCTGTCGCCCATGATCCAGGCCTTTCTCGGTTTGGAGGCGCTGGCATTCGCCGGCGACGCCTACGTGCTGCTGGCGCTGTCCAGCGTGGTGTTCTTCTACGGCGGCTGGCCCTTCCTCAGGGGGCTGATGAGCGAACTGGGCAAGCGTCAGCCGGGCATGATGACGCTGATCTCGCTGGCCATCAGCGTGGCCTATTTTTATTCCGCCGCGGTGGTGCTGGGTGTCGCGGGCAAGGTGTTCTTCTGGGAGCTGGCCACCCTGATCGATGTCATGCTGCTGGGCCACTGGATCGAGATGCGCTCGGTGATGGGGGCCTCCGGCGCGCTGGAAAAACTGGTGAAATTGATGCCCGCCGAGGCCCACCGTGTCACCGACGACGGCACGGAGGATGTGCCGGTCACCGAACTCAAACGCGGCGACCGCGTGCTGGTCAAGCCCGGCGAGAAGATCCCGATCGACGGCACGGTCGTCGAAGGACGCACGTCCGTCAACCAAGCCATGCTCACCGGCGAGAGCCAGCCGGTGGAGAAGGGCGAGGGCGACGATGTCATCGGCGGCGCGGTGAACGGCGAGTCGAGCGTTACGGTGGAGGTGCACAAGACCGGCGACGAGACCTATCTGTCGCAGGTGATCGACATGGTGCGCAAGGCCCAGGAGAGCCGCTCGCGCACCCAGGACCTGGCCAACCGCGCCGCCTTTTGGCTGACCATGATCGCCCTCGGCGTGGGCTTCGCCACGCTGGCGGTCTGGCTGCTGCTGGGGCGGGAATTCCAGTTCGCCCTGGCGCGCATGGTGACGGTGATGGTGATCGCCTGTCCCCACGCCCTGGGCCTGGCCGTGCCGCTGGTGGTGGCGGTCTCCACCTCTTTGTCGGCGCGCCACGGTCTGCTGATCCGCGACCGTTCCGCCTTCGAGCGCTCGCGCGGCCTGGAGGCGGTGGTGTTCGACAAGACCGGTACGCTCACCGAGGGGCGCTTCGGCGTCAGCGACATCATCCGTCTGGGTGATCAGGACGAAGATGAACTCCTGGCCCTGGCCGCGGCCCTGGAGGGCAGTTCCGAGCACCCCATCGCCGCCGGGATCGTTGACAAGGCCAAGGAAAAAGCGTTGGCACTGGAGCGCCCCAAAGCGTTCAAGTCCATCCCCGGCAAGGGCGCCCAGGCCCAGGTGGGCGGACGGAATATCAAGGTGGTCAGCCCCGGCTATCTCAAGGAGAACGACCTGGCTGTGGACCACGACCGGGTGCGCCAGGTGGCGGACGAGGGCAAGACGGTGGTCTATGTCCTGATCGACGACCAACCCGCCGGCGCCATCGCCCTGGCCGACATCATCCGCGAGGAGTCGCGCGAGGCCCTGCAGCGCCTCAAGACCATGGGTGTGCAGGTGATGATGCTCACCGGTGACGCCGAGGCGGTGGCGCGCTGGGTGGCCAAGGAATTGGAACTGGACGACTACTTCGCCGAGGTGCTGCCCGACCAGAAGGCCGACAAGATCAAAGAGGTCAAACAGCGCGGCCTGCGCGTGGCCATGGTGGGCGACGGCGTCAACGACGCCCCGGCCCTGGTGGAGGCCGATGTGGGCATCGCCATCGGCGCCGGCACCGACGTGGCCATCGAATCGGCCGACATCGTACTGGTACGCTCCGACCCGCGCGACGTGGCCGCCATCGTCGAACTGGCGCGCGCCACCTACGGCAAGATGATCCAGAACCTGTGGTGGGCGGCGGGCTACAACATCGTCGCCATCCCGCTGGCTGCGGGAGTGTTATACAGCGTCGGCGTGCTGCTGTCGCCGGCCATGGGCGCGGTGCTGATGTCGGTGTCCACGGTGATCGTGGCCATAAACGCCAAGCTGCTTGAGCGGACAACGCTCTCATCGGAACCGCAAGGCGCGGCGGCCTAGCGACGATATCGAGGAAGCGGCGGCCCATGCTCCGTTTGGCATTTCGACAACTCCTGAGCGAGCCGTGGCGGACCCTGATGACCTGCTGCGCCATCGGCGCCGCCGTGGCGGTGATCCTGTTGTTGGAGGGCTTCCAGCAGGGGTTGTTGATCCAGTTGCGCGAGGCGGTATTGAACCGGGGCGCCGATCTGATCGTAACGCAATCGGGGGTGAGCAACTTTATCGGCAGTCGTTCTCTGCTGCCGCAGTTGAGCCGTCGCCGCATCGAGGCCGTGGCCGGTGTCAAGGCGGCGCACCCCATGACCCTGGTGCCGGTGATCTATGAGCAGGCGGGTGAAATGCGCCCCATCTTTTTCGTGGTCTACGATACCGCGGGCGGGCCGGCCCGATTGAGCGCCGGCCGGGAGGTGCGCAAGCCGCGCGAGATTGTCATTGACGAGTCCCTGGCGCAGTTTTATCGATTGGCCCCCGGTGATCCCTTTGTGGTGGCTGATTATGAGTTTCGCATCGCCGGAATCGCACAACAGGCCTCAGCCTTTTTTACCGCCTTTGCCTTCATCAATTACGACGACATGATCGATTTCTACTTCGACTCGGATCTGGTGGGCGATATCAGCAATCTGCCCCTGCTCAGTTATCTGTTAGTGGAACTGGAGCCGGGTGTGGATCGCAATGTCATCCGGCCGTTGATCGAGGCGGCGGAGCCGGCGGGGGATGTCTATACCCCACAGCAGATCGCCAACAACGACATGGCCCTGGGGCGCACCTTGTTCGGGCCGGTGCTGGGGGTGATGATCGGCGCCGGCTATGTCATCGCCCTGTTGGTCGTGGGCATGATTATGTTCGCCGTCGCCCACGGCCGTCTGCGTAGCCTCGGGGTGCTCAAGGCCCTGGGTTTCACCAATGGGGCCTTGAGTCGCGAGATGGTGTTGGAGGCTGTGGCCTTAAGCTTGTTGGCCTTGCCCGTGGCCCTGCTGTTGGCGCAGGCGGCCAGCGGGATGATCGAGACCCAGGCCCCGCTTTATTTGGTGCCGGTGGCGGAACCAGGGCCCTTGCTGCGCACCTTGTTGGGGGCCATGCTGTTGGCCATAGTGGGGGCGCTGTTGCCGCTGCGCTACATCGCCCGTCTCGATCCCGCCATCGTATTCAGGGGCTGAGATGCTGCGTTGGAGCCTGAAAAATCTCCTGGCCGAACCGCTGCGTTTGCTGGCCGGCGCCATGGCGGTGGCGATCTCCTTCATCCTGGTGATCTTTTTCGATGCCGTGTTCGAGGGGGAATCGGAACAGATGGTGGCCTACCTGGAGGAGATGGAGGCCGATGTCTGGGTGATGCAGAAGGGGGTCTCCAACATGCATATGGCCTCGTCACTGTTGTGGGACTGGAAGGTGGACCGGGTGGCCGAGATGGACGGCGTGGCGCAGACCTCCTCTATCCTCTATCTCAATGCCGCCATCAAGGCGAGTGGACGTGACTGGTTCTCCTACATCATCGGCCTCGATCCGGATACCCAGTGGGGCGGGCCCTGGGATGTGGTCGAAGGGGAGGCGATCCCGGGGCCCGGCGAGGCGGTGATCCCGGTGGTGATGGCGCGCCTGGCGGGACTGGAGTTGGGTGATTGGGTGACCTTGATCGACCGTGAACTGCGCATTGTCGGGCTGACGCGCGGGACCTTCTCCATGTCCAGCGCGGTGGTCTTCGTCTCCCACGAGGACCTGGGCGATTTGATCGAGGCCAAGGATCAGGTCAGTTACATCATGGTCAAAACGGTGCCGGGGATGGTGCCGGAGACCGTAGCGGCGCGCATCCGGCAAGCGGTGGACAAGGTCAACGCCTTGGCCAGCGCTGAGTTTATCGCCCGGGACCGCAAGATGGCACTGCAGATGGGGGCCGAGATCATCTTTATGATGACTATTATCGGCACCCTGCTGGCCCTGGTGATCGTCGCCTTCAGCGCCTACACTCAGACGGCCCGCAAGCAACGGGAGCTGGCCATCGCCAAGGCGCTGGGGTTTCACACTGCCCAACTGTTTGGTGCGGCCTTGTTGCAGACCCTGGTGTTGACGCTGTTGGGGCTGTTGTTAGCTAGCGTGATCGCGTATGCCCTGTTGCCGTTGTTGCCTGAATTGCTGCCCCAGATCACCTTGGCGGTCAAACCGCACACCCTGCTGACCATGGTCGTCGTTGCGCTCCCCGTGGCCCTGTTGGCCAGTCTGGGGCCGGTGGCCAAGGTGGCCAGGGTGGATCCCCTGTTGGTGTTTAAGCGTTGAGGTGAGCCGTGGCTGAACAACCGATTCTAAGCGTGCGACAGCTGAGTAAGCGCTTCGGCAGCGGCAAGGCCCTGGTACGTGCGGTGGACAGGGTGGATTTGGATATCGCGTCGGGCGAACTGGTGTTGATTATGGGACCCTCCGGCTCCGGCAAGACCACGCTGCTCTCCATGCTGGGGGCGCTGCTCAGGCCCACTGAGGGCAAGGTGGCGGTGGCGGGTCGGGAAATCACCGATTTCGCTCAGGCACAGTTGGCCCGGCTGCGTGCACAGCAGATTGGCTTTGTCTTCCAGGCCTTTAATCTGATGGAGGCGCTGAGCGTGGAGGAGAACGTGCTATTGCCCGCCCAGCTGGCCCCCGGCGGCGTCAAGGCGGCCCGACCACGGGCGGCGGAGCTATTATCCCGCCTGGGCCTGACAGCGCGCGCCGGCGCCCTGCCCCACACCCTTTCGGGAGGTGAGCAACAGCGGGTGGCCATCGCCCGTGCCCTGATCAACCGACCACCTATCCTGTTGGCCGACGAGCCCACCGGTAATCTCGATTCCCATCGCGGCCAGGAGGTGATGATGATCCTCCACGATATTGCCCGTGACGAGGGCTGTGCCGTGGTGATGGTGACTCACGATCCCCGGGTGGAAGAGATTGCCGACCGGGTGCTGTGGCTGGAGGACGGGGCCCTGCGGGATCGCCGGAGCGACAGGCACGACTGGGTGCAGGACCCGGTCTGTGGCATGCGCGTGGATGCCTGGACGGCCATGGTGAAGACGCTGTATCAGGGGCAGCAACATGTGTTTTGTTCGGAGCGTTGTCTGCAGCGGTTCAATGAGGCGCCGGAACGATATGTCCACAACGATTAGGCAAACATGGTTGAATACAGCTCAAACGCAATACTTGATCCGTTTGTTATTATTTAAACGATGAATAACTACACGGTTACTCCTATGATTTTGGCCTTGGCGCTCACCGCCTGTGACTCCTCTCCCCAGGATCCGGCTAGCGCCCTGGAGACCCTCTCCGGCCCTGCCGTGGAGCGTTCTCACGATCCGGAATTGGTCGTACTGGGCGAGTCGGTCTACCGTGAGCACTGCGCCCAGTGTCATGGTGACCGAGGCCAGGGGGATCCCAATTGGCGTCAACGCGACGCCGAGGGCATGTTCCCGCCACCGCCCTTGAACGGAACCGGTCACGCCTGGCACCACTCCAAACAGTGGTTGAAGCAGATGATCCTCAACGGCAGCGCGCCGGGTAAGGGCAAGATGCCGGGCTGGCGCGGGCAATTGAGCGACCGGGAGATCGATGCGGTGATCGAGTGGTTTCAATCGCGCTGGCCCAATCCCGTCTATGCCGCCTGGTATCAGAATCAGCAGCGTAATCGCGGTCTGCGTTAAGGTGAGGAGCGGCAATGAACGAGGAGTTGATCCGACAGAGTTCCGGCATTGGGTTGCACGACATGCCCTGGGGATTTTTGCTCATGGCGGCGATAGTGATCGTCTTGATTATCGTGGTTAAGAATTTGTTGAAGTAACGAGAGGAGAACGCTGATGTCTAATTACGGTTTTAGTGTGCAATTGTCCTGTGGTTTTGATGAGGCGGTGGCCAAGGTGACCGAGGCGCTGGGTAACGAGGGCTTCGGTGTGCTTACGGATATCGATGTGCAGGCGACACTCAAGAAAAAGCTTGATCATGAGCGTCTGCCCTACCGCATCCTCGGTGCCTGCAATCCGCCCTTAGCGAAACAGGCCATCGAGGCCGATCCGGATATCGGTTTGTTGCTGCCCTGCAACGTCGTGGTGCGGGAAGAGGATGATGGCGCCATCACAGTGGCTTTTATGGACCCAGCGGCGGTCTTGCAGCTGGTAGACAAGCCCGGTGTGGCGCAGATCGCCGAGACGGTGCGGGGCAAGTTGGAGAGAGTGGCGAAGAGTCTGGAGGATTGATAAACATTGACCGTAGGTTGGGGTAAGCGCAGCGCACCCCAACGCGTCAGACCTGTAGGGGCAGCACCCGGCGCCTGGAAGAAATAGGTGGGTTGCAGCCATAAGGCATGAAGGGTAAGCGCATGCCGCGTACCCCAGCGCTTGGGGGCGCGGAAAGGGCGCCGTGTTGGGGTGCGCGGAATGCGCTTACCCCAACCTACGCCAAGGCATGGAATTGAGGCATTCTAATGGGCAAAGCGGAAAAGACCATCCATCTCTCCATCGGCGGCATGAGCTGCGCTGGCTGTGTCGCGACAGTCGAGGAGGCGTTGCAAAAGGCACCGGGAGTGCGGCGCGCCAGTGTCAACTTCGCCGAGCACAGCGCCGACGTGGAAGGTGAGGTGGACACCGATACACTGGTCCAGGCTGTCGAGGCGGCCGGTTACGAGGCGGCCGAGTTGCAGGGCACCGCAGCAGAGGCCGAGGAGAAGGAGGCGGCCGAGCAGGCCCACTACCGCGAGCTGCTGAAGAAGACGGGGGTGGCGGCGGCGCTGGGCGCGCCACTGGTGTTGCTCAGCGTCACCGGCAATATGCCCGAGTTGAGCGGGGCGGGGCGTTGGTTCTGGGGCGTGGTCGGGCTGATCACCCTCTTCGTCATGCGCTATTCCGGCGGCCGTTTCTTCACCGGCGCCTGGAAGTCATTCCGCAATCACAACGCCAACATGGATACGCTCATCGCTCTAGGCACCGGCGCGGCCTGGTTGTTCTCCATACTCATCATCCTGGTGCCGACCTTGGTGCCGGAGCAGGCGCGCCACGTCTATTTCGAGGCGGCGCTGATCATCATCGCCCTGATCAACTTCGGCTCGGCGTTGGAGATGCGCGCCCGCGGCAAGACCTCGGAGGCGATCAAGCGCCTTATCGGCCTGCAACCGAAAACGGCGCGGGTGGTGCGTGACGGCCGCGAACAGGACGTGCCCATCGAGCAGGTGGGGCTGAACGAAACCCTGCGGGTGCGGCCGGGCGAGAAGATCGCCGTGGACGGCGAGATCATCGAGGGTCACTCCAATATCGACGAGTCCATGCTCACCGGCGAGCCCATGCCGGTGGCGAAGCAGGTGGGTGATGAGGTGGCCGCCGGGACCATGAACAAGTCCGGCACCTTCTTGTACCGCGCCACCCGCATCGGTAAGGACACCGCCCTGGCGCGCATTATCCAGATGGTGCGCCAGGCCCAGAACGCCAAACCGGCCATCGGCCGCCTGGCCGACAAGGTCTCCGCGGTATTCGTGCCCACGGTGCTGATCATTGCCGTGATTACCTTGATAACCTGGTTCAATTTTGGGCCGGACCCCAAGGTCTCCTACATGCTGGTGGCCACCATGACGGTGCTGATCATCGCCTGCCCCTGCGCCCTGGGGCTGGCCACGCCCATCTCCATCATGGTCGGCGTGGGCAAGGCGGCCGAGTACGGCGTGTTGATCCGCAACGGCGAGGCGCTGCAGCGCGCCGGCCAGCTCACCACCATCGTGCTGGACAAGACCGGCACCGTGACCGAGGGGCGGCCCGCCGTGACCGAACTGGTACCGATCGAAGGCGATGAATCACAGCTGCTGCAATTGGCCGCCAGCCTGGAGGCGGGTTCCGAACACCCGCTGGCCGAGGCCATCGTCACGGCGGCGCAAGCGCGCAATCTGGAATTGGGGTCGACCCAAAACTTCAATGCCATTACCGGACACGGTGTGGAGGGTGAGGTGGACGGCCGCCGACTATTGCTGGGCAACCGCAAGCTGATGACGGAGCGCGGCATCGATATCGGCGCCCATGAAGATCAGGCGCAACGGCTGGCCGACCAGGGCCAGACGCCCATGTTCGTGGCCGCCGACGGCCGCTATCTGGGCATCGTCTCGGTGGCCGACACCATCAAAGAGGATTCGCGGGCGGCCATCGAACGGTTGCATCAAAACGGCCTCAAGGTGGTGATGATTACCGGCGATAATCAAGCCACCGCTGCGGCGGTGGCGAAACAGGTGGGCATTGATGAGGTGATGGCCGAGGTGCTGCCGGAAGACAAATCGGACAAGGTGGCCGCACTGCAAAAGCGCGGTGAGGTGGTGGCCATGGTGGGCGACGGCATCAACGACGCCCCGGCGTTGGCGCGCGCCGACGTGGGCTTCGCCATCGGCTCCGGCACCGACGTCGCTATCGAGAGTGCCGACATCACCCTGATGCGCGGCTCGCTGCACGGCGTGGCGGATGCCATCAGTATCTCCAAGGCCACGGTGGGTAACATCAAACAGAACCTGTTCGGCGCCTTTGTCTACAACAGCCTGGGCATCCCCGTCGCCGCCGGCATCCTGTTCCCCGTCACCGGTCTGCTGCTCAACCCCATGATCGCCGGCGCGGCCATGGCCATGTCGTCGGTGACGGTGGTGAGCAATGCCAATCGGCTGCGTTGGTTCAAGCCGCACAGGAGCGGGTCATGAGTCTTTGGGTGAACCTGTTGGGTCTGTTCTTGATCGGCTTTATCGTCTGGTGGTTTTGGCTGGCCAGGCCCGCACAGGTGCGCGCGGTGAGCGACAGCGTCGACGTGATTGTCGATAACGGCGTGTATACACCCGCCACCATTGAAGTGAACAGCGGTGCGACGGTCAACTTGAATTTTATCCGCCGTGACGCCTCACCCTGCGCCGAGCAAGTCATTTTCCCGGATTTGGAGATCAGCGTCGAGTTGCCGCTAAATCAAACTAAGCGGGTGGAGATTACGCCGCCGCAGGCGGGCGAATTTGCGTTTACCTGTCAGATGGGCATGTATCGCGGCATGCTGATTGTGAAGTGATTCGTCGCTACCCCAGCGATATATAGATTCATGCGACCCGCTTCTGACAAAGCCCAGCCCCCGGGGGTATAATAACCAACCTCACAATGTGACGCGCATGCAGGCGCTGCGCGATCAACATATTCCATGCTTTAGTTATTACGTCCAGGGAGTTTGCATAATGGCGGTATCTGCAGGTAGAAGGCCGGTGATGATCATTTATTCGGATAGCAATTGTCCCTATAGTCACCGCGCCAGGATGGTCCTGACAGAGAAGAACATCGTCGTCGAAGTCATCATCTTGAATGACGAACACCTGCCCGAAGACCTGTTGGAGCTCAACCCTTACAACTCCCTACCCACCCTGGTGGATCGAGATCTGGTGCTGTATCACTCGCGCATCATCATGGAATATCTGGACGAACGGTTTCCCCATCCATCACTGATGCCGGTGGACCCGGTATCGCGTGCCCAGAGCCGCCTGTTTCTTTACCGTATCGAACGTGACTGGTTCAGCCTGTTGGACGATCTCAGCGGTCCCGATACCAGCCGAGCCGACAAGGCCCGTATCATCCTGCGCGACGGCCTGATGGCGGTTGCGCCCATCTTCGAGCAAAAGCCCTTTTTTATGAGCGACGAGTTCAGTCTGGTGGATTGTAGCCTGGCGACCCTGTTGTGGCGTCTGCCCCAGTACCAGATCGAACTCCCGGCCCAGGCCAAGCCCCTGTTGCAATATGCTGAGCGCCTGTTTCAGCGCGATGCGTTTCAGGCCAGTTTGACCGACGAGGAGCGCGCCATTCGCGCCTAGGTGCCGAATCAGCAACGAGCAGCAAAAGGATTCAAACCATGATTTCATCCCGCCCCTATCTGATCCGGGCCATCCATGACTGGATCGTCGACAATAACCTCACCCCCTATCTGTTGGTGAACGCCGAGGCGGCCAATGTCACCGTGCCGGAGCAATATGTGCAGGACGGTCGTATTATTCTGAATATCGGCCCCCAGGCGGTGCGCAGTCTGGAGTTGACCAATGACTGGGTGATGTTCAACGCCCGTTTCGGCGGTGTTTCCATGCAGGTGAGCGTGCCGCCAGCGGCGGTGATGGCGGTGTATGCCAAGGAAAACGGCCGCGGCATGGTGTTCTCCGACGAGGACGAGTCCATGGACGACGGGGATCAGGGGCCGCAACCGCCGGACAACGAACCCTCGGGGCCGGCGGGTAAACGGCGCCCCAATCTGCGAGTGGTGAAGTAACGCCGCCAATGCGCCTCACGGCGCTGCGTGGTCGGACCAAGCTGTGCCGGCGCCGGGCGAGTCATGGTCCGGCGCTTTTTTTACGCGAATTACTTTGAATGGTAATGATATTGACAATCATTCGTATTAATGTAAACATCGCGCTCAGTTGATTGGCCGAAGGCTGTGAAATCGACCGCCGGCTTGGCCTCATGGCACGCCCAGCCGGCCAACCATTATCCGTCCCAGTTAACGAGAGAGGATCTCATGAAAGTATTAAACCTTGTATTCGCTGCCGTGCTGATGCTCCCGGCATCCATTTCCACCGTGGTTGCTGATGAGCTTCCCGACCACTTTGAGGGGTTGCCCGCCGAGACGTTGGCGCAGGCGATGACCAACTTCTCCGAATACAACGCCAAGCTCGCCGACATTATCAAGCAGGATAAATTGGTGGAGAAGGATCTTCATGAAGTGCACCGGCTGACCTACACTCTAGAAAACGCACTTGGTAAAATGGCCAGCGAGGTAAGCGAGTTGGCGGAGACACTGGAAGCGGTGCACCTGGCCTCGGAAAGCGGCGATGCCGACACCGTAACAGCACAGGGCCAGACCTATCTGGATACTGCCCGGCAGCTGGTGAAGTAATCCCGTTATGTAACCCGCTTGGCAAGAGGTCGGCTTGATGCCCATTTAGGGGGCGCGATGATCAAGGTCGTTTGCGAAGAGATCACTCAGCTGCGGGTGGATGCCATTGTCAATGCCGCTAATACCGCCTTGCGCCCCGGCGGCGGGGTGGACGGCGCCATTCGTCGCGCCGCCGGCCCTGAACTGAACCAGGCCTGCGAACGGCTGGGCGGTTGCCCCACCGGTGAGGCGCGCCTGACCCCCGGATTTCGCCTGCCCGCCCGCTATGTGATCCATACCGCCGGGCCGGTCTGGCAGGGCGGCGCGCATAATGAGGCGGAGCTGCTGAAGAGTTGTTACCGGGAGAGCTTCAAGTGGGCCCTGGACAAAGGCCTGCGCAGCATCGCCTTTCCCTGCATCAGTACCGGTGTGTACGCCTATCCCAGGGAGGCTGCGGCCAAGATCGCCGTGACCCATATGCAGGCTTTTGAAGATCGTTTTACCGAGATCATCGCCTGCTGCCATTCGGAGGACGACGAAAAGATCTATCTCAATGCCCTCGGGCGCAGTTAGGTCTGTTAACAGGCCCTAGTGATGGTTGCGCAGTGGGGTCAGTTCTTCAGTGGTGGGTAATTTCAAGATGATACCAATGGGCACCAGCAATAGGGCGAGCACCAGCAGTTGCAGGCTGCCCGACTCCAGCAGCACAAGCGACACGGTGCCGGCGCACAGAATACTGGTGATGGCCACCCGCTTGGCGCGCCGGGGCATGGAGCGGGTCGCCTGCCAATCACGGATCATGGGGCCGAAGACGCGACTGGCCAACAACCATTGATAAAAACGTTCGGAAGATTTGCCGAAACAGGCCGCCGCCGCCAATACGAAACAGGTGGTCGGCATGAGCGGCAGGATGACGCCCAGTAGCGCCAGTGCCAGAAAGAAAAAACCCAGAATAACCAAAAAGGGTTTCATTTTTTGTTGTCTCCCGCCTCGGTTTGATCATCGGTCCCTATCTACTAGTATCGGGTGCGGCGGCCGCAACTATAGGGTTATTCCGGTTTAATGACAGTCGGCAGCTGGGCTGCTGGGCAGGCGTAGGAGGATGATGGCGGGAATGAGTAAAAAGCTCGCCACCAGGAGTTTCAGCAGCAGGCTGTCCATCAGGTAGACGGACAGGGCGCCGCTGGCGATCAGGAGGGCGAGGGCCGCGCGTTTGGCCCGTTTGGGGATGGAGCGCGTGGTTTGCCAGTGATGAATGAGCGCGCCGAAATGGCGGCTGGCCAGCAGCCACTGATGAAGGCGCTGCGACGATTTGGCGAAGCAGGCGGCCGCCACCAATACGAAAGGCACGGTGGGTAGCAAGGGCAGGAATATGCCTACAAAACCGAGCCCGACGCAACAAACGCCGATGCACAGTAACACGGGCTTCATAGCAGTCAGCCCGGTGCCGGGGGCAGCGTTTTGCCCGGGTTGAGGATATTGTGTGGATCGAACTGGGCCTTGATGCGACGCATCAGCTCCAGGGTGGCGGCGTCGATTTCGCGTGCCACGAAGTCGCGTTTTTCCAGGCCCACACCGTGTTCCCCGGAAATGCTGCCATTGAGTCGCAGCACTAGAGTAAACACCTCGTCCAGGCAGTGGTCGGCATTCTCCATTTGTTGCGGATCATCCGGGTCGATGAGCAGATTGACGTGGATATTGCCGTTGCCGGCATGGCCGAAATTGACGATAGTGATGGCGTATTTTTGCGCCAGTTGCTCCAATCCCCCGATCAGAGCCGGCATTTCCGATACCGGCACCACTACGTCTTCATTGATCTTTTTCGGGGCGATGTTGCGCAGCGCCGGCGACAGGGCCTTGCGCGTTTGCCATAGCCGCTGCACCTCGGCCTCACTCTGGGCCAAGGTGACGTCGATCACGCCCGCGGTGCGCGCCGCCGCCGCCACCCGCTCGGCGGCCTGCTCCAGGCCTGCCTCGAGGCCGTCCACCTCAATCATGAGCATGGCGCCGGCGCCTTCAGGCAGCTCGGCCTGGGAATAGTTGCGAATCATCTCGATGGCCTGGCCGTCGATGAATTCCAGGGCGCAGGGGATGACCGGCTGGGCCATGATGGCCGATACCGCCGCCGCGGCGCTGCCGATGTCGCGATAGACCGCTTGCAGGGTGAGCTTGGCCTCCGGCAGCGGCGTCAGCTTCAGGGTCGCCTCGGTGATCACCGCCAGGGTGCCCTCGGAGCCGATCAGCAGTCGGGTCAGGTCATAGCCCACCACCCCCTTGGTGGTATAGACCCCGGTGCGGATCTCGCGACCTTCGCCGGTGACGGCGCGCAGGCCGAGCACGTTGTCGCGGGTGGCGCCGTACTTCACGGTGCGCGGCCCGGCCGAGTTGTAGGCCAGATTGCCGCCCACGGTGCAGAAGGCGGCGCTGGTGGGGTCGGGCGACCAGAAGAAACCGTGTTCCTTGGCCGCGTCCTGTACCTGCTGGTTGGTGATGCCCGGCTCTACCACCATGACGCGGTTGGCCGGGTCCATCTTGATGAGGCGCGTCATACGCTCCATGGAGAGCACGATGCCACCGTGAACGGGCACAGTGGCACCGGTGGTGCCGGTGCCGCGGCCGCGCGCGATGAGCGGGATCTTCTCTTGATGGCAGAGCTCGACCAGGCGCTGGATTTGGGCATGGTCGGTGGCCATCACCACGGCCTCGGGCAGGGCCTGGCGGCGGCTGTTGTCATAGCCGTAGGGCCAGCAGTCCGAGGGCTCGGTGAGGACGTTGTCAGCGCCGCTGGCCTGGATGAGGCGCTTGCGAAAGGCGGGATCGATGCTCACGTGGCGGAGGGCTGGATGTATTCGAACAGCTTGACGATTTGTTTGATGTCTTTCACCTGGCGCGCCTTATTGGCGGCGATATCGCCCTCTGCGCGCGTCACCAGGCCCATGAGATAGACAATCTGGTTTTCGGTCACCACCTTGATATTCAGCGCCTTGATGCCCTCGGTATTGAGCAGGGTGGATTTGACCTTGGTGGTGATCCAGGTGTCCAGCCGGCGTGAGGCGAACTCGGATTGCGGGGCGACAATGGTCTCGTTGTAGATCTTTTTCACCTTGTCCACATGCTGGGCATGGCGCACCACCCGGGCGCGCATCTCGGCCGTGGGCACTTCACCGGTGAGCAATACCACCCGGTTATAACTGGTGACACTGACGTTGACATCGCGTTTCAGGCTGTCATCGGTGTAGATGGCCTCCTTGATCTTGAGCTCGATGCTGTTGTCGTCGACCATGGTGGTGGTGGCCCGCCGGTCCACCGCGGCGGCGCCCACCACGGCACCGCCGGCGATAATGGCCGGGCCGGCGGCGCAGCCGTAGAGTGAGATCAGGCTGACCAGGGCGAGGGTTAAGCGCAGCGCTGGCATACGGGTCTATCCTTCTTGGCCGAAAATCTGCAAATCGATTTGCTCGCACAGACAGTGAATGGTCAGCAAATGGACTTCCTGAATGCGCGCAGTGGAAGCGGCCGGCACGCGGATCTCCACATCGCCTTCGTTCAAATGATTGGGCAGTTCGCCGCCGTCACGGCCCGACAGGGCAATGACGCGCATGTCGCGCTCATGGGCGGCATCGACGGCGCTGATGATGCTGGGCGAGCGGCCGCTGGTGGAAATCGCCAGCAGGATGTCGCCGGGTTGGCCCAGGGCGCGCACCTGCTTGGCGAATACGTCCTCGTAGCGGTAGTCGTTGGCGATGGAGGTCAGCGTGGAACTGTCGGTGGTCAGGGCGATGGCGGGCAGGCCGGGCCGTTCCATCTCAAAGCGATTCAGCAGTTCGGAAGAAAAGTGCTGGGCGTCGGCGGCGGAGCCACCGTTGCCGCAGCTGAGAATCTTGTGGCCGTTGAGCAATTGCTGGACCAGCACAGTGGCCGCCGCATCGATCACCGGCGCCAGGGGGCCGGCCGCCTGCAATTTGGTATGGGCGCTGTCCTGAAATGTCTGTTGAATGCGCGCGATTGCATCCATGGATTCTGTCCTTTGCTTATTGGTTCATTGATTCGGAGTGTAACCCTGGCCCGGATTTCGTGCCATGAGTTGTGGCGGGAAATCCGGGCTAGCCCGCTTGAAACGCATCTTGAATCCATTCGATGTGCAGCGCCTTCGGCGCCGGGCGCATGGAGATGACATCGAAACGGGCCGGTTGTTGCGCCCGGCGCGGTTGCCGCTGCAGGTAATGGGCGGCAGCGTTAATCAGCTTTTGTTGCTTGCGTCGATCCACCGTTTCGGCGCCGGAGCCAAAGCCGCTGTTGCGCCGGTAACGCACTTCGACGAAGACGGTGGTATTGCCGTGCTGCATGATCAGGTCGATCTCGCCCTGGCGGCAGCGGTAGTTGCGTTCCACCAGGCTCAGGCCCTGATCTGCCAGATAGGCACAGGCTTGGGCTTCGGCGTGGGTGCCGGCGGTCTGCTGCGCGGTCTTGCTCATGCGCCCGCGTCCGGCGGCGGCGTCGGCTCGATCAGCTCCGGTTTGCCGCCGCGAAAGCGTGCCCACAGCAGCTGCCGGTGAATGCGGTTGGACTGGTCCATATAGAGCGTGCCGGTGGCGGCATCGAAATGGGCCTGGGGGCTGTCACGCAGCTGTTGCAGTTGACCGATGAGGCGATAGGCGTCGATACCCAGGGCATACAGCCGTTTAAAGGGAATGGCGTTACTGTGCCAGATGTCGGTAAACGTGTCCCAAGCGAGTCCGTCTCCCGGCACATGACTCAGCACCCAGGGCATGTCGCAAAACACAATGCCGTCCATGTCGCGGTCCTGGGTCGGATTGGGTTCACCGCTATACACGTGCGAGGAGCTGTAGACCGGGATGCCGGCGGCGTAATAGAACTTCAGTTGCGGCCGGATCTGGCGCGCCTGATTGGGGAAGGCGGCCAGGTAGATAAAATCCACGTCCTGGCGCCGGCGCGGTTCGAATTTGATATCCAGCCCGGTGACCCGCTCCAGGGCGCGCTTGCGCGCGCGGCTGGCGTCGATATTCAACAGTTCGATCACCGGCGCCGAGAAGTCGTGGCGTGAAGGGTCATAGCGTTGCGCCTCCAGCACTCGGCCGTCGAGTTGTTGCCAGTGCCGCGCGAAGGTGGCGTACATACGCTCGCCCCATTCACCCTCCGGCGCCAGGATCAGGGCTTGGTCGTAACCCTCGAGCCAGGCGCGTTCCGCCACCTGGCGTGCCTCGTCTTCCGGCAGCAGGCCGAACTGGTAGAAGTTTTCCGCCACCCGGTTTTCATCGCTCCAGTAATTCAAGGCCAGCGTCGGCACCGCCATGGGTTCGGCTGCGGCGGGCTGCGCCGGTTCGATCACGGCGGACAGCAGCCCCGGCGGGGCGATGTCTTCCTCGGGCACGGGATTGGCGTGCTGCGCCAGGGCCTCGACCAGGGGTTTATGCAGCGGGCCGACGATAAAGTCGGCGCCCTCGTCGACGGCGCGCTGATAGACCGCCAGTCCCGACTCGACGTCGTCGGTGGTGTCATAGATGCGGATCTCGGGGGTGTAACGCTCGCTGTTGCGGGCGTAATAGGCCGCCAGAAAACCGTCCCGTACCGCCTTGGCCGGGGTGGCGAAGTTGCCGCTCAGGGGCAGCAGCAGGGCGATATGTTCGGGGCGGTCGAGCTGGATGTCTTCATAGATCAACAGTTCGGCGATGAATTGTTCGGCGGCGGGGTGCGCGGGGTACGCGTCCAGCCAGGCCTGCAGGCGCCGTTCCAGTTGCTCGGGGTCGCCCAGGGCGGTTTGGTAGATGCGCGCCAACTCCAGCCAGCCGCTCAGGGTGTCCGGCGCCGGGGCGCTACGCAAAGTGTCGAGCACGGCGCTGTTCAGGCGGTTGAGGGTCTCCCAGATTTGACGGTGATTGCGGCGGATCTCCTCGGCGGCGCTGAGGGTGTCTTCCAGCAGGATGCGTTCGCGCACCGCCTCCAGATGATTGCCGCTCATGCTATAGGCCTCGGCACGCAGGCTGCGCCATTCACCCATCAGATCGGCAGGGACAATGGCTTCCGGCAGGCGCAAGTGGTTCAAGGCCAGTTCGGGCTGCAGTTCCAACAGGGCCAGGCGGGCGCGGGCGAACTGGTAACGGATCCGGTCGGTGGTCGGCAGCTGCGCCGGTTCGATGCGGTCCAGGATGGCGCCGGCACGTTGGGTGTGTTGGCCACGGGTGAGGATGGCGGCGGCGGCGAGCAGGTATTGTTGCCGCTCCACGCCACTGCTTTGTTGCGCCAGTCTGAGATAGCTTTGCGCGGCGATGACGTAATTGCCTTTGGCGCTGGAGTCCTCGGCCTGGGTCACAAACGGTTGGCTGCTAAGCGCCGGGTCCGTCTCAGTGGCTTGGCGCGGCGGCGCGGCACAGGCGCTGACCAAGATGCTGATGGCCAGGGCGCTGCAGAGCTTGGGAAAACTGGCTGGCGTTACAGGGCGCGGCATAGTTGAGCTTGTGGATGCAATGGATAAAATGTAGGTGTCGCTGAGCGGACATACGCCGGCACTCAGTATATCATGGCATGCTACCCTGTCGCCCCGACCTCAGCGCAGACCGTTTTACTCAATGACGACGCAAGGCATTCTTTATCTGGTCGCCACCCCCATCGGCAACCTCGGGGATATGACACCGCGCGCGCTGGAGGTGTTGAATGACGTCGACCTGATCGCGGCAGAAGATACCCGCCACAGCGGCAAGCTGCTGCAGCATTTCGGCGTGCGTACGCCCTGCCAGGCCTATCATGAGCACAACGAGCGCCAGCTCTGCGACACGCTGGTGGCGCGCTTGCAGGCGGGTGCATCCATCGCCCTGATCTCGGATGCCGGCACGCCCTTGGTCAGCGATCCGGGTTACCACTTGGTGCAGGCGGCGCGCGCCGCGGGGCTGCAGGTAGTGCCGGTGCCGGGCGCGAGCGCCTTGATCGCGGCCCTGTCGGCGTCCGGCCTGCCCTCGGATCGCTTTGTCTTCGAGGGGTTCTTGCCGGCCAAGGCCGCGGCACGGCGCCAGCGGCTGGCGGCGCTGGCCGATGATACGCGCACGCTAATCTTTTATGAATCCACGCACCGTATTGAGAACAGCCTGGCCGACATGCGCGATGTGTTCGGTATTCATCGCCGGGCGGTGATCGCGCGCGAGCTGACCAAGCGCTTCGAGACAATTCACGGCGACGCCCTGGGTGCCTTGCTGGTTTGGGTGCAGGGGGATCCGGATCAGCGTAAAGGCGAATGTGTGATTCTGGTGCGCGGGGCGGGCAAGCCGGAGACCGGTGAAGCCGATGCTGAAGTGCAGCGTCTGCTGCGCATCCTGATGGCGGAGTTGCCGCTCAAGCAGGCGGCGGCGCTGGCGGCCCGGATCAGCGGCCAGAAAAAGAACGCCGTGTATCGCCTGGCCCTGGCGCTGAGTACCGGGGAATAATGGGTTAGGCCGGCTCGGGCGTTTGGTTGTTCTCGACCATGGCGACGAAGGCCGGCCCCGGCAAGGGTTGGCTGAAGTAATAGCCCTGAAAGATGTAACACAGGTTCTGCTTGAGCGCCTGTAACACCTCGACCGTCTCCACGCCTTCGGCCACGACCCCAAGGCTCAAGTGACGCGCCACTGAAATAATGGTCTCGACAATGGCGGCGTCATTGCGGTCGGTGGTGAGGTCGAGGACGAAGGATTTATCGATCTTGATCTGATCGATGGGCAGGCGTTTGAGATAGGCCAGCGAGGAATAGCCGGTGCCGAAATCGTCGATGGCGATGTGTACGCCCAGCTCTCTGAGCGCCTCCATCTTGGCCACCGTGTCGACGATGTCTTCGATGACCAGGCTTTCGGTCAATTCCAGCTTCAGATAATCCGGTTGCACGCCGTGCCGTTCAAGGGCGCGGGTGATGTCGGCGACGAAGTCGCTTTGATGAAACTGGCGCGCGCTGATATTAATGGCCATGAAACCGGTCTGCTGCGCCCAGCTATGGGACTGCCATTGCTTTACTTGGGCGATGGCTTGTTGCATGACCCAGTCGCCCAGGGGGAGGATGATGCCGGTCTCTTCCGCCACGGGAATGAATTCTTCCGGCGAGACCCAGCCGCGTTGCGGATGGTGCCAACGCAGCAGGGCTTCGGCGCCGACGACACGATGGTCATTGTCCATCAGCGGTTGATAGTGAAGTTGGAAGGATTCCTCCTGCAACGCTGCGCGCAAATCTTTTTCCAGGCCCAGGCGTTGGTCCACCGCTTCCTGCATGCTGGGTCGATAGAAGCGAATCTCGTCGCGACCGGCGGCCTTGGCGCGGTACATGGCGGTGTCGGCGTGCTTGAGAATGTCATCGGCCGATTCGTCGACGAAGGGGAAGATGACAACGCCGATGCTGGGGGTGGTGTGGTACTGATGACCGTTGAGGAAGTAGGGCTGGGAAAGGCTGTGGCGCAGTTTTTCCGCCACTACGCTGGCCTCGTAGCTGGCCTCGTTGTCGTCGTTTTTGAGTTCCGGCAGCAATACCATGAATTCGTCGCCGCCGAGTCGCGCGACACTGTCTTCGGCGCGCACGTGTTGACTCAAGCGCTTCGCCACTTCGCAGAGCACGGCGTCGCCTACGGCATGGCCGAGGGAGTCATTGATGGTCTTGAAGCGATCGAGATCGAGAAACAGCAGGGCGCCCTTGGTGTGGTGACGCCGGGCGATGGCGAGGCTGTGATCCAGTCGGTCCATCAATAAACGCCGATTGGGTAGGCCGGTGAGTTCGTCATGATAGGCCAGATGCTGGATCTGGGCCTCATCGCGCTTGCGTTGGGTGATGTCGCGCGTGCTCAGGGTGAGGCCGACGATGTCGCCGTCGACGATGCGTGGTGCGACCCGCGATTCATAATAGATAATGTCGCCGTCGGGGGCGGTGTGCTCGGTCTCATAGCTGCAGGGCGCGCCTGCGCTCAGGGTGGTTCTCAGCTTGCTTTCCACCTCGCGGCGTTTGAAGGGGTTTTCGACGTAATCCAGAATGCAAGTGCCGATCAGGTCTTCGACGCGTTGCCCCGGCGCGGCATGATTGGCGAACTCGATGCGCAGCGCCGCGTTCAGGGTAAGGATGTGGTCCGGAGAGTTCTCGGTCAAGGAGCGCCAGCGTTCCTCTGAATCGATCAGTTCCTGCTCGGCCCACTGCCGCTCTTCGCGCGTGCGCAGCATCATGATGCCATACGCCAGATCATCGGTCAGTTCGCGCAACAGGCGCACCTCTTCCGGGTCGAAGGCGTCGCGTTCAGCGGCATAGATTAGCAGGGTGCCGAAGGCCCTATCCTCGTAAGTCAAGGGCAGGCCGATGACCGAGGCGAAACCGCGTTGGGTGGCTTCGTCGCGCCAGGGTTCGAAGCGGGCGTCGTTGAGTACGTCGCGCACGATGCAGGGGGCGCCGCTGCGGATCGACGTGCCGCCCGGGCCGCGGCCGCGCGGGTCGTCTTCGGACCAGCTAAGCCTGGCGTTGTCTAGGTAGTGATCGTCGAACCCCGCCTGCGCCGCGGGCAGCACCGATTTGGCGTCGTCGTCCTGGGCATAGCCGATCCAGGCCAGGCGATAGCCGCCGACGGCGACGATGATATTGCATATATCGCGCAGCAAATCCTTCTCGTCGCGGGCATGCACCAGGGCATTGCTGCACGCGCTGATCGCCGACAGGGCCCGATTGCTGCGTTGCAGGTCGATGGTGTTTTTGTTGATCTGCTGTTGCAATTCGCTGGTGTGGATCATCATGCGGCCGGTCAGCGGACGCAGTATATGGATGATCAGCGCCATGGCAACGAGGATCAACGCCGCCACGATGATCAATATCACAACGGCCTGCTCGCGCAGCGGCGCGTAAAGCTTGCTCGCATCAACGCTGAGCGCGAGTGCCCAGGGCGGGTGGCGGGTGATGGGGGCGTAGGCGGTGATTGCCCCTTCGTTGTTGCCGTTTGTGCCCGGCGCCATGACACCGCTTTCTCCCTGCAGCGCCTTGTCTAAGGCGGTACCAATAAACGGCTGGTCTGGCTGTGCGGTGCCGTTGTATGGAGAGATGACGGTCAGCTGGCCGTTATCCAAAACACCTAAATAGACGGTTTCGCCGTGGTCAAACGCAAGCGCCGCCGTGAACAGTTGCAGCAACGGAGTGGCGGAAAAGGTGACGATGTCGGTGCCGATGCGCTCGCCGTCACTGCTCAGAATGGGCGTGCCGACCAGAAACACCCGCTGCGTCTCAACTTGAAAAATCGGGCCGATGCTGGGTCCTCTGTCCTCGTCCTGGGGGATGAGCCATGCCTGCTTGGCCGGGGTGTGCCCGACCGCGACTAGCGGCGTAGCATCTCGATCCAGCCGCGTAATGCCGACGATTTGCGGCGTGCCGGCCATGGCATCCTCGAGTATCGGCCTCGTCTGGCTGCGTAATTCAGCGAGATCGAGTTGCTTGTTGCGATACTGCTGCAGCAAGGTACGGGCGTGGCTGCGGCTGGATATCTGAGCGGCGATGATGCCGAGCGTCTTGAGGTGTTCGTTGGCGGCCAGGGCGAGACTGGTCGTGGCCGCCATCAGGCGCTGTTGATGTTGTTGTTTGTTGTGCTGGTACAGCGGGACGGCTACCGAGATCGCGACTAGCAGCGCTGTAAGAATGGTGCCCCCTGCCGCCAGGATAAGGAGACGCCGTTGCAGCTTCCCGGGTTCACGCTGAGTCTGCATCGGAACCCGCCCCCCGCCAGCGTCGCTGACACTTTCCTTATAGTATGATTTTGGCGTTGCCAAACCACCCCACTCTCTTTGTTGGGTTCCTGGCTGACTATATGACGCCCGCGCTGCGGCGTAAAGCGCCAACAGCGCCATGGATCTTTGCCGGCAAGCCTGATAGGCTTGCGCCAGGAGTCGGCCGGGCGGTCGCTGTAGTCGTGCTGTATGCCGGCTATGGAGGAAAGTCCGGGCTCCACAGGGCAGGGTGCCAGGTAACGCCTGGGGGGCGCGAGTCTACGGAAAGTGCAACAGAAAGCATACCGCCTAAGCACCGCAAGGTGCCGGTAAGGGTGAAATGGTGCGGTAAGAGCGCACCGCGCCGGTGGCAACATGCGGCGGCAAGGTAAACCCCACCCGGAGCAAGGCCAAATAGGGGAACAATGGTGCGGCCCGCACTGTTCCCGGGTAGGCTGCATGAGGTGTGTGGCGACGCACATCCCAGATGAATGACTGCTCTCGACAGAACCCGGCTTACAGGCCGACTCCAATTTTTTCTGCTTCCAGAATTTTTCCGCAAATCGTCCTTGTGGGCCGCAAACGTATCATTTCTCCTCTTACACTTAAAGTAAACACTCAAGTCCGCTTTTCAAGTTGATGATTTGTTAATCCTATCTGTTTGGGCTGCGATGTGATTCCCTTCCGCGCTCTGCTCTGTTCCGCTAAGTGTCTGTCACAAAAGAAAGAATTGCTGTTTTGAAGTGGTGATTTCGCTTGACATGAAGGTCTTCTGATTTCTATAGTGTCAAGAAGTGGGGGAAAGTGGTCGATAGTGGGTAAGACAGTCTCAAACGCTCAGGGAGAAAACACTTGTTCAGAGGGGTGACCCCCATCAATGTCGACGCCAAGGGTCGCATGGCGATCCCTGCCAAATATCGTGAGCGCCTGCAGGAGCTCTGCGAGGGACGTTTGGTGCTGACGGTCGACTTTGATAAGTGCCTGATGCTGTTCCCGGAGAGTGAGTGGGAGCAGCTGGAGCGCAAGCTTTCCCGCCTGCCCAGCCTCAATCCGCGCGCCCGGCGCCTGCAGCGTCTGCTGATGGGCTATGCCAGCGAATGCGAGGTGGACGGCAATGGTCGCATCCTGTTGCCGGCGGTGCTGCGCGAGTACGCCCAGCTGGACAAGCGCATCGTGCTGGTGGGGCAGGGCAACAAGTTTGAGATCTGGAACGAAGAGATCTGGAACGGCAACCGCGACGAATGGCTGGCGGCCGAGGCGGCCGGCACGGACGCCATGCCGGAAGAGCTGGAAAATCTATCATTTTGAGCGGGGTGAGCGGCGAATACAGCCACCGCCCGGTATTGCTGGAGGAGGCCTTGGAGGCGCTGAAGCTTAAACCGGCAGGGGTCTATGTGGATGCCACTTTTGGCAGAGGCGGTCATGCCCAGGCCATTTTGCAGCGGCTGGGCAGCGCGGGCCGTCTGCTGGGGCTAGACAAGGACCCTCAGGCCGTCGCCAGCGCGCAGCAGCGTTTCGGCGATGATGCCCGCTTCAGTATCCACCACGCCAGTTTTGCCGAGCTCGGCGGCGTGGTGTCCGAGGCCGGCCTGATGGGGCGGGTGGATGGCATCCTGATGGACCTGGGGGTCTCCTCGCCGCAGCTGGACGACGCCGCGCGCGGCTTCAGTTTTATGCGCGAAGGTCCTTTGGATATGCGCATGGACAACAGCCGCGGGCTGTCGGCGGCGGCCTGGCTGGCCCAGGCCAAGGAGGCCGAAATCGCGCGTGTGCTGAAGGACTACGGCGAGGAACGTTTCGCCAAACGTATCGCGCGCGCCATCGTCGCCGCGCGCCGGGAAACGGCTATTGAAACCACCGGCCAGTTGGTGGCGATCATCAAGGCGGTCATGCCCAAACAACGCGAGCAGGACAAGCATCCGGCTACGCGCAGTTTTCAGGGAATCCGCATCTTCATCAATCAGGAGCTGGCGAATCTGCACAGCTGTCTGGAACAGGTGGTGGACGTGCTTGACCGCGGTGGACGCCTGGCGGTAATCAGCTTTCACTCGCTGGAGGATCGTATCGTGAAGCGCTTTATGCGTGACCAGGCCAGGGGGGATGAATTCCCTCCGGATCTGCCGGTGACCGTGGATCAGTTGAACCCCCGCTTGCGTCTGGTGGGCAAGGCGGTGCACGCATCGGCCGCGGAGCTGGCGCACAACGTGCGCGCCCGCAGTGCCGTATTGCGGGTGGCGGAAAAGGTATGAAGGCAGCGCTACGGACGAACCCCGCGCCGCGGGGTGACGGCGGCCAGCTGCTGCACGGCGGCGCGATCGCCATGCTCGGCGCGGTGGTGCTGATGTCGGCCGTGGCGGTGGTCTACGCCAAATACGAGAGCCGCACCTTGTTTGCCGAGCTGCAAAGTTTGAAGCAGGCACAGGACCGTATGGATGTGGAGTGGGGGCAATTGCAGTTGGAGCAAAGTACCTGGGCGGCCCACGGCCGTATTGAATCGATTGCGCGCAAGCGCTTGGGCATGGTCTTGCCCGAGCCGCAACAGGTGGTGGTGATCAAACCTTGAGTGAGTGGGATGTAAAACTGAACGCAGCGCGGCGCTGGCTGTTGCTCGGTGTGCTGTTGCTGGCGGCCGCCGTGCTGGCTTGGCGCGCCGTGTATCTGCAATGGATCGAGCGCGATTTTCTCCAGGGTCAGGGCGACGCCCGCGCCCTGCGCACCGTGGAGCTGGCCGCCAATCGCGGTGTCATCATGGATCGCAACGGCGAACCGCTGGCTATCAGCACACCGGTGGACTCGGTGTGGGTCAATCCCCAGCTGTATCTGGGCAACCAGGGGGCGGCCAAGGCGGAGCCGCTGGCCCAACTGTTGCAAATGGATGCCGCCGAGTTGCAACAACGGGTGGCCGAGCGCGCCGGACGCGAGTTCGTCTATCTCAAACGTCATGTGTCACCGGAACTGGCCAACAAAGTCACTCGCCTGAAGGTGCCGGGTGTGGCGCTGCAGCGCGAATATCGGCGTTATTACCCCATGGCCGAGGTGACCGGCCATGTGGTCGGCTTTACCGATATCGATGATCGCGGCCAGGAGGGCATGGAGCTGGCCCTGGACGAACGCCTGCGCGGCATCAAGGGCGGCAAACGGGTGTTAAAGAACAACATGGGGGACGTGGTGGAGGATGTGGAGAGCATCGCCGAACCGCAGCCCGGTGAAGACATGGTGCTCAGCATCGATCGGCGTCTGCAGTATCTGGCCTATCGTGAATTGAAGGCGGCGGTACAGACCAATCGTGCCCGCTCCGCTGCGGCGGTGATCCTGGATGTGCACAGCGGCGAGGTGTTGGCCATGGTCAACCAGCCCAGCTTCAATCCCAACAACCGCGCCAGTTTCGAGTCCGCCAATTACCGCAACCGGGCGGTGACCGATGTCTTCGAGCCCGGCTCCACCATGAAGCCGTTTACCGTGGCCGCGGCGCTGGAGCTGGGCACGATCACGCCCACCACCACGGTCAACACCGCGCCCGGCTATCTGCGCGTCGGGTCCAACACCATTCGTGACGCGGTCAACTACGGTGAGATCGACATTACCAAGATTCTGCAGAAATCGAGCAATATCGGCGCCACCAAGATCGCCCTCTCCATGAGCGCGGAGCAGCTATGGAAGGCTCTGGATCGGAATGGGTTCGGGCTGAGCAGCGGCAGCCGTTTTCCCGGCGAGGCGGACGGCCGCATCGGCGACTATTGGCGTTGGTCGCCGGTGCAACAGGCCAGCCGCGCCTATGGTTACGGGATTCAGGTCACGGCCCTGCAACTGGCGCGCGCCTATGCCGTATTGGCCAATGACGGTCTGCTGAAACCGATTTCGTTTCTCAGGCTGGACGCCGCGCCCCAGGGCGAGCGGGTCATGTCGGCCGACGTGGCCGCCCAAGTGCGCCGCATGCTGGAGAGCGTGATTAGCGACGAGGGCACGGGTCGATTGGCCAAGGTGGACGGTTATCGCATCGCCGGCAAGACCGGCACCGTGCATCGCGCCGGTCGTGGGGGCTATGCCGAGGATCGCTATGCCGCCCTGTTTGCCGGCATCGCGCCTGCCTCCAGGCCGCGGCTGGCCATGGTGGTGGTGGTGCAGGACCCCATGCTGGGCGACTATCACGGCGGTCAAGTGGCCGCGCCCCTGTTCGCCAAGGTGATGAGCGGTGCCCTGCGCCTGCTCAATATCGCCCCCGATGATTTGCAGCCGACGCAGCAGCGTCATGCCGCCAATCGCAATCAGGCCGTGCAAGCGAGCGGAGACGTGCTGTGACGGCGCCCGGTATGAGCTTGCGAGAACTGATGAGCGGCCTGGTGGACGGGCCGGTGGCGGATATCCGCGTGACCGGTTTGTGTCTGGACAGTCGCCGGGTGCAGGCCGGGGATGTGTTTTGCGCCTTGCCGGGTACCCGTACCGACGGCCGGCGCTACATCGAGGCGGCGATTGCCGCCGGCGCGGCGGCGGTGATTTACGATGCGGCGCAGCATCTCAGCCAAGGCGCCGTGCCGTGTCTGCCGGTAAGCGATTTAAAGCACAGGCTCGGCCTTATCGCCGAGCGCTTTTACACTGCGCCCTCGCAGCAGCTGTTCGTGATCGGCGTGACGGGCACCAACGGCAAGACCTCCTGCAGTCACTTCATCGCCCAGGCCCTGCACAGCGCCGCCGAACCCGCGGCGCTGATCGGCACCCTGGGCAACGGCTTTGTCGATCGCCTGGAAGCGGCCAGCCACACCACCCCGGATGCCATCACTCTGCATGCCTTGCTGCGCCGCCTGGCCGATGCCGGCGCCCGCAGCGTGGCCATGGAGGTCTCCTCTCACGGCCTGGAACAGGGGCGGGTCAGCGGGGTTGGCTTCGATCTGGCCGTGTTTACCAATCTGTCCCATGAGCATCTCGATTATCACGGCGACATGACCAGTTACGGGCGCGCCAAGGCACGTCTGTTTCACATGCCCGAGTTGCGCTACGCGGTCATCAACGCCGACGACCGCTTCGCTCAAAACCTGTTGACCGAACTGCCTGAGTCGCTGGAGACCCTGGTCTACAGCCTGGCCGACGCCTGTCACGGCGACAACGCCGTGTGCGGCGAAATTCTCAGCCAGGGCCGCGACGGCCTGTTACTGGCAGTGCATACCCCCTGGGGCGCGGGGCGACTGCACTCCGGCCTGTTGGGGCGCTTCAACGCCAGCAATCTGTTGGCGGTGCTGTCGACCTTGCTATTAAAAGGTATGGGGCTGGAAACGGCGCTTAAAAAACTTTCTCAGCTGCGCACCGTGCCGGGGCGCATGGAACGCTTCGGCGGTGAACACGATCAGCCGTTGGTGGTGGTGGATTATGCCCATACCCCCGATGCCCTGGAGCAGGTGCTCATAACCCTGCGTGAACACTGCGCGGCGCGGCTGTGGTGCGTGTTCGGCTGCGGCGGTGAGCGGGATCGGGCCAAGCGGCCGCTGATGGGCGGTATCGCCGCGCGCCACGCCGACCACATTATTCTTACCGACGATAATCCACGCCACGAAGATGGCGCGGCGATCATTGCAGAGATCGCCAGCGGTATCGATTCCTGCATTGATTCTGGCATCGATGCCGGCCACGTGCTGGTGCTGCGCGATCGAGCTCGGGCCATTCGTCACGCCGTCAGCCAGGCCGCGGCCAATGACGTGGTGCTGGTGGCGGGCAAAGGCCATGAAGACTATCAAGACGTGGGTGATGACAGGCGCCCCTTCAGCGACGCCGATCAGGTGCGCCAGGCCCTGGGGCTGGCGGCATGAGTATGATGACGCTGCAACAGGCCGCTGCCATCCTCGACGCTCGCCTGCGCGGCGCGGCCGGTGTCGGCTTTGACGCCGTCTGCACCGATACGCGCACGCTGCGTCCCGGTGACCTGTTCGTCGCCCTCAAGGGCCCCAATTTCGATGCCCATGATTTCGTTGCGGCCGCGGCGCAGCAAGGTGCCGTCGCCGCGCTGGTGGAAACCGAGATCGACTGCGATCTGCCCCAGATCGTGGTGGCCGATACCCGCCTGGCCCTGGGGCAACTGGCGGCCGCCTGGCGCGCCCGGTTTCAGGGGCAGGTGATCGGCGTCACCGGCAGCAACGGCAAGACGACCGTGAAGGAAATGCTGGCCTGCATCCTGGGACAGCAGGGTGCGGTGCTGGCCACGGAAGGCAATTTGAACAATGACATCGGCGTGCCCCTCATGCTGCTGCGCCTGCGGCCGGGCCAACATCGCGCCGCGGTGATCGAGATGGGCGCCAACCACGCCGGCGAGATCGCCTATCTCACCCGCCTGGTGCAGCCCGACGTGGCGCTCATCACCAATGCCGCGGCGGCCCATCTGGAAGGCTTCGGGTCGCTTGAAGACGTGGCCCATGCCAAGGGCGAAATCTGGCAGGGGCTGGGCAAGCAGGGGACCGCGGTGATCAATCTGGACGACGAGTTTGCCGACTACTGGCGCGAGCTGGTGGTGGATCACCGCAGCATAGGTTTCGGCATGGTGCCCAGTGCCGACGTGCGCCTGGCTGAGGGCGGGGTGAAGTGGACCATCTCCCAGGGCGGCTACAAATGTAGCTTCAAGATCCAGACGCCGGCCGGCGCCGTGGACGTGGCCATGAATCTGGCCGGCAAGCACAATGTCATGAACGCACTGGCGGCGGCCGCCACCGCCTTGGTCGCGGGGGCGACGCCGGCGCATGTGCGCACCGGGCTGGAAAGCATGACGCCGGTCAAGGGTCGCCTCGAACCCAAGGTCACGCCCTGGGGACAGTTGGTGATCGACGATTGTTATAACGCCAATCCCCATTCCCTGCGCGCCGCCATTGATGTGTTGTTGCAGGCGCCGGGCGAAACGATCCTGGTGCTGGGCGACATGGCCGAGCTGGGTGCTCAGGCCGACGAGCTGCATTACCAAGTGGGCGTGGAGGCGCGCGAAAAGGGCGTCGACCTATTGCTGGCTTGCGGTCAGCATTGCCGCCAAGCGGTGCAGGGCTTCGGTGACAAGGGTATTTGTTTCGACGATCAGCAGGCGCTCAAGCGGCATCTGTTGACCTTGCTGAGCGAAGCGGCGCATCGCGATGCCGTGGTGCTGGTCAAGGGCTCGCGCAGCGCTGCTATGGACAAGGTGGTCGACAGCCTGGTGGCGGGGGAGGCGCTCTGATGTTGCTCTACCTGGCCGAATATCTGACCCAGTTCCACAGCGGCTTCACCGTGTTCCAGTACATCACCCTGCGCACCATCCTGGGTGTATTGACGGCCTTGTTGATCAGCTTCATTGTCGGCCCGCTGATGATTCGTAAGCTGAGCCTGTATAAAGTCGGCCAGCCGATTCGCGAGTTCGGGCCGGAAACGCACTTTTCCAAAGCGGGCACCCCGACCATGGGCGGCGCCCTGATCCTGGTGGCCATTGCGATCAGTACCCTGATGTGGGGTGATCTGGAGAGCCGCTACGTGTGGGTAGTATTGCTCACCACCCTGGCCTTCGGCGCCATCGGCTTTGTCGACGATTACAAAAAACTGGTGCTGCAGGACCCCAAGGGCCTATCCGCCAAATCCAAGTATTTCTGGCAATCGCTGGCGGGCCTGGCCGCCGCACTGTTCCTCTACAGCAGCGCCAGCTCGTCCCTGGAGACCCAGTTGATCGTGCCCTTCTTCAAAGACGTGGCCCTCGACATGGGGGGGATGTTCGTGGTGCTGACCTATTTCGTGGTGGTGGGCAGCAGTAATGCGGTCAATCTGACCGATGGCCTGGACGGCCTGGCCATCCTGCCCACGGTGATGGTGGCCGGCGCCCTGGCGGTGTTCGCTTATGTCACCGGCCATGTGGAATTCGCCGACTATCTCGGCATCCCGTATATCGAGGGCGTGGGCGAGGTGGCCATCTTCTGCGCCACCATCTGCGGCGCCGGGCTGGGCTTTCTGTGGTTCAACACCTATCCGGCCCAGGTCTTCATGGGCGATGTGGGTGCCTTGGCCTTGGGTGCGGCGCTGGGCATCGTCGCCGTGGTGACGCGCCAGGAATTGGTGTTGCTGATCATGGGCGGGGTGTTCGTCATGGAGACCGTTTCGGTGATCCTGCAGGTGGTCTCCTACAAACTGACCGGGCGGCGCATTTTCCGCATGGCGCCCCTGCATCATCATTTTGAACTGAAAGGCTGGCCGGAGCCGCGCGTCATCGTGCGTTTTTGGATCGTGACCGTGATCCTGGTCCTGATCGGACTGGCCAGCTTGAAGATTCGTTAACCATGGGACTGGCACTATTGCAACAGCAGGACACACATACCCTCGTCGTCGGTCTGGGCAAGACCGGGCTCTCCTGCGCCCGTTTTCTGGCGCGCCGGGGTGAGGCGGTGAGGGTGGTGGACAGTCGCGCCGAGCCGCCCATGCTGCGCGAATTGCAGCGTACGCTGCCGCAGGTGGATACCCGCTGCGGCGGTTTCGATGCCGAACTATTGAAACAGGCGCGCATGCTGGTGGTCAGCCCCGGCATCCCGCTCAGTGATCCGGCCATCGCCGCCGCCATGGCGGCCGGCGTGGAGGTGATCGGCGATATCGAACTCTTCGCCCGCCATGCCCGGGCGCCGGTGGTGGCGATTACCGGTTCCAACGGCAAGAGCACCGTCACCACCCTGCTGGGTGCGATGGCGCGGGACGCCGGCAAGGATGTGCGGGTGGGCGGCAACATCGGCACGCCGGCCCTGGAGCTGCTGCACAGGTCCGAGCCGGATCTGTATATATTGGAATTGTCCAGCTTCCAGCTGGAAACCACCCACAGTCTCACGCCCGCCGCGGCGGTGGTGCTCAATGTCAGCCAGGATCATCTCGATCGCTATGCCGGGATGCAAGAATACGGCGCTGCCAAGCGGCGTATCTATCGCGACGCCGCTATGAAGTTGATTAACCTGGATGACGCCCTGGTGGCCGCCTGGGAGGAGGATGATGAGGGCTGGCAGCGTTTTACCCTGCGCCAACCGCAACGTTGCGATGATTTCGGGCTAATCTCAAAGGATGACGGCCTGTGGCTGGCTAAAGGTGACAAGGCCCTGCTGCCGGTGACTGAGCTGAAATTGGCCGGTATGCACAATGTGGCCAACGCCCTGGCGGCCCTGGCGCTGGGGGACGGCATGGGGTTGTCCATGGCCTCCATGTTGAATACGCTGCGCCGTTTCGGGGGACTGCCCCATCGCTGCCAGTGGCTGATCCAGCGCGATGGAGTGAGTTGGTACAACGATTCCAAGGCCACCAATGTGGGCGCCGCGGTGGCGGCCATCAACGGCATGCCCGGCCAGGTGGTGCTGCTGGCCGGCGGCGAGGGCAAGGGGCAGGATTTCACGCCCCTGCGTAATGCCATGGCGGACAAAGGCCGCGCCGCGATCCTGTTTGGCCGCGATGCGGGAGTGATCGCTGCAGCGCTGGACCAGATCGTGCCGGTCGAACGGGTGACCACGCTGAGAGAGGCCGTGCGGGCGGCACAGGCCCTGGCCCAGCCGGGCGACACGGTGTTGTTGGCCCCGGCCTGCGCCAGCTTTGACATGTTCAAGGACTATGAGGATCGCGGCGCGCAATTCGCCGCCGCGGTTAAGGAGCGTCTGTCATGAGCGCCACCCGGTTAACCGCCACGACCCAAGCGCCGGCGGCGCCGTTGAAATACGATCCGCTGCTGCTGGGCAGTGGCGTGCTGTTGCTCGCGCTGGGGCTGGTGATGGTGGCCTCGGCCTCGCTGCATATCGCCGCAGAGGATTACGGCCAACCCTGGTTTTATACCCTGCGTCAGCTGGTGTTCATCGGTTTGGGTTTGGCGGCGGGCATGATCGTCTTCAGTATCCCGGTGGCGGTGTGGGAGAAACTGGGGCCCTGGCTGCTCCTGGCGGGCCTGGCCTTGTTGCTGCTGGTGCTGGTCCCCGGCGTCGGCCGCAGCGTCAATGGCGCCACCCGCTGGATCAACCTGGGTGTGTTCAATCTGCAGGTCTCTGAGCTGATGAAGTTGTTTGTCATCCTCTATCTGGCCGGCTACCTGGTGCGCCGCGGCGACGAGGTGCGCACCAGTTTCAAGGGCTTTCTTAAGCCGATGATCGTATTGTCGCTGGTGGCCCTGCTATTGCTGCTGGAGCCCGATTTCGGCGCCGCGGCGGTGATCATGGCCACCGCCCTGGCGATGATGTTCATCGGCGGCGTGCGGCTGTGGCAGTTCGGCCTGTTGCTGGCGCTGGTGGCGGCGGCCATGGCCGTGCTGGCCATCACCTCACCCTATCGCATGGAGCGCCTCACCACCTTTCTCAATCCCTGGGCCGATCCTTTCAACAGCGGCTTTCAATTGACCCAGGCGCTGATCGCCATCGGCCGCGGCGAGATCTGGGGTGTGGGACTGGGCGCCGGCGTACAGAAGCTGTTTTATCTGCCCGAGGCTCATACCGACTTCCTGTTCGCCGTGCTGGCCGAGGAATTCGGCCTGATCGGTTCCCTGCTGGTCATCGCCCTGTTTGTGGTATTCGTCATGCGCGCTTTCATCATCGCCCGTCAGGCGGAGTTGAAAGGCCAGCAGTTCGCCGCCTACCTGGCCTACGGTTTGGGCGTGTGGCTGGGCTTACAGGCCTTTATCAATATCGGCGTTAACATGGGCGTGTTGCCCACCAAGGGGCTGACCCTGCCGCTGATGAGTTACGGCGGCAGCAGTATCGTGGTGTGTTGCGTGGCGGTGGCCCTGCTGCTGCGCGTGGATTTCGAACAGCGCCGCAGCGCCCTCCAGGCCGAACGTCGCGCCGGCCGGCCTGACACCCGTCGGGTGAAACGGGAACGGAGGATCGGATCATGACGGCGCGCATCATGATCATGGCCGGCGGCACTGGTGGACACGTGTTTCCCGCCCTGGCGGTGGCCGAGGAACTGCGGGCGCGCGGCGCCGAGGTGTTTTGGCTCGGCACCCGTGGCGGCATGGAGGCGGAGTTGGTGCCCGCGGCGGGCATCGACATGGAGTGGATTTCCATCGCCGGCCTGCGCGGCAAAGGGCTGCTGGGTTGGCTGTTGGCGCCGCTGCGCCTGGCTAAGGCCGTGTCCCAGTCCTTGGAAGTCATCCTGCGCCGCCGGCCTATGGCGATCCTGGGCATGGGCGGGTTTGTCGCCGGGCCGGGCGGTGTGGTGAGCTGGCTGCTACGTAAGCCCTTGTTGATCCATGAGCAGAATGCCGTCGCCGGCATGACTAATCGGCTCTTGGCGCGGCTGGCCAGTCGCATCATGGAAGCATTTCCCGATACCTTCAAACACTCCGAGCGCGTTATCGCCACCGGCAATCCGGTGCGTGCCCAGATCGCCGATCTGCCGCAACCGGCACAGCGTTTCGCGGGACGCGCGGGCAGTCTGCGGCTGTTGGTCCTGGGTGGCAGCCTGGGTGCTCAGGCCCTCAATGAGATGGTGCCGCAGGCCCTGGCCATGATGCCCGCCGATCAACGTCCCGATGTCTGGCATCAGGCCGGTAAGCGCAATATCGATACGGCACTGCAACAATATACGGAATCGCAACTTGCGGGGCGGGTGGAGGCCTTCATCAGCGACATGGCCGAGGCCTACGCTTGGGCCGATCTGGTGTTGTGCCGCGCCGGTGCCCTGACAGTGTCCGAACTGGCGGCTGCGGGCGTAGGCGCCATGTTGGTGCCCTTTCCGTATGCGGTTGACGACCATCAGACGGCCAATGCCCGTTATCTCTGCGATAACGGTGCGGCCTTGCTGTTGCCGCAATCTGAATTGAGCGCCGCACGTCTGAAAGAGATCATTGCCGGATTCATGCGTGATTGCGCTGAGAATCAACGCGCCGAGCTGCAGCAAATGGCCGACAAGGCGCGCGCCCTTGCCAAGCCCTATGCCGCCCAGCAGGTGGCTGACCTGTGCATGGAGGCAAGCAATGAGTAATTCCGCCATGCGCCGTATCAAGCATATCCACCTGGTCGGCATCGGCGGCGCCGGCATGGGCGGCATCGCTGAGGTGCTGCACAACCTGGGGTATCAGGTGAGCGGTTCCGACTTGGGGCATAACGCCATGACCCGTCACCTGGCCGGGCTGGGCATCCGCATCGATCACGACCACAAGGGTGGCAATGTGCAGGACTGCGATGCGCTGGTGATTTCCTCGGCGGTGAAACAGGACAACCCGGAGGTCGTGGCGGCCCACGAACGCCGTATCCCGGTGGTGCCGCGCGCCGAGATGCTGGCCGAGCTGATGCGTTTTCGTTTCGGTATCGCCGTGGCCGGCACCCATGGCAAGACCACTACCACCAGTCTGATCGCCAGTCTGCTGGGCGAGGCGGAGCTGGACCCTACCTTCGTCATCGGCGGGCGGCTCAACAGTGCCGGCACCAACGCCCGGCTCGGCAGCGGCGAATATCTGGTGGCCGAGGCGGACGAGAGCGACGCCTCGTTTCTGTATCTGCAACCGGTGTTTGCGGTGGTGACCAATGTGGATGTGGACCACATGTCTACCTACGGCGGCGACTACAACAAGCTGCGCCGTACCTTCATCGAGTTTCTGCATCACCTGCCCTTCTACGGCTTGGCGGTGGTCTGTGTGGATGACTCGGGCGTGCGCGAGGTGATGGATGAGTGTCCCCGCCCCATGCTCACCTACGGCTTCAGTGAGGCGGCCGATCTGCGCGCCAGCAACGTCAAGCAGCAGGGCAATACCACCACATTTACGGTGAGTCGGGCGGGGCATGCGGATCTGGATATCAGTCTCAACATGGCTGGCCATCACAATGTTCTGAACGCCCTGGCGGCCATTGCCGTGGCCCAGGAGCTGGCGGTGCAAGACGCGGTAATCGTGCGCGCCCTGGCCGGTTTTCAGGGTATCGGACGGCGCTTCCAAATTAACGGCGAAGTACAAACCGCCAAGGGCAAGGCGTTGCTCATCGACGATTACGGTCATCACCCGCGCGAAGTGGCGGCCACGTTGCAAGCCATTCGTGCCGGCTGGCCGGGACGGCGCTTGGTGGTGGCCTTTCAGCCGCACCGCTACAGCCGCACGCGTGATCTGTTTGAGGACTTCACCATGGTGCTCTCCGAGGTGGATGCGCTGGTGTTGCTGGAGGTCTACAGCGCCGGTGAAGAGCCCATCGCCGGCGCCGACGGGCGCAGTCTGGCGCGTGCCATCCGCACCCGTGGCCAGGTGGACCCGGTGTTCATCGAAAACGTCGATGATCTGGCTCACGCCTTGGCAGGGGTGATCCAGGACCAGGACATCGTGCTCACTCTGGGTGCCGGCAATATCGGCATGGCGGCGGCACAACTGGTACAGCAGTTGGCGCACCAGTCGCAGGGGGAGTCGGCATGATGGCGGCGATGCAGCACACATACCGCGGCACGCTGAAGCGCAACGAGCCCATGGCGCGCCACACCAGCTGGCGCGTCGGCGGCCCGGCCGAGCGCTATTATGAGCCGGCCGATCTGGATGACTTGGCCGAGTTCCTGGCCCAGTTGCCCGAGCACGAGCCGCTTACCTGGGTTGGGCTGGGCAGCAACCTGTTGGTGCGCGACGGCGGCGTCCGCGGCACGGTGATCATGACCAGCGGCCTGCTGAAGCAGATGGAGCTATTGGACCAGGGCTTGGTGCGCGCCGAGGCCGGCGTGGCCTGCGCCAAGGTGGCGCGTTTCTGCGCCCGCCATCACCTCACCGGGGCCGAGTTTCTGGCCGGTATCCCAGGCACCATGGGCGGCGCCCTAGCCATGAATGCCGGCGCCTTCGGCGGTGAGACCTGGCGGCATGTGGCGGCGGTCGAGACCTTGGATCGCCGCGGTGTCCGGCATCTACGTCGGCCTGAAGAATTTCAGGTCAGCTATCGCCGCGTCGTGGGTGTCAGCGGCGAGTGGTTCGTGGCCGCGCATTTGCGTTTACACCGCGGCGACACGGACACCGCCAGTGGCCGTATTAAAGAATTGTTGGAGCGGCGGGGCGCCACCCAGCCCATCGGCCTGCCCAGCTGCGGGTCGGTGTTCCGCAATCCGCAAGGTGATCATGCCGCGCGTCTGATCGAGGCCTGCGGTTTGAAGGGGGTCTGCATCGGCGGCGCCTGTGTCTCGGAAAAACACGCCAATTTCATCATTAATACCGGCAACGCCACGGCGGCGGACATCGAGGCCCTGATGGCGAAGGTGGCGGCCGAGGTGGAAAGCCGCCACGGCGTGCGGCTGGTGCGTGAAGTGCACATCATCGGGGAGGCTGGGGCATGAGTTTGGCGCCATCGCACATCACTGATCCCAAGCATTTCGGCAAGGTGGCGGTGCTCATGGGCGGCCGTTCCGCCGAACGCGAGATCTCGCTCAAGAGCGGTGCCGCCGTGCTGCGCGCTTTGCAGGAGAAAGGGGTGGACGCCCATGAGTTGGATGTCTCGGACAATGTGCTGATGGACCTGCGCGCCGGCGACTATGATCGCGCCTTCATTATCCTGCACGGCCGTGGCGGCGAAGACGGTGTCATGCAGGGGGCGCTGGAGACTATCGGTATGCCCTATACCGGCAGTGGTGTGCTGGGCTCGGCCCTGGGTATGGACAAGCTGCGCTGCAAACAGCTGTGGCAGGGGGCGGGCATGAGTACGCCGCCCTATGCAGTGGTGAACGAGGCCAGCGATTTCGCGCGCATCGTCGAAGCGCTGGGTCTGCCGCTGATTGTCAAACCGTCCCGTGAGGGGTCCAGTATCGGCATGACCAAGGTCGCTGATCCGGCGCAACTGGCGCATGCGGTGCGCCAGGCGGCGGCGCTGGATGACAGCGTTATCGTCGAGGCCTGGATCAGCGGACCCGAGTATACCGTGGCCGTTCTGAACGGTGTGGCGCTGCCCGCCATCCGCCTGGAGACGCCGCGCGATTTTTATGACTTCGAGGCCAAGTATCAGGCCGACGACACCCGCTATCACTGCCCCTGCGGTCTGGATGAATTGCACGAGCGCGAATTGCAGCGCCTCGCTGTCGAGGCGTTCGGCTTGGTCGGTGCCAGTGGCTGGGGACGGGTGGATTTCATGAGCGACGCCGCCGGGCGATGTTACCTGCTGGAGGTGAATACCGTGCCCGGCATGACGGATCACAGCCTGGTGCCCATGGCGGCGCGGGCGGCCGGTATGCGTTTCGCGGATTTGGTATGGCGGATTTTGGAAACCTCGTTTCGGGAGGGCAAACGATGAAGATCATTTCACGTAAGGCCAAGAAGACCAATCGTCGCATTCCGCAATCGCAGCCCCAGGTGCGGCACTGGGGCTTGAGTCCGCGCCTGCTCACCCTGGGTGGCGTCGTGTTGCTGCTGGCAGTGGCCGGCTACGCCATCTGGCTGAAGTTGATGGACCCCAACACCCTGCCCTTGAAACAAGTGCAGCTGGAAGCACCCTTTAACAAGGTTTCCAAGCAGTTGCTGTATGAAGTGGTCAGCAGCAGAATCGATGGCGGTTTCTTCAGCCTGGATGTGGCCAGGGTCACCACGGCGCTGAATGAGCTGCCCTGGGTCAGCCATGTGGACGTGCGGCGCATCTGGCCGGACACCTTGCACGTCACGGTGAACGAACAAGTGGCCTTGGCGCGTTGGCGCGACCAGGCCTTGGTGAATGTCAACGGCGAGTTGTTTTATCCGGTCCCGGAGACCTTTCCCAAGCATCTGGTTGAGCTGAACGGCCCGGAAGATACGGTGACCTTGATGGCGCAGCAGTTTCATCGGTTCCACGAAACCCTACAACAGGGCGGCTTGCGCATGCAGCGCATCCATCTAAGCGAGCGCCGCGCCTGGGAGTTGGAATTGAGCAACAACACGGTGATTGCCTTAGGGCGTGACGAGGTGGTGCAGCGACTGCAGCGCTTCGTGCGGTTTTATCCCCAGCTGCTGGCCCAGACCAACGCGGTGCGGCGGGTGGATATGCGCTACACCAACGGCTTTGCCGTGCAGTGGCGGGGGTAACCCCTGTGCTCACTGAAATAAACACTAAAGAGAGCGTTTAGATGTCGAAAAGGGCGGAAAAAAATCTGATTGTCGGTTTGGATATAGGCACCTCTAAGGTGGTCGCCATCGTCGCCGAGGTGTCGGCCGATAGCGGCATGGAGGTGATCGGCATCGGCTCCCATCCGTCACGCGGGTTGAAAAAAGGGGTGGTGGTCAATATCGAGTCGACGGTGCAATCCATTCAGCGGGCGGTGGAAGAGGCCGAGCTGATGGCCGGTTGTCAAATTCATTCGGTCTATGCCGGGATCGCCGGCAGTCACATCCGCAGCCTCAACTCCCACGGTATCGTCGCCATTCGCGACACCGAAGTGAATCAAAGCGATGTGGAGCGTGTCATCGATGCCGCGCGCGCCGTGGCCATTCCGGCCGATCAGAAAATCCTCCATATCCTGCCGCAGGAATTCATCATCGACAAACAGGAAGGTATTCGTGAGCCGGTCGGTATGTCCGGCGTGCGGCTGGAAGCCAAGGTGCACATGGTCACCGGCGCGGTGAGCGCGGCGCAGAACATCGTCAAGTGCGTGCGTCGCTGCGGTCTGGAGGTGGATGACATCATCCTCGAGCAGCTGGCGTCCAGTTATTCGGTGCTCACGGATGATGAAAAGGAGCTGGGTGTGTGTCTGGTGGATATCGGCGGCGGCACCACCGATATCGCCGTATTCACCGATGGCGCGATTCGCCATACCGCGGTGATTCCCATCGCCGGCGATCAAGTCACCAACGACATCGCCGTGGCGCTGCGAACACCGACGCAGTACGCCGAAGAGATCAAGATCAAATACGCCTGCGCTCTGACGCAACTGGCCAGTCCGCAAGAGACCATCGAAGTGCCAAGCGTCGGAGACCGACCGCCGCGGCGTCTGGCGCGCCAGACCCTGGCGGAGGTGGTCGAGCCACGTTACGAAGAATTGCTCAGTCTGATCCAGGCCGAGCTGCGCCGTAGCGGCTTCGAGGATTTGATTGCCGCCGGCATTGTCATGACCGGCGGCAGTTCAAAGATGGAAGGGGTGGTGGAGTTGGCGGAGGAGATTTTCCACATGCCGGTGCGTCTGGGTTCGCCCCAATATGTCACCGGTCTGGTGGATGTAGTGCGGAATCCTATTTATGCCACCGGTGTCGGCCTGCTGTTGTTCGGCGATCAACACCGCGGCGATCGCGGCGGCGATTCGGTGGTAGGGGGAGGTACAAAGGGCGTTTGGGAACGAATGAGAAATTGGTTTAAGGGAAATTTTTAACAGCATTGACAAGTAATCAGGAGGTTACAGACATGTTTGAATTAATGGATACCTACACACAAAACGCAGTCATCAAAGTGCTGGGTGTTGGTGGCGGCGGTGGCAACGCCGTTGAACACATGGTGGCGGCCAATATCGAAGGGGTGGATTTCATCACCGCCAATACCGATGCACAGGCCTTGAAAAAGTCATCGTCCAAGACGGTGTTGCAGCTTGGTTCGGGGATCACCAAGGGGCTGGGCGCCGGCGCCGATCCCGACATCGGGCGTAAGGCGGCGCTGGAAGACCGCGAGCGCATCATCGAGATGATCGACGGCGCCGATATGCTGTTCATTACCGCCGGCATGGGTGGCGGCACCGGCACCGGGGCGGCGCCAGTGGTAGCACAGCTGGCCAAGGAATTGGGCATCCTCACCGTGGCCGTGGTCACCCGTCCGTTTAGCTTCGAAGGCAATAAACGCAATAGCGTCGCCGATGAAGGGATCAAAGAGCTGGGTCAGTACGTCGATTCCCTGATCACCATTCCCAATGAAAAGCTGCTCCATGTGCTGGGCAAGAACGTCTCGCTGTTACAAGCGTTCGCGTCTGCCAATGATGTGCTGCTGGGCGCGGTGCAGGGCATCGCCGAGTTGATTACCCGCCCAGGTCTGATCAACGTCGATTTCGCCGACGTGCGCACCGTGATGTCCGAGATGGGCATGGCCATGATGGGCTCCGGCAAGGCCAGCGGCGAAGACCGTGCGCGCGAGGCGGCCGAGATGGCGGTCGCCAGCCCGCTGCTGGAAGATATCGACTTGGCCGGTGCCCGCGGCATTCTGGTCAACGTCACCGCCGGGCTGGATATGTCCATCGGTGAATTCGAAGAAGTGGGTAATACCATTAAAGAATTCGCCTCCGAGAACGCTACCGTCGTAGTCGGCACCGTCATCGATCCGGATATGGCCGACGAGCTGCGCGTCACCGTGGTGGCCACCGGGCTGGGGCAGGCCCCCGCGGCGGCCGAGGCGCCGGTCAAGCTGGTCTATCAGAGCCAGCAGGAAAAGGCCGAGGTCGCCAAGGAGACCAAGTACGAGGACTATGAGCGTCCCACCGTGATGCGGGCTCAGGGTGCGACCGCCGTCAAGACGGCCGCGGCCGATGATAGCAGTCTGGATTATCTGGATATCCCGGCCTTCTTGCGGCGCCAGGCGGACTAACCGAGCTTGGATGGTTGTCTCAATTTGGCGACAAGGCTGTCGTCACAGGGTGGATAAAATGTGCTATTCTTGCCCGCATTTGTTACCGCCCTGTGACAAGGTGTGGTTTTTTTACCGCGCGATTTCGGAGTGAACGGCCAGTTAATGATTAAGCAGCGTACCTTAAAAAATGTGATTCGGGCCACGGGTGTTGGCCTGCATACGGGTGAAAAGATCTATCTGACCCTGCGCCCCGCGCCGGCCGATGCGGGGATCGTGTTTCGCCGGGTTGATCTCGACCCTGCGGTGGAGATTCCGGCGCGCGCCGAAAACGTCGGCGATACGCGCTTGTCCACGACCTTGATTCAAGACGGCGTGCGCATTTCCACGGTCGAACACCTGCTCTCGGCCATGGCGGGTCTGGGGATCGATAATGCCATTATCGATTTGAGTGCGCCGGAAGTGCCGATCATGGATGGCAGCGCCGGGCCGTTTGTCTTCCTGTTGCAGTCCGCCGGGGTGCAGGAGCAGGACGCACCTAAGCGCTTTATCCGTATTAAACGCCCCGTTCTGGTGGAGGACGATGATAAGTGGGCCAAGTTTGAGCCGTTTGACGGCTTCAAGGTTTCGTTCAGCATCGATTTCGATCATCCCGCCTTTCACGGCCGCGCCAAGCAGGCGACTATCGATTTTTCCACGACCTCGTTCGTGAAAGAAGTCAGTCGTGCCCGTACGTTTGGTTTTATGCGCGACATCGAGGCCCTGCGCGCCAACAATCTGGCGCTGGGCGGCAGTATGGAAAACGCTATCGTGGTGGACGATTACCGCATTCTCAATGATGATGGGCTGCGCTACGAAGACGAATTCGTCAAACACAAGGTCCTGGACGCCATCGGCGATCTTTACCTGCTGGGGCGCAGCCTGATCGGGGCCTTTAGTGGCCATAAATCGGGCCACGCCCTGAATAATCAGCTGCTCAGAACCCTGATGGCGCAGGAGGATGCCTGGGAACTGGTGACCTTCGAAGATGGCGAGCAGGCACCCATTTCCTTTATGCAGCCCTTGCTGGCGACTTGAGAGTCGTAATTTAGACATTAGTCGCACTTTTCTTTGTCAGCGGCCATCAAGCAACTCATTGAATAGCCGTTGAATAATAATGTATGCATTAAGCTTGGTTACGGCCGTGTTGTGACAGCCGCCTCAGGGCATTTTTGAGCTTGGGGTCGGTGATGGCTTCGGCTAACTCGGCAATCAAGCGGGACGATTGTGATGACAGGCGCGGCCGGCGTTGGCTGTTGGATTGAGGCCGTTGTGGTTGGGTGGTGGGCACGACCTGACTAACGACCGATTTTATCCTAAAATCATGATAGGCTTTGATAATTTTGGGATGCAACAGGCGCAAACGGGTGGCCCAGGCCGGCGACGAGACTAGGATCACGAGTCGGTCTCGGTCAAGCGCGGCGATGCTGCACTGGCGCGCCAAGGGTGTGGGCAGCAAGTGTTGCAAGCGTGCGTTGAGGACGCGCAGATTGTCGATGCGGCGCATGAGTTGTCGCAGACCGGCGCTGGATTGGTCGGCTGCCAGGATGTTTTTGACTGAGGTCGGTGATTTCAAAGCTGACTTCCTGATCAACGAATGACTAAGGACGGAGCTAAGCGGCGAAATTATGGGTATCATTTTAATACCGAAAAGCTCGAAAGGCGTGGCACGAAGAGTTAGCCGCCGCGCCGCATTGTTGATGATATCAGCCTTGCTACTGACTGTGCCCGCCGCCACATTATTCACCGGTTATTATTTGGGCTTGCATAATACCGCCGAGCAGAAAGAGATGCTCTCCGCCGGATTGCGTGCCGAGTTGGAGCAGCAGCGCCGGGAACTGGATGCCAGCAAACAGCGCGCCCAGGAAAATATTAATGCGCTGACTTTGCGTCTGGCGCAGCTGCAATCCCGCGTGGTGCGGCTCGATGCCATGGGTGAGCGGCTCACCGAGATGGCCCAGCTGGACAAGGGCGAGTTCGATTTTCAGACGGCTCCCGCCCAGGGGGGGCCGGCCGCCGATGACTTGCTGGCACAGGCGGATCTGGATGATTTCATGGCGTCCTTCCAGGATTTGAGCAAACAGCTGGATGATCGCGAGCAGCAATTGGCGGTATTGGAATCCATGTTGATGACGCGCAACCTGGAAGACGAGGTGTTTCCCGCCGGCTTCCCGGCGGAAAAAGGTTGGGTTTCTTCATTTTTCGGCACCCGTACCGATCCCTTTACCGGCCGCCCGGCGCGTCATGAGGGGGTGGATATCGCCGGCAAGCTGGGCACCAAGATTCTGGCCGTTGCCGCCGGCGTCGTGACCTGGTCCGGCGACCGTTACGGGTACGGCACCATGGTCGAGATCAACCACGGCAACGGTTATATCACCCGTTACGCGCATCATAGCGAGAACCTGGTTGAGGTGGGGGACACGGTCAAAAAGGGCCAGGCGATCGGCCTGATGGGGTCCAGCGGTCGTTCCACAGGTCCGCATGTGCATTTCGAGGTTCTGCGTCATGGCCGGGTGGTCGATCCGATCAAGTATGTGCGTAGTAGCGCCCGTCGCTAGAGCGACGGAACTCTTTTCCCTCAAAATCATCTAGTTTATTTTCTAAATAGGGCGATTTGTTTTATGATCGCTCTGCGATGCGCAGTCCGTGCGCGCTTATATTTTGACAAGATTTCTAGGGGCCAATGGTTACTAAGTTATTGAAAAAAGTCTTCGGCAGTCGCAATGAGCGGCTGTTGAAGCGCATGCAAAAGGTCGTCTTGCAGGTCAATGCGCTGGAGGATGGGATCGCCGCCTTGGCGGATGACGAGCTCAAGGCCAAGAGCGCCGAGTTTCGTCAGCGTCTGGCGGACGGCACCAACCTGGAGGCCATTCTGCCAGAGGCCTTTGCCGTGGTGCGCGAGGCCGGCAAGCGCGCCTTGGGCATGCGCCACTACGATGTTCAGCTCATTGGTGCCATGGTCCTGAACGAGGGCAACATCGCTGAGATGCGCACCGGCGAGGGGAAGACCTTGGTGGCCACCCTGGCGGTTTATCTCAATGCCCTGGAAGGCAAGGGTGTGCACGTCATCACCGTCAACGATTACCTGGCCCAGCGCGACGCCAAGTGGATGGGGCAGGTGTACGAATTCCTGGGTATGACGGTCGGCGTAATCCTGTCCGGCCAGGATACCGAGGCGAAACGTGCCGCCTATGCCGCGGACATCACCTACGGCACCAATAACGAATACGGTTTCGACTACCTGCGCGACAACATGGCCTTCCGCGTTACCGACAAGGTGCAGCGCGAACTCAATTTCGCCGTGGTGGACGAGGTGGACTCCATCCTCATCGACGAGGCGCGCACGCCGCTGATTATCTCGGGGCCGACCGACGACAACTCCGAGCTCTACGTCAAGATGAACACGCTCATTCCTAATTTGGTGAAGCAGGAGGAGGAAGAGGGGCCGGGTGATTATTCCGTGGACGAAAAGGCCAAGCAGGTATTCCTCACCGAAGAGGGCCACCAGAAGGTGGAAGAGATGCTGCTCCAGAACGACCTGTTGCAAGAAGGCGAGAGCCTCTATGACGCCGCCAACATCGCCCTCATGCACCATCTCAATGCCGCATTGCGCGCCCATGCCTTGTTCCAGCGTGACGTGGATTACATTGTCCAGAACGGCGAGATCGTCATCGTTGACGAATTCACCGGCCGCACCATGCCCGGGCGACGCTGGTCCGACGGCCTGCACCAGGCCATCGAGGCCAAGGAGGGGGTGAAGATCCAAAACGAGAACCAGACCCTGGCCTCCATCACCTTCCAGAACTATTTCCGCCTTTACAACAAACTTGCCGGCATGACCGGCACCGCCGACACCGAGGCCTACGAATTTCAGGAAATCTACGGTCTGGAAGTGGTGGTGATCCCGCCCAACAAGCCGACCCAACGCAACGATATGGGCGACCTGGTCTACCTCAACCAGCAGGACAAATTCAACGCCATTCTCGAGGACATCAAGGATTGCCACGGCCGCGGCCAGCCGGTGCTGGTGGGCACCACCTCCATCGAGGTCTCCGAGCTGTTGTCGGGCGTTTTGAGCAAAAGCAAGATCAAACACGAGGTGCTTAACGCCAAGCAGCATGCGCGCGAAGCCGAGATCGTGGCCCAGGCGGGCAGCCCCGCTGCGGTCACCATCGCCACCAACATGGCCGGCCGCGGGACCGACATCGTCCTGGGCGGCAGTCTCGATGTCGAGTTGGAAAAGGTTGACGCCGGTGATGAGGTGGCGGTCAAGCGTATTCGTTCCGAATGGCAGCAGCGTCACGATCAGGTGCTGGAGGCCGGCGGCCTGCACATCATCGGCACCGAGCGCCATGAATCACGCCGCATTGACAACCAGCTGCGCGGCCGCTCCGGGCGCCAGGGCGACCCCGGCTCCTCACGCTTTTATCTGTCGCTGCAAGACAACCTGATGCGCATCTTCGCCTCTGATCGTGTCTCTTCGATCATGCAGAAACTGGGTATGGAAGAAGGCGAGGCCATCGAACACCCCTGGGTGAGCAAGGCCATCGAGAACGCCCAACGTAAGGTCGAGGGGCACAACTTCGATATTCGTAAGCAACTCCTCGAATACGACGATGTGGCCAACGACCAGCGCAAGGTGATCTACGAACAACGCAACGAATTAATGGCCTCGGACGATATCTCCGACGCCATCAAGGGCATCCGCCACGACGTGGTCAACGAGGTCATCAGCAGCTTCGTGCCGCCGCAGAGTCTCGAGGAACAATGGGATGTACCCGGTTTGGAGCAGGCCCTTGAGCATGAATTCGGCCAACGCATGCCCATACAGCAATGGTTGGATGAAGACGACGAACTGCACGAAGAGACCCTGCGCCAGCGCATCCTGGACGAGATCGAGGCGGCCTACCAGAAGAAAGAGGAACAGGCCGGCAGCGAGGTGCTGCGCCATTTCGAAAAGGCGGTGATGCTGCAGGTGCTCGACACCCAGTGGAAGGACCATCTGGCGGCTATGGACTATCTGCGCCAGGGTATCCACCTGCGCGGCTATGCCCAGAAAAACCCCAAGCAGGAATATAAACGCGAAGCCTTCGAGATGTTTACCCAATTGCTGGAGCGCATCAAGCACGAGGTGGTGAGTATCATCTCCAAGGTGCAAGTGCAGACCCAGGCCGATGTGGAAGCGGTGGACGAGCAGCGCCGCAGCCAAGGCAAGATGCAGTTCCAGCATGCCCAGGCCTCGGCCCTGCCGGACGCCGACGTCGAGGCGGACCAAGGCGAGCACCCTGAACCCTTTGTGCGTGAAGGCCGCAAGGTCGGTCGCAACGAGCCCTGTCCCTGTGGTTCGGGCAAAAAGTATAAACAGTGCCACGGTAGGCTGAGCTGATTACCATGCCGGTCGGCCTGTCTGGGTTGCCCGAATTGCTGCCGGTCAGCGGGGTACGTTGGGGCGTGGCCGAGGCCGCCATCAAACGCCCCGGGCGCAATGACGTGGCCCTGATGGAGATCGCGCCGGATTCAAGCGCGGCGGCGGTTTATACCCGCAATGCCTTCTGTGCCGCGCCGGTGAGCGTGGCCAAGCGCCATGGTGCCGCCCAGGCCACGCGTTATCTCCTTATCAACAGCGGCAATGCCAATGCCGGTACCGGCGCGCCCGGCCTGCAGGCGGCGCTGGACAGCTGTCGCGCCGTCGCTGAGCTGGGCCACTGTCAGCCCGAGGCGGTATTGCCCTTTTCCACCGGTGTCATCGGTGAACCCCTGCCGCTGGAGCGTATCCGCCGGGCCCTGCCTCAGGCGCTCGCCGGTCTGAGCGAGCAGGGCTGGGAAGCGGCCGCCCGCGCCATTATGACCACCGACATCGTGCCCAAAGGTATCTCCAAGCAGCTCGTGCTGAACGGCAAGCGCGTCACCATCACCGGCATCGCCAAAGGATCGGGCATGATCAGACCGGACATGGCCACCATGCTGGCCTATCTGGCCACCGACGCCGGTGTGGCGCAGGCGCTTTTGCAACAAACCCTGCGGCAGGCCGCCGACCGTTCATTCAACAGCATCACCGTGGATGGCGACACCTCCACCAATGACGCCTGTGTGCTGGTGGCGACAGGCCAGGCGGGGGTGACGTTTGCATCTGAAACCGATGCCGGATTCGCCGAGTTCGACGCCGCCGTCACCCAGGTGTGTCAGGCCCTGGCCCAGGCCATCGTGCGCGATGGCGAGGGGGCGACCAAATTTATCACCATCGATGTCCAAGGCGGGCGCGACACGGCCGAGTGTCGCCAGGTGGCCTACGCCGTGGCCCACTCACCGCTGGTGAAGACTGCGTTTTTCGCCTCCGACCCCAACTGGGGACGCATCCTGGCGGCGGTGGGGCGTGCTGGGCTGGACGGGCTCGACGTGGACAAGGTCACCCTCCATCTGGGTGATGTATGTATCGCTAGAGGCGGCGGCCGCGCCGCCGACTATACCGAGGCGGCCGGTCAGGCGGTGATGCGCGAAGCGGAGATCACCATTACCATTGCACTGGGACGGGGCAGTGCCGAGGCCCGGGTGTGGACCACCGACCTGTCCTACGATTACGTCAAGATCAACGCCGAATACAGAACCTGATTGTAGGGTGCGCACCGCGCACCATTCATTGTCTGATTGGTACTATCCCCGACGTTGCGGCGCGCTATGCGCACCCTACGACGCCCGGCGGACAATAAAAAACCCGCCGCGGCGGGTTTTTTATTGCGATCAAGCGGCTTGATTACTTGATCTTGGCTTCCTTATACATCACATGTTTGCGCACCACGGGATCGAACTTCTTGATCTCCATCTTTTCAGGCATATTGCGCTTGTTTTTGTCGGTGGTGTAGAAGTGACCGGTGCCGGCAGAGGACACCAGTCGGATCTTTTCACGTGCACTCTTCGCCATGATTCTGTCTCCTTAAATCTTTTCGCCGCGGGCACGGATCTCGGCCAGCACGCTATCGATGCCGCGTTTGTCGATGATGCGCATCCCGTGCGACGAAACACGCAGTTTCACCCAACGCTTTTCGCCCTCCACCCAGAAACGGTGGCTGTGAAGGTTGGGCAGAAAACGGCGCTTGGTCTTGTTGTTGGCGTGGGAGACGTTGTTCCCGACCATCGGGCGCTTGCCCGTAACCTGACATACTCTCGACATGAGTCTTTCTCCAAAATGAATTCTTTTGACGCTGCTGCGGCGCAGGAAGGGCGAATTTATACCAGATTCAGGGGGGTGGTTTCAAGTAAAAAGCTGTTTTGGCAGGAAAATAATTCCCCGCAGGGCACACGTCCGAGGCGATACACTGCCAAAACAAGCGCTTAACCCGCGTTCGTCAGAGCAGGCCGTTTTCGGCAAACGAGGTCAGCTCCCCGTCGCCGACCACGAAATGATCCAGCAGGCGGATGTCCACCAGCCCCAGGGCCTCTTGCAGGCGGCGGGTGATCTGGCGGTCGGCCTGGCTGGGTTCGGCGATGCCGGAGGGGTGATTGTGGGCCAGGATCACCGCCGCGGCATTGTGGTGCAGGGCGCGCTTGACCACCTCGCGGGGATAGACACTGGCACCGTCAATGGTACCGACGAACAGTTCTTCGAAATGAATCACCCGATGGCGGTTGTCCAGGAACAGACCGGCGAATACCTCATGGGGGTAATCGCGCAGCCGGGCGCAGAGAAAGCGACGCGTGTCGTGTGGGCTGGTGAGGGCGTCGCCGCGGCGCAGCCGTTCGTCCAGGTGGCGCCGGCCCATCTCCAGGGTGGCCTGCAGTTGTACGAATTTGGCTGTGCCCAGGCCCTTGGCGCGGCAGAAGCTTGCTTGGTTGGCCTCGAGCAGGGCGCGCAGACCGCCGAATTCGTCCAACAGCTCGCGCGCCAGGTCCACGGCGGTCTTGCCGGGAATGCCGGTGCGCAGGAAGATGGCCAGCAGTTCCGCGTCCGACAAGGCCGCCGGGCCCCGTTGTACGAGCTTTTCACGCGGCCGCTCGTCCGCCGGCCAATCGGTAATCGCCATGTGCCTACACCTCCCTCGAATCGACTGTTTTGCTTCGATTTATCCCCCCGACAATGGTATGTTATCCCCCTCGAAGCAATCATGCCATGAGGAGTTGAATTTGCCGTCAGTCACGGGCATCGGCGGGCGTCGCATCGTTGTCGGTATCAGCGGCGGTATCGCCGCCTACAAGAGCGCCGAACTGGTCAGGCGCCTGCGCCAGGCGGGGGCCGAGGTGCGTGTGGTGATGACGCCGGCGGCGCAGCAATTCATTACGCCCTTAACCCTGCAGGCCCTGTCAGGCAATCCGGTGCACCTTGATCTGCTCGATTCCAATGCCGAGGCGGCCATGGGCCACATCGAACTGGCGCGTTGGGCCGATGCGGTACTGGTCGCCCCGGCCAGCGCCCATGTCATCGCCCGCCTGGCCCAGGGGCTGGCGGACGATCTGCTCACCACCTTGTGCTTGGCCACCGAGGCGCCCCTGCTGCTGGCGCCTGCCATGAACCGCTTGATGTGGGCCCATCCGGCCACACAGCAGAACAGCCGCACCCTGGAACAGCGCGGCGTCACCCTGCTGGGTCCGGCGGCAGGCGAGCAGGCCTGTGGCGAAACCGGCGTCGGCCGCATGCTGGAGGTGGAAGAATTGCTACAGGCCCTGGATGGGCATTGGCGCCAAGGCCCGCTGGCCGATTGCCGCGTGTTGGTCACGGCCGGGCCCACCCGGGAGGCGATTGACCCGGTGCGCTATATCAGCAATCACAGTTCCGGCAAAATGGGGTATGCCGTGGCCGCCGCCGCCGCGGCGGCCGGCGCCGAGGTGGTCCTGGTCAGCGGCCCGACGGCGCTGGACTGTCCGCGCGGCGTGCGTCGTCATGAGGTTGAAACCGCCGCCGAGATGCTGCAGGCGGTGCAGGCCCGTGTTGGCGACTGTCAGATCTTTATCGCCGCCGCCGCGGTGGCCGATTATCGCGCGCAGCAGGCGCAGGCCGCTAAACTTAAAAAGGGCGCCGCCGAATGGATGCTGCCGCTGGCGCCCACTGAGGATATCCTGGCCACGGTGGCGGCGTCCGCGTCTGCCCCGTTTTGCGTGGGCTTTGCCGCGGAAACCGACGAGCTCGAGGCCCATGCCCGTGACAAGCTGCAACGCAAGCGCTTGGATATCATCGCTGCCAATCAAGTGGGGGGCGGGCTGGGTTTCAATGCCGACGATAACGCCCTGACGCTGTTCTGGCAGGGCGGCAAACACGACATTGCGCGGGCCGACAAGACCGTTGTGGCGCGTGAATTAATCGCTATTATCGCTGAGAGGTATCATGCAAAAAGTGCAAGTCAAAATTCTTGATGACCGGATCGGTACGGAATTTCCGCTGCCCCATTACGCCACCCACGGTGCGGCGGGCATGGATCTGCGTGCCTGTCTGGACCAACCCATCACCCTCGCGCCCGGCGAGACGCAGCTCATCCCCACCGGTATCGCCCTTCATCTGGGTGACCCGCAGCTGGCGGCGATGATTCTGCCTCGTTCCGGCCTGGGCCACAAACACGGTATCGTGCTGGGCAACCTGGTCGGACTGATCGATTCCGATTATCAGGGCCAGCTGTTCGTCTCATGTTGGAATCGTGGCAAGGAGGTCTTTGAAGTCAAGGTCGGCGAACGCATCGCGCAACTGGTCTTCGTGCCGGTGGTGCAGGCCGAATTCGACATCGTCGCCGAGTTCGAGGAAAGCCATCGTGGTGAGGGTGGCTTCGGTCATACCGGACGCCATTGAAGCGGCTGAGCTTGCATGCTGAATAAAAAGGAGCACGCCGTGGGGACAGGCCACACGGACGCCAAGCAGGGTTCCCTGTTGTCCATGACCGTCAAGGCCTATCTGGGCGGCATCATCGCCCTGTTCGTGTTGGCGGCGGCGGCCTATCTGGTCATCGATGCCTTGGAAAAGAAGGAAATCGCCAGGCACGCCGAGAGTGTCAAGGAACGCCTGCACAACGATATCAAGGTACTGCTCAAGCATTACGAAGAGCGCGTCAATCTGCTGGCCGCCGACCCCAACTTGGTCGAGTTGGTCAACTACCCCTCCAGTCGCGAAGTGCGCCAAGTCGATCTGGCCGAAATGATTGACGCGCAAACGGTCATGCTGTTCGCCCGCGGTGAGGAGAAGGGCCTGGCGGGACCGCACCCGCTGCTGAGTTTTTCCGAATTGGATTTAATCTACGAGGCAGAGAAGGGGCGCGAGCCGCGCATTGAGTATCACAAGTTGCGAGACGGCGACAGTCACCTGGATTTGGTGCGTCCCTTCAAGCAGGGCGATGCCGTGGTCGGTTTTGTGCTGGTGCGCTTTGACGGCGCGGCGTTTAACGCTGCGGTAAAGCGTTTGACCGTGCCCCAGGCACGCTTGGAACTGAGTCAGATGTTGAGCGACGGGTCGGTGGAGACCTTTCTCAGCTGGGGCGATGCGGCGATTAAGTCAGAAGGACAGCTCAACAGCGCCACGTTTGGCGCCGCCGACTGGCGGCTGTCCTATTGGGAAGTACCCAACGGTTGGCAAATCCTGGGCATGGATTGGCGCAGTTTTTATTGGCTCACCTTTATTGAGATTGTCGCCGTATTGGCCCTGATGATGGCCGTGTTCCGGCGCATGATGGACCGCGCCATGATCGCCAGTGCGAATGTGCTGTTCGGCTACGTGCGCGACCGCCTCAACGGCAAATGGATGGGCAAGAACTATGTCACCTCCTTGAGTGAACTGCAGCCGACCTTGAACAATTTGCAGAACCTGAACTGGTCCGCCGCCGTTGCCGCGGCGCCGCCCGAGGCCGAGGTGGCACCGGCGCCGGCGGCGCCCAAGCGCAGTGCCGCCGAGGCGTCGGAACAGGGGCGCAAGGAATTCGAGCGTGCCTATGTGGACATCCTCTATCAGAAAGGCAGCATCAATATCGAAGAGCATGAGGTGCCCGTTGACGAGGCGCCGGCGGAAACGTTTAAAGCAGCCGAGTCCGGCGTGACGGCGGCGGCAGACGATGCCCCGACCGAGGTGCCGGCAGCGATCTTTCGCGCCTATGATATCCGCGGAGTGGTGGATGAGACGCTCACCCCTGCCATGGCGTATCAAATCGGTCGCGCCTTCGGCACTGAGGCCTGGGAGTGCGGCGAGCAGAGCGTCGTGGTGGGGCGTGACGGCCGCCTCTCCAGTGAGTCGCTGGCCGAGGAATTGATCAAGGGCTTGTGTGAAAGCGGCCGCGACGTCATCGATATCGGTCGCGTGCCGACACCGGTGGTGTATTTCGCCACCCACTACCTGAATGCGCGCTCGGCAGTGATGGTGACCGGCAGTCACAATCCCGCTAACTACAATGGTTTCAAACTGGTATTGCAGGGCGAGGCCTTGGCCGAGGACGGCATTCAACAGGTTTATCGGCGTATACAATCGCAGGATTTTTCCGTGGGTGAAGGCAGTTATATTCAGCAGGACTTGATCTCGGATTATACCGCCCGGATTCATGCCGACGCCCAGTTCAAACGCGGCCTCAAAGTTGTGGTGGACTGTGGCAACGGTGTCGCCGCCCTGGTGGCGCCGGGGCAGCTGCGCAGCATGGGCTGCGAGGTGATCGAGTTGTGCTGCGAAGTGGACGGTGCATTCCCCAGTCACCATCCTGATCCCAGTCAGCCGGTCAATCTGCAAGGATTGATCGCCGCAGTAAAACAGCACGGCGCCGATGTGGGGCTGGCCTTCGACGGCGATGGAGACCGGCTCGGGGTTGTGGATTCCCAAGGTAAAATCATCTGGCCCGACCGGGTGTTGATGTTGTACGCCCGCCAGGTGCTGAAACAGCATCCCGGCGCTACGGTGGTTTATGATGTCAAGTCGAGCCGGCATTTGCATCGCTTAATCGAACAGGCTGGCGGTCAACCGCTGATGTGGAAGGCCGGCCACTCCTTGATGAAGGCCAAACTCAAGGAAAGCGGCGCGTTGCTGGCCGGCGAGCTGAGCGGCCATATCTTCTTCAATGATCGTTGGTATGGCTTTGACGACGGCCTGTATGCCGCGGTGCGGTTGCTGGAAATCCTGTCCCAGGATACGCGCCCCAGCGCCGCGCTGTTCGCCGACTTGCCCGATGCCTTGAGCACCCCCGAGATCCTGGTGCGCATGGACGAGGGCGAGCATCATAGATTGATGGACAAGCTTGTTCAGGAGATCGATTTGCCCGAGGCGCAGCTGATCCTGATCGACGGGGTGCGGGCGGAATTCAAGGACGGCTGGGGACTGGTGCGCGCCTCCAATACCACGCCTTGTTTAAGCTTTCGCTTCGAGGCGCAGAACGAGCCGGCGCTGGAACATATACAGACCCTATTCAAGCTCCAGCTGAGCCGCTTCGCGCCACAGCTGGAGCTGCCTTTTTAGCCATCAAAGTTTTCCGGTAATCAGCCATGACATTAATAAAAGACGAGGCCATGAACGTCGCCAAGGTGCTGACCGAGGCCCTGCCCTATATCCGACGTTTTTCCGGCAAGACCCTGGTGATCAAGTACGGCGGTAACGCCATGGTCGACGACACCCTGAAAAACAGCTTCGCCCGCGATGTGGTATTGATGAAACTGGTGGGCATCAACCCAGTGCTGGTGCACGGCGGTGGGCCCCAGATCGGTAATCTGCTCAAGCGCATCGGTAAGGAGACCGAGTTCGTCCAGGGCATGCGCGTCACTGACCGCGAGACCATGGACGTGGTGGAAATGGTGTTGGGTGGTCTGGTCAATAAAGAGATCGTCAATCTCATCAACCAACACGGCGGTCGCGCCGTGGGCCTGACCGGCAAGGACGGCGATTTGATCCGCGCGCGCAAGCTCAGGTTCGAGCAGGACGCGCCGGAGATGAAGGCGCCCGAAATTATCGACATCGGCCATGTGGGTGAGGTGGCCTCCATCGACAGCGGCGTTGTCGACATGTTGATCCACAGTGATTTTATCCCCGTCATCGCGCCCATCGGCGTGGGGGAGGACGGCCAGTCCTACAACATCAACGCCGACCTGGTGGCTGGCAAGTTGGCCGAGGTATTGCGCGCTGAGAAGCTGATTCTGTTGACCAATACGCCGGGCATCCTGGATAAGCAGGATAAAATACTCACCGGCCTCAGCGCCGGCAAGGTCAACGAACTGATAGCCGACGGCACCATCTACGGTGGCATGCTGCCCAAGATCCGCTGCGCCCTGGAAGCGGCCCAGGGCGGGGTGCGGGCGGTGCATATTATCGACGGGCGCGTGGAGCACGCAGTGTTGCTGGAGCTATTCACCGACCAGGGCATCGGCACCTTGATCCACGGCTGATTACTCGGCTTTTTTCACCAGGCTTTTGAGTTCGCGAAAGCGCTGCAGATCCGCGTCGAATCGGGCCGCGGTCTGCGCCAACTTGGCGTTGTGTTGTTCCAGGCGATCCTGATACTTGTTGATCTTTCTGCGCGTGGCGGCAATCTGGGTGAGCAGGGATTCGGGGATGGCACGGCCTTGCTTCTCGTAATCGCCGGCCTCCTTGGCCAGTTGCCGGAACTGCATTTCGAGCAGGGAGATGGTCTCCTCGCTGAGTTCAATCAGGGCCTGTAGGTCATCAAGCTTGCGCGCGCGCGCGGCCTGAATCTCCGTTTCGTTGCTGTAGGTCATCAGCAGGCGCCGGTCGTTCTGGGCCTGTTCGGCCGAGATCGCGGGCGTGGCGGGGACGCTCGCTTCGACTTCGTCGACGGATTTGATGGTCTGAATGGTGATGCCCTGCTCGCTGATGACGCGATAACCGTGTTGGACGTATTCGGGCGGCACCCGGTCGGTATAATGTACATTGCCTTGGTCGTCCTGCCAGCGGTATAGATCGGCGGCGTGGAGGGGAATGACTGTAAAACACAGGCAAGCGAAGACCAAACTACGGCGTCTGCTAGGCATATTGATATCCAGATTCATGCATTCGAAACGTCACATTGTAGCCCGTAAAGGGGTTTGATTGAATTGGGATCAGCAACTGCTGTTATTCCTCGTCTCGTTGGTGGCCAATGCCTTTTCCGCCCTGGCTGGCGGCGGCGCGGGACTGATTCAGCTGCCAGCGCTGATCTTCCTGGGGCTGCCGTTTTCCGTCGCTCTGGCCACTCATAAGGTCGCCAGCGTCGCCCTGGGGGCCGGTGCCACCCTGCGTCACTGGCGCGAGCGCACTCTCGATTACCGCTTCTCACTGTTCATTCTCGCCAGCGGCCTGCCCGGTGTAGTCCTGGGGGCCAGCATTATCCTGGCGGTGCCGGATCGCAGTGCCGAAATCGCCTTGGGGCTACTCACGGTCAGCCTGGGCCTGTATTCCTATCTGCAGCCCGATCTGGGCACCACCGAGCGCCTGCAGCATCGCAACCCCAGGGGCTATCTCATCGGCGCGGCCGTCTTGATGGTTATCGGCGTATTGAACGGTTCTTTGACCTCCGGGACCGGCCTGTTCGTGACCCTGTGGCTGGTGTACTGGTTCGGTTTGGACTACAAGCGCGCGGTGGCCCATACGCTGATTCTGGTGGGCCTGTTCTGGAACGCCAGCGGTGCTATGACACTGGGGATCCTGGGCGAGATCCGCTGGGATTGGCTGCCGGCCCTGTTGCTGGGTTCGCTGCTGGGCGGTTATATCGGTGCCCACTATGCCATCGTCAAAGGCAATCGGCTGATCAAGCGGACCTTCGAGATAGTCACCCTGCTGGTGGGTGTCAAGCTGATTCTAGGTTAGGCGGCGCTGCCGTATTGTTCGCGATAGACGCGCACAGCCGCCAGTGCGTCCTTGAGCCGAGGTTGATCCTGCAGATAGGTGATCAAATCATCCAGCCGGACAATGCTGGCCACCGGCATGCCGAATTGCTGTTCCACCTCCTGGATGGCGGATAGCTCGCCCTGACCGCGCTCCTGGCGATCCAGGGCGATGATCACGCCGGCGCTGGTGGCGCCGGCAGTTTCGATGAGGCGGATGGATTCGCGCACCGAGGTGCCGGCGGAGATGACGTCATCGATGATCAACACCCGGCCCTGCAGCGCCGCGCCGACGATGTCGCCGCCCTCGCCGTGATCCTTGGCCTCCTTGCGATTGAAGGCATAGGGCAGGTCCTTGCCGTGATGGTCTGCCAGGGCGATACAGCTGCTTACGGCCAAGGGAATGCCTTTGTAGGCCGGGCCGAAGATCATATCGTAAGCCAGTCCCGAATCCTCCATGGCGGCGGCGTAATAGCGTCCCAGTCGGGCAATGGCCGCGCCGCTGTTGAACAGGCCACTGTTGAAAAAATAAGGACTCACCCGCCCCGACTTGAGGGTAAATTCACCGAAGCGCAGGACATCGGTCCTGATGACGAAGTCGAGAAATTCTTTTTGATAAGGCTGCATCGACGGTTCCGTGTTCAGATGATAAAAGCTAGTATTGTACGCCGGACACGGGGGGTGGGCAAAATCGGTCAATGCAATGTAGTGGATAATGATGAGAATAATTTCAGTCAACGTAAACGGGATCCGCGCCGCGCAGCGCAAGGGCTTTTTTGAGTGGCTGGCCAAGCAGGATGCCGACGTGGTCTGCATTCAGGAGACCAAGGCGCAGGAGCATCAGCTGGATACCACCTTGTTCTATCCAGGCGGGTATCACTGTTATTACTTCGACGCGCAAAAAAAAGGCTACAGCGGCGTGGCCATTTTTACCAAGCAAAAACCCAAGCGCGTGGGCGCCGGCCTGGGGTGGGAACACGTGGACAGTGAAGGGCGCTGGATTCAAGTGGACTTCGACAAGCTCAGCATCGCCTCTCTGTATTTGCCCTCGGGCTCATCCAGTGAGGAGCGTCATCAAAACAAGCTGGTATTTATGGATCGCTTCCTCGAAGATCTTAGCGCCATGCGCCGCAAGCGACGCGAGTTCGTGATCTGCGGTGACTGGAACACGGTGCACAAAGAGATCGATATCAAGAATTTCAAAAGCAATCAAAAGAATTCCGGTTGTACGCCGCAAGAGCGCGCCTGGATGGACAAGCTGTTCGGCGAGCGGGGCTGGGTGGATGCCTTTCGGGCGGTCAATCAGGAGGCGGATCAGTACACCTGGTGGTCGAATCGGGGCCAGGCCTGGGCCAAGAACGTGGGCTGGCGCATTGACTACCAGGTCATCACGCCCGGACTGAAGGATAAGGTCAGGGCGGCGGATATCTATCGCGACGAGCGGTTTTCAGACCACGCACCGCTGACCATCGATTACGACTTGTAGCGGGTCCTATGCACACGGCATAGTCGCTGGACGTGTTCCGAGCGCCTCAGCCGGAGGCGGCCTGTTGCGCGTTTGAATCATCGGCGGCCCTGCCGATGGGGCTTTGCAGCTTCTTGAGCAAGCCGTCCAGGGCGGCGTATTGCTCGGCCAGTTTGCGGCACTGGCCCTCCAGCTCGGCGGTTTTGGAGGCGATGTTGTCTTTCGACTCGTTGATCTTGTAGAGCGTTTCCATGTGTTGCTCCAGCAGTTGCTTGTGCTCGGTCACATGTTTGGCCAGCGGGATCATGATGTCCTTGAACCAGGTTTCGGCCTCCTGGTTGGCCTGGAAAAAGATGTCGCGGGCATGGCTTACCAGCGAGATGAAAAACTTCTTCACTACAAAGCTCTGCTCGGTCATGGTGGTCACCGGGCTGCTGCGAAACTCTTCGGCCTGGTCGTAGAGGCGTTGCATCTCGATATCGTACTTGTCGGTGGAGAAGGGCTTGGGGTCCAGCGCCTGCAGTTCGGTTTCCTTTTCGAATTTCTGATAAATGCTGATGATCTGCTGATGGGTTTCATCGGCATGGCGGGTCGCCACCTGCATAGTGTCGCGAATGCCGTCGAACAGGGTCTTCATGCCGGTTTTGAGGCCGGCCGTGGTCCAGCTGTCGGTCATCTGCTTGCGCGCCGTGCCGGCGACGTTGTCGAATTTCTTCAGGCTCAGTTCGTTCAGCAACAGTTTGGCCTGCTGGTTTAGAGTGCGGCGGCTGGACTGGAAGTATTCCATGTTGTTGTTGTAGGCGGCCTGTTTTTCGCGCGCCTTGCGCATCAAGTGTTGAATCAGGGTGGTGTTCTTGCCGCTGGCCGATTTCAGGTCGTTGAGCTGGGATTTGAGCTGTTTGTAGCGGGTGGCGATGCTGTTGCGGTTGATCTTGATCAGGTCGCCGATTTCGCCCACCACGTTGTCGCGGATCAGGCCCTGTTTGGCGGGGATGATTTCGTTGGCCAGATAACGTTCCAGATCCATCAGGCGGCTCTTTTCCAGCAACACCTGATCTTCCTTGGTCTTGGCCAGCAAGGCCTTTTGTGCCGATACCGGAAACACGCCGCCGGTATCGATGCTGAGCGCGTTGGCGACTTCGCGCTGCTGGGCCTCGATGGACGCGGCGACCTCGTCCTCGCTCTTCATCTCGTCCCACAGGGTGTCGATCTTGTTGAGCGCGGCCACCAGGCCCTTGTCGTCGCTGCGGCGGTGTTGCTTAATGTAGTATTCCCACACATCCAGGTCGCTGCGTGTGACGCCGGTGTCGGCGGCCAGGATGAACAGCACCGCGTGGGCATTGGGCAGCATGTTGTAAGTCAGTTCCGGCTCGGTGCCCAGGGCGTTGAGGCCGGGGGTGTCGAGGATGGCCAGACCCTGCTGCAGCAGCGGATGGGGAAAGCTGATCATGCAGTGACGCCATTCGGGCACTTCGATCTCCGCCGGCGGCGGATCATCGGTGCGCCGCCGGCGCGGCGTGTCATCGCTGTACAGGCCCAAATCCATGGCGTCCTGCAAGGGCACGCGTTTGGTGGCGACCACCTGTTTCATAGCCTCGATCATCTGGTCCGGCGAATTGACGTCGAGGTTAATGGTCTTCCATTGATCCGGGTCTTTTTTCAGTTCCGAGATGCTCGTGTCCTGCAGTCGCGTCTCGATGGGCAACATGCGTATATAGGCCTGATCCACTTCGTGATCATAAAACAGCTCGGTGGGGCACATCGTGGTGCGGCCGGCTTCGGAGGGCAGCAGCCGGCGCTTATAATCGGCAAAAAAGATGGCATTGATGAGTTCGGTCTTGCCGCGCGAAAATTCGGCCACGAAGGCGACGGTCAATTGGTCCGATTTCAGCGACTCGATGACATCGAACAGACGCACGTTGATATCGGCGGTTCCTTTGCCATTGCTTTCGAGCCAGTGATGATAGTCCTGGATCACCTGAATTAAATCGGCTTTCCAGCGGTCAAACGCCCGCATTTGCTGTTTGAACAGGTCTTCCTCCATAATCCCTTTGGTTTCCGTGCTTGTTTATGTCCAATAAGTCGTTGTTTATGCAAGCCTTGCGGGCAAGGAATTGCGCGATGCCAAACTGTTATCGGACAGAGCTTCCCAGCCCTTTAGGTTTTCCCCGATGTTTGCGAGCGGGTCGACAAAACCGCGACCTGCCTCGCGATTCCATCACTCAGCAGCTCGTTCAAGGATTATTGCGTCGAGCGCCTAGCCCGCATGTCTCAGCGGGCTAGATCAAGCTGCGGCCCATATCCATTAGGGGGCTGACGATCAGAATCTTCATCAGACCGATAGCCAGAAACACCAGTATAGGCGAAAAGTCGATGCCGGACATGGGCGGCAGGATGCGTCGCGCGGGTCGCATCACCGGTTCGTTGAGGGCGTAAAGCAGGGCGGTGACTGGATTATACGTCCCCGGGCCCACCCAGCTGAGGATGATCTGAATCAGGATGCTGATCATGTAGATGTTTAGCAGCAGGGCGATCAGCTCGGCGACGGACAGCAGCGCCAGGCCGGGCAGGGCCAGTGTTATGCCGCCGGCCAGGGCGACCAGGGCCAGCTTGGCCATTTGCAGGGCCAGCAACAACACGACGGCGGCCATGTCGACACCGGCGACGCTGGGGATGACGCGGCGCAGAGGCTTGAGCAGCGGGTTGGTGGCCTTGACGATGAATTGACACAATGGATTGTAAAAGTCCGCGCGCACCAGCTGCAGCAGCAGGCGCAGCATGACGATCAACATATAGAGACCGAACACGGCCTCGATCAAAAAGGCGGCGGCGGAGGTAAAATAGCCGTTCATTCTTGCTCCTTTCCAAGTGCTTGGGCCAATTCTTCGGAACGTTTGGCGGCCGCCGTGACGGCCTGTTCGATCAGGCCGCGCAGATCGCCCTGTTCGAACACGCGCAGGGCCTGCTCGGTGGTGCCGCCGGGGGACGTGACGCGCCGGCGCAGGGTGGCGCAGTCCTCGCTGCTCTCCAGCGCCATCTTGGTGGCGCCGAAGGCGGTTTGCAGGGTCAGCAGGCGGGCGCTGTCGGCGTCGAGGCCGAGCGCGCGCCCGGCGGCCTCCATGGCCTCCATGAATAAAAAGAAATAGGCCGGGCCGCTGCCGGACAGGGCGGTGACCGCATCCATGTGCGCCTCGTCATCCAGCCATAAGGCGATGCCCACGGCGCGCAGGATGGTCTCGGCGGCATTGCGCTGTGCCGTCGTGACCCTTTCGTTGGCGTATAGGGCCGAGGCGCCGGTCTGGATCAGGGCCGGCGTGTTGGGCATGACCCGCACCACGGCAACATCGCCGCCCAGCCAGCGGTTGATGTCGTGCTGGCGCACCCCGGCGGCGATGGAAATCACCAGCGGCCGGGATTGTTGTACCTGGTCGCGAATCTCACCGGTCACCGCTCGGAGGCTTTGCGGCTTGACCGCCAACACCAGGATATCGGCCGCCGCGGCGGCGGCCTCGTTCGAATCACAGACGCTGATAGCGAAGCGCTGTTTGAGTGTGTCCAGTCGCGCCTTGTCGACGTCGGCGATGTGGATGCTGGTGGGCGCCTTGCCATCGGCCAGCAAGCCGCCGATCAGGCTGCTGGCCATGTTGCCGGCGCCGATGAAACTGATGTTAAGTGTTTCCATAAAGTTATCCGTTTCGACGTTTTCGTTTCAAGCGATCAGCCCGAGTGTACCGCACTCACTGCGTTTGCCAATCAGGCGCCGCGTTGGATCTTGGCATAATCACGCGCACCGAAGATGGCGGTTCCGATGCGGACCAGGGTGGCGCCCTCGGCAATGGCCGCCTCCAGGTCGTCCGACATGCCCATGGACAGGGTGTCCAGCGCCAGTCCCTGTGCGATCAATCGGTCTTGCAGTTCGCGCACCTGGCGGAACATGGCGCGCTGCCCGGCGAAATCAGCCATGGGCGCCGGGATGGCCATCAGGCCGCGCAGGCGTAGACGGGGGAGTTCACTGATCGGTCCGGCCAGTGTCAGCACCTCGTCCGGCCTCAGGCCGGACTTGCTGGCCTCGCCGCTGATATTGACTTGCAGGCAGATGTTCAGCGGTGCCAGAGGGTCTGGCCGTTGCTCGCTCAGACGCCTAGCCAGCTTGAGGCGGTCGATGCTGTGTACCCAGTCAAATCGGCTGGCGATATCGCGCGACTTGTTGGATTGGATGTGGCCGACGAAATGCCATTCCAGTTCGATAGGACAGGCATCGATCTTGGCGACGGCCTCTTGCACGTAGTTTTCACCGAAGCAGGCTTGACCTGCCCGGGCGGCGGCCAAGATATCCTCCAGCGGCCAGGTCTTGCTCACCGCCAACAGGGCCACCGAGCCGGGCGCACGTTGATAACACGTCTCGGCCGCATGAATCTGTTGCCGTACTTGGTCGATGCGTTGTTGGATGCTGGTCATGCGCGTTGCTCGGGCCAATGAGTGGCGCTATTGTATCAGCTCGGCCGGCCCGGGCGCTGCGTCAAGAAGTCGCGGGTCGTGCCGTTACAGATAGGGAATCTGCTTCGCAACATTAATATAGAGTTATTGCCGGGACGGAATTGCTGAATACCCATGCTCCGAAACGCTGTGAATACATCCCGCTACGCTCGATGGCCGCGTCCATGCGGCCAACGGTTTCGGAATATGGGTATTCATCATTAAAGACTTGTGAGTAAGCAAAGGGGAATGCCATGGATATAGCCGAGCTGCTGGCCTTTAGTGTCAAGAACGCCGCATCGGATTTGCATTTGTCGGCCGGCCTGCCGCCGATGATTCGTGTCGACGGCGACATTCGTCGTATCAATGTGCCGCCGATGGACAACAAGGCGGTGCACACAATGCTCTACGACATCATGAACGACCGCCAGCGCAAGGACTTCGAGGAATTCTTCGAGACTGACTTCTCGTTCGAAATCCCCGGCCTGGCCCGTTTTCGCGTCAACGCCTTCAACCATAACCGCGGTGTCGGCGGTGTGTTCCGTACCATCCCCTCGAATATCCTGTCGCTGGAGGAGCTCAAGTGTCCGGCGGTATTCAAGGATATCTCCAACAACCCGCGCGGCCTGGTGCTGGTTACCGGACCCACCGGTTCAGGTAAGTCGACCACCCTGGCGGCCATGGTGGACTACAAAAACAATACCGAGTTCGGTCATATTCTCACCGTCGAGGACCCGATCGAGTTCGTGCATCAAAGCAAGAAATGCCTGGTCAACCAGCGCGAGGTGCATCGCGATACTCTCGGCTTCAATGAGGCGCTGCGTTCCGCCCTGCGCGAAGACCCGGATATCATCCTGGTGGGCGAAATGCGTGACCCGGAAACCATCCGCCTGGCCCTGACCGCGGCCGAGACCGGCCATCTGGTATTCGGTACCCTGCACACCAGTTCGGCGGCCAAGACCATCGACCGTATCATCGATGTGTTTCCGGCGGCGGAGAAGGACATGATGCGTTCCATGCTGTCCGAATCCTTGCGTGCGGTCATCTCGCAGACCTTGCTCAAGCGCGTCGGCGGCGGCCGGGTGGCGGCCCACGAGATCATGGTCGGTACCCCGGCCATCCGCAACCTGATTCGTGAAAACAAGGTGCCGCAGATGTACTCGGCGATTCAGACCGGTCAGGGCATGGGCATGCAGACCCTGGATCAGTGTCTGGCCGAATTGGTGCGCAAGGGGATTATCACCAAGCAGGATGCGCAGATTCGCGCGGCGAATAAAGATACGTTTATGTGATGGCGGGGATTGTTTTGCCCTCACCCCGCCCCTCTCCCGGCAGGAGAGGGAGACTGAATAGTCCGCTGCGCGACAGTTGTTTTATAGGGGCAGGAAGGCCTGCCCCCAGTCCCCTGTCAGTTTCCGCATGGCATGCAGATAGAGCCGCTCCAGATTGTGCTCCGTCAGGGTTGCTTCGATCGTCCCGCTGACGACCTCTCCGTGTCCGAACAGCAATACGGCGTGGCTGCAATAGCGCGCCGCCAGGTTGATGTCATGCAGGGTCATGAGGCAGGCGCGTTCGGCTTGGGCGCTCCACTGGTTTAACAGTTCCAGCACCTTGACCTGTTGATGAATATCCAGGTGGTTGCTGGGCTCATCCAGCAACAACAGCTTGGGTCGTTGCGTCAGCAGCGTGGCCAAGGCTAAGCGCTGGCGCTCACCGCCGGACAGGGTATCCACCTGACGTTGGGCCAGATGGTCGATCTGCAATTGTTGCAGCGCGTCCAGGGCCAGCTGTTCATCCTGTTGCGTTTCCCATTGCCAGCTTTTCAGATAGGGATGCCGGCCGATCAGGGCCGTTTCCATCACCGTGGCGGGAAAGGCGTCTTCTTGTCGCTGAAACAACACGCCGAGGCGGCGCGCAATCAATGACGGGCTGAGTCGCGCCAGATTGTCGCCTGCGAGGGTGATCGTGCCGCCATCGCCTCGGCGCAGGCCGGCCAGACAGTGCAGCAAGGTAGTCTTGCCCACGCCATTGCGGCCCAGCAAGGCCCAGCGCTGGCCGGGTTCAATGGCCAGGTCCAGGCCTGTACAAACCTGTTTTCCGCCGATGGTCAAGTCCAGTTGTTGCGTCGTTAGCAGACTCATGACATCCGGCTCCGGCGCAGCAGATAGAGAAACAACGGCACACCGAGAAAGGCGGTGATCACCCCGACCGGCAGTTGCTGCGGTGCCAGCACGGTGCGTGCCAGGGTGTCGGCGCAGACCAGCAGGGTGCCCCCAAGCAACATACTGGCAGGTAGCAGCAGGCGGTGGTCATTGCCCGTGGCTAAGCGCACCATGTGCGGTACCACCAGACCGACAAACCCGATGCTGCCGGCCTGGGTCACCGCCACCGCGGTCAGCAGCGAGGCAAGAAAGTAGATACCCCAACGCAGCGCCGCGACATTCACGCCCAAGGCACGGGCCTGCAGTTCGCCGCGTGCCAACAAGCTCAGGTCGCGCGCCAGGGGCAGGCACAGCGCCAGGCCGATGAGCATGATCAATAGCGCCGTGCCGGGGGCGTCGGCGTGGCTGAAGTCGCCCATGAGCCAGAACAGCATGCCGCGCAGACTGGCATCCGGGCTGATGGCGAGGATGAAGCTGATCAGGGCGCCCCAGCCGGCGGCGACGATGACACCGGTGAGCAGCAGCCGGGTCGAGGTCCAGCCGCCCTTGCCGTGGGCCAGGGCGAACACCAGCAACATGGAGAGCAGGGCGCCTACGAAGCTGCCGCCGCCGAGCCAGAGGCCCCCCAATCCGAACAACATCGTCAGCAGGGCGCCCACCGCCGCACCGCCCGAGATGCCTAATACGTAAGGATCGGCCAGGGGATTGCGCAGCAGGGCCTGCATCAGGGCGCCGGCCAGGGCCAGCAGGGCGCCCACGGCGAAGGCGCTTAGCAGACGCGGCAGGCGCAGCTCGAAAATGAGGCTATGGGCCAGTCGGTCCGGCGTGAAAAGCGCCTGCCAGAGTTGGCCCGGGCCCAAGTCGATGCTGCCGCGGCTGATGCCCCATAGCAGGCTCAGCAGCGCCAAGAGCGCCAGGCCGCTGAGCGTCAGGGTGAAGCGGGCGCGGGTCAATACGGCCACTAGTCGTCGCGCAGGCTGATCACGGGCCAGCCCTTGAGTTCGGCGTGTTGTTTCAAAGTGTCGTCGGCGTCCACGGCGACCGGGTGGGTGACCAGCTCCAGCAGGGGCAGGTCGTTATGCGAATCGGAATAGAACCAGCTCGAGGCCAGGTTGTAGCCGTTTTGTTTGAGCCAGGTGTTGAGGCGTTCCACTTTGCCTTGGCGAAACGCGGGCACACCGCTTACCCGGCCGGTATAGCGGCCGTCTTTGAATTCCGGATCGGTAGCGAGCAGCTCAGGCACCCCCAGCAATTCGGCGATGGGTTCGGTGACAAAGCGATTGGTGGCGGTAATGATGAGCAGTATACGGCCCTGGTCACGATGCTGATTGATGAGCTCACGCGCCTGGGGCAGGATAATCGGTTTGATCTCCGTTTCGATGAACTCCCGGCGCAAGGCCAGCATCTGCTCCAAGGGGGTTTGCGCCAGCGGTTGCAGGGCGAAGCGCAGGAACTCGAAAATATCCAGCGTGCCGGCCGTGTAGTCTTCATAAAAGCGCTGGTTTTCCCGTTCGTAAATCGCGCCGTCGACGATTCCCCGCTGCACCAGGAAACGGCCCCAGAGGTAGTCGCTGTCGCCCTTCAGCAGGGTATTGTCCAGGTCGAAAATGGCCAGTTCCACGTGTTTCTCCGCCGCTTTTTGCAAAACCGCTAAGAATAGGCGCTCGGCCGTGAAAGGTAAATGGCGGACCTTGGCGCAGGCGTAAATGTCCAATTGATCGGAGTCGGGTGTTGTGGAACAATAAGTTTCAATAATGATTTAACAAACAGGTTATAAGTGATTGATTCGGATGGGTATCGGCCAAATGTCGGGATTATTCTGAGCAACAGCGACGGCAAGCTGTTCTGGGCCCGGCGGATTGGACAGGATGCGTGGCAGTTTCCGCAGGGCGGTATACGCTCGGACGAAACGCCTGAGGAGGCCATGTATCGCGAACTCGGCGAAGAGGTGGGCTTGAACGCCGACCATGTCGAGATCATCGGCGTGACCCGCGGCTGGCTGCGCTATCGTCTGCCCAAGCGTCTCATCCGCCGCCACAGCAAGCCGGTCTGCATCGGCCAGAAGCAGGTCTGGTTTCTACTGCGCTTTCTGGCTCGGGATACGGAAGTGCGTCTCGATCTCACCTCTCATCCCGAGTTCGACTACTGGCGCTGGGTGGACTACTGGCACCCGGTAAGCCAGGTGGTGCACTTCAAGCGCGATGTCTATAGTCGGGCCTTGCAGGAGCTGGCCCATCTTCTCGGTTACGATAAACAGGGCTTATCGGTTGCGCGGGACGCCTCGCGGCGTTGACCGGTCTATGCTGAATATCCTGCACCGCGTCATTCAAGAAGTCAGTCAGGCGGACAATCTCGAGCGCGCACTGAGCATTATCGTCAAGCGGGTGAAAGAGGCGATGCAGGTGGATGTCTGCTCCGCCTATCTCTGCAACGAGGGCCAGCAGCGCCATATCCTCATGGCGACCGACGGCCTCAATCCGAAGGCGGTGGGCCATGCCGGCCTGATGTTCGGCGAAGGGCTGGTGAGCCTGGTGGCTGAGCGCGCCGAGACCGTCAATCTGGACAACGCCCCGGACCATCCCCGTTTCCATTTTCTTCACGGCACCGATGAGCAGGCCTTTCACGCCTTCATGGGCGCGCCCATCATTCATCATCGCAAGGTGCTGGGGGTGCTGGTGGTGCAGCAGCGCGCACGGCGCAAGTTCGAAGAGGACGAGACCGCCTTTCTACTCACCGTGGCGGCGCAGCTGGCCGGCGCCATCGCCCATGCCGAGGTCAGCGGCGGCATTGCCCGCCTGATGACCGATTTCAACGACGGTGTCTCCCTGGCCGGCCTGCCGGGCTCGGCCGGGGTGGGCATCGGCACCGGTCTGGTGGTCTATCCGCCCGCGGATCTGGATGCGGTGCCGGACCGGACCGTAGAAGACGTGGAGGCCGAAGTGGAGGTGTTCCGCGAGGCCGTGTCCCTGGCGCAGGCCGATATCCGCGAGTTGCAGGCGCGCCTCAGCACCGCCCTCAGTGACGAAGACCAGGCCCTGTTCGATGCCTACCTGCAAATGCTGGGCAGCACCAGCATGACAGACCAGGTGATCAGTCGCATCCGCGCCGGCAGCTGGGCCTCGGGCGCCCTGCGCGCCACGATTAAGGAGCATGTCCAGGTGTTCGAAAATATGGACGACCCCTACATGCGCGAGCGCGCCGAGGATGTGCGCGACCTGGGACGGCGCATCCTGCGCTTTATCCAAAAGGGGCGTCACAAGCCGCCGCCTTATCCGGAAAGGACCGTGCTGGTGGGGGATGAGATTACCGCCACCATGCTGGCCGAGGCGCCCGTCGATCGCCTGGTGGGGGTGATCTCGGCCAAGGGCTCGACCTCGTCGCACGTGGCGATTCTGTCCCGGGCGCTGGGCATCCCGGCGGTGGTGGGTGTGAAGGACCTGCCGGTGGCGCGGCTTGAGGGTCAACCCCTGATCGCCGACGGTTACAACGGCCGGGTCTATGTCGCGCCGTCGGCCCACGTGCGCCAGGAATATGAACGTCTGGCCCGGGAAGAGGCGCAGATGACCGCCGATCTGGCCGAGCTGCGCGAGCTGCCGGCCGAGACCCCGGACGGTTACCGCATCCCGCTGTATGCCAACACCGGCCTGTTGTCCGACATCACACCCTCCCTGCTCAGCGGCGCCGAGGGCATCGGCCTGTACCGCACCGAGTTTCCCTTCATGGTGCGCGACCGTTTTCCCGGCGAGGACGAACAGTTTCGCATCTATCGCCAGGTGATCGAGTCCTTCGCGCCGCGCCCGGTGGTGATGCGTACCCTGGACGTGGGCGGCGACAAGGCGCTGCCCTATTTTCCCATCAAAGAAGACAATCCCTTCCTCGGCTGGCGCGGCATTCGTATCACCCTGGATCATCCCGAACTGTTTCTGGTACAGGTCAGGGCCATGCTGCGCGCCGGCGACGGCAGCGATCGGCTGCGCATTCTGTTGCCCATGATCAGCAGCATCAGTGAATTGGACGAGGCCCTGGGGTTGATTCGGCAGGGCTATGACGAACTGCTCGCCGACGGTGAAGAGGTGGCCCGGCCGCAGGTCGGCGTAATGATCGAGGTGCCGTCGCTGATCTACCAGATCGAGGCGGTGGCCAAGCGGGTGGATTTCGTCTCCATCGGCAGCAATGACCTGACCCAATACCTGCTGGCGGTGGACCGCAACAACGCCAATGTGGCCGAACTCTACGACAGTCTCAGCCCTGCCGTGATCATGGCCATCCGCCAGGTCATCGAGGGCGCGGCCCGGCATCAGTGCCCGGTGAGTGTGTGCGGTGAAATGGCCGGCGATCCGCGCGCCGTGTTGGTGTTGCTGGCATTGGGCGTGGACTCATTGAGTATGAGCGCCTCCAGTCTGCTGCGCATCAAATGGGTGATCCGCAAAGTGGCCCGCGCCCGCGCCCAAGAGCTGTTGGCCGCGGTGTTGACCATGGAGTCGGCCAAGGATATTCGCCAATACCTGGATACGGCCTTGATCGAGGCCGGTCTGGGCGGCTTAGTGCGCGCCGGGAATAAATAACGGTCGTAAGGTCTATGCCCCCAACTGTTTAATGAAGACCTTCGAGCGGCGCTGATAGTTGTATAAGGATTTGCGCTGCACCGGCAGGTTATCAATATCGCCCGCCGCATAGCCGCGTTCCTGAAACCAGTGCGCGGTCTGGGTGGTGAGTACGAACATGCGCTCGATGTTGCGCGCCTTGGCCACCTTTTCGGTATACGCCAGCAGCTCGCCGCCACGGTTGGCCTTGCGGTAATCGGGATGCACCGCCAGGCACGCCAACTCCGCTACCTGTTCGTCGGTATACGGATATAGAGCGGCGCAGGCGACCACCGTGCCGTCACGTTCCACCACAATGAAGTGGTCGATCTCCAGTTCCAGTTGTTCCCGTGAACGACGGACCAGGACGCCGCTCTCCTCCAGCGGTTTAATCAGGCTGAGAATGCCGCCCACGTCATCGATGTTGGCCTGACGTGTGGCCTCAAACTGGCCCGCCGTAATCAGTGTGCCGATGCCGTCGCGGGTAAACAATTCCTGCAGCAGGCAGCCGTCGATGCGGCGATCGATCAAGTGGGTGCGAGTCACGCCGCGCCGGCAGGCCTGCACGGCATGGCGTAGATAAGCCAGCTCATCGTCGCTGATTTGCTGGCGCTGCAGCAATTGCTGGGCCTGTTCGGTATTTAATTCGCGCATCAGGCGCTGTTCGGCGTCGTGAATGCCGTCGCCCTCGGTCAGAAACATCAATTTGTCCGCCTGCAGGGCGACGGCAATGGCGGTGGCCACTTCATTGGCGGTGAGATTGAAGGTTTCACCGGTGGGCGAGTATCCCAACGGCGATGCCAAGACGATGGCACCGTCATCCAAACGTTGCTGGATGGCCGTGGCGTCGATGCGGCGCACCTGGCCGGTGTGGCAATAGTCCACGCCGTCGCGCACGCCCAGCGGTTGGGCGGTGACGTAGTTGCCCGAGGCGACCCGGATGCGCGCCCCGGCCATGGGTGAGTTGGCCACCCCCATTGAGAGCTGTGCCTCGATCTCTACGCGCACGCTGCCCACCGCCTGTTTTACACAGGCCAACGCGATGTCGTCAGTGATGCGCAGGCCGTTGACATAATCGATCTGGGCGCCTTGCTGATTCACCCGTTGCTCGATCTGGGGCCGGGCGCCGTGCACCAGCACCAGGCGAATGCCCAGGCTGTTGAGCAGGGCGATATCATGAACCAGACTGTGGAAATTACAGTCCGCCACCGCCGCGCCATCGAAGGCCAGTACAAAGGTGCGGCCGCGAAAGGCGTGAATATAGGGTGAGGACTGGCGAAACCAGTGGATGAAGGCTTGTTTGTTACCGTCTGCGACGCTGCTCACTTCAGTGAACTCCTTGGGTTCTGGTCTACCAGCCTAAGTCGTTGAATTTTTAGACGAGATGTTTGGCTTGTGGCGCTTTCGATTGTCGCTTTTTTTGGTGGAATTTGCACCACCGGCGCGCCGCGGGACGGCCGGCGTTGCCGCGTATTACCGCAAAATATCATAAATTTCAACAAGTTTAATTCTGAGTATTTTGGTAAAAAAAGCTTGAAAAAAGTCTTGGTGGTTTGCTAAGGTTTTGCTAGCCCCGTAGGACACCGTCCCGGTGGTTGGTTGGGGGACCATAGCAAACACTAAATAATCGCATTGATGAGATCACAATGGATCAACGTAAGAGCTTGGTAATGACTTTTGGTACCGTCGCTGGAATTCTGGGCATTGTTGTTTCTGTCGCCCTGTTTGCCACTGAGCTGATGGCTTAAGTCTAACGTTCGGAAATCTTCCGAAGGGGGAACGCCATGTACAGAGAAATCAAACGACCCGTTATGGAGCATACGCTCTCGCTGCTAATCGGCGGACTGGGAGCGGTAATTTCGTTGTCACTGGTAACAAGCCAGTTAATGGTGTAATAAGCTAGAAGAAATATATCCACCTAAATCAGAATGTTGAAAAGGGAGCAGCGCAATCTGCTCCCTTTTTTTTGTGGCGCTGTCAAAACGGGTTGGCCTGGAGTGCGCTTGTCTCGGTGTCGCAATCTCGGCGCTGTTGTTCCAGGTGCTTGAAGTCCCAATGGCGTTTGTCCATGAGCTGGCTCGGCTGCAGCGCCTGCAGGGCATGGAGCATGTTGCTAGGGATCTTTTCGTTTTCCGCCGCCAAATCCCTGATTAATTGTTTGATGCGTTGGCGCGCCAGGTTCTCCTGCGAGCCGCACAGGTTGCAGGGGATAATGGGGAATTCCATTAATTCGGCGAATTCGGCGATATCCTGCTCCTGGCAGTAGACCAGCGGTCGGATCACGATATGGTCTTGGCTGTCAGTGAGCAATTTGGGCGGCATGGATTTGATCTCGCCGTTGTAGAGGATGGACATCATCAGGCTTTGGATCAAATCGTCGCGATGGTGGCCCAGGGCGATTTTGCTGAAACCGTGCTTTGCTGCATAGCTATAGATGCTGCCGCGGCGCAGGCGTGAGCACAGAGAACAATACGTCTTGTTCTCGGGCACCTTTTCGATGACCACGGAGTAGGTGTCTTGTTTGTAGACTTCGAAGGGAATTCTGTGCTGCTCCATCCAGCTGCGCAGGCCGCTGTCGTTCCAGCCCGGCTGGCCCTGGTCGAGAGTGAAGGAGAACAGCTCGAACTTGTTATTGCTGCGCTTGCGCAATTGATTGAGCAGATGGAGCAGGGTGAAGGAGTCCTTGCCGCCCGACAGGCACAGCATGACCCGATCACCTTTCTGGATCATGTTGAAATCGGCGATGGCCTTGCCGGTGTAATGCAGTAGTTTCTTTTCCAGTTTGGCCAGCTGGGTCGAAGGGGTGCTCATGGGACGCTCCGGGTGAGGCGGTGACTGTGTAGGAAGGGCGGATTTTACGCCATTTAAGCCGCCTGACGCCAACCATGCTCGTGCTGTGGATAGTGGATTCGCGTTTATCTCTTGCCTTGGGCGGGCTCAATTTGCCAAACCTTTTATCACGGGGATAAGTGATGGGCGACGCAGCGCCGCCCATCGCCTGAGTCTGCGCCGCACGGGCGGCTTATCGCAACGCATGAGGTTCGACTTCCCGGCAGAAAAGGGGGATTGAAACGGTGTTTATGCGTCGCGCCGGAGGCCTAAATTTGCTATCTTTGTGGTCCGTACGAATCAAGCAGACCAGAGGTTCAGACCATGCCCGACTATCGTTCCCGCACCTCCACAAGCGGCCGCAATATGGCCGGTGCCCGCGCCCTATGGCGCGCGACCGGGATGAAAGACGACGATTTCGGCAAGCCGATTATCGCGGTGGCTAATTCGTTTACCCAGTTCGTGCCGGGACATGTCCATCTCAAGGATATGGGGCAGCTGGTGGCGCGTGAAATCGAAAGGGCCGGCGGCGTGGCCAAGGAATTCAACACCATCGCTGTCGATGACGGCATCGCCATGGGCCACGGCGGCATGCTGTATTCCCTGCCTTCACGCGAGCTGATCGCCGATGCGGTGGAGTACATGGTCAACGCCCATTGCGCCGACGCCATCGTCTGTATCTCCAACTGCGATAAGATCACGCCCGGCATGCTGAATGCGGCGCTGCGCCTGAATGTGCCAGTGGTGTTCGTCTCCGGCGGGCCGATGGAGTCGGGCAAGGCCGTCATCGGCGGTAAGGAAGTGCACCTGGACTTGGTCGATGCCATGGTCTCGGCCGCCGATCCCAATGAATCCGACGAAGATGTGATGAGCATGGAGCGTTCGGCCTGTCCCACCTGCGGTTCCTGCTCGGGTATGTTTACCGCCAATTCCATGAACTGCCTGACCGAGGCCCTGGGCCTGTCGCTGCCGGGCAACGGTTCCATGCTGGCCACCCACGCGGATAGGAAACAACTGTTCCTGCGCGCCGGCCGCTTGATTGTCGATCTGGCCAAGCGCTATTACGAACAGAACGACGCCTCGGTACTGCCGCGCGCCATCGCCAGTAAGGCGGCCTTTGAAAACGCCATGTCGTTGGACATCGCCATGGGCGGCTCCACCAATACCATTCTGCATTTGTTGGCCGCGGCTCAGGAGGCGGAAGTGGATTTCAGGGTGGCGGACATCGATCATTTGTCGCGCAAGGTGCCGCAGCTGTGCAAGGTGGCGCCGAGCACCCCGCTGTATCACATGGAGGATGTGCATCGTGCCGGGGGGGTCATGGGTATTTTGGGGCGGCTGGCGCATGCCGGCTTGCTGCATACCGACGTTCAGACCGTCCATTCCCATACCCTGCAGGCGGCCTTGGATCAGTGGGATGTGAGCAGCAGTGAGGATGAGGCGGTGCATGCCTTTTTTAAGGCGGGGCCCGGTAACGTCCCCACCCAGCAGGCCTTCAGTCAGGAAAAACGCTGGCCGGCATTGGACCTGGACCGCGCCAACGGTTGTATCCGTGATCTGGATCATGCCTATAGCCGTGACGGCGGCTTGGCGGTGTTGTTCGGCAATATCGCGCGCGAGGGCTGTGTAGTAAAGACCGCCGGTGTGGATGAAAGTATTCTCAAATTCAGCGGGCCGGCGCGCCTGTTCGAGAGCCAGGAGGCTGCCGTGGAGGGCATCCTCGGTGACCAGATCAAGGAAGGCGACGTGGTCATCATCCGTTACGAAGGCCCGCGCGGCGGGCCGGGTATGCAGGAAATGCTCTACCCCACCAGTTATCTGAAATCCAAAGGGCTGGGCAAGGCCTGTGCCCTGATCACCGACGGCCGTTTTTCCGGTGGCACCTCGGGTCTGTCCATCGGCCATGTGTCGCCCGAAGCGGCCGAGGGCGGTGCCATCGGCTTAGTGGAAGAGGGGGATACCATTGAGATCGATATTCCCAATCGCAGCATCAACGTCGCCGTCTCCGACGATGAGTTGGCGGCGCGGCGTGAGGCCATGGAGGCCAAGGGCGCGGCGGCCTGGCTGCCGAGCGCGCGCCAGCGTCAGGTGAGTGCTGCGCTGCAGGCCTATGCGGCCATGACCACCAGCGCTTCGCGCGGGGCAGTGAGAGATGTGAGTCAGTTACAGCGAAAGGCACGCTAATAAAAAGCCCCGTTAACGGGGCTTTTTATTTAGAGCTCGTTCCATTTGGATTTACGCTGAAAGCGTAGCCTGGGCAGGATCAAGCCAATAATGATGCCCAGGATGGTGACGCCGGTGCCGGTGATAAACCAATCCCGGGCGCTGCGGTCCTTGAGTACTGCGTTTTGTTGCTCCACGGTTTGCAGCTCCGTTTCCAGGTGAATCAGCTTTTCCCGTAATTCTTTATTAATCTGATCCAGTGCCAGGGCGTTGCTGGATATTTCCCGAATACGATCGAGCTCCTGTTGCAGTTTCTGGTTTTCCGTGTCCAGTTGGCTACTGCTCTTATCCAAGCTGTCGCGCGAGGCGCGGGTCTGCCCCAGTTGGGCGGTCAGTTCGGCCGTTTTGGCTTCCAGGCTGGCTAGCTTGTTTTTGGCGTCCGCCAGGCGGTGTTTGGCGATGGGGGTCTGAGTCAGATAGCGGGTCAATACCCAGCCTTCGGTGCCGCCGGGGGTGCGCGCCAACGAGTAGCCGGCGTCCTTGTCGGTTTCCAGTACTTCCAGTCGGGTGCCGCTTTTCAGAGTGCGAATGATCTGGTATTCGGTGCCCTTGCCGCCGCGCATGGTGATGACCAGTTCGTCATCCACGTAATAGGTTTCCTGGGCGACGGCGCTGCTGAGCAGTAAACCGCCAAAGACCGCAGCAATAATTTTGTTCACATCAACTCCATGGGTCAATTGTCGAGGGTATCGATGTTACCCAATCTTATTGATTGCGGAAATCATTTTGCATCAGCTTGCGTTCCCAGTGGAGCGCGCTGGCGACAATCTGTTCCAGGTCATCGTATTGCGGCCGCCAGCCCAGCGTGGTGCGGATGCGTTCGGCATCGGCGATCAGTGTCGGGGGGTCGCCGGCGCGGCGCGGCAGTTCCTTAATGTTCAGTGGCGCGCCATTGACGCGGGCCACCATGTCCAACACCTCGCGCACGCTGTAGCCGTGGCCGTAACCGCAGTTGAAGGTGTTGGAGGCGCCGCCTTGCTCCAGGTAATCCAGCGCCATGAGGTGGGCGTTGGCCAGGTCTTCAACGTGAATGTAGTCGCGTACCCCGGTGCCGTCCGGAGTGGCGTAGTCGCTGCCGAAGATGGCCACCTGGTCTCGGATACCCAAGGCCGCCTCGCAGGCCACCTTGGTCAGCAGAGTGGCCTTGCGAGTGGACTGGCCGATGCGGCCCTTGGGGTCGGAACCGGCGACGTTGAAATAGCGCAACACCACGTGGGCAAGATCGGTGGCGGCGGACAGGTCGCGCAACATCCACTCGCTCATCAGTTTGGAGCTGCCGTAGGGATTGATGGGGTTGAGCGGTGTGTCCTCGCGCGCTACCCCGGTCGCGGGGATGCCGTATACTGCGGCCGTGGATGAAAATATGAAGTGTTTGACGCCGTGCGCACTGCAGCATTCCAGTAGATTACGGGTGCAGCAGGTATTGTTTCCATAATATTTGAGTGGATCCGAGACCGACTCGGGCACGATGGTGTGGGCTGCGAAGTGCATCACCGCGCCGACGTTGTGATCCTTCAGCAGTTGGCTGACCAGCGCCTTGTCTCCGGTGTCGCCGATGACCAGGTCGGTGTCCTGGGCGGCCTGGCGGAAGCCGGTGGAGAGATTGTCCAGAATAACGACATTTCTGCCCTTGCTGCGCAGTTGTTGCACCACATGGCTGCCGATATAGCCGGCCCCGCCTGTTACCAGGATGTTGTATTCCGACATCGTCCCGCTTGGTCCTGTGGTATTGAAAGTCGGCACATCATAACAGCTTGAAAACGCTCGGGTAAGGGGGGTTAAACCGGGCAAGTGGGGCTATCAGGCTGATTAATGGCTGTTTATCCGGGATTTGATGTTGACAGAAAAGCAACTCTACTCCAAAATAGCCGCCTTTGTTTCGGAGGGGTTCCCGAGTGGCCAAAGGGATCAGACTGTAAATCTGACGGCTCCGCCTTCGGAGGTTCGAATCCTCCCCCCTCCACCAGGTTTCAAAAGATTGCGTCGGAAGTGTCGGGGCGGACCAGTCATCGGTGGTGTTAATCGATTTTAGAGGTCGGGCGGGTGTAGTTCAATGGTAGAACCTCAGCCTTCCAAGCTGATGACGTGGGTTCGACTCCCATCACCCGCTCCATACTTGATGGGCGATACTCTTTAATATAGGGCCGGTCGCAGTTTAAAGATGTTTCGCCCATGTAGCTCAGGGGTAGAGCACTTCCTTGGTAAGGAAGAGGTCCCCGGTTCAAATCCGGGCATGGGCTCCAGGTTTTGATTTTTGTTACGAAGTTTTTGGAACATTTTTTATATAGAGGGTGCATCGATGTCCAAAGCAAAATTTGAACGTACGAAACCGCACGTAAATGTAGGCACCATTGGTCACGTCGACCATGGCAAGACCACGTTGACGGCGGCATTGACCGTGACACAGGCGAAGAAATTCGGTGGTGAGCACAAGGCTTACGACCAGATCGACTCGGCGCCGGAAGAAAAAGCGCGCGGCATCACCATCGCCACCGCGCACGTCGAATACGAATCAGACACCCGTCACTACGCCCACGTCGACTGCCCCGGCCACGCCGACTACGTCAAGAACATGATCACCGGTGCCGCGCAGATGGACGGCGCCATCCTGGTCTGTTCCGCCGCCGACGGCCCCATGCCCCAGACCCGCGAGCACATCCTGCTGGCGCGCCAGGTCGGCGTACCCTACATCGTCGTATTCCTGAACAAGGCCGACATGGTCGACGACGCCGAACTGCTCGAACTGGTGGAAATGGAAGTGCGCGAACTGCTCAGCTCCTACGACTTCCCCGGCGACGACATTCCCGTCATCACCGGCTCCGCGCTCAAGGCCCTAGAAGGTGACGACAGCGAAATCGGCACCCAGGCCATCGACAAACTGGTCGACGCCCTGGACAGCTACATCCCCGAGCCCGAGCGCGCCATCGACGGCGACTTTTTGATGCCCGTCGAAGACGTCTTCTCCATCTCCGGGCGCGGCACCGTCGTCACCGGCCGCATCGAACGCGGCATCGTCAAAGTCGGCGACGAAATCGAAATCGTCGGCATCAAAGACACCGCCAAGACCACCTGCACCGGGGTCGAAATGTTCCGCAAGCTGCTGGACCAAGGGCAGGCAGGCGACAACGTCGGCGTCCTGCTGCGCGGCACCAAGCGTGAAGAAGTCGAACGCGGCCAAGTCCTGGCCAAGCCCGGCTCCATCACCCCGCACACCAAGTTTGAAGCCGAAGTCTACGTGTTGAGCAAAGACGAAGGCGGCCGTCACACGCCGTTCTTCAACGGCTATCGTCCGCAGTTCTACTTCCGCACCACCGACGTCACCGGCGCCTGTGATCTGCCCGAAGGCATCGAGATGGTCATGCCCGGCGACAACGTCGCCATGACCGTCAGCTTGATTGCGCCGATCGCCATGGAAGAAGGTCTGCGTTTCGCAATTCGTGAAGGTGGCCGTACCGTCGGCGCCGGTGTTGTTTCCAAGATCATCGAATAAGGAAACGCTGCGAAATCGACGAGGGGTGAGGGCTGATACGCCTTCATCCCTTGTTGTTGTTTTTGGTTACCAGGATAGGCCAGTAGCTCAATTGGCAGAGCGGCGGTCTCCAAAACCGCAGGTTGGGGGTTCGATTCCCTCCTGGCCTGCCATTTTGGTAGCTACTAAGAATTTTTGAGGTGTATGGACAAGCTTAAGTTGACGATAGCTCTGGCGCTGGTCGCCGCAGGCGTGGTGGGGTTTTATTACTTTCCCGACCAATCGCTGCTGATGCGTGTGCTGGGCTTGTTGGCGGCTGCGGGCATCGCCTTGGCGGTGGCCTACCAGACGGCTGTGGGTCAACGGACCTGGGGTTTCGTGACAGGCGCTCAGACAGAGATCAAGAAAGTTGTCTGGCCGACCCGGAAGGAAGCGCTGCAAACCACCGGGATCGTGGTCGTGATGGTGTTGATCGTTGCGCTCTTTCTCTGGGGTCTGGACTCCATACTGTTGTGGTTGGTCCGTTTATTGACTGGTCAAGGGGAATAGACACATGGCGAAGCGGTGGTACGTAGTGCACGTTTACTCGGGCTTTGAAAATCAGGTCAGGCGTTCGCTGGAAGAGCGTGTGCGCCATGCCGGTATGGAAGAGCGTTTCGGCGAGGTGCTGGTGCCGACCGAAGAGGTCGTCGAGATGCGCGCCGGCCAGAAGCGCAAGAGCGATCGCAAATTCTTCCCAGGTTATGTGCTGGTGCAAATGGAAATGGACGACGAGACTTGGCACCTGGTCAAGGATGTACCCAAGGTGATGGGGTTCGTCGGCGGCACCACGGATCGGCCGGCGCCGATCAGTGATCGTGAGGCCGAGCGCATTCTGGATCGCGTCAAGGAAGGCGTGGAAAAGCCCAGGCCGAAAGTCTTGTTCGAGCCGGGCGAGGTCGTCCGCGTCGTCGATGGTCCGTTTGCCGATTTCAACGGCGTGGTGGAGGAAGTCAATTACGAAAAGAGCCGTCTGCGTGTGGCGGTGTTGATCTTCGGTCGTTCCACCCCGGTTGAATTGGAGTTCGGGCAGGTCGAAAAGAGTTAGTTTTTATAGGAAAGGGTTTAAAGGGTACTGGAGAAAAGAAGAGGTTTGTTCTTTTCACTTTTCTCTTTGCTCTGTCTTTATCAGGGGAGCCGTAAGGCGTTCGCACCCGGCAAGGAGTCAATGCAATGGCAAAGAAAATAGAAGCGTATATCAAGCTGCAGGTCGCGGCGGGTCAAGCCAACCCCAGTCCGCCCGTGGGGCCCGCCCTGGGTCAGCGCGGCGTGAACATCATGGAGTTTTGCAAGGCCTTTAACGCCCAGACTCAGAACCTGGAGCCCGGCATGCCGGTTCCGGTGGTGATCACTGTCTACAACGATCGCAGCTTTACCTTTATTACCAAGACCCCGCCTGCGGCCGTGTTGCTGAAAAAAGCGGCCGGTATCAAGTCAGGCAGCGGCCGTCCCAACACTGAAAAGGTCGGTACGGTTAACCGTGCCCAGCTGGAAGAGATCGCCGCGACCAAGATGCCCGATCTCACGGCTGCCGACATGGATGCAGCGGTTCGCACAATCGCCGGTACTGCACGCAGTATGGGCCTGAACGTAGAAGGGGTGTAAGCATGGCTAAGATGAGTAAGCGCGCCAAGGCGATTGCCGAAAAGGTTGCTCCGGGTACGGTATTGAGTATCGAAGAGGCCTTGGCGCTTTTAAAAGAAGTGTCTTCGGTCAAGTTTGACGAGGCTGTCGATGTGGCGGTGAATCTGGGTGTGGATCCGCGTAAATCGGATCAGGTGGTACGCGGATCTTCCGTACTGCCCAACGGTACCGGTAAGACCGTTCGTGTCGCCGTGTTCACCCAGGGGCCGAACGCCGATGCCGCCAAAGAGGCCGGCGCCGATATCGTCGGAATGGATGACCTGGCGGAAGAGGTCAAAAAAGGCAATATGGATTTCGACGTGGTTATCGCTTCGCCGGACGCCATGCGCGTAGTCGGTCAGCTGGGTCAGATCCTGGGTCCGCGCGGTCTGATGCCCAACCCCAAGGTCGGCACGGTGACCGCCGACGTGGCCACGGCGGTGAAGAATGCTAAGGCTGGCCAGGTGCGTTACCGTACCGACAAGGCCGGAATCATTCATACCACCATCGGCAAGGCCAGCTTCGACGTCACGGCCTTGAAGGAAAACCTGGACACGCTGCTGGCCGACCTGAACAAGGCCAAACCCAGCAGTGCCAAGGGTATTTATATGAAGAAAATCACTGTCTCCACGACCATGGGTCCCGGGGTGGGGGTAGAGAAATCGAGCCTCGCCCTATAGTGGGGAGGCTGTTGTGATTCGCGTCGCCTGCAGTTCGGGCGGTGCACAAAGACTTTGGAGTCATCAGGCGACTGGTGGCAGTCAAAGACCGTAGGTGCCACGCCTTTGCAAGTGGAAGGCGCGGCTTAATGGAGCGATCCGGCCTACGTAGACGGTGCCACCCAAAGCGGGATTTTCCCGGTCGGGGTCGCCGTAGGTGGATATCCGGTGACGGATATCTTGGTTAGACCTTTTGGAGGTAAGTTATGGCTCTTAATCTGAATGATAAGAAAGCCATCGTTGCCGAAGTCGCGGAAGTGGCGTCCGTCGCCCATTCTGCGATTGCAGCTGAGTACGCCGGCCTGAGTGTGGGTCAGATGACTGAGTTGCGTGCCAAGGCACGTGAGTCCGGTGTTTATTTGCGCGTTGTGAAAAACACCTTGGCTCGGCGTGCGTTGCAAGGGACTGACTTCGAGTGCATGAACGAAGCGTTGGCGGGTCCGCTGGTGTTGGCGTTTTCCCAGGAAGATCCTGGTGCCGCCGCCCGCGTGATCAAGTCCTTCGCCAAGGACAATGAAAAACTCGAGGTCAAGTTGGTTTCTATTGGCGGCAAACTATTGGCGCCCGGCGACATCGAACGCCTGGCCAATATGCCGACCAAGGAACAGGCGATCAGCTTGCTGATGGCATTGATGAACGCCCCTGTCGAGAAACTTGCACGTACCCTCAACGAGATACCGACCAAGGCTACGCGTGTTGTTGCCGCAGTGCGCGACCAAAAGCAGGCTGCGGGTTAATCGCGGCCTAGGTATCGCACGGCAAGCGATGATGGTTTGAGTCTTTATTTTTATTAATTAGGAGATAGTCAAATGGCTGTATCTAAAGAAGATATTTTGGAAACGATTGCCAACATGACCGTGATGGAAGTGGTCGAGTTGGTTGAGGCCATGGAAGAAAAGTTTGGTGTTTCCGCCGCCGCAGTCGCAGCCGCTCCGGCCGCTGCTGCCGGTGGTGCTGACGGCGGTGCCGCCGCGGAAGAGCAGACTGAATTTGATGTTGTGATGAGCAGCTTCGGCGACAACAAGGTTTCCGTCATCAAGGCTGTTCGCAGCATCACTGGTCTGGGCCTCAAGGAAGCCAAGGAAATGGTTGAGAGTGCTCCTTCCACCATCAAGGAAGGCGCTTCCAAGGAAGAAGCTGAAGAAGTTAAGAAGCAGCTTGAGGAAGCTGGCGCTGCTGTTGAGCTTAAGTAAGTTTCGACACTGCCAGGGTGCTTTTTAACGGCATCCTTAATCGGCTGGCGGCCTCGTGCCGCCGGCCTTTTGCCGTTGGTGAGACGGCAGCATGTTTGGCTACAGTAAGGCTTTGAGGCGATTGGCGCTGCAACAATGCAGGCCTGTTGCACTCAATATGTAAAGTACTAAGACTGAGGAACTCCGATGGCCTACTCTTTTACGCAAAAGAAACGCATCCGAAAGACTTTTGGCAAGCAACCCCGCGTGCTGGAAGTCCCCTATTTGCTGGCGACCCAGCTTGATTCGTATCGTAATTTTCTTCAGGCAGATGTTCCGACGGACGAGCGCGCCGACCTCGGTTTGCACGCCGCCTTTTCTTCAGTCTTTCCGATTCAGAGCTACACCGGAAGCGCTGAGCTGCAGTATGTAAGCTATCGCTTGGGTACCCCCGGGTTTGATGTGCGCGAGTGCCAGATGCGCGGCATGACCTTCGCCGCCCCGCTGCGGGTCAAGGTTCGCCTCGTTATCTATGACAAGGAATCCAATGCCGCAGAGCGTAGCGTCAAGGATATTAAAGAACAGGAAGTCTACATGGGCGAACTGCCGCTCATGACCGAAAACGGGACTTTCGTCATCAACGGTACTGAGCGTGTGGTTGTATCTCAGTTGCACCGTTCGCCCGGTGTGTTCTTTGAGCACGACAAGGGCAAGACCCATTCCTCGGGCAAGCTGTTGTTCTCAGCGCGCGTGATTCCTTATCGCGGCTCATGGTTGGACTTCGAATTTGATCCCAACGACAATCTGTTCGTACGTATCGACCGTCGTCGCAAGCTGCCGGTGACCGTATTGATGCGCGCGCTGGGCTACTCCACCCAGCAAATTTTGGATGAGTTTTTTGAGTACAATAATCTGACCCTCACCGACACGGGCGCCGAATTGGAATTGATCCCCGAGCGTTTACGTGGTGAAACCGCCCTGTTCGACATCAAGACCGCCAAAGGCGCCGTCGTGGTGGAGCAGGGTCGCCGCATTATGGCGCGCCATATCCGTGAAATGGAAAAGGCCAGTATGGCGAAACTGGAAGTGCCGGACGAATACCTGGTCGGTCGCGCGCTGGGCGGTGAAATCGTCGATGAAAGCAGCGGCGAGGTGCTGGCCACTGCCAATGACGAGATCACCGAGGAGCTGTTGGGCAAGATGCGCCAGGCCGGGGTGAATACGTTTAAGACACTGTTTACCAATGACCTGGATCATGGGCCTTATGTCTCCAATACCCTGCGCATCGATAACACCAATGACGCTCTCGAGGCACAGATCGAAATCTATCGCATGATGCGCCCGGGTGAGCCGCCGACCAAAGAAGCGGCGCAGGCATTGTTCAACAACCTGTTCTTCAGCGAGGACCGCTACGACCTGTCGGGCGTGGGACGCATGAAGTTCAATCGCCGCCTCAAGCGTGACGAAGTGACCGGATCGGGCACCCTGGACGAGCGCGACATCCTCGATGTGATTCGCGCCTTGATCAATATCAAGAACGGTAACGACACCGTCGACGATATCGACCATCTGGGTAACCGTCGCGTCCGTTCCGTCGGCGAAATGGTGGAGAACCAGTTCCGCATTGGTCTGGTGCGTGTCGAACGCGCCGTCAAAGAGCGTTTGAGTCTGGCCGAAAGCGAAGGCCTGATGCCGCAGGAGCTGATCAACGCCAAGCCGGTATCGGCCGTGGTGAAGGAGTTCTTCGGGTCCAGCCAGTTGTCCCAGTTTATGGACCAGAACAATCCGCTTTCCGAGGTGACCCACAAGCGCCGTGTCTCTGCCCTGGGTCCGGGCGGTCTGACGCGCGAGCGCGCCGGCTTCGAAGTGCGCGACGTACATCCGACTCACTATGGCCGTGTCTGTCCCATCGAGACGCCTGAAGGTCCCAACATCGGTCTGATCAACTCCTTGGCGGTGTATGCCCGTACCAACGAATACGGCTTCCTGGAAACCCCTTATCGTAAGGTGGTCGACGCCCGTATCACCGACGAGATCGAGTACTTGTCTGCCATCGAAGAGGGCGAATACGTCATTGCCCAGGCCAGTGTGGCTGTGGACAAAGACGATAACCTGCTCGATGATCTGGTCTCCTGCCGGCACAAGAATGAATTCACCTTGTCGCCGCGTGATCGGGTCAATTATGTCGATGTCTCGCCGCGTCAGATCGTTTCGGTGGCCGCGTCCTTGATTCCGTTCCTGGAGCATGACGACGCCAACCGCGCCCTGATGGGTTCCAATATGCAGCGTCAGGCGGTGCCGACCCTGCGCGCCGACAAGCCGCTGGTAGGTACCGGCATGGAGCGCACCGTGGCCATCGACTCCGGTGTGGCCGTGGTGGCCCGTCGCGGTGGCGACGTCGAGTCTGTCGATGCCGCCCGCGTGGTGGTGCGCGTCAATGACGAAGAGACTGTGCCGGGCGAGCCGGGCGTGGACATCTACAACCTGACCAAGTACACCCGTTCTAACCAGAATACCTGCATCAACCAGCGTCCGCTGGTGAAGAAGGGTGACGTGATCGCGCGCGGCGACGTGCTGGCCGACGGTCCCTCCACCGACATGGGTGAGTTGGCCCTGGGTCAGAATATGCTGGTGGCCTTCATGCCCTGGAACGGTTACAACTTCGAGGACTCGATTCTGATTTCCGAGCGTGTGGTCAAGGAAGATCGTCTGACCACCATCCACATCGAAGAGCTGACCTGTGTGGCGCGTGATACTAAGCTCGGTTCGGAGGAGATTTCCGCCGATATCCCCAATGTCGGTGAAAGCGCCCTGGCGCGCCTGGATGAGTCGGGTATCGTCTACATCGGCGCCGAGGTGAAGCCGGGTGACATCCTGGTCGGTAAGGTGACGCCCAAGGGCGAGACCCAGTTGACCCCGGAAGAGAAACTACTGCGCGCCATCTTCGGTGAAAAGGCCTCCGACGTGAAGGATACCTCGCTGCGTGTGCCCTCGGGCATGAGCGGTACGGTGATCGACGTGCAGGTCTTCACTCGCGACGGTGTGGAGAAGGACAAGCGCGCGCTGGAAATCGAGAATGCCGAACTGGATCGGGTCAAGAAAGACTTGTACGACCAATTCCGTATTTTGGAACAGGACATCTATCAGCGTGTCGAACGACTGTTGCTGGGTAAGGTGGCCGATGGCGGTCCGGGCAAGCTGAAATCCGGGGATAAAATCACCAAGGGTTACCTTGACGAGATTGGTCGCAACAAGTGGTTCGAAGTGCGCCTGCGCAACGACGACGCCAACATGCAGTTGGAACAGTTGAGCGAGCAGGTCAAGGCTTCGCGCAAGGAGATCGACGAGCGCTACGAAGAGAAGCACGGCAAGCTTACCGCCGGTGACGACCTGGCGCCCGGCGTGCTGAAAATGGTCAAGGTCTATCTGGCCGTCAAGCGTCGCATTCAGCCGGGTGACAAGATGGCCGGTCGTCACGGCAACAAGGGTGTTATCTCCATGATCGTGCCCGAGGAAGACATGCCCTACGATGAAAACGGTGAGCCGGTGGATGTGGTGCTGAACCCGCTGGGTGTGCCTTCGCGTATGAATATCGGCCAGGTTTTGGAGACCCATCTGGGTTGGGCCGCCAAGGGTATGGGCCGCCGTATCGGCGAGATGCTGGATCAGCAGCGCAAGATTGCCGAGATCCGCGGCTTTCTCGATAAGGCCTACAATACCAGTGGCCACAAGGAAGATCTGGATTCGTTCACCGATGACGAGATCATCGAGCTGGCCGGCAATCTGCGCGCCGGCGTGCCAATGGCCACCCAGGTCTTCGACGGGGCCAGCGAGGAAGAAATCAAGGGGATGTTGGAGTTGGCCGGTCTGCCGACGTCAGGGCAGACCCAATTGTACGACGGCCGTACCGGTGATGCCTTCGAGCGTCTGGTCACCGTCGGTTATATGTACATACTGAAACTCAACCATCTGGTCGACGACAAAATGCACGCCCGTTCGACCGGTCCTTACAGCTTGGTGACCCAGCAGCCGCTGGGCGGCAAGGCGCAGTTCGGTGGTCAGCGTTTCGGTGAGATGGAGGTCTGGGCGCTTGAGGCCTACGGTGCCGCCTACACCTTGCAGGAAATGCTGACGGTGAAATCCGATGACGTTGCCGGTCGTACCAAGATGTACAAAAACATTGTCGATGGCGATCACCAGATGGAGGCGGGAATGCCGGAATCCTTCAATGTATTGCTGAAGGAAATCCGAGCCTTGGGTATCGATATCGAGCTGGAACAAGAGTAATCCGGCAAACGGTGTTTGACTGGCAACTGGCGTGTCACATTGAGTAGGAGACTACAGTGAAAGATCTATTGAATCTTTTAAAGCAACAGGGTCAAAGCAACGACGAATTCGATGCCATCCGCATCGGTCTGGCATCGCCGGAAAAAATTCGTTCCTGGTCTTTCGGTGAGGTAAAAAAACCCGAGACCATCAACTACCGCACCTTCAAGCCGGAGCGCGACGGGTTGTTCTGCGCCAAGATATTCGGGCCGGTGAAGGACTATGAATGTTTATGCGGCAAGTACAAGCGCCTGAAGCATCGCGGTGTAATCTGTGAAAAGTGCGGTGTTGAAGTCACGGTCGCCAAGGTGCGGCGCGAGCGTATGGGCCACATCGAGCTGGCCAGCCCGGTAGCGCATATCTGGTTCCTCAAGTCCTTGCCTTCGCGCATGGGGCTGTTGCTGGATATGACCTTGCGCGACATCGAGCGGGTGCTCTATTTCGAGGCCTTCGTGGTCATCGAGCCGGGCATGACGCAGCTGGAAAAGAACCAGCTGCTCACCGACGAAGGCTATCTCGATGCCATCGAGGAATACGGTGACGATTTCGACGCGCGCATGGGGGCCGAGGCGATTCTCGAGCTGCTCAATGCCATGAATCTGCAAACCGAAGTGGCCAGGCTGCGTGAAGAGATCCCCAACACCAATTCAGAGACCAAGATCAAGAAGCTGACCAAGCGGCTAAAACTGATGGAGGCCTTCCTGGAATCCGGCAACAAGCCGCAGTGGATGGTGATGTCGGTGTTGCCCGTGTTGCCGCCGGAGTTGCGCCCTCTGGTGCCGCTGGACGGTGGCCGCTTCGCCACCTCGGATCTGAATGATCTTTATCGTCGCGTCATCAATCGTAACAACCGTCTGAAGCGCCTGTTGGACCTGAACGCGCCGGATATCATCGTGCGCAACGAAAAGCGCATGCTGCAGGAGTCGGTGGACGCGCTGCTGGACAACGGTCGCCGCGGCAAGGCCATCACCGGCACCAACAAGCGTCCGCTGAAATCCTTGGCCGACATGATCAAGGGTAAACAGGGCCGCTTCCGTCAGAATCTGCTGGGCAAGCGCGTCGACTACTCGGGCCGTTCGGTCATCGTGGTCGGCCCGACCCTGAAACTGCATCAGTGCGGCCTGCCCAAGAAGATGGCGCTGGAGCTGTTCAAGCCCTTCATCTTCAGTAAGCTGGAGCTGCGCGGTCTGGCCACCACCATCAAGGCGGCCAAGAAGATGGTCGAACGCGAAGGTCCCGAAGTATGGGACATTCTGGAAGAGGTGATCCGCGAGCATCCGGTCATGCTCAACCGCGCCCCGACCCTGCATCGTCTCGGCATCCAGGCCTTCGAGCCGGTGCTCATCGAAGGTAAGGCTATCCAGCTGCATCCGCTGGTCTGTACCGCCTACAACGCCGACTTCGACGGCGACCAGATGGCGGTGCACGTGCCCCTCTCGCTAGAGGCTCAGCTGGAAGCTCGCGCCCTGATGATGGCCACCAACAACGTGCTGTCGCCCGCCAACGGCGAGCCCATCATCGTGCCCTCGCAGGATGTGGTGCTGGGCCTGTATTACATGACCCGCGAAGGCGTGAACGTGACGGGCGAAGGCATGGCCTTCTCGGATCTGGCCGAGCTGCGCCGCGCCTGGGAGACCGGCGCCGCCAGTATCCACGCCAAGGTCAAGGTGCGCATCAAGGAAAACGTGCTGGACGAAGAGACCGGTGAATCACACGAGTCTATCAATCTCGTCGATACCACCGTCGGCCGCGCCTTGCTGGCCGAACTGTTGCCCAAGGGGCTGCCCTTCGAGCTTTTCAATCAGGCGATGACCAAGAAAGCGATTTCGGGTCTGATCAACACCTGTTACCGCCGTCTGGGTCTGAAGGCGACCGTTATCTTTGCTGACCAGCTGATGTATACCGGTTTCAGCTTCTCTACCCGCGCAGGTGTCTCCATCGGTGTCAACGACATGGAGGTGCCGGTCGAGAAGGAAGCGATCATCAGCGCCGCCGCCGAAGAGGTGAAGGAGATTGAGAACCAATATATCTCCGGTTTGGTCACCAACGGCGAGCGCTACAACAAAGTGGTCGATATCTGGTCGCACACCAATGACCGGGTCGCCAAGGCTATGATGGACAAGCTGGGTACCGACGTTGTCTACGATAAGGACGGTAAGGAAGTGCGCCAGGATTCGTTTAACTCCATCTTCATGATGGCCGATTCCGGCGCCCGTGGTAGTGCCGCCCAGATTCGTCAGTTGGCGGGGATGCGCGGCTTGATGGCGAAGCCGGACGGCTCCATCATCGAGACGCCGATTACGGCCAACTTCCGTGAAGGTCTGAACGTCCTGCAGTACTTCATCTCCACCCACGGCGCCCGTAAGGGTCTGGCCGATACTGCTCTGAAGACCGCCAACTCGGGTTATCTGACCCGTCGTCTGGTGGACGTGGCGCAGGATCTGGTGGTGACCGATGCCGATTGCGGCACCACCCATGGGCTGCTGATGATGCCGTTGATCGAAGGCGGCGACGTGGTCGAACCGCTGCGCGAACGGGTGCTGGGTCGCGTAGTGGTGGAAGATGTGCGTATTCCCGGCAGCGACGAAATATTGGTGCCCAACGGCACGCTGCTGGACGAGCGCTGGGTGGACCGCCTGGAAGAGGCGGCCATCGACCAGGTGATGGTGCGTTCGCCTATCAGCTGTGAAACCCGCTACGGTGTCTGCGCCGCCTGTTACGGTCGTGACTTGGCGCGCGGCCACCGGGTCAATACCGGTGAGGCGGTCGGCGTGATCGCCGCCCAGTCCATCGGTGAGCCGGGCACCCAGCTGACCATGCGTACCTTCCACATCGGTGGCGCGGCGTCGCGCTCCGCGGCGGAGAATAACGTCGAGGTCAAATCCAACGGTCGTGCCCGACTGCACAACATCAAGATCGTCAAGCATGCCAGCGGCGATAATGTGGCGGTGTCACGTTCCGGTGAGTTGATCGTGGTCGACGAGCAAGGCCGCGATCGTGAGCGCTACAAGATTCCTTACGGTGCAGTGCTGTCGGTGGATGACGGTGAGGCCGTTTCCGCCGGTCAGGTGGTCGCTAACTGGGATCCCCACACCCATCCGGTGGTCACCGAAGTGGCCGGTCAGATCAAGTTCAGCGATTTTGTCGAGAGTGTCAGCGTACAGCGCACCACCGACGAGATTACCGGGCTGACCAGTCTGGTGGTGACCGATCCCAAGGCGCGCGGGGCTGCGGGTAAGGATCTCAAGCCCATGGTCAAGCTGGTGGATGAAAACGGCGACAATCTGTGTATCGCCGGCACCGATATCCCGGCCATGTACTTCCTCCCGGCAGGCGCCATCGTCGGTCTGGAAGACGGCGCCAAGGTGGGCGTGGGTGACGTCCTGGCGCGTATTCCGCAGGAGTCGTCCAAGACCCGCGACATCACCGGGGGGCTGCCGCGTGTTGCCGACCTGTTCGAGGCGCGCAAACCCAAGGATCCGGCGATTCTGGCGGAGGCCACGGGTACCGTCGGCTTCGGCAAGGAGACCAAGGGCAAGCGCCGTCTGGTGATCACCGACAAGGACGGCGAGCGGCATGAGGAACTGATTCCCAAGTGGCGTCACATCAATGTGTTCGAGGGTGAGCACGTCGAGCGTGGTGAAGTGGTGGTGGACGGTCCGCCGGCACCGCACGACATCCTGCGCCTGAAGGGGATTTCGGAATTGGCCGGTTATATCGTCAACGAGGTTCAGGAGGTCTACCGTCTGCAGGGGGTGAAGATCAACGACAAGCACATCGAGGTCATTATTCGCCAGATGCTGCGCAAGGTTGAGATCACCAGTGCCGGTGACAGCAAGTTCCTCAAGGGCGAGCAGTTGGAGTGCGCCCGCGTGCTGGACGAGAACGACAGGCTGATGGCGGCTGGTAAGATTCCGGCCACCTTTGATCCGGTGCTGTTGGGTATCACCAAGGCGTCACTGGCGACCGAGTCCTTCATCTCAGCGGCCTCCTTCCAGGAGACCACCCGCGTGCTTACTGAGGCGGCGGTGTCCGGCAAGATGGACGACCTGCGCGGTCTCAAGGAAAACGTCATCGTCGGCCGTCTGATCCCGGCAGGAACGGGACTGGCCTATCACGATGAACGGCGCCGCAAGCGCCTGGGCGTGGAGACCGAGGGCGAGCAGGCCCCGACCGCCAGCGAGGTGGAAGAGGCGCTAAGCAAGGCCTTGTAAATCCGCACGAGATTGCGGAAACAGCGGCGCCAGTAGTCTCTACCGGCGCCGCTGTTGATTTATCAGGGGCTGCTCAGCCCCAAATATGACAGCGGGATGAAGATGGCGCTTGACAGTCGTCTTCCACATCACTAAAATTCCCGCTTCTTGAATGGCAGGTCCCGATTTTGTGGGGCCGAAAAAAGCTAAGTTAATGATTTTCGACCGCTTGTTGTCTGTGAGCTGGATGCAGAGCATGACGACAAGGGGTTTTTGCATATTTCCGAGATTAGATTTTAGGTGGTCTAAATGGCAACAATTAATCAGTTGGTTAGAAAGCCGCGGGTAAGAAAAGTCGAGAAGAGCAACGTTCCCGCCCTGGAAGCCTGCCCGCAGCGACGCGGTGTTTGCACCCGCGTCTATACCACGACGCCGAAAAAGCCGAACTCGGCTTTGCGTAAGGTCGCCCGTGTGCGTTTGACCAACGGTATGGAAGTTTCCAGCTACATCGGCGGTGAAGGGCATAATCTGCAGGAGCACTCGGTGGTGCTGATCCGCGGCGGTCGTGTCAAGGACTTGCCGGGTGTGCGTTACCATACCGTGCGCGGCACACTCGACACCTCGGGTGTGGATGGTCGTAAGCAGGGTCGCTCCAAGTACGGCGCCAAGCGTCCCAAAGGTTGATTGTTCAGGCTTTTAATTAAAGATTAGGTAACAGCGATGCCAAGAAGAAGAGAAGTCCCCAAGCGCGAGATCCTGCCGGATCCCAAATTCGGCAGCGAAACGCTGGCGAAGTTTGTCAACGTGGTCATGAAAAGCGGCAAGAAGTCCGTTGCCGAGCGCATCGTCTACGGCGCATTGGATGTGGTCGGCCAGCGCAGCAAGAAAGACTCGCTGGAGATGTTTGAAAAGGCGTTGGAGAATGTCAGTCCCCTGGTGGAGGTCAAGTCCCGTCGTGTGGGCGGCGCCACCTACCAGGTGCCGGTTGAAGTGCGTCCCGCCCGCCGCATGGCTCTGGCCATGCGTTGGTTGAGCGACGCTGCCCGGGCCCGTGGCGAGAAGTCCATGGGCTTGCGCCTGGCGGGCGAGATTGTTGATGCTGCGGAGAGTCGCGGCAATGCGGTCAAGAAGCGTGAGGACACGCATCGCATGGCTGAAGCGAATAAGGCGTTCTCGCACTATCGCTGGTAGTAGATTTTCGTTGTAAAGTTTTTTGTTCTTTGACAATTCGGTAAGTAAGGGAAGCTAGCTAGGTGGCACGTAAAACACCAATCGAGCGTTATCGTAATATCGGCATCATGGCGCATATTGATGCCGGCAAGACGACTACGACCGAACGCGTACTGTTTTACACCGGGATCTCGCACAAGATAGGCGAGGTGCACGACGGTGCCGCCGTTATGGACTGGATGGAGCAGGAGCAGGAGCGTGGTATCACCATCACCTCGGCCGCCACCACTTGTTTTTGGAGCGGGATGGACAAGCAGTACCCTGAACACCGAATCAATATTATTGACACGCCGGGGCATGTCGACTTCACCATCGAGGTGGAGCGCTCGCTGCGTGTTCTCGACGGTGCCTGCGCCGTGTTCTGTGCAGTAGGCGGCGTGCAGCCGCAGTCGGAAACCGTCTGGCGTCAAGCAAACAAATATCACGTGCCACGCATGGCGTTCGTCAACAAGATGGACCGCCAGGGCGCCGATTTTTTCCGCGTCATGGGTCAGATCAAAAAGCGCCTGGGCGGTAACCCCGTGCCGGTGGTGATTCCCATCGGCGCCGAAGAACACTTCGAAGGCGTAGTCGATCTGATTCGCATGAAGGCGATCTACTGGGACGAGACCGGCATGGGCGCGACCTATGACGCCCGCGACATCCCCGCCGAGCTGCAGGCCCAGGCGCAGGAGTATCGCGAAAAGATGGTCGAGGCCGCTGCCGAAGCTTCTGAAGAGCTGATGGAGACATACCTGGAAGAGGGTGATCTGTCGGCCGACGAGATCCGTCGGGGGTTGCGTGCGCGCACCATTATTAATGAAATCGTACCGGCCCTGTGCGGTAGCGCGTTTAAGAATAAAGGCGTACAGGCGATGTTGGACGCCATCATTGACTACATGCCGGCCCCGACCGACGTCTACGCCATCAAAGGCATTAATGAGGATGAGAGCGAGGGTGAGCGCCACAGCTCGGACGATGAGCCCTTTGCCGCCTTGGCGTTCAAGATCGCAACTGATCCGTTCGTCGGCACCCTGACCTTCTTCCGCTGCTATTCCGGCGTGGTCAAGGCCGGCGATACCGTCTTTAATCCGGTCAAGGGCAAGAAGGAGCGCATCGGCCGTATGGTGCAGATGCATGCCAACAGTCGTGAAGAGCTCAAGGAAGTGCGCGCCGGTGATATTGCCGCGGCGGTGGGGCTGAAGGATGTGACCACTGGCGACACCTTGTGTGATCCGACTGGCATTATCACCCTGGAGCGCATGGAGTTTCCGGCGCCGGTGATCTCGGTGGCCATTGAGCCGCGCACCAAGACCGACCAGGAAAAGATGGGCCTGGCCCTGTCCAAACTGGCGCAGGAAGACCCGTCCTTTCGTGTGCATACCGACGAGGAGTCGGGTCAGACGATCATCTCGGGTATGGGCGAGCTGCACCTGGAGATTATCGTTGATCGCATGAAGCGCGAGTTCAAAGTCGAGGCCAATGTGGGTGCTCCCCAGGTGGCCTATCGCGAGACACTGCGCAAGAAGGTCGAGGTGGAAGGCAAATTTGTACGCCAGTCCGGCGGTCGCGGCCAGTATGGCCACGTCTGGCTGCGCCTCGAACCGTTAGCGTCGGGTTCGGGTTATCAGTTTGAAAATGCCGTTGTCGGCGGCGCCGTCCCGCGTGAATATATACCCGCGGTGGATAAAGGCATCCAGGAGGCGAAGGAAAGTGGTGTATTGGCCGGTTATCCCGTAGTCGATTTTAAGGCGACCCTGTTCGACGGTTCGTACCATGATGTTGACTCTAATGAAAATGCCTTTAAGATTGCCGGCTCCATGGCGTTTAAAGAGGGTTTCATGAAGGCCGATCCCGTGCTGCTTGAACCGATTATGAAGGTTGAGGCGGTGACCCCGGAAGAATACATGGGGGATGTGATTGGCGACTTGAACCGACGTCGTGGGTTGGTGCAGGGGATGGAAGAATCGCCGGCTGGCAAGCTGGTGACTGCTGAAGTGCCGTTGGCTGAGATGTTTGGCTATGCAACCTCGTTGCGTTCCATGTCTCAGGGGCGCGCCACCTACAGCATGGAGTTTGAGAAATATGCTGAGACGCCTTCCAATGTCGCCAACGCGATAATGAAGCAGTCAGCCTGATCAGTAGTTTTAGTGAAAGACAGATAAAAGAGGGTTTGAGTCGTGTCCAAAGCAAAATTTGAACGTACGAAACCGCACGTAAATGTAGGCACCATTGGTCACGTCGACCATGGCAAGACCACGTTGACGGCGGCATTGACCGTGACACAGGCGAAGAAATTCGGTGGTGAGCACAAGGCTTACGACCAGATCGACTCGGCGCCGGAAGAAAAAGCGCGCGGCATCACCATCGCCACCGCGCACGTCGAATACGAATCAGACACCCGTCACTACGCCCACGTCGACTGCCCCGGCCACGCCGACTACGTCAAGAACATGATCACCGGTGCCGCGCAGATGGACGGCGCCATCCTGGTCTGTTCCGCCGCCGACGGCCCCATGCCCCAGACCCGCGAGCACATCCTGCTGGCGCGCCAGGTCGGCGTACCCTACATCGTCGTATTCCTGAACAAGGCCGACATGGTCGACGACGCCGAACTGCTCGAACTGGTGGAAATGGAAGTGCGCGAACTGCTCAGCTCCTACGACTTCCCCGGCGACGACATTCCCGTCATCACCGGCTCCGCGCTCAAGGCCCTAGAAGGTGACGACAGCGAAATCGGCACCCAGGCCATCGACAAACTGGTCGACGCCCTGGACAGCTACATCCCCGAGCCCGAGCGCGCCATCGACGGCGACTTTTTGATGCCCGTCGAAGACGTCTTCTCCATCTCCGGGCGCGGCACCGTCGTCACCGGCCGCATCGAACGCGGCATCGTCAAAGTCGGCGACGAAATCGAAATCGTCGGCATCAAAGACACCGCCAAGACCACCTGCACCGGGGTCGAAATGTTCCGCAAGCTGCTGGACCAAGGGCAGGCAGGCGACAACGTCGGCGTCCTGCTGCGCGGCACCAAGCGTGAAGAAGTCGAACGCGGCCAAGTCCTGGCCAAGCCCGGCTCCATCACCCCGCACACCAAGTTTGAAGCCGAAGTCTACGTGTTGAGCAAAGACGAAGGCGGCCGTCACACGCCGTTCTTCAACGGCTATCGTCCGCAGTTCTACTTCCGCACCACCGACGTCACCGGCGCCTGTGATCTGCCCGAAGGCATCGAGATGGTCATGCCCGGCGACAACGTCGCCATGACCGTCAGCTTGATTGCGCCGATCGCCATGGAAGAAGGTCTGCGTTTCGCAATTCGTGAAGGTGGCCGTACCGTCGGCGCCGGTGTTGTTTCCAAGATTATTGAGTAAGGCAAGATGACTGCTAATCAGAAAATCCGTATCCGTTTAAAAGCCTTTGATTATCGTTTGATCGATCAATCGGCCCGTGAAATTGTGGAAACCGCCAAGCGCACCGGTGCACAGGTGAAAGGTCCGATTCCGCTGCCGACCAAGAAAGAACGCTTTACCGTGTTGATCTCGCCGCATGTGAATAAGGATGCCCGTGATCAGTACGAAATCCGCACGCACAAGCGCCTGATGGACATTGTCGATCCGACTGACAAAACAGTCGATGCCTTGATGAAGCTGGATCTGGCTGCTGGCGTAGACGTTCAGATTAAATTGACATAAAGGGTATAGCGAGCGGCGTAGAGCCGTCGTGGATAGCTGAGAAGCTAGGAGTAAAGAAAAATGGCGATTGGTGTAGTAGGTCGAAAAGCTGGAATGACGCGTGTCTTTACCGATGCGGGCGAGTCGATTCCGGTGACTGTTGTTGAGGTAGAACCCAACCGTGTCACGCAGCTGCGCGATATGGATCGTGATGGCTATCGCGCCTACCAGGTGACCCTGGGGCAGCGTAAGGCCAACCGTGTCTCCAAGCCGCTGGCGGGTCATTTCGCCAAGGCCGGCGTGGATGCGGGTCGCGGCCTATGGGAATTCCGCCTCGGTCAAGGTGAAGGTGACGAGATTGCCATCGGCAATGAAATCAAGGTCGATGTCTTCGAGGCGGGCCAGAAGGTGGACGTGATCGGACGCAGCATCGGTAAAGGTTTTGCCGGTACGGTCAAGCGTCACAATTTCCGTATGCAGGATGCGACGCACGGTAATTCATTGTCGCATCGCGCCCCCGGCTCCATCGGTCACTGTCAGACCCCGGGCCGTGTGTTCAAGGGCAAAAAGATGTCAGGCCATATGGGCGCGGTGCGCAATACGGTCCAGAACCTCGAGGTTGTTCGTGTTGATCTCGAGCGCAATCTTTTGTTGATCAAGGGTGCGGTTCCTGGCGCCAAGGGCGGTGACCTGATTATTCGCCCGTCCATCAAGGCGCGTTCGTAAGGAGTTAGGGAAATGGAACTGAAACTGGTTACAAAAACTGGCAAAGAATCGACCAAGAGCGTTGACCTGTCTGAGGACACCTTCGGTAAGGAGTTCAATGAGGCCCTGGTTCACCAAGTGATTACCGCCTATCTGGCCGGTGCCCGCGCCGGCACCCGCGCGCACAAGAATCGCGCCGCGGTTCGGGGCGGCGGTGCAAAACCCTGGCGACAAAAGGGGACAGGCCGCGCAAGAGCTGGTACAATACGCTCCCCTTTGTGGCGGAGTGGCGGCAAAACCTTTGCTGCGGTACCGCAGGATCATTCGCAAAAGGTGAATAAAAAGATGTATCGCGGTGCTATGCGCGCGATATTGTCCGAGTTGTTGCGTCAGGACCGATTGGTTGCGATAGACGGTATCCAGCTCGATGCGCCCAAGACCAAAGAGCTGAAAGAGAAGCTTAAGGCAATGGGGCTTCAGGATAATATCCTGTTGGTGACCGATGCCGAAGACGCGTCATTGTCGCTGGCGGCGCGCAACATGGCTAATGTCCAGGTTGCCGAAGCCCGTGATATTGATCCGGTCAGTTTGGTCGGCGCAGACAAAGTGTTAATGACGTCAGCGGCACTGAAGCAAGTAGAGGAGATGTTCGCATGAGAAAAGAGCGTTTGATGAAGGTGTTGTTGGCGCCGCACGTCTCCGAAAAATCTACTGTTGCGGCCGATGCCAATCAACAGTTTGTTTTCAAGGTTGTGCCTGATGCGAACAAGCTTGAAATAAAAAAGGCCGTTGAGCTGATGTTCGACGTCAAGGTCGACTCGGTGCAGGTTACCAATGTGAAGGGTAAGCGTAAGCGCTTTGGTCAAATTGCCGGCCGCCGCGCCGACTGGAAAAAGGCGTACGTAAAACTGCAGCCGGGCCAGGATATTGACTTCATGGGTGCGCAGTAAGCGTTGAACGAGCGAGTATAAGGATTCTAGAGTCATGGCATTAGTAAAAGCAAAACCGACTTCAGCGGGCCGCCGGTTTGTTGTCAGGGTTGTGACGCCTGAGCTTTACAAAGGGGAGCCCCACGCACCCCTGTTGGAAAAGAAGATTAAGTCGTCCGGCCGCAACAATGCAGGGCGGATTACCGTGCGTCGCCGCGGAGGCGGTCACAAGAAGCACTATCGTGTGGTTGATTTTCGTCGTCATGACAAGGACGGAGTTCCCGCGCGCGTTGAGCATCTGGAATATGATCCCAACCGCAGCGCCCACCTGGCCTTGGTTTTGTATGCCGACGGCGAGCGTCGTTACATCATTGCTCCCAAGGGTGTGAGTGCGGGTAGCGAGATTGCTTCGGGCGTCGACGCCCCGATCAAGGCGGGGAACTGTTTGCCGCTGCGCAATATTCCGGTCGGTACCATGGTGCACTGTATTGAACTGAAGCCGGGCAAGGGTGCGCAAATCGCACGCAGCGCCGGCGCCGCCATACAGTTGGTGGCCAAAGAAGGCGCGCAGGCGACGCTGCGTTTGCGCTCCGGCGAAATGCGCAAAGTGTTGGCCGATTGCCGTGCCACTATTGGCGAAGTGGGTAACTCGGAACATTCACTGCGTTCGCTGGGTAAGGCTGGCGCCGCGCGCTGGCGCGGTAAGCGCCCCACCGTCCGCGGCGTAGCCATGAACCCGGTCGATCACCCGCATGGTGGTGGTGAAGGTCGTACATCCGGTGGTCGTCATCCAGTGACACCGTGGGGCGTGCCGACCAAGGGTTATAAGACGCGTAAGAATAAGCGTACGGACAAAATGATTGTTCGTCGTCGTAAGTAACTACAGATAGGGGACTAGAAACGTGCCACGTTCAGTCAAAAAAGGTCCATTCATTGATGCGCATCTGCTTAAGAAAGTGGATGACGCTGTGGAAAAGAATGATCGTCGTCCAATCAAAACCTGGTCACGCCGCTCGATGGTCGTGCCGCAAATGGTTGGGTTGACTATTGCTGTACATAACGGTCGTCAACATGTGCCGGTGCTGGTTAACGAAAATATGGTTGGCCACAAGCTGGGTGAGTTCGCTGCAACTCGCACCTATAGAGGTCATGTTGCTGACAAGAAGTCAAGGTAACGGAGTCTGATAATAATGGAAACGACTGCAACTTTGAGATATGCGCGTATTTCGCCCCAGAAGGCGCGTTTAGTCGCAGATCAAATTCGTGGCATGCGGGTCGAACCGGCGCTGCAGGCGCTGCAGTTCAGCGCTAACAAAGCTGCCGCTATCGTCAGAAAGCTGCTCGAGTCTGCGATTGCGAATGCCGAGCATAACGATGGCGCAGATATCGACGAGCTAAAGGTCTCGACAGTCTTCGTTAATGAAGGGCCGACGCACAAGCGTATCCAGGCACGTGCCAAAGGTCGTGCAAACCGAATTCTGAAACGCACCAGCCACATCACTGTGGCCGTTGCTGAGAAGTAAGAGAGGCGATTATGGGTCAAAAAGTTCATCCAACCGGGATACGTCTTGGTATTGTCAAAGATTGGACATCCAAGTGGTATGCGGACAGCAAGGATTTCGGCGGTTTTCTGTACACCGATCTGAAAGTGCGAGACTTCCTTCAGAAGGAGTTGTCTCAGGCATCCGTTAGCCGCATTCAGATTGAACGCCCCGCGCGCAATGCCCGTATTACCATTCACACTGCCCGGCCGGGTATCGTGATCGGTAAGAAGGGTGAGGACATCGAGAAGCTGCGCCACAAACTTGCCAAGATGATGGATCTGCCCGTTGCTGCGGTGCATGTCAATATCGAAGAGATCCGTAAGCCTGAGTTGGATGCGACCCTGGTGGCCCAGAGTGTGGCTCAGCAGTTAGAGCGTCGTATTATGTTTCGCCGCGCCATGAAGCGTGCTGTCACCAATACCATGCGGTTGGGCGGTCAAGGCATCAGGATCCAGGTGTCCGGTCGTCTGAACGGCGCCGAGATCGCGCGTACCGAATGGTACCGCGAGGGTCGCGTACCGCTTCATACTTTGCGCGCGGACATTGATTACGGCGTAGCTTCTGCACATACGCCTTCCGGCGTGATCGGGATCAAGGTCTGGATATTTAAGGGCGAGGTTTTCGGCGATGAGGACATGGCTGAATCTCAGGAAAAAGCCGCTGCTAAGTAATAGGATAGATAGAGATGTTGCAACCTAAGAAAACTAAATTCCGCAAGGTACACAAAGGTCGCAATCGCGGAAATGCCCTGCGTGGCAACAAGGTCAGCTTTGGTGAATATGGTCTCAAGGCAACCGCCCGCGGTCGTATTACCGCGCGCCAGATCGAGGCCGCGCGTCGCGCCATGACGCGCCACATTAAACGTGGCGGACGTATTTGGATTAGGATTTTTCCTGACAAGCCTATCACCAAGAAGCCTTTGGAAGTGCGCATGGGTAGCGGTAAGGGTAACGTCGAATACTGGGTCGCTGAGATTCAGCCGGGCCGCATGCTTTATGAAATGGAAGGTGTATCCGAAGACTTGGCGCGTGAGGCATTCCGTCTCGCCGCCGCCAAGCTTCCGGTCAAGACCACCTTTGTATCTCGGAGCGTAATGTAATGAAAGCGAGTGAACTGAGAGATAAAAGTGCTGACGAGCTGACTAACGAGCTCGAAGAGCTGCTGCGGGAAGGTTTTAACCTGCGCATGCAACACGCCACCGGTCAGATGGCTCAAAATCATTTGCTGAAGGTGAATCGCCGCAACATTGCGCGAGTCAAGACCGTTTTGAGACAGAAAGCGAGTAGCTGATCATGAGTGAAGAGAATAAGGCAGCGCGGGAAATTGTCGGTCGTGTGGTCAGTAACAAAATGGACAAAACCATCACGGTACTGGTTGAGCGACGCGAAAAGCACCCCGTTTACAAGAAGTTCATTAAGCGTTCAACCAAGTTGCATGCGCATGATGAAAGCAACGAGTGTAATGAAGGCGATCTTGTCACTATTGCTCAATGCCGTCCGTTGGCAAAAAGCAAATCATGGCGGTTGGTCCGCATAGATGAACGTGCGCCGTTGATCGACTAAAGCACGTTACTGGATAGCGCAAAGAATTTAGCGGAGACGAAACATGATTCAGATGCAGTCTAACTTGGATGTGGCCGACAATAGTGGCGCCCGTCGTCTGCAATGCATCAAGGTGTTAGGCGGTTCACGCCGTCGATATGCCGGCATTGGTGACATCATCAAGGTCAGCGTGAAAGAAGCGATTCCACGCGGCAAGGTCAAAAAGGGTGAAGTTTACAACGCAGTGGTTGTGCGCACCCGAAAAGGCGTGCGCCGTGCCGATGGATCGCTGATTCGCTTCGACGGTAACGCGGCGGTGTTGTTGAACAACAACTTGCAGCCGATCGGAACTCGTATCTTCGGCCCGGTGACCCGCGAACTGCGTACCGAGCAGTTTATGAAGATCGTGTCACTGGCGCCGGAAGTGCTCTAACAAAGATTATCGCGGATTAAGGCTAGGTATAAAACGATGCGTAAGATAAAAAAGGGCGATGATGTCATCGTGCTGACTGGTAAGGATAAAGGCAAGCGTGGCAACGTGTTGCGTGTGAGCGCCGACGACCGAGTGGTTGTCGAAAATGTCAACATGGTAAAGCGTCACACCAAGCCTAATCCGCAGCGCGGTGTTGCCGGTGGCATCGTCGAGAAAGAAGCGGCCATTGATGTATCAAACGTCGCATTGTTCAACCCGGTGACGAAGAAGGCCGATCGAGTGGGTTTTCGTGTTCTGGAGGACGGTCGCAAGGTTCGTTACTTCAAGTCAAACAACGAAGTAGTTGACATTTAAGCGTAAGGTTTTTAGCAATGGCTAGATTGTTGAATCACTATAAAGATACGGTCGTTAAGCAGCTCATGGAGCAGTTTAACTATGACAGTGTTATGGAAGTGCCGCGCATCACCAAGATCACCCTGAATATGGGACTGGGCGAAGCGGTCGGTGACAAAAAAGTTATCCAGAACGCGATGGCTGATATGGAAAAGATCGCCGGGCAAAAGTCTGTGTCCACGCTCGCGCGAAAATCCATCGCCGGCTTTAAGATTCGTGACGGTTGGCCCATTGGTTGTAAGGTGACCTTGCGCCGTGCCCGTATGTACGAGTTCCTGGATCGCTTGATTACAGTAGCGATCCCGCGTATTCGAGACTTTCGCGGCGTGAGCGCCAAGGCCTTCGACGGTAGCGGCAACTACAGCATGGGTGTGCAGGAGCAGATCATCTTTCCTGAGATCGACTATGACAAGATCGATGCTTTGCGTGGCATGGATATCACCATTACCACAACTGCAAAAACAAACGAAGAAGGCCGTGCATTGCTGGCTGCATTCAACTTTCCATTTAAGGGTTAAGAGTTATGGCAAAGAAGTCCATGGTAAATCGCGAAATCAAACGCCAACGCACCGTTGCCAGATACGCAGCAAAACGCGCCGAGCTTAAGCGCAAGATGCTGGATACGAACCTGAGTGAGGAAGAGCGCGAAGACGCGCAGCGCAAGTTTCATGCACTGCCGCGCGACGCGAGCCCGGTGCGCTTGCGAAATCGCTGTAGCCTGAGCGGTCGCCCGCACGGTTATTATCGTAAATTCGGTTTGGCGCGTAACAAGCTGCGCGAAGCCGCCATGCGCGGTGATGTGCCCGGCTTGGTTAAGGCCAGTTGGTAATAGATTGATCCATGGGCTGTGCCTTAAATCCTATAGCCCTGATGATACGAGACTTTGGAGTAAAACATAAATGAGCATGACTGATCCAATTGCTGACATGTTGACCCGGATTCGCAATGGTCAAGCGGCCGAGAAGTCACAAGTGTCTATGCCGTCATCAAAGCTCAAAGCTTCGGTTGCCGAAGTGTTGAAAAGCGAGGGCTATATTGCGGATTACAAGGTGGACGACCAAGGCGGTAAACCCGTTATGGTGGTTGATCTGAAGTACTATCAAGGCAAGCCGGTAATTGCGACGATTCAGCGAGCCAGTCGTCCGGGCGTGCGCATGTACAAGCCCAAGGATGAAATACCTCAGGTTGAAGCAGGTCTTGGGATAGCGATTATCTCCACGCCTCAGGGTGTTATGACGGATCGCGCCGCCCGTTCTGCCGGTGTCGGCGGCGAAGTTATTTGTTACGTATCGTAAGTGGTGGGCCCCAATGTCTAGAGTTGCAAAAAAACCTATTCCTGTCCCAAGCGGTGTAGATGTCACCATCGCCGGGCAGATGATTACCGTTAAAGGCGGTAAAGGACAGCTTCAGGAATCCTTGAGCGACCTGGTCGATATCGCCAAGAACGACGCCAATGAGCTGGTTGTTTCCGTGCGTGAAGAGAGCAAGGAAAGCTGGGCCATGGCAGGGACCGTTCGTGCTGTTGTCAGTAACCTCGTGACTGGCGTGAACGAAGGCTTCGAGAAAAAGCTACAGCTGGTCGGTGTCGGCTATCGCGCACAAGCTCAGGGAAATGTGCTGAATCTATCACTGGGGTTTTCGCACCCGGTAAATTATCAGTTGCCGGAAGGCGTGACCGCTGAAACCCCAAGTCAGACCGAGATTGTGGTCAGGGGCATCGATAAGCAGCAGGTTGGCCAGGTGGCCGCTGAAATTCGCGCCTATCGACCGCCTGAGCCTTATAAGGGCAAAGGTGTGCGTTACGCCGATGAGCATGTGGTCCGCAAAGAGGCCAAGAAGAAATAATTATTGGATATGGTTATGGATAAGAAATCATCTCGTTTACGTCGTGCCCGTCGTGCCCGCGCTAAGATTCGCGAATTGGGCACATATCGTTTGGCCGTGCATCGTACGCCCAAGCATATTTACGCCCAGGTGATCGCGCCGAACGGTAGCGAAGTACTGGCCAGCGCCTCGACGCTGGATGCCGAAGTCAAGAAGGAAGCTGCGGCCACGGGTAATGCTGATGCCGCCAAGGCTGTCGGTCGGATGGTCGCCGAACGCGCCAAATCCGCCGGTATCAACCACGTGGCGTTCGATCGTTCCGGTTTTAAATATCACGGCCGCATCAAGGCGCTTGCCGATGCCGCTCGTGAAAATGGTCTTGAATTCTAAAGGATTGTAACGATGGCAAAATTTGAACAGGCGACCGGTGATGGTCTGCAGGAAAAGCTTGTATCTGTCCGCCGTGTGGCCAAAGTGGTCAAGGGTGGCCGCATTTTCGGCTTTTCCGCGCTGACAGTGGTTGGCGACGGCAAGGGGCGAGTAGGTTACGGTACCGGTAAGGCGCGCGAAGTGCCCGCTGCAATTCAGAAGGCGATGGAAGCTGCGCGCAAGAATATGGTCCAGGTGAATCTGAAAGAGGGTACCCTGCAGCATGCCCTGACCGGGATTCACGGAGCCGCAAAAGTCTATATGCAGCCAGCGTCTGATGGTACCGGTATCATTGCCGGCGGTGCGATGCGCGCTGTATTTGAAGTTGTGGGCGTGCACGATGTTCTGGCCAAATGTATTGGCTCCAGCAACCCGATTAACGTGGTCCAGGCGACCATCAAGGGTCTGGATAACATGGCTGATCCGGAATCAGTGGCAGCCAAGCGCGGTAAAACAGTCGCAGAAATTTTGGGTTAAGGCATGACGGATAAAAATCTAAAAGTTACCTTGGTACGCAGCACGAACGGCCGTTCAGCGTCACACAAGGCCTGTGTTGCTGGTTTGGGATTGCGTCGCATGCATCAGACGGTGGAGGTTCAAGACTCTCCCAGCGTGCGTGGCATGATCAATAAAGTGAATTATTTGGTAAAGGTTGAGGACGTTTGATCATGCGCTTGAATACACTTAAGCCGGGCGCCGGCTCTAAATCCGCGCCCAAACGCGTCGGTCGCGGCATCGGTTCCGGCCTGGGTAAGACCTGCGGCCGTGGTCATAAGGGCCAGCATGCTCGTTCCGGCGGCTTCCACAAGGTTGGTTTCGAGGGCGGCCAGATGCCCTTGCAGCGCCGTCTGCCCAAGGTCGGGTTTAATTCCCGCGTCGGTCGCACCACAGCCGAGGTTCGCCTCGGCGAGCTGAATAAGCTGGGTGCGGAGGTGATTGACCTGCTCGCATTGAAAGCCGCCAACATTGTCGGCCAGCACATCGAGCGGGCCAAAGTCATCGCTTCCGGCAGCATTGAGCGCGCCGTGACTGTGAAAGGTGTGGCAGTCACGAAGGGCGCCCGTGCCGCAATCGAAGCCGCAGGTGGAAAGGTCGAGGACTAAGTGGCTTTATCGGGTGCAGGACAAGTAGGCGGCTTGGCCGCGGCGGGGCGTTTCAGTGAACTGAAGCGCCGTTTGCTTTTTGTGCTGGGCGCACTGATTGTGTTCCGCATCGGTGCCCATGTGCCTGTGCCGGGGGTTGACCCGGTTGCGCTCGCGGATCTGTTCGATCAGCAGCGTGGCACCATTATCGACATGTTCAACATGTTCTCCGGCGGCGCCTTGTCGCGTTTTACGGTATTTGCGATTGGTATTATGCCGTACATTTCGGCCTCGATTATCATCCAGCTGCTTACCGCCGTGGTGCCAAAGTTGGAGCAACTTAAAAAAGAGGGCGAGGCCGGGCGTCGTAAGATCAGCCAATACACGCGTTATTTCACCGTGGTCTTGGCGACGATCCAGGCCGGCGGCGTGGCGTATGCCTTGCAAAATCAACAGTTTGGCGGTGTTCCGGTGGTGCTAGAGCCCGGCCCCGCGTTTCTGTTTACGGCCATCGTGACCCTCGTTGCCGGGACCATGTTTCTGGTCTGGCTGGGCGAACAAGTGACGGAACGGGGCATCGGCAACGGTATATCCATCATTATCTTCGCCGGTATCGTGGCGGGATTACCCTCAGCCGTCGGTGGTACCCTGGAGTTGGCGAGCACCGGGGAATTGAGTCTATTTATGGTGTTTTTCTTCTTGTTGTTGGCGATTGCCGTGACATTTTTCGTGGTATTCGTCGAGCGCGGTCAGCGCCGCATCACGGTGAATTACGCCAAGCGCCAGCAGGGCCGCAAGATGTACGGTGGCCACACCAGTCATCTGCCGCTCAAGGTGAACATGGCCGGGGTTATACCGCCTATTTTCGCCTCTAGTATCATTTTATTTCCGGCCACGGTTGCCGGTATGTTCGGCCAGGGTAATGAAAACCTGGGTTGGCTGCAGGATGTGGCCTCCATGCTGTCGCCGGGACAACCGATTTACGTTATGCTTTACGCGCTGGCGATCATCTTCTTTTGTTTCTTTTATACGGCGTTGCAGTTTAATCCCAAGGATACGGCTGACAATCTAAAGAAATCAGGCGCGTTTATCCCAGGTATTCGTCCGGGTGAACAGACTGCGCGCTATATCGACGGGGTTATGACCCGTTTGACTGTGGCCGGTGCCATTTACATCACGCTGGTGTGTTTGTTGCCCGAATTTTTGATCGTCAACTGGAATGTGCCCTTCTATTTCGGCGGTACCTCGCTGTTGATTATTGTGGTGGTGGTCATGGATTTCATGGCCCAGATGCAGGCCCATCTTATGTCCCATCAATATGATGGATTGATGAAGAAGGCCAACCTAAAGGGGTATGGCGGATCCGGCATCGTCCGGTAACCCTCTCCCGCCTCAACTCTAAGAAGTTTCTTGGGATTTGGCGTTAGCTGGAGTATAATTCGCCTCACTTTTTTGAGGGGACTGTCCCCCTTTTGATTTGGAGATGTTGCAATGAAAGTTCGTGCTTCTGTCAAGAAGATTTGCCGTAACTGCAAGGTGATTCGGCGTAAAGGCGTAGTTCGAGTGATCTGCAAAGACACGCGTCATAAGCAGCGTCAGGGTTAAAAACGAGAATTTTCATTCTGATAGGGGCTTGAACGCTTGATTTAACAAGCATTCGAAGCTAAAATTCGGCGTTTTTCGATGGCCTTTTGGCCTGAGTAAAGGAGTTTGCCTGAGATGGCTCGTATTGCAGGAATCAATATTCCGGTGAATAAGCATGCCGAAATTGCCTTGACGGCGATTTACGGAATTGGTCGTCCGCGTGCGCGTACTATTTGTACTGCCGCCGGTATCGACCCCACCACCAAGGTTAAGGATTTGCCCGAGGCCGAAATAGAGGCGCTGCGTGGCGAAATCGCCAAATTGGCCGTCGAGGGCGATCTGCGCCGGGAAGTCTCCATGAACATCAAGCGCTTGATGGATCTGGGCTGCTATCGTGGGCTGCGTCATCGCCGCGGCTTGCCGCTGCGCGGTCAGCGTACCCGCACCAACGCCCGGACCCGTAAGGGCCCGCGCAAGCCGATTAAGAGATAAAGACGGGATTAAGAAGATATGGCAAAGCCAAGCACACGTACGCGTAAGCGCGTAAAGAAAGATGTAGCGGATGGGATCGCGCATATTCATGCGTCATTCAACAATACAATCATCACCATCACCGATCGCCAGGGCAATACGCTGGCTTGGGCGACCGCCGGTGGCTCTGGCTTTCGCGGATCGCGTAAGAGCACGCCCTTCGCAGCCCAGGTGGCGGCGGAAAAGGCGGGTTCCGTGGTCAAAGAATTCGGTATGAAAAATATGGATGTCATGGTCAAGGGCCCCGGTCCGGGACGTGAATCCGCTGTCCGCGCCCTCAATGCGAATGGCTTCAAAATCAATAGCATCACGGACGTAACGCCTATTCCTCATAACGGCTGTCGTCCTCCTAAGAAACGTCGCGTTTAATTCGGAGAACTGTTGTGGCTAGGTATATAGGCTCGAAATGTCGTTTGTGTCGCCGCGAAGGCGAGAAGCTCTTCCTTAAAGGGGAGAAGTGCTACACGTCCAAATGCGCAATTGAAAACCGCGCTTTCCCCCCGGGTCAGCATGGCCAGCGTCGCAGCCGTCTGACCGACTACGGCCTGCAGCTGCGCGAAAAGCAAAAGCTGCGCCGCACCTACGGCATCCTGGAAGCTCAATTCCGCTCTTATTATAAAGAGGCGGACCGTCGCAAGGGATCCACCGGTGAAAACCTGCTCAAGCTGCTGGAAGGGCGTCTGGATAACGTCGTGTATCGCATGGGGTTCGGTTCATCACGTACCGAGGCCCGTCAGCTGGTGCGCCACAACGGTGTCACCGTCAACGGCGAAAAGGTCAATATTCCCAGCTACCAAGTGAATCCAAACGATACCATCGCCGTCAGCGAAAAGGCCAAGAAGCAGCTGCGCATTAAATCCGCGCTGGAATTCGCGCAGCAGCGCGGCTTGGTCGACTGGGTTGAGGTTGATGTGACCAAGATGCAGGGCCTGTTCAAGAATGTGCCTGAGCGCAGCGATTTGCCCGCAGAGATCAACGAGAGCCTGGTTGTCGAGCTGTACTCGAAGTAACCGCTTTTTGTTGAATATATTTATCAGCTTCCAGATTTATACGAGGAGAGCATATGCAAGGCTCAGTAACTGAGTTTTTGAAACCCCGGGTTGTTGATGTACAGGAAATCAGCAACACACATGCCAAGGTCGCTTTGGAACCTCTGGAACGTGGTTTCGGCCATACGCTCGGTAATGCACTGCGGCGCATTCTGTTGTCTTCCATGCCGGGAGCAGCGGTCGTCGAAGCCGAGATCGAAGGTGTGCTGCATGAGTACACCAGTATCGAAGGTGTGCAAGAGGATGTCATCGAGATTCTGCTCAACCTCAAAGAGCTTGCCGTTCGTCTGCACGAAGGCAATGAAGCAACGCTGACCATCAACAAAACCGGTGCCGGTCCGGTGCGTGCCAGTGATATCCAAGTGCCGCACAATGTTGATATTGTGAACCCTGATCATATTATCGCCAATCTCACCGATGTCGGTAAGCTGAATGCCACGCTGAAGGTGACCATGGGTCGCGGCTATGTTGCCGCCACGGCGCGGGATGATTCCGAAGAGAGCCGCCCGATCGGCCATTTGCGGCTGGATGCAACGTTCAGCCCCGTGCGTCGCGTCGCCTATTCTGTCGAGCGTGCCCGTGTCGAACAGCGCACCGACCTGGATAAGCTGATTATCGACATGGAAACCAATGGTGCGATCGACCCGGAGGAGGCCATCCGCCGTGCCGCCAACATCCTGCGTGATCAGTTGTCGATTTTCGTCGATTTGCAGGGTACTGAGGAGACCAAGTCCGAGCCCCAGGAAGCCGAGATTGATCCGATTCTGTTGCGCCCGGTGGATGATCTGGAGTTGACGGTGCGTTCCGCCAACTGCCTCAAGGCGGAGAATATTTATTACATCGGCGACCTGATTCAGCGTACTGAAGTTGAACTGCTGAAGACACCGAATCTGGGTAAAAAGTCGCTGACTGAGATCAAAGATGTATTGGCTACCCACGGCTTGTCGCTGGGTATGCGTTTGGAAAATTGGCCGCCGGCCAGCCTAAAGCGGGATGAAAAAGCCTCAGCCTAAGCTGGATTTGGCCGGACTTGTAGCTAGCTAGAAACCATAAGGAATTAAGTCATGCGTCACCGCAAAAGTGGTCGTCAATTAGGACGTAACAGTACTCATCGTAAGGCGATGTTTAAGAACCTCACTGCCTCATTGATTGAGCATGAAGTGATTAAGACTACTTTGCCCAAGGCCAAGGAACTGCGTCGCCATGCAGAGCCGTTGATTACCATGGCTAAGGAAGACAGTGTCGCCAAGCGCCGTCTGGCCTTCAGCCGTCTGAGCAGCAAGCAGGCAGTGGGCAAGCTGTTTAGCGAACTGGGGCCGCGTTACAAGGCGCGTCCCGGCGGTTATCTGCGCATTCTCAAGTGTGGTTACCGGGCCGGTGACAACGCGCCTATGGCGATTGTTGAGCTGGTCGATCGTCCCGAGGCCGCTGCTGCGGAGTAAGGCGCTGGAACATAGATATGTGAAGAAGCCGGGCATTGCCCGGTTTTTTTATTGGTGGCAAAGTGGTTCTTTGATTGTCGGGGGGTGGATCCCGTGATCATGTTGTTTACAGACTTTGGTCTCAACGGTCCTTATGTCGGTCAGATGCAAGCGGCGATCTATGGCGTAAATCCGACCGCCCGTGTGATCAATCTATTCGCCAATGCGCCGGGGTTTAATCCCAGGGCGTCGGCGTATCTGTTGGCCGCCTATGTCGATTATGTTCCTGCGGCGACGGTGTTTCTGGCGGTGATCGATCCCGGCGTGGGCAGCGCACAGCGTCAACCCGTGGTGGTCTCGGTCGAAGACAGGTATTTTGTCGGACCGGACAACGGCCTGTTTGATGTGCTTGGCACACGGGCGCGGAGCGCGGCCAAAACAGAAATCCTGTGGCGACCGGCCAATTTGTCGGCCAGTTTTCACGGCCGCGATCTTTTTGCCCCCATCGCCGCGCATCTGGATCAGCGCACCGTCCCCGGTGACTGGTTAGGGCCGGTTCAGCCGTTTATAGTTGACGACGTGGCGGCCGATCTTTATGAAGTGATCTATGTAGACGACTACGGCAACGCCATGACCGGTGTGCGTGCAAGCGAGCTTCCCCCGGCGGCTGTGATCGGGGTCAATGGACAGGCGCTGAACCGCGCCCGAACATTTGCCGACGTACTGCCGGGCCAGGCGTTCTGGTATGAAAACTCCAACGGCCTGATGGAGCTGGCGGTCAATTGCGGCAGTGCGGCCAAGCAATTGTCTCTGCAAATTGGGACCAAGGTAGAAGTATTGCCGAAATAGGTACGGCCAATGACGCGGTACATTAAGCGCAGTCGGCGCAGAATTTAGTCAATACAAGGATAGTGATGGAAAACGTACTGGGGCGCTGGTTTAAAAAATATTTCTCCGATCCGGAAGGTGTGATCCTGGCGGTATTGCTCATCCTCGGCTTTACTGTGGTGATCTTTTTCGGCGATATGCTTGCGCCTGTGCTTGCCAGTGTGGTGATTGCCTATCTGCTCGAGGGCGTGGTGCGGCTATTGGAAAACCACGGCATGGGACGCCTGTCGGCGGTGATGTTGGTGTTCCTGATATTCCTGACCTTCCTGTTATTCGTGTTCCTCGGTCTGGTGCCGCTGCTGTCCAAGCAGGTCGCCCAGCTGGTGCAGGAAATTCCCAATATGGTCTCGGAGGGACAGCGCGCCTTGCTGCGCCTGCCCGAACTCTATCCCCATATATTCAGCGAAGCGCAGGTCAATGAAATTATGACCGCGATACGTTCCGGTTTAACCGAAATGGGACAAAACCTGCTGTCCTTTTCATTGGCATCCATTTCCACCCTCTTTACTATGCTGGTGTATCTGGTCTTGTTACCGGTGTTGGTGTTTTTCTTCATGAAGGACAAACACAAGATACTCGACTGGATCACCCGCTATATGCCCAGGGAACGCGGCGTGGCGCTACGCGTCTGGCGTGAGATGGACCGCCAGATCGGTAACTATGTACGCGGCAAGTTTGCCGAGATCATGATTGTCGGGCTCGTCTCCTATGTCGTATTCGCCCTGATGGGTCTGCAATACGCCAGTCTGCTGGGGGCCGCAGTCGGCTTGTCGGTGGTGGTGCCCTATATCGGCGCCGTCGTGGTGACGGCCCCGGTGCTGTTGATCGGGTTCTTCCAATGGGGTTGGGGCGCCGATTTCGCCTATCTGGCGCTGGCCTATTTGATCATCCAGGCCGTGGACGGCAATGTGCTGGTACCCTGGCTGTTTTCGGAAGCCGTTAACCTGCATCCCATCGCCATCATCGTCGCCATCCTGATCTTCGGCGGTGTGTGGGGGTTCTGGGGCATTTTCTTTGCCATCCCGCTGGCGACGCTGGTTAAGGCCGTCATCGACGCCTGGCCCAAGCTTTCCGACACCGTGGCAGAGACGCCGGACAACTGATTTCAAAGAGTCCGGCTCAGAGAATTTCGGCGGCGAAGTCGGCCAGCCGCGAGCGTTCGCCGCTGATCAGGGTGATGTGACCGCTGTTCTGCCAGTTCTTGAAACGATCCACCACATAGGTCAGGCCTGAGGTGGTCTCGGTCAGATAGGGGGTGTCGATCTGGGCGATATTACCGAGACAGACCACTTTGGTGCCCGGGCCGGCGCGGGTGATGAGAGACTTCATCTGTTTCGAGGTCAGGTTCTGGGCTTCGTCGATGATGACGTACTTCTTCAAAAAGGTCCGACCGCGCATGTAGTTCAGCGAATGGATCTTGATGCGGTTGCGCAGCAGGTCGTTGGTGGCGGCCCGCCCCCATTCACCGCCCTCGCCGGTGGAGAGCACCTCCAGGTTGTCCATCAGGGCACCCATCCACGGCACCATCTTTTCCTCTTCCGTGCCCGGCAGGAAGCCGATGTCCTCGCCCATGGGTACGGTGGCGCGGGTGACGATGATCTCGTGATAGCGTTGATCGTCCAGCACCTGGGCCAGACCCGCGGCCAGGGTGAGCAGGGTTTTACCGGTACCGGCGTTGCCGAGCAGACTGACGAAATCGATCTCCGGGTCCATGAGCAGATTGAGGGCGAAATTCTGTTCCCGGTTACGGGCGTTAATGCCCCATACCGAATGATGTGAACGGTAAAAATTCCGGCACATCTCCAGCTTGGCCTCGACGCCGTTGACCTCTCGCACCATGGCCTGAAAGGCATTGTCTTTGACGTCATAGATCAATTCGTTCGGGTACCATTCTTCCAGGTCGTCACCCGTCACCTTATAGAAGGTGCGGCCTTCCTCCATCCACGACTCCAGCTCCTTGGCGTGGTTCTCCCAGAAGTTCTCGTCCAGTTCGGTCTTGCCGGTGTAGAGCAGGCTGAGGTCATCGAGCACCTGGTCGTCCTGATAATCCTCCGCCAGAATCCCCAGTGCCGCAGCCTTGATACGCAGGTTGATGTCCTTGGAGACGATGATCACTTTAGCGTCGCTGCGCGATTTCTGCAGTGCCAGCGCCGTGGCCAGGATATTGTTGTCGGGCATGTTGCCCGGCAGGCTGGGGGGCAGGTCGTAGGTCAGGTGACGGGTCTGAAAAAAGACATGACCGCTTTCGTAGCTGCTATTTAGGGGTTCCGGCAGTTTGATACCCTTTTCGATATCCTTCTTCTTGGCGCCGACGATCAGGTCTTCCATGATGCGGCTGGCCTGGCGGGCGTTGCGGGCCACTTCGGAATGGCCGCGTTTGTTCTGGTCCAGTTCCTCCAGCACCACCATGGGCAGGAAGATGTCGTGTTCCTGAAATCGGTAGAGGCAGCTGGGGTCGTGCATCAACACATTGGTATCGAGCACAAAAAAGCGTTTGGGGCTGCGATCACGTATACGTTTATTGGGCATATTAATACTAACGTCTCCGCTGTGAATTTATTTATTCAATTCTTTCGCCGCCGCCAGCACCTCCTCGGCGTGGCCGTCGACCTTGACCTTGCGCCACTCCCGGCGCAACACGCCCTTGGCGTCGATCAGGAAGGTGCTGCGCTCGATGCCGCGCACCTGTTTGCCGTACATATTTTTCATCTTAATGACGTCGAATAGCGTGCACAGCGCTTCGTCCTGATCCGACAGCAGCTCGAAAGGGAATTCCTGTTTCGCTTTGAAGTTCTCGTGTGATTTGACACTGTCGCGCGAGATGCCCAGCACCACGGTGTTGGCGCGCTTGAACTTGTTGTAATCGTCGCGAAAGGCCTGGCCTTCCTTGGTGCAGCCCGGGGTGCTGTCCTTGGGGTAAAAATACAGCACCAGATTCTGGCCCTTGAGCTGAGACAGTTTGATATTCTGATCGCCCGTGGCGGGCAGTTCGAAGTCCGGCACTTTCTTGCCGATCGCTACGCTGCTCATGAGTGAGTCTCCTCGCTTGGGTAGTGTTTAAGCGCGCACCGGCTCCATCATGCCGTCCATGTTCAGGCTGTCACAAAAATCCAGGTATTGTTCCCGGATCTGGGCGATGGATTGCGCGGATGGAATGTTGACCGTCATGCTGATGGCGAACATGGGGGTGCCGGTGTGGGCGGCATTATAGGAATCGGTATTGAGGGTTTCGATATTGATGCCGCGACTGGAAAAAAAGTCGGCGACGCGGTGCACCAGTCCGGGTTGGTCGATGGCCAATGCGTCCACATGGTAGCTGAGCAGGTTGCCGCGCGGACTACGGCGCTCGGTGCGTTTGAGATTGAGGGTCAGACCGAGCTTGTCCGCCACGCGCGGCAGGGTTTCCTCGACTTTGGCAATGGAGCTCCAGTTGCCGGACAACAACAGAATCAGGGCGAATTCGCCGCCCAGGATGGTCATGCGGCTGTCGAGAATGTTACAGCCGCTGTCGAGAAGGTGTCTTGTCAGGTCGTTGACGATGCCGGGGCGGTCGTCGCCAACCGCGGTGATTACCAGGTGTTTTGACATGTGCTCGAACTACTTAGTTGGTTAACTCAGGCTCTACGATAATAAATCATACGCCAGTTTCCCGGGGGGTGGAACGGGCTTGTCTTATGTCCGGGCCGGAAGTACCATGAGCGTTTTTCTGGAGCACGGGGAAAATCTATGTTTCACGGCAGTATGGTGGCCTTGGTAACGCCCATGCAGGTGGACGGCAGCCTCGATTATGCGGCGCTGGAACGCCTGGTGGAGTTCCACATCGACAACGGCACCGACGCCATCGTTGCGGTGGGCACCACCGGTGAATCGCCCACCTTGAACGAGGCCGACCACTGCGAGGTCATCCGCAAGACGGTCGACTTTGCCGCCGGCCGGCTACCCGTCATCGCCGGTACCGGTTCCAATTCCACCCGTGAAGCCATCGATTTGACCCTGGCGGCCATGGAGGCGGGCGCCGACGCCAGCCTGCTGGTGACGCCGTACTACAACAAGCCCACCCAGGAAGGCCTGTACCAGCACTTCAAGGCCATTGCCGAGGCAGTGGCCATGCCCCAGATCCTCTACAATGTCCCCGGCCGCACCGCCTGCGACATGCTGCCCGACACTGTGGCACGGCTGGCCAAGATCTCCAACATCATCGGCCTCAAGGAGGCCACCGGCGACCTGCAGCGGGCCCAGGAAATCCTCGACCGCTGCGGCGACGGCCTCGACCTTTACAGCGGCGACGACGCCACCGCGCGCGAGTTCATGCTGATGGGCGGCAAGGGGGTGATCTCGGTCACCGCCAATGTGGTGCCTAAGGCCATTCACGAGATGTGTGCCGCCGCCGTCGCCGGCGACCGCGCCAAGGCCGAGGAACTGGACGCCCCGCTGGCCGGCCTGCACGAAAACCTGTTTTTGGAAGCCAATCCTATCCCGGTCAAATGGGCGCTGGCGGAGATGGGGCTGATCGGCCACGGGATCCGCCTGCCCTTGACGGTATTGTCGGACCCGCACCACGACGCCGTGCGCCAGGCCCTGCGCCAGGCCGGCGTGCTCTGATTCCCGGCTGATGATGAATTCACGCTTAGGCCGGGGGGTGACCCTGCTGGGGATGGCCGCGTTATTGTCGGCCTGCAGCGGGATCGAGCAAAAGCGGCTCGAATACCGTAACAGCCAGAGTATCGCGCCGCTCAAGCTTCCGCCCGGCCTGCAGGAGCCGCAGAGTCCCACCATGTTGCCCCTGCCCGAGGTGGATACGGCCGCGGCGGTGGTGGACGTCGCTCCGCCGGTCAACCTGCCCGAGGAACTGTTGGCGGAGCCCGAGACCGCGGCTGCGGCGCGCAGCGAAAACAGCGCTCCCGACGACGAATAGCATGCGCTTTGCATCCCTGGGCAGCGGCAGCCGCGGCAATGGCACCCTGGTTGAGGCCGGCGCCACCCTGGTGTTGCTGGACTGCGGTTTTAGCATTGCCCAGGTGGAGGCGCGTATGGCGCGGCTGGGCAAGACGCCCGCCGATCTCAGCGCCATCGTCGTCACTCACGAGCACGGCGATCATATCAAGGGCGTCGGTCCGCTGGCGCGGCGCTATCAGATTCCGGTATGGATGACGCCGGGCACGGCGCGCCACCGGCGCCTGGGCGCGCTGCCGCAGCTGTGTCATTTCAACAGCCATTCGCGCTTCGCCATCGATGATCTGGAGCTCAGCCCCTATCCCGTCCCCCACGATGCCCGCGAACCGGCGCAGTTCGTCTTTGGCGACGGCAAGGTCCGCATCGGCATTCTGACCGACGTGGGCTGTTGGACGCCCCATATCGAAGAGCAGCTGAGCCGCTGCGACGCCCTGATTCTGGAGTGCAACCACGACAGCGACCTGCTGCTGCACGGCGGCTATCCGGCCGCGCTAAAACAGCGTGTCGGGGGGCGTCACGGCCATCTCAGCAACCGCCAGGCCGCCGACCTACTGGGGCGCCTGAACACCGGCAAGTTGCAGCACCTGATCGCCGCCCATCTCAGCGAGGAGAATAACCAACCGCAGCTGGCCCGGGACGCCCTGGCCGCGGTGCTCGGCTGCAGCGGCGATTGGATCGGCGTCGCCGATCAGGAACAGGGGCTGGCTTGGCGCGAAGTTGTATAATACGCAGTCCGAATTACGAGGTTAAATCACCATGCAGAAACGCGAAGAGCTCTATGCCGGCAAGGCCAAATCCGTCTATCTCACCGACGACCCGGACCGCCTCATCCTCGAGTTCCGCGACGACACGTCGGCCTTTGACGGCGAGAAGGTGGAACAGCTGGCGCGCAAGGGCATGGTCAACAACTACTTCAATGTCTTTATTATGGACAGGTTGGCCGAGGCCGGCATCCCCGTCCATGTGGAGCAACGGCTTTCCGATACACAGGCCGTGGTGAAAAAGCTGGCGATGATCCCCGTGGAATGCGTGGTGCGCAACATCGCCGCCGGTAGTCTCTGTCGCCGTTTGGGTGTGCAGGAGGGCATGGATCTCAATCCCCCGACCTTCGAGTTATTCCTCAAGAACGATGCCCTGCATGATCCTATGATCAACGAGTCTCATGTCGAGACCTTCGGCTGGGCTAAGCCGGCACAGCTGGCGCGTATGAAACAGCTCACTTTCCAGGTCAACGACGTATTAAAACAGCTGTTCGCCGACGCCGGTATGCTGTTGGTGGACTACAAACTGGAGTTCGGCGTGTTCAAGGGCGAGATCGTGCTGGGCGATGAGTTCAGCCCCGACGGCTGCCGTCTGTGGGACGCGCAGACACGCGAGAAGCTGGACAAGGATCGCTTTCGCCAGGGCCTGGGTGGGGTGGTCGAGGCCTATGAAGAAGTGGCCAAGCGGCTGGGTATCGACTTGCCGCAATAACTTCAAAAACAAAAAAAGGGGTGCATCCAGCACCCCTTGGTTGTTATTGGCGGCGATCTTGTCCCTGTCGCCTTCTTCGTCTTAGCCCAGGGTCTATTCGACCGCCTTGCCTTCGGTGTATTTGATGCTCGTCCCTGTCGGTACCGCGCCCATGTTGTGGGCGGTGTAGCTGGGCAGCGAGGTCAAGTCGACTGCGTTGGCGTCGCTTATATCGGGTTGCGTTCCATTGGGGAAATTTGTCACAACCCCGAGGAACAGGCTGGTATCCAGCGGCTTGACGAAATAGCGTGTGCCGTCATCACCGGTGGCCTCGGTGCCGGCCGCAATATGAACCACCTTGCCGGCGATGTCCGGTGTCATGGTCCAGCCGTTCTTTTCCAGCTCGTGGTACATGTCAGGCATGCCGTGCATCCAGCCGTCGAACTGCAGGCTGAGCGTGCCTTTGGCTGTGCCGGCGCTGTCCTGTACCGCCACGTTGTTCAGCGTGATCGGGTTGGACAGGATGACGTAGTCGCCGTTGCTGTCTTTCAGAAAGCGCTGCTTGCCCCAGTTCTGGCCGTCACTCGGTTTTTCCCAGTTGAATTCCACCGGGCGTGTTTGACCAATGGGAAAGCCGTAGTCGTCAACCGCTACCGTTGTGCCATCGCCAGCAAGCGGGTTGCCTGACACATCGTAGGCAAACAGGCCCCATTTGGTATCGGCCACGGCGCCGACGGTGTTGTTGCCGGAGCTATCGGACAAGACTTCCAGCAGCAGATAGTTGGCGTCCGCCGGATCTTCGATCAAACTGTATTTGACATCTGTATTCCAAGGCGCCGCCAGATAAGACGTCCCTGCGGGCAGGATAGACGCCGTTGCAGACGAATCCGTGTTATCCGGATTGGCCGCATTCTGCAGTTCCCGTTTGACATCATAGGAATTCGCAGCGTCGGCAGCATCTTTGCGTTTTACGATGTAATTGCTGCCGGCGGCGTTGATGTAGTACTCCTCATCCCGGCCCGGGTTGAACGCAGTGTCGTTGTTGCCAAAGGTGGGCTGATTCGTAACCGGGTCTTCACCCAGATACTCTTTCTGAACCCAGCCTGTGTTGGCGCCGCTGAAATCGCCGGTGTATTGGATAAACAGCTGACCGCTGATGCCGGTGAACAGATTGTCTCCGCTTGCCGGCGTCAATTTTGCCGCCGGGCTGTTGGGCAAAGGACGACCGGTTTCGTTGTCGATATTGTCACCGGTTTCATAGAAACCCTCGCCGCTGTATGTGAAACCGCTGATGGCGGGGTCGGAGTCAAGGTACAGGTATTGCTTGAAGCTACCGTTGTCGTCACCGCCTACATATATCCAGCGTTGGTCGTTTTCCGCTAGGACCAATTGATTGAGATCGAAGGCGCTAAAGCCGTTTTCCGAACCTCCCTTGGAAGATCCATCGTGATTCTTACACTCGAGGGGATTCGCCCCCCAGTCAATCCAGCCATCCGCGCAGTAACGCCAGGCGTTGTTGATATAGAACAGCTCATAGGATTTGTTGAGCCAGGTCTGGACCGGCACGCCTTTGATGTCGTCAAGGGTGGCGCTGACCAGATTACGTTTGGTGAACGTGCCGGCAAATTCGGCCATGGTGTAGGTCGGCGCGGTCTGGCCGGGCGGGACGTCGGCCTTGGTAAAGGTGGTGGGCGAGGCGTTAACGCCGTCGTCGACGACGAAGCCTTCCGGACCCCAGAGTTCATGACGACCCTGCCAGGCACCGTAATAGCCCCAGGCCTCGAACTGCTTAGTGTTGTCGCTGAGCGCTGTCATTTCATACCGCACGGGGAAGCCGAAGGACACCTTTTTCTCCACATTTTCGCCTTCGGCGATATTGTTGTTGGCATCACCCTCGGCGTAGAACAGGCCGTAGCGATGCACCATCTTGATTGCGCCGTCTAACTCACGGTCCTTAAAGACCGCCGGGTCGGATCCTTCCTGGACGCCGAGATAGTTGCCATTGTAAGAATATTTTGCGCTGTTGCTGGGGAAGGCGCTGAGCAGGGAGCAATCGGTGCCGCTATTGGGGTCGTAGCAGGTCTCCCAATCGGGATATTGCACCACACCGTAGCCTTCGTTAGCGCTGCGTATCAGCACACCCTTCATCTCTTCAATCAGGTCCCATTCATTGCGCATGCCGCGATCGACCACCTTCAGCGTGGTATTGCCGTTGGCGTCGATACGAGCACTGGCGGCGAAATAACCCTGCGGCGCGCTGGCGTCAACGCCCGTCGGATCGGCGTCGAAATAGACGTTCAGGTCCCATTCGCCGTAGTCTTCGAAGGAGCCATCGTCCGCCACGCTAGCGGAGGTGTAGATCTCGGCCTGTGCCTTAATGAGAGTCTCGGTGCCGTAATGGGGATCGGTCTCCGGAATCCAGAGCTGAATCACGTTAACCTTCTGTGAGACGCCGCTGGTTGGGTGGGTGCCGTCCACCAGCTCGGACTTGACGGTCCAGGTTTGCAGTTGTTTGATATCGACGCCGTCGCTGTCTTCTTCCCAGGAGACGACGGCCTGATAGGCACCGGTGCCCACTTCGTCGGCATAGTTTGTTTGTGCCAAGGACGTCAAAATGGTTTCGATAATATCGAATTGCTCCAAGGCAGGTTCTTCGACAAAGGTTCTGCCCTTGGTCTTGACGTAATCTGAATCGGCCGGCAGGCCGCTGGCGGCCGCCGCTCTCGATAAGCGATGAATGGCGTTGCTGAAACTGCCGGCGCTGGCCGCGGCGGAACTGCTGCCCGAGGCGGGAACCGCCGAAATTTCGGAGGGCAGGGTGTAACCCCTGCTGGTGGCGCTGCTACTGCTGCTGGACGAGCTACCGCCGCCCCCGCCGCCGCATGCAGTCAGACCAATGGTGATTGCCAGTGGAACGACACAGGTCAGCGGTGTCATTCGTTTATTCTTACTCTTCATCGGGCGTATTCTCCTCGCGTTGTAACTTGGCTCAATTTGGTCAGGCCCCCAGTCGGTTTGGTGCCCCTGGGCCTGTTCTGCTTGTCCTGCCTGAGTGTCCTTTTGCCCGAGCGAGTGACGGCGGTGGTCGCCGCTGGCGTGCTTCGTCAGCCTTGACGATGGATAGGCGTCAGACCGTCCAATGTACGGTGGTTAACGGCATTTTCAGGGGGAATTTGAGCGTCAAAACAAGGGGAATAGCGGAAGTCAGTGCATGGGAATGCGCCAAGACACGTAAGTGCTTGATCGTTAATTGATGTGCCGTGTGAGCCTGGACAAGGGGGCTGGGGTTATATGAGGGATATCGGCCGCCCTCGGCCCGGTTTCGTCGAGGATGGTGAGGGATTAAAGACTAAACTGCGCCACGAACGGTGCATGATCCGACTCGGGATATTTGAGGTCCGAGGCGAAGGCGATGGATTCGTCGTGCAGCACCTCGTTGTGGATCTCCGCCGCCTGGTAATAAGTCAACAATGAACGCGAGATCATCACGTGGTCGAGCAGATTTCCTTGCCCTTCGTGCAACAAGGTGTAGCGTGAGCCACTCGGAATGGACAGACTGCAGGGCACCAGTTGGCGATGGCCGAGAGCGGCGTTGCCGGTGTTTTCCACCCGCCCGGCGATGGCCTCTACCGGCACTTCGCCCGGTTCGGCGTTGAAGTCGCCGCAAACCATGATTTTGGCCTCCGGCTCGTTGTCGAAGAGCGCGTCGATCATGAGTCTCAGCTCCAGCGCCTGGCCGACCCGTTTCATGGAGGAAATGAAGTAGCCTTCCGCCCAGCCACTGACGCTGCGAAAGCCCCAGCCCTCCCGTTGCCCCGGGACCGCCGAGGGGCCGCGTGATTTGAGGTGGATGTTGAATACGTGGAGGGGCCCTTGCGGATGGCCGATCTTGGCGTACAGCACGGGTCGTTCCCAACGCACCTCCTTGGCCTCGTGCTCGCGCGGCGAGGCGGTGACACGGCGGTACACCAGCTCGTCCACGTATTCGTTGCGTACTTGCCGGGTTTCCAGGATGGGGTAGCGCGACAGGATGACCAGGTTGCGCTTGTCATAGGCCTGGTCCGCCGTGGTCTCGGTGGCGCTCAGGTTGTAGCCCTGGTAGGGCGTGCCTTCGATCAAGGCCTGCAAGGCCCAAAGTCCACGCGGTTGGCCCTCACGTTCCTGGCCGTGAATTTCCTGCAGGCAGAGGATGTCTGCGTTCAGGCGCAACAACTGAGGTCTCAGGATGGGAAAACGTTGTTCCAGCGAGGGAGACATGTTCTCATCCAGATTTTCGACATTGAAAGTGGCTATTCTCATGGCACCGCTCCTTGGTTGAATGTTTCGGCTGAGACCTTTTTTTAGCATCATGCGCCAACCTTTTCAGGGCTTCAAATAATTATTCAGAGCGTCATAGCGGCGGCGTTACATCGACGTTGCATTTATGGGATAATCGCCGCCAGACGGGGTGTTTGGTCATCAAGCTTAAATACTTCGTTGTCATAATCGCCAATCAGTCCGATGCAACGATCTTTAATAGGTTTTCCATGAGCCAGCGTTTTTCCCTTCATTTTTCGCACCTGCCCTTGGTGCAACGGGTCCTCTATACCTGCACCCTGTGCGTGTTGGGGCTGGGCTACACCTTTGCCATGATCTATATCTTCGCTTCGCATCATAGTCGCGACGGCAATGACATGCTGACCGTGCAGGACATTATTATCGCCTACAGCGGCAGCAAGAGCGGCACCCGGCTGGAGGCGGCGCTGAAGGGGCCCATGTCGGGCATGTTGCCGGCCGACGAGAATCTGAAGATCATCAGCTGGGTGCGCGACGGTGCCAGTGAAAAGGAATATCAGCAAGGTATAAAACGAATTTTCGACAACCGCTGCATCACCTGTCACAACAATCGCAATCCCCATCTGCCCAGTCTGGAGGATTACGAATCGATCAAAAAGACCGCCGAGGAAGACAAAGGCATGGATGTGTTTACGCTGGTGCGCGTGTCACACATCCATCTGTTTGGGCTGACCTTCATCTTTTTTATCGTCGCCAGTATTTTTATTCACGCCTATATCCGCCATGAGTGGCTCAAGATTACGATCATGGTGATCCCGTTTATTTCGATCATTTTTGACGTCGCCTCCTGGTATATCACCAAGGTCTTCGAGCCCTTCGCCTGGGTGGTGATCGGCAGCGGTACACTGATGGGGATTTGTTTTGCGTTGCAGTTTTTTATCTCCCTGTACCAGATGTGGTTCTACCAACTGCCGGATGACGTGAAGATGCGCTTCTATTGTTCCGTGGTGGATGAATAGCCGGCGGGATTGGATAGATGTTTCGTCCGGTCCTCCTGCTATTGGCACTGCTGCTATTAAGCGGCTGTGATCCCGTTTCTATGGCCGACGACAGTCCCTCGCCGGTGGGCCTGGCGCAGCCTTTTCCGGTGGTGGGCGATCCCGACAAGGGCCGCCAGGTGGCCGGGCAATGCGCCGACTGCCACGGTCTGGACGGTGTCAAGGCCGCCAGCGGTGCGCCGTTTATCGCCGGTTTGAAACAGCCCTATTTGGTACGCTCCCTGTTGGCCTATGGCAACGGTGCCCGCTCGCATGAAGGCATGAAACAGGTCAGCGAGGATCTCAACCCCATCACCCTGGCCGACGTCACCGCTTACTATGCCGGTTTGGACACCCCCTGGCGCGGCGCGGTGGCCGGGCAGGCATCCAAGGCCGTACTCAAGGACGCCCAGGCGCGCCGCGCCGCCCGACACATCGTCGATGCCTGTCGTTCCTGCCACAGCCAGACCGACCGTTTTCAGCGCGAGCAGGCCATACCCAGCATCGACGGCATGGCGGTGGAATATTTCGTGCCGGCCTTGAAGAGTTATGTCAGCGGTGAACGCCACAACGAGATCATGGCCCAGTTCAAGGGCAGTTTGAGCGAGCAGGACATCTACAACCTGGCCGCCTACTTCGCTGCGCGCAAACCGCAAAAGGCACCTCCCATGGGGGACGGCGACGCGGCCCGGGGCAAACTCGCCGCGCGTGCCTGCGCCGGTTGTCACGGTTATGACGGCAATAGCCTGAATCCGCACATCCCCAACCTGGCCGGGCAGTCGGCGCGCTACCTGGTCAAGGCCATCAAGGACTATCGCGACGGCGTGCGTGAATCGCTGTTGATGCGTGCCCCGGTGCGGGGGCTGGGTGACCGCGCCATCGCCGATCTGGCCGCCTACTACAGCCGACAGACGCCGCAGTCGCCCCTGCACGCGGATATTTCCTCTCCCAGGGCCTTCGATCCTCTGGCCGACGGCGAGCGCATCGCCGCCTCCTGTAATAGCTGTCATGGCCCCGGGGGTAACAGCGAAACACCGGGCGTGCCCAATCTTACCGGCCAGCATGTGAAATATCTCAGCCGCGCCACTCAGGCCTATCAACAAGGGCGCCGCGAGCATGCCGCCATGCAAGAGATCGTCTCCTTTTTCAGCGACACCGATATTGAAAAGGCGGCCTATTGGTATGCGGTACAGACACCGCACAGCAGTCGCCGGCCGGGCCAGGGTGACCCCGCCCGCGGCGAGACCCTGAGCGACGCCTGCAGCAGTTGCCACGGCGAGGCCGGCATCAGCCCCGATCCGGCTACCACCCCCAGCTTGGCGGGGCAGGACGGCGCCTATTTGATCCAGGCGACGCGGGCCTATGCCGATGGCGGACGTGCGCACGAAGGCATGCGTGAAGTCGCCCAGCAGCTGACGGATCAGGACCTGCGTGATCTGGCCGCCTATTACGCCCTGCAGACGCCGCGACAGGTCAAAACCTATCTCCCCGATAATCCCCAGCAGCTGGTCGAGCAGCGCTGCAGCCGTTGTCACGGCGAGCGCGGCTACAGCGAGCAACCGGGTGTACCGCGTCTGGCCGGACAGCTGGAGCCCTACCTGGTGCAGGCGATGAAGGAGTATCAACAGGGCATACGCAAGGACTCCGCCATGGTGGCCATGGCCGATGTCCTCAGTCTGCTCGAAATCAAGGCCATCGCCGCCTACTATGCCAAGCAGTAGTCCACGCCGCTGAGGCAAGCGGGGTATTGTTTCCTGGTTGTATGCCAGGGTGAACCAGTCCTGAAAATTTTTTAATGATTGTGCTGCCGGGCGTCCATAAACGCGCTAGAATAGACCTGTAATCCATGCGGGTATTCGCGAAAGGCTTGGTGAGCGAATAAATCATTGACCTTGCGCGCCGTCCGCATCGATACCCGCCTACAAGCGGGTGCAAACCTGTTCAAGAGGCTAGGATGATGAAAACAACGCTGCTGATACTGCTCACCGCACTATTTGGGGTAAACGGAATTGCCACCGCAGTCGAGGACGAGGGCTCCATTCAACGCGGCCAGGCCAAGGCCTTTTATTGTACCGGTTGTCACGGCTACAACGGCATGGGGGTAGGGGCCGCGCCGCCGCTGGCGGGCCAGGATAAAGCCGATCTGCTCGCCAAACTGAAGGCCTTTAAGCAGAAGAAATCCTCACTCATGGGGCTGCAGCTGGCCAGGTTCGAGGAGAACGACCTGAAGGATCTGGCCGCCTATTTTTCCTCGCTCAAGTCGACGCCGCCGGGGCAGGCCAGTTATGAACGGGATATCGAGCCTATTATCCAGTGGCGTTGTATCACCTGCCACAGCGCCGGTGGCGAAGGCGCGCGCAAAAGCGGTTTGGATCTGAGTAGCTACCAGGCGTTAATGGAGGGTACCAAGGAGGATGGCGAGCTGATCGTGCCCGGTTCTCCGGAAACCAGCAGTTTCATGGTGATGGTGACACGCAAGGATCATCTGAGAATGCCGTTTGGGGCGCCGCCGCTGGCGGACGACGAGATCCGCGTGCTCAGAACCTGGATCGAGCAGGGCGCCAAAAACAATTGAGCGGGATCGCTGTAATGGAAGAAGGGGGCGGGTCAGCCCCCTCTTTCAGCTACAGCAGAAACGCGAGAATCAGAATCAGTAGTAGCAACGTCGAAATGGTTTGCCAGATCTGTGCCGATGAGTCATTCATTCGGGAACCCTCCTAAAAGTCTGCATGGACGGAATCGTCCCTGAACTTGGGGTCAGGTCCTTCTGGATGACAAGGTCATAATAACAATATCGTAACAATCGCGCCCACACTTGATCGGGCCCTGCCCGGTGGGGGCCGGCAACAAAAAAGGCGGACCGCCGAAACGGGTCCGCCCTGGGCGACTTTATGTCATTGGTGTGAGCGCTAAATAATAAAAAAGATGACCAGTAGACTCACAAGAATTGCCGCTGAAGCGATTTCAACGGTGTCGAATGAAGATGATGTGCTCATAGTCGTATCCCCTGTCCCCGAGAACGTGTCTGCGGATGTCCGCTGCCCTTCCGTAAAAAATAATAGATGAGTAATGCGCCCAATAAAACCACGATAAAAGAAAGATAATGGGCGCGTGATCGATTTGTGAGTTTTGCGTGACAGTGTGGTGAGTCGTTGCCGCTGTAATGGACACGCTGAACCCGATCAATCAGGAGAAACCTATGAACAGCAAATCAATCAAGTTTTACACCGTTCCCGTCATGTTCGCCGCCGCCCTGGCGCTGGGTGCCTGCAGTGCTGATCCCATGATGTCGGACGACGGCATGGATAAGGGTATGGACACTCAGATGGATGACACTATGCAGGGCATGGACGGGACCATGGACGACAGCATGGATTCGAGCATGTAAGCTTGACCAGCGGGGTGGGCCGTCATGGGGCCACCCCGCCTTAAGCGCTTCAGGAACGCTCGTCCCGCCTGGCTTTGTTGAGACGATGATCGGCGGCGGCGATGAACAGGACCAGTGACACCAGTCCGACCAGTGATGCGATTTGAATATATGCCCATTCCATTGTGATAACTCCTTTGCGGTTAGTCGTGCAAGCTCGGGAGACATGCATTGAATTCCTGAGCTTTTCAGTCAAATAGCCTTTAGGTTTGTAAGGCCATTCCAGTGAGTGTTTCGACCGCGTTGGTACTTTCATTAGCCCTATAGGCACGTTTTTCACCCAGCGATTCTCACCGCTTAGCAATTCGCCCCAACCCACTGAATCAAGTAAAATAGCTCGCTCTCTCACTCTCAGATTCAGGAACGGTGATGCTCCAACTGCGCGGTAATCCAGCTTTATCCCCCTTTCGGCTGCAAAAACTGACCGACGCCATTCAGGCTCGCGTGCCGGCGGTGAGGCATGTTTATGCCGAATTCGTCCATTTCGCTGATCTGGAGCAGCGCCTGAGCAGTGCCGAAGAGCGCCTGCTTGAGCGCCTGCTGAGCTACGGGCCCACGCTGGCAGTCGAGCCGCCGCAGGGCGCGCTGCTGGTGGTGGTGCCGCGTCCCGGCACCATCTCACCCTGGTCCTCCAAGGCCACCGATATCGCCCGCAACTGCGGTCTGAGCAGTATCAATCGTCTCGAGCGCGGCAGTGCCTATTACATTCAGAAGGGCGACGGCGCGGCGCTGACTGACGCCGAACAGGCCGCTATCCTGCCGTTGATCCACGATCGTATGACCGAGGTGGTGTTTCCCTGTCTGGAGGAGGCCGAGGGGCTGTTCCAACACGAAGCGCCGCGCCCGCTGCGCAGCGTCGACATCCTGGGCGGCGGCCGTGACGCCCTGGCCGTGGCCAATCGCGACTGGGGCCTGGCCCTGGCCGCGGACGAGATCGACTACCTGGTGGAGAATTTCACCGCGCTGGGGCGCAACCCCAACGACATCGAGCTGATGATGTTCGCCCAGGCCAACTCGGAGCACTGCCGCCACAAGATCTTCAATGCCGACTGGATTATTGACGGTGATAGCAAGGACAAGTCGCTGTTCAAGATGATCCGCAACACCCATGAGCGGCACCCCGAGGGCATCCTGTCGGCCTATTCCGACAACTCGGCGGTGATCGAGGGCCAGCATGCCGGGCGTTTCTACCCCGATCCCGCGACCGGTACATACGCCTATCACCCGCAGGACACCGCCATCCTGATGAAGGTGGAGACCCACAACCATCCCACCGCCATCTCGCCCTTTCCCGGCGCGGCCACCGGCGCCGGCGGCGAGATCCGCGACGAGGGCGCCACCGGGCGCGGCTCCAAGCCCAAGGCCGGGCTGTGCGGCTTTTCCGTCTCCAATCTGCGCATTCCCGGCTTTGAACAGCCCTGGGAGACGGATCATGGCAAGCCGGGCCGCATCGTCTCGGCGCTGGACATTATGATCGATGGCCCCTTGGGCGCCGCCGCCTTCAACAATGAATTCGGCCGCCCCAACATCAACGGCTATTTCCGTACCTTCGAGGAGCTCGTCCCCGGGCCGAATGGCGCCGAGCTGCGCGGCTATCACAAACCCATCATGCTGGCGGGCGGCCTGGGCAATATCCGCCCCGAACACGTGGAGAAGCAGCGCATTCCCCCCGGCGCCCAACTGGTGGTGCTGGGCGGCCCGGCGATGCTGATCGGCCTGGGCGGCGGTGCGGCCTCATCCATGGCCACCGGCGCCAGCGCCGAGGATCTGGACTTCGCCTCGGTGCAGCGCGGCAACCCCGAAATCGAGCGCCGCTGCCAGGAGGTGATCGACCGCTGCTGGCAGCTGGGCGACGCCAACCCCATCATCTCCATCCATGACGTGGGTGCCGGCGGGCTCTCCAACGCCATGCCCGAGTTGGTCAACGACGCCGGTCGCGGCGCCCGTTTCGAACTGCGCGCCGTGCCCAACGATGAGCCCGGCATGACGCCCATGGAGATCTGGTGCAATGAGGCCCAGGAGCGTTACGTCCTGGCCATCGCGCCCGAAGACATGGAACACTTCGCCGCCCTGTGCGAGCGCGAGCGTGCGCCCTTCGCCGTCATCGGCGAGGCCACCGAGGCGCGGCAGCTGATCGTCGGCGACGGCCATTTCGACAACACTCCGGTGGACATGCCCATGGAGGTGCTGCTGGGCAAGCCCCCCAAGATGCTGCGCCAGGCCCATCACAAGCCCTTTCACAAGCCCGACTTCGACACCGCCGGGATTGATATCAAAGACGCCGCCTACCGCGTGCTGCGCCTGCCTGCGGTGGCGAGTAAAAGTTTTTTGATCACCATTGGCGACCGTACGGTTACCGGCCTGGTGGCGCGCGACCAGTTCGTCGGCCCCTGGCAGGTGCCGGTGGCCGATGTGGCCGTCACCGCCACCAGCTTCGACGGCTACCGCGGCGAGGCCATGGCCATGGGCGAGCGTACGCCCATCGCCCTGGTGGACCACGCCGCCGCGGCGCGCATGGCGGTAGGCGAGGCGCTCACCAACCTGGCGGCGGCCGACATCATCGAGCTCGGCCGGGTGGTGCTGTCGGCCAACTGGATGGCCCCGGCGGGTCATCCGGGCGAGGACGCCGGGCTCTACGAGGCGGTCAAGGCGGTGGGCATGGAGCTGTGCCCGGCGCTGGGCATCGCCATCCCGGTGGGCAAGGATTCCATGTCCATGAAGACGGTGTGGAGCGAGGACGGCGTGCAGAAGAGCGTCACCGCGCCCATGTCGCTGATCATCTCCGCCTTCGCCCCGGTGGGCGACATCCGCCAGACCCTGACCCCGGAATTGCGCCGCGACCAGGGCGATTCCGACCTGATCCTGATCGACCTGGGCAAGGGCCGCAAGCGCTTGGCAGGCTCCTGCCTGGCGCAGGTCTACAAACAGGTGGGTCACCATGCCCCGGACGTGGACGACGCCGGCACGCTGAAGGATTTTTTCAATACCATCCAGAATCTGAACCAGCTGGGAATGCTGCTGGCCTATCACGACCGTTCCGACGGCGGCCTGTTCGCTACCATTGCCGAAATGGCCTTCGCCGGTCATACCGGTGTCACGGTGCAACTGGACGACTTGGGCGATGACCACGCCGCCGCCCTGTTCAACGAGGAGCTGGGGGCGGTGATCCAGGTGCGCCACAGTGACAGCGACGTGGTGATGCAGGTGCTGCACGCTGCCGGACTGGCTCAGCACAGCCACCTGATCGGTCAGTTGAACGACAGGGACGTGGTCGAGTTTACCTTCGAGCACCGGCCTGTGCTGAGTGAATCGCGCATCGATCTGCAGCGCGCCTGGAGCGAGACCAGCTACCGCATTCAGGCGCTGCGCGACAACTCGGATTGCGCCCGGCAGGAATTCGATCGGCTGCTGGATGGCGACGATCCGGGCATCCACCCCCATCTCAGCTTCGACCAGGCGGAAGACGTGGCCGCGCCCTTCATCCACAGCGGCGTGCGCCCGCGCATGGCGGTGCTGCGCGAGCAGGGGGTCAACGGCCAAGTGGAGATGGCGGCGGCCTTCGAGCGCGCCGGGTTCGACAGTGTCGATGTGCACATGAGCGACATCATTGCCGGGCGCGTCTCGCTCAAGGATTTTAAGGGCCTGGCGGCCTGCGGCGGTTTCTCCTACGGCGATGTGCTGGGCGCCGGCGAGGGTTGGGCCAAGTCGATCCTGTTCAACGCCCGCGCCCGCGATGAATTTCAAACCTTCTTCGAGCGCCGCGACAGCGTCGGCCTGGGTGTCTGCAACGGCTGCCAGATGATGTCCAATCTGCGCGAGTTGATTCCCGGCGCTGAACTCTGGCCCCACTTCGTGCGCAATACCTCGGAACAGTTCGAGGCGCGTTTCTCGCTGGTGGAAGTGCTCGAGTCGCCGTCCGTCTTTTTGCAGGGCATGGCGGGCTCGCGCATCCCCGTCGCCGTGGCCCATGGCGAGGGCCGCGCCGAATTCGGCAGCGCCGCCGGTGCGCAGCAGGCCCTGGACGCGGGTATTGTCGGACTACGTTATGTCGATAATTACGGCAAGGCCAGCGAGGCCTATCCCGCCAATCCCAACGGTTCGCCGTTAGGCATCACCGGCCTGAGCAGCGTAGACGGGCGTTTCACCATCATGATGCCCCATCCGGAACGGGTCTTCCGTGCCGTGCAGTATTCCTCCCGGCCGCATGACTGGGCCGAGGCCGGCCCATGGTTGCGTATGTTCCGCAATGCGCGGCTGTGGCTGGAGTAAAAAACCAATTGGCAGGTCAAAATGATCATGAAACTATCGATTAACAATATTCTAGCCTTCTTGTTTCCGTTGCTGGTGGCGCTGTTGCTGACCGGTTTTATTCCGCAAGGGGCGCGCCTGGATGAGCGTTTGCAGTTGGAACGGCTTAAAGTCTCTTCGGCCAGCGAATTGGAGGCGGCCTTTGACCGGCTGGGCTACCACTGGCCACCGCAGGGCAAGGTGCCGCCGGTGGAGGTGTCGACCCTGCCCGCCGATCTCGGCAAGATCCAGGATGTGGACAGGAAGAAGTCGCTGTTCTTTCGCGCCCTGTTGCCCATCGTGCTGGCGGAAAACGAAAAGCTACGCGAACTGCGCGGCCAAGTTGTCGAGTTGTTGGACACGGGCGTGAGACATTTGGATGACAGTCAGCGCGCCTGGCTGCAGGCCATTGCCCACCAGTACAAGATCAAGCATGACATCAAGAGCGCGCGCGCCCAGCATTTGTTGCTGCGCCGCGTTGATGTGGTGCCGCCGGCGCTGGTGCTGGCCCAGGCCGCTAATGAGAGCGCCTGGGGCACGTCGCGTTTTTCCCGCCTGGGCAATAATCTCTTCGGTCAATGGACCTATCGCGAGGCGGAGGGCATCGTGCCCCTGGGCCGTCCCGAGGGCGCCAGTTATGCGGTGCGTTCGTTTCCGTCCATCGATGCCTCGGTGCGCGCCTATCTGCGCAATCTCAACACCAATCCGGCGTATCAATCCTTGCGCGTGATGCGCGCCCAAATGCGCGATGCGGGTGGAGCCCTGGATGCCGTGGCGCTGGCCACCGGGCTGGAGGCCTATTCCGCCCGCGGTCAGGCGTATATCGATGAGCTGCAGCTGATGATGCGCGGTAACCGCTTGGTGAGCCTGCTGGACGCCGTTGAGCTGGATCGTTCCACTGCGGCCTTCAGTCAGTCCCGCCAGGGCGAATCCACGGCTGGCTGAACCAATAGAAGCGTCCTGACTCGCCCGCCGGGGCGGTGCAGTTATAGCGACTGCGTCCCGCGGGCAAATCTTTATCGGCCCGTATCTGGGCCTGGTATTCACGTACCCATTTCACCTCGATGCGTCCCTGACCGCTGGCGAAGCAGCTCAGCTGCGTGAGCGGCGCGTGTTGGCGCTCGAAGCTCAGTGTCAGGGTGGGCCGGGCCGCGTCGGTGACCGGATTCACCGGCGGCGTTTGCTGCAGCGGCATGGCCAGACTCGACACCTTGGTGGCGAACTCATCCGGGTCGCCGAAATCCTCCGCCATGGGGAAACGCGGCAGGAAGCGGAAGTCCGAGGTGACACCCATGGCGCCCGAGTGTTGGCCCATGCCGACCATGCCCAGCGATGCCACCATTTGCGCCAGCGCCAAATTATATTCGCCATAGGGGTAGGCGATGACGTCGATAACGGCATCGAGTTCATCGTCAAGACGTTGCTGGGCGCTGCGAATGTCATCGGTGACGCGTCGACGCCATTGCGCCTCGGTTTCGCCGGGCAGGCGCCGGATCAAATGGTCGTGGCTACGCGAATGATTGCCGAAGCTGGCGCCGTGTTGTTGCATCTCACGCATCTGTTGCCAGCTCATGTAATTGGAAAAGCCCTTGTCGATGTAGTCGGTGGAAACGAACACCGTAAACGGCCAGCCGCGCTTCTTGAGGCGCGGATAGGCTTGGCTGTAGATGCTGTCGTAGGCATCGTCCATGGTGATCACCACGGTCTTGTCGGGCAGCGTCTCGCCGGTCTGCAGGGCGTCCAACACCGTCATCAGCGGCAGTACCTTGAAGTCGCTATCTGCGAGATAGTCCAGGTGTTGCTCGAACTGTTCCAGACGAATGTTGGTGCTGGGGTATTTTTCCACGCCGAAGTGGTGATACATCAGCCCCACGGCCGAGGATTGGGCGGCGGGCAGGGCGCTGCTGTTCAGCAGGGCGAGTAGCGCGAGATTGGCTAAGGTTAGATTTCTCATAATGACCGATAATGACTGAATGTGTGAGTCGGGCCGACACCGGCGTGTCGCTTCGTTCAGCATTATAGGAAATTACGGGGCGGGCCGTCACCCGTATCGCCGCGCCGCGATCAGCGGATACACACCGCCCTGACGTGGGGCAGGTCGAGATAGCCTTGCAGGATCTTTTCGATGCCGTCCTGTTTGAGGGTGCGCATGCCTTCATTGAGCGCTTCGAAATGGAGTTCCGCCGCCGGAGTGCGCGCGACGATCTTCTGTTTGATCTTGGGCGAAGCGATCATCAGTTCATGCAGGCCGATGCGGCCGCGGTAGCCGGTATCGTTGCAATCGTTACAGCCGGTGGGTTTGTAGAGGGTGAAGCCGCCGCGCTTGTTAGCGTGATGGTTGCGCCAGTCCGCAATCAGGTCGTCGATATACGGCTGTTGCTCCGCTGCGCCGAAATGGGGGGGCAGCATGTCCTTGATGTATTCGTGGGCCAGGTGTTGCAGCTCCTGGTCATCGGGTTGGTAGGAACGTTTGCAGTTGGGGCACAGCGTCTTGGCCAGACGTTGGGCCAAAATACCGATCAGGGCGTCGGCGAAATTAAACGGGTCCATTTCCATGTCCAACAGGCGTACCAGACTCTCCGCGGCACTGTTGGTATGCAGGGTGGAGAGCACCAGGTGACCGGTAAGCGAGGCTTCGATGCCCATGCCGGCGGTCTCGGCGTCACGCATCTCACCGACCATGATGACGTCCGGGTCGGCACGCAGAAAGGCGCGCATGGCGGCGGCGAAGTCGAGGCCGATTTTGGGGTTGACCTGCACCTGACGCAGCCCCGGCTGGGTGATTTCGATCGGATCCTCGGCGGTCCAGATCTTGCGTTCGGCGTTGTTGAGATGGCCCAGCACCGAATGCAGGGTGGTGGTCTTGCCCGAGCCGGTGGGGCCGCATACCAGGAACAGGCCATAGGGCTTGGAGACGGCATCCAGCAAACGGTCGCGGTTATTGATGCTCAGCCCCAGGGCGTTGACGGGGATGTTCTTGCCGCTGGTGAGAATACGCATCACCACGTCTTCCAGCTCATTGGCCGTGGGCAGGGTGGCGACACGTAACTCGATGTTGGCCGGGCCGAACTTCTTGAAACTGATCTTGCCGTCCTGGGGTTTGCGTTTCTCCGAGATGTCCATGCGCGCCATGACCTTGATGCGCGAGATCAGGGCGTTGCGGTATTGGGCCGGGAACTTGTGGTAGACGTACAGGCTGCCGTCCTTTCTAAAACGCACCACCACCTTGGTCCTGCCCGGATTGGGTTCGATGTGTACGTCCGAGGCGCCCTGTTGATGGGCGTCGATGATGATCTTGTTGATGATCTTGACAATGATGTTGTCGGAGATGGTGACGTCTTCCTCTTTGAAAGAGAAGCTGTCGTTGTGCGCGCCGTCGTCGAAGGCCTCTTCGTCCTCCAGGTCGTCGATGCGGTGCAGGATGTCGTCCGAGGTGTAATGGAATTGCAGCGCCCAGTTGATGTCCTCGGCGCTGGCCATCACCGGCTCGATGTATTTGTTGGTGTTGAAACGCAGGGCGTCGAGCGCGGTCCAGTCCATGGGGTTTTCGATGGCCAGGATCAGCTTGCCTTCGTGCAGCGACAGGGGCACCACCTTGTGCTTGAAGGCCAGATCGGCGGGAATCTGGTTGATGATATCCGGGGTGACCTTGAACTCCTGGATATGCACGAAGGGAATGCCCAGTTTCTTGGCCAGGGCCTGCTGAATCTGGTCACGGTTGATGATGCCCTTGTCCACCAGGATCTCCCCCAGGGGTTTCTGGCGGTTGCGCTTCTGGTGTTCCAGGGCGTCTTCAAGATCATCCTCGGTGATCAGGCTTTCGCTGATCAGGATCTCGCCCAGTTTCAGGTTGGGCATGCTCTTCTGCCGACTCAGGGCCGCCTGGAGTTGCTTTTCGTTGACGATCTTGTTCTCGACCAGGAATTCGCCCAGGGGTTTGGCCCGCGCCGCCTGCTGCTCCTTGACCGCCAGCTCGATCTCTTCGCTCGGCACATTGTGATCCTTGGCCAGGATGTCACCGATCTGGTCGCCGATCAGATTGCTCTCGATGGAGGATCGGGGGATGAAAATATGGATGTACTGGCGCAGATACTGGTTGCTGCCGTGCTCCTTGAACAGGTGCAGGCCGTTCTTGTCGACCCGGGTGCCGAAGGTTTTGCCGCGCAGCTTGGTATGGTCTTTAAAGGTGATCAAAAATTCCTGCAGTTCGGCGCATGTCTTCAGGCCTGATTTACTGCTTTTGATCAGGCTCATGTCCTGCACCCATTGCAGCGGCGTGGACAGGTGCATGGCCTTGATGTCGTACATCAGGATTTCGGTTTCCTGCTTGTCCTGAGCTTGCAGAATCCTGATCTTGCCTTCTTCGACCTTAAAGGCCCTGAGCTTGCCGTCCACGCGGCGGCCGTTGATATAAAATACGGTGACGGCCGAGTTGGTCAGGATGGGCGCATTGTCCCGGTCACTGAGGGGGGGCAGGGGAAGCTCAATGATATCGCTCATGCGGCACTCTCTAAGTTTGGTTCAGGCTAAGATAATACAGATACTTAGATCGGTCCCAAAGCGGTAATCTGAAGCCCTGGGGAGAAATGCGGGTGAGGCTTGAATTGGCTGGGCGCTGCTTTGCGGAGGTGCGCTGGGGTCGCGGGGATGCGCTCGATCAGGCCGGCGCCCCGGCTTCGCTGAAGGTAAACGGATCGGCGTGAATCTGATCGAAATTGGCGCCGGCGAGAAAGGCCTTCTTCTTGGTGTTGTTGACCATCTCCGGATGGCCGCAGAGGTAGACGCGCCAGCCGTCGAGTTTGGGGAACTGTTGCAAGGCCAGCTCATTGGCGCGACCTGCGGCGAAGCCGTGGTTGTCCGGGCCGGAGAGACAGGGGGTATAAAACATGTTGTCGTGCTGCTCGGCGAGTTGTTTCAGTTCGTCGATCAGATAGAGCTTGCCGCGCTCGCGGCCGCCGTGGAACAGGTGGATCTGGCCGCGGTGGCCGTGTGCCAGGGCATCGCGAACAATGCCGTATAGCGGTGCCAATCCCGAGCCGGTGCCGATCAACAATAAATTTTGTTCCGGGGCGCTGTCGATGTAAAAGCAATCGCCGTGCGGGCCGTCGATTTGCAGTGTCTCGCCCGCTGCCAGCTCATTTCGTATCCAAGCGCTCATGCGGCCGCCGGCAATATGTTCTACGTGCAGTTCGAGATAGCCGTCCCGGGGCAGGCTGGCGATGGAATAACTGCGTATCAGGCCGTCGTCGCGGTGCAGGTTGATGAACTGACCGGGACGGTAATCGAAGGCGGATTCCGGTTTCAGGCGCAGCCGCACAATGGTCTCGTTAAAAGGGGTCTTGTCCATCACCGTAGCGTCGCTGCGGGGCAGATCGGCCTCGTCCGCGGCGCCCACGGTCAAATCCTCCGCCGGCGTGCAGATGCAGGCCAGGAAGTAGCCCTGTTGCTGTAGTTGGGGCTTCAGGCCCTTTTGCGCCTCGGACGGCGGTGCGCCGCTGGTGGCTTTGACCATGCAGGTTTGGCAGACGCCGGCACGACAGGAAGAAGAGAGTTCCACGCCATGCCGCGCCAGACACTCCAGCACGGATTCGTCGCTGCGACATGCGTAGGTGTGTTCTGCATAGGTGATATTTGGCATGGCGTGGAAGGGGGGTGCTTAGCGTCCGAGGACGTCGTTACGGGTGCTTTCGGCAATGGCTGCGGCTTCGCCGATGAGATCGTCGGCAACGCCCAGCTCTTTCAGCGTGGCGCCGAGATTTTCCATGACGGCATCGAAGTGGCTGTCGTCCAACCCACGGGCGACCAGGTGGGCGTGGGCGGCGCGCATGTCTTTGCCGCTGTAATTGGCCGGGCCACCAAAGGCGAAGGTGAGGAACGCCTTCTGCTTGGCGCGTTGCTTGTCCATATCGGTGGTTTCGAAAAACTGGTTGATGCGGTCATCGGCGAGTACTTTGCGATAGAACAGGTCGACGGCTGCGTCAACGGCGGCTTCTCCCCCGATACGGTCATACAGGCTTTCACTCATGGTGCTCTCCTCGTGGTTGTTTGTATTGGATCATTGGGTGGTGCAAACAAAGTTATTGGTAGAATCTACCTTTATCTGAATGTGACTTTGGAACAGTAACATATTTAAAGTGTAATTCAAATACATTATTGAGCGGGTGCTGTATGTAAGGCCAAATTTTTTTGCAGGGGGCGGACAGACGCGTGCGAATAAGGTTAAAATCACCGCCCTTACAGTCGTAGAAACAGAGGCTTATGTCCCAGCTCAGTGATCAAGCGGCATGCCGCCGCACCTTCGCCATTATCTCCCACCCCGATGCCGGTAAAACCACGCTCACGGAAAAACTGCTGCTGTTCGGCGGTGCCATTCAGCTCGCCGGCACGGTCAAGGGGCGCAAGGCGGCGCGTCACGCCACCTCTGACTGGATGGAGATGGAAAAGCAGCGCGGCATCTCGGTGACCACTTCGGTGATGCAGTTCCCCCACGGCGATAAGATCATGAACCTGCTCGACACCCCGGGCCATGAGGATTTCTCCGAAGACACCTACCGCACGCTCACGGCGGTGGATTCGGCCCTGATGGTGATCGACTGCGCCAAGGGGGTGGAGGCGAGGACCGTCAAGCTGATGGAGGTCTGCCGCCTGCGCGACACGCCCATCATCACCTTCATCAACAAGCTCGACCGCGAAGGCCGCGAGCCGATCGAGTTGCTGGATGAAGTGGAAGACGTGCTCAAGATCCAATGCGCCCCCATCACCTGGCCCATCGGCATGGGCAAGAATTTCAAGGGCGTGTTCGATCTCTACAACGACCGCATCCACCTGTTCAGTGCCACGCACGGCGGCAGGATCCAGCACGGCGAAGTGATCCAGGGTCTGGATAATCCGCGCCTGGATGCATTATGGGGTACCCTGGCGGCGGAGGTGCGCGAAGAGATTGAGCTGGTGCGCGGCGCCAGTCACGCCTTCGATTTCGAGGCCTATCGCAACGGCGAGCTGACACCGGTATTCTTCGGTTCCGCCATCAACAACTTCGGCATCAAGGAATTGCTCGATGCCTTCGCTGAATGGGCGCCGCCGCCGCAGCCGCGCGAAACGCGCACGCGCAGGGTCGAACCGGGCGAAGATAAGTTCACCGGATTCGTGTTCAAGATTCAGGCCAATATGGACCCGCAACATCGAGACCGGGTCGCCTTTATGCGGGTCTGCTCCGGCAGCTATAACAAGGGCATGAAGATGCGTCATGTGCGCATCGCCCGCGATGTGCAGATCTCCAATGCCATCACCTTCCTGGCCAGTGATCGCGATCATGTGGAACAGGCCTTCCCCGGTGACATCATCGGCCTGCATAACCACGGCACCATCCAGATCGGCGACACCTTCACCATGGGTGAGGAGCTCAAATTCACCGGCATTCCCAACTTCGCACCGGAGCTGTTTCGGCGCGCCCAGTTGAAGGACCCTATGAAGATGAAGGCCCTGCAAAAGGGCTTGCAACAGCTCTGCGAAGAGGGCGCGACCCAGTTATACAAACCGCTCAACAACAATGATCTGATTCTCGGCGCCGTCGGTGTGTTGCAATTCGATGTGGTGGCGCAGCGACTCAAGGATGAGTACAAGGTCGATTGTATGTTTCAGCCGGTGCAAGTAGCCACCGCTCGGTGGGTGAGCTGTGAGAATGAAAAGAAGTTCGCCGAGTTCCAGAAAAAGGCGGCGGATAATCTTGCTATCGACGGGGCAGGGCAGTTGGTCTATATCGCGCCGACGCGGGTGAATCTGCAGTTAGCACAGGAGAAGTACCCGGATGTGGCGTTTCATGCCACGCGCGAGCACTGAGTGCGCGACTACATTGGGTGCTATCTATATTCAAACGGGCAAGGCGCGCCAGGTAAGCCCCAACAGCCCCACGCTGCAGCTGTTTCTCGCCGTCGGCGTGGGACAAGGTGGCGCTCGTTACGAAACGGCCGGGCGGCGCTGTACACCGACGCTTATCAAGCGTCTTTGGGGCCGAATAATAGCCAGAGAATCAATCCCAATACGGGCAGCACCAGGATCACCACGATCCAAAGGACCTTGGCGCCAGTACCTGCAGCACTTTGAATTATCTTGACTATAGCCCATACGTCCAATACCAGAATAATTAGGCCTAATAACCCACCGACTTCAATGCCCATAACATCTCCTTGTTGTGCCATCACTAATTCACCGTTGCCGTGGCCATTGTACGCCCTAGCTCGGGAAGTTGCCCGGGCGACTGGCGTGGTGACATGAACATAATAAGCATCGCGGTATTTCCTCTAGCAAAACCGATACGCGCCAGACAGGGCGTCCGCGCCCATCGCGCGCCTCCCTAAGTACCCTGGGCTCGGGTCCCCTCTTTGTCGGCGCCTGATGTGGCTTCTTTCAATGAGGCTCAGGCATTGATATTTTTCAATGCTGTCCTAAGAAAAATAATCCCAAATAACATAATGTAATCCGTGTGGGTATTGCTGATGCCCCAAATCAATGCTTGAACCAATAAGGCTGGCAACTCACAGCTGGATGTCCTGACTATGATTGCGGATACCCTTTTAGTTGTGAATAAAAAGGCGCGCAAGGGGCAGTCCGATCTGTGCGCGGGAATAGATGTCTTGCGCCAAGCGGGGTGGCGCCTTAGGGAAGAATATCCCGCTCAACCGAATGAAATTCCAGAATTGATCCAGCGCTATGGTGCGGATATGGAGCGCATAATCATCGGTGGCGGCGACGGGACGCTGAACCGAGCCGCCGAGGCCTTGATTCAGTGCAAACGCCCGGTAGGTTTGATTCCGCTGGGAACAGCGAATGATTTGGCGCGCACCTTGAGTCTTCGAGCCGACATTGTCCCGGCGTGCGTTAGCCTTATCAATGGGAAGTTGCACGAAATTGATCTGGGTAATGTCAACGGCAAGCACTTTTTTAATGTTGCCAATATCGGTGTCGGGGTTAAGGTGACGCAGAAGATATCGAAGCAGGGCAAGCAACGCTGGGGCGTGCTGGCATACTTGCGCAGTCTTTACCTTGCGCTCAAGACTCGTCACCCCTTCGAACTTACGCTTCGTGTCGATGGAAAAGAGGAAAGGGTAAGATCCATCCACGTTGCCGTGGGTAATGGACGTCACTACGGTGGTGGGGTGACCATTATGTCTGACGCCCGCATCGATACCAACAGCTGTATATGTCCAGTGTGAAGCCGCAAAGCATCGCTGGATTGGTGAAATTGATCCCGGCGCTGCGGCGTGGAGATATCCAACATAATGATCAAGTATTGTTGCGTCGGGGGCGGAATATCGACATTGAGACGGTTAAGTCAATGGTTCTTGATACCGATGGGGAATTGCTTACGCGCACGCCGGCGCATTTCACGGTTTCTCGAAAGGCCCTTACGGTAATCGTTCCCAGAGACTATCGGTCAGAAGATGAGGCTTAGGCAATGCCTCCGGAGGGACAATGATCTTGAGAAACGATGGCTCTGTAGCATTGGATAAAATCACGCACGCATGCCAGGTCGCGGCAGACCACTACCAGAAGTTCGCCGATAGTGTCGATTCGGACGACTTAAGTAATATGTTTCGCCGCTTGGCGGCAATGCACCGAGGCCAGGTCGCCTGCCTGGATAGTCTGGTTCGAGGAATGGGTGAGCTGCCCAGCCGGCCCGATCCCGATTTGGAAACTTTGCAGCGCCTCGGCGTCTGGCTGCGCGCGGCAATGGCGGATAGAGAACGAGACGTGTTATTGCACAAGGCCGAAGACCTTGAGAGAGATGTGAAAAATGCGATTGAAGAAGCATTGCGGCATGAGCTGCCGGACGGCGAGATCTCGATAATAAACGAAATGCACGCCAACGCGGGTGCCGCGCTGGCGCAATTTTCCAGGGCGCTGCGCAAATGAAGATAGGCGGCCGAAATATCCACCACAAGCCAGCGCGAACACCTCGAGCATGAAGCGGCGCCGCGCTCGCAAGGATTGGATCTACAATAAGAACACGTGGAAAACCCTGATTGTTCCAGGGGGGCTAATCCTCGCTATATTCATTCTGGGGCGGATAGTCGATCTGCAGAGCTATTTCGAAACGGCGCAGCAATGGAGCTGGAGACTGGGTGCCTGGGGACCGGTCGCCTTTGGCGCATTATATATCGTGGCGATGCTATTCTTATTGCCCGGTACGCCTTTCACTATACTCGCCGCGCTGTTATTCGGGACGCTGTGGGGGTATGTCACCATGCTGAGTGCGACAACAATCGCCGCGACGGTGGCGTTTTTTATGTCGCGCTATGTGGCCAAGGATAGACTAGAAAAACAATTGTCGGGCCTGGACGACTATCATAAGGTTCGTCGATGGGTGGAGACCAACCATTGGCTGGCTATTCCGTTTCTAAGGGTTATGCCTATGTTTCCTTTTGCCATAAATAACTATGTGTTGGGGTTGACCAATATTCCGTTTTGGATATATATGATCGCCTCTATGGCCATTTTTGTGCCGATGACCGGTGTCATGATATTCGGTGCACAAAGCTTATACCGGGCCATGGTGGCGGGCGAAGTGGCCTGGGGCATGATCGGCGGTGCAGTTGCGGCGGGCTTGGTGATATTGCTCCTAGGGATGACCGGAAAAAAGGTGTTTATGAGGGACGATCAGGGTCAAGCTGAGCAATAACTCACGCTCTACGGGGACGAGGTGATCCGGGTGATTGTTGGCATTGACTTCGGTGGCGATCAATTGGATCAATTATGGGGTGTGATTCGTGGCGTGCTTGATTGCATTGGCCGGCGTGTATGCTTAATGGAAAAACGGGCCGTACTTGTTGAGCCGCCCAGGCAGGTTACGGTGCCCGGGGATCGTCTATCTGACTATTGGCGGGCTGGTATCCTGGCAGTGCTGGCTAATAGGGGGCGCCACAAATGCCAAAGCCGCAATCCGGCTCCTAAAGAGTTTGCCTGCAGGGGAACATGCTATTGGCCATCGGCCTGGCGCGCTAGAGTCTGTGGCGGTCGGATGCCCTTGCATTTGGGATCTGTAGCATTCTTGAAACGCTCTATCGATGTATTCAGCCCAAGTCATAATGGTGTCATTTTTTTCAACGCCTTCTGATTAATTGGTTACACCGGGTCTGTGCTTTGTATCATCGTCCTCTGTAACCAACACGCCAGTAGCCAATGGCGCCATTGTCTGTCTTGTAGGCCTTGGCTTTGTTCCGTTGATCGATCTCTTTATACGTTGCGATAATTTCTATATCTGCATATATCGCCAAGGCCTAAAAGACGCTTTGCCAACCATAGGCTCGGTACGCGCGGATACAAGGCGTTTTATCCGATTATAAGAATTCATGGCAATAGAATGCGATGTGTGGTTCTCGATATTTATGCCAATGCGCGCTGTTGAAAATTGTGCTAATAGTGGTGGCCTCACGCAGTCAACGAAGCAGGCGTAGCTTGTTTACAGAGCACGGATGAATATACATATCGTAAGCACAACTCTGCGGCAGAGATTCGAAAGGCTTGTCACTTCCAAGCATCTGGTGAGCGGCATGGCGATTGCTTCGTTTGCCGAATCGACCGTGGTGCCTGTGCCCTTGGAGGTGGTGCTCGTTCCTGCGATGCAAGCGAATCGTCAGCGTCTCTGGTGGCTGTCAGGCGCCGCCCTGGTGGGTTGCCTGTTAGGCGCAATAGTGGGGTATGCCATCGGCTATTGGTTTGTCAGTGCGATCGGGGAGCAGATTGTGAATCTGTTCGGAAACACGCAGCAATATGAGAAAGCATTAGCGCAAATCAGAAATAACGGGTTTTGGTTTGTGCTGAGTGTCGGGCTGATACCTATCCCCTTTCAAATCGCCATGCTTGCGGCCGGTGCTGCGAAATATTCTTTGTTTGGCTACCTTTTGGCAACCTTTATATCAAGAGGAGTGCGGTATTTCAGCCTGGCGCTACTCGTATGGAAATACGGTGATGGGGCGCAGGCGCTGATTGAAAGGCACAAGTGTGCCAGCATGGCCACGATAACTGGATTAGTGATCGGCCTCTGGGGGTTAAGGTGGGTGCTTGGGAATTAGGTGACTTGGCATGAGAAAAACAAAGATTGCAGCAGTGATTGTGCTAGGCGTCCTTGCAGGCTGGGTGATATTTAATACGTTGTTTGATTTTTACGGAGGGCGACCGGAGACACCGACTCAACTCATGCAGCTGGACAGTTACGATGAGGGCATGAGTTTAAGAGAAGTGTTTGAAACATTCCCGGCGTATGGGGCAGGGCGTGCGGATTTACGCCTTTTGAATGATAACAATCTTGCCTGGGCAGCGCGCTGGGATCTGCTCGATAAAGCCCGGCAGAGCATCGATGTTAGCTACTTCATACTCAAGCAGGATGTATTCGGCATCGCCTTTCTAAGCCACTTATTAAAGAAGGCTAAGGAAGGTGTCAAGGTGCGTATCCTGCTTGATGCCTATGGTTCGAGGTTGTCGTGGGATTTGGAGGGAAACGATTATCTAGATGCCCTGGTGAATACAGGCAATGTCGAGATACGGATGTACCGGCCACTGTATGATCGCGTTCTGCAGGGGATTATACACCTGAGCGTGGCGGTCGCCGTGGCGAGTGAGCACGATAAGATCCTAGTTGTGGACGGCAAACGCGCGATTACCGGCGGTAGAAACATCGCCAAGGAATATTTTTCGCACCCGGCCGATGCAGAGATGGTATTCCGGGATGTGGAAGTGGAGGTGTCGGACCAAGGCGCGGCACAAGCGCTTACGACGGCGTTCGAAACCCAGTTTCTGTCTGATGGCGCTGAACCGGTCTCAAGCGAAATATTGAACCTAAACACGCAAAAGGCGGATTTAAACCGGGCATATCAGGCCATGGATAGTTGGTTGCGTGGTGAGGGACAGGGGCGTGTTAAGGAGATTGTGAGTGAGGCGCATGAGTGGCGGGAAGAGATGTTGGCAATGGCTCATCTAGAAGGGAATCTATCGACACCTTTGCCGCCCTACCTCAACGCTGAGATTCGCGTGCTTGACAGCGCCGCAAGGTTCGGTATGCCGGGGGATGCCATATCCCTTGCGGGTACGCGTTTGGTTAACTCTGCCCGTGAGGAAATATTTATCCAAAACCCGTATGTCATGGTGTCTGAAGAAACTCTCGGGGTGTTCGCGCAGGCATCGAAAAACGGGGTTCCCATTACCTTGTTTACCAATAGTCCGGAAGCGTCAGAAAGTATTGTGAGTCAGGCTTTTTTCCTGGAACAGTGGCCCTATATTCTTAGTGCTGTTCCGACACTAAAACTGTATGCCAATGACGATAAGCAAATGGTGCATGCCAAACTGGCTAGCTTCGACAATATTGTCAGTTTGATTGGCACCTACAACCTATCACCCTTAAGTATGGCGACTAACAGCGAAATCGTTATCGCAGTATGGTCGCGTGAATTTTCCCGGCGGCTTACACAAAGGCCACGAAAACAATTGGACCAGGGGCGGCCAGGGGTCTATCAATACCGCATCCAGCGTCATCCCGATGGCAGTGCAATGGTCAATGAAGAAGGGGCGCCTGTTGTGGCGTTTGGGCCGAAGGATCACATCGATATGGAAGACAATGAAAAAAACAAGTTTGTATTGGGGGTGATCAAGTCAGTTGGGGCGGCGGCCGGTGTGTCGCCTTTTTTTTAGCGCTCAATCTGCCGTATAACAGCTGTTCGGGTAGGAAAGGCAGAGCTGCGGATAATGAGTCCGATGGCCCCGGCACAATGTCTGCCACAGTATGCCTCCCGGCGATATTCGGCTGACAGGCACAGGGAGCGAAACACTATGAGATCGAGTGTTAAGTGGATGGAAATCTCATTGGCCGGACGGCTTGCGATGGTAATGCTCGTTATCCTACTCGTCGAGTCTTATCTGCCGCCCGCGCTCTGTATCCACACCTGTGGAAGGTCGAAGCGCCCGTGATTTCCGCATGAACGACTTCGATATAGAGTGGCAGGCATTCAGATTCAGAGTGACGCTACGCTTGCGATCCTTTCGGTAAGTCTGGGCGAGGGCGAGGCGGTGTTGAAAGGCGCTGTTGCAGTCGCGTTAGCGGCGATCGCAGCGGACGTTAAATCTGCGCTTGTGGAAAATCTGCCTGTGGGGCCGCGGCTGTTGATGTGGATGTAACGAAGGCGTGGTTACCTCGCGGAAGTTTGCCGATAGCGCGGCGATCTTGAAGATACTGGGAGCCGTCTCGAAATAGGTAGATGGATTGGAATATATCTGCAAAAAATGTTTACGTATACCCGCTATGCCCGCGAGCCAATTTCAGGCATTGGCTTGGAGTGGCGTGTGAGCGATGGGTTTATTGAGAATTGTCAATGCGAGAAGTGGATTTGTTTGAGACGATGTGACCTTGGTATAGATAGAGAAGTCACGTCTGCATTGATGTGTTTTCGATAAACAGTTCATTCATAAAGAGGATTAGAGCATGGCGATAAATAAATCCATAATTGAGGGTAATTGGAATCAATTCCGTGGCGAAGTCCTCAGCCAGTGGGGCAAATTAACGGATGATGACGTAGATCAGGCGAAAGGGGATGTGACCAAGCTTATCGGGCGTTTGCAAGAGCTATATGGCTATGAACGCGATGAAGCTGAAAAGAAGATACAGTCGCTAGAAGGCAATTTGGGCAAGAAATAGATATAACTAGAGATGCCATTGACTACCCAGGAGAGGTATATTGCATCGGCGTGAACTCCCTATTGCATGAAATTACGTGATGGGCGTGTAACTCAGGGGTAGTGGGTGCGCTGACACGTGGGGTCGTCAATCGATAATGTAGCGACTGTCCCGATCAAGTCGCCCAGCTTAAAGGTTTTCGTCTAGTCAAGAAAGGAGGTTCGTCATGTTGTCTTGGGCAATAACGTTTCTCGTGATCGCATTGATTGCAGCGGTGTTGGGGTTTACCGGGATTGCCGGTACGGCCGCATGGATAGCTCAGGTACTGTTTGTTGTTTTTCTGATTGCATTTGTCATTTCACTGTTCGTCGGTCGGCGTGCGCCATAGTAATAAGCGGTGAAATACGTGACAAGCATTGGCAGTCGGCGCTGATTTATGGTGCTGGAGTTTTTCATTCTGGGCATCACCGGACATTAGATTAGGTATGTATCCGCCGGACAGGGATTTTTGGAGGGCAACGGTAGGCCACGGTTGCATAGGCGCATCAACGATGTACAGCGCTTTTCATTGCCAAGTATCAGGCGCTGGCTGGCTATTTCTGGTTAGGGCTGTGTTCGCCGAGGAGGCGTACTGGGTCGCCAAGTATGTTTTGTACGTAGAGTATCTGAATCGTCACGATCGCGACTACTGCCAGGGGGGTGGCGATCAACACTCCAAACAGGCCATAGAATAGTCCCATGGAAAATTGCATGGTAAGCAAGACGGCGGGAGCGAGCGCGACGGCGCGTCTCTGGATCCAAGGGGTTAGAAAGTTACCTTCGATAAACTGGACGAGGGTATAAATAGCGATCACGTATCCGGCCGTCAGCGGAGATTCCAGTAATCCCAGCAGAATGGCGGGTACAGCCGATGCAATAGGGCCGATGTATGGCACAAAGGCGAACAGCCCGGCAATGACCCCTAGCACCAAGGCCAGCGGCATATCAATCAGCATTAGGCCGGCGGTGGTCAACACGCCGACGACTACCATTGACGCAAGGCGACCCAGCATCCACCAGCTCAAGGCGTGATTCAAAGCGCGCATGAGTTGCCGCGCCCGGTCACGGTTTACTTTTGGGACCAGGTGTAGGAAGCCGCCTAGATATAACTGTGGCTGGATGGCAATATAAAATCCGATAAGAACCGTTAGGAACATATTGGTCATGGCGCCCATGGTGGTGGAGAATATACCTGTTATCCCACTCATGATCTGTGCGCCATCCGGCTGTAGGTTTTCAAGTGGCAAATTTTTCTGAAGATCTGTCCACCAGGATTTATGCGTCACTACGGCTTGTAATCGGTCTATGGCGAGGGGTAAGCGCTCAGTCAGTTGTGCCATTTGGCTGCCGAAGCCGGGACCGATGAGCACAAAAAATAGGGTCATCAGGAAGACCAGCAGCAAGATGACTCCGACTCGTAGTATTAATGAGGGCTCGGATCGTTGAGAGGGAATTAAACTCACGATGGCGTTGATGAATACGGCCAACAATACGGCGGCGAACAGCACTAAAAATATTTTTGAGCCTGGCCATAGCATAAACAAGGCCAGGCCGATTACAAGGATTAACCCCAGTACTGAACGCTGATTGTTCCTGAGTGAAAAATCCGGCACGGAAATGGGTGCTATTTGGGGCGATTACGGCGATAGTGACGCCGAGGCCTTGCCGGCCCTGTGTCTATGTTGGGTCTTTGTTTACGGCGGCGCTTCTTGAGACGGTTGCGTACCGCCGGGCCGGTATTCAGGATTACACCGGCCACCAGCGCGGCGATCGCCACATCCGTGGTGCGAATGCCGCGCTGACTCACATGCCCTCCAATGAGTTCGCCCAGATGAGCTGCGTTGTCTATCTGTACCTGGTTCGCTTTCGTAGGCGGCGCAGGAAGTGGCGCTGATGGCGAGCGGCGCTGCGTAATCCGATGTACGATTAGCCCTGCGATTACGGCCAGTATGACTATTGCCGCGCCCACCATCAGTCCGGCAAGCCACGGCGCATACGCTTCGCGTGCGGAGACGTAGGCACCCACGGCAATAAATCCCAGTCCGCCCAGTGTCGCCAGACCGAAGAATATCATCAGACCCATCTCCGCAACGCGTCTTCTACACCAGGCGCGCATTTTCCCACCGGGCCCTTTGTTTAAAAATTCATCCAACAAGATAGATGTCCGGCCGTTTAACGGCGGCGATCCAATATCATGCCGACGGCGAAGCCTGTCGCGAACGCCGCCAGCACGCTTGTTAAAGGGCGCTGTTCTACCTCTCTGCCAATGGCGTCATAGGTGTCTTCGGCACGGTCGCGTATCGCTTCACCGGTGCGGCGGGCACTGTCGTAGGCGCGGTCGTAATACTCCTGCCCTTGCGCAACGCCGGACGCTTTCATAGTCTGCAGCAGGGTGGCCATATCTTCGCGCAGATCTGAGAGATCTGATTTGACCTGATCCAGTTCTTTGTTGAGTGCCTGATTATCCATGGGAATCTCCTGCGCTTTGAGTTGAAATTAAACGTTGAGGCTGTAGAAAAACCCCAAATTTGCTAACATCACTCTATATATAAAAACATCGTCGGGGGGATTGATGGCACGCTTCAAAGACTACAGCTACGAGCAGATGACCATGTTGCCGGTGTCGTTTGATCGACAGATACTTCCCGGCAGTTTCGAATACAATCTCACCTATCTCATTGAAGAGTGCCTGGACCCCTCCATTTTTCACCATCGCTACAAAAACGATGATGGCGGGCGTCCAGCTTATGATCCAGCGATCCTGTTGAAGGTTGTTTTGTTGGCCTATTCAAAAGGGATCACCAGCAGCCGCAAGATCGAGCAGCTGTGCCGCGATAACATTCTATTTATAGCCATATCCGCCAATAGTCAGCCTCACTTCACCACCATCGCCGATTTTATTTCCTCCTCTCATCAAGAAATCGAAAAGCTGTTCCTCCAGGTACTGATGGTCTGTGACCAGGAAGGCCTGATCGGCAAAGACATGTTCGCCATCGATGGCTGCAAGCTGCCCAGCAATGCTAGCAAGGAGTGGAGCGGCACCCAGGCCGATCTTAAGAAAAAGAAGCTCAAAATGGAAAAGGCCGTGCGGCGCATGCTCAGCAAACATCGCGAAGTAGACAAGCATGGTCTCGATGAAACGATCGTCGAGCGGCAAAAACAACAGTGCCGAAAGCTGGCCAAGACCGCCAAAAAGATCCAGGCCTTTCTCGACAGCCACGACGACCGCAAAGGCGTCAGTGGTCGCACCGTACAGAGCAACATCACTGATAATGACAGCGCCAAGATGAAAACCAGTCACGGCGTCATTCAAGGCTACACCGGCGTCGCCACCGTTGACGCCAAGCACCAGGTCATCGTCAGTGCTGAAGCCCACGGTCAAGGTCAGGAGCACAACCTGCTCAAGCCCAGCCTCGAATCGGCCAGTGCCAATCTCAAACTCAACAAGCAGGAGCGTCGCCAGATCAAGATCACCGCCGACAGCGGCTATCACAACCTAAGCGCCTTGCAATACCTGGATCAGGAAAAGCTCGACGGCTACATCGCCGATGTTGGCTTTCGATCACGCGATCCCCGTTTCAAGGACTACGAACGCCACAAGCCCGTCACACGGCTCAAGCCCAAAGAGCGCTTCACCTCAAATGAATTCAAGGTCGATCTCAAGCACAAAACCTGTATCTGTCCCGCCGGCAATGCCATGTGGTTGCAGTGCGAAGAGACAAAAATCGGCAACAGCCTGTTCATGAAATTCCAGGGCTATGAAAATGATTGCCGTCACTGTCATCTTAGAAAACGCTGCCTCAGATCAGAGCAACAAAAGAGCCCGCGCCAGTTTGCCGTAAAGCTAGGCAACACCAAAAAACATCAACAAACCAGTCTCATCGAGAAGATGAAACAAAAGATCGACAGTGCCATGGGACGGCATATCTACAGCCAACGACTGGGCACTGTTGAACCTGTATTCGGAAATATCACCAGCAGTATAGGATTCAAGCGATTTAGTCTGCGAGGAAAACAGAAGGTCAACGGTCAGTGGCAATTGATTAGCATGATCCACAACATATTTAAAATACACCGATATGCGTGGAATGGGGCATAACGAATGGAATAGGTCTCAAGTATCGGGAAGAATTGATCTGTATTATTTCTCGGTGAGGATTGGATCAAATGGGGAGTAGTAAAATATTAACTGAGGCGAGTGATGGTGGTGAGACTTGTATTTGGGTTTTTCTACAGACTCGTTAGTCTAATGTGTGTTTTTCCGACAGTGTTTTTGGGTAAGCCCGTATCTCGGCTCGATCCCGTGCTCATATAAAGTCTGGCGTATATCGGTTAAAGCAGACTACGCGGCGTTGCTGTCAGTGGCATTGAAAAATATCAATGCCTCATCGATGAGGCCGATAGCAGGGCGAAGGTATCGTGCGGGCTTGTCCCAATCGACTGGACATGGACAAGATGGAGCCGCATTGGCGTTCAATCGGAACCGTCTTGGTTGCCGTGTTCGGCTTCGTTGGGGCGCTCGGTTCGGGAACGTTCGGCGGGATTCGTCCGGCGCTTGTTCGGGGGGCTGGCGTCCCCGTCGACGGCGCTATTGTCCTTCGCAGGCTTCTCTATAGCGTCAGTATCCGCGCCGTCACGCCACACCAGTTCTGGGGTCTCGTCAGGGTCCGTCTTGAGAACGGTGGTGTTGGTGGGGAATGCAAATTCCAGCCCCGCCTCTTTGAAGCGTTTCAGAATCTGTAGATTGATCTTGCTATCTAACTCAAGGGCATCCCAATACTCCGGCGGTTGAAAATAATATTGCACCAGTAAACGCAGATCGTATTCACCGTAGGCCTCAAACAAGACATGTGGTGGTTGATCTTCAGGTTGTCCTTCATGGTCGTGAAGGATGTCTTTTAGAATATCCATCGCTTCGGCGACTTTCTCCGGCGGTGTGTCATAGGTCAGACTTATGCGGAAGCGACGTCGGATATAGGGTCGGGCCCCGACATTTTGGATGGCCTCGTCAATGATTTCGCTGTTGGGGATATTGAATAGGTGGCCGTCGAAGGTGCGGAAACGTACGGCCCTGAAGCCGATGTCTTCCACACGTCCCCAGTAATCCTTGTAGATCATGAGATCGCCGACTCTGATCGGTTTGTCGCCAAATAAGGTGAAGGCCGCAGCTAGATTCTCAATAGAACCGCGTAGGATGAAGGATAAGGCAACACCGATAACACCCAGTCCGGTGAGCAAACCGGTCAACCCGGATGAGAGTATAACGTTGATAAGGGTGGCTGCGAGGCTGATCAGTACGATCACCCGAAGAACTCTGAGAATAAACAATTCAATGTGATGATCGACATTGGTGTCATAGGTCTTGCCGATGATCCAGCTAATCCCCGATGCCAAGGCCTTCGCTGTACCCCATAAAAACCAGAACAAGGCGATGATGAGGGCTGACGTGATGATCTTGTCGAGCATCGGTTCGGCAATGCCGGGTATCCAAAGCGTTTCAAGGCCCAGATATATTCCAGTCGCGGCAGCGGCCATGTAAAGGGGGGCGCCCGAAGATTCCAATAGCAATGCCATGCTGCGCCAGGACTTTAAACGTAGGGCGTGGGAGATGAGGTCCATACTCTTGCTTATGAGCCAAGCGAGCATTAGCCCACCAAGTACATAGAGCGCAAAACGTCCCCAATCGATCGGGGCATTGCGCACCTTCACCGTATAGTCAAGGACCTGTTTCGTGTAAGCCCACGCGCTGTCATACTTACGTACCAAGGGTGGCGGTGGATGCCCGTCTTGGATGGCGTCCAGCATCATTTCAAGCTCGTCCAGCAACTCCTCGCGCAGGTGGCCGAGTTTTTCCGTCACCTCGGATACTTCGAGCACGCCATCGCCTTCCAGCTCATCGAGATGCTGGTGTAGTCGTTGGGCGAATTCCGTTCGGATTTCTGAAGCGACTTTGTCAAAGCGCTGCTGCGTCTGGGGGTCATCCACTTTGGCCGTGGCGCGCCCCTCGGCAACGAGACGTGCCGTGGTGCTTTCGAACGCCGACAATGCTTTTTCGCTGACATAGTCCGATGTAACGACCGTAACGCCCGGCTGTGATGCCGCGCCGACGGTGAAGCCTTGCGCATGTGCGGACAGCGGTAGCGTAAGGGTGAAGAAAAGTAGAATCCGACGGATCCAGAGCGTGTTGTGCAATGGCATGGATCGACTCCAAATCGTTTATGGCGAGCAGCTTGGTATGATGGATGTCATTGGCGTCTCGCGCCTGAGCAAATCGCCTTCTCCAAATATCGCTGTTTCAGGAACAGAGTTTAGATGGATGTTTGTTCAAGTATGGTTAGCCTAGCAGACTATCGGGGAGTAGACACAATTAGCTCTTTCGTCCGGTTCTGCTACGACAGCCTGCGTGCGCATTGCCGCTGAGTCACTCCGTCGGTATGAATGCGGAACCTGCAATCTATTTCAAACGCACTGCCCGGGCTGCTCGGTTAGCTTGAGGCGGGTTGTGGCGCCTGCCTGCGTTCTGGTTGTCGGCGACGAGAAAGCGCTTGGTGACAGTAATCACTGCTCGCAGTGTTGGTCAGTTAAGGTTTGGCCATGCCAGCGCTAAACTGCGCTCAAAAAGGAGGGGTGTCGCAAGGCGGTGGGCGTGGCCGTTTGTTGATGGATGTGTCGGGACTCCTGGTCCGGCGTGCGCGGCGTTTAATCAGTCGCGGCGTTGATATATTCAAAGCTTTCGCTGTATATCTCTTGTCCCAACTCGTTTAATACCGACACGGTCCAGGTCCCTGTCCACTCCGGCATGAGCGTTTTGCTGGACCATACGCGCCAGCGCGGTGCGCCGACATCAAACTTAACCTCGGCCATGGTCTGACCGTCATAGATCCAGCGATGGGTGGCGGTTTGGCCGGCCATGCCTTTGAGTTCGGTGAAATAATAGATGTGGCGCTGAGCGTTGCTCAGTTCGTTGATGGGTTCTTTGGGCTCACGGTTGACCACGGCCTGGGTGAAGGTGGAGCGGGCGACGGAACCGCTGATAACGCCGATGTTGGTTTCGGGCATTGCCTCGGGCGTGGCGGCGCGTGCCAGGTTGCCGCCGCTGATGAGGGTGGCGAGCAAGGTGATGGTGATGCCGATGTTAAAGGCGTCTTTGTTCATGATGCGCTCTCCCCAAAGCCGATGGGAAGACAGTGTAGTGCAAGCGCAGCTAAAAGAATAGCCGGCGCTGCCCTGGCGCTAGCAGGCCCTAGAGCGCCGCGATGCGTAGAATCTGCTGTTTCAGATTATCGAGCGATTTTTTCATCTCGACCACTTTCTGACGCTCTTTGTCCACCACCGCCTCGGGTGCTTTGCTGACGAAGTGTTCATTGTTGAGCTTGCCCTCGGTGCGAACCAAGTCTTTTTCCAGTTTTTCCACTTGCTTGTTGAGGCGCGCGAGCTCGTCGTCTTTATCGATCAGACCGGCCATGGGAATCAGCACCTTCATCTCGCCCACCAGGGCGGTGGCGCTTTCCGGCGCGCTGTCGGGCTCGTCCAGCCAGGTAGTGGATTCCAGCCGCGCCAGGGCGTGGAGGTAGCCGCTGTGCCGTTCCAGCAGACGGGCATCCTGATCCGAACCGTTGGCCAGTAGCACCGGCAGGGGCTTGCCCGGCGGGATATTCATCTCGCCGCGAATGGTGCGCACGCCCAGGATGAAGCTCTGCACCCAGTGCATTTCGGTTTCGCTGTCGTGATCGATCTGTGTCGAGTCGACCGTCGGGTAAGCTTGGAGCATGATGGTGGCCGCTTCCGGCGTCCTGTCTCCCGCGGCACGCGTACTTTCCTGTCCCTCGTCGCCGTTGACGCCGGCGAGCGGCGCCACGCGCTGCCAGATCTCCTCGGTGATATAGGGCATCAGCGGATGACTCAGGCGCAGCAGGCTTTCCAATACATTGACCAAGGTGTGGCGCGTACCGCGCAGCTTGGTCGCGCTGCTGCCGTCGTCGTTGAGGACGACCTTGGACAGCTCCAGGTACCAGTCGCAGTATTCGTTCCAGGTGAATTCATAAATGGCCTGGGCGGCTTGATCGAAGCGGTAGTGTTCGATGGCCTGGGTGACTTCTTGGACTGTCGCTTGCAGGCGGCTGAGGATCCAGCGATCGGCCAGGCTCAGTTCCAGCTCGCCACCCTGTTGACCGCAGTCGTTGCCTTCGGTGTTCATCAACACGTAGCGCGCCGCATTCCACAGCTTGTTACAGAAGTTGCGGTAACCCTCGGTGCGTTGCAGGTCGAACTTGATGTCGCGGCCGGTGGAGGCCAGGGCGGCAAAGGTGAATCTCAGTGCATCGGTGCCGAAGGGCGGGATGCCGTCGGGGAATTCCTGGCGCGTGGCCGTTTCGATCTTGGCGGCCATGTCGGGCTGCATCAGCCCGGCGGTGCGCTTGCTCACCAGGCTGTCGAGGTCGATACCGTCGATCAGATCTATCGGATCGAGCACGTTGCCCTTGGATTTGGACATCTTCTGGCCGTGGCTGTCGCGCACCAGGCCGTGGATATAGACCTCCTTGAAGGGCACCTGGCCGGTGAACTTGAGTCCCATCATGATCATACGCGCCACCCAGAAGAAGATGATGTCGAAGCCGGTGACCAGCACGCTAGTGGGGTAGAAGGTCTCCAGGTCAGGGGTTTGCTCGGGCCAGCCCAGGGTGGAGAAGGGCCACAGTGCCGAAGAGAACCAGGTGTCGAGCACGTCGCTGTCCTGGGTCAGGGCGACGTCGTGGCCGTATTTCTGTCTGGCCTGGGCGCGCGCGTCTGCTTCGCAACGGGCGACGAAGATATTGCCCTCTTCGTCATACCAGGCCGGGATGCGATGGCCCCACCAGATCTGCCGCGAAATGCACCAGTCCTCGATATTGCGCATCCATTCGAAATAGGTGTTCTTCCAGTTGTCCGGGATGAATTTGATGTCACCGTTTTCCACCGCCTCGATGGCGGGCTGGGCCAGTGGCTCGACCTTGACGAACCACTGGTCGGTGAGCAGCGGTTCGATCACGCTGTGGGAGCGGTCGCCGCGCGGCACCATCAGTTTATGCGGCTCGATCTTGACGACTAGATTGAGCGCCTCCAGGTCGGTGACGACCTTGGTGCGCGCCTCGAACCGGTCCAGGTCGCGATACTGCGCCGGCACGGCGTGATTCAGCTTGGCGTCTTCGGTGAAGATGTTGATCATGGGCAGGTCGTGTCGGCTTCCCATGGCGTAGTCGTTGAAGTCGTGGGCCGGGGTGATCTTGACGCAGCCGCTGCCGAATGCCGGGTCGACGTAATCATCGGCGATGACCGGAATCTGGCGCCCGGTGAGGGGCAGGGCGATCTGCTTGCCGATGAGGTGCCGGTAACGTTCGTCCTCCGGGTGCACGGCGACAGCGGTGTCACCCAACATGGTCTCGGGGCGGGTGGTGGCCACCACCACATGGCCGCTGCCGTCGGCCAGCGGGTATTTGAAATGCCACAGCTGACCGTCTTCCTCCTGCGACACCACCTCCAGGTCGGAGACGGCGGTGTGCAGCACCGGGTCCCAGTTGACCAGGCGCTTGCCGCGGTAGATCAGGCCCTCTTCGAACAGGCGCACGAACACCTCGCGCACTGCCTCGGACAAGCCCTCGTCCATGGTGAAGCGCTCGCGCGACCAGTCCAGGGATGCGCCCATGCGGCGCAGTTGGCGGGTGATGTGCCCCCCCGATTCCTGTTTCCATTTCCAGATCTGTTCGATGAAGGCCGCGCGCCCCAGGTCGTGACGGGTCTTGCCCTGGGCGTTGAGCTGGCGCTCCACCACCATCTGGGTGGCGATGCCGGCGTGGTCGCTGCCCGCCTGCCACAGGGTGTTGTCGCCCTGCATGCGGTGATAGCGGATCAAGGCGTCCATGATGGTGTCCTGGAAGGCGTGGCCCATGTGCAGGTTGCCGGTGACGTTGGGCGGCGGGATCATGATGCAGTAGGGGCTGCCCGCGCCGGAGGGGGCGAAGTAGTTGCTTGCTTCCCAGGCCTCATACCAGGGTTGTTCGATTGCCTGCGGGTTGTACGTCTTGTCCATCTCGGTGGTCACTTTCATTGCATGCACGGCGCGGCGCGCGGCGGGCGCATATTGTAGCGTATTTGCACGGCCTTTTCGGGCGCTGCCCTTGGCCGCCGGCTGGCGCGCCTTGCGCACCGCCTCGGCCAGTTCACGGCCGATGTCTTCGGCGCTGATCAGGGGACGATGAATATCGGCGAAGTGCGCCTGGATGACGTCGGCCAGGTGGTCGAGCTGGCGTTTCACGGCGGCGTCGATGACCCGGCTCAGTGCCGGGCTGGGCTGTGATTGCTGGATCTTTGGACGTAGTTGCTCGATGTCATCGTCGCTGGCCACCACATCCTGCAGCACGGGAAGGGCGTCGTCCTGGAAGACGGCCGGCAGTTCCTCGTCGAGCTTGAAGGTGGGGGGCGGATCTTTCTTTTTCATGAAATGTTGTGGGTCTCCAGACTGTAACCGCGGTCGCGATAAAACTTATAGCGCGCCCGCCCCGAGCTCTTGTTGTCGCCGTGTTGATCGATGACCTCGGCCACGCGCTTGAACGAGCTGAAAAACAGCGGGACCTGCTGATCCAGATTGATCAGTACTTCGCGCCCCTGGGCGTGGGCCGAGGTCTCGGCGTCGCCGTTGTGGCCGATGAGCACGGCGGCATCGGGATCGGGGCTGGCGCCGTCAATGCCGTGAGGGATGAAACTGTTCTGTTTGAAGGTCCAGAGCAGCTCGTCGAGCCGGGCGGCCTGCCGGGCATCGCTGGTATGGACGTAGACGCCGTGGCCGAGACGATAGGCCTTTTCGGCGATGCGGCAGGCGAATTGTTCGCGATTGCCGTGCTCGGCCTCGAGGATGTAGAAGTCGATCCGGGTCATAGGCCCTGAGGTTACTCCGCTTTATTTTTCCTTACAACGATCCAGCAGGTACTGGGTCAGCAGCGGCACGGGGCGGCCGGTGGCGCCCTTCTTGTCGCCGCCCAGCCAGGCGCTGCCGGCGATATCGAGGTGGGCCCAGTCGTACTTTTTGGTGAAGTTGGAGAGAAACGCCGCCGCGGTGATGGCGCCGCCCTCGCGGCCGCCGATGTTGGCCAGGTCGGCGAAGGGGCTCTTCAATTGTTCGTTGTATTCCTCCCACAGCGGCAGCTCCCAGGCGCGGTCGCCGCTGGATTTGCCGGCGTTGAGCAGGTCGTGGGCCAACGGGCTGTGATTGCTGAGCAGGCCGGAGGCGTGTTTGCCCAGGGCGATGACGCAGGCGCCGGTGAGGGTGGCGATATCGATTACCGCTTCAGGTTCGTATTTTTCCGCATAGCTCAGCGCGTCGCACAAGATCAGACGTCCCTCGGCGTCGGTGTTGAGGATCTCGATGGTCTGGCCCGACATCGAGGTGACAACGTCGCCGGGTTTGTTGGCGGCACCGTCGGGCAGGTTTTCGCTGGCCGGCACCACACCGATGATGTTGAGCGGCAGCTTTAACTCCGCCACCGCGCGCATGACGCCGAAGACGCTGGCGCCGCCGCACATGTCGTACTTCATCTCATCCATGGCGGCGGCCGGCTTGAGCGAGATGCCGCCGGCGTCGAAGGTCAAGCCCTTGCCGACCAGCACGATGGGTTTGTCCTTGCCGTTGCCCGTGTGTCGCATGCAGATCAATTTGGGCGGCTGGCGGCTGCCCTTGGCCACCGATAGCAGGGCGCCCATGCCCAGCTGTTCCATATCTTTCTGTTCCAGGATTTCGGTGTCGATGCTGTCGTATTGATGCGCCAATGCCAACGCCTGCTCCGCCAGGTAGCTGGGCGTGCAGATGTTGCCGGGCAGATTGCCCAGGTCCTTGGCCAGTTTCACCCCCTGGGCGATGGCATAGCCTTCGGTGACGGCGTCTTCGCTGTCCTGCAGCTCGCGGCGACTGGCCACACTCATGACGATCTTGCGCAGCGGTCGGCGGGTGGTGTCCTTTTTGGATTTGAGCTGATCGAAACTGTAGAGCGAGTTCTCCACCGTCTCCACCGCCTGGCGTACGTTCCAGTGATTGTCGCGGCCCTTGACGTGCAGCTCGGTGAGGTAGCACACCGCCTCCATGGCGCCGATGTCGTTCAGGGTGGTGGCGGCGGTGGCGATGATCTTGCGATACTGGGCGTCGTGGAGTTCACGTTCGCGGCCGCAACCGATGAGCAAAATGCGGTCGCAGAGGGTGTTGGGGACATTGTGCAGCAGCAGGGTCTGGCCGATCTTGCCCTCCAGATCACCGCGGCGGATCAGGTTGGAAATGAAGCCGTCGCTGACCTGGTCCAGACGCTCCGCCGCCGGCGACAGGCGCCGCGGTTCGAACACGCCGACGACGATACAGGCGGTGCGTTGTTTTTCGGGATTGCCGCTTTTTGCAGTAAACTCCATGGTGTGGTTCCCCTGGCAAAGCTATAAAAAGTTGTTGAGAGTCCGGGTTTTATTGAATAAAGCCCTGCTTTTGTCGGATATTTATTGTTAGCACTATTTGCCGGCCAAAAAGGCCTGGTTTGTATAGCGACCGTATTTATTTCCGACGGTATTGCAAGAGTTTACTCAAAATACGCATTTTTTCCACTGATCAGCGAGTCTTATCACGCCTGGACGGATTCTTTTGATAATCGAACGCTACTTGTTTAAAGAGCTCGCCGGCACGCTGTTCGCCGTGACGGCGGTGTTGTTTTTGATTTTCGTCAGCAGCTGGTTTGCGCGCTTGTTGGGGCGGGTGGCGGCCGGTAGCGTGCAGGCTGATGTGATTTTTTTGCTGCTTGGGTTGAAATCCGTCGATGCACTCATGATTTTGCTGCCTTTGGCCTTTTACCTGGCGGTGTTGCTGGCCTTCGGCCGTTTGTACAAGGACAGCGAGATGACCGCTATGCTGGCCTGCGGTGTGAGCCTGACGCGTGTCACCCGGCTGGTGTTCTGGGTAGGAGTGGGGTTTGCCCTGGTGGTGGCCCTAGTGTCGCTCTATGTCGCCCCCTGGGCGCGCGGCGAACGCTACCAGCTGCAGGAAGAAATGAGCGCCACCACCGGCCTGGAGGCGGTGGCCGCCGGCCAGTTTCGCGAGTTGGGGGAGAGTGATGTGGTGTTCTATGCCGAGCGGCTGTCGAAGGATGGTGAGGGCATGGAAAACGTCTTTATCCAGGGGGTGCGCAAGGGCAATCTCAATCTGGTGGTGGCGGAGCGCGGTACCCAGGTCATCGAAGCCGGCGCTCGTTATCTGCTGCTGAAAAACGGCTACCGCTACGAGGGCATTCCGGGTCAGGCCGATTTCCGTATCATTCAGTTCGCCGCCCATAAGGTGTTGCTGCAACAGTCGGAGGTGGTGCTGCAGGTGGATGAGACCTCCGCCGTTGCGACGCGCCAGCTGTGGCAGTCGCAGAAACCCCACGAGGTGGCGGAGCTGCAGTGGCGCATTGCCATGCCGGTCTCCGCCGTGTTGCTGGCGCTGCTGGCGGTGTTTCTCAGTCGCACCAATCCGCGCCAGGGGCGCTATGCCAAATTCTTTCTCGGTATTCTGGTGTACGTGATCTACAGCAACCTGCTCGGCGTGGCCAAGACCTGGGTGGAGCGCGGCAAGGTCGAACCCTGGTTGGGGATATGGTGGGTGCACGGCTTGCTGTTGCTGGCGGTATTGCTGCTGATGCTGCAACACGCCGGCGGTGTGCGACTGTTGTTGGGTCGCGGCCGCGCGCCTGCGAGGGCGCCGAGATGAAGCTTTTGGATCGCTACATCGGCAAGGCCGTGCTCTCCAGCACCCTGGTGGTGATGCTGGTATTGCTGGCCCTGTTCGGCTTCGCTTCATTCGCCGGCGAGCTGGACAAGACCGGCCGCGGCAGCTACGACGCCGCCCTGGCCTTGCAATACACCCTGCTGCTGCTGCCGCGCCTGGCCTACCAGCTGTTTCCCATTGTGGTGCTGTTGGGGGCGATCATCGGTCTCGGAATGCTGGCGAGCCAGAGCGAATTGGTGGTGGTGCGCGCCGCCGGGGTGTCGCTGCATCGCATCGTCTGGACGGTGATGAAGGTGGGTCTGCTGCTGCTGGTGTTGATGCTGTTGGTGGGCGAGTTTGTCGCCCCGGCGGCCGAGTTCCGGGCCCAAAGCCTGCGTGCCGAGGCCATTTCCGGGCAGGCCAGTTTCCGTACCGACAGCGGCCTGTGGGCGCGCGACGGCAACAGCGTGATTCACATCCGCGATCTCATCAGCCGTGATCAGGTGGGGCGCGTCTCGGTGTATGCATTCGATGAACGCAATCGACTTGCCACCGTCACCACTGCCAAGCGCGCCGTCTACGACGGCCAGGAGTGGCTGCTCCAGGAGGTGTTGCGCAGTGAGGTCTCCAGCGCCGGCGTCGAAACGGTGCAGCAAGGCGAACTGCGTTGGCGTTCCCTGCTCAATCCGGGCTTGATCGGGGTGGTGACGGTGAAACCGGATTATCTCTCAGCCCCCGGACTGCTGCGCTATATCGAATATCTTAAGGACAACGGCTTGGATGCCGGCCAGTATGTGCTGGCCCTGTGGAAGAAGGCGGTGATGCCCTTGACCACGCTGGTGATGATCGTGCTGGCCGTGCCCTTCGTGTTCGGTCCGCTGCGCTCGGTGGGGGTGGGGCAGCGCATTTTCGTAGGCACCCTGTTCGGCATCGGTTATTTTCTGCTGGATCAGACCACCGGCCATTTGGGCTTGGTCTACGGTCTATCACCCTTAATGAGTGTGCTGGTCGCGCCGGTGTTGTTTTCCGGGGTGGCCTATTATCTGTTTCGCCGTGTGTATTAAGCGGTCTTGGTGTGTTGCGTCGCTGTTCGTCACGCTGCTGCTGAGTGGTTGCGGCGGCGGCTCCGGCAGCTCAAACGGCAGTGTGGATAACGCCGGCGATCCCCTGTTTGCCGATCAATGGCACTTGGACAATACGGGCCAGTTCGTCGGTACCCGCAGCGGGGAAGACATCAATGTGATACCGGTGTGGAATGACGGCGTCAAAGGCGCGGGCGTATTGGTGGCGGTAGTGGACGACGGTCTGCAGCTGGGCCACGAGGACTTGGCTGCCAATATCGCCGCCAATAAAAGTTGGGACTACCGCCAGTCGGATAACGATCCGTCTCCTGCGAGCGAGAATTATCACGGCACCTTCGTCGCCGGCGTGCTCGGTGCGCGTGACCAAAACGGTCTCGGGCTGCGCGGCGTGGCGCCGCGAGCCAGTCTCGCCGGCTACAATCTGCTATGGAACAACACTGTGCTGAATACGGAGCTGTACGATGCCATGACGCGCAACCTCAGCGAAGTCGGTGTCTCGAGCAACTCCTGGGGCCTGTCCGTGGACGGTCTGGGTGAGGCGGAGCCGCCCACCGATACATTCTGGCACGACGGGGTCGAGCGCGGCGTGCTGGAAGGCCGGGGCGGCAAGGGCACCGTGTATGTCTGGGCCGCCGGTAACGGCCGGGAAGACGGCGGGCAGGACAACAGCAACTACGACTATCAGGCCAACAATCGCCATGTCATCGCCGTCTGCGCCGTGGACGGCCGTGGTCAGCGCGCCAGCTATTCCGAAGTGGGCGCCAACCTGTGGCTGTGCGCCCCGGGCGGCGCCAATTTCCTCTCCGGCGGCGGGATGGTCTCGCTGGGTCTGCCGACCACGGATTTGATGGGCGCGGCGGGCTGTAACGGTGATCCCGATTGTCAGGTCGGCGGTGACTACCAAAATCGCAGTTACACCCGCGCCTTTCTCGGCACCTCCGCCGCCACACCGGTGGTCTCGGGGGTGGTGGCCCTGATGCTGCAGGTCAATCCCGCCCTGGGCTGGCGTGACGTGCGCCTGATCCTGGCGCAGACGGCGCGGCGCAACGATAGCCTCGACGCCGACTGGTCGCTGACCGTGCCGCATACCGGCCAGCCGCAATATTCGATCAATCACCAATACGGCTTCGGCGTGGTGGATGCGGCGGCGGCCGTGGCCCGGGCCAAGACCTGGACCAACGTCGGCCCGCAGCAGATCGTCGAGCGCAGCGTCGCCAATGTCCAGGCGATCCCGGACAACATCGGCACAGCCTTGCAGCAGCAGGTCAGCGTCAGCGCCGATCTGGTGATCGAATATGTCGAGATCGACATCAATACCAACCATATCTATGCCGGCGATCTGGAAATTGTGCTCAGCGCGCCCTCGGGTACGGACAGTGTCTTGGCCGAGACCCATGACTGCCTGATCGAGGTGCCCGGGCAAACCCCCGGCCAGGTGACTTATCAAGTGCGTTTCGGCACCTGCGCCTATGGGTATAACCCGTGGACCTTCGGCAGCAGCCGCCATCTCGGTGAAGGCAGCAGCGGCGTGTGGCGTTTGACGCTCAGGGACCAGGGCAATCAGGGAAGTAGCGGTGATCTGATAGCCTGGACGCTGCGCATCTACGGCCGTGCGCCATAGCGGGAGGTGATGATAGTGAGAGCCTTGATCATGACCCTGTTGTTGGGGTTGGCGGCGGCAGCACAGGCCGACGCGCCTGCTGCGGGCAGCGGGGCAGCCGAGTCGCTGCGTTATTTCGACGGTCGGCAATGGCGGCCCTTGTGGCAGAGCGAGCACGAGATCGCCGAAATCGCGCCGGCGAACCAGGCCCCGGCGGCGAGCCTGGGGGCCGGCGCCCGCCTGGTGCAACAGCGCGGCGGGCTGCGCATCTGGCGGCTGCAGGACACGCCCGGCGCCGGCGTGGGCCGCAGCCTGGCGGGCGGCGACCCAGCGCGCTTCAGCCCGGTGTTTTACTTATCTCCTCACGGCGGCGCGCGCCTGGTGCCGCGCGGCAACATCGTGGTGCGCTTTTTCAGCGCGCGCGAGCCGGTGGAACTGGATGCCTGGGCGGAGGCGCAGGGACTGCGTTTGATCGGCAAGACCTCGCTGCCCGCAACCTATCTCTTCGCCGCCGACACGGGCATGGCGGCGGTACACAAGGCCAATGACATTCAGCACAGCGGCAAGGTGCATTTTGCCGTGCCGCAATGGTGGCGCGAGGCGTATACGCGTTAGCATTTATAAGCGAGATAATATTCAAACCATCAGACTCAGCGCGGGTCTGTCGCGATGCTCAGCGCCGCCCGCGGCGACCTGTTGGTAATGACGAACCTGTTTGCTTGCGTTCCCGTCTGCGCCGGTCTTGCCAGGTTCGCTTGGTTGCGACTCGGCGGTCGGTTCCGAGCTTTCCTGATGTTGCCGGGCGATCTCGCTGCGCGCCTCGGCCGCCATGACCGTCGCCGCGGCGGCCACCGCACGATCCTGTCCCGAGGGCTGGGCCGGTGCCAGGGCGGCGGCACGAATCTGTTGCGCCTTGCGCAAGGTGGCCTGTGGGTCGCCCGCCACCGCGCTGGTATCGATGCTCACCTCGCCGCCGACCGCATAGCGCCTACCGTCCGGGCCGCGCGCGTAACTGAAGCTTGCACCGCCCTTGGATAGGCTGCCGGCCGCGCCTTGGTGTGCGGCTTCGTGGGCGCGTACTTCACGATCGCGCTGTTGCAGCTGTCTGAGTTGTTGCCGCTGTTCTTGGCTGAGTTCGCGGCCGGCGGCCGCCGTATTCGGTGTGTTGCGTGGATCGGCCTGCTGCGTGTTTGCGTCGTCCGTGCCCGCCGGCGACTGCGGCGGGCCATGACTGCGGGCTTGTGCATTGACCTGCGGCGACAATAGCGGCGCCGGGCTGTGGCCGCTGATCTGCATCGTGCCGCTCGAGGGGCTATGCCTGTATGTCGATCAGGGTGCCGAGCACATCGCCGGCGGTCTGCACCACCTTGGCCGAGGCCTGCACCTGAAGCTTGTTCAGTTGCATGTCCACCAGCGACCCCGCGACATCTTTGGGGCCGCTCGCCTGGGCCCCGGGCGGAGAGGCTTCACCGCCGTGGGCGGTGGCGACATCATGGGCGTTTTTTCTGATACCGTTCAGACCCTTATGAATGCCCTGCAGGCCTGCGTTGAGGGCGGCAACCGAACTCATATATCACCTCTCGAAAAACTGCGAGTAAATTATCGCTTACTAATATATCGGCTGCGGCGCCGGCAGGCTTGAATAGGACGGGCGGGAATAAAAAAGGCCGGGCGAATGCCCGGCCAGAAAGCAGAAGTGACTATTGTTGTATGGCTTAGAAGGTTGCGACAAATTCCAACAGCAAGTCGTCGTTGTCGGCAGATCCCTCTGGGCTCTCGCTGCGCATCTCCAGGGAGGTGCTCAGGTTGGATGCGATCTGATAGGACACCTGGAAGCTGGTGGCATCGGCATCGGCATTGGCACTGGCCGTCGTGTAGTCGACGTCCGAAAAGCGCAGTGCGACGCCGAACCCATTGCCGAAGTCGTAGCCGGCCCACAGGTCATAAGCGGCATCCACAATCTTGCCGGTGGTGAGATAGTCCAGGCCAACGCTAAGCCCGGCGACTTGGCTGGGCATGTAGACGACATTGAAGTCGGTGATGTCTTCGGCGGAGGCGGCATTCTGAGTCTGGTCGGCCTGGGTGGCGAAGCCCAATTCCAGATCCAGCCCCTGCAGCGGTGAGTAGTTGATTACCACGGCAACGGAATTTTCTTCGTTGGTCTGCCCCAGATCATTCAGGTAAGCGATCGTTGCCGTGGCGGGGCCTACCGGCGCGGCCAGGGCCAAGCCGGCGACGTTGTTACCGTGCAGCGCGGTCTGGCCGTCCAGAATGCTGTAGACATAGCCCCGAGTAGAGAAGGTTCTGTCGGGCCGGTCTTCGGCTTCGTAACCGATGGGGTTGTTGAAGACACCGCCGATGACGGTCATATTGGCGGGGGCGCCCCAAGCAAAAAAGGCCTGTTCCAGCACGGCGCTGTCGCCGCCACCGGCGGGATCCAGCATCAGGTCAACGTCAACCCGGGCAGTGGCGCCGTCGGTAGGACTGGCTGACACATCGATCTCGCCACTGGCGGTAAATTTGTCTTCATTGGCAACTTGGGAAACACCGGCATTTTCGTCGGTGATGGTGTAGATAACATCGGTATAACCGCTGGTGTCGGCGGCCGCCGCAAACCCAGGTACCATGGCCGCGGCAACGGCCAGAGGCAGTGCTTTCTTTTTCATATTCATAGTATTGATCCTCCCTAAAGGATAGGTGTTGCATAAAATAACCGGTGGTTATGAAGGTTATTCGAATAACCGACGCCAACTTAACCGTATCCGTAACAAAAATGCAAGAATATTTGTTGTTATTTTGCAATACTGTTGTATTTTAGTAAGGCTTTGATGCGACATGGGTTTGCCTTTTCGGCTTTCGTGTTATGATTGACCGCTCGCCTCTAAATAAGTATGGATAAAGTAAGTTCAGGGGCCTAACCATTAATTCTCAGATTATTCCACGTTCAGACCATCCCATCAGCCGGGCCGCGATTAGCGAAAACGCCCTGAAGGTGCTGTATCGCCTCAAAAACGCCGGCTTCCAGGCCTACCTGGTGGGCGGCGGGGTCCGCGATCTGCTGCTGGGGCGCGAGCCCAAGGATTTCGATATCGCCACCGATGCCCTGCCCGACGAGGTGCGCAAGCTGTTTCGCAATTGCCGCCTGATCGGCCGACGGTTTCGTTTGGCGCACATCATTTTCGGCCGTGAGATCATCGAGGTGGCCACCTTCCGCGCCCAGGCCAACGACGCCGGCGAAGGCGGCATCGAACAGGAGGAGAATGGCCGGCTGCTGCGTGACAATGTCTACGGCAACCTGGAGCAGGATGCCTGGCGCCGCGATTTCACCATCAACGCCCTGTACTACAACATCGAGGATTTTTCGGTGGTGGATTACACCGGCGGCATGGACGATATCGAGGCCGGCCTGCTGCGCGTCATCGGTGATCCGGAACAGCGTTTTCGCGAAGACCCGGTGCGTATGTTGCGGGCGGTGCGCTTTGCCGCCAAGATCGGTTTTCGCGTCGATGAGGCGTCGGAGGCCAAGATTTACGAACTCGGTCATTTGTTGCAGGGCATCCCGGCGGCACGCTTGTTCGACGAGGTATTAAAACTGTTCCTGGGCGGCTATGCGCTGCAGACCTTTGAGTTGTTGCGTCATTACGATTTGTTCGAGCATCTGTTTCCCGCCACCGAGGCGGCCTTGGCTCAGGAGGAAAACCATTTCCCCCTGACCCTGGTCACTCGGGCCCTGGCAAACACCGATGAGCGCATCGCCCAGGGCAAGCCGGTGACGCCGGCATTTTTGTATGCCGCCCTGCTGTGGGAGCCGGTGCGCCAGCAGGGCTTGCGTTTGCAGGCGGAGGGGGTGGCCGAGCAGCAGGCCTTCAACCGCGCCGCCCAGGCGGTGATCGCGCAGCAGTTGCAATCCACCTCCCTGCCGCGCCGTTTCAGCACGCCCATGCAGGAAATCTGGATTATGCAGCCGCGTCTGGCTAAGCGCGCCGGCAAGCGCGCCTGGCGCCTGTTCGAACACCCGCGCTTTCGCGCCGCCTATGATTTCTTGCTGCTCTGCGCCGAGGCCGGCGAAGCCGACCGTGAGGTGGCCGAATGGTGGACCCGCTTCCAGGAAGTCGACGAGGACGAGCGCGCCGCCATGGTGCGTAAGTTGACGCCCAAGCGCGCGCGCCGGGGCCGGCGGCCGCGCAAGCAAACACCATCCGAGTAGGACATGGCTGCTGCGGTGATCGCCTATATCGGTTTGGGCAGTAATCTGGATGATCCCGTGCGCCAGGTACAGACGGCCTTGGTGGAGCTGGGTGAGATACAGCAGTCATGCTTGCTTAAGCACTCCAGTCTGTATCGCAGCGCACCCATGGGGCGCGCCGATCAGCCCGACTATATCAATGCCGTGGCCGCCGTGGAGACCGCCCTTGCGCCCCATGAATTGCTATCACAACTGCAGCGCTTAGAGGCGCGTCATCAGCGGGTGAGACGGGAGCGTTGGGGAGCGCGTACCCTGGATCTGGATTTATTGTTGTTCGGGGCTGCGGTCATCGACAGTGAACAGCTATGCGTGCCCCATCCCGGCCTGGCGGCGCGCAACTTTATCCTCATCCCCCTCTACGAGATTGCCCCCGATCTGATATTGCCGGACAATCGGGGCTTGTCTGAATTGGTGCAAGGCTGTCCAAGGACCGGCCTGCAGCGCCTGGAAAATGTTGATCAACCGCTGAGTTGAAAAGAAATATGGACCGTAGTGTAGTTGCCGCAAAAATCCCCCCCAACCCCCCTTTGCCAAAGGGGGGGGAAGGGGGCGGGTATGAACTGTCGGGCATTCGCCGACCCTTGGGTAGGCAGCGCGGCCCGTGTATTAAATCCTGCGTTGCGTCTGTGTCATGACCCTGGAAAGCCCCGGTTACATCGTCGTGGAAGGCCCCATCGGCGTCGGCAAGACCAGCCTGGCGCGACGCCTGGCGCAGACCTTCGGTACCGAGCTGCTGCTCGAGGGGGCGGATGAAAACCCCTTTCTGCAGCGCTTCTATAAGGATCCGAAAGGCGCGGCCCTGTCGACCCAGTTGTTTTTTCTCATGCAACGCGCGCAGCAGGTGCAGGAGCTGCGCCAAGGCGATATGTTCCGTCCGGTGCGGGTGGCCGATTTCCTGATCGAAAAGGATCGCCTGTTCGCCCAGCTGACCCTGGACGACGACGAGCTGAAACTCTACCAGCAGGTCTACCGGCACCTGGCCCTGGACGCACCCAGGCCCGATCTGGTGATCTATTTGCAAGCGCCGGTGGCGGTGCTGCTGGAGCGCATCCGCAAACGCAATCGCGACTACGAGCTGCATATCGACGCCGGCTATCTACAGCGCCTGGTGGATGCCTACACCCGCCTGTTCCACCAATACAACGATGCGCCGCTGTTGATTGTGAACGCCGCCGAGATCAATCTGGTAGAAGGCGAAATGGACTACAATGCCCTGCTGGAACGGGTCGCCGAGGTCGACAGCGGCCGCCACTACTTCAATCCATTGCCGTTCGATTTGAGCAAGTAATCATGTCTGATGCAGGGTGTGCCCGGCGCGCCCCGACACATTGAAACAGGAAGATGCCTATGACCGCCCCGATAAGCTTGAGCCGCTTGCGCGAGATGAAACAGCAGGGAGAAAAGATCGCCTGCCTGACCGCCTATGACGCCAGTTTCGCCCGGGTGCTGGATGAGGCCGGGGTCGAGGTGATTCTGGTGGGTGATTCCCTGGGGATGGTGATTCAGGGCCACACGACAACGGTGCCCGTCACCATGGACGACATGATCTATCACAGCCGCGCCGCGGGCCAGGGCAACCGGCGTGCCCTGTTGATGGTCGACATGCCCTTCATGGCCTGCCCCACCGTGGAATGGGCCCTGGTCAACGCCACCCGCCTGATGCAGGCGGGCGGCGCCCAGGCGGTCAAGCTGGAAGGCAGCGGCGTGCAGTTGGAGATTGTCACCGAGCTGGCGCGGCGCAGCATCCCGGTGTGCGCCCATCTCGGCCTGCAGCCGCAGAGCGTGCACAAAATCGGCGGCTATCGGGTTCAAGGGCGTGAATCGGCCGCGGCCAAGGGTATGCTGGATAATGCCATGCAGTTGGAAAAGGCCGGCGCCGATGCGTTGTTGCTGGAATGCGTGCCCGAGTCCCTGGCGACCGAGATCACCGAGTCCGTCACCATTCCGGTGATCGGCATCGGCGCCGGTCCCCGTTGCGACGGCCAGGTGCTGGTGCTGCACGACATCCTCGGGGTGACGCCGGGCAAGGCGCCGCGCTTCAGCAAGAACTTCATGAACGAGGGCGGCTCCATCCAGGCGGCCGTGGCGCGTTACGTGGCCGAGGTCAAGGCCGGCACCTTTCCGGCGCAACAGCACGTATTCGAATAATGCAGATGTTGGAAACACTGGCCGCGCTGCGGTCGCAGCTGCAGGCCTGGCGACAGGCGGGCGACGGCATCGCCTTCGTGCCCACCATGGGCAATCTGCACGCCGGTCATCTGGCTTTGGTGGAGCAGGCCAGACAGCACGGTCAACGCCTGGTGGTGAGCATTTTCGTCAATCCCATGCAGTTCGGTCCCAATGAGGATTTCGAGTGTTATCCGCGCACGCTGGCCCGGGATCGGGACACGCTCGAGGCGGCGGCGGTGGATGTACTGTTTACACCGAGGCTGGAGGCGGTCTATCCCACCGGTCCCGCGCGCACCAGTCGCGTCGAGGTGCCCGGGCTTTCGGAGCCCCTGGAAGGTGAGCGCCGCCCCGGCCATTTCGCCGGGGTGGCGACGGTGGTCGCCAAGCTGTTCAACATGGTGCAGCCGCAGGCGGCGCTGTTCGGCGAGAAGGACTTTCAGCAGTTGTTGGTGATCCGGCGCATGGCGGCGGATCTGTGTTTCCCCGTCGAGATCATCGCGGTGCCCACGGTGCGCGCAGCCGACGGCCTGGCCCTGAGTTCGCGTAACGCTTACTTGAACGAGACGGAACGCGCCCTGGCGCCGGGCCTGTATCAGACCCTGCGGCGCGCGGCCGATAGTCTGCTGCAGGGCGAGCGGGATTTCGAGGGATTGCAGAGAGCCGGACTCAAGGCCTTGAATGCAGCCGGTTTTGACGCGGAATATTTCGCCATTCGCGGCATCGACGACCTGGGCCCGCCGGATGCGCAGACGCGCGAGGTGGTGATCCTGGCGGCGGCCCGGCTGGGCGCCACGCGTTTGATCGACAATGTTCGCCAAGTGTTGGTAAAATAACTTCTTTTTGGCAAAGGCGGCGCGCCGTCCCGGGGCGGTGAACGACCTTTCGGTCTTGAATGTCTAAAATTAGCGCGGCATAAACAGCCGTTTTTTCGTACAGGAGTTGAGATGCCATGCAGCACATGATGCTCAAAACCAAATTGCACCGCGCCCGCGTGACTCATGCCGAGTTGGAGTACGAGGGTTCATGTGCCATCGACGCCGATCTGCTCGAGGCTGCTGGTATCCACGAGTACGAGCAGATCCACATCTACAACATCAACAACGGTGAGCGTTTTACCACCTACGCCATTCGTGCCGAGGCGGGCTCTGGCGTCATTTCCATCAACGGCGCGGCGGCGCGCAAGGCCAGCGTCAACGACCTGGTGATCATCTGTGCCTATGTGGCGGTTGAACAGGAGGCCCTGGCCGATTTCAAGCCCAACCTGATCTACGTCGACGGCGATAACAGGATTGTGCGGCGCAGCAATAGTATTCCCTTGCAGGCGGCGAGCTAGCGAGTCATTAAGACGGCGCGTAGCGCGCCGAGGGGCTTGTCAGGTTTGGAATACTCAGGGGAGCTTCGGGCTCCCCTGATGCGTTACGCCCTGTTTAGCTCGCGCGCTTGGGCGCTTTTCGGGCGGCCGGTGTGGCCTGTTTCGCCGCGGTGACAAAACAACTTGTGCGCCACAGGCAGGCGTCCTGGCTACACACGCCGTTGGTCGCGCTGGCGAAACAGTCAAAATTGCCTTCGCGATGCTGAATCGCGCGTACCAGGGCGGTCTTGTTCAGCTTGCCCGGTTTGATGCCCATATGCCGCGCCCGCGCGCGGATCTGTTCCATCTTCATTGTTGCTCCCTCAATCAATTGCTGTGCAGTAAACACTATTTCCGCCGCGATTATCCGGTATTTCGCATGCCGGCGGCAATGGCGTTGATAGAGCGCAGCAGCGGGTCGAGCCAGATATTGCGTTCCTGCTCCGGCTGGCGTTCGTCGCGATAGCGTTTCAGCAGGGTGATCTGGATGTTGTTGAGGGGGTCCAAATAGGGATTGCGGCGCGCCAGTGACAGGGCCAGGCCGGGGCTTTCATCCAGCAGATGATCGCTGTCGGTGACTGTCAGCACCGTGTCGACGGTTTGCCGGTATTCGTCACGCACGTGCCCGTAGATGGTCGCGCTGGTGTCGGAGTCCAGGCACAGCTGGGCGTACTCCTGGGCGATACGCATGTCGGCCTTGAACAGGGCCATCTGGGTATTGCTGAGCAGGGCACGGAAAAAGGGCCATTGGCGGTTCATCTGGCGCAGGGTGGCGATGCGCTGCTCGTCATTGTCGGCCCATTGCGCCAGCGCCGTGCCTATACCGTACCAGGCCGGCAGGGTATGGCGCGCCTGGGCCCAGCCGAAGACCCAGGCGATGGCGCGTACCGAGTCCTTGGAGCGGTCGCCCTGTTTGCGATGCGAGGGGCGTGAGCCGATGTTCATCATGCCGATTTCGTTGACCGGTGTGGCCTCGTAGAAATAGTCCAGCAGGGCGGGATTGTCGTCGGTCAGGTCGCGATAGGCGCCTTCCCCCATACGCACCAGCTGGTCGATGATTTCCAGATATTCGTCATGATCACCGGGCACCTCCTGGACGATACAGCGACTCGCCTTGAGCAGACCGGTGCTGCCCATGGTCAGCTCGTAGACGGCGGTTTCGTGATTGCTGTACTTGGAGGACAGCACCTCGCCCTGCTCGGTGAACTTGATCTGGCCGAACACGGTGCCGGCCGGCTGCGACAGGATGGCCTCGTGCGTCGGGCCGCCGCCGCGACCGATGGTGCCGCCGCGACCGTGAAACAGGCGGCATTCGATGCCGTGCTTGGCGGCGATAGCGGTAATCTTGCGCTGGGCCTGATACAGGCTCCAGCCCGAGGCCAGGATGCCGCCGTCCTTGCAGGAATCGGAATAGCCCAGCATGACCTCCTGAATATCGCCGGAGGCGGCCAGCAGGCGCCGGTAGGTGCTGTTCTCGAGCAGCCGCTCCATGACGATTTCGATGTGGGCCAGATCCTCGATGGTCTCGAACAGGGGCGAGATTTCGATGTCGCAGCGCCACTGTTCACTGTCACAGTCCACCAGGCCGGCCAGGTGGGCCAGGAACATCACTTCCATCACATGGCTGGCGGCGTGGGTCATGGAGATGACATAGGTGCCGAAGGCGCGCGGGCTGATTTCGTCGCGCATCTGTGCCATGACGTCGAACACTTCCAGGGTTTCGCGGGTCTCGTCCGAGAGCTGCGCGCGCGCCAGGGTCGGGCGCCGCTTGGCGGCGATGAGTTCGCTCAGCGTGGCGAGGCGCTGATCCTCGTCCATGTCGGCGTAATTGTAATTGCCGAAACCCTGGGCCAGGACCTCGTTCACTGTGCTGCTGTGGCGGGTGGACTCCTGACGTACGTCCAAATTCATCAGGAAAAAACCGAAGGTCTCGATCTGGCGGATCAGGTCCTTGACCGTGCCGTTGGCGATCTTGGCGTCGCCGTGGCTGAGCAGTGAATTGTGGATCAGGTGCAGGTCGCGCAGTAGCTCATCTTCATCGGCATAGGCATGTTCGGTAGGTTCGTGCACATGCTCGCCCAAGCTGTGCTTGATCGCCACCAGGTTGCGCTCCAGGCGATAACGCATCAGAAACAGCATGCGCCGATAAGGTTCGTTGGCGAAGCGCTCGGAATCGCCTTCGAAGGCGGTTTCGACTAAATAGTCGTAGTCGGCCAGCGCCTGGGTGAAGGCCTCGGCGGGCCGGCACAGGGAATTGGACAGGGTCAGCACCCGCGTCAGGCTGCCGATGCGGTTGAGATACTCCAGCAGCACCGAGCGTGCCTGCAGACGCAGGGCGAAGCGGGTGGTCTCGGGCGTGACGTTGGGATTACCGTCGCGGTCGCCGCCCACCCAGGAGCCGAAGCGCAGGAAGCTGGGGACGCTCACCGCCGGGCTGCCGGCGTAGATCTTGGCCACCGCCTTTTCCATATTGCGGTAGGTCTGGGGTACGGCGTCGAACAGACAGTCCTGAAAATAGCCGATGCCGGTGCGGATCTCGTCTTCCACCCGCGGTCGGCGCACGCGCACCTCGTCGGTTTTCCACAGGATCTGGATCTCGCCTTCCAGGCGTTCGATGATCTCGCGGCGCTCCTGTTTGCTCAGGCGGGTGTCGTCCAGCTCCTCGCTGGTGAGAAAAATACGCCGCAGCGCCTCTTTCACCATGCGCCGCTTGGCCTCGGTGGGGTGGGCGGTGATGACTGGATAATACGCGGTGCGGTTGAGGATGGTCTGCAGCTGTTCGGCGCTGATGTTCTGCTGCTTGAATTCGTTCAGGGTGGCGTTGAAGGAGCCAGGCCAGGCGGGGCCGTCGCTGAAGCGGCACAGGCGGCGCCGGTATTGATGCTGATAGGCCTCCTCGGCGATGTTGACCAGGCTGAAGTAAATGCTGAAGGCGCGCACCACCTGGGTCAGGGTGTGGGGATCGAGGCGGCTGATTAACAGTCTGAGCTGCTGCTGTTTTTTGGCGTTGTCTTCCTTGCGCAGATTGATGTAACCCTTGCGCAGGGTCTCGACGGCGGAGAACACCTGGTCGCCGGCCTGGGCGCGCAGGATGTTGCCCAACAGATTGCCGAATAGCTTGACGCGCGAACGCAGTTTCTTGTCCATAATTTTATTTAAAACAACTGGTTGCAGTGTGTGCCGCGGCCGCGCAGGGGAGCGCAGCGACCAAAAGGCGGCCATTATACACCCGGTGTGGGATTTTAGGAGGCCACGCCACGCCGAGTGAGACGGGAATAGGCGGGTTTAGGATTGACGTTTTTCCAAGGCCAGCTGGTAGAGCTCCAGATAATGTTTGGCACTCTGTTTCCAACTGAAATCCTGACGCATGCCGTTGGCGATGAGCTGCTGCCAGACCTGGGGTTGGCCGCGAAATACAGCGATGGCGCGCTGCGCGGCCCCCCACAGACCGTCATGGGTGGCGTGTGTGAAGACGAAGCCGGTGGCGGCCTTGCGGGCGATGTTCTCGTCGCTGGCATCGACCACCGTGTCGGCCAGGCCGCCGGTGCGGCGCACGATCGGCACGGTGCCGTAGCGCAGGCTGTAGATCTGGTTCAGGCCGCAGGGCTCGAAGCGCGACGGCATCAGGAACATGTCGGCGCCGGCCTCAATCTGATGCGCCAGGGGTTCGCTGAAGCCGATGTGCACGGCGATGTGTTCCGGGTACAGTTTGGCCGCTTGCTGCAATTCGGTCTGGATGTGTTTGTCGCCGCTGCCCAGAATCGCCAGCTGCACGTCGTGTTTCACCAGCTCGGGGATAATGCTCAGCACCAGGTCGATGCCCTTCTGTTCCGCCAGCCGGCCCACTAGCCCCAGCAGCGGCGGCGAGGTGCGCTGCGGCAGGCCGAACTGGGCCTGAAGTTGTTGTTTGTTGCGCGCCTTGCCGACCATGTGATGGGCGTCATAACTGTATTTCACGTGGGGGTCCTTGGCCGGGTCCCATTGCTTGTAATCCACGCCGTTGAGGATGCCCATGAGGCGCTCGGCGCGGTGATTCAGCAGGCCGTCGAGGCCGTGCCCGAAGTGCGGCGTGCGGATCTCCTCGGCATAGGTGGGGCTGACCGTGCTGATCATGTCGGCGAACACCAAGCCGCCCTTGATGAAGGACAGGCCGCCGTGAAACTCCAGGCCGTCCACGCCCCACAGGTGGCTGGGCAATTTCAGGCTGTGAAACTTGGTGGCCTCGAAAAAGCCGTGATAGGCCAGATTATGGACGGTAAATACGCTGGCCGGTCGCTTGGGGTAAGGCGCCAGCAGGGCCGGCACCAGGCCGCTCTGCCAGTCATTGCAGTGGACGATGTCCGGCTGCCAGTCCAGCTCTGCCTTGTTCAGGGCCACCGCAGTGACGGCGCGCGCGAACAGCGCGAAACGCTCGGCGTTGTCGGCCCAGTCATGCCCGTCCGGGTCCACGTAGGGCCCGCCGGGGCGGTCGAAATGGGGCGGCGAATCCACCAGATAGAGCCGCACTGTGGTGCCCGGCAGGCGGCCCTCGAGCAGGCGCACGGTCTCCGGCACGCCTTCCATGCGGAAACTGGCAAACCCTAGTTTTTCCGCTTTGCGCATGGCCTCGCGGTAGGCCGGCATGATGACGCGTACGTCCTGGGACTGGCCCTTGAGGGCGGCGGGCAGGCTGCCGGCGACATCCGCCAGGCCGCCGGTTTTGATCAGCGGATAGACTTCACTGGTGACGAATAGGATGTTGTGGCTGGACATGCGGGTCGGCTCGCGGGAAACAGGGTTGTTTTTTGTTGTTCAGAATAACATGGGGCTTTTAAACGTGTGAATGTTTTGTAATTTTCCCTGCCGGAATGGAGTAAGATGCGCAGCTTTGGTGCCCCTGTGCCTGGACTTGGTGCGCCTTGGGTCAATCTGATAGATTCGATTGCAATGAACTCATTTTCACAGCAGGTCACGCATGCCGGTGACAGGGCCGCCGTGTTTAATCTGCGGCGCCTGGTATTTGTCCGCCTGGTCGCCATTTTCGGCGAAATCGTGGTGGTTATCGCTGCCGCCTGGGGCTTGGGGATGCAGCTGCCCCTGCTGGGCCTGGGCTGGGTGATTGCCGCCCACGCCGCCGTCAACCTGTTTGCCGGCTGGCGCCTGCGTTCTGCTAAGTCGCTGGGTGCCAACGAATTTATGCTTCAGTTGGGGCTGGATGTGATAATCCTGACGACCCTGCTGTATCTCGCCGGCGGTGCCAGCAATCCCTTTATCTCCCTGTTAGTGCTGCCCCTGGTGATGGCGGCCGCCGTGTTGCCCAAACACCAGGTCTGGGGCATGGGCGTATTAGTGGTGGCGGCCTACGGCCTGCTGATGTTCCAGCATCGCCCCATGCCCCATGTCGCCTCCCATGCCGGCGAGGATTTCGACTGGCATGTTATTGGCATGTGGTTCAGTTTTATATTGGCCGTGGTCATTATCGTGTTTTTCGTGTTGCGCATGGCCGAATCGCTGCGCGAGCGCGATCGGGTGTTGGCTGAGGCGCGTGAGCGCAGCCTGCGCGACGAGCAGCTGGTGGCGTTAGGCACCCTGGCCGCCGGTGCGGCCCATGAGCTGGGTACGCCGCTGTCGACCATGGCCATTCTGACCCAGGAGTTGCAACAGGAGTACGACGCTGACACGGATCTGCAACAGCGGCTCGGCATCCTCAGGCAACAGGTGGACCGCTGCAAGGCCACGCTGGCCATGATTTCGGCCTCGTCCGGCCAGCTGCGCGCCGAGGGCGGCGGCCGGCTGCGGCTGGACCGCTTTTTGAGCGGGGTGGTGGCGGAGTGGCGCCTGCGGCGCCCGACGGCGCGGCTTGAATTTGAGATGTCGGGTACCCGCCCTGCGCCGGACATCATCTCGGAGCAGGGACTCAGGCAAGCCTTGATCACCTTTCTCGATAATGCCGCCGACTCGTCGCCCGATGACGTGGGCATGCGCTGCCGCTGGCAGGCGCGCCATTTGGCGATTGAAATCGCCGATCGCGGCGCCGGTATGCCGCAGCATTACCGCGCCCAGGTCGGCAAGGTGCCGTTTAGCACCAAGCCCGAGGGGCAGGGGCTGGGGCTGATGCTGGCCCACGCCATCATCCAGCGACTGGGCGGCACGGTGAATGTGGCGGACCGCCCCGGCGGCGGCATGCTTGTGGATATGCAGTTGGATTTGGCTAGGTTGTTGCTGGATGAATGATGCCGCCGACAAGCCGCGCCTGTTGCTGGCGGATGACGATGAGGTGTTTGCCGCCGTATTGGCGCGCGCCCTGGCCCGGCGCGGCTACGACGTGGAGCTGGCGCAGGATGTGCAAACCGGCTTGCGGCTGGCGCAGCAGTGGCTGCCCGATTATGCCGTCATCGACCTCAACATGCCGGACGGTTCGGGCCTGACACTGGTAAAGCAGATCTGCGCCCAGGACGGCGAGCCGCGGGTCGTGGTGTTGACCGGCTATGCCAGCATCGCCACGGCGGTGGAGGCCATCAAACTCGGCGCCATTCACTATTTGGCCAAACCGGCCGATGCCGATGACATCGTCGCCGCCCTGCACAAGGACACAGGCGACACCGAGGTGGCAGTGACCGAGTCGCCCATGTCGGTGCGGCGCTTGGAATGGGAGCATATCCAGAAGGTATTGGCCGAGGTGGAAGGCAATGTCTCGGAGGCGGCGCGGCGCTTGGGGATGCATCGGCGCACCTTGCAGCGTAAGCTGCAAAAGCGGCCGGTAAAGCAGTAAGTCGGCTTGCGTACGGCGCGGGTAGTTAACTATTTTTAATAGAGAATTCATAAATTTTTGCCGTGGTTGCAGGATCACAGCGAAATCCTAAATTGGCGGTGACGGACATTCCCTCACGGTCGCATTCAATCGCACAGGCAAGGAGAGTTAGCATGCGCATGGCAATGATCGGACTGGGCAAGATGGGCGGCAACATGGCGCGGCGGCTGTGTCGCGGCGGCATCGAGGTGGTGGGCTATAACCGCTCGCCGGAGATCGTCAACGCCTTGGCCGCCGAGGAGGGGATGGTGCCCGCCGGCGCCTTGCGCGAGGCGGTGGAAAAACTCACCGCGCCGCGCGTGGTGTGGTTGATGCTGCCCAGCGGCGCGCCCACCGAGCAGGCCATCGAGGAATTGAACGCCCTCCTGGAACAGGGCGATGTCATCGTCGACGGCGGCAATTCCAATTACCACGACAGCCAGCGCCGCGGCGCCACGGTGGCCAAGGCGGGTATCGGTTATGTGGACGCCGGCACCTCGGGCGGCATTTGGGGCCTGGACAACGGTTACTGCCTGATGGTGGGCGGCGCGCGCGACGCAGTGGCCCTGGTCGAGCCGGCGCTCAAGGTGTTGGCGCCGGCGCCCGAGCGCGGCTGGGCCCACGTCGGCCCTGTTGGGGCCGGTCATTTCACCAAGATGATCCACAACGGCATCGAGTACGGCATGATGCAGGCCATGGCCGAAGGCTTCGCCCTGATGAAGGGCAAGTCGGAATTCAATCTCGACCTGGCCCAGATCTCGGAGCTGTGGCGCCACAGTTCGGTGGTGCGCAGTTGGTTGTTGGATTTGACCGCCGATGCCTTGAAACAGGACCAGCAACTCGATGATATCGCCCCCTACGTGCCCGATTCGGGCGAGGGCCGCTGGACGGTGGTGGAGTCCATCGATCAGGGCACCGCCGCGCCGGTGCTGAGCCTGGCCCTAAGCATGCGCTTTACCAGTCAGGATGAAGAGGGCTATGACTTCAAGCTGTTGTCCATGATGCGTAACGCCTTCGGCGGTCATGCAGTGAAAAAGGCGGGTGAATAATGGCGAAGTTGGATCCCTGTACCCTGGTCATTTTCGGCGCCACCGGTAACCTGTCGCGCCTCAAGCTGATGCCGGCCCTGTTTCGGCTAGAGGCCGACGCGCGTCTGCCGGACGAGGCCAAGATCCTTGCCTTCGGGCGGCGTCCCTGGGACAAGCAACAGTGGGTGGACGAGGTGGCCAAGATGTTGGATGCCAAGTACCCCAACGGCTACGACCGCGGCGCCTTCGAGCGCTTCACTCAGAAACTGGAGTATCACCAAGGCGACTTGGACAACCTGGACTCCTTCAAAAGCCTGAGCGAGCGCCTGCAAGAAGCAGACAGTTTCCCCCGCAATCTGCTCCACTACATGGCCATCAGCCCCTCGGAATTCGGCAGCGTGTTCGAAAAGCTGGGCGAGGTGGGCTTGTTGAAGCAGCAACACGGCTGGCACCGGGTGGTGATCGAAAAGCCCTTCGGTTATGACCTGCTCAGCGCCCAGACCCTGCAGAACTCCCTGCTGCGCCATGCCGGCGAGGACCAGATCTTCCGCATCGATCACTATCTGGGCAAGGCCACGGTGCGCAATGTCTTGGTGTTCCGCTTCGCCAATCTGTTGCTGGAACCGCTGTGGCACCGCAACTACATCGACCATGTTCAGATCACCCATTCCGAGACGCTGGGAATACAGGGCCGAGCAGAATATTACGACCGCGCCGGAGCGCTGCGCGATATGTTGCAGAGCCATCTGATGCAGCTGCTCACCCTGGTGGCCATGGAGCCGCCGGTGGGCATGGACGCCGAATCCCTGCGCGACGAGAAGGTAAAGGTGCTCAAATCCATCCGCCCCATTCCGCACAATGCGGTCCATGCCCATGCCTTCCGCGCCCAGTACGCGGCGGGCCATGTGGAGGGACGTGCCGTGGCCGGTTATCAGGACGAAGCGGACGTGGCGCCGGACAGCGCCACGGAGACTTATGCCGCCTTGAAACTCTATATCGACAATTGGCGTTGGAAAGGGGTGCCCTTCTACGTGCGTACCGGCAAACGGTTGGCCGAGTCCAGTTCCGCCATCTGCATCCGCTTCAAGCACCCGCCGCAGCAATTGTTCGGCAGCAAGAGCAAGGCCGAGGCCCTCAAGCCCAACTGGATCCTGCTCGGCATCCAGCCCAACAACTGTCTCAAGATGGAGATCCAGGTCAAGGAACACGGCACCGCCATGAAGACCCGCGTCATCAGCCTTGACGCCAGTTACGATGACAAAGGCGGCAGCGGTGCCGATGCCTACGAAGACCTGATTCTGGACGTGATCAAGGGAGACCGTGCCTTGTTTTTGCGCTACGATGAAGTGGAATGGGCCTGGCGCGTGGTGGACCCGATTCTCAAGGTCTGGTCGATGGAGCGCGACTTCATCAACACCTATCCGGCCGGCACTTGGGGGCCGCGCGGCACCTACCGGCTATTCGATCGCGAAGACCAGTTTTGGCGCCATTCGCTATCACTGGACGGCAGCGATGTCAGCTCGGAGGCGTTCTGAGAACCCGTTTCTAAACCAATAACAACACAGGTGGGGCATGCAAGAAATCGCGGCATGGAAAGCGCTAAAGGCACATAAACAAGAGATCGAGAATCTTTACATGCGCGACCTGTTCGCGGCGGATCCCCAGCGCTTCGAAAGTTTCTCGCTGCAGTTCCAGGGCCTGTTGTTCGACTATTCCAAGAATCGTATTAACGCCGAGACCCTGCGCCTGCTGCTGGATCTGGCTGACTACGCCGATGTCGGCGGCTGGACCGCGCGCATGTTCAACGGCGAGCCCATCAATATCACCGAAGACCGGCCGGTGCTGCACGTGGCGCTGCGCAACCGCGGCAACCGGCCGATCCATGTGGACGGCGAGGACGTGATGCCCCTGGTCAACGCGGTGCTGGCCAAGATGCGTCGCTTCAGCGATGAAGTACGCAGTGGCAAGTGGCAGGGCTACAGCGGCGAGCCCGTCACCGACGTGGTGAATATCGGCATCGGCGGTTCCGATCTGGGGCCGGTGATGGTGACCGAGGCGCTCAAGCCCTACATCAAGCCGGGCTTGCGCGTGCACTTCGTCTCCAACATCGACAGCAATCACCTGGTGCAGACCATCAAAGGGCTCAGGCCCGAGACCACCCTGTTCATCGTCGCCTCCAAGACCTTCACCACCCAGGAGACCCTGACCAACGCCCGTTCGGCGCGCGCCTGGCTGCTGGCCGCCTATGACGGTGACGAGCGCGCCGTGGCGCGCCACTTCGTGGCCTTGTCCACCAACGCCGCCGAGGTGAAGCGCTTCGGTATCGATACCAATAACATGTTTGAATTCTGGGACTGGGTCGGCGGCCGTTATTCGCTTTGGAGCGCTATCGGTCTGTCCATCGCCATTGCCATCGGCATGGAGAACTTCGAGGCCATGCTGCAGGGCGCCTATGAAATGGACGAGCACTTCCGCAGCGCGCCGCCGGCCGAGAATATCCCGGTAATCATGGCCCTGCTGGGCATCTGGTATAACGATTTCTTCGGCGCCGACAGTCACGCCATCCTGCCCTATAACCAGTACCTGCACCGCTTCCCCGCCTATTTGCAGCAGGCCGACATGGAGAGCAACGGCAAGCACACCACGCGCGATAACCAGCGCGTCGATTATCTCACCGGTCCGGTGATCTGGGGCGAGGTGGGCACCAACGGTCAGCATGCCTTCTATCAGTTGCTGCACCAGGGCACCAAGCTGATTCCGGCCGATTTCATCGCCGCGGTGGAGAGTCAGAATCCCCTCGGCGAGCACCAGGATATCCTGCTGTCCAACTTCTTCGCCCAGACCGAGGCCCTGATGGTGGGGCGCAGCGAGGCCCGCACCCGCGCCGACTTGGAGGCGGAAGGCTACAGCGGCGATAAGCTGGAACAGCTGGTGGTGCACAAGGAGTTCGAGGGCAACCGGCCGACCAACTCAATGCTGTTCCAGCGCTTCGATCCCCACAGCGTGGGTATGCTGATCGCCATGTACGAACACAAGATCTTCGTCCAGGGCGTGATCTGGAATATAAACTCCTTCGACCAGATGGGCGTGGAGCTGGGCAAGCAGTTGGCCAAGACCATCCAGCGTGAACTCGAGGACGACGCACCGGTGTCCGAGCATGACGCCTCCACCAACGGGCTGATCAATCACTACAAGCGGAGGCGTTGAGTCTGCGAATCAACGTAAATTAAAAAGTACCTCCAGCCTCCCCCTTTTTCTAAAGGGGGATTGAGGGGGATTTAAAGATTCGGAGTTCTTAGCCTTAAATCTCCCCAACCCTTTATGCCTTGTCGGTGCTCTTTAGAAAAACAGGCGAGCCGTCCATGAGCGGACTGAATTTCCCGTTTTTCAAAAACACGGTATAATTGCCGCCTTGTTCTAACTGACTGAAAAAACAAGAAAACGAGAACACATCTTGTAATCGTCGACAAATTAATCGATCTTTGCGGCCCGCCTCAGCGGCCGGATTTTTAATCACGCGCCTTCAGAACCAGGCAACACGCATCTAGCAAAAGGATTGTAGCGATATGTCTCAGCAATCAGAGTTACCCGATATCGACGCCGTCGAAACCAAGGAGTGGATCGAATCCCTCGAGGCGGTGATCGAAAACGAGGGCGTGGAGCGCGCCCATTTCCTGCTGGAGCAATTGATCGACAAGGCGCGTCGTTCGGGTAGCAACCTGCCCTATTCGGCCAATACCGCCTATGTGAACACTATCCCGCCGCACCTGGAGGCGCCCATTCCCGGCGACCAGGCCATGGAGGACCGCATCCGCTCCTTCATCCGCTGGAACGCCATGGCGATGGTGGTCAAGGCCAACCGAAAGTCCGCCGAGTTGGGCGGTCACATCGCCACCTTCGCCTCGGCGGCGACCCTGTACGACGTGGGGTTCAATCATTTCTGGCGCGCCCCCAGCCACGAGCACGGCGGCGATCTGATCTACTCCCAGGGCCACGCCTCGCCCGGCACCTACGCCCGCGCCTATCTGGAAGGACGGGTGACTGAGGAGCAGCTGGACAATTTCCGTCAGGAGGTGGACGGTAAGGGCCTGTCGTCCTATCCCCATCCCTGGCTGATGCCCGACTTCTGGCAGTTCCCGACGGTGTCCATGGGTCTGGGGCCGATCATGTCCATCTACCAGGCGCGTTTTATGAAATACCTGCAGGACCGCGGCCTGGCCGATACCAAGAACCGCAAGGTCTGGGCCTTCCTGGGAGACGGCGAGACCGACGAACCGGAATCCCTGGGCGCCATTTCCCTGGCCCCGCGCGAAAAGCTGGACAACCTGATCTGGGTGGTCAACTGCAACCTGCAGCGCCTCGACGGGCCGGTGCGCGGCAACGGCAAGATCATCCAGGAGCTGGAGGCCCTGTTCCGCGGCGCCGGTTGGAACGTGATCAAAGTGCTGTGGGGCTCCTACTGGGATCCGCTGCTGGCCAAGGATAAGAACGGCCTGCTGCAGCAGCGCATGATGGAAGCGGTCGACGGCGATTTTCAGAACTATAAGGCCAAGGACGGCGCCTATGTGCGCGAACACTTCTTCGGCAAATATCCCGAGCTGAAGGAAATGGTCTCCAAAATGTCCGATGCCGACATCTGGCGCCTCAACCGCGGCGGTCACGATCCGCACAAGGTCTACGCCGCCTACAAGGCCGCGGTCGAACACAGCGGCCAGCCCACCGTCATCCTGGCCCATACCGTCAAGGGCTACGGCATGGGGGCCGCCGGCGAAGGCCAGATGCGCACCCATTCGCAGAAGAAGCTCGACGCCGACGACATGGTCTATGTGCGCGATCGCTTCAACATCCCACTCAGCGACGAGGACGCCGCCGCCGGTAAGTACTACAAACCGGCCGAGGACAGCGCCGAAATGAAATACCTGCACGAGCGCCGTAAGGCGCTGGGCGGTTATCTGCCGGCCCGGCATCATTCCGCCGCGCCGTTGGAGATCCCCGATGTGTCGGTCTTCGATGTGCTGCTGAAAGGCTCGGGCGACAAGGAGATGTCCACCACCATGGCCTATGTGCGCCTGCTGACGGTGCTCTGCCGCGACAAGAAGATCGGTAAATATGTCGTGCCCATCGTGCCCGACGAGGCGCGCACCTTCGGCATGGAGGGCATGTTCCGCCAGCTGGGGATCTACTCCTCCGTTGGTCAGACTTATACGCCGCAGGACAAGGACGAGATAATGTTCTACAAAGAGGACAAGACCGGCCAGATCCTGGAAGAAGGCATCACCGAGGCCGGCTCCATGTCCTCCTGGATCGCCGCGGCGACGTCCTATAGCGCCCACGGTGTGAATACCGTGCCGTTCTATATTTATTACTCCATGTTCGGCTTCCAACGCATCGGCGACCTGGCCTGGGCCGCGGGCGACATGCAGGCGCGCGGCTTTCTCATCGGCGCCACCGCCGGCCGCACCACCCTGGCGGGCGAGGGGCTGCAGCATCAGGACGGCCACAGCCTGGTGCTGGCCAACACCATCCCCAACTGTGTCAGCTACGACCCCACCTTCGGCTACGAGCTGGCGGTGATCGTGCACGAGGGGCTGCGACGCATGTATGCCGAACAGCAGAACGTGTTCTACTACATCACCACCATGAACGAAAACTACACCCACCCGGCACTGCCCGAGGGCGCCGAGGCGGGCATCGTCAAGGGCATGTATCGGTTCCGCAAGGGCGGTGAGAAGAAACTCAAGGTCCAGCTGCTGGGCTCCGGCACCATTTTCCGCGAGGTGATCGCGGCGGCCGACATGCTGGCCGAGGAATGGGGCGTGGACGCCGACATCTGGAGCGCCACCAGCTTCAACGAGCTGGCCCGCGAGGCCCACGCCAGCGAGCGCTGGAATCGCCTGCATCCCGAACAGGACGCAAAGACGCCTTACGTGGCACAGTGCCTGGCGGATGCCAAAGGTCCGTTCATCGCCGCCACCGACTACATCCGCGCCTATCCGGACCAGATTCGCAAATGGGTGCCGGGCCGTTATGAGGTGCTGGGCACCGACGGCTTCGGCCGTTCCGACACCCGCGCCCAGTTGCGCAAGCACTTCGAGGTCAACAGTGCCCATGTGGTGGTTGCGGCACTCAAGGCCCTGGCCGATGATGCTCAGCTGGAGCCCAAGAAGGTGCAGGAGGCCATCGATAAATACGGCATCGACGCGGACAAAACCTATCCCCTGTACGCCTAAGCCGGCCGGGAAGCAAGCGAAGGACGCATATGAGCAAAGAAATCAAAGTTCCGAATATTGGTGACTTCTCCGAGGTGGAGGTGATCGAGGTGCTGGTATCTCCGGGCGACCGCATCAAGCCCGAGGACTCGCTGATTTCGGTGGAGTCGGACAAGGCCGCCATGGAGATCCCCGCCCCGGAAGGCGGCGAGGTCAAAGAGGTCAAGGTCAAGGTGGGGGACAAGGTCTCCGAGGGCAGTCTGATCCTATTGCTGGAACCGGCCAATGACGCCGCGGCCGAAACGCAGCCGGCCGCTGAACAGGCGCAGCCGTCCAAGGAGGAGGAAAAGGCCGAGGAGAAACCCAAGCCTGAGGCGCCCGCGCAGCCCCCGCCGGCGCCTAAAAAAGAGGCAGCGGCCGCGCCGCGCCAGTCGCCCACCGCCGCCATCAACGAGGAGTCATTCTCCAAGGCCCACGCCACGCCGGCGGTGCGCAAGTTCGCCCGTGAGCTGGGCGTGGACCTGGGCCAGGTGGACGGCAGCGGCCGTAAGGGCCGTATCACCAAGGACGATGTGCAGGGCTTCGTCAAACGCGCCCTGTCACAGCCGGCCGCCGGCGGTCTGGGCGTGGCGCCCATGCCCGAGATCGATTTCAGCCAGTGGGGCGAGGTCGAGGCCCAGCCCCTGTCCAAGATCAACAAACTCACCGGCCAATTCCTGCATCGCAACTGGGTCACCATCCCGCACGTCACCCAGTTCGACGAGGCGGATATCACCGACATGGAAAAATTCCGCAAGGAGATGGCCGCCGAATACAAGGAAAAGGGCATCAAGATCACCCCCCTGGTGTTCATGATGAAGGCGGTGGTGTCAGCGCTGAGAGAGTTTCCGCGCTTTAATTCATCGCTGGATGCGACCGGCGAGAACCTGATCCTGAAACGTTATTTCAATGTGGGCATCGCGGTGGACACCCCGGACGGTTTGGTAGTGCCGGTGGTGCGCGATGTGGATCGCAAGAGCCTGGTGGACCTGGCGGCGGAGTTGGGCGAGATCAGCGCCAAGGCGCGTGACAAAAAGCTCAAGCCGGCCGACATGCAGGGCGGCAGTATCACCATCTCCAGCCTGGGCGGTATCGGCGGCACCAAGTTCACGCCCATCGTGAACGCCCCCGAAGTGGCCATCCTCGGTGTGTCGCGCGCCAAGATGCAGCCGGTGTGGAACGGTAAGGAATTCGAGCCGCGCCTGATGTTGCCGCTGTCATTGTCCTACGATCACCGCGTCATCGACGGCGCCGATGGCGCCCGGTTCACCACCTTCCTCAGCCGCGTGCTGTCCGACACCCGCCGGTTGCTGTTGTGATTTTATTAACCGCGAAGGACGCAACGGGCGCTAAGGTTCGCAACGACTAACAGGCTATTTTCCTTTGCGTTGCTTCGCGTCCTTTGCGGTAAAAAAATAAATAGGATCTACCCATGAGCAATACAGTTGAGACAGAGGTTCCTCACATTGGCGACGTCAAAGACGTGGAAGCCCTGGCCAACCCCGGTGATAGACAGCATCAAGCCGGTTGTTCTTGTAATCTGATTTCTTAATTAAGCGCGAAGGACGCAAAGATTAACAAGCTATTTCCCTTTGCGTTGCTTCGCGTCCTTTGCGGTAAAAAAATAAATAGGATCTACTCATGAGCGATACAGTCGAGATAAAGGTTCCCAATATCGGTGACTTCAAAGACGTGGAAGTCATCGAAGTCCTGGTCAATCCCGGCGACAGCATCAAAGAGGAGGACTCACTGATTTCGGTGGAGTCGGACAAGGCCGCTATGGAGATCCCCGCGCCCCAGGCCGGTGTGGTGAAAGAGCTGCTGGTGTCAGTGGGCGACAAGGTATCCGAAGGCAGTCCTATCCTTAAGTTGGAGGCAGGTGCCGCAGCCGCTGCTCCCGCAGAAGAGAAGCAAGAGGCTGCGTCCGAGCCGAAGACGGAAGCGGCCGCGCCCGCGCCCCAGGCCTCTAGCTACAGCGGCGACGTGGATTTGAAGGCCGAGCTGGTGGTGCTGGGCTCCGGCCCCGGCGGTTATACGGCCGCTTTCCGTGCCGCCGACCTGGGCAAGCAGGTGATCCTGATCGAGCGTTACGACGTCATCGGCGGGGTCTGTCTCAATGTCGGCTGTATCCCCTCAAAGGCCTTGTTGCACACCGCCCAGGTGATTACCGAGGCGGCCGAATTTCACCACATCGGCGTGGCCTTCAATACGCCCGAGATCGACCTGGACAAGCTGCGCGGCCACAAGAACAAGGTGGTCGGCAAACTCACCGGCGGCCTGAAACAGCTGGCCAAAAAGCGCAAGGTGCAGATCGTGCACGGCTACGGCAAGTTCACTTCGCCCCACACCATCGAAGTGGAGGCGGCAGACGGCGGCAAGCAGGTGGTCGGTTTCGACAACTGCATCATCGCCGCCGGATCGCGCGTCACCAAGCTGCCCTTCATCCCCTGGGACGATCCGCGCGTGATGGACTCCACCGACGCCCTGGAGATCGAGGAGGTGCCGGAACGCCTGCTGGTGGTGGGCGGCGGCATCATCGGTCTGGAGATGGCCACGGTCTATGACGCCCTGGGTGCCAAGGTGACCGTGGTGGAACTCTCTCCCGGCCTGATCCCCGGCGCCGACCGCGACGTGGTGCGGCCGCTGGAGCGGCGCATCAAGAAGCGTTACGAAAACATCTATCTCGATACCAAGGTCACCGCCATCGAGCCCAGCGATAAAGGCCTGGTGTGCAGCTTCGAAGGCAAAAAGGCGCCGCAACAAGACACCTTCGACCGCGTGCTGGTGGCCATCGGCCGTCAGCCCAACGGCAAGTTAATCGACGCCGAAAAGGCCGGTGTCAGCGTCAATGAACAGGGTTTTATCGAAGTGGACAAACAGCAGCGCACCAACGTCGACCATATCTATGCCATCGGCGACGTGGTCGGCCAACCCATGCTGGCCCACAAGGCGACCCACGAGGGCAAGGTGGCGGCGCAGAACATCGCCGGCGAGAAGTCCTTTTTCGATGCCCGCACCATCCCCTCGGTCGCCTACACCGATCCGGAAGTGGCGTGGATGGGCAAGACGGAAGACCAGTGCAAGGCCGAGGGTATGGACTACACCAAGGGCAGTTTCCCTTGGGCCGCCTCCGGCCGCTCCCTGTCGCTGGGCCGTGACGAGGGTATGACCAAGGTGCTGTTCGATGCCGATCACAAGATCATCGGCGCCGCCATGACCGGCCCCAACGCCGGCGAGCTGATCGCCGAGGCGGTGCTGGCCCTGGAGTTGGGCGCGGACATCGAGGACATCGCCCTGACCATCCATCCCCATCCGACCTTGTCCGAGACCTTCAACTTTGCCGCCGAGGTGGCGGAGGGGACGTGCACCGATATTTACGTACCAAAACGGAAATAACCTAGCCCGGATTTCTCACCACGAACGGTGGCAAGACATCCGGGCTTAAGCACAAGACAAAGCCCGGCGCCGCGCCGGGCTTTTTATGTCCTGCGTCACAGTCTCCTTCACGGCCGCTGAACGAGTGTGAAACGGCCTGCAAAAACGGCATTCAATCCTCATCGGCCTGGGCCGCGAACCCGATATAAACAGCATCCAGTCAACTTGATGCCCGTAAGGATGCCATGTCTGTCGCGAACACCATCGATGATATTTCCTCATTAAGCTTTTTCGAGCCGCTGTACCGGCTCGATCATGACAAGCTCACCGAATTGGCGGAGCGTTCGCCGCTGCTCAGTTTCCGCAAGGGCCAACCGCTGGCGGCGGGCATCGACAAAAATCATATCGTCTACCTGCTCTCGGGCACGCTGGAATACGCACCCAATTCGGCGCATACGGAAATCATCAAGGCCGAAAGCGAGCGGGCGCGTCACGCCATTCTCGCACCCGATAAACGCAGCCGCGTCATCGCCCAAAGCAGTGTCGAGGTACTGTGTATCGATGCCGAGCTGCTGGACCTGTTGCTCAACTGGGACAGCGGCGGTGGTTTCGAGGTGGACGAACTCGACACCGAGGCGTCGGCCGGCTGGCTCGGCACCCTGATGCAGAGCGATGCCGTGCTGAGTCTTTCGCCGTCCAGCATCCAGGCCCTGATGGCCGTCGTCGAGCCGGTGGAATTCAAGGCGGATTGCGTCATATTCGAACAGGGCGACCAGCCGGATTATTATTACATCGTGTCGCGCGGTCGTTGCGCCATTACCCGGCGCGGTGCGCAGCAGGATGCGCCGGTGACCCTGGCCACAGTGGGGCCGGGTGAGGCCTTCGGCGAAGAGGCCTTGATCGCCAACACCCCGCGCGGTGCCACGGTGCGCATGCTTGAGGACGGCCTATTGCTGCGCCTGGACCAACACAACTTCAAGCGCCTGTTGGAACAGTCCTTGGTCCATGTGGTGGATCAGGAACGGGCGCACAGCCTGAAGGCGCGCGGCGCGCAGGTGTTGGATCTGCGCAATGCGGATGATTTCGCCGTCGACGGCAGTGGCATGAACATCCCCTTCGCCGAATTGCGCGGTCGCATGGACGACCTGGATCGCACGCAAAAGTATCTGGTGTTGTCCGACGATAATCGCATGAGCGCGGTGGCCGCCTTCCTGTTGGGCAAGCAACGTTTCAAGGTCTATGTTTTGCAAACGTCGGCGATGGAGGGGTTCGCGGTGAAGGCCGCCGCCGCTACCGCCCAGGCCGGGGAACTGCGCGCCAAGCTTGCCCAGGTGCAGCAACAATTGGACACCGCGAATACCGAGTTGGCGCAGCAGGCCGAGCAGCAATCGGCCTATCGTCAGCGCCAGCAGTCGCTTGAGGCGGAGTTGAACCAGGTTAAGGCCGAGGCCAAGAAGGCGATCGTGCAGGCGGGGAGCCTGAAGACCAAAGCCGAAGCCAAACTGCGCGAGCGCATCGACGATCTCAGCACTCAATTGGACCAGGAGCGCGACAACGGCCGTCACCTGGTCGGCGAATTGGAGCGCCTCAAAGACCGGTCGGCATCCCTGGCGCAACAGCTACAGGACAGTCGCCAGCAGGCGCAGCAGCGCTCGGAGGACGCATCCCTCACCAATCTAAGGGTGCACAACCTGACCCGGGAACTGGGTGAGGAGAAGACACAGCGCCAGGCCTTGGTGGCCGAGAATGACCGGCTCAACGGTCAGTTGGCGCAGCTGACCAATCAATTACAGCAGATCCAGGGGCAGCTGGCGAAAACTGAGGACTTGCCGCAAGTCGGCGCCTTGCAGGCCGAACTGGCGCAGCAATGTCAACGCGGCGACCGGCTGCAGAATCAAAACGAAGACCTGAATCAACGTCTGCAGACACTCGCTGCAGAACTGCAGCAGATGCGCCAGTCTCATGAACAGGAAATTGTCGAATTGACGCAGGCGCGTCGCCAAGAGGCCGACTTGCATGACAGCGTCAGCGCCTTGCGGACCCAGCTGGAACAGGTACAGCGGGACTATGAGCAGGCCTCGGCGGCACGTCAGGCACTGGATGAGCAGCTTAACAGCGCCGCCCGCCAGGCTGAGCAACAAGATACCGCGCTGAGCCAGTTGGAGGCAGAGTTGCGTCAGCGCGAGGCGCGCGTCGTCGAGCTTGCAGATGAACGCGATCGCTTGCAGCGCGCCGTACCGGCGTTGGAGGCCAGTTTGGAACAGAGCTGCCAGGCGCAAGTTGAATTGCAGCAGCACGTCAAGGACTTGGCCCGATCGCGCAGTGACTTGGAGCACAAGCTCGCCGCTCTCAATGACCAATTGCAGGCGCAAGCGGGGGCGGTCGGCGAGCGTGACGCGCTGCAACGGAAGCTGGCCGCCCAGATGGCCGTGATGGCCGAAAAGGAGGCCGGGTTTGCCCAGGCGGAGTCCGACTTCGAACAGCGTTTGCAGGCACTCGAGGCTGAATTGGGCAGCACCAGTCTGAATGCCCTGCAGGAGGCCGACAAGGCCGCGCAGGAGATGAAACGTCTGCAGCTACGCATCCAGGTACTAAGCGAAGAGCTGTCCACCGTGCAGAGCGAAAAGCAACGCAGCGGCGTGTTTCTGAAACTGCTGCTTATCACCACGATCACCTTGGGCGGGGCCTATGCCGCGGCGATCTATAGCGGAATCGACGTGCACACCTCTGTCGGTCTATGGTTGGATCAGGTCGGCCCTTGGGTCAAGCGCCTGATGCATGCCTTGCCCGCCGTTCTCCAGCCCGAATCCATGACGTGATCCGGGCCCGCGGAGTCGTTGCGCGGAGCGAATCATTTTTGTCACGTCCCCCTGTGCACGTATAGAATGCAATTCATATGTTTGCGCGGATTGGCCGTCAATCCATGGATGATCAGACGATCAAAAATCAGGAGTAAAACATGACAATACTTGTGATCGGTGCAACGGGCGGCGTGGGCCGCCACGTGACCGCCGGATTGAAGGAGAAAGGGGAACAGCCACGCGCCCTGACCCATTATCCGGCCAAGCTGGACCAGCTGCCCCAGGGGGTGGAAGGGTGTGTCGCCGATCTGGTTGCGCGCGGCAGTCTGGCCAAGGCCTTCACCGGTGTTGACAAGGTATTCATGCTCACACCGCTGAGTCAGAACGAGATTCAGATGGGACTCAACGCCGTGTTGGCGGCGACCATGGCCGGCGTGAAAAAGATTGTCTACCTGTCCGTACCGCACCCGGAAGGCACCGACCGTATTCCCCATTTCAAGAACAAAGTGCTGGTGGAAAAGAAACTCAAAGAAAGCGGAATGGCGTATACCATTCTGCGCGCCAATAATTTCTTCCAGAACGATCAGTGGGGTCAGGCCGCCGTCATGGCCTATAGCACCTATCCTCAGCCTTTGGGGAATGTGGGGCTGAATCGGGTGGATGCCCGCGACGTCGCCGACGCCGCCGTCAACGCCTTGCTCGAAGACGGCTTTGACAATCAGGCGTTCGCCATCAACGGCACCGAGGTCTGGACCGGGGAAAGCATCGCCGCCGAATTCTCCCAGCAACTCGGCCGCGATATCCGCTATGGCGGCGATGATCTGGAAAACTGGGCCAAACAGGCGCAACACATGATGCCCGCCTGGATGGTGAACGATTTCAAAGTCATGTATCAGTACTTTCAGGCGCACGGCCTGCTGGCCTCGGCCGAGGCGCTGGCCGCCCAGGAGGCCGTCATCGGTCATGCCCCACGCCGCTTCGGCGCCTTCGTCGCCGAGCTGGTCCAGTCCTGGCGGCAGGGCTGAGCGATGCTATGCAGGGCGGGGGATGACGACGCGCCCGCCCGGCGCGTTACAGGGCCTTGACCCGCTCCAGTATCGCCTGGGCGTGGCCCTCGGGATTGACGCCGTATTCCACGTAGGCCAGTTGCCCGGACTTGTCGATGATGAAGCTGGAACGCACGATGCCCATCTTCTTTGCGCCGTTTTTCTCCTTTTCCTGCCACACGCCATAGGCCTGGCATAATTCACCGTCGCTGTCGGAGATCAGTGCGACCTTGAGATCGTACTTGTCGATGAACTGGCGGTGGCTGGTGCAGGAATCCTTGCTCACCCCCAGCACCACCGTGTCGTGGCGTGCGAAGGCGTCCGCCAGCGCGGTGAACTGATTGGCCTCGATGGTGCAGCCCGGGGTGTCGTCGCGGGGGTAAAAATAGAGCACCACGTTCTTTTCGCCCTTGAAATCCGCCAGGCTGACGGTTTGGCCGTCCTGGTCAGGCAGGCTGAATGGGGGCGCGGTCTGATGGGTTTTCAGCATAATCCTTAGCTCCTTGGTCAATTATTGCTGCATCATGGCCCAGAATCGGCCCGCAGGCAAACCCGGCTCGGGTATAATGACGCCCCTTTCGTAATCTGAACGCCATCCTGGGAATCCATAATGTTGTCCACTGCCAATATCACCATGCAATTTGGTGCCAAACCCCTTTTTGAAAACGTCTCGGTCAAGTTCGGCCAGGGCAACCGCTACGGCCTGATCGGCGCCAACGGTAGCGGTAAGTCAACCTTCATGAACATCCTGGGCGGCGATCTGGAGCCCAGCAGCGGCGTGGTGATGCGGGACGCCGACGAGCGTATCGGCAAGCTGCGCCAGGATCAGTTCGCCTTCGAGCGGTATTCGGTGGTCGATACGGTGATCATGGGGCACGCCGAGTTGTGGGCGGTGAAACAGGAGCGCGACCGCATCTACGCCCTGCCCGAGATGAGCGAAGCGGACGGCATCAAGGTCGGCGAATTGGAGGCCGAGTTCGCCGAGATGGACGGCTATACCGCCGAGGCCCGCGCCGGCGAGCTGTTGCTGGGGCTGGACATCCCCATCGAGCAGCACTTCGGCCCCATGAGCGAGGTGGCGCCGGGTTGGAAACTACGCGTGTTGCTGGCCCAGGCCCTGTTCGCCGACCCGGACATCATGCTGCTGGACGAGCCCACCAACAACCTGGACATCAACACCATCCGCTGGCTCGAGAACGTGCTCACGGCACGCAACTCCACCATGATCATCATCTCCCATGACCGCCACTTCCTGAACAGCGTCTGCACCCACATGGCCGATCTGGACTACGGCGAGCTGCGTCTCTACGCCGGCAACTATGATGAATACATGACCGCCGCCACCCAGGCACGCGAACGCTTGTTGTCCGACAACGCCAAAAAGAAGGCCCAGATCGCCGAGTTGCAGACCTTTGTCAGCCGCTTTTCCGCCAATGCCTCCAAGGCCAAGCAGGCCACCTCGCGCGCCAAACAGATCGACAAGATCCAGCTGGAGGAGGTGAAGCCCTCCAGCCGGGTCAACCCCTTCATCCGCTTCGAGCAGGACAAGAAGCTGCACCGCCTGGCGCTGCAGCTGGACGGTGTCGCCAACGGTTATGACGGCGCGACCCTGTTCAGTGGTCTCAACCTGATGCTGGAGGTGGGCGAGCGCCTCGCCATCATCGGCCCCAACGGCATCGGCAAGTCGACCCTGCTCAAGACCCTGGTGGGTGAGCGGGCGCCGGCGGCGGGCACGGTGAAGTGGTCCGAAAATGCCAATATCGCCTATTTCGCCCAGGACCACGCCGAGGACTTTGCCGCCGACATGAACCTGTTTGATTGGATGGCCCAGTGGGCCCAGCCCGGCGATGATGAGCAGGTGATCCGCGGCACCCTGGGGCGGCTGCTGTTTTCCCGCGACGAGCTTAACAAGTCGGTCAAGGTGGTGTCCGGCGGCGAGCAGGGGCGATTGTTGTTCGGCAAACTGATGCTGCAACGCCCCAACATCCTGGTGATGGACGAACCCACCAACCATCTGGACATGGAATCCATCGAGTCCCTCAATCTGGCACTGGAAAACTATCCCGGTACGTTGATCTTCGTCAGTCATGACCGCGAGTTCGTCGCCTCCTTGGCGACGCGCATCATTGAACTCACGCCTACCGGCGTGGCCAACTTCTCCGGCAGGTACGACGACTATCTGCACAGCCAGGGCGTGCAATAGGAGGCGTCATGGCGCGCTTGCTCGGTATTGCCAAACGGGCCCGCAAACGGGCCGCGATGCAGTTGTTGCAGACCGCCGAGATACGTCTGGAACACGGCGTGGCCGACGACTTTCGCGGCAAATCCGGCGCGCGTCAAGTCACCGTATTGACACGCGAAGCTTGGCAGGCGGCCTGCGCCGAGCTCGGCCTTGGCGCGGCCGATACATTGCCCTGGACCACACGCCGCGCCAATCTGCTGATCCAGGGCCTGGATCTGCGCGATAGCAGCGGCCGCATCCTGAAAGTCGGCGAGGTCGAGCTGCTCATCAGCCGGGAAACCGATCCCTGTGAGCGCATGGAGCAGGCGTGCCCCGGCCTGTTGGCCGCCATGGCCAAAGAATGGCGCGGCGGGGTGTGCTGTCGGGTGCTGGTGGCGGGGCGGATTCAGATCGGCGACCCGGTGGCCTTGGTCGATGCCGACTGAGGCGCAAGTGATTGCCGCGGCGCGTTGCTGGGTCGAGCAGGTGGTGCTGAAACACAACTTCTGCCCCTTCGCCCATAAGCCCGTGCGCAATAACGCCCTGCGCTATGTCGTCAGCCAGGCCGGGGACACGGACCGCCTGGTGCAGGACCTGATCGACGAATTGCTGTTGCTGCGCGATGCCGACCACGGCCGCACCGCGACCACCCTGCTGGTGACCCCCGATTGTTTGCGCGAGTTTGACGCATACAACCGCTTTCTCGACCTGGTCGATGTGCTTATCGCCCAGTTCAATCTGCAGGGGGTGATCCAGGTGGCCAGTTTTCATCCCGACTATCAATTCGCCGATCTGGACCCGGATGATGTACGCAACTACACCAATCGCACGCCGTTCCCCATGTTTCACCTGATTCTGGAGGCCGATATCGAGCGAGCGCGGGCCGATTATCCGGATGTCGGCCGCATCCCGGAGGACAACATGCGCCTGCTGCAACGGCTCGGGCTGGAGGCGGCCCGGCGGCAGCTGGCCGCTTGCCGGGACGCTCCGGGCGAGGCGTGAACGTCACCGCACTCATGGCCGCGGCCTTTTGGTCGATGACCAAGCACGGGGCAATGATTGATCACGGAGAGCGCATCAATGATCGAGGAGCTGGAAAAGGTAAGTCTGCTGAGCGAGTTATCACCGCAACAGCTGGCCGAGGTGAGTCGCTTTTGTACCCCGCTGAGTTTGGGCGACGGCGACATGCTGATCCGCGAGTCGGATAAAATCGGCAATGATCTCTATCTGTTGTGTGCGGGCACTGTCGAGATCGTCTCCAATGGCAACGCCGTCACCAGCGCCGAGGTGGTGATCTCCAAGCAGGATAAGGACGTATTCGGCGAGATGGGATGGCTCACCAATGCGCCGCGCACCGCCTCGGTGCGTTGTCACGGCAATGTCCAAGCCGTGCGTGTCGACGGCCTTGCCTTACGCGAGTATCTCAACAGTCACCCGGAGGTGGGCTATATCGTTATGCGCCACATCGCCCTGACGCTGTCGCAACGCATGCAAGGTACCGACGTCTTGTTGAAACAGATTCTGTGGAACACCACCCTCTAACGCGATCATAACCGGCATTTCTCACCGGGCGGACCGCGCTGCGCGCTGCCCGACCGGTTTTACAGTGACCGGCCGTGGGCGTATCGTGGCTGTATTTCCAGCAAACGATTCGAGCACACGGAAAGGACACTATGAGCGCGATGGCGATGGGACTGAGCCGGCGGCAGCAAGTCGGCCTGTTGTTGGGCCCCGGCCTGTTTTTCCTGATGGTGCTATTGCCGCTGCCCGAGGGCATGCCGCCCCAGGGCATGAAGGTGGCGGCGGTGACCCTGCTGATGGCGGTGTTCTGGATCACCGAGGCGATCCCCATCCCGGCCACGGCCTTGTTTCCCATCGCCCTGTTTCCCATGCTGGGTGTCATGCCCGCCGCCACGGTGACGGCCTCCTACGGCAATCATCTGATCTATCTGTTCATGGGCGGTTTTCTCATCGCCATGGCCATCGAGCGCTGGGGCCTGCACAAACGCATCGCCCTGCACACGGTGCGCTTGGTGGGCGTAACGCCCAACCGGGTGCTGCTGGGCTTCATGCTGGCCACCGCCTTTCTCTCCTGCTGGATCAGCAACACCGCCACCGCCATGTTGATGGTCACCATCGGCATGGCGGTGCTGCGTCAGCTTGCCGGCAACGCGGCGCCGCCGGGCGAGGAGCCGCCCCCCAGCAATTTCGGCATCGCCTTGATGCTGGGTATCGCCTATGCCGCCTCCATCGGCGGTGTGGCCACCCTCATCGGGACGCCGCCCAACGCCATCCTCGCCGGCGTGGTGGAGAAGCAATACGGCTATACCATCGGTTTTGCCGAATGGATGCTGTTCGCCGCGCCCCTGTCCGCCATCATGTTGATATTGACCTGGTTGTTTCTCAGCCGTGTCGTCTTTCGCAGCGACATGACGGAATTGCCGGGCGGCAAGGCGGTCATCCGTGAACAGTTGGCCGCCCTGGGCCCTATGAGCAAACAGGAAAAACGTGTCTTGGCGGTCTTCGTGTTGGTGGTCGCGGCCTGGTTGTTTCGCGGCCTGCTGGATGTGCCGGCGCTGAGCGAGGTGACCGATTCCAGCGTGGCCATCTTCGGTGCCCTGCTGCTGTTTATGATCCCCGCCGATCTGAAGCAAGGTCAGTTCCTGCTCGATTGGAAGACGGCGGTGCGTATTCCTTGGGACATCATCGTTTTGTTTGGCGGAGGTTTCGCCCTGGCGGCCGGATTCGGCGCCAGCGGTCTGACCGAATGGCTGGGACAACAGCTCACCCTGCTGCACGGCGTCGAGCTGTTCTGGCTGGTGTTGGCGCTGGTGGCGATGGTGATCTTTCTCACCGAGGTGACCTCCAACACCGCCACCGCCTCGCTGTTGTTGCCGGTAATGGCGGGCTTTGCCCTGGCCGCCGAGCTGCCGCCGCTGATCTTGATGGCGGCGGTGGCCTTGGCGGCCTCCTTCGCCTTCATGCTGCCGGTGGCCACGCCGCCCAACGCCATCGTCTTCGCCAGCCGCCAAGTGACTATTCCGCAAATGGCGCGGGTGGGGATTTGGCTCAACATTCTGGGCACGGTGCTGATCACGCTGTTTGTCAGCATCTTGTTGCCGCGCGTGATGCGGTTGGCGCTGAACTGATGTCCGCTAGCGTGAACATTCCCGATTACCAGGGCGGCAGCATCGTCAATCTGATGCGCAGCATTATCACCGCGCGCGGCGGCGCGAGCGGCGTGTATCCGCCCCTGCGTGATTTGGATCCGGGTATGCTCTCCGACGCGCGCAACATTATCCTGCTGATCATGGACGGTCTGGGCTATCACTATCTGACCCAGCGCGCCGCCGACAGCGTCATGGCGCAACATCTGCACGGCCGTATCCACGCCGTGGCGCCGCCCACCACGGCGGCGTCTATCTCCACCTATCTCACCGGCCTGGCGCCGCAGCAGCACGGCCTTACCGGCTGGTACACCTGGCTGCGCGAAGTGGGCAGTGTGGTGACCGTGCTGCCTTTTCTGACGCGCGCCAACCAGGCCGACCTGAACCCAAGCGTGACTCCCGCGGCCCTGTTTGGGCATCGCCCGGTGTTTGATCTGATGGCTGGCGCCTGTTATTCGATCATGCCTCAGTGGCTGTCCGACTCGGCGTTCAACCGGGCGCATTTGGGCAAGGCGCAGCTGGTGCTGCACGATGGTCTGCAGGACTGTTTTAAGCAAACCGCCGCCACGGCGCGCAGCCACGACGGCCCGAAATATATCTACAGCTACTGGCCCGGCTTCGACAGCCTGGCGCATCAGCACGGTGTCGGCAGCGCCGAGGTGGCGACCCATTTCGGCCAACTGGATGATGCGTTTGCAAACCTGCTCCAGGCATTGGACGGTACGGACAGCGTGGTGCTGCTCAGCGCTGATCACGGTTTCGTCGACGTGCCGCCCGAGCGTCGTCTGAGGGTAAACGATATGCCGCGCTTGCAGCACTGTCTGCAGCTGCCGATGTGCGGCGAGCCGCGCCTGGCGTATTGTTACGTGCGCGCCGCCATGCGCCGGCAATTCATCGATTATGTGCAAGCGGAATTGGGACATGCCGCGGAACTCTATGCCAGTGTTGAACTGCTCGATCGCGGCCTGTTCGGACTGGGTGAGCCCCATCCCGAACTGGACTCCCGCATCGGTGACTACACCCTGGTGATGAAGGACGACTTTGTGCTCACCCAGCGCCTGCCCGGCGAGCCGCCCGCCGCCATGGTCGGTTTCCATGGCGGCCTGAGCCGCGCCGAGATGGATGTGCCCCTGGTGCTGGCGCGCTGTTGATTGTCGGGGCTTGACCCATGGCCGCGATTATTGCAAGGTAGAAATTCGGTCATGTAATAATTACAACAATTGGGGGTCAAGCGATGTGGATTCGATCTATCTGCCTGGCGGCGGTCCTGCCGCTGTTTTCTGTGAGTGTGGCCGAGGCCACTGTCATTTCCACCTATACTGACCATGCGGCCTGGCGGACGGCGCTGGGCGGTGCCGCCATTTCCGCAGAAGGCTTTGACGGCAGCGCGAGCAGCTTCGACGCAGGTTCCAGTGGCAATGCGGCCGGTTCGGTGAATGTCGATGTGATCGGCGGGGTGGGGGACCCCGGCCCCACCGGCCTGACCGGCGGCGGCTTCCTGCAGGGCGAGGTGGATTCCAGCCCGATCGGGACGGACGACGGCATCGGCCTCACCATTCATCATGTTCCCGCCACCGGTGTCGGCCTGCTGGGCCTGCAAAACGATTCCGCCACCAGTCCGGCCGGACTGAATCTGGTCGAGATCGGCCTGCAGATCGGCGCCGAGGCCTTTCTGGTCAGCGACCTGCTGGGGCTCACCGATTCCGCCAGCAGTGGCGGGAGCTTGGGCAATACGCCGAGCGCCGCCGCCGTCCCCTTCCTCGGGTTTATCCTGGATATACCACTCGACAGCTTTTCCATTGTTCATGGTGACCGGGTGTATGCCGGCGGCGTCTCGGGCACCAGCGAAGAGTTTTACCTGGACGGCCTAACATTCGCCACGGCCGTGAACACCAGCCAAGTGCCGGCCCCGGCCCCTGGACTGTTGCTGCTAGCCGGGATAGCCGCGTTGCGGCTGGCACGACGCCGATGACGGATGCACAAGAAAAAAGCCCTGCTTTGTGATCAAAGCAGGGCTTTTGGGCTGCGTGCTGGCACGGTTTCTAAATCTGAATCTTGCCCCCGCCGGGCAGGCCGCCGCCCGGTACACCGCCAGCGCCACCACCGCCGCCGGGGACCACGATGGATGAGGCCTGTTCACGGCGCATCTCGTCCAGTTCCTTCATGGTCTCCTCAAAGGCCTGTTGGGCGCCGGCGCTGAAACCGGCGATGGCGGCTTCCAGGGAGTCGGCTTCGATCTCGAAGGTTAGGGGCAGGGCGCCCACCTGGGTCATGACCTGGGTCTGGCCGACGTAGATGACGCTGCGGCTGCTGTCCTCCGCGCCGTCTTTGGTCACCGGCGTCATGCGCCGGATGGAGCCGACGGTGCGGTCGGTGAAGTTCTCTTCACGATAGAGGTTGTCGCCGTCGAAACTGGCGGATTGGGTTTCCTGGTTCATGGTGTGTTTTCCTTGGCTGTCGCGTTGATGGCAAGCAGGGTACCAAAGAAGGGCGGCGCCTGCCAAAAACTGCCCGGTGTTACCGCCGGGCCAGGCGCCGCTAAGGGGGACTACACACTACAGCTAGGGAGGAGGGCTATAGTTCGTCTTTGGCCTGTTTCAGCTTGGCCTGGATCTCTGCACGGCGTCCGGCATCGGCGATTTCGCGCTCGGGGCGGGCGGGGGCGTGGAGGGCCTTCTCCAAGGCCGCGACGGCTTCCTGATAGCGGCCTTCTTCGAGCAGGTAATCACCGTAGAAGAAGTTGGCGTCGATGCCGTCCGGATTCAGTGCCAGCGCCTTTTTCAGGTATTTTTCGGCCTTGTCGTCATTACCGAAACCGATGGGCCAACCGGGTACCTGGTAGTAGAGGCTGCCGAGCGAGGTGTAGATCGAGCCGTTGAGCACGTTAGGATCGATCTTTTCCGCCCGTTCCAGCAGCGCCTTGGCGTCTTTGCACAGGCCGAGGGCGCCGAAGCCGCCTTTTTCGCCGGCATAGGTGCTGAGAATGATGGCCTCCCACACCAGCACTTCCGGGTCTTGCGGATGTTGTTGCTCGACTTGCTTGGCCTGTTCTGCCAGTTTCTCGAACGCGTCTTCACGTGCCTTTTCCGGGGTCTGGTATTTCACCTCCGCCCACTGCTGTTGCAGTGGTTTGGCGGCGTCGCCGATGGCGAAACTCTGCTGGCTGAAGATCAGGCTCAGGCCGAGGATGGCGAGGGATGTAAGTTGACTGCTGTTCATGAATGTGACCTCCGTTTCCGGTTAAGACTTGGGCGCGAAACGCGCCATGATGCGGTTCTGTTTGCGCAGCGCGCCGTCTACCAGGCCGGGCAGCAGGGCGTTGATGCGCACGAAGAGCTTTTCCGGCCAGCCGAAGTAGGCGCTGGCCTTCTCTTTGGTGATGCTGCGGACGATGAAGCGCGCCACTGCCTGCGGTTCGTCCATGTGCATCTTGGTGGCCTCGGCCATTTGATAAACCGCCGCGCTGTTGGCCGGGGTTTTCACCGCGCGCGGGGCGAAGTAGCTGACGCCGACGCCGCTGCCGTCCAGTTCACGCCGCAGCGCCTCGGAAAAGCCGCGCAGGGCGAACTTGCTGCTGGAGTAGGCGGCGAAGTAGGCGAAGCCGATGCTGCCGAAGGTGGAGCCGATGTTGACGATGCGGCCGCTGCCCTGTTCCAGCAGTTCGGGCAGCAGGGCGCGGGTGAGCTGCACCGGTGCCATCAGGTTGGTCTGGTAGATGCGGTCGATCATGGCCGGGTCCTGCTCGCTGAAGTCGTGAAAGTCGACCACGCCGGCGTTGTTGATGAGCATGTCCACACCGCCCAGGCTGCGCCGCACTTCGTCCAGCGCCGCTTTGCGACCCTCGTGGGTGCCCAGGTCGGCGGCGACGGGGTAGGCGTCTTGGCCGGTGTCGGTTTTGATTTCGGCGGCCAGTGTTTGCAGGGCGTCGAGGCGACGGCCGATTAGGGCGACCCGGGCGCCGTGCCCGGCCAGCTGCAGTGCCAGATGGCGGCCGATGCCGCCGGAGGCGCCGGTGAGTAGAATGCGTTTGTCCTTCAGGTTCATGACGTATCCCCTTAAATCTTCAGCGTGCGGAAGATGTCGCCGTAGAGGCGATACATCATGCGCGCGCAGTGGATGATCTGTTGCTGGGTGGTCGGGTCTTCCACCTTGTTCATCAGCCCTTCGAAAAAGCCCATGTGCTCGATATCCAGGGCACCGTGGGAGGTGAGATAGGTGAAGGCGCTGTCGGGCAGCCCCAGATTCTGCTTAAGCGCTGCGGCGGCCTGGGTGGCCATGTTGATGCTGGTGCCTTCCAGGACCAGCACCATGCCGAAGAAGGCGGCCGGGTTGATGCGCTCGATGGTGTGGTAGGCGTAGGCCACCATCATCTCGGTTTCGGGGGCGGCTTGCCCAAAGCGCACCGCCTCGGCATCGGCGCCGCAGGCCTTGATGTCGTCCAGGATCCACTCCTCGTGGCCCTTCTCTTCCTCGATGTACTCGATGACGGCATTGCGCATCCAGGCCGGGTGTTGCGGCAGGCGCGAACCGCAGGCCATCAGCAGCGGCACGGTGTGTTTGACGTGGTGGTAGGCCTGGCTGAGGAAATAGCTGTAGGTCGCTAGGCTGATCTCGCCCCGCACCCCGGCCTGCAGCTGGGGGATGGCGAGCATCTCGGTGCGCGCCTCGGCGGTGGCGTCCATCAATTGGTTAAAGAATGACATACTGACTCCTTGCGGGCGCCGTGCCCGTCTGTCTCGTAAAGTGCATTGATGCGGTCGGCATAGAGCCGGGCGATCTGTTCGCGACGCGGGCGGCCGTTGGCGGTGCACTGATGATTGTCGATGCTGAAGGGCGCATCGGCCCTGAGCCAGGCACTGACCCGGGCGTAGTCGGGTAGCTGGCGGTTGGCCTGTTGCACGGCGGCGTCGATCTCTGCGTCGCTGCCGCGCGCTACAATCAGCGCCACATTGAAGGGGCGCGCCTCGCCGAAGACCACCGCCTGGGCAATGGCGGGGGCAAGGGTCAACTCCTTCTCCACCCACTCCGGCGTCACGTTGCGGCCGAAGCTGGTGATGAAGCAGTTCTTTTTGCGCCCGGTCAGATACAAATACCCGTCCGCGTCCAGATAGCCCAAGTCGCCGCTGGCGTACCATTCGCCGTCCGGCGTGGGCCGGTTGAGATAACCCTGGAACAGATTGCCCTTGATCAGGATCTCACCCGCCGGGCTGCACTTGAGCTGGATGTGCGGTAACGGCTGCCCGACGCTGCCCAGGCGCTGTGCGCCCGGGCGGTTGACCGCCACCACCGACGCGCATTCCGACAGGCCATAGCCTTCGTACACCGGCAGGCCCAGGTCGCGGGCCTGTTCCAGCAGACGCAGGGAGACCGGCGCGCCGCCCACGGCGATGAAGCGCAACTGTGCCGGCAGGGGTAGGCCTGCGGCGATCAATCCCACCAGGGCCTGTAACATCTGCGGCAGCAGGATGACACTGCTGGCACGGCTGTTGGCGATAGCCTGCAGCATGCGCTGCGGATCCAAGCCGGCCGCGCCGCTCATGCCCACTGTGCCGAGGCCGGGGACGACGCAGGTGGCGCCGCTCAGCAGCGGTACGTAAATCCCGCCGATGTTCTCCAGCAGCACCGCCAAGGGCAGCAGGCACAGATGACGGTCGGCGGCCGTGATCCGGATCGCCTCGCGCAGGGCCGTGGCGACGCGCCCCATGCGGGTCCGGCTCAGGCATACCCCCTTGGGCGTGCCGGTGGTGCCCGAGGTGTAAGTGACCTTGGCCACGCCCTGCAGCGCCGGCATGCGTTGCTGGGACGGCAGTACCGCCAGCCAGCCGCTCTGACCGGCGATGCGGCCCAGCGGTTGCACCCGGGCGTCGGGCAGGCTGGCGGCGATCAGCGAGGTATCCAGGGCGATGACCGCCTCCATGGCGGCATCGCGCAGCGCATGTTGCCTCTGCTCGCTGGAGAAAAATGCCGGGATCGGCACCAGGGTGACGTCCGCCGCCTGGGCCGCCAGATCGGCGACCACCCAGGCCGGGCCGTTGTCCATCAGCAGGCCGAGGCGGCCATAGCCTTGTCTGCGCAGTAAGCCGGCCAGTTGCTCGATCTCGTCATGCAGGGCGGCATAGCTGAGGCGCAGGTACTCACCCTCGACGGCGCAGGCCGCCGGCGTGGTGCGGGCGTAGTGCTGGATGGCCTGGAGAATGTCGCTCATGAGGCGGCCTTCATATGTCGAAATCGTAGCTGTGGATGTCGCTGTCCAGCATCCATTCCGGCCACTGTGCCGACAGTCTGCGCGGCGGCTGCCACAGGCACCCGCGACGTCCGGCGTTCACGGCGTCGTCCCACAAGCGTTGTGCCGTGGGAAACAGTTGCTCGGCGCTCATGGCGCGGCGCAGGCTGGCGCCGCCGGCGGCGACATTGGCGGCCACCACTACCGGGTCCTGGGCGTAGTAGCTGCCCCAGTCGTTCACTGCCGCGCCGAGGCGGCGCCCGTCGGCCCGGGCCAGCGGCATCAGGTCGATGCCCAGTTTGGCGAAGTTGTTGCGCACCTGGGGGGTGGCGGTAAACGCCACCCATGCGTAGCCGGCACCCTTGAGGTAGGCCGTCAGGGTGATAATCAGGGCCCGCGCGCCGCCGCCGTGGCCGGAGGCCAGGTTGCCCACTTCCACCAGACGGCTGCGGTCGATGGGGCGACCGGTTTTGGCCGCCAGCAGATTTTCCAGCGGCCGGTCGAGATAGGTCTCTAAAAACAGTTTACTCAGCGAGGCCGGGCGGATACCCAGGGCGGCGACCACCCTGTCCTCTTCGCGCATGCTGAGCAGATAGGGCAGAAACGTACTGATCCGGGCGCCGTAGGCCCGTTTGAACACTGTCTGGATAAAACGCTCTACCTCGCCGCGCGGGGCCTCACCCGCGGCCAGGAGCTCCAGTTCCACTGCATGCTGGCGGGCGACACCGTCATGGCGGTCGCTCAGGGAAATGTGTGCACTGCTGATGGTCATTGACCTGTCTCCAAACGCTGCTGCCACTGCTTTTGGCAGGATTCCAATCTAGCAACGGGGATGTAAAGCGCAGGTCAAGGGGGTGTGAAGATTTCGTCAAAAGCCGGAATTTTTTGTGCGCCCGGTCACATTACGCGCCGTTGGGCTCAGAATTCGAGCTTGACGGTGGTGCCCCGGTTCGGTTCGCTGGCGATGTGGATGCGCCAGTGCTGGCGGTCGCAGATGCGTTTGACGATGGAGAGCCCGATGCCGCTGCCGCCCTGTCGGGCATTGGGGCCGCGGTAGTGGCGATCGAAGATGTGCGCCAGCGCCTCGGCGCCGATGCCACTGCCGCTGTCACTGATTTCGACGCGCCGCTCACTGACCCGCACCACTACCTCGCCGACCTCGGTGTAGTTGATGGCGTTGCGCAGCAGGTTGCTGAAGACGATGGCCAGCGCCGTGCGCGAGGTGTTGAGAGTGAAGCCGGTGACAATGTCGCAGCGCAGTGTCAGCGCCTTGTCGCCGATCATGAAGCGGTGCTGTTCCACCACCTCCTGCACCACGTCTTCCACCCGGCACAATTCGGTGCTGCCGAGCGGGCCGGTGGGGGTCTCGCGCGCCAGCAACAACAGGCTCTCCAGCATTTGCGACATGCGTTCGCCGGCGCGCGCGATGCGTTCGATCTGGCGCCGCGCGCGCTCGGGCAACTCGGGGTTTTCCAGCAATAATTCGCAGGCCCCGTTGATGACGGTCAGCGGCGTGCGCAGCTCATGGCTGGCGTCGGCGGTGAACTCCTGTTCGCGGCGGATGAACTGTTCCATCTGTTGCAGATAGGTGTCGAAGGTATTGGCCAGCTGGCCCACCTCGTCGTCGGCATACTGCGCCGCCACCCGCGCCGGGTGGGGCTGTCCCGGTCGCAGCCGGGCTACCTGCCGTGCCAGCGCGGTGACCGGCGAAATCACCTTGCCCGACAGCCAGGCGCCCAGCCACAGGGCGATCAGGATGGCCGCCACCACGGCGGCGCCGAGGGCGATCTGGATGGCGACTTCGCGCTGCTCGAATTCCGTGGCCTCTTCGATCAGATACACGATGCCGCGACGGCTGGCGGCGATCAGTACATGGAAGGTCTGTCCCTCGTAATTGAGTTCATGGGCGCCGGGCGGCAGATTGCGGATCAGTTCCGGCACGATGTGGCGCTGCGCCGCGTCGACATGATAGAGCACGATATTGGCGCTCAGTTGGCGGGTAATGCCCAAGGGCAGATCGGTCTGGTGCAGCACATAGTCCAATTCGCCGTGGAGACTGTTTACCATTAGATTTTTCTCGATGTCTTCGATGGCGAAATAGACGCCGATACCGATCACCAGGCTGAGCACGGCGCCGAAGGCGACAAAGGAGAAGGTGATGCGGCGACGCAGGCTTTGTCTATATTGCATCATCGGCCTCGGCCGGGGGCGTCAGCTTGAAGCCGATGCCGTGGATGGTATGAATCAGGGCCGTGCCGAAGGGGCGGTCCACGGCGCCGCGCAGGGTGTGCATGTGGGCGCGCAGGGAATCACTGTCCGGCGGTGAGTCGCGCCACAGGGCCTCCTCGATCTGGCGCCGCGTCACCACATTGGGCGAGTTGCGCATCAGCAGCTGCAGGATTTTGAGGCCGGTGGGGGTGACGGTGACGGGCTGGCCGGCGCGTTTCACCTCCAGGGTGTTGGGGTTGAAACAGAGATCGGCGACTTGCAGCAGCTGCTGATCCGACTCGCCCTTGCCGCGTTTACCCAGCGCCGTGAGACGCGCCAGCAGTTCCTGCAGGGCGAAGGGCTTGACCAGGTAATCATCGGCGCCGCTGTCGAAACCGGCCAGCTTGTCGTCCAGGGTGTCCTTGGCGGTGAGCATCAGCACCGGGGTCTGCTTGCCGGCCTCCTGGCGCAGTTTGCGGCAGGCGGTAAGGCCGTCCATGCCGGGCATGTTGATGTCCATGATGATGACATCGTAGTCCTGGGTGATGGCCAGGTGCAGGCCGGTGACGCCGTCGCCGGCGGCATCGGCGCTGTGACCCTTGGCCTCCAGGTAGTCGTAGATGTTGGCCGCCAGGTCGGAATCGTCCTCGATGATCAGTATGCGCATGGGCTCGTCGTCGGCTGAGTGTCTCAAGTGTGCATTAAAGCGGATCAAGCTGTCATCAAGCTTAACGCGCGCCGCCGCGGCTGGTGCCGAGGGCGCGGATGTGCGAGCATGCGGGGCTCGATTCGAGCCTGTATATGCCCATGTCCGTCAGCGATCTTCAACCTGTCCCCCGCAGCGCCTGGTGGCGCCTGGACGCTGACGGTCGCCTGCTGGAATACGGCGGCGAGCCCGGCCTGTTGGACGGCTGTCAGGCGGGGCAGGCGCTGGTCGAATGCGCCGCGGGTGATGTGGCGGCGGCGGCCCATGCACAGGCCCTGGCCGGCGCGCCGGTCAGCTACGAATGGCGTCTGGGGCAGTGCAGTTTTCTGGTGACCCTGACGCCGCTAGCGGCGGGGGGCTGCCAGGGTCTGGCCCAAGAAATCAGCGCCTACAAGGTGGCCGAACACGAGATGGCGGCGCTGCAGCGGCGCACCGAATCCATTCTCAACGCCGTCGGCGAGGGCATTTACGGCCTCGATGCCGAGGGCGCCGCCACCTTCGTCAATCCCGCCGCCGAACGCATGACCGGCTGGTCGGCGCAGGAGACCATCGGCCAGCAGATCCACTACATGCACCACCACAGCCGTCTCGACGGCAGCCCCTATCCGCACGATCAGTGTCCCATCTACCACGCTATCAGCGACGGCGAGGTGCACCACGATGTCGCCGACGAGGTGTTCTGGCACCGCGATGGCACGCCGTTTCCGGTGGAGTACACCAGCACGCCGATCTACGAGGGCGAGCGCCTCACCGGGGCGGTGGTGGTGTTCAAGGACATCTCCGAGCGCAAGCGTACCGAGGCCGAGCTGCTGGCCGCCTTCCGCGAGGTGGAGCGGCTCAAGGAGCAGCTGCAGGAGCAGAACAGCTATCTCCAGGCTGAGATCCGCGAGGACCACAATTTCGGCGAGATCGTCGGCACCTCGGCGCCGGTGCAGCGCATGCTGCGCAAGATCCGTCAGGTGGCCGACACCGACGCCACCGTGCTGGTGCAGGGCGAGAGCGGCACCGGCAAGGAGCTGATCGCCCATGCCATCCACGACCACAGCCCGCGCCGCGAGCGGCCGCTGATCAAGGTCAATTGCGCCGCCATCTCCGCCGGCCTGGTGGAGAGCGAGCTATTCGGCCACGAGAAGGGCGCCTTCACGGGCGCGCTGCAGGAGCGCAAGGGGCGTTTCGAGCTGGCCGACGGCGGCACCCTGTTCCTGGACGAGATCGGCGAGCTGGCGCCCGAGACCCAGGTCAAGCTGCTGCGCGTGTTGCAGGAGCAGGAATTCGAGCGCGTCGGCAGCGGCACGCCGATCCGCGTCGATGTGCGCATCATCGCCGCCACCAACCGCGATTTGGCGCGCACGGTCGCCGCGGGGCAGTTCCGCGAGGACCTGTTCTACCGTCTGAACGTGTTCCCCATCGAGGCGCCGCCGTTGCGCGCGCGCAACGGCGACATCCCGCTGTTGGCGCGCCATTTCCTGCAGCGCGCGGCGCGCCGCTTCGGCAAACCCTTGCGCGGCTTTCGCACCGGCGCGCTGGAGGCGCTGCAGCAGTACCGCTGGCCCGGCAACATCCGCGAGCTGCAGAACGTCATCGAGCGCGCCGCCATTCTAGCCGACGGCCCCAGCGTCGATGTCAGCGGTCTGCTGCCCCAGACCCCGGCGGCCGAGCGGGTAGACGGTGCGTTGCAGAGTCTGGAGACGGTGGAACGCGCCCATATCAGCCGCGCGTTGGCCTATTGCGGCGGTGTCATCGCCGGCCCCAAGGGGGCGGCGCGCATCCTTGGCCTGCACCCCAACACCCTGCGTTCGCGCATGCTCAAGCTGGGGATCGAACTCGCTAAAGAGTGACACGATATATCGTGTCAATACGATATATCGTGTCATTTCCTTCCCGGTCGGGCCTGTTCCTTCGCCCTGTCTATTCCCAAGCATCTGAATTAATTAATAAATCCTGAATCCCTTCGGGTTGGCACGGCGTTTGATGTATAGAGCTAAAACGCCGGCAGGAAGAAGGCGCTGAAGCAATCGTGGTGAAGGTCAGTCCTGAATCATCCCGCTCCCGTCCCTTTACGCTTTATTCGCCGCCTCGCGGCGTGCGATCTGTGGGTAACTGCAAGAAGGAGGTATATCCGATGAGCAAGGTAATGGTGCCGCGCAAGACCGACTACGGCCTGATGATGATCGCCATGTGCGCCGGTTGTCTCATCACCTATCTGGGCGGCGTGCTGTTGGGCATCCGGGTGGAGTTGTATTACGGCCTGGCCACCTTCAACTGGGCCTGGGGTCTGCAGATCTATTTCATCCCCTTCATTGCCGGCATCGCGGTCGGGCTCATCTACGGCTACGGCGGCAAATGGATCGCCCACTTTCCGCCCCTGCTGGTGCTGCTGATCAGTTACTGGGATAGCCAATTTCTCAGCGGCGTGCCCGATGGCTACCGTCTCATGCCCATGGGCTGGTGGTCCTTTTTCGTCATCCTGGCGATGGAGTTCTGCGCCTTTGGCGGGGTGATCGGCGAGCTGTTCAACAAGCGTCTCGGTTATCGCAGATTTTGAAGTTTGAAGGAGGAGGAAACGATGGCCAACAGAACTATAATCTTCTGGCTGCTCTGGGCCCTGGTGGCCTTGGGCGTCTATTTCACCTTGTACAGCGACACCGGCATCTGGGATTACATCGAAAACGACGTCAGCCGCATGACCTGGTTGATCCTGGGCATGTTCCTGCTCGGCGTGGGCGGTAGTCTGTGGCTGGCGACCAAGATCTCGCTGGAGGCGCGGCGGTTGCGGCAGGTGGAGGCGGTGGTGCGCGAACGCGGGCTGCAGGGCTTTGAGTCCGGCTACCAGGCCCGCGCCGTGGACCGCTTCTTCGAGTCGCTCAAGACCACCCTTGACACCAAAGGTCGGCCCGAGGTGGAAAACCTGATGCGCGCCGAGCTGGCGGTGTTCGAGCGCGGCAGTCGCTCGGTGGAAGTGGCCGGCAACCTGCTGGTGACCATGGGGCTGATCGGCACCGTCATGGGGCTGACCTTGACCCTGGCCGGTCTGACCGGTTCGCTGGACGCCCTGGGTCAGGACCGCAACCAGCTGATCGACGGCCTGCGCCGGGCCATGGGAGGCATGAGCACGGCCTTCTACACCACCCTGCTGGGCGCCGTCTTCGGCGGTGTACTGCTGCGCGTCTTCGCCCAGATCACCCAGCACGGTGTCGAGGCCTTGTATGACAATCTGGGGCGCATCTGTCTGGTCTACTGTTCTGCCGATTACAAGGACACCCTGGAGCGCGACGTGCGTGCCCTGAAGGCCGAGCTGCAGGGGCTGGACGATCAGCTGCAGGCCCTGCGCGGCTCCTTCGGCGGCACGACGCTGGCCTTCAGCGGATTCCGCGACGAGGTGCGCAGCTTCGTCAAGGGCGAGGCCGGCCGGGAGGGCGAATCGCTGCAGGCCATGCTGGAACAGCACCGCGCCTATTGCGACATGCTGCGCCAGGAGATGCGCCTGGTCTACGCCCTCAACCGCCCCTGGTGGGTGCGCTTCATGAGTCTGCTGCCCGGAGGTAGATGAGCATGTTGCGTCCGCGGAGCCAAAGTCAGAGCAATATCCACGAGAGCTTTTCCGACGTGGCCCTGCTGATGCTGGCCACCTTCGTCTTCCTGTTGGTGGCCATCATCATCACCTCGCGCATCCACGAGGATGTGCGCACGCCCCAGCTGCAGCAACAGGTGGCGCAGATGGCGGCCGAGATCGATCAGTTGCGGCAGGACAAGGAGCGCCTTTACGGCGAGCTGGAGGGCAGCAGCGGTTTCGACAGCGAGGATCAGCTGGAGGAGGTGTTGAAGGCGGTGGGACTGGATTCGGGCAAGGGGCGCAAGGATTTCGACGTCTTTATCAGCGGCCTGAAGGAGATCCCCGGCCGCGATGTGCACCTGGTCATCGACGCCACCGGCTCCATGCACGGCGCGTCGACCTTTCTGGTGCCGCTGCTGCGCGTCATCATGTTGCGCACCGGCAAGCAGCTGGCGGGGCTGAGCTGGTATGCCGACGGCGCCACCGAGACGTACAGCGGCGGCATGGGCGAGGTGTTCGACCGTTTCATGGTCGGCGCGCCCTTCCTGGGCAGCGACGAGACCATCGGCCGCACCTTCGCCGCCCTGGCCCGGCAGCGGGCGCCCGGCGCCTATATCCTGCTGGGCGATGAGCCCTCGGTGGATCGCATCTACTACGATGAAGTCCACAGCCCCATCTTCCCCATCGCCATCGGGCGCGCCAATCCGGACACCCAGTTTGCGTTTGGGAACATGGCCGACAACACCGGCGGCAAGCTGCTACAGCTGCGTTTTGAGTAAGGAGTATCCATGACGGCAAGACACTTGAACCCGGGACGCTGGCTGGTGCTCGGCCTGCTCGGCATCCTGTTACTCGGTTGCAGCGACTTCCCCTCGGACGAGCGGGCCATGCAGCTCGGCAACCGTTTCTACCAGGCCATGGCGCGCGGCGATCTGGACCGGGCGCTGAGCCTGTTTTCCAGCGAACAGCCGCCCGGTAAATGGGACGCGCGCCTCAAGCAGATTCAGGCGCAGCTCGGCGCGCCGCTGGCTTACCAGCTTACTCACTACGTCACCAACTCGCCCTATCGCGGCCGCTTTTACACCCTGGATTTTTCCGTGCGCTACGACCATGACCGGGTGGCGGCGGAGACCCTGACGCTGTACAACAACGGCGATGACGACCGGCTCGATATCGTCTCCTACGCGGTGATCGCGCCCGGCGTTAAATAGCGCCGGACTCTGTAAGGGCGGGCCGGCTTCGCGCTATAATCGCCACCTTTCCGTTCAATAACACTTAGCGAGAGCCTCATGTCCCAATCTGGTGTAAACAAAGTCGTGCTGGCCTATTCCGGCGGCCTGGATACCTCCATCATCGCGCGCTGGCTGCAGGATGAGTACCACTGCGAAGTGGTCACCTTCACCGCCGACATTGGCCAGGGCGAGGAGGTGGAACCGGCGCGCGCCAAGGCAAAGGCCATGGGCATCAAGCAGATCTACATCGAGGACCTGCGCGAGGAGTTCGCCCGCGACTATGTCTTCCCCATGTTTCGCGCCAACACCCTCTACGAGGGCGAGTACCTGCTCGGCACCTCCATCGCCCGGCCGCTGATCGCCAAGCGCCTGGTGGAGATCGCCAACCAGACCGGCGCCGACGCCATCTCCCACGGCGCCACCGGCAAGGGCAACGACCAGGTGCGCTTCGAGTTGGGTGCGTATGCGTTGAAGCCCGGCGTCAAGGTAATCGCCCCCTGGCGCGAATGGGATCTCAATTCGCGCGAAAAGCTGATGGCCTACGCCGAGGCCCACGACATCGACGTCGACTTCAAAAAGCAGGGCAAGAAATCGCCCTACTCCATGGATGCCAATCTGCTGCACATCTCCTACGAAGGCGGCATTCTGGAAGATCCCTGGGCCGAGCCGGAAGAGGATATGTGGCGTTGGAGCGTCTCACCCGAGGCCGCCCCGGACCAGCCCACCTATCTGGAGCTGACTTATGAAAAGGGCGATATCGTCGCCATCGACGGCCAGGCCATGAGTCCGGCCGAGGTGATGAGTTACCTCAACAAGGTCGGCGGTGACAACGGCATCGGCCGTCTCGATCTGGTGGAAAACCGCTACGTCGGCATGAAATCGCGCGGCTGTTACGAAACCCCGGCGGGGACCGTCATGCTCAAGGCCCACCGCGCCATCGAGTCCATCACCCTGGATCGTGAAGTAGCCCATTTGAAAGACGAACTCATGCCCAAATACGCCAGCTTGATCTATAACGGTTATTGGTGGTCACCCGAACGCAAGCTGCTGCAGCAGATGATCGACGCCTCGCAGGAACGGGTCAACGGCGTGGTGCGGCTCAAGCTCTACAAGGGCGGTGTCAGCGTGGTGGGGCGCAAGTCGGACGAAAGCCTGTTCGATGCCAACATCGCCACCTTCGAGGATGACGCCGGCGCCTACGATCAGAAGGACGCCGAAGGTTTCATCAAGCTTAACGCGCTGCGCCTGCGCATCGCCGCCGCCAAGGGCAGGAGCATGGGCTAATGGAATTCAAAAACTCCACTATCACCCATCGTGCCAATGTCTATCATGACGGCAAGGTCACCAGCCGTTCCGTCATCACCGCCGAGGGTGAGATGAAATCCCTGGGGGTCATGTTACCCGGCACCTATCGTTTTTCCACCCAGGCGCCTGAGACCATGCAGGTCACCCAGGGTCGTTGCCGCGTCAAGCTGGCCGATGAGCAGGCCTGGACCGAATACCAGGCTGGCGAGTCGTTCAGCGTGCCCGGCAATTCGCACTTTGAGGTCGAGGTCGACGAGCTGGTGGATTATATCTGCCATTACGAGGTCGGTATCTAAGGCCTCGAAACTCACCAAGCAAAGGAGTCTCCCATGCGAATGCTACACACCATGCTGCGCGTCGGTAATCTGGAAAAGTCCCTGGATTTCTACACCAATGTGTTGGGAATGAAACTGCTGCGGCAGAAGGAGTATCCCGAGGGAGAGTTCACCCTGGCCTTTGTCGGTTATGGTGAGGAGTCAGAGACGGCTGTGATCGAGCTGACCTACAACTGGGGTGTCGACAGCTATGACCTGGGCAATGGCTATGGTCATGTCGCCCTGGGGGTGGAGGATATCTACGCCATGTGTGACGAGATTAAGCAGCGTGGCGGCAAGGTGACGCGTGAGCCCGGCCCGATGAAACACGGCAGCACCGTGATCGCCTTCGTCGAAGATCCGGACGGTTACAAGATCGAGCTGATCCAGGGACGCTAGTGCCTGATATGCATCAGCGCGTGGCGGTGCTCGGCGCCAGCGCGCGCCGCGATAGTTATGCCAATATGGCGTTGCGGCGGCTGCACGACGGCGGCCACGAGGTGGTGCCCATCAATCCCAATGTGGACAGCATCGACGGGCTGGAGGTGTTAGACAGTCTCGATGAGGTGAGCGGTCGCGTGGATACGCTGACTATGTACGTCTCGGCGTCTATTTCTGCGTTCCTGATCGATGAGATCGTGCGTCTCAAGCCGGGCCGGGTGATCTTCAATCCGGGCAGCGAAAATGCTGAACTTGGCGCCGCCTTGCAGCGCGAAGGGATTGCCTTCGAGCATGCCTGTACCTTGGTGCTGTTGCGCAGCGGGCAATTCTGAGACACAAAAAAAGGGGTGGCCGAGGCCACCCCAAGGTGAGTTTTATTTCAATCTCGACTTAGTCGAACTTGAACATCTTGCCGTGCTTGCGGGTGATGGCCCAAGTGCCGTCACCGTCTTGCGCAGCCGAGTGTTGCACGTTCACGTACAATGTATGCCGGTCGAAGGGGCTGAAATAAACGCCTGTTCCCTCGGCACCGGGGTCGGTCAAAGAGGCGAACAACTCCACTTGTTCTGAGGCGCCGAACTCGTTGGTCTCCGTGCTGGCGAACCAGATGTCCGAAGGTACGTTATCTTCCTGCATGATCAAATCCCCGCTGGGTGATTCCGCCAGGTTGTCGACGCTGTCGAAGCCGGTCTGGAAGTTGGCGTCGCCGGGACGACCGATCTCCACCGGCACATTCACGCCGGGCTTGACGAAGTTGGTGACCGCCATGTTGTTCAGGTCGATGGCGATGACGCGGCCTTCGTACAACTCACCATCAAACTCCAGCTCGCCGCTGCCGATGTCCGTGACGGCGTCGCGCGGGCCTTCGGTAATGGCGACATAGAGTTTGTCAGCGATGATCTCGATGTCTTCTGGGCGCTGATAGCTCTGGCCACCGGCGGCGGTGCCGGCGGTGCGGGCGGTCATGGGATCGATGGGGCCGACCCATTCGCCCTGGCCCACACCGTCGGCGCCATTCACTTTGAGCACGTATAAGGCACCGGATGACAGATCGCCGTAGACATCGGGGACGAATTTGTAGATGCCGCCGCCGCAGGGCACCACGCCGTTGCAGCCCTGGCTGCGGCCGCGGTGTTCGTCAATGACGTAGACATTGCCTTCGCTATCGATATCGATGCCTTCATGGGCCAGGCGGCCCACGGCCGGGCGGTCGTGGACGGTGGCGGCGGTCATCAGGTTGGCATTCAGCTCGATTTCGAACAGACGGCCACCGCTGGTCTCTTCGGCGAACAGCAGGGTACCCCAGGGCGTCCAGCGGATGCCGTCCAGGGCGGTGTAGCTGACATCCTGTACCAGGATGCGGGTCTCGCCGGTCTCCAGATCGACCACAGAGACGGCGCCGCCTTCCGGCACACCGCGCACTTCGTGGGTGCGGTACATGAAACGGCCGGCCATGGGGCCGGTTTCGTTGACGGTGTTCATGTCGTGCCAGTCATCGCGGCCGCCGTCATAGATGTTCAGATCGGTTTCGTCCGAAACCACGAATTGCTTGTAGCCCTTGGGCAATTTAAAGGGGGCGCTCGGGTCCCAGTCGGCACTGGCGGCGGATTCGTTGATCGGTTTGAAATGGAACGGACCGCCAAGCCCCTTGTCCGCCATGGCGGCGCCGGCCATGGCCATGGCGACGGTGGCGACGCAAGCCTTCAGTTTGAAATGGTTCATAGGTGTGTCTCCAAGATTAGCGAAAGTTGTCATGAATAGGTTTACAGGCAAACCCGTCAGGCAGTATCCGGCGCTATTGTGACGCTACGATGAAGACTGAATGATGATTCTGTTGCAGCCTGGCTGCACCATCGCTCGGCGAAATATGTTTTTCATCAGTGGCTTGGAGAATAAACAGATGCATTTTGCGGGATTATTTTTTAAGCTTTGTACACGCGACTGCTATAAATTCTATTTAAGCGGCCGATTAAGCTCGTGGTGGCGGAACGAAATAACTATATAAATAGAGGTGTGTATGGGGTTGCAGGAAGCCAATACGCTGCTGCAGGCAATCAATCGATTTCAGGCCGGTTTTCTCGACGACGCCGACCCTGACGACATATTCGCGGGGTTGCTGAATGACGTATTGGCGCTGAGCGCCAGTGAGGCGGGGTTCGTCGGCGAAGTGGCGTCCACGCCCGACGGGCGGCCGCGCCTGGAGATGCGCGCCGTCGCCAATCTATCCTCTGGCGCGCCGCTTCCCGGCCGGATTGTGCAGGCCCAGCAAGCCCTTTGCGATCTGGATTCCCTCGATCCGTTGATCCAACAGGTGTTGACCAGCGCCGAGATCGTTAGCGCGACCCATCCGGATAGCGCATCCGGAAGCCTGGCCGGCGTGGGGGCACTGTCGTGCATGCCGGTGATGTCTGATAACACCATGGTCGGCATGATCGGGCTGGCCAAGGGGCGCGGCGTTTACGCCGCCGCCCTGGTGGATTACCTGCGGCCTTTGTTGGATAGCTGTGGCCGTATCATCACCCGGATGCGCGCTGAGCGGCGCCGCGATGACGCCCAGGCGCGCCTGGATGCCACCGTTGCCACGGCGGTCGATGCCATTGTAGTGATCGATGCCAAGGGGCTTATCCGTTCCTGCAATCCGGCCGTGGAGCGCATGTTCGGTTACCGGGCAGATGAATTGATCGGAAAAAACGTCAATCAGCTCATGCCCGAGCCTTACCGCAGCCGACATGATAGTCACTTGACGCGCTATTTAAGCGGCGGCACGGGCGCGATTATCGGCATCGGACGTGAAGTGGAAGGACAGCGCGCGGATGGTGATGTGTTCCCCATGCGCTTGGCCGTGAGTGAATTCACTCACGGCGATGAAACTTTGTTTACCGGGATCGCCAGTGATCTGTCCGCCTTCAAAGAGGTGGAGGGCGCGTCGCGACGTTTCCAGCTCACCCTGGATCAGGTCCATGACGGCGTCTTCATCTTCGATCCCGACAGCTTGCTGTTCACCTATGTCAACGCGGCGGCTACAGGCCAGGTCGGCTACTCGTGCGAAGAACTTTACGGCATGACGCTGTTGGACATCAATCCCTTCTTCACTGAGAATATTTTGCAGGAAGTCATGGCCCCGTTGCGTTACGGGGAGCGTCAGTCCCTGACCTTTTCCACTGTGCACAAGCGTGCCGATGGGGCGCACGTGCCGGTGGAGATACTGCTGCAATATGTGGTGCCGGAGTATGAGGCGCCGCGTTTTGTCGCGGTAGTGCGCGATATCTCCGACCGTGTTGAGGCCGAAAATGCCTTGCGCGAAAGCGACGAGCGCCTGCGCCTGAGTCAGTCATTCGCCAATGTCGGTACCTGGGACTGGAATATCAAAACCGGTGATCTGTTCTGGTCGGAGCGCATTGGACCGCTGTTCGGCTACGAGGAAGGTGAGCTGGAGACTACTTACGAGAATTTTCTCAGCGCCGTCCATCCGGATGACCGCCAGGCGGTGATCGATGCGGTCAATGCCTGCATCGATACCGGTGCAGAATACAGTATCGAGCACCGCTGTGTCTGGCCCAACGGCCAGGTGCATTGGATGCTGGAACGCGGCGATGTGATCCGTGACAAGAACGGCGAGCCGTTGCGCATGCTCGGCGTGGTGCAGGACATCACCCAGTTGAAACAGGTGCAGACGGATCTGCTCGCCGCCAAGGACGAAGCCGAGCGCGCCAACCGCGCCAAGTCGGATTTTCTTTCCAGCATGAGTCACGAGCTGCGCACACCGCTGAATGCCATTATGGGCTTCGCCCAGTTATTCAATTACGATATAAGCGCCAGCGAACAGCAGCGTCAGGTGGCGCGCGAGATCTACCAGGCCGGTAAACATCTGCGCATCCTGGTGGACGATATACTGGATTTGGCCAAGATCGAGGCGGGCCAATTCCAGGTGTCGTTGGAGCCGCTCGCCATCCCGCCGCTGGTAGAGGAATGCCGCAAATTGGTTCTGCCGCTAGCCGACAAGCATGGCGTGAGGCTTGATTTGCGCCCTGAGCACTGCCGGGACCTGGCGGTGTTGGCCGACCAGACACGGCTGAAACAGGTCATCCTGAATCTGTTATCCAACGCCATCAAATACAACTACCGAGAGGGGGCAGTCACGCTGTCCTGCAGTCGGCACGATGAGGATTATGTACGTATCAGCGTGCGCGATACCGGCGTGGGTATCGCGCCACAGGATATCAAACATCTGTTTAAACCGTTTAGCCGCTTGGTGAGCGATCAGAGCTATATCGAAGGGTCGGGTATCGGTTTAAGCATTACCAAGCAATTCGTCGAGCTGATGCAGGGTGACATCGGTGTCGAGAGCGAACCCGGCAAGGGCAGCACCTTCTGGGTGGATCTGGCGCTCGCCAGGCCGACCGAGCAGTCAGCCGGCGTGGCCGAAAACGCAGCCGGTGCCGCGCAGGTCGCTGCCTATGGCACCTGCAATGTGACCGGCGTACGCATCCTGGTGGTCGAAGACAATCCCACCAACCGCACGGTATTCCAACATCAGCTTCAGGCCCTGGGATACAGCCCGGAGATTGTCGGCAGTCCGCGTGAGGTGCCGGCCCGGCTCAAGAACTCGCCTTACGACCTGATCCTCACCGATATCCACATGCCCGAGATGGACGGTTACGAGCTGGTGCAGTACATCCGCGCACGGGAACAGGAAACATCTACCTATACACCGGTGATCGCCGTCACCGCCAACGCCCTGCCCGGGGAGAGGGATCGTTGCCTCAAGGCGGGCATGGATGACTATATCCCCAAACCCGTGGATATGGAGGTGTTGAGGCATACCCTGTGTTACTGGCTGGGGGGGCGCGAGCCGCCGCCGGCATCGGATCAGGACCTGGCATACGCCGCCACCGGCAATGCCGAGGGCAGTGTCAATCTGGCGCGTCTGGCGGCCCTGGTGGGAGGCGAACTCAGACAGCAGCGCGCCATCATCAACAATTTTGTCGAGACCCTGCCGGAGACCTTGGCCGCGATTCATGCCGCCTTTCACAAGCCGGACGCCGGGGCGCTTTATTTCTGGGCGCATCGTTTCAAATCGTCGGCCGCGGCGGTCGGCGCGGAATCGCTGGCGCAAATGTGTCAGACGCTGGAGGATTTTGCCGAGGAACAGGAGTGGGACGGCATTGCCTCTCTGGTCGGCGAACTTGACAGCCAAGTGCAGCGCGTCGTCAAGGATTTGAAGGCGGCATTGATGGATTTCGACCTACGGCGGGTGCCACAGACAGCGTATGCCGCAGACGCCCTGGACATCGGCCTGGCCCTGGTAGTGGATGACGACCCGGTCATCCTCTGCGCCCTGGAGGCGGCGCTGCGGGGTGTGGGCGTGGCCGAAGTGCTCACCGCCAAATCGGCTGCCGACGCGCTGCGGCTGATGGACAAGCACCAGCCGGACATCGAGGTGGTGTTGTGCGATCTGAATATGCCGGTCATGGACGGGGTGGAATATCTGCGCCATCTGGTGGCGCGCAATTACCGCGGCGCGATTGTCCTGCTCAGCGGCGAGGACAGCCGCATCCTGGCATCGGCGCGCAATCTGGCTGATGCCCACAGTTTTCAATTCGTTGCCGCCATCCCCAAACCGGTGGCGCAGGCGCGGCTGGCCGAGGTACTTTCCGGCATTCAACCGCGTCAGCAGCGCGCCGCTCGGCGTGCCCAAAGCGAGATTTCTTTGGACGAGCTGCAGGGCGCCATTACGCGCGACGAGTTCGTGGTCTATTACCAGCCCAAGATCGACGCCTTCAGTCGTCGCTTAGTGGGGGTGGAGTCGCTGGTGCGCTGGCAGCATCCGCAGAAGGGTTTCATCATGCCGGACCGTTTCATTCCCTTGGCCGAGGACAACGGTCTGATCGACGAGCTCACCGACCTGGTGCTGGACAAGGCCTTCGCCCAGTTAAAGCAGTGGCGTGCCCGCGGAATGGCTATGTCGGTATCCATCAACATCGCTGTCGGCACCATCGGCCGCCGTCTCGATTTTCCCGAGCGCGTGATGAGTTGTCTGGAGCGTTATGAATTGGCGCCGCAGGACGTGATCCTCGAGCTCACCGAGGGCGGGCTGATGAAGGATATCGCCGCCACTCTGGACGCCCTGGTGCGCTTACGCCTGAAAGGCATCACCCTGTCCATCGACGACTTCGGCACCGGTTATTCCAGCTTCAAGCAGCTGCAGGGTATTCCCTTTAGCGAACTCAAGATCGACAAGGAATTCGTCATGAATGCGAGTGGCGACGCTGCCAGTCGCGCCATCCTCGAGTCCAGCGTGTTGCTGGGGCAGAAGCTGGGCATGACCCTGGTGGCCGAGGGCGTGGAGAGCGAGACGGATTGGGCCTTGCTGCGCGAGCTGGGTTGCCACATGGTGCAGGGCTTTTACATCGCCCGTCCCATGCCGGGCGAGCAACTGGAAGCCTGGCACGCCGAATGGTCGGCCCAGCCCGGGCCGGGCGCGTCCTGACAGTCACCCGCCTGACAGTATATTATTGGCAGCTTGCCGGCGAGTGATGAAAGGGATAGTGACGTGAGTAAGTACTGGAGCGAATTGACCCGCGGTCTGGTGCCCTATGTGCCGGGCGAACAGCCCAGGGTGCAGGACCTGATCAAGCTCAACACCAACGAAAATCCGTATCCGCCGTCACCCGCCGTGGTGGCGGCCCTCGACGCCTTCGACAAGCAGCGCCTGCGCCTGTATCCCGATCCCAACAGCAATGTGCTCAAGCAGGCAGTGGCGGATTATCATGGCGTGACCCAGCGCCAGGTGTTCGTCGGCAACGGCTCGGACGAGGTGCTGGCGCTGGCCTTCATGGCGTTCTTTAAACAATCCCGCCCCATCTTGTTTCCGGATATCAGCTACAGCTTCTATCCGGTCTATTGCAGTCTGTTTCAGATTGAATATGCACGCCCGCCCCTGAATCCTGCCTTCGAAATCGTCTTGGATGACTATCCGGCGGACAACGGCGGCGTCATCTTCCCCAATCCCAACGCCCCCACCGGACGTGTGCTGGGGCTGGATGAGTTGCGCCGCTTTCTGCAACGCAATACCGAATCGGCCGTGATCGTCGACGAGGCCTATATCGATTTCGGCGGTGAGTCGGCCGTCGCCCTGGTGAATGAATCTCCCAATCTGTTGGTGGTGCAGACCCTTTCCAAGTCGCGCAGTCTGGCCGGCATGCGGGTCGGCTTTGCCGTCGGCAGTGCCGAGCTGATCGAGGGCCTGGAGCGGGTCAAGAATTCCTTTAATTCCTATCCTCTCGACATGCTGGCGGTGAGCGCCGCCGTCGCCGCCTTGCAGGATCGCGATTATTTCGAGCAGACGCGGCAGCGCATCATCGCCTCGCGTGACTGGTTGCAGGCCGAGCTGCAGCAACTCGGTTTTGAGGTGTTGCCATCGGCGGCCAACTTCATTTTTGCCCGCCACCCCCGGCAAGACGCCGCCCGGATGTTTGTCGCGCTGCGCCAGCGCAAGATCCTGGTCAGGCATTTCAACAGTCCCCGCATCGACCAGTTTCTGCGCATCACCATCGGAAGCCAGGAGCAGGTCGAGGCGCTGGTGACCGCCTTGCAGGATATCCTGGGCTGATCCGCGCCTCCTTCTGGCGGGAGAATGACTCCCCCTTTTTTTCAAAGTGGGGCGGGTCGGCGTAAATCCCAGTAGTCCCCCCAAAAAACACCGCCCCCCGCTGTTTTCTCGAGTTTTCTGCCGTAATGCCGATAGATTCGTTAGTCGAGTCCACAGCAGCAGGGGCAGGATGAGCGAACAACGCAGCCAGCTTTTTATCAAACAGCAGTTCCAGCAAAGCCTGATCGTCGAGGTCTTGCTGATCACCTTCATCCTGATCAACCTGATTGTGATCGCCGGCTATTTTCTGATCGACTCCATCAGTGACGTCCAGCAGCTGAAACGCTATCTCGGGGTGACCGTGGCGGCGTTAGAGGTCGTCGGGTTCGTTGTGGTCTATCGCTTTAACCTGAAATCCAGTCACCGCATTGCCGGGCCGGTGTTCGTCATCGAGCGCAGTCTCAAAAGCATCGAAGCCGGTGATCTGAGCTTTACCATGCGGCTGCGCCAGGGCGATCAGTTCCATGAAGTAAAAGAGCAGATGAACGCGACCGTGGGCGAACTCAGGCAACGCCTCGCCAAGGCCCAGCAGTTGGCGCGCAAACTGCAAGATCAGTCATCGCCGGACGAGGCGCTTGTCGATGCGTTGCTGCGGGAGCTGGATTATTTCAACACGCAGGCGCCACCGCCCCCAGACACGACGTTACAGCGATGAGGCCTAAAACCGAGTTTGGCTTCACCCTGCTGGAAGTGCTCATGGCCCTGGCCATTATTAGCATCCTCGCTGTAGTCGCCATCCCTTACTATCAAGATTACCGCACGCGGGTAAAAGTGGCGGGTGAGTTCGGTCTCGTCGAGCCGGTGAAGCAGCGCGTGACGGAAGAATATTTCTTGACCGGCGATTGGCCCGTCGACAATGAGAGCGCCATGGTCGGTCCGTTCGACCGTTACAAGGGCAACTACCTGAAAGCGATAATAGTCGAGAACAAACCTCAGCCGGGCGCGGTTAAGCTGATCTACGACAGCAGTAAACTGCCCGCCTTGGGCGACAACAATACGATAGTGTTTTATCCACGGACGGAGAATGGCGGTGGTTCAGTGTCGTGGAAGTGCGACGAAGGCAATATGGTTGACGACTACCGCCCGCGCCAGTGTCGCTGATCACTCAGTGACAAGTTGTTTGAGCGCTGTTAGATAGAGCGAATCGTCCGGAGCCTTTCCTTGGCGCTGGGCTTGCCACATCATCTCCGCCAGACATTCCATCATTTGATGCTCCGCCTCATGGGCGTCGCCGTGCCGTGCGCAGAGCTGCTGATAGATGGCGCGTATGCCCGCCGGGCGGTTGGCGTTCAGTTGTTCATGGATGGCGATGTGCATGCCCATGTGCATGAAAGGATTGCTCTCGCCCGATTCGGGCAGATATTCCTTGCCGAGGGCCTTGTCGGGATCGGAAAGGGTGGTCTGATATTCCGGGTGCAGCTGGATGGTATCGGCCACCATCTTCTCCAAGGGTTCCAGCGCTACGTCATTCTGGGCCTTGTGCCAGACATCGACGAAGTACTGGCGTAGTTGATTTCTGTCGTTGCCAAACATCAGTCATACACCTTGTCTTTGTATTCGCACAGATCCTCGATTATACATGCTCCGCATTTGGGGCGGCGCGCCACGCAGACGTAGCGACCGTGCAAGATAAGCCAGTGGTGGGCGTCGTGTTTGAATTCATCGGGAATGAATTTTTCCAGTTTGCGTTCCACCTCCACCACGTTCTTGCCCGGCGCGATTTTGGTGCGGTTGGCAACCCGGAAGATGTGGGTGTCCACCGCGATGGTGGGGTGACCGAAGGCGGTATTCAAAATCACATTGGCGGTCTTGCGCCCTACGCCCGGCAGGGCCTCCAAGGCGGCACGTTCCTGCGGCACCTTGCTGTGATGCTGCGCGGCGAGGGCTCTGCAGGTCTTGATGATGTTGGCCGCCTTGCTGTTGAACAGGCCGATGGTCTTGATGTGGTGTTTTAATCCCGTTTCGCCGAGGGCCAGGATTTGTTCCGGTGTGTTGGCGACGGCAAACAGCTTGGCGGTGGCCTTGTTCACGCCCTTGTCCGTGGCCTGGGCCGAGAGAATGACGGCGATCAGCAGCTCGAACGGGGTGGCGTAGTTCAGTTCGGTGGTGGGGGCGGGGTTTTCGGCGCGCAGGCGGGTGAAAATCTCGATGCGTTTCTGTTTATTCATCGCGATTTGACTGCGCAGCCTACTTACCCCACCGCCTCATCCACTGCCTCGGCAGGCGCCTCGGTAATGGCAGGCTTGCTACGTTTGAGCCGGGTGCGTTCATCGATGACGTTCTTCAAGGCGATCAACAGCCCCAGGCCGATGAAGGCGCCGGGCGGTAGGATGGCGAGCAGGAAGCCGCGGTAGTCTTCAATGAGAGTCAGGGTGAGTATCTTGCCGACCTCGCCGAACATCAGGTGGGCTTGGGTCATTAAGGTGCCGTGCCCCAGAATTTCGCGCATGGCGCCGAGTACGATGAGCACGGCGGCGAACCCCACGCCCATCATCAGACCGTCGAGTGCGGACTTGGCGGGGGTGTTCTTGGAGGCGAAGGCCTCGGCGCGGCCGAGAATGGCGCAGTTGGTGACGATCAGCGGCACGAAGATACCGAGGATTTTATAGAGTTCGTGAAAGTAGGCGTTCATGGCCAGCTCGATGGCGGTCACCACCGAGGCGATGATCATCACGAACACCGGAATACGCACCTCTTGTTTTACCTGGTTGCGAATCAGGGATACGATCAAGCTCGACAGCACCAGGGTCAGCGTGGTGGCGATGCCCAGTCCGATGCCGTTGATGGTGGTGGAGGTCACCGCCAGCAGCGGGCACAGGCCGAGGATTTGCACCAGTGCGACGTTATTGGACCAGAGTCCTTCGCGGTTGATGTCGCTGTAGCTTTTATCCATGGGTTTCTCCTGATTTTGCGGGGGCGGGGACTTCTCTGACAGATTCGGCGGGTGCGAATAAGGCCTCGCGATTCAGATAATAGAATATCAGTGCCTTGTGCACCGCATCGACCACGGCGCGCGGGGTGATGGTGGCGCCGGTGAACTGGTCGAAGATACCGCCGTCCTTTTTCACACGCCAGCCTTGCGGGTCGGGCGCAAACAGCGAATGGCCATAGAAGTTGGTGATCCAGTCCGATTTTTCGCTCTCGATGGCATCCCCCAGGCCGGGGGTCTCCTGGTGCGACAGCACGCGCACGCCGCCGATCTGACCGGCCAGGTCCACCGCCACCAGCAGTTTAATGTCGCCATTGTAGCCGTCCGGTGCGGTGGTGGTGATGATGGCCGCCACCGGCTTGCCGTCTTTGCGGGCGCGATAAATGGTCTGGGCCTTTGCACTGCCGAGCAGCTCTTTTGAATGGACCTTGAGCGTGTCGGTATAGATGTCGTTGTTATAGGCCTTGGCGGGCACCATCTCGTTCAGGGTGCGCAGCAGGAACTGACGTTCGTTCTCGGCGATGCGCGCCTTGGTGTTTTCATAGGTCATGCCCACCAGGCCGGCGCCGAGCAGGGCGAAGACGCCCAGGATCACTGCGGCGGTGACCATGTTCCGGCCCAGTGCCATTACTCGCCCCTGTGGCCGAAGACGCGCGGCCGGGTGTAGTAGTCCAGGGTCGGGGCGCCCATGTTCATCAGCAGTACGGCGAACGCCACCGCATCGGGGTAGCCACCCCAATTGCGGATGATGTAGGTCAGCAGGCCGACGCCGATGCCGAAATAGAGCCGCCCCTTGGGGGTGGTGGCGCCGCTGACCGGGTCGGTGGCGATAAAGAAGGCCCCTAGAATGGCGCCGCCGCTGAACAGGTGGAACAGGGGCGAGGCGTATTCATCCGGATTAACGATATGAAACAGGAAGGCGACCACGCCCAAGGTACCCAGCATGCCGACCGGTACATGCCAGCTGATGATTTTCTTGCGTATCAGCCACAGCCCGCCGGCGAGGAAGGCGAGGTTGATCCACTCCCAGCCGGTGCCGCCGAGCATGCCGTAGATGGGGCGGGCGGTGATCTGTTCCATGGCCTTGTCCAGGCCCAACTGGGTCTTGAGATCATCCAGCGGTGTGGCCATGGTGAGGGCGTCGAAAGTGATGCCGACGGGCAGGTTGCCGCCGAAGACGTAGGCCAGCGACTGGCCCAGGCCCAGATCCACTTCGCGCAGGGACAAGGGCGCCGGCCAGGCGGTCATCTCGCGCGGAAAGGAAATCAACAGCATGACATAGCCGACCATGGCCGGGTTGAAGGGGTTGAAGCCCAGGCCGCCGTAAAGGTGCTTGGCGAAGACGATGGCGAAGGCGGTGCCGATGAAGACCACCCACCACGGCGCCAGCGGCGGCAGGGCCAGGCCCAAGAGCACGGCGGTGACCAGGGCGCTGCCGTCGCTGAGATACATGCCCGCCGGCCGGCCGCGCAGGCGCAACATGGCGGCTTCGGTAAGCAGGGCGGTAGCGGCGGCCAACACAATGTTGATGATCACGCCCCACCCGAACAGCCAGAAATAGGCGATGATGCCGGGGATCAGGGCATACACCACCCGCAGCATGACGCCGGTGACCGTGGTCGGGCCGTGAAAATGGGGCGAGCTGGGTGTTCTCAACATCATGGCGGCGCGGGCTTATCCTTGTTGTTTTTCGTCGGCGCTGCGGCGCGCGTCTGCGTCTTCCACCTGCTTTTGCTGTGCCGGGGTCAGGTTGTCGGTATTCTTGGCCGGCACTGCCTGCACCGCTTTCTTGGCCTTGGCCCGCTCCAGCGCCGCCTGGATCTCGGCCTGTTTGTCGCCTTTGCCGCCGTCCTCCGCCGGTTTTTTCACGGCGGCCTTCTTCTTGGCCAGGCGCGCCGCTTTCTCGGCCTTTTCCCGTTCCAGACGGGCAAGGCGGAATTCATGTCGTTGACGCGCGATGTCGGCCTTTTCCTTGTCGCGCTCCTGGGCCCAGATCTCGGTCTTGGCGTAACGGAAATAATGCACCAGGGGGATGTTGCTGGGGCAGACATAGGCGCAGCAGCCGCATTCGATGCAGTCGAACAGACTGTACTCCTGAGCACGGTCGAACTCCTGCGAACGGGCATACCACTGCAGCTGCTGCGGCAGGAGGTCGACGGGGCAGGCGTCGGCGCAGGCGCCGCAGCGGATGCAGGGTAGCACTTCGGCGGGGGGGGTGACGTTTTCTTTCACCGCGGCCAGTACGCAATTCGTGGTCTTGATCACCGGCACCGAGGTGTCCGGCATGGCAAAGCCCATCATGGGGCCGCCCATGACCACTCGGTCCACGTCCGGACTGAGGCCGCCGCACTGGTCCAGCAGTGCCTGCATGGGGGTGCCGAACAGCACCTCCAGGTTGGCAGGTTCGGCGACGCCGTCGCCGGTCACCGTGACGATGCGCGAGATCAGCGGCTGGCCCAGATCGATGGCGCGATGCACCGCGGCGGCGGTCGCCACGTTATGCACCACCACCCCGATTTGGTAGGGCAGGCCGTTGCTGGGGCATTCCTTACCGGTGATCACCTGAATGAGCTGTTTCTCGCTGCCCGCGGGATACAGTGTGGGCACCTGCAGCACCTCGATGTCTTCGTCTGCACAGGCCTGTTGCAGGGCGGCATAGGCCTCGGGTTTGTTATCCTCGACGGCGATGACCACCTGTTTGGCCTGCACCGCGTGACGCATGATCTTGGCGCCGGCGATGATCTCCGCCGGGCGTTCGCGCATCAGCATGTCGTCGCAGGTGATGTAGGGTTCGCACTCCACGCCGTTGAGGATCAGGGTGTCGATTTGGGCACCCGCCGGGTTGAGCTTGATGTAGGACGGGAAACCGGCGCCGCCCAGACCGACGATGCCGGCACCGCGAATCAGGTTGCGCAGGTGGCTGGCGTCCATCTCGGTGTAGGGTTTGTCGTCCGGGACGACATCGGCCCAGCGCTCCTCGCCGTCGGTTTCGATGACGATGCATTCGGCGCTCAGGCCGGACGGATGGGGTATGGGCCGCTCTTCGATGGCCACGACTTTGCCGGAGCTGGGCGCATGCAGTGCGGCGCTGACATAGCCCTGGGCGCGGGCGATCTTCTGGCCTTTCAGCACGTGATCGCCGATCTGGACGATGGGCGCGGAGGACTCGCCGATATGCTGATGCACGGGCAGCACCAAGTGTTCCGGCAGCTGCGCCGCGCGGATCGGCCGGCCGTTGGACATCTGCTTGCGCTGGGGCGGATGGACGCCGCCCTTGAAACGGAACAGGCGGCGCATCATGACTTGGCCTCTTGCGGCGTATCCGGCGTCGGTTCTTCCGGATAGGGCCATTTCCAGTGAAAAATATCCTCCTTCACCGGCACCATGTCGATACAGTCCACCGGGCAGGGCTCGACGCACAGTTCACAGCCGGTGCACTCGGGCTCGATGACGGTGTGCATCTGCTTGGCCGCGCCTAGGATGGCGTCCACCGGACAGGCCTGGATGCACAGGGTGCAGCCGATGCAGATGTTCTCGTCGATGATGGCCACCATCTTCTCCTTTTCCTCGCCCACCTCTTCATCCAGCGGGATAGGCTCGCGCCCCAGCAGGTCGGCCAGGGCGACAATGGTGGTCTCGCCGCCGGGCGGGCAGCGGTTGATGTCGGCCTCGCCGGCGGCGATGGCGGTGGCATAGGGGCGGCAGCCGGGGTAGCCGCACTGACCGCACTGGGTCTGCGGCAGGATGGCATCGATCTGGTCCACCAGCGGGTCACCCTCGACCTTGAAGCGCACGGCGGCGAAGCCGAGTAGCAGGCCGAAGACGATCGCGAGGGCGGTGAGGGCGAGTACTGCGGACAGCATGATTTAACCTTTAACCAATCCGGAAAAACCCATGAAGGCCAGGGACATGAGACCGGCGGTGACCAGGGCGATGGCCGGGCCGCGAAAGACCACCGGCACGTCGGCCGCGGCGATGCGTTCACGCATGGCCGCAAACAGGATGAGCACCATGGAGAAGCCGGCCGCGGCGCCGAAGCCGTAGACCGCGGACTGTAGAAAGCCGTGCTCTTTTTGCACATTGAGCAGGGCCACGCCGAGCACCGCGCAATTGGTGGTGATCAGCGGCAGGAAGATGCCCAGCACCTTGTACAGCAGGGGGCTGGTCTTGTGCACCACCATTTCGGTGAACTGCACCACTACCGCGATCACCAGGATGAAGGTGATGGTGCGCAGGTATTCCAGGCCCAGCGGGGCGAGCAAGTATTGATTGGCGAGATAGCTGCAGACCGAGGACAGGGTGAGCACGAAGGTGGTGGCCAAGGCCATGCCGGTGGCTGTCTCCAGCTTTTTCGAGACGCCCATAAACGGACACAGGCCAAGAAACTTGACCAGGACAAAATTGTTTACCAGCACGGTGCTGACAAGTATCAGGGCGTATTCGGTCATATCCGTTTGTCGTTAAGAGCTTGGGCCGGGGCCGGCGCCGATTCGATGCGGCTGGCGCAGGCCCCAGCGGTTATAACTAGCGTATATTAGGTGCCCTTTATTCAAAATACAACACTTAAATCATATACGATATAAGTTTTTGATATATTGGTCGGGCCTTAAATCTATTTCACCTTCATGCCCGGCTGGGCGCCCTCATGGGGTTCCAGAATCCACAATTCCCTGCCGCCGGGGCCGGCCGCCAGCACCATGCCCTCAGAGACGCCGAAACGCATTTTGCGTGGCGCCAGGTTGGCCACCATGACGGTCAGTTTGCCCGCCAGCTGTTCCGGGCTGTAGGCGGATTTGATGCCGGCGAAGACGTTGCGGGTGTTTTCCTCGCCGATGTCCAAGGTCAACTGCAGCAGCTTGTCGGCACCCTCGACGTGTTCGGCCTTGACGATGCGGGCGATGCGCAGGTCGACCTTGGCGAAGTCGTCGTATTCGATGGTGTCACTCATGGCTTCGGTCATCTTCTCTTCCTGCTGCTGTTGCGCCTCGCCGTGGCGGGCGGGGGAGTGTGCGGCCTTTTTCAGGCTCTCCGTACTTTCGGCCAACATGGCCTCGATCTGTTGCGGGTCGATGCGGGTGGCGAGATGCTGATAGGGCTCGATGGCATGGTCCAGCAATAAGGTTTGACTGTCGCCCCAGCGCAGCGGTTCGATCTTGAGAAAGGCTTCCACCTGTTCGGCCAGCTGCGGCAACACCGGTTTCAGGTAGATGGTCAGCAGGCGGAAGGCATTGACGGTGGCGGTGCAGATGCGCTGCAGCGTGTCGTTCTGCCCGTCTTCTTTGGCCAGCACCCAGGGTTTGGTTTCGTCCACGTATTCATTGGCGATGTCGGCCAGGGCCATGATCTCGCGCATGGCTTCGCTGAACTGGCGCTTTTCGTAGCGTGCGGCGATGGCAGCCTGCTTGCTCTGAATAGACTCCAGCAATTGACGGCCGGCGTCGTCCAGTTCTGCGCTGAGCCGGTTGTCGAAACGCTTCTTGATGAAACCGGCCGAGCGTGCGGCGATGTTGACGTACTTGCCCACCAGGTTGCTATTGACGCGGCTGACGAAGTCCTCCAGGTTGAGGTCGATGTCTTCCACCCGGTCGCTGAGCTTGGCGGCGAAGTAGTAGCGCAGGTATTCCGGCTTGAGATGATTCAGATAGCTGCTTGCCATGATGAAGGTGCCGCGCGACTTGGACATTTTCTGGCCGTTGACGGTCAGAAAGCCATGCACGCAGATGCGCGTCGGGGTGCGGTAGTCGGCGAACTTCAGGGTCGCCGGCCAGAACAGGGCGTGGAAGTAGAGGATGTCCTTGCCGATGAAGTGATACACCTCGGCGTCGGAATCGGGTTTCCAATAGGCGTCGAAATCGATGCCTTTCCTGTCGCACAGATTCTTGAAGCTGGCCATGTAGCCGATGGGCGCGTCGAGCCAGACATAAAAATATTTGCCCGGCGCGTCCGGGATCTCGAAGCCGAAATAGGGGGCATCGCGGGAGATGTCCCAGTCCTTCAGGCCGGCCTCGAACCACTCGCTGAGCTTGTTGGCCGATTCGGCCTGCAGCGGCGCTTGGTCGGGATTTTCCATCAGCCACTGCTTGAGAAAAGCTTCACACTCGCCCAGTTTGAAGAAGTGGTGTTCCGATTCCTTGAGTACCGGCTTGGCACCGGACAGGGCCGAGTAGGGATCGATGAGATCGGTCGGCGCGTAGGTGGCGCCGCACACTTCGCAGGAATCGCCGTACTGATCCTCGGCCCCGCATTTGGGGCACTTGCCCTTGATGAAACGGTCCGGCAGGAACATTTCTTTTTGCGGGTCGTAGAGCTGTTCGATGGTGCGGATCTCGATCAGGCCCTTGGCCTTGAGGCGGCGGTAGATCGCCTGCGCCAGCTCGCGGTTTTCCTCCGAGTTGGTGGAGTAGTAGTTGTCGAAGGCGATGTGGAAAGCGCTGAAGTCAGCCAGGTGTTCGCCATGCACGCGTTCGATCAGCGCCTCGGGGGTGATGCCCTCCTGTTGGGCGCGCAGCATGATGGGGGTGCCGTGGGTATCGTCGGCGCAGACATAATGGCATTCATTGCCCGACATGCGTTGGAAACGGGCCCAGATATCGGTCTGGATGTATTCGACCAAGTGGCCTAGATGAATGGAACCGTTGGCATAGGGCAGGGCGCTGGTGACGAGGATTTTTCTGGGGCTTGCTGACATCGCGCGTGTTTGATCCGTTGCTGAAAACAAAGCCCGGGATTATAACCTAAATGTCATATCCGGCGTGTTGTCGCGAGCTGTTCCGGGCGCTGAGGGCGCGAAACAAAAACGGGAAGCCTGGGCTTCCCGTTTTAAGTCGCTGGCGTCCGACAAACGCCTTGGCCGGGGGATGCTTACGGAAAACTGGGTTCCGTACCGAAGGTCGGTTCGTGCCAGTCAAACGGCGTCGCCGGGGTAGCGACCACGCCCGTGGAGAGCTCTGAGGCCGTGGCGCCGGTATCATGATTGGTGACGTTCTGGTAACGGATGGCGGCGGTATCGCCGTTGAACAGGTCGGATTGCACCAGCCAGTTGGTGGAGACCGTCTGCATCTGCGCCCAAGAGACCGTGTCGCCGCCCAGGGTCATGTCGCCCGCGGGGGTCAGCGGTGCGCTGGCAAAGAAGCCGTTGTTGGGGAATGAAATTAGGGCATTACCCATGACGCCGCTGCTCTGGCGATGTTCGAAGCCCTGAGCGGCGTTGGGATCGATAGCCGCCGTGCCGTCGGGATTCAGGAGCACTTCCTGGGAGATGCTCATGCTGTAGCCGATGACATTGTTGGTATCCGGGACCAGAAAGATGGGGGTTGAGGGCATCTCGGTGTAATTGGTGAACTGGAAGGTGGACTTCAGATCATCGCGATCGAAGGACTGGGTCAGGCGTACCGTCCACATCTCCTCGGCGGGGGTTGCGACCTGAATGTCATTGGGGTCGCGCATGCCCGGATCACGAAAACGCATCATGGCGCGTTGAATTTCAGCTTGATCGGTGAAGCCTTCGGCCGCGTCGCGGATGACATGCTTGGCGGCCACGCCCTGCGAGATGCCCTCGTCTAAGATAGCGAAGGGTACAAAGGACTCGGAGACGAAGGCCTGGTCGCCGGCGCCGCCGTCGGCGCCTGGGTCGGTCACGATCACGCGGATGTATTCATAGTCATCGACGATGACCTTTTCCTGGATGAAGCCGTCGTCCTCCGACAGAACCTCACAGGCCACGTCCACGCCGCCGCAGGACAGGCTGGTATCAATGGTCCCCGACGACGCCGTCCAGCCGTCGAAATTGACGGGCGGGGCCGCCGATACCATGCCGGAAACCAGAAGTGTGGAAATACCCGCGAAACCGATTTTTCTAAAATTAAGTATCATTTTTCTTCTCCTGCCGCCCCTGACAACTGCAAACAGTGGATCTGCGCTGAGCTAAAGAATATCGAGAAACCGCCGCTAGTGTCCACGCTTTTTTGGCTGTTGAAATATAATAAGTATGGTTTTCAATAAAATCTGTGGCAAGGGGGGTGGTCCGGAGTGACCCCGTTTCCCCGGCTTGCACCGCAGGCAAGGTGTAACCTATTGTGCTCACAGCGGATTTTCCCGGCGCCGCGGGTTGCCGCAGACGCCTCGGCGCCGCCGAGTGAATTCCTGACTAAATTAGTCAGGCAAAACTATGCTAAATTAACGACCGGATAAATTTTGCAGTACACGCACTTACCAGGGAGAAATTGGGCATGGCTGATTTAACCAAACCCGTCATCGAGACCGCGTTGGCGGAGATAGTCGATCCTTATATGGGGGCCGATCTGCTGACCTCGAAAGCGATTAAGGCCGTTGAAGTGGAAGGTGGTCAGGTCACGGTGAGGATTCGCCTGGGTTACCCGGCCGAGGGGTATACGGCGACTCTAAGGCAAAAAGTGCTGGATCGCCTGGCGCAGCTCGACAGCACGGCCAGCGTCAATGTGGAGGTCGACTGGGAAGTGACCGCCCATGCCGTCCAGCCCGGCGTCAAAGTGCTGCAGAATATCAAAAATATCGTTGCCGTCGCCTCCGGCAAGGGCGGCGTGGGCAAGTCCACCACCACGGCCAATCTGGCCCTGGCCCTGGCCCGGGAGGGCGCCCGCGTCGGTGTGCTGGACGCGGATATCTACGGTCCCAGCCAGCCGCGCATGCTCGGCATCGAGGCGCGCCCCGAATCCACCGACGGCAAGAGCATGGAGCCGCTGGAGGCCTATGGCGTGCAGGCCATGTCCATCGGTTTCCTGATCGACGAAGAGACCCCCATGGTGTGGCGCGGCCCCATGGTCACCCAGGCGCTGGAACAGCTGCTGCGGGAGACCAACTGGCATGACCTGGATTACCTGATCGTCGACATGCCGCCCGGCACCGGCGACGTGCAGCTCACCCTGTCACAGAAGATTCCCGTCAGCGGTGCGGTGATCGTCACCACGCCTCAGGACATCGCGCTGTTGGACGCGCGCAAGGGGCTCAAGATGTTCGAGAAGGTCAACGTGAGAGTGCTCGGCATCGTCGAGAACATGAGCACCCACATCTGCAGCCAGTGCGGTCACGAAGAACACATCTTCGGCGCCGGCGGCGGCGAGCGCATGGCGCAGGATTACGGCGTCGATCTGCTCGGTTCCCTGCCGCTGGACCTCAGCATCCGCGAGAACGCCGACGGCGGCAAACCCAGCGTGGTGGCCGACCCCGACGGTACCATCGCGCAAATCTACGGCGAGATCGCGCGCAAGGTGGCCGCCAAGCTGGCGCTGCAGGCCAGGGACTTCAGCAGCAAGTTTCCCAATATTGTGATTCAGAATACCTAGTTGCTATGGTGCGCGGCGCGCACCCTACGCTACAATGTGGCGCTTTGCGATTAGGCGGAATAATAAACAATGAGTATTAAGTCGGACAGGTGGATCCGCCGCATGGCGGAGCAGCAGGGCATGATCGAGCCGTTTGAGCCCGGCCAGGTGCGGGAAACGGACCAGGGGCGGGTCATCTCGTACGGGACCTCCAGCTACGGCTACGATATCCGCTGTTCCGACGAGTTCAAGATCTTCACCAACATCAACTCGGCCATCGTCGATCCCAAGAATTTCGACGACAACAGCTTTGTCGATGTGAAATCCGATGTCTGCATCATCCCGCCCAACTCCTTCGCCCTGGCGCGCACAGTGGAGTATTTCCGCATTCCCCGCAGCGTGCTGACCATTTGTCTGGGCAAGTCCACCTATGCCCGCTGCGGCATCATCGTCAATGTCACGCCGCTGGAGCCCGAATGGCAAGGGCATGTGACGCTGGAGTTTTCCAACACCACGCCGCTGCCGGCCAAGATCTACGCCAATGAGGGCGTGGCCCAGGTCTTGTTCTTTGAATCCGATGAGGTGTGCGAGACGTCCTACGGCGATCGGGCCGGCAAGTATCAGGGCCAGACTGGAGTTACCCTGCCGCGCGCCTAGTTGGATTAAGGCTTGATCGAGGCGGTGGTGTTCGGCGTGTCGGCTGGCAAGCCCTTTATTGATTTCAGCTTCAAGACCAGCTTGCGGCCGTCCTCTTCCTGCATAATGCGCACTGGCAGGTAGTTGAGTTCCTTGGCGCACCAGAGGATGGTGTCACGGCTGCCGGGGCGTTCCAGCTTGACGGTCTTGAACCTGCCCAGTGGTGTCTCGATGGTCTCTTCCGCCAGTTTGTGGAATGTATAGGTCTTCAGGGTGCCGCCGTCGGCGACTTGATAGTTGAGTGATTCATCGCCCCGTTCCAAGTCGTACATCACCGCCAGGTGATAGAGCAATTTGTCCAAGGTACCCTGCGGCACATCCATGGACCACGGATCGTTATTGATGGTGTTGGTGACCCGCATCTTGTCCCAATCGAACGTGAGTTTGACATGGCGTTCTTTGTCGCTGCTCTGACGGTCGTAGGAATATTTCAGCGGGCGCAGGTGTTGCTCATGGTAAACCCATTCGGTTTTTTCCAGCAGGGTCGAATCGGTAAACCAGCGCGCATAGCCGATGGGCTTGGAATAGGACTCAAAGACATAATGGCCGTCTTCGTTTTTGTATAGCTTGCGTTTCATTTCGGCCAGCGACAACGGCCCCATGCTCAGCACATACGTCGCCTCGAATGACTCGGGCAAGGCATGTTGCGGCTGGGCAGCAGCGGTGAATGCGGGGCCGGCCAACAGGAGCCAGGCCACAACAGCGCGCCGAATTGATCGCATTGTGGGTGTCATGTCAATGTCTTGTCCATTTGCGCCACGGGCTCCCCATCGAGTATTGCCTGATCACCCACCAACTGCAAGCGCCCCGCGGCGAACCAGCCGATGGCTTCGGGGTAGATGCGGTGCTCTTGTTCCAGCACCCGCTGGGCCAGCGTTTCGGCGTCGTCGCCGGGCTGGATTTTCACTACCGCACGGCATACCACCGGGCCGCCGTCCAATTCCGGGGTGACGAAATGGACACTGACTCCGTGTTCCGTACAGCCGGCGTCCAGCGCCCGTTGGTGGGTCTTCAGGCCCTGGAAGTTGGGCAGCAGGGAGGGGTGGATGTTCAACATGCGGCCGCGATAGTGATTGACGAATTCATCGGTCAAGATGCGCATGAAGCCGGCCAGAACCACCAGTCCCGGCGCGTAGCGATCGATCTGTTCCGCCAGGGCCTGGTCAAAGGCCTGGCGGTCGCTGTAGCGCGTGTGTTCGACCACCCGGGCGGGAATGCCGGCGCGCCGTGCCCGCTCTAGGCCGTAGGCCTCGGCGCGGTTGCTGATCACGGCCTTGATCTCAGCATTGATGCGTCCCGCCGCGCAGGCGTCGATAATGGCCTGCAGATTGCTGCCGCTGCCGGAGATCAATACCACCAGCGGCAGCGGTGTTTTTCGGGATTGAGACATCAGTCGTTCAGAACGACGGCTGCATCCCCTGCCTCGGCAACCTCGATAGTGCCGATCTGCCAGACCGTTTCGCCCTGTTCACGCAGACAGGCCAGCGCGGCGTTCGCATCCTCGGCCGCCACGATCACGGCCATGCCGATGCCGCAGTTGAAGGTGCGGTGCATCTCTGTTTCAGCGACATTGCCCTGTTGTTGCAGCCAGTCGAAAATGGCCGGGCGCTGCCAGGCGCTGGTGGAAATGACTGCCCGGGTGCCCGCGGGCATGACCCGCGGCAGATTCTCCAGCAGGCCGCCGCCGGTGATGTGGGCCAGGGCATGGACCTCGACTTTGCCGAACAGCGCCAGCAGCGGTTTGATATACAGCCGCGTTGGGGTCAGCAGGGTCTCGCCCAGGGTGCCCTTGCCGAAGCTGTCGTTCAATTGGGCGCCGCTCACCTCGATGATCTTGCGGATCAGGGAGTAGCCGTTGGAATGGGGGCCGGACGAGGCCAGACCGAGAATGACGTCGCCTGCCTTGACCTTGCTGCCGTCGATGATCTTGTCTTTCTCCACCACGCCGACACAGAAACCGGCCAGGTCGTAGTCCTCGCCGCTGTACATGCCCGGCATCTCGGCGGTCTCGCCGCCGATCAGGGCGCAGCCGGCCTGCTCGCACCCGGCGCCGATGCCTTTGACCACCGCGGCGGCGGTCTCGATACTGAGTTTGCCGGTGGCGTAGTAGTCGAGGAAGAACAGCGGCTCGGCACCCTGCACCACCAAGTCGTTGGCGCACATGGCCACCAGGTCGATGCCGATGCTGTCGTGCTTGCCCATGTCCATGGCCAGCTTGAGCTTGGTGCCGACGCCGTCGGTGCCGGAGACCAGCACCGGCTGTTTATAATGTGCCGGGATCTCGAACAGGGCGCCGAAGCCCCCCAGGCCGGTGAGCACGCCGGGGCGGCGGGTACGGGCGGCGACGGGCTTGATGACCTCCACCAGATCATTGCCGGCCTCGATGTCGACGCCGGCGTCGCGATAGCTCAGAGAGGTGGATTTTTGCGGATCCTGGGAGTCGGTCATAGCTGCGGTTCGCTCTTTCAAAATGTCGGAAGTGGGCAAGAAAGTGTATTATTTTAAATGATCTTGTCGCTGACAGCGACTTGCAAATTGCGCCGCGGCCGTGCCAAGCATTGCCGGGACTGGCGCCTGCATAGGGAGCTGAAGTTAATTTGTTGGCCATACGTTGTATTAAGCAGATTGCCGGCTGGCTGCTGGTCGGGCTGGCTGTGGGGTACGTGCCCGGCGCCCAGGCGGCGCAGGTCGAGGGTCTGTACCAGGCCCAGGTGCCGGTGAAGACCCAAACCCGCGAGGAGCGGCTGGAGGTCTATCCCGCCGCTCTGGCCCAGGTGGTGGTGAAACTGAGCGGTGACCGCAGCGTGCCCGAGCTGCCCGAGTTGTCCGGATTGATGGGCAACGCCGTGTCGCTGGTGCAGCAGTTTCAATACGCCGAGCTGCCGCCAGGCGATGAAACCCTCCTCGAGGACGGCTATAAGCGCCTGCTGGTGGCGCGTTTTGACGGTCAGGCCGTCTCCCAGGCCCTGATCGAAGCCAATGTGCCGCTATGGGGCAGCACGCGCCCCGAGGTGTTGCTGTGGCTGGCCATCGAGGATCGCGAGACGCGCTATCTGCTGGGCGCCAACGCCGCGGCGGAACTGGAATCCCGCCTCGAGGCGCAGGCCGCGCGGCGCGGTCTACCCCTGATGTTACCGCTGTTGGATCTGGATGACCGCCGACAGGTGGATTTTGGCGATGTCTGGGGCGACTTTCATCACACTGTCATGCAGGCGTCGGCGCGCTACAGTGCCGATACGGTACTGATCGGCCGTCTGATTCGGGCTGAGGATGGCGCTTGGCGTACCCGTTGGAGCCTGCACTATGCCGCCGCGCCCAATACGCCTTCCGAGTTCTGGCAGGCGCAGGTCAATAGCCAGGAAGAGGCCCTGGCCGTGGGAATCGACGGCGCCGCCGACCGTATCGCCCGGCGCTATGCCCAGCTCTACAGCCCAGACTCGGCCGATTCCGTTGCCCTGACGGTGACCGGTGTGGGCGGCATGGCCGGCTATGCGCGGGCCATGGACTATCTCGAATCACTGGATATCGTCACTGCCGTGGAGGTGGCGCGGGTGCGCCAGGAGGAAGTGTTGTTCCGCGTCGCGATTCGCGGCGACGCGCGCGGTCTGGAGCAGTCCATCCGCCTTGGCAGCACCCTGGCGCGCGACGCCGAGGCACAGCCGCCGGCCGAGAATGAGCTGACCAGCGCGAGGACTTTCGTCTACCGATTATTGCCATGAGCGTCGGCCGCCAAGATCTACCGAACCTGATCAGCATTGCCCGCATTCTGTTGACCCTGCCGGTGGCCTACCTGTTGCTGCAAGATCGCTTCAGCGAGGCCCTGCTGCTGTTCTTCATTGCCGGCATCTCCGATGCCTTGGACGGCTATCTGGCCAAGCGTTTCGGTTGGCACAGCCGTCTGGGTTCCATCCTCGATCCACTGGCCGACAAGCTGCTGTTGGTGACCGCGTTTGTGTGTTTGGGCTGGATCGGTATCATCCCGCTGTGGCTGGTAGTGATGGTGCTGGGACGCGATTTGATCATTATTCTCGGCGCCCTGGCGTTTCACCTGCTCATCGGCCGTTACGAGATGGCGCCCACCTGGATCAGCAAGTTCAATACCGCCTTGCAGATCACGCTGATTCTGGCGCTGGTATTATCCAACGGTCTGTATCCCCTGCCGGACGGCCTGCTGACCGGGCTGGTCTACGGGGTGTCGGTGACCACGGTGCTGAGCGGGCTGGGTTACGTCTGGACCTGGGGACGCAAGGCCTATCGTATTAAACAAAAACAAAGCAGATAGATAATGTCCTTAACCGATTCACAAAAATGGCTGATACTTACCGGCGTGGCGCTGTTCGGCCTGCTGTTATACGTGCTGGCGCCGGTGTTGACGCCGTTTCTGGTGGCCGCGGCGCTGGCCTATCTGGGCGATCCGCTGGTGGACAAATTGGAAGCCCGGCGGCTATCGCGCAGCGTGGCCGTGGTGCTGGTGTTCAGTGGCCTGATCATCGTGCTGTTCATGATCATCGCCTTTTTGGTGCCGCTGCTACAGCAGGAGCTGGCGGCCTTTATCAGGAAACTGCCCAGCTACATCGATTGGTTGCAGGGTACGGCCCTGCCCTGGATCAAGGCGCAGCTCTCGCTTGATGCCCCCAGTCTCAACCTGGACAGCCTCAAGCAGGCGATTCGCGAACAATGGCAGTCGGTGGGCAATATCGCCGCCGGTGTCATGGGTTCGGTGTCGCGCTCCGGGTTGGCCCTGGTGGGTTGGTTGGCCAACCTGGTATTGATCCCGGTGTTGACCTTTTATTTACTGCGCGATTGGGATGTCATGCTGGCGCGCATCCGCGAGCTTATTCCACGGCGTTATGAATCAACCACGGTGCGCTTGGCACGCGACTGCGACGAGGTGCTGGGCGCCTTCATGCACGGTCAGCTGCTGGTCATGCTGTCCCTGGGTACGGTGTATGCCGCGGGCCTGTGGCTGGTGGGGCTGGAGATGGCCCTCTTGATCGGCATGCTGGCGGGCCTGGTCAGTTTCGTCCCATACCTGGGGTTTATCCTTGGCATGCTGGTGGCGGGCATCGCCGCCGCGATTCAGTTTCAGGACGTCATCCACCTGTTTTATATCCTGCTGGTATTCGGCGCCGGTCAGATGTTGGAATCCTTCTTGTTGACCCCTTATCTGTTGGGAGACCGCATCGGCATGCACCCGGTGGCGGTGATCTTCGCGGTGATGGCCGGTGGTCAACTGTTCGGCTTCGTCGGCATCCTGCTGGCCCTGCCGGTGGCGGCGGTGATTATGGTGTTGCTGCGTCATGCCCACGAGCGCTACGTGCAGAGCGAGCTCTATGCCGACGCAGTCGAATCCGAACGCGATGGCTGAAGGTGGAGTGAGGGCCATGGCTGAGAGCCGAACTGTCAAACAACTGCCCTTGGGCATGTGGCTGCGCCCGGGGGCCAGCTTTGACAATTATCACGCCGATGCCAATAGTGAGGCGCTGGCGGCCTTGCGCCAGGGCGGCACCGGAAATATGGAGCGTTTTGCCTTTCTATGGGGGGCCCAGGCGGTGGGGAAGACCCATCTATTGCAGGCGGCCTGCCATGCCGCTACGGGCCGGGGCGAGGGCAGTGCCTACCTGCCCCTGCGCGAGGCGCCGCGCTTGGCCCCCGAGATGCTCGAGGGACTGGACACCCTGGCTGTGGTCGCCCTCGACGATCTGGATGCGGTGGCCGGCCAGCGCGCTTGGGAGATCGCCGTGTTCGACCTCTATAATCGTATCCGCGATCAAGGCAGCGGTATGCTGCTGGTCGCCGCGCGCCGGCCCTTGGCCGAGCTCGGGCTGGGGCTGCCCGACTTACAGTCGCGCCTGAGCTGGGGGCTGGTGTACCAGCTCCAGGCCATGACGGATGATGAAAAACGCCAAGCCCTGCAGCAGCGCGCCGACAGTCGCGGCTTTGAGCTGCCGGACGAAGTGGCCGGCTATCTGCTGCGCCACTATCAACGTCAGACCGGCGCCCTGTTTGAGTTGTTGGAGCGGCTTGATCAAGTCTCGCTGGCCGAACAACGCCGCCTGACCGTCCCCTTCGTCAAACAGGTTATCGAGTCCGTTCAGGAGTAACCAGGCAATGGAATTCACCCAGATCATCCATGACAACGTGCGCACCGCCCTGGCGGAAGATATCGGCAGCGGCGATCTGACCGCCGCGCTGATACCCACCGAGGCCGAGGCTCAGGCATCTATCATTTGCCGCGAGGCGGCGGTGATCTGCGGCCGCCCCTGGGTAGACGAGGTGTTTCGTCAGCTCGATCGCCGGGTGCAACTTGAATGGCGCGTGGCGGAGGGGCGGCGGGTCGAGCCGGGGCAAGAGCTGCTGCGCCTGCAGGGCAGCGCCCGCGCCCTGCTGACCGGGGAGCGCACGGCGCTGAATTTTCTGCAAAGCCTGTCGGGCACCGCCACCGAGGCACGCCGCTATGCCGATACGGTGGCCGGTTTGGAGGTCAAAATCCTGGATACGCGCAAGACGCTGCCGGGTTTGCGCGCGGCGCAAAAATACGCCGTGCGCTGCGGCGGCTGTCACAACCATCGTCACGGCCTGTATGACGGCGTCTTGATCAAGGAGAACCACATCCTCGCCGCCGGCTCCATTACGGCTGCGGTGAGCGGTGTGCGCCCTTTCGCCCAAGGCAAGCCGGTAGAGGTGGAGGTGGAAACCCTGGCTGAATTGCGCGAGGCGCTGGCAGCGGGTGCCGACATCATCATGCTCGATAATTTCTCTTCGACGCAGACCAGCGCGGCGGTGGCCATCGCCGCCGGGCGCGCCAAGCTCGAGGTGTCCGGCAACGTCTCGCTGGAGGGATTGCGGGCGCTGGCGGAAACCGGCGTCGACTACATCTCCACTGGAGCCCTGACCAAACATCTGCGCGCCGTGGATCTCTCTATGCGCTTTCGCTAGCGTCACTGCCCCACCCCTGGGGCGCAATCAAAAGCTGGCGCGGCGGCCCGTGTTGGTCTATCCTTTCTCGTGTTACTCAAATATAATTTGGTAACACGAGCCTCGCCATTCCTAATAGCTGTGACTAAGGTTTGTAAGAATGGCGATGGCCGACCATATGTTTACAATGTTGTACTTAATAGTAAGGGTAGAGCACCATGGCGTGTGACAGGATGGAACGTAAGATTGCACGAACGAATCTGAATGGGGAGCGGTATGGTTTCGCCGATGAACGCGAACTCGTTGCCTACCTGCTCAAAAGGGAACGGGAGCGCGAGGCCAGACTGCGGCGTGCGCAAATGCGTTTGATTACCTCGTCCTGCTGATAAAACGGGTTTATTCGCCGCGCCATTTACCGCTCAACCGACGCGCTTCACGCGCGCGCGTTTCCTGCACGATCATCCTGCTGTGTCCCCAGTCTTCGCGTATGACATCGTTTGGCGCCGTTTAGGGCGCTGGCCAGGCGATGTTGTGCTGGCCCCATTTTTGTCTAAAGTTATAAATGAGGGGTCATTTTTAGACTGTAGCAATGAAATCGCGTAAAAGTCAGTGGGGAAATATCATGTCACGTGAACGTTATGGGCACTCTCGCTCCGGCGCCGAGCTTGGCGTAGAGCAGCGCAAGCCGTCGGCCGCGGCACACCTCCAGTGTGGCGGCGATCACGAATTATCAGCCGTTCCGCGCGCTCAGGAATCACTCGCGGAAGAGTGCGAAATCGTTTCTTACGAGTCCGTTACCAGCGATTGAGGCCGTTGCCCATGCAATCCCGTGTTTGTGCGTGAGGGCTAAGCCGGTGTGCGCCTCAGTCGCCGCCGCAGCCGCCGCCGTCTGAGTCACCGAGGCCAGCGAAAAAGCCGCCGTCAGCACCGCCGTCGCTGGGTAATGCACCGGAGTCGCCGGCACAGCCCGAACTGCAGCCGATATGCGAGGCGCAATAGCCGGAGCCGTAGTTGGATGCGTTGGGATTGCGGCAATCAGGGGTGTATCGGAAGCCGTTGGGGATATTCAGCTCGGCATCGATGGCGAACAGCAAGGGCAATACCCGGGCGCCAGCCGGATGGATGCCGTCCTTGGCGCAGGCCAGGCGCCAGGCCCGCTTGATGCTGTCCTGGGCGAAGGTGGGTGAGGCCATGGCCTGCGCCGGGGTGTGATGCAGATAGCGCCCCAGCCCTGTGCGACAGAATTGTTGATAGGCGCGGGTAAACAGGATGAACTCGTGCCAGGCGTCGTCCACCACCTGTGACGGCATGGCCACACTTTTCTTGCCCGCCTGATTGCAGATGTGGAAATAATCCCTCAGGCCGTCGAAGACCAGATCCAGCTGGCCGTCGCTGAGCTGCGGATGTTTGGCGGCGAGTTTGCTGCGAATCGCCGGATGGAATTGGTAGGCGTCGATAAAGCCCAGCCGCTTGCCGTGCATGCCGCGGCGCATGAGGTGGCCAAGCAGGGCGGCCAGGACAACGGCGAAAATCAGGTATAGCCAAGGCATAATGCGTCTCTTAAGGCTCCGATAGATACATTGTCGGCCGCGCTATCCCGATCTTTGGCGCTGGCAAGCCTGGGCCGGCCCCGCTAAAATTAGCCCTCTGAATCAATCCTGAAAAGAAGAACCCATCCCCATGCGTACATCCCAGTTATTGTTAGCGACTTTGAGAGAAACCCCGTCCGACGCCGAAGTGGTCAGTCACCAGCTCATGCTGCGCGCCGGCATGATCCGCAAACTGGCGGCCGGACTCTACACCTGGCTGCCCATGGGCTTGCGGGTGCTGCGCAAGGTCGAGGCCATCGTGCGCGAGGAGATGAACCGTGCCGGCGCCCAGGAGGTGTTGATGCCGGCCATTCAGCCTGCCGAGTTGTGGCAGGAATCAGGCCGCTGGGAGCAGATGGGGGCGGAGATGCTGCGCATCCAGGATCGCCATGCACGCGATTTCTGTTTCGGCCCCACGCACGAGGAGGTGATCACCGACCTGATCCGCAACGAGATGCGCAGCTACAAACAACTGCCGGCCAACTTCTATCAGATCCAGACCAAGTTCCGCGACGAGCGCCGGCCCCGTTTCGGCGTTATGCGCGCGCGCGAGTTTTTGATGAAGGACGCCTACTCCTTTCATGTGGACGAGGCGAGTCTGCAACAGACCTACGACGCCATGTACGACGCCTATGCGCGCATCTTCACCCGCCTGGGGCTGGAGTTCCGCGCCGTGCTGGCCGATACCGGCGCCATCGGCGGCAGCGCCTCGCACGAATTCCATGTGCTGGCCGAGTCGGGCGAGGACGCCATCGCCTTCAGCACGGAGAGCGACTACGCCGCCAACATCGAGCTGGCCGAGGCGCTGGCGCAGGCGGGGGAACGCCCCGCCCCGACTGAAGAGATGAAGACGGTCGACACGCCCAACCAGCACAGCATCGAGGCGCTGAGCGCATATCTGAACCTACCCGCTAGTCGCACCGTAAAAACACTATTGGTGCAGGGCATTGAGGACGACAGCGTCGTGGCCCTGGTGCTGCGCGGCGATCACGAGCTGAATGAGATCAAGGCCGAAAAACTGGAGCAGGTGGCGGCGCCGCTGACCTTCGCCACCCCCGAGCAGGTCAAGGCGGCAGCCGGCTGCGAGCCCGGTTCGGTGGGCCCGATCGGGTTGAATTGCCCGGTGTTTGTCGATCGCAGCGCCGCCCATCTGGCCGATTTCGTGTGCGGCGCCAATCGGGACGGCCAGCACCTCACCGGCGTCAACTGGGGGCGCGACCTGGCCGACGGTATCGTGGTCGATATCCGCAACGTGGTGGAGGGCGATCCCAGCCCCGACGGCCAGGGCACGCTGCAGATCAAGCGCGGCGTTGAGGTGGGTCACATCTTCCAGCTGGGGCGCAAGTACAGCGAGGCCATGAAGGCGCTGGTGCAGGACGAAGCGGGCAAGGCGGTGCTGATGACCATGGGCTGCTACGGCATCGGCGTGTCGCGCGTGGTGGCCGCCGCCATCGAACAGAACAACGACGCGCGCGGCATTATCTGGCCGGCGGCCATCGCCCCGTTCCAGGTCGCCCTGCTGCCGCTGAACGCCCACAAGTCGCAGCGCCTGCGCCAAGCGGCAGAGGAACTCTATGAAGAGTTACAGGCGGCCGGTTTCGAGGTGCTGCTGGACGACCGTAAGGAGCGCCCGGGCGTGATGTTCGCCGACATGGAGCTGATCGGTATCCCGCACCGGGTGGTGTTCAGCGAAAAGGGGTTGGACAAGGGCGAGGTGGAGTACAAGGGCCGCCGCGACAGCGACAACCAGTACATCCCCCTGGCGCAGATCGCCGCCTTCCTCAAGGAGCGGCTGCAGTAGGCCGATTTAATAGAGATTAGGAGTGATTGTTTAAACTCATCATGCGTCGGTTATCCGTCTTATTTCTATTTTGTTTGCTTTGGCAGCCGCTGCAGGCGGCGGTGCCCCAGCCGCCCGACGATCGGCTGCGGGCGCTGCTGCGTGAAGCCGTCACCAGTTCCGACAGTTTTGCCGACCGCTTCGAGGCGGAAGTATGGCTGATGGATATGTCGCGCCGCCTAGAAACCCTGATTCCCGATGACGAGCAACGCCTGCGCCTGCTGAAGATGATTCACTATGAGGCGACGCGCGCCGATCTGCCTCCGGAGTTGGTGCTGGCAGTAATCCAAGTGGAGAGCTATTTCGACCGCTGGGCGATCTCGGTGGCCGGGGCGCAGGGCTTGATGCAGGTCATGCCCTTCTGGCTCAACGAGATCGGCCATCCCGAAGACAATCTGTTTCACGTCCAGACCAACCTGCGCATGGGATGCACCATTCTCAAATATTATCTCGACATGGAAGAGGGCGATCTTACCCGCGCCCTTGGTCGATACAACGGCAGTTTGGGCAAGTTCAAGTATCCCAATAAAGTCTTTGACGCCTTGCGCACGCGCTGGTATCGCCAGTAGTCCAAACGTGTTTCTTTCTTCGTTTCTCTCCTCAGCGGCGGAACCGTCGTTTTTATTCATGTTCGTTTTATCTGTGTGGTCTATATTTTCTTCGAGGCCGAAGGTTCGCCGTGATAACCACCTTGTAAGGAGACAGAAATGAGCACCAAGATCCGTAATTTAATGATGGCTTTTGCTTTAGCGTTAGCGACACCGTTCGTTCTGGCTGATACGCCGCCGTCGTTGGCGGTGCCTGATACTCACTCCGTCGAGTCAAAAGGTAAATTGAAGTTGTTCCGGGTGCAGGTTCAGGGGCTGGAATTCGGGCGGGAAAGCGAAATGATCGACGCCGAAGTGTTCGTGACCCTTGACAGTGAACCGGACACGGTCTTCACTCTGCGCCTGCATGACGATTCGCCACCGGTGAACACCTTGATCGCCGAGACTCTGCGTGAGGCCTATCTGAATAAGATCCCGGTGACGATTTATCACCAGATCGCGCCCAAGACCCGTAAGAATGTAAAGATTCACATGGTGCAGTTCGATCGTTAAGCAAACTTGGGCGTCACGCCAGGAAGCGGCGTGACGCTTTATCGCCAGAGAGAACCGTCACCGCGTTTCAAAGGTATCCGTTTCGCGGTACTCCACCTCCTCAGCCTGCACGTCCGCTACCTGGGCGCTGGTCGGTCCCTGCCACAGCCAGCTCTCCAGTTCGGCAAGCTTATCCTCGGCGCCGCAGGCCAATACCTCCACACTGCCGTCGGGCAGGTTGCGGGCGTAGCCGCCGATATTTAACGCCTGGGCCTGTTGCTGGGCGGAGGCGCGGTACCAGACGCCCTGAACGCGGCCGGAGACGAAAAACTGCTTACAAATGCTCATGGTTTCCTCGTTCGCTGGAAAAGGGTCTGGCAAAACCATAGTTGATTCCCTGTATCACCGCCAGCAAATGAGGCTCGGCTTTGGCCGGCACCGGCGATGGTTTAAACTGTGGCAATCTATTTTTATACCAAGGTGGAGGTTCGTGTGAGCGAGAAACAGGAATATCGGATGGAAAAGGACAGCCTGGGCGAGATCCGGGTACCGGCGGCTGCCTGGTACGGTGCCCAGACCGCCCGGGCGGTGATTAATTTTCCGATCAGCGGGCGTCGTCCCGATGCCGATTTCGTCCTGTCGCACGTCAGGATCAAGCGCGCCGCCGCGGTGGCCAACAACCAGCCGGGTTGGCTTGAAGATCAGCAGAGTCAGGCCATTATCGCCGCCTGTGACAAGATCCTGGCCGGGGAGTACCTGGAGCAGTTTGTGGTGGACCGGTTTCAGGCCGGTGCCGGCACCAGCCACAACATGAACAGCAACGAGGTGATCGCCAACTTGGCCAATGTGGCGTTAGGCGGCGAGAAGGGTGTTTATAAGCCGGTCAACCCCAATGATCACGTCAACATGGGGCAGAGCACCAACGATACCATTCCCACCGCCATCCGCCTTACTGCCCTGGCCAAGCTACCGCGCCTGATCGACGCCGTGAACAGCATGGCCGACGAGTACGCCCGTCTCGGCGCCGCCGAGGAAGATACGGTCAAGAGCGGCCGCACCCACCTGCAGGATGCCGTGCCCACCACACTCGGTCGCGAATTCAATGCCTACGCCTGGACGCTGCGCCGTGCCGCAGGGGCTTTGGAGGCCTGTCGTGAGCCTTTGTGCCAGATCGGCCTGGGCGGCAGCGCCGCCGGTACCGGATTGAACACCTCCCCCGACTATGCCCGGCGTGTCGCCGCTGAGCTGGCCACGCTGACCGGCGAGAAGATTCGTCCCGCCGATGATCTGGCCGCGCAGATGCAGTCCATGCATGATGTGCAGCGCCTGTCTTCGGCGATCCGCGATGTGACCCTGGAGTTGACTCGCATCAGCAACGATATGCGCCTGCTGGCCTCCGGACCGCGCACCGGCCTGGGCGAGATCCAGTTGCCGCCGGTGCAGCCCGGCTCATCCATCATGCCCGGCAAGGTCAATCCGGTGATGTTCGAGATGCTCAACCAGACCTGTTTCCAGGTGCTGGGACAGGACGCCGCCATCGGCTTTATGACCCAGGCGGGCCAGCTGGAACTGAATGTCATGATGCCGGCTATGGGCTCGGCCCTGTTCGATGCCATGGATTGGCTCACCAATGCGATGAATGCCGCCACGGAACGCAATCTCAAGGGGCTGAAAGTCGATCGCGAACGCTGCAAGGCATTCCTTCATGCCAGTGTCGGCCTGGCGACCTTGCTGAATACCGAGATCGGTTACGGCGCCGCCGCCGAAGTGGCCAAAGAGTCGGAAAAGAGCGGCCGTCCGGTGCGCGAGATAGTCGCCGAACGCGGTTTGATGGACGGCGATGCCTTCGATGCCTTGGTGCTGAAGGCGGCACGCGACGGCCACTTGGATTGATCGTATCCGCCTGGCCCGCTGAGAAACGCGGGCTAGGATAACGTTGGTCTCCTGCTTTCAAATACGTTGGCTGATGATACCCTGCCGCGCTGCTTTTATTTCTGTGGTCGGGATTTGTGGGGGTTACAGCTCAATTGTAGGCTCGATGCGTTGCCTTTCCGGTGGTTCTTTGGGGGGCTCAGGTTTTTCGTCGGTTTTGGTGTCCTGTGGTGTTTTGCTTTGCTGGCGCATGGCGTTTTGATAGATGAGGTCCAGGTGAATATCCAGTGCCTCTCTGAGGTGACGATTGGAATGTGACAAGGCCTGACTTAGGGCCTGCGCAAATGGGTCTTGCTCGCAGAGTGTGCTGTCAATTTCGGGCAAGGTATTGGTCTGAGCCTTATAGAGGTCGGCTAGAGTCAGCCTTGAGCTATCCTTGGATAGCGCCCACTGGCCGTCGATAGTTTGATGTAGCAGGCCACTGTTTTGTAGGCGCTCCAGACTCGAAGAGGCTTCAACCGTTTCCATTAAGCTGTGCTGACCCAATTCCTCTTCGCCTAGCAGCTGGTCATGTTGTTGGGCTTGCCACATCAAACCGACGACCTTGAAATCATCTAACAACATTTGGCCGGAGCTTAGCGCGGCTTCGCGGTTGCGGCCGGGCGTGTGATACAGGCAATAACTGATCTCGGCGCCGAGCATGACCACCATCCAGGACAGATAGAGCCAGACCAGAAACACGGGGATGGTGGCCAGGGCGCCGTAGATCATTTCATAGGTTGGAAATGCGGTTACGTATAAAGCGAAGCCTTTCTTGGCGAGTTCAAATAGCACCGCCGCCACTACGGCGCCGGTCAGCGCACTGCGCAATGGAACATAGGTGTTGGGTACGATGGCGTAGAGCAGCGTACAGGCGATGGTGGTGGCGAAAAAGGGCAGTAGGGCGAGCAGATTGGCCTTGAGTCCGGCAATCAAGGCGGTCTCGTTAAACAGGGGGAGCGAGGTCAGATATGAGGTGACGGCCAGGCTGGCACCCACCAGGATCGGACCCAATGTCAGCATGGCCCAGTAGACCATGAATTTGGGGATGGCCTTGCGCTCGCTTTTGATGTGCCAGATGTCATTCATCGCCCCTTCGATGGTGTTCATCATCAGCAGCGCCGACAGAATCAAAAAGCCAGCACCGATGGCGGTAAGCTTGGACGTCTTGCTGGCGAATTCCTGGATATGTTCCTGGATCGCCTCGCTCGAGGTGGGGACGAAATTTTCAAACACGAAATTCTGTAGCTGCGCGGCAAAGGCGTCGAACATGGGGAAGGCGGCGAAGACGGAGAAGATGACCGTCGATAAGGGCACCAACGACAGCAGGGTGGTATAGGTGAGTGCCGCAGAGCTGCGCAGGCAACGATCGTCATAGAATGTTTGCGCCACGTAGCGCAGGAATGAGAACAGCTGTTTGAGTCGAGTCATTGGCACACGGCCCGTTTGATCACAGCGCTAGCCCGCATTTCTCACCGGGCTACCGTAGTCCGTATCGATGCAGATAGGACGCGTCTTTGGTCTGGCGTGCCGTATCACCGCGGTGCTTGGCATGTTGTCTGGCCGCTTCTCTGTCCTGCGGCGAGGGTTGCGGGTCGATCATCAAAGTCAGCCCCGGTGGGATCATATCGGCGTTATGAATATGTTTCACGTTGGTCTTGAGCAACAAGGGCCACAAAAAGGGATCGCCATACACGGATTGCTTGGCTGCGATGTCCCACAGGTTATCGTTTTTACTGACGGTGTAGACGATCGGCGCCGCTGCTGCCGATTTGGCGGGCGGGCGTGGCTGAGGCGAGGGTTGCTCTGGGGTCTTGGCGGCCGCTTCGGATTCTGAGTTGGCGACCTGTTTTGCCTGGGAGATGGCCATCGCCTGGCGCGCTGCCTCGCGCGCTGCCAGGGCTTCTTTCTGGGCTTCTTTGTAGGCGCCGGCCTTCAGGTCGTTCTGCGCTTTGGATAGAAGCTGTTGAGCACTGTCGAGCGCCACCGGCGCGTGTTTGTCGGCACCTATGCTTTCAGCGGCTTCCACGCTCTGGCGGGCGTCGCTCATTTCCTGGGTCGGGGGCGCAGTGGCGCAGCCGGTGATAGCGCTGATGGAAATGAGGACGATTCCGTTCTTAATGATGCAATTGGATACAGGGGCGTTCACGATCTCTGGCTAGACCTTGCGTTTTGCACCCAAACGAATGCGTAGGCTTATACTGTACGGAAAACTAGCATCGCCGTTGAAGCGATGTCAAGGTGACTCGAGGTTGATAATTATCTGTTTTGGGAGAGTAAATGACTGAAATTCTGGTGCTGTATTATAGCCGCGACGGCAGTGTTGCACGCATGGCACAGTTGATTGCGCGCGGTGTGGAGGAAATCGACAGGGTGGAGGCGCGTATCCGCTCGGTGCCGGCCGTGTCGCCGGTATGCGAGGCGGTGGCCGAGCCTATTCCGCAACAGGGCGCGCCGTACGCCAGTCTGGATGATTTGACCCAGTGCGCCGGATTGGCACTGGGCAGTCCGGCCTATTTCGGCAATATGGCGGCGTCATTAAAGTCGTTTCTGGATACGACCGGCGCCTTGTGGTTGTCCGGCGCGATGGCCGGCAAGCCGGCGGCCGTGTTTACCTCCAGCGGCACCTTGCACGGCGGCCAGGAAAGTTGTTTATTGTCCATGATGGTCCCGCTGCTGCATCACGGCATGTTGTTGCTGGGATTGCCCGGCACCCAGACCGAGTTGGCCACCACCACCACGGGCGGATCGCCGTACGGTGTGAGTCACTGGGCGGGGGTGGATGACAATAATGAAATCAGTGCGGAGGAAGCACGTCTCTGCCGCGCCCTGGGCAGGCGCTTGGCAGAGACGGCGCTCAGACTAAGCGCTGCGGCCGCGGCCGCGCAGCAGGGCGATCCCGGCCAGTAGCAGTAACAGCGCGATAGGCTGCAGGCTTCCGCCACCGGAGCCGCCTGTCCCACCGTTGAAGTTGGTGACATCGGCGGCTTCGGGGTCGATCACGGTGTCTTCCGAATCCCTGTTATTCTGCGAAAAGGCGTCCGGCTGACTCTGACTGGAGACATTGACGCTGGCGGTGATGGTGCCTTCCTGCGTCGGAATACCGGAGATAAAGAACTCGGCGCGACCCAGGCCCGGCAGGTTGCTGATGGTGCAGGTCAGCACATTTTGCACCGTGGGTTCGTCGCAGCTCGGCGGGCTCCCGGTGGAGGCCATGGTCACCCGGGAAAACTGATACGAGGCCGGTAAGTTGACCACGACGGTGACATTCTCTGCAGTGATGTCGACGTATTGATTGGTGATGGTCACCACGTAGGTCAACGGCTCTTCGGTGACATTGGGCGGTGCCGGGTCCGGACTGTCGTTAATGGAGGCCTTCAGGTCGACGTAGATATTGGCCTGCTGTTGCGTCGCGCCGTACTCATAGGCGCCGATATCGCAGTTCAAATCACGCAACATGAAACGTTGATCAACCAGGGGGCAGGCATCGGTGTTGCCGGCGTCGCGGGCCGGGCTGGCTGCCAGCAGCGCATGTACCCCGGTGTGATCCACCGCTGTGCCATTGACGTCGGTTGAGGTGGTCAGGTCGGGGTCCAGATCGGGGGTGGTGACATTGACCAAATCACCGCCGCTCACATTCAAATTGCAGCTGGCATCGCTGGACATGCTGTTGCCGATGGATTGAATAAAGACTTCATAGTTGGTGCTGCCGGCACAGGCCGGTTCATTCGGGTTGCTGTTGGCACCGTCAACGATAATGCTGTTGGTCAATATCAGGTTGGGGGCGTTGCTGGCACTGGTGCGGAATAGGGTCAGCTGATTACCGCCGATCTGGCTGTTGGTTGATAAACAACCGCTGGCACAGGGCTGGGCGCGATTGTCGTACACCGTGGTGTTGTGCAGCGTCATGTCGTGGCTGTTGAATATGCCGCCGCCGCTGTAGGCGCCGCTGTTGCCGCTGACGGTGGAATTGACCACGTCCAGGTTTGCGTTGGCGGCATGATTGTAGATGCCGGCACCGTTACCGCCGTTGTTGTTTACGTCGACGTCGATAAGGTTATTGGCGACCACGGAGTTATTCAGTGTTGCCGGGCCGAAATTGGCGATGCCGGCGCCGTTGAATAGAGCTTCGTTGCCCGTAATCGCGCTGTTGGTGATCGTGACCAGGCCCAAGTTCAGGCCTTGATTGATGATATAAATGCCGCCGCCTTGGTTGTTGCTGCGGTTGTTGGAAACGGTTGAGCTGCCCATGGCCAGGTAGCCACCCAGATTACCGATACCGCCGCCATTGGAAAAGCGCACCGTGCTGTTGCCGCCCGGCGCGCTGGCGGTGTTGCCGTCGATCAAGGACTGGCGGATTTCCGTGCGCCCGGCGTTGCTGATGCCGCCGTTGCCCGGCGCGCTGTTCTGCACGATGTCCGAAGTACCGATGATCGCCTCGGCTTGCTGGTCTACGTGGATACCGCCGCCCGACACCTGCACCTGAGTAAAATTGACCGACGTGTCATTGGGGTCGAACGTGACAGTGTTGCCGCGCACCTCCGCGTTGGTCAGTTCGAGCGTGGCAGAATTTGACACATAGATGCCGGCCCCGGGGGCGTTGGTTACCGCGCCGTTGCGAATGGAGACATTCTGCATGGTCACGCTGGCGCTGCCGAGAATATGAAAGACGCGATCACTGATGCCGCCGGCGTTAATAATATTGCGGCCACCTTCTTGCAGGCCGATGATATCGAGGTCGTCGGTGATATCCAGATCGCCCCGCTCGGCGGTGTTATCCGTGCCGGCGCGTGTCAAATTGACGGTGAAGGGGGTTGCCCCGCCGTTCGGCAGGGTGATGGTATCTTTGCCGGCATTGCCGTTGGCGGCGCGAATGGCCGCCCGCAGGGTGCAGTTGCTCGGGCAGCTGGCGGTGGCACTATCGCCGTTGTTGTTAACGGTGTAAGTGGCTCCCTGGGCAACGAGCGGTGTCAGCATTATCAGCAACAGGCCGGCAAGCGGGGTTGAGATCCCGCCCAGGGTACGACGCAGTTGGAACTTCGGCTTTGCTGTGCTCATCTCGCCTAGCCTTTCGGTGGAGCAGTCAACGTAAACAGCGAGCTGTTAAACGTTTCCGCGAAAAATGTTAAACATATACATGCCTAAATGTTATACAAATTGCTTCAATATAGTCAAGACTCTATTATAACAATATCGGCGATTTGTCTCACAACTTCAGTTGCTTGGTGGAAAAACAATATCGATTCAATCGGATAGCCGAATCAACCGGCGCCGGCTAGGGGCTCTGATTTGTCATCGGCGTGCGGTGTTGGGCAGGGCGCTTGGATTCTTGCCGAGTGCAGCCGTGGCCGCGATGTTTTGGCCGGACAAGCATTAAATCAAAAAAAATCAATATGTTAAATATTATCTGGGGTGCCGCCGGCAGTCGGTAGCACCCACAGCAAAAGGCCTCATGGGCATGGTCTCGCAGGCGGTGTTCCGCTCAACTCAAACCCCCGTCTGAGTCATTGTTGTCGTCGTCGCTGCCATTGCCGCGACTGCAGTCGTTCTCGATCTCCATGTTTTGGGTCGCCAGGGGGACGGCAGCGTAGCTGAATTGTGTCAAATCAAAACCCAGCGCCAGGGCAGTCGCCTGAAGGGCGTCTACCGTCAAGCTGCCGCTTGCCGTCGTGCTGAGGGACGGATTGCCGCTTTGATCGAAGGTGGCGTGGGTGACGGCGCCGTTGTTGTCCATTAGAGTGACTTCGTTGGTCAAGGCGATATCGCACTGGTAAATGTCGGCGGCGCTATTCTGAGCAGCCACCATGGCGCCGATGTTGACCAACTGGCTTAGATTATGCGTTTAGCTTGAATTAGCGAATTTTGGCCCTATGTTGTGTACAGATATTATTTGAAATGCCTTAGGGGAATTGCGCATGAGAATGGACAAACTAACCAGCAAATTTCAGGTGGCGTTGGCCGACGCCCAGAGTCTGGCGGTGGGCCGCGATCACCAATTTATTGAGCCGCTGCACGTCATGCTGGCGTTACTCGACCAGGAAGGCGGCAGCGTGCGTCAGCTGTTGACCATGGCCGACGTCAATGTGCACAGCCTGCGTTCGCAACTGGGCGAGGCACTGGAACACTTGCCTCAGGTGGAAGGCACGGCGGGTGATGTGCGTGTCAGCAATGACTTAAGTCGCATCCTGAATGTGATGGACAAGCTGGCCCAGCAGCGCAAGGATGAGTACATTTCCAGCGAGCTGTTCGTGCTCGCCTGCGTCAGCGACAAGAGCCAGATCGGCGACATCCTGCAAAAGGCGGGCGCCGGCAAGGGCGCCATCGAGAAGGCTATCGACGAAGTGCGTGGCGGTCAGAAGGTGGATGATCCCAACGCCGAGGATCAGCGCCAGGCCTTGGACAAATACACCATCGATCTCACCGAGCGCGCCGAGCAGGGCAAACTCGATCCGGTCATCGGTCGTGATGACGAGATCCGCCGCACCATCCAGGTATTGCAGCGCCGCACCAAGAACAACCCGGTGCTGATCGGCGAACCCGGCGTGGGTAAGACCGCCATCGTCGAAGGGCTGGCGCAGCGCATCATCAACGGCGAAGTCCCCGAAGGGTTGAAGGGCAAGCGCGTGTTGTCGCTGGACATGGGCGCCCTGATCGCCGGCGCCAAATTTCGCGGCGAGTTCGAGGAGCGCCTCAAGGCCGTTTTGAAAGACCTTTCCAAACAGGAAGGCCAGATCATCCTGTTCATCGATGAGCTGCACACCATGGTCGGCGCCGGCAAGGCCGAAGGCTCCATGGACGCCGGCAACATGCTCAAGCCCGCCCTGGCGCGCGGCGAGCTGCACTGCATCGGCGCCACCACGCTCAACGAATATCGTGAATATGTGGAAAAGGACGCGGCCCTGGAACGTCGCTTCCAGAAGGTGCTGGTGAATGAACCCAACGTGGAAGACACCATCGCCATCCTGCGTGGCCTGAAACAGAAATACGAGGTGCATCACGGGGTCGACATCACCGACCCGGCCATCGTCGCCGCGGCCACCCTGTCGCATCGCTACATCACCGACCGCCAGCTGCCGGACAAGGCCATCGACCTGGTGGACGAGGCCGCCAGCCGCATCCGCATGGAGATCGACTCCATGCCCGAGGACATGGACCGCCTCGATCGCCGCTTGATCCAGCTCAAGATGGAGCGCGAGGCGCTCAAGAAGGAGACCGACGAGGCCTCTAAAAAACGGCTGCAGGCGCTGGAGGAAGAGATCGCCCGGTTGGAGCGCGAGTACTCCGATTTCGAGGAGGTCTGGAAATCGGAAAAGGCCGCATTGATGGGCACCCAGCACATCAAGGAAGAGTTGGAGCGGGCCAAGACCGATCTGGAAGCGGCGCGCCGTGCCGGCGATCTGGCGCGCATGTCCGAGCTGCAATACGGCCGCATCCCTGACCTGGAAAAGTCCCTGCAAATGGCCACCGAGGCCGAGCTGCACAAGACCACACTGCTGCGTAACCACGTTACCGAAGAGGAGATCGCCGAAGTGGTCTCCAAGTGGACCGGCATCCCGGTGGCCAAGATGCTGGAGGGCGAGCGCGACAAACTGCTACGCATGGAAGACGAATTGCAAAAGCGCGTCGTCGGTCAGAGCGAGGCGGTGAAGGCAGTCTCCAACGCCATTCGCCGTTCGCGCGCCGGGCTCTCCGATCCCAATCGCCCCAATGGTTCGTTTCTGTTCCTGGGGCCGACCGGCGTGGGCAAGACCGAGCTCACCAAGGCGCTGGCGGATTTTCTCTTCGACACCGTCGACGCCATGGTGCGCATCGACATGTCCGAGTTCATGGAAAAGCATTCGGTGGCGCGGCTCATCGGAGCGCCGCCCGGCTATGTCGGTTACGAAGAGGGCGGCTATCTCACCGAACATGTGCGTCGCAAACCCTATTCGGTGATCCTCTTGGACGAAGTCGAAAAGGCCCATCCCGATGTCTTCAATATTCTGTTGCAGGTATTGGACGATGGCCGCCTTACCGACGGTCACGGCCGCACGGTGGATTTTCGCAATACCGTGATTATCATGACCTCCAATCTGGGCTCGCATCTGATTCAAGAGTTGGCCGGCGAGGAACACTATGACGAGATGAAGCGTAATGTGATGGAGGTGGTGGGCCAGCACTTCCGACCCGAGTTCATTAACCGTATCGACGACGTGGTGGTGTTTCATCCCTTGCAGCAGGCCCAGATCCGCCGCATCGCCGACATCCAGATCGACTATTTGCGCCAACGCCTGGCCGAACGCGACATGGGTCTGAGCCTGACGGACGCCGCCCTGGATAAGTTGGGCGAGGCCGGTTTCGATCCGGTCTACGGCGCCCGGCCGCTCAAGCGTGCCATCCAGCAGCTGGTGGAGAACCCGCTGGCGCAGGAGATCCTCGCCGGCAAGTTTGCGCCCGACGACGTAGTTCAGGTGGATGTCGCAGGTGACGGTTTTAGCTTCAGCCGGGGGGTGGGCAGTGGCGAGGTGAGTGCCGCCTGATCCGCTTTATCCGCTAAGAAACGCCGTTTTTTAGCGGCGTTTTTTTTGGTCGGCAATCCCTCACCGATGGTCGGTCCGCCGAGTTTTAGAACGCGTAACTCAACCCCGTGAAATAACTCACATCGGTCTTCTCCACCGCCTGCGGCGGGCGACTGTCGTGGCGGATATCCAGTGACAGCTTCACAGACAGATGATCGTTCATTTTCACCGCCAGGCTGGCCTGTTCCAGGGCGCGGAAATCCTCGCCGTCGTCCAGGCGCGGTTGATAATAGGTGGTGCTCATCACGCTCACCTGCGCGTTGAGCTTGTGCTTGTAGGACAAATAAAAACTGGCGCGACTGTATTCGTCCGTGCCGTCGTCGGTCAAGCCGGGACGCTGTTCCAGGGTTTCGCGGGTGTAATAGGCGCCGGCGCCGAAGTAGAGCCCCAAGCGATCACCGCGTTCGACGAGGGTGAAGCGCATTCCGGCCCCGACCAGACCGCGGAAGGAGAGGCGTGTGAACTCATCCTGCTCGGCTTGCGCATAGGCCTCCCAGGCGCGCCGCGGCCGATATTGCACCACATGACGCGCGTGCAGCAGGGTGGAGTTGGTATTGCGCCGATCGTTGGTCTCACCGTAATCGTAAGACAAAATGACAAAATCCGTGACCTGGCGGCGGTGGTATTGCAGGCGACTGTCCAGGCCCGCCTCGGCCGTGTCGGTATTGCCGCTGTCGCCGCTGATGCTCAGATCGATATTGCCGCTGACGCCGGGCTCCGGTGCGCCGATGCGCATGTTTTCCACATTGACGATGGCACAGGCCTGGCCCGCCCACAGGCAGGCCAGGGCGAAGGGGGCTGCTTGTTTCATGGGTTAACTCGTGATTGCCTGACGTAAAACGTAGGGCAGGATACCACCGTGGCGCACGTATTCCAGCTCCTTGGCGGTATCGATGCGGTTGCGCACCTGAAACTCGGTCACCTTGCCGTCGTCCGCCGTAGCCTTGACGGTGAGGGTCTGGGCCGGTTCCAGGTTTTCCAGGCCGACGATGTCGAACCGCTCTTCGCCGCTCAGCCCCAGCTTGTCGGCATTGTCACCGTTTTGGAACTGCAACGGCAGCACCCCCATGCCCACCAGGTTGGAACGGTGGATGCGCTCGTAGCTCTGGGCTATTACCGCCTTCACTCCCAGCAGCAAGGTGCCCTTGGCGGCCCAGTCGCGGGAGGAGCCGGTGCCGTACTCCGTGCCGCCCAGCACGATCAACGGCGTGCCCTGTTGCTGGTATTGTTGCGCGGCGTCATAGATGGTCATCTGCGCGCCGTCGGGCAGCAAGCGGGTCATGCCGCCCTCGGTGCCCGGCGCCAGCTGATTACGCAGGCGGATGTTGGCGAAGGTGCCGCGCACCATCACCTCGTGATTGCCGCGCCGGGCGCCGTAGGAGTTGAAGTCCTGCGGCTTCACGCCCTGTTGGATCAGGTACTGCCCGGCGGCCGACTCTTCGGCGATGGCCCCGGCCGGGGAGATATGGTCGGTGGTGACCGAATCCCCCAGCTTCACCAGCACCCGGGCGCCCTGGATGTCGGCCAAGCCCGGCGGTTCGGGCGACATGTCGTGGAAGAAGGGTGGCTCTTTGATGTAGGTGGAATCGTTATGCCATTGGAACAGCTCACCTTCCGGCGCCGCCAGGCCGCGCCAGCTTTCGTCGCCGTTGAAGATGTTGCTGTAGACCCGTTTGAACTCCTCACTGCTGACGTGTTGGCGGATCACCTCGTCCACTTCTGATTTATCCGGCCAGATGTCCTGCAAATAAACCGGCTCACCGTTGGGATCGATGCCCAGCGGATCTTTGGTCAGATCCATGTTGAGATTGCCCGCCAGGGCGTAGGCCACCACCAGCGGCGGCGAGGCCAGGTAGTTGGCCTTTACCTGCGGGTTGATGCGCCCCTCGAAGTTGCGGTTGCCGGACAGCACCGCCGCCACCGCCAGATCGGTGTCGCGCACCGCCGCGCTGATGTGGTCCGGCAGCGGGCCGCTGTTGCCGATGCAGGTGGTGCAGCCGTAACCGGCCAGGTGAAAACGCAGCCCTTCCAGATAGGGCATCAAGCCGGCGCGGATGAGATAGTCAGTGACCACCTTGGAGCCCGGCGCCAGGCTGGTCTTGACCCAGGGCTTGGTCTGCAGGCCGCGTTTTACCGCGTTGCGCGCCAGCAGCCCGGCAGCCATCAGCACCGCCGGGTTGGAGGTGTTGGTACAGCTGGTGATGGCCGCGATCACCACCGAGCCGTGGCACAGGTTGTAGGTGGTGCCGTCGGGCTGGCGCACCGGGGCGCACAGCTTGAAGACGTTGTTGTCCTTGATGTTGCCATCGATATGCTCCAGCTCCGGCGCCAGAGTCACATTGCCGCCTTCGCCCAGCCAGCGTTCGCGTTGGGTCGCGTCGACCTCCTTGCCCTCGCGCTCCAGCTGTTGCGCCAGCGCCTGACGGAACGAGTTACGCACATCCGACAGGTTGACCCGGTCCTGCGGTCGCGACGGCCCGGCCAGGCTCGGCTCCACCGTGCCCAGATCAAACTCCACCACCTGGCTGTAGTGCGGCTCCGGCTGGCTCGGGTCGAACCACAAGCCCTGGGCGTGGAAGTAGGCCTCGGCCAATGCGGCGCGCTCGTCGCGCCCGGTGAGGCGCATGTACTCCATGGTCTTCTCATCCACCGGAAAGATGCCGCAGGTGGCGCCGTACTCCGGCGCCATGTTGGCGATGGTGGCGCGGTCGGCCAGGCCCAGCTGGCTCAGCCCGGGGCCGAAGAACTCCACGAACTTGCCCACCACGCCCACCTGACGCAGGCGTTCGGTCACCGCCAAGACCAGATCGGTGGCGGTCACCCCGGCCGGCAGATCGCCGCTGAGTTTGAAACCCACCACCTGCGGAATGAGCATGGAGCTGGGCTGGCCCAGCAGCGCCGCCTCCGCCTCGATGCCGCCCACGCCCCAGCCCAGCACACCCAGGCCGTTGATCATGGTGGTGTGGGAGTCGGTACCGATGACCGTGTCGGGATAGACCCACTGCTCGCCGTCGATCTCGGCGGTCATGGCCAGCGGCGCCAGATGTTCCAGATTCACCTGATGCACAATGCCGCTGTCCGGCGGCACGACATGGAAATTGTCGAAGGCCTGTTGGCCCCATTTGAGGAATTCATAGCGCTCGCGATTGCGCTGAAACTCCAGCTTGGCGTTGAGGCCGAAGGCGCCGGCGCTGCCGTAGTGATCCACCTGCACCGAATGGTCGATCACCAGATCCGCCGGGGTGAAGGGGTTGATCTGCGCCGCCTTGCCGCCCAGCTGTTGCACCGCCGCGCGCATGGCGGCCAGATCCGCCACCGCCGGCACGCCGGTGAAATCCTGCAATAGCACGCGCGCCGGCATGAAAAAGATCTCCTTATCCGGCTCCGCCTCGGCCTGCCAGTGAATCACCGCCTCGATGTCCTCTTTGGTGACCGTCGCGCCGTCTTCACGCCGCAGCAGGTTTTCCAAAAGAATCTTGATGGAGAAAGGCAGGCGCTCCATGTCATAGCCCGATTCGCCCAACTCGGCCAGCGAGTGGTAATGGTACTGCTGCTTTTTGCCGAGCTTGAGGGTCTTGGCGGTGTTGAAGCTGTTGTGGCTGGGGGTGGATGTGCTCATGGCGCGGTTCCCTTTTCTTTGTCTGCTTTTATTTCAACAGGATAGGTTATTAGGGTGGGGAATAGATTGAGATTGGTCAATGGGGATGGGTTTCTAATCGCGCGGTGTGTTTGAGCAACGATAGGCATAGACAACATTTATGACATTTTGAACATTTGTTGTTTTGTGGCTATGATTTGCCATAACCGCATTCATCCACCGAGGGTATTCATATGCGCCTTTCCATCGACGTTACGCCGGAACAGCATCAACGCCTGAAGGCCGCCGCCGCGCTGCAAGGCAAGTCCATCAAAGAGTATGTGCTGGAGCGCACGCTGCCCGCCCCAGAGGAACAGGCTGCACTCCAGGCGCTGGATGACTGTCTGCAGCCCCGAGTTGATGCCGCGAACAACAACAAGCGGTCAGCCAAATCCGTCGATGAAATTTTTGATGAGGTGGAGCAGGAAGGGCGCGGCCGGTAATGCCGTCGTATGAGCTCACCGAAGGCGCCGCACAAGACCTGCGTGCCGTGGCGCGCTATGCCTTATTGAAACAAGCAAAAACGAAACAGGTGAGTACGTCGTTCATTCATCAAAGTGCTCATCATAGCCCGCAAACGACAAGTTGGAATACCTTGGGGCAGGCAGCAGCGCTGGCACGTCGGTGGAAGAGGCCTCCAGCCGGTATTCAAACGTCTGCACTTGTCCCAAGTGTTTGGCGGCCTAAGTGAGGTAGGCTGATTTTGTGCACTCAAACTGGTTGATTAGGTGAAGCTGTTACTTAATCAACCAGTCGCCTCTATTACAAACGGTGCTCCGGGCCTGCCGTCACCCTGTCCGGGTGTCCGTTCTCGTTATTTGATGATTGTCGATATCTGCGAAAGGTAAGTCATCCTTACCGGTCATCGGTAATCAATTCATGATAACCATGTTACCCAAGTGCCTAAGTATCGAGTGTCCATCTTGACTCATGCTGCGCCGATATGAGCTGAGGGGGAGTGTATTTTTCGTGATTTAGAGACACGCTTGCGGCTATTAGGCGCCCTTCGAGAAATAGATCCGTCCCTTTGGTCATCGATATTTACGCGCCGATATTAAAGCTGCTAGACTAACGCCGATGGAGGATTTCCGCAGAATAAACAATAAATTAATGCCTGCCTGGGCAGTATTGCTGTCATTGTTAATATTGTCCGCTCAAGGCGTGACTCTGCATATCCACAGTGTCGATCATGACCCTCATCAAAGCCATCACTCGATCGATGATCTGATTGACCACGAACATCCGGGTCAGGCGCATGTTTCTTTCGATAGCTCCCACCAGGATCATCATGATGAGGTGGCCTCCGAGATTGAGGCATGCCCGGACTGCATATTAAAACAAGTATCCGCCAATCTATTATCCATCGCCTTGGTGGCTATCGTGCTGTTCTTGCTCACGCCTGGATTCTATCGAACTAGACTCCTTTATAATCGTGGCAAGGTCAGCCTTCCCCCGCAATTCCATATTCTCCCACCCCTCCGCGCACCTCCCCTTTAAGGCGATTTTTAGCGAAGCATTGCTGCTCGTTCGAATCTGATTCGAACCGGCACCCGGCAATGCGACATAAATTCAGGATCAGTAATGCAGCCGAATTGCGGCGCGTACTGGCATTCCTAAAGATTCCATTCATTGCGGAGGAATACGCATGAAAGTTTTGACACTTATTGTTCATACCGATGTTCAGCAGCCATTGGCTGACCTGTTACGTACGACCGATCAGGTCCCGGGCTTTACCTTCAGTCATGTCGAGGGCCACGGGATAGAGGTGGAAAAAGATCCCTTTCTCTCGGCTCACGACAAGGCGGTTGGCTACATCCCGCGCATACGGACCGACATTTTGCTTGAGGACGCTGATGTGGAGGCCGTGCTGGCGCAGCTGCGTGGCGAAGCGCTCAATCTTGCAGGTCACGCGGTTTATTGGGTGACGGATGCAGCAAGAGGGGGGCGCCTGTGATGAGCAATAATGCAACCTCATTACATCGGGACAACGGCCCAATGCCGGTAAAACGAAATCTTTTTATCCTCATGGCCGGGCTGGTTCTATACGCCCTGTTATCAAATCTTGCCTTTGCCCATGGCATGTCTGAGGAGGAAAAACAGGCCATCATCGATGGCGGCAACCTGCAGTACATGTGGCTAGGTGCAACGCACATGCTGTCCGGCTACGATCATCTGGCGTTTGTGTTTGGGATTATCTTCTTTCTCAGCACCTTCCGGGATATTGCCAAATATGTCACCGCGTTTACGCTGGGGCACAGCGTCACCCTGATTTACGCCACGTTTAACGCGATTCAGCTTAACTATTTCCTCATCGATGCGGTTATCGCCCTCAGCGTGTGCTATATCGCCTTCGCCAATATAGACGGTTTCCGCAAATACCTGGGCATCACTCCGCCGAATATGATGCTCATGATTGTCGGGCTCGGCCTGATTCATGGTTTTGGTCTGTCTACGCGCTTGCAGGAGCTACCGTTGAGCGAAGATGGGTTATTGCTGAACATCATTTCGTTCAACGTTGGCATCGAGCTGGGGCAAATCAGCGCACTGTTCCTGATGTTGTTGCTGATTGCGGCATGGCGGAAAACTCATGGTTTCAAGGCGTTCAGCCTGATCGCAAACTACGCCCTGATTGCCATGGGGGTTTACCTGTTTTTCATGCAAATGCATGGGTATGAGCACGCTACCAATGAAGAACTGGCTGCAGCCAAAGCAACCCCGGCGCAGACTGCCGCGTTGGTAGACGGTCTTCAGAACGGGGAATCTACAGAGTGGAAAGACTCGATTGAGATCTCCATACCCGCCAGAGGCGACAAAGAGTACAAGCTCTTTCTTACCAAAGGCGCAAGGTTTGAGTATTCATGGCAGACGGATGGTGAGCCGCTGTTTTTTGATTTCCACGGAGAGCCTGCAGGCGACACAACCGGCTATTTCGAAAGTTTTGGCAAGGGTACCGAAAGCCGGTCTAGCGGCTCTCTAACATCTTCGTTCGAAGGTACCCATGGCTGGTATTGGAAAAACAACACCCTTTCACCTGTCAATATCACGTTAAAAGTCAGCGGTGATTATCGCCTCATCGATAAAGACAAGATAATTGAGAAACCGCCGGCAAAACCTAAAACCACACATGAAAGCATTGGCTCACTCTAGGAGAAAATAATTGCATAAATTAATTTTGATAATATTTACCTGTATAAGCCTGACGCTGTTATCGGCATGTTCATCCGACCATGGGCATGATCATGATAATGGCCACTCACACGATCAAACAACACAACACGATTCAATTAACTAAACTCACACGGAGGCTTTATGCGTTACTTGACGACTACCTTGTTTTCAGTGTTTCTGATATTGGCAATCCCGGTGCACGCAGGCTCAGGACACGATCATGGTCATGGCCATTCGCATGCGCCAGTTACGCAGGAAGAAGCGGAAAAAATCGCAACCAGCAGTGTTGCCGAGCTGGTTAAGAGAAATAAAGTTGACAGCTCTTGGGGTTCGGTCGCTGTTCATAAGTCAGAAAAAAAGGAATTTGGCGGTCAAATGGAATGGGTTGTGACATTCAAGAATAAAAATCTCAGCGACCCGGAAAAACAGACCCTTTACATCTTTCTGTCACTGGAAGGTCAATATCTTGCGGCGAATTACACCGGAAATTAGTTGTAGTAGTCGCGATCTGATCTGACAGTTACCGGTTTTGCGGAAGTGACTGTCCGATCAAGTCGAAACTAATTCAAATCATCGCCGCGGCTTGCGGTAGCCGTAGATCATCAAAAAAATGCTTATGGACAAAATATGCTGCTCGATGCCATGGCGCGCGCGCTGCGGATATCCGATGAGGCGGGCTTGGTCGGCCTGTTTGTCGATGCCAAGGATGATGTTGTAGCGGGGTATTATATGAAGTTCGGATTCGTCCCCATTGAAAACAATCCATTGTTGCTCTATTTGGCGATGGTCTCTATTCGCCAGGCATTTGAAAATCAGGGTCAATAAAAAAGCCCCGCTGCAAACGATGACAGCGGGGCTTATTGGTTTTACTGAGAAGTAAAGATTTACGCAGCTTGGATCGGAATCACCTTCTCCGCCACTTTCTGATACTCCTCGATCTCATTGAAGTTGAGATAGCGATAGATATCCGCGGCCATGGGGTCGATCGTTTTCACCGCTTTCATGTATTCGGCCACGGTGGGGATCTTGCCCATCTGCGCGCATACCGCGGCGAGTTCGGCGGAGCCGAGGTAGACGTTGGCGTCTTTGCCCAAACGGTTGGGAAAGTTGCGCGTCGAGGTGGACATGACGGTGGCGCCGTCGGCCACGCGCGCCTGATTCCCCATGCACAAGGAACAGCCGGGCATTTCGGTACGGGCATTGGCCTTGCCGAAGATGGCGTAGTAGCCCTCTTCGATGAGTTGGTGCTCATCCATCTTAGTGGGTGGGGCGATCCACAACCGAGTCGGTACGCTGCCGCCGTAGGTCTCCAGCACTTTGCCGGCGGCGCGGAAGTGGCCGATGTTGGTCATGCAGCTGCCGATGAAGACTTCGTCGATCTTGGTGTTTTCCACCTCCGACAGCAGCTTTACGTCGTCTGGATCGTTGGGGCAGGCGACGATGGGCTCCTTGATCTCGTTGAGATCGATTTCGATCACCTCGGCGTATTCGGCATCGGCGTCCGCTTCCAACAGTTCCGGGTTGGCGAGCCAGTTTTCCATGGCCTCGATGCGGCGGCTCAGGGTGCGTTTGTCTTCGTAGCCGTTGGCGATCATCCACTTCAACAGGGTGATGTTGGACTTGAGGTATTCGATGATTGGCGCTTGGCCCAGCTTGACGGTGCAGCCGTTGGCGGAGCGTTCGGCGGAGGCATCGGAGAGCTCGAAGGCCTGTTCCACTTTCAGATGCTCCAGCCCCTCGATCTCCAGCACGCGACCGGAGAAGACGTTTTGCTTGCCCGCCTTCTCCACCGTCAGCAGCCCTTTTTGGATGGCGGCGTAGGGGATGGCGTTGACCAGGTCACGCAGGGTGACACCGGGTTGCATCTCGCCCTTGAAGCGCACCAGCACCGATTCGGGCATGTCCTGCGGCATCACGCCCAGGGCGGCGGCGAAGGCCACCAGGCCGGAGCCGGCCGGGAATGAGATACCGAGCGGGAAGCGGGTGTGGGAGTCGCCGCCGGTGCCCACGGTGTCGGGCAGGATCATGCGGTTCAACCAGCTGTGGATGACGCCGTCACCGGGGCGCAGGCTGACCCCGCCGCGGTTGTGGATGAACTCGGGCAGTTCATGCTGCAATTTGACGTCCACCGGTTTAGGGTAGGCGGCGGTGTGACAGAAGGACTGCATCACCAGGTCGGCGGAGAAGCCCAAACAGGCCAGCTCCTTGAGCTCGTCGCGGGTCATGGCGCCGGTGGTGTCCTGCGAGCCGACGGTGGTCATGCGCGGTTCGCAGTAGGTGCCGGGGCGCACGCCCGCCACACCGCAGGCCTTGCCGACCATCTTCTGCGCCAGGGTGTAGCCCTTGCCGGTGTCGACGGGGGCTTCGGGGCGACGGAACAGGGTGCTCGGTTCCAGGCCCAGGGCCTCGCGGGTCTTGTCGGTGAGTGAGCGGCCGATGATCAGTGGAATGCGGCCGCCGGCGCGCACTTCGTCAGGCATGGTGGACGGCTTGAGGTCGAAGCTTGAGATCACTTCGCCGGCCTCGTTTTCGATCACGCCTTCATAGGGTTTGATGGTGATGACATCGCCCATGTTGAGTTGGGTGACGTCGCACTCGATGGGCAGACAGCCGGAATCCTCGGCAGTGTTGAAGAAGATCGGGGCGATCTTGCCGCCCAGCACCACGCCGCCCTGGCGCTTGTTGGGCACGTAGGGAATGTCACGGCCCATGTGCCAGAGCACGGAGTTGATGGCCGATTTACGCGAGGAGCCGGTGCCCACCACGTCGCCGACGTAGGCCAGCGGGTGGCCTTTCTGTTTCAGCGCCTCGATCTTGGCCAGCGCATCGGGCATTTTGGCACCCAACATGGCCTTGGCATGCAGCGGGATATCGGGACGGCTCCAGGCCTCGGAGGCGGGGGAGAGATCGTCGGTGTTGGTCTCACCGTCCACCTTGAAGACAGTGACCTTGATCGCGGCGGCCAGCTCGGGCTTGTTGGTGAACCACTCGGCCTCGGCCCAGGCGTCGGTGATCTGTTTGGCGTGTTCGTTGCCTGCCTTGGCCTTATCGATGACATCATGAAAGGCATCAAACATGAGCTGGGTCGTGGACAGGGATGCCGCGGCGATAGGCGCCAACTCGGCATCGTCCAGCAGCTCGATCTGGGGCTGGATGTTGTAGCCGCCCAGCATAGTGCCGAGTAATTCGGCGGCCTGCTTTCTGTCGATTAATGGGCTTTGTGCTTCGCCCTTGGTGATGGCGGCCAGAAAGCCTGCTTTGACATAGGCGGCCTGGTCCACGCCGGCGGGTACGCGCTGGCTGAACAACTGCATCAGTTCGGCCGCTTCAGCCGCCGGCGGATTTTTTATAAGTTCAATCAGCTCAGCGGTCTGCTGGGCATCCAGGGCCAATGGTGGCAGGCCCTCGGCGGCGCGTTGTTCAACGTGTTGACGATAGGCTGTAAGCACTAAATCACCTCATATTATTGCGCTTTAAACGGTCGCGGATGGGCCGGATTTTACCCTATTTGCTCGGAAAACAGTAATTTGGCCTGCTGTTTCGCGGTCGGCGCGGATTTTTACCGGTTTTCACCGCCGCTGACTTTGAGCAGGATTTTATCCAGCAGGCTTACCGGCAGGATGCGTCGCGCCACGCCGAACAGGTGGGTGGGGAAGGTAACGTAGTAGCGCCGTTTCGGTCTCGGGCTCTCCAGGGCGTGGATCACCTTTTTCAGCACCGCCTCGGGCGGCAGGGTAAAAGGCTGCGCGTGGCCCTTTTGGGCCAGGCGCTTTTCGACTCCCTGGTAATAGTCGCGGTGGGCGCTGTTTTCGCGATCGATGTTTTTCTTGAACATTGCGTAGGCGTTGGCGCGAAACCGGCTTTCGATGGGGCCCGGCTCGATGAGCGCGACCTGGATGCCGCTGCCGTGCAGCTCCAGCCGCAGGGTGTCCGTGAGTCCTTCCAGGGCGAACTTGCTGGCGTTGTAGGCGCCGCGGTAGGGCAGGGCCACCAGCCCCAGCACCGAGCTGTTGTGGATGATGCGGCCGTAGCCCTGGCGCCGCATCACCGGGATGATCCGGTTGGTGAGCTCCTGGGTGCCGAATAGATTGGTTTCGAATTGCGCGCGTAGGACGTCGCGGCGCAGGTCCTCCACCGCGCCGGGCTGGCCGTAGGCGCCGTTGTTGAACAGGGCAAACAATTCGCCGCCGGTTCGCTCCAAGACGGCTTTCACGCCCTGCTCGATGGAGGCTGAATCGGCGAGGTCGAGGCGATAGCTTTCGAGGCCCTCTTCTTTAAGTTTTTCAACATCTTCGGATTTTCGAGCGGTGGCGAAGACGCGATAGCCGCGCTGTTTCAGGCCATGGGCAACACAATGGCCGATACCGCTGGAACAGCCGCTGATCAGAATGGATTTCGGTGAATTCATTGGGGGATATTACCTAACTAAAGTTATAGTTTTAAAGGTCGTTAACATGGCTGTAAGAGACATGTTTAAGGGGGCAAGTCATTCTTACTTATACAAATATATCAATATCGGACTACGCCTAGGTGTGCGATGAAAGACAAATCCATCAATCCCACGGATCAGGAGCGCGTCATGCGCGAGGACGACTTCATCGTCTCCAAGACCGACCTGAGCGGCAAGATCACCTACGCCAATCGCATTTTTCTCGAGTTTGCAGGTTATAGCGAGGACCAGCTGCTGGGCATGCAGCACAATATCATCCGTCATCCGGACATGCCTCGGGCGGTGTTCAAGCTGCTGTGGGACGGCATCCGCCAAAAGCAGGAGATCTTCGCCTACGTCAAGAACCTGGCCAGCGACGGTTCGTTTTACTGGGTATTCGCCCACGTCACGCCGGATTATGACGCCATGGGCAATGTGAGCGGATATCTCTCGGTGCGGCGCAAGCCGCGGCTCGATGCCATCGCGGTGATCACCGATGTCTACCGGCGCATGCTGGAGATCGAAAAGCAGCGCGGCGTCAAACAGGGCATGGGCGACTCTACTCAGTTTTTGCTTGATTTACTTGATGAAAAGGGAGCCTCGTATGAAGAGTTTGTCCTCGATCTCCAGGGATAGGCTGGCGCAACTACTGGGTCTGTTCGGCGCCGCCGTCGCCGCCTACACCGTGCTGACACACGGCCTGGAGCCGGTATTGCTGGGGATCGCGGGCGCGATGGTGCTGGGGAGCATGGGGGTGCTGATCATGGGGCGGGGCGGCAATCAGGACCATTTGATGCATCAGGTGCGCGAAGTGACCCGCGCCGCGGCCGAGGGCCGCTTTACCCAGCGCATTGTTCGCATTCGGCGTGACGACGAACTGGGCCGTGCGGCCTGGCACATCAACGACATGCTCGATCAGCTGGAGACCTTCTTCCGTGAGGTCAGCACCTCGTTTGAATACATCAGTCAGGAAAAGTATTACCGCGTGCCTGTCAGCATGGGCCTGCACGGCGACTTTGCCCGCCTGATGGAGTGTATCAGGGACTCGCAGGGCGTCATCGCCGAAAGCCAGAAACAACATGCCAAGCACGTGGTGCTGGGTGAGTTGGGCAATCTCAACACCCAGAATCTGGTCTCCAATCTGAAACAGAACCAGGGTCATCTGGACGACTTGAACTCGAGGATGGGCGAGGTGGAGTCGGCCGCCCAGGCCACTTCCCAGCGTGCCTCCGAGAGTTATCACGGCATCTCCACCCTGGTGACCCAGCTGCGCGACATGATGCAGATGATCAATGACGCCGACCAGACCATCAGCGAACTCAACGGCCGTACCGGGGAGATCAACAAGGTCATCGGCGTGATCACCGACATCGCCGAGCAGACCAATCTGCTGGCGCTCAACGCCGCCATCGAGGCCGCCCGCGCCGGCGAGCAGGGGCGCGGTTTCGCCGTGGTGGCCGACGAGGTCAGGACCCTGGCCGAGCACACCAAGCAGGCCACCCAGGAGATCAAGCCGGTGATCGAGCAGTTCAAGACCGATGCAGGGCTGGTGCTGGAGCGTTCGGAACGCATGAAGGAAATCGCCGACAAGGCGTCGGGCACCATCGAAGGGTTTCAGACCGATATGTCCGAGTTTGAGCAGGCCGCCAATACATCGGCCAACACCCTCTCGGTGGCGCGCGATATGATCTTTGCCAATCTGGTCAAGCTGGATCACGTCATCTACAAGCAGAATGCCTATATCACCTTAGACAAAGGGGGCGAGTCGCAACAGGCCGAGGCCATCGGCGTGGACCACCATAACTGTCGTCTGGGATGCTGGTATGAGAAAGGTGACGGTGCAGAGCGCTTCGGCCACGTGCCGTCTTATAAGCGGCTGGTCGCGCCGCATGAGGGCGTCCATAGCAGCGCCCACGCCGTATTGGACTATTTGGCCGATCCTGATTGGGGGCGGAATAAGCAGACGCTGGCCAATCTTCAACAGGCCTTTAAAGATATGGAAGTGGCCAGTCAGGAAGTCATGGCTGTGATCGACAGTATCGTGACGGAGAAAAACGACGCTAAGTCGCCGTAGGGTGCGCATAGCGCACCATAGCGTTAGAAAATGTCACCAAACCGACAATTCATGGTGCGCAGTGCGCAGCCTACGCCAACAGCGCCGCGATAATACCGGTAATAAAAATCCCGTCAAAGGTCCCCGCACCGCCGATGGCGGCGATGGGGGTGCCCATCTTGCGGATGTCCTTGATGCGCAGCAGATCCGCCCCGATCAACACCCCCAGGGTGCCGCAGATGTAGGCCAGCGGTGCGCTTTGTTGCGGGTTTAACAGCAGCGCCACTAAAGCCGCCAGCAGTGGCGCCAGCAAAAAGGGCATGCCGATACCGACGCCCGGCACCGGGCGGCTGGCGAAATAGCTGACCGCGCTGACGATGGCGATGGCCAGCAGTAGGTCGGCCAGTGGTAGCGGATTGTAATAGATCAAATAAAGGCTGAAGCTCACCGGCACCAGTCCGCCGCCGGCGTTAATGGCGACGGTGGTCTTGCCCTCGAAGGGCGGCATGTGCTGTTTCAGCAGCCGAAACAGCCGCGGCGGCACCGAGCCCGCCGGGGGTTCTTCGGCGCTGACGGTAAACATAGGCAGATTGATCACGCTGCCCATCAGTGACACCAACAGCAACAACAGCGCCGAGTCGGCCGACAGCCCCAATTTGGCGAAACTGATAGTGAGCACGCCGAGCTGAATGAACATCAGCAACAGGCCGAGCAAAAACAGCAGCGCCAACAGCACGAAGGGCGAAAAGGGCATCAGTCGACGAGGGCCGTTGCCAGCAGTGGGTCGAGCTCAATCACATTGCTGTGGTGATCAATACTGTCGGTGCTCCAGACATGGGTGATGCAGGCGTTGGCCAATACCTGCTCACTATCCTCGGCGAACAGCGCATGGGTGACGAGACAATCGACGGTGCGCGCACCGGCCTGCTTCAAGGCCTTGGCGGTTTGGGCGATGGTGCGCCCGGTGCTGACCACGTCGTCCACGATCACCACCACCCGATCGTTAAAGTCGTAGTCGGGTAATCGAATATCGACATCGTGATCGCCGTGGCGCTGCTTACTTGCCACCTGCCATTCCAGGCCGTCGCGTGCGGCGATTCGTTTGACCCATTGCTCCGATTCACTGTCCGGGCCGAGCAGGATCGGCGGACTGGGACGCTTGGCCAGAAAGTCGGCCATGAGTTCAGCGGCCGACAGGGTCACGGTCTCGGCGCCGCGCATGACCTGACTCAGATTGTGGCTGCGGTGCAAGTGCGGGTCGACTGTGACAATGCGTTCGAACAACTGGCCCAACCAGGCGCCGATGATCTGCTGACTCACCGCCTCGCCGGGATGGAAGGCGATATCCTGGCGCATATAGCAGAGATAGGGCGCCACCAGGGTGATGTGCTTTGCGCCATGGTGGCGCGCCGTGGCGCAGGTCAAATAGAGCTCGATCAGCTTGCTGTTGGGAAAGTCCAGGCTGCGGCAGATGATCAACTCGTCGTCCAGTTCGATCGGCAAGGTGACCTTGCTCTCGCCGTCGGGAAAGCGATGCACGGCTATCTGGCGGTATTCGATGCCCAGCGTATCGGCCAAGCGTTTGGCTTGGTGGCGGTAATCATGGAAACCCAAAAGTTGCATCAGAACTCCACATAGGCCTTGGGCAAGTCCTCGGCGGCGCCGAGGGTGTAGCCGCTGCCGTGTTCCTTCGTCATGCGTAGGGCGAAGTCGTAATCACTCTGGAATTCGGCATGGACGCGGTAAAGAGGTTCCCCTTTTTTTGCCGTGTCCCCCAGTTTTTTCAGCAGGTCGACGCCGGCGCCCTTGTCCATGGGCGCACCGGCGAAGCGCGCCAAGCGCGCCATGTGATAGTTGTCGATGTCGATCACCGTGCCATCGCGCTCGGCGTTTATCGCGAAGCTGAGTGGCCCCAGGCTGGGCTGGCGGGCCTTGCGCCCCTGAGCGTCGATGATCGCGTTCATCTTGGCCAGGGCGCGGCCCGATTCCAGGATGTCGCGGGCGATGGCATAGCCCTGGCCGCCACGCACGTCGGGATCGAATTCCAGCACCCGGCCGGCCAGGCGCAGGGCCTTCTGGCGCAGGTCATCGCAGGCATCGGGATGGTTGTCGAGTACCTGCATCACATCGCGCGCCTCCAGCACCGGACCGATGCCGCGGCCGATAGGCTGGCGACCGTCGGTGATGACGACTTCGAGATGAATCCCGAGCCGGTCGCCGACGAACTCGAACAGCTTGCGCAACGCCAGGGCCTCGTGCATGTGACGCACCTTGGCACTGGGCCCCACCGGTATATCGATGAGCAGGTGGGTGGCGCCGGCGGAGAGCTTCTTCGACAGGATGGAGGCCACCATCTGACCGGGCGAGTCCAGGCTCAGCGGTCGCTCCACCGAGATCAGCACATCGTCCACCGGCGCCAGGTTGGCCGTGCCGCCCCAGCCGATGCAACCGCGTTGATGGCGGATGATGTGGTGCAGTTTGTCCGGCGACAGCTCCACCTCGGCCAGCACCTCCATGGTGTCGGCGGTGCCCGAGGGGGAGGTGATGGCGCGGCTGGAGGTCTTGGGGATGAGCATGCCGTGGGCGGCGACGATGGGCACCACCAGCATGGAGGTGCGGTTGCCCGGGATGCCGCCGATGCAGTGCTTGTCTGCCACCAAGGGTTCGTGCCAGTTGAGGCGCGTGCCGGTGTCGGTCATGGCCTGGGTGAGAAACAGCACCTCGTCGCGGTCCAGGCCGGTTTGGTCCGCCGCCACCAGGAAGGCCGCCAGCTCCATCTTGGAGTAGCGATGGGCGGCGATGTCGCGGGCGATGCCCTGATATTCCTTGGCGTCGAGACGTTTGCCGCTGATCTTTTTACGCAGCGCCTCCATGGAGGCAGGCGGTTCGGCATGGGCCACGCTCACCGCCGTCCCCGGCTCCAACTTCATCTGCGCGAAGGCCTGTTCCGACAGGCCCAGTTCGCCCGGGGCCACCAGGCCGGCGTCGTCGACCACGTTGAGCATGGCCAGAATGGTATTGCCGTTGGCGCTGATCTCGATCTTGGACAGGGCCTGAAAACCTTCGGCGCGATAGGTTTCGCACTCGCGATGCAAATAGGCGACGTTTTCGCGGTAGGTGTCGATCGCCACCCGGCGCAGGGTCAGTTGGCCGCTGGCCTTGACGCTTTTTTTAGGCATACCTTTAAGGTATCACTCCGGCGGGGAAAATTCAGACTGCGTTTGCTGTTGTTCCTGCTGTTGCAAGGCCCACATATGGGCGTAGATCTCATCCCGGTCGAGCAACTGGCGATGGCTGCCGCGCTCGACGATACGGCCCTGTTCCATCACCAGGATCTGGTCGGCGTCGATGACGGTGGAAAGGCGGTGGGCGATGACCAGGGTGGTGTGGTCCTGGGCCACTGCTTTTAGCTCCTTCAAAATGGCCTGTTCCGATTTTGAATCCAAGGCCGAGGTGGCCTCGTCGAAGACCAGGATATGGGGGTCTTTAAGCACGGTGCGGGCGATGGCGATGCGCTGCTTTTCGCCGCCGGAGAGCTTCAGGCCGCGTTCGCCCACGGTGGTGTCGTAGCCCTCCGGCAGGGATTCGATGAATTCGTGAATGTGGGCGGTCTTGGCGGCTTGGATAATTTCCGCGTCGCCGGCATCGGGGCGGCCGTACTGGATGTTGTATTTAATGCTGTCGTTGAACAGCACCGTATCCTGGGGCACGATACCGATGGCGGCGCGCAGGCTTTGCTGGGTCACGTCGCGGATGTCCTGGCCGTCGATGAGGATGCGGCCGGCGTCGATCTCGTAAAAGCGGAACAGGATGCGCGACAGGGTGGATTTGCCGGCGCCGCTGTGGCCCACCACCGCCACCTTCTTGCCGGGGGGAATGTCGAAGCTGACGTCGTGCAGGATCTGGCGGTTGGGGTTGTAGCCGAAGTCCACATGCTCGAAGCGCACCTCGCCACGGCTGATCTGCAGCGGCCGGGCGTCGGCTTTGTCTTGCACGTCCGGATTGTTGCGCAGCAGGTTGAACATCTTCTCCATGTCCGCCAGGGAGTGTTTGATTTCACGGTAGACGAAACCGAGAAAATTGAGCGGCATGAACAGCTGCAACAGATAGGCGTTGATGAGCACCAGGTCGCCGATAGTCATCTCGCCCTTGACCACGCCGTCGGCGGCCAGGATCAGCAACGCCGTCATGCCGCCGGCGACGATAAACCCCTGGCCGAAGTTGAGCAGGCTGAGGGAGGTCTGGTTCTTGATGGCCGCCTCCTGCCAGTGTTCCATGTTCTGATCATAGCGCCGTGCCTCGTAGGCCTCGTTGCCGAAGTATTTCACCGTTTCGTAGTTGAGTAGGGAGTCGATGGCGCGGGTGTTGGCCTTGGAATCCAACTCGTTCATGGTGCGGCGAAAGCGCATGCGCCATTCGGTCACCAGCAGGGAAAAGGCGATGTAAACACTGACGCTGGCCAGGGTGATCAACGCGAACCAGACATCGTAATTGATCAGCAGGATGAGCGTGACCAGGCCGATCTCGAACAGGGTCGGCAGGATATTGAAGACCATGAAGTTGAGCAGAAAACTGATACCGCGGCTGCCGCGTTCGATGTCGCGCGATACGCCGCCGGTCTGGCGTTCCAGGTGAAAGCGCAGCGACAGCCGGTGCAGATGCCGAAACACCTGTAGCGCCACGCGGCGGATGGAGCTCTGGGTCACCCGGGCGAAGATGGCATCGCGCAGCTCGCCGAAGCCGGAGGTGGCCAGGCGCATGGCGCCGTAGCCGAGCAATAGCGTCAACGGCAGGGTCAGGGCTACATCCTCGGCCGAGAGATGGTCGACAATGTGTTTCAAAAACCAGGGCATGGTGACGGTGGCGACCTTGGCCAGCATCAGGCAGACCAGGGCCAGCATTACGCGCGGTTTGTGCTCCCATAGATAGGGGATCAGGCTGCGGAGGGTCTGCCAGTCATTGCGTGGGGCGGCGGGGGCGTGCTCGGCGAAACTGCGCATGGGTCGATTCCTGAATTCAACCCGTGCACGCTAGCAGATCGCCTCAGAGTTGGGAAATTAGCCTGCTGCCCCGCAGCCGATTTATCCGAAATCCGACAGGCGCCTAGACTTTCTGGTCGACGCGCTGGGGAGAATGACAGTGGTCGCGATGAAGGCAGCTCCGGCAATCTGCGACCGTTGTGTGTTGCAGCGCTTGGCCGATGGTCTCGCAGCAGCCGATCATGAACAGCTCGCGCGCCAGTTGCTGGGTGCCGGCGGGGGTCGCTGCGACAGGCGCCTGTTGGGACGGTTCGAGCTCGATCCGGCCCAGGCGCCACAGCTGACGGATCCGGCCCGTGTCGGTGTCGATGATGCCCAGGCGGGCTTCGCCGTGTTCCAGCCAGGCATGAATGGCATGGCTCATAAATACGATCTCCAGGCTGATTTGATAGCGGTGACGTAAATGATAATCATTCGTGTTTAATAGTCAAGTCAGGCGTTTTGTCGTGGCGCCCCGTGACAGCGCCGAAAAATGGTATAATTCCTCGCCTTTCAACCGTTTGGAGTATGGAGCCGAGCCATGCCGATTTATGAATATCAATGTCAGTCCTGTGGTCATCAGTTGGAAAAACTGCAAAAGATGAGCGATCCGCTGTTGAGTGATTGTCCCGCGTGTAACAAGCCCGAGCTGGTCAAGCTGATGTCGGCCGGCGGCTTCCAGCTCAAGGGTTCGGGTTGGTATCAAACCGATTTCAAGAACAGCGGCAATGACAAAAAAGAGGCGCCTGCGCCCGCCTGCGGCACGGGTGCCTGCCCGGCCTGCGAATAACCAAGCCTGAATTCAGGCCCACACGCGGCAGCGAGCCCTCGCTGCCGCTTTTTTATTGCCGCCGGGAGGGGACGAAGTTGCGCCCCGGGGGCCAAAAAACGTAATATTGCCCGCCCTTGCGGCGGTTTTGGCTAAGACCAATAATTTTAAGGAACAGAACAATATGCGCACCCACTATTGTGGACAGGTCACCGAGACCCTGGTTGGTGAAGAGGTAGAGGTTTGTGGTTGGGTTCATCGCCGCCGCGACCACGGCGGGGTGATTTTCGTCGACCTGCGCGACCGCGACGGCATTGTCCAGGTGGTCTACGATCCCGACAGCCCCAAGGTCTTCGAGGTGGCGGAGCGGGTGCGCAACGAATACGTGCTGCGCTGCAAGGGTAAGGTGCGCTTCCGCCCCGAGGGCACGGAAAACCCCAACATGAGCACCGGCAAGATTGAGATCATCGGTTCCAGCCTGGAGATCCTCAATCGCTCCGAGCCGCCGCCCTTCCTGGTGGAAGACGAGACCGACGCCTCGGAAGAGGTGCGCCTCAAACATCGCTATCTCGATCTGCGCCGTCCCGAGATGCTGCAACGTCTCAAGATCCGCGCCGAGATCACCCGCCAGCTGCGCAGCTTTCTCGACCAGCGCGGTTTCATGGAGATCGAGACGCCGTTCCTGACCAAGGCCACCCCGGAGGGCGCGCGCGACTACGTAGTACCGAGCCGCACCCATCAGGGCAAGTTTTTCGCCCTGCCGCAGTCGCCCCAGCTGTTCAAGCAGCTGCTCATGGTGAGCGGCATGGACCGTTATTATCAGGTGGTGCGCTGTTTCCGCGACGAGGACCTGCGCGCCGACCGTCAGCCCGAATTCACCCAGCTGGATATCGAGGCCTCCTTCATCAGCGAAGCGCAGATCACCAATCTGATGGAGGATATGTTCCGCGACATTTTCACCCACGTGCTGGAAGTCGCGCTGCCCCATCCCTTCCCGCGCATGACCTATGCGGAAGCGATTGAGCGTTTCGGTTCCGACAAGCCCGACCTGCGCATCCCGCTGGAGCTGGTGAGCATCACCGATCTGATGCAAGAGGTGGAGTTCAAGGTCTTCTCCGGCCCGGCCAACGATCCCAAGGGGCGCATTGCCGCCTTGCGTCTGCCCAAGGGCGGCGAACTGACGCGCAAGGAGATCGACGACTACACCAAGTTCGTCGGCATCTACGGCGCCAAGGGGCTGGCCTATATTAAGGTCAATGATCTTTCTCAGGGACGCGAGGGGCTGCAATCGCCCATTCTGAAATTCCTGCCGGACGATGTCGTCGACGCCATCATGCAGCGCACCGGTGCCCAGGACGGCGACCTGGTCTTCTTCGGCGCCGACAAGGCCACTATCGTCAACGAGGCCCTGGGCGCGTTGCGCGTCAAGCTGGGCCATGACCGCGGCATCATCGAACACGGCTGGAAACCGCTCTGGGTGGTCGACTTCCCCATGTTCGAGTTCGACGAAAAAGAGAACCGCTATGTCGCCCTGCATCACCCCTTCACCGCGCCGGTGGGCAGTGTGGAGCAGGTGGCGGCCGACCCCGAACAGGCGCTGTCGCGCGCCTACGACATGGTGCTCAACGGCACCGAGGTGGGCGGCGGCTCTATTCGTATCCACGATCCGGCCATGCAGCAGGAGGTGCTCAAGCTGCTCGGCATCGACGCGGCCGAGGCCAAAGATAAGTTCGGCTTCCTGCTCGAGGCGCTGAGCTATGGCTGTCCGCCTCACGGCGGCATTGCCTTCGGCCTGGACCGGCTGGTGATGTTGATGACCGGCGCCCAGTCCATCCGCGATGTGATGGCCTTTCCCAAGACCCAGACCGCCAGTTGTCCGCTCACCGCGGCGCCGACCGAGATCAGCCCTGCGCATCTGCGCGAGCTGGGCCTGCGCCAGCGCCAGCCTGCAGCGACGGAATGATTCTGTTATAAGATTGAACCTGTACCGTCAAATTAGGACTAAAGCACAATATATGGGGTAGGTTGGGGTAAGCGCAGCGCACCCCAACAGCCCCCCGACCGGCACCACCGAGCGTCGGGTGGTTCGGCCAGGGCGCCGCGTTGGGGTGCGCGAAAAACGCTTACCCCAACCTACATGTAATAGCGAGTTCACGGTGAAGTAATGACAGCGACAGCAGCAATCAAGATTCAGCGGTTTTCAGAGGTCAGCGACGACGATTGTCAGGCCCGCATTCAGGCCGCCAAAGAGGTCCTGGGCGAGCGCCTGTTGATTCTCGGTCATCACTATCAGCGTGAAGAGGTGTTTCGCCATGCCGACGCCAGCGGCGATTCGCTCAAGCTGTCGCGTGTGGCGGCGGCCTCCAGGGCCGAGTACATCGTCTTTTGCGGCGTGCACTTCATGGCCGAGGTGGCGGACATCCTGTCGCGTCCGGACCAGGTCGCCATCCTGCCCGATCTGGCGGCCGGTTGTTCCATGGCCGATATGGCCAACCTGGCCAAGGTGGAGCGCGCCTGGCGTGAACTGTCCGAGGTGATCGACCCGGACCAGACGGTGACGCCGGTGACCTATATTAACTCCGCCGCTGATCTGAAATCCTTCTGCGGCGAGCACGGCGGCATCGTCTGTACCTCCACCAATGCCCGGCACGTGTTGGAGTGGGCCTTCGAACGGCGCGAAAAGATCCTGTTCTTCCCCGACCAGCACCTGGGTCGCAACACTGCCTACAAGATGGGTATCCCTCTGGATGACATGGTGGTATGGGATTTCGATCAGCCCATGGGCGGCCTCACTGCCGAGCAGATCAAGAATGCGAAGATGATCCTGTGGAAGGGCTTTTGCTCCGTGCATCAGATGTTCCGTCCCGAACACATCGATGCCTTCCGGAAAAAGTTTCCCGATGGCAAGGTGATTTCACATCCGGAGGCTTCCTTCGAGGTGTGTCAGAAGTCCGATTACGTCGGTTCCACCGAGTTCATTATCAAAACCATTAATGAATCGCCGGACGGCAGCCGTTGGCTGGTCGGCACCGAACTCAACCTGGTCAAACGTCTGGCCGAGCAGAACAAGGCGCGCGGTACCCACGTGCACTTCATGTCGCCGACCCTCTGCATGTGTTCCACGATGTTCCGCATTGACCCACAGCACCTGCTTTGGACCCTGGAAAACCTGGTCGAAGGCAAAGTGGTGAATCAGATCAAAGTGCCGGAAAAGACTGCCGCGCAGGCGCGCCTGGCGTTGCAACGCATGTTGGATTTGAATATATAATCTGATGGAAGAGTTGCGCCAGTGATCAAAATAAAATGCTTCGCTCTTTTGGCTGCATTATCATTGATCACGGCATGCGCCGAATTGCAAAAGAATGCCGAGGAGGGGCTGGATAACGCCTCGGACATACCGGACAAGGTGTGGACGTCTAAATAGTCTGGCCTGCCGAGCCCGATCCAGAAAGCCGCTTCGATAAGCGGCTTTTTTGCGTTTGTATAATGATAGAGTGGCGGCATGCCACACACCGGGTTTTATCACTAAAAGGGCCTCAACCCCCATGGCAAAGCGCAATCCTCCGACCATTGACCAAGCGCAGCGATTGTTGCGTGACAAGCAGTTGCCGGCGGCACGCACGGCCTATAGTCGACTTTGCCAGCAATATCCGCATGACACGGCCGCGTGGCTGGGGCTCGGCGCGGTAAACGCCATGTTGGGCGAGTTGGAAAACGCACAGCAGGCCTTCACTCGGGCGCTGGCGCTCCAGCCGGATCTGCCCCAGGCCCATTTCAATCTAGCGCGTCTGGCGGTCATGCGCGAGCAATGGCCGGTGGCCGAAAACCACCAGCGCGCCTTACTGCGCCTGCAGCCCGACAACCAAAGGATCTACCTGGAGCTGGGCGTCACGCTGGAAAAGTTGGGTCGATTGTCGCAGGCGGAGCAAAGCTATCGTCAGGGACTGACCCTCGATAATAATCGCGCCGAGTTGCACACGGCGCTCAGCAGGGTGTTACGGGAACAAGGTCGGCTCGCCGATGCCGAAGCACCGATCGCGCGCGCCCTGCAATTGCAACCCGACATGGCCTTGGCCCATCTGGAAAAGGGCCACCTGTTGCGGCGGCGCAAACACTACGATGCGGCACTGGCGTGTTACCAACGCTTCGGTGAATTGGCGCCGCAGCAGCGCAAGACGTTTTTGTGCAACAGTGGCGGTGTGTTGGCGCAACAAGAGCGCTATGAAGAGGCTCTCACGTGGTTCGACCGGGCGCTCGCCGAATTGCCGGACGCGGCGGACGTGCATCTCAGTCGGGCGCAACTGTTGCTGGGGCTGGGGCGTTTCGAGGAAGGCTGGCCGGAATACGAATGGCGCCTTCAAGATCCGGCCTGGCGCCAACGGGATTCGTTTGGCTATGGCGCGCTCCGGCCCGTATGGCAAGGCGAACCGCTGCGGGGCAAGCGGCTGTTAGTCTACGCCGAACAGGGTTTCGGCGACACGCTGCAATTTTGTCGTTTCCTGCCGCAACTGGCCGACCGGGGCGGGCAGCTGTGTTTCCACGGCCCTCCCGGATTGCTTGATCTGGTGGCCGGTCTTCCCGGTGTGGAACAGGTGGAACAAATTGACCCCGGCAAAATCGGGCAGCTCGAGTTCGACTATGTTGTTCCGCTGATGAGCCTGCCGTATCGCTTAGGTAGCCGCCTCGACAATATTCCCGCCGCAGTACCGTATCTGCACGCCGATCCGACACGCCAGCGCCGCTGGCGTGAGCGGATGTCGGGAGACGCATTCAGGGTCGGGCTGGTGTGGTCCGGCGGCGGCGGGAATGTCAGGGACGCGCGTCGTTCGCTGCATGTCTCTTTGCTGGCACCCTTGTGCGAGGTGGCGGACGTCGCCTGGTACAGCCTGCAAAAAGGGCCGCCGGCAGGGCAGTTGGCCGAAACCGATGTGTCGCTGCAAGTGACAGATTTAGGGCCGGAGATCGAGGATTTTTCCGATACCGCGGCCATCGTCACGAATCTCGATTTGGTGATTACGGTCGACACCTCGGTCGCGCATCTGGCCGGGGCCCTGGGCCGGCCCACATGGGTGATGCTTTACAACAGCCCGGACTGGCGTTGGCTGTTAGGGCGCGAGGACAGTCCCTGGTATCCGACCCTGAGATTGTTTCGTCAGGCGCCGGGCCAGCCATGGTCGGCGGTCATTAAGCGGGTGGCGGCGGCCTTGCGCCGGCGCGTCGGCGAGTGCCGGGGCTAGCCCGCATTTCTCACAGGAACAGCGCGAATGAGCACAAACAAATTGATTTTTAAAACATTAGTTGGCAGCAATAGCCGAACAGCATGCACGGATCCGAAGCTTATCCCGGCCCTGGCTCGATCTTGCACGTCTGAACTTGCGCTTCATTCAAGTTGTAGCTACGGCTACAACTTTCACTCCAGCGCGGCGTTCACACGCACAATCTCTTCGCCATCATCCGGGATTCCTGTGAGAAATGCGGGCTAGGTTTCGGATTTGTCCGAGTCTTGTTCTTGTTCGCGGCGGCTCTCGGCATCCTCGTCGGCCTGTTGCTCGACGACCTTTTGTTGTTCGGCCTTGGCCTTTTTATGTTCTTTCTCGCCCCTGCGGCCGCGGCGTCTTTCATCCAGTTCTTCCAGCGCGTCATAGCGTCCATAGGCGATCATGATGTCCCCGGCGCTGACGGTGGTGTCGCCCTGCGGCACGCCCAGGTAGGTATCCTTGCCGCGTTGAATGCCCAGCACGATGATGCCTTCATCGCGCAATTGCAGTTCACTCAGGGTCTTGTTACACATCCAGTCTTCCGATTGAACTTCGATCTCAATGACACGGTAGTCACCCGAGAGCTGTAGCAGGCTGGCATAGTCCTTAACGTCTAGCCGGGTGTAGCGGTGCAGGGTCCAGTCGATGAGTCGCGCCAACTTGCGATCGACCCAGGGGCTGGTGGCGATGGCCCACAATATGGCCAGGCCGAGGGTGAGCATGACGATGCGCAGGGTCAGCGATGAGCCGTCGTCGCCGCTGTCGACAAAGGTGAGAATGAGCGAGGAGACAGCGCTGACAATACCGGCATTGCCTAACAACATCAGTACCAAGACGATACGCCGCCGCACCGGATGGCTCACCACGCGTTCCGATTCCCCGGTGGTAAACCCGGCGCCGGTGAAGGCGGAGCGCGCCTGAAAGCGCGCCGTTTCCCGCGACAGCCCGGTGTGCGCCAGCATGATAGCGGCGATCCGGGTAATCAGGATCGATACCGATACCACGACCAAGAGTGAGATTGCGGCAACCATTGGGACACTATGAAACGAAGTGCTCGGCAAATCAAACCGCCAGGCCTGCGTTTGGAGACCTTGCGGGTGATGGGCGACAATACCCCATATCCGTTGATTAATTATGTGACCATGTCTGAAAAAACACTGTTTGAAGCTGCCGCCGAGTGTCTGGCCGCCAGCGCTATCGAGGATAAATTGCAGCTGACGCGGCACTATGTCCAGGCTTGGCGCGACGCTGAGCTGTCGCTGGCCGCCAAGCCTGCGCCTGCGCCTATCGACAGCCCCGGTCGTCCGGCCAAGCCGGCGTTGGTAATACCCGCACATGTGCCCAGGCGCGGCCTGGGCACGGCGGCGGGGCGTGCCGCCATGCTCCATGCCGTCACCCATATCGAATTCAATGCCATCAACCTGGCCTGGGACGCGGTGTATCGCTTTCGTGATTTACCGCGACAGTTCTATTCGGACTGGACGCGCGTGGCGGATGAAGAGGCCTATCACTTCCAATTGTTGCGCCAGCGCCTGCAGCAGCTGGGCTATGACTATGGTGATTTTCCCGCCCATAACGGCCTCTGGGATATGGCGCAAAAAACGGCTTTCGATCCCATGGTGCGCATGGCGCTGGTACCGCGGGTGTTGGAGGCGCGCGGTCTGGACGTGACGCCGGGCATGATGCAGCGCCTGCGTCAGGTGGGTGATCTGGAATCGGTGGCGGCGCTGGAGATTATCCTGCGCGACGAGATCGGGCATGTGGAAATCGGTTCACGCTGGTTTAAGTATTTTTGCGATCGCCGCGGCCTGGATATGGAACAGACGTTTCGTGATTTGATCAGCCGCTATTTCGCCGGCCAATTACGCGGCCCCTTCAACGATGCGGCGCGTCTGCAGGCAGGCTTTAGCGCGGCGGAATTACGCGCGCTTGAAGCGCTGGGGGCGGGCGCGTAGACTCGCAAGAGAGCACAACGGGAGACAGGGATTGGCGACTCAGGCTCACTTTCTGGCGCGCGAGAATTTTCAAACGCTCATCGATGCATTGACCGGCGCGGGTTATCGTTGTCTCGGCCCCCAGGTGCGCGACGGCGCCATCGTCATGGATGAACTCAGCCGCGCCGCGCAACTGCCCAGCGGGGTGCACGACCGGCAGTCACCCGGCGGCTATCAACTGAAAACCTCCGATTCATCCCGCTATTTCGCCTGGGCCAACGGTCCGCAGGCGCTCAAGCCTATACTGTTTTCTGCGCGTGAAACCCTGTGGCGCGCCGAGCGCGATGCCGATGGCAGACTCACGTTTGTCGAGGCCCACGCCGAGGCGCAAAAGACCGCCGTCTTCGGTGTGCGCAGTTGCGATCTGGCCGGCATGGCGGTGCAGGATAAGGTCTTTGTTACGGATGCGTACCGAGACGAGCAATACGCCGCCCGGCGCGCGGCGCTGTTCACCGTGGCGGTAAATTGCAGTCATCCGGCAAAGACCTGTTTTTGTGCCTCCACCGGTGACGGCCCCACGGCGGAAGGAGGCTATGACCTGTTGTTGTCCGAACTGGACGAGGGCTTTTTGATAAACGCCGGTTCAGACGCCGGTGAGGCGATCCTGGCCCGGCTGCCCCTGGACAGGGCCAGCGATCACCAGTTTTTCAGCGCCGCGCAGCAGGCCATCCGTGCGGCTGAGATGCAGACACGCAAACTGCCGCACAACGTGGTGGACGGCTTGCTCGAGAATCTCGATCACCCGCGCTGGCAGGACGTGGCTGAGCGCTGTCTCTCCTGCGGCAACTGCACCATGGTTTGTCCCACCTGTTTCTGTCACCAAGAAGTGGAGCAGCCGCAACTGGACGGCCAAAGCACTGAGCACCTGCGTGAATGGGATTCCTGTTTTACCGATGGTCACAGCTATATCCACGGCACGGTCATCCGCGAGGACACGCAAAAGCGCTACCGCCAATGGCTGACCCACAAACTGGCCACCTGGGTGCAACAATTCGGTAACAGTGGCTGTGTAGGCTGTGGACGCTGTATCGCCTGGTGCCCGGTGGGCATCGATCTGACCGAAGAGGCCAATGCCATTGCAGGTCGGGATGATGACTAACGCCTATCTGCCTTTCGAGGCCGAAGTGGTGGAGCGGATTCAGGAATCGCCCACGGTGTTTACTTTACGCTTGCGCTTCAGCGACGCGGAGCAGCACCGGCGTTATCAGTTCGCGCCGGGGCAGTTCAACATGGTCTATCTTTACGGCGTAGGCGAGGTGCCGATTTCCATCGTCTCGGATCCGGAAGACGAGCATCTCTACGACCACACTATTCGCAGCGTCGGTCGGGTGACGCGCGGTCTGGCCCAGGTCGAGAAAGGACAGCGCGTTGGCATTCGCGGTCCCTTTGGGCGCGGCTGGCCGCTGAGCAAGGCCGAGGGCCGCGACGTGTTGATCGTCACCGGCGGCTTGGGCTGTGCGCCGGTAGTGTCGGTGATCAATTACATCATCAGCCGGCGCGAACGTTTCGGCCGCTTGACCATTATGCAGGGCGTCAAGCACTCGGACGATTTGCTATGGCGCGAGCGCTATAAATTGTGGAGCCGCATGCCCGACACCCAGGTGATCGTGGCGGCGGACAAGGCCGGCAAGCAGTGGCCCTGGCGTGAAGGCTCGGTGATCGCCATGTTTGACGAAGTGGCGCTGGCGCCCGAGCGCAGTCTGGCCATGATGTGCGGTCCTGAGGGCATGATGCGCGCCGCGGTCAATCGCTTGCTGGAGTTGGGGATGCAGCCGGAAAGCCTGTTTATGAGCATGGAGCGCAATATGCAATGCGCCGTCGGCCATTGCGGCCATTGTCAGTACGGCGGTCAGTTTATCTGCAAAAACGGTCCCGTATTTGCATACCGTGAGATAAGCGATATATTTGGTGTGGCGGGGTTTTAACGGCCCTCGGGAGTGACAGCGATGAACGAATATCGATTCGAAGAGGAAGAGACCTGGAAGTTGGCGCGCGAACTGGCCTGGGATGTGTACAGCATTACCAACCGCGGCGCCTTTGCCGGGGATCATCGCGTGCGCAATAGCGTGCGACGCGCCAGTTTCGCCATCATGGCCAACATCGCCGAAGGGGTGGAGCGGGGCGGCACGCTGGAATTCGTGCGTTATCTGTCCGACGCCAAGGACGAGGTCGAAGAATTACATCATCAGTTGCAGCAGGCCGAGCAGAAGGGCTTTATCACCGAGGTCGCCCGCACGCGGCTGGATCAGACCCTCGAGTCGCTGGGGTGCATGATCAGCGGCCTGATGACATCCATTAATCAGGAATTTCTCAACAGCGGCAGTGTGAGCGTCGATTATCAAGTCGTTTAAGCGCAAACCCAAAATCGCCGTCCATAAATTCAGTTCCTGCGACGGCTGCCAACTGGCTTTCCTGAATCTGGGCGAGCCCTTGTTGACCTTGGCTGAGTTGGTCGATATCGTCCACTTCGCCGAAGCGGGGCCGGTGCAAGCCGATGCCGAGGTCGACATCGCCTTTGTCGAAGGCAGTATCACCACCCCCGACGAGCGGGATCGCATCCAGGCAGTGCGCGCCAACAGCCGTTATCTGGTCACCATCGGCGCCTGCGCCACCGCCGGCGGGGTGCAGGCGCTGCGCAATCACGCCGATGCCCCGGCCTGGATGGCCTCGGTGTACGCCGCGCCGCAATTCATCGACACCCTCGCCAGCTCAACGCCGATCGCCGCGCATGTGCGCGTGGATTACGAACTTTGGGGTTGCCCCATCAACAGCCGCCAGCTGTTATCGCTGGTGCGCGCCATGCTGTTCGGTGTGGCCCCGGTGATCGAGCACGACAGCGTTTGTATGGAGTGCAAACGCCAAGGCAACGTCTGTGTGCTGGTGGCCCAGCAGAAGCCCTGTATGGGGCCGGTGACTCAGACCGGTTGCGGTGCGCTGTGCCCGCGTTTCGGCCGTGACTGTTACGCCTGTTACGGACCGGCGGAAAACCCCAATACGGATGCTTTGTCGCGCCGCTTTGCCGGGCTCGGGTTGCTGCCGCACGACATCGAGCGGCGCTTTCTGCATATCAATAATCATGCGCCCGTGTTTGCCACGGCGGCCGGCAAGGCCGGGGCGGACAAGCCGTGAGCGAGCGTCGCGAGGTGTCCATCAAGGTGCCGGTGTTGGCCCGGGTGGAGGGCGAAGGCGCCCTCGATCTGGAGATCCGCGACGGCGCGATCAGCGAACTGAAGCTGCGCATCTTCGAACCGCCGCGGCTGTTCGAAAAGTTTCTCGAAGGTCGCGCCTATCATGAACTGCCGGATTTCGTCGCACGTATCTGCGGCATTTGCCCAGTGGCCTACCAGATGAGCGCGGTGCATGCCATCGAGCAGGCCTTTGGCTGTGAACCGGGACCGTGGGTGCGCAGCATGCGACGCCTGCTGTATTGCGGAGAATGGCTGGAAAGTCACAGCTTGCACGTGCATTTGTTGGCCTTGCCCGATTTCCTCGGTTTCAACAGCGTTACCGAAATGGCGAAGCAATATCCCGACGAAGTACGCCGCGGCCTGGCCTTGCAGGCGATCGGTAACGCCATCGTAGCTTTTTTCGGCGGCCGCTCGGTACACCCGGTGGGTGTGCGGGTGGGGGGCTTTTATAAGGCGCCTTCCGTGGCCGACGCCAAGGTGTTATTGCACAAGGTGCGCGAACGCCTTGGCGACGCTGAGGCGCTGCTGCGCTGGAGTGTGCGCTTGGACCTGCCCGATATGCCCCAGGCCTTTACCAGTGTCGCCCTGCGGCATGAGGATGAATATCCTATGAACGAGGGCCGGATTGTCAGCGACGCGGGTCACGATCTGTCGCTGGAGGAATTCGAGGATCACTTTCGCGAACAGCAGGCACCCCATTCCACCGCCCTGCATTGCCACCTCGACGCTCAGCCCTACCTGGTGGGGCCCCTGGCGCGCTTGAACCTTAATCATGAGCGATTGCCCGCCGAGGTCCAGTCACTGCTGCGCGAATGCGCTATCAAGTTGCCCAGCGGCAACATGTTTCACAGTCTCATTGCCCGGGCGGTGGAGATCTACTACGCCCTCTACGAAGCGCAACGGATTTTGCAAAACTACTACCTGCCCGAGACGTCCTATGCGGAAACGACCCCCCGTGCCGGGGTCGGCTATGGTTGTACCGAGGCGCCGCGCGGCATGTTGTGGCATCGCTATGAATTGGATGACGCCGGTGATATCGTCAGCGCCACCATCGTGCCGCCCACCAGTCAGAACCAGGCTCGCATCGAGGCCGACTTGCACCACAGCTTGAACGCCTTCGGCCTGGACCATGACGACGCCGCCCTGCGCCTGCATGCCGAGACGGTGGTGCGCAATTACGACCCCTGTATCTCCTGCTCCACCCACTTTCTCGATCTGCGTGTCAAACGGCGTTGAGGGATTGCCACCCATCCGGGTGCTGGGCATCGGCTCGCCCTTCGGTGCCGACGATGTCGGTTGGCGTTTGATCGACGCACTGACGGCATCGCCAAGCCTGGGTCCTTTTCTCAAGCGCGAGTTGCTACTGGCGTCCTTGGACCGTCCGGGGGCGGCACTATTGCGCTATCTCGAAAATGCCCGCCATGTGTTGCTGCTCGATGCCGTGGTGGATGACACATTGCCTATCGGCACCGCGCGACGTTACTCGTTGGATGACATCCAGAACGCGCCGCTGCTATCCTCCAGTCACGCCTTCGGGGTGCAGCAGGCACTCAGTCTGGCCGCGGCCCTGGATCAATTGCCGGATAGCCTGGCGTTGTGTGGGGTCAGCATCGGCGCGGACTTTCCCGACACAAACAGTCAAACCAACGATTGGCCGACATGTATTTCCGCGATTGTCCTGTCGCTGGAAGACGACATCTTGCGTCTGTGCACTGGTCTTAGAGGGCATAATGTGACAAATTAGGCAGTTATGGCTGGATTGTCTTAAGAATGTTGAGGATTCGTCGATAAACTTATCGCGCAACAGCTAAGCACGACGATTTATCAATTTTTAGGTGCCGCAATGAAACTGACAATGACTAAAATCTGGGTGATAGCAGGCTTGCTGGCCTTGATTGGTATTGCCCAGGCACAGATGGAAGAACCCGCCGACAAGGCCTCGAAAGAGCAGCAGGCGATGATCAAATCCAACCCTTACCTGGTCAAGTAACCTGTTTTAACCCTCGATCTGAGCCTGTTCAATATCCAGCACCACCTGGGTCATCCTGATCACACTGTCGGGATTGAGTGAAATGGACTCGATGCCCTGTCCCACCAACCATTGAGTGATCTCAGGGTAATCGGACGGCGCCTGACCGCAGATCCCCACGTACTTCCCCTTTTGTTTGCAGGCCGCGATGGCCATCGCGATCATTTTCAACACCGCCGGATTGCGTTCGTCGAAACCGCTGACGATGCCCGAGTCACGGTCCACGCCCAGGGTGAGTTGGGTCAGGTCGTTGGAGCCGATGGAGAAGCCGTCGAACAGCTCCAGAAACTCATCGGCCAGCAGGGCGTTGGCCGGGATCTCACACATCATATAAATCTGTAAGCCGTTCTCGCCGCGCGTTAATCCTTCGCGCTGCATCAGTTCTAATACACTCTCCGCTTCGGCGACGCTGCGTACGAAGGGGATCATTAACGCAATATTGTCCAGCCCCATCACGTCGCGCGCCTGCTTCATGGCGGCGCACTCCAGCGCGAAGCAGTCGGCGAACGCCTCGGAAGGGTAGCGCGCGGCGCCGCGAAAACCGATCATGGGATTCTCTTCCGTCGGTTCAAACTGTGCACCGCCGATCAGCGAGGCGTATTCGTTGGACTTGAAGTCGCTCATGCGCACGATCACCCTTTTCGGATAAAAGGCGGCGGCGATCATGCCCACCCCTTCGGCCAGGCGCTGGATATAGAAACTTTTGGGGTCGGGATAACCGGCGATGATGGGATCGATCTGTTGTTTGATCTTGTCATCCATCCGGTCGTATTCCAGCAGCGCCCGTGGGTGGATACGGATGCTGTTGTTGATGATGAACTCCAGCCGCGCCAGACCTACCCCTTCATTGGGCAGGCGGCTGGCCTCGAAGGCCTGCGAGGGGTTGGCCAGGTTGAGCATGATATGCGTCCGGGGCCGGCTAAGGGTATCCAGATCGATGCGTTGGCTGGCGAAGTCCTGAATGCCTGCGTAGACCACGCCTTCATCCCCTTCGGCGCAACAGACCGTGATCTCCTGCTCGTTGGCGATGGCCTGGGTGGCGTCACCGCAACCGACGATGGCGGGGATGCCCAGCTCGCGCGCCACGATGGCGGCATGGCAGGTGCGCCCGCCGCGATTGGTGACGATGGCGGCGGCGGTCTTCATCACCGGTTCCCAGTCCGGATCGGTGATGTCGGTGACCAGCACCTCGCCCGGCCGGATGGCATGCATGTCGGCCGCCTCCATGATGACACGCGCCTTGCCGGCGGCGATGCGCTGGCCGACGCTCTTGCCGCGGCTCAATATCGGACCGCGCGACGTCAGGGTGTAGGTCTGGGCGAAGCGGGTGTCGGCGATGGATTGCACCGTCTCCGGGCGGGCTTGGACGATGAACAGTTCGCCGGTCTCGCCGTCCTTGGCCCACTCGATATCCATGGGGCGCGGCTTGCCGGCCGCCTTGGAGTAATGCGCCTCGATGATGACCGCCTGGCGCGCCAGGCTCAGCACCTCGTCGTCGCTGAGGGCGAAGCGGTGACGGTGCTCTTTTTTGACGCGCACGTTGCGGGTGGAGTGGCCCGCCATGGGATCGCCGGTGTAAATCATCTTGATCGCCTTATCCCCCAGCTGGCGTTTCAGGATCGGGCGTTTACCCTCGGCCAGGGTGGGTTTGAAGACATAGAACTCGTCCGGATTGACGGCGCCCTGGACGATGTTTTCACCCAGGCCATAGGCGGCGGTGATGAACACCGCGTCGCGAAACCCGGTCTCGGTATCGATGGTGAACATCACCCCCGCAGCACCGCTGTCGGAGCGCACCATGCGCTGCACGCCGATGGAGAGTGCCACATCCATGTGTTCGAATCCCTGATGGATACGATAGGAAATGGCACGGTCGGTGAACAGGGAGGCAAACACCTGCTTGCAGGTGGCGATCAAGTTGTGGCTGCCGCGGATGTTGAGATAGGTCTCCTGCTGGCCGGCGAAGGAGGCGCTGGGCAGATCCTCGGCGGTGGCCGAGCTGCGCACCGCCACGTCGGTGTGCTCCCCGTATTCCGCTTCTAGATGCTGATACGCCGCGTCGATCTCCCCGGCCAGGTCGGCCGGCATTTCGGCGTGATTGATCCAACTGCGGATGCGCGCCCCGGCGTTGGCCAGGGCATGGACATCCTGGCTGTCCAGCGTGTCCAACACCTGTTTGATGCGCTCATGCAGCGTGTTGTGATCGATGTAATGACGATAGGCATCGGCGGTGGTGGCGAAACCGTCCGGGATCTTGACGCCTTTCTCCGTCAGGCTGCGGTACATCTCGCCCAGCGAGGCGTTTTTGCCGCCCACCAGGGCGATATCCTGGATGCCGAGTTGGTCGAAACGTCGAATATAGCGCATGAGCCCCCGCCTGTATGCTGTGCGTTTAGGTGATTACGGTCGGCTTGCTGCGGCCGGTATACTTCTCGATCTCGGCAATGCTGTGGGCGAAGGCGATTAAATCCTTCAACGCCGTTTGCGTCTCTGTTTGATGTTTCGTGCTGTCAGCTTCATAGCGTTCGATATACACGCGTAGCGTGGCGCCTTCCGTGCCTGTTCCGGAGAGGCGGAAGACAATGCGGCTGCCGTCGTTGAACTGAATGCGGATGCCTTGACCGGTGGCCTTGGAGCCGTCCACCGGATCGGTGTAACTGAAATCGTCGCTATAGGCGATGCGCAGCGTGCCCACAGCGCGATCGGGCAGGGTGTGCATGCGGTTGCGCAGGTTTTGCATCATGTCTTCGGCGCGTGCCTTGTCCACCCCTTCGAAGTCGTGACGGGTATAGATGTTGCGGCCGTATTTTTGCCAGTGCTCCTGTACGATCGCTTCCACCGACATCTTGCGCACGGCCAGAATATTCAGCCAGAACAGCACTGCCCACAGGCCGTCCTTTTCGCGCACGTGGTCGGAGCCGGTGCCGAAACTCTCTTCGCCGCACAGAGTGATCTTGCCGGCATCCATCAGGTTGCCGAAGAACTTCCAGCCGGTGGGCGTCTCATAGCAGGTGATGCCCAACGCCTTGGCCACCTGGTCGACGGCCGCGCTGGTGGGCATGGAGCGGGCCACGCCGGCCAGGCCGTCCTTATAGCCGGGCACCCGGGTGGCATTGGCCGCCAGCACCGCCAGGCTGTCGCTGGGGGTGACGAAGAAGTGCTGTCCCAGGATCATGTTGCGGTCGCCGTCGCCGTCCGAGGCGGCGCCGAATTCGGGCGGCTTGGGGCCGAACATGATCTTCACCAGTTTTTCGGCATAGGTCAGGTTGGGGTCGGGGTGGCCGCCGCCGAAATCGGGCCGCGGCATGTGATTGATGACCGTGCCCTGGGGTGCGCCCAACTCCTTTTCCAGGATGGCCTTGGCATAGGGGCCGGTGATGGCATGCATGCCGTCGAAGCACATGCGAAAGCCCGACTGGAACAACGCGCGGATGGCGTCGAAATCGAACAATTTCTGCATCAGCTCGGCATAATCGCTGATGGGGTTGATGACCACCACTTCGGTGTCGCCGATCTGGGTGCTGCCCACCTTTTCGAGATGAATATCCTCGGCCTCGCAGGTCAGATAACGCTCGATGCGTTGGCTGTGCTGGTAGATCGCCTCGGTGATCTTCTCCGGCGCCGGGCCGCCGTTGGTGGCGTTGTATTTGATGCCGAAGTCTTCATCGATGCCGGCGGGGTTGTGACTGGCCGAGAGGATGAAGCCGCCGAAGGCCTGGTATTTGCGGATCACGCAGGAGGCCGCCGGGGTCGACAGCAGGCCGTACTTGCCCACCAATACCCGACCGAAACCGTTGGCCGCCGCCATGCGGACGATGGTCTGGATGGCTCGCTTGTTGCCGTAGCGGCCGTCGCCGCCCACCACCAGGGTCTTGCCCTTGAAACCCTCCAGGCTGTCGAAGGTGGATTGGACGAAGTTTTCCAGATAATTGGGTTTTTCCAAGAACACGCGGGTCTTTTTACGCAGCCCTGAGGTGCCGGGGCGCTGGTCGTCGTAGGGCGTGGTGGCAATGGTTTTGATGTCCATTTTGGTGTCAGCCTCTATGCACTGGGGGTGGGGTTGAAAACCTCAAAATCGATCCCCATTATGCCTGCGATGCCGTAATTTATGTAGAGGGAGAATGAACCACCATGTCTGTAGACGCGCATAAAGAGACCCTGGGATTCCAAACCGAAGTGCGTCAGCTGCTCAAGCTGATGATCCACTCGCTGTACTCCAACAAGGAGATATTCCTGCGGGAATTGATCTCCAACGCCTCCGATGCCTGCGACAAGCTGCGCTTCGAGGCGCTGACCGACGAGGCCCTGATGGAGGACGACGCCGAACTCAAGATCCAGGTGGAGTTCGACAAGGATGCCAAGACGGTCACCGTCCGCGATAACGGCATCGGCATGGACCGCGAAGAGGTGATGGAAAATGTCGGTACCATTGCCAAGTCGGGCACCAAGCAGTTCTTCGAATCGCTCACCGGCGACCAGGCCAAGGACGCCCAGCTCATCGGCCAGTTCGGGGTGGGTTTCTACTCCGCCTTCATTGTCGCCGACAAGGTGAGCCTCACCACCCGCCGCGCCGGCATGGGCGCCGAACACGGGGTGCGCTGGGAGTCGGACGGCGAGGGTGAATACACCCTCGAGACCGTCGAGCGCCCCATGCGCGGCACCGAGGTCACCCTGCATCTGCGCGAGGGTGAGGAGGAGTTCGCCGAGGCCTATCGCCTACGTCATATCATCAACAAGTACTCCGACCATATTAACCTGCCTATCGAGATGAAATCCGAAGAGGAGGGCAAGCAGGACGAATACGAGGTGGTCAACAGCGCCTCGGCGCTGTGGGCGCGGCCCAAGACCGAGATCAAGGATGAGGAGTACAACGAGTTCTACAAGCACATCGCCCATGATTTCGAGGAGCCGCTGGCGCACATCCACACCAAGGTCGAAGGCAATCAGTCCTATGCCACGTTGTTTTATGTGCCGCAGCGCGCGCCCTTCGACCTGTGGGACCGCGACAAGCGCCATGGGGTCAAGCTCTATGTGCGCCGCGTTTTCATCATGGACGATGCCGAACAGCTCATGCCCACCTATCTGCGCTTCATCCGTGGGGTGGTGGATTCGGACGATCTGCCGCTCAATGTCTCGCGCGAGATCCTGCAGCGCAACAAACAGATCGATACCATCCGCGCCGCCTCGGTGAAGAAGGTGCTGGGGCTGCTGGAGGGTATGGCCAACAACGAGGCGGAAAAATACCAGGGTTTTTGGGACGAATTCGGCAGCGTCATCAAGGAAGGCCCGGCCGAGGATCACGCCAACAAGGCGCGTATCGCCAAGCTGTTGCGCTTTGCCTCCACCAAAGGCGACGCCGACAAGCAGACCGTGTCGCTGGATGAATATCTGTCACGCATGAAGGAGGGCCAGGACAAGATCTATTACATCACCGCCGACAGCTATGCCGCCGCCAATAACAGTCCGCACCTGGAAGTCTTCCGCAAGAAAGAGGTGGAAGTGCTGCTCATGGGCGACCGGGTAGACGAGTGGATGATGTCCTTCCTGGATGAGTTCGAAGGCAGGCAGTTTCAGTCCATCGCCAAGGGCGAGCTGGACCTGGGCGAGCTGGAGGACGAACAGGAGAAGGAAGAGGCCAAGAAGTCGCAGCAGGAACACAAGGACCTGCTCGAGCGCATGCAGAAGGCCCTGGGCGACAAGGTCAAGGAGGTGCGCGTCAGCCACCGTCTGACCCGCTCCCCCTCCTGCCTCGTGGTGGAGGAGCACGACATGAACCTGAGCATGCAGAAAATCCTCAAGCAGGCCGGTCATGACGTGCCCACTATGAAGCCGATTTTGGAGATCAACTCCGAGCACCCGCTGGTGCGCCAGTTCGAACACGAACAGGACGAAGAACGCTTTAGCGATTGGGCCCACGTGCTGTTGGATCAGGCCATGCTCAGCGAGGGCGGCCAGCTGGAGGACCCGGCCAGCTTCGTCAGCCGCCTCAACGAGCTGATGCTCGATCTGAGCGGTAAATAGGCTATTATCTTAGTGGCCGATCATCAGTGATCGGCCTTTATTGAGATTATGCCCACACCAGATGCTGATTCCGACAAGACCCGCCTCGACAAATGGTTGTGGGCGGCGCGTTTTTTCAAGACCCGCAGCCTGGCCACCGAGGCCATCAACGGCGGTCATGTCCATCTCAACGGGGCGCGGGTGAAACCGGCGCGCAGCGTTCAGCTTGACGACGAAGTACGCATTCGCAAGGGTAGTCTGGAGTTCATTATCCATGTGCGGGCCCTGTCCGACAGGCGCGGCCCCCCCAGCGTGGCCCAGACCCTGTACGAAGAGACCGAGGACAGTCATCGTCAGCGTGAGCAACGCAGCGCGCAGCGCCGCCTCAAGGCCGATGCCGGCCCCCGGCCGGACACGCGGCCCAGCAAACGCGAGCGGCGTCATATTATTCGCTTTAACCGCGGAGAGTAATCCATGACCCGCCCCATTACCCCGCCGTTGGCCACCGATATCATCATCGAGCTCGCCGATCGTCCGGGGCGCCCGCTGGTGTTCATCGAGCGCCTCAACGCGCCCCACGGCTGGGCCCTGCCCGGCGGCTTTGTCGATATCGGTGAGACGGTGGAGGCGGCCGCAGTGCGCGAGGCGAAAGAGGAAACCGGCCTGGATGTCGAACTCAAGGCGCTACTGGGCTGCTATTCCGAACCCGGCCGCGATCCGCGCGGTCATACCGTGAGCCTGGTGTTTGTGGCCCAGGCCAGCGGTGAGCCCCAGGCCCAAGACGACGCCAAGGATGTGCGCATCGCGCCACCGGACCAGGCGCCCGCGCCTTTGGTGTTCGACCATCCTGCCATCCTGCAACACTATTTGCGCTATCGCCAAGGTCAGCCGCTGCCGCCGCTGAATCTGGGTTAGTCCGCCGCGCCTGCTTTACCCCAGCGGTGGGCAGCCGCATTTATTTTCTTGTAAATCAATTTCGTGTTGTTTCAGAACAGTGGCTTGCCGGCCATTTGGGACCCTTTATAAATTCATTATAAAAAAACGATTAAAACGCTTGAATCGATTAATTCGCTGTGCTAATTTTAATCGCACGGGAGAGTACTATGAAGCGGAACAGTCATGATCGTGCCTACATGACCCCCAACGAGGTGGCTGAACTGCTCATGGTCTCTCCCGTTACTGTTAGACAGTGGGCCCAAAAGGGATGGGTCCGCGCCATCACCACCGCTGGCGGTCACCGCCGCTTCCTGCGCCAGGATGTTGAACAGTTCGCCCGCGATCGCGGTATGGAGTTGATATCGGACGGCCCGCCCAGAGTGCTGGTGGTGGACGACAATCGCTCCTTCGCCCGTTATCTGGCCGATCTGCTGGCCAACCAATCCACGTCGATTGATACCGAAACAGCCCATGACGGCTTTGATGCCGGGCGCAAGGTGTTGCAGTTTTCCCCTGATATCGTGCTACTCGACCTAAAAATGCCCGGAATGGACGGTTTTTCCGTATGCCAGCAACTCAAGGACGACGAGATCACCCGCCACATTCGTATCATTGCCATGACCGGTTATTACACCCCGGACAATGAGGCGCGTATTCTCACCGCCGGTGCCGAAGCCTGTCTGGCCAAGCCCTTTGATAAGCGCGTTTTGCTCCGCGTGTTGGGTTTTGAGGGCGGTGAAGAACGCGACGGCCTTAGCCTCGATAAGGGCCTCGATCAGCACGTGATGTAAAAAACGCCCATCCGCTTGGGCGCCTGACGCTCAGTTTCCTCCGCGCCCATATTCCAATCGACGGCTCCGGCTTGGTTGTTGCCACAAGTTTTTCCCGGCTCGGTATACTAGCCCCCTCTTGCATTGAAATAGCCTTTGGCGTTAGGGAGTGGGTAATGAGCAGCTATCAAGGGACCGCGGACTACGATCACAAAACCATGCCCTGCACCGGCGTCTTGCTGTGCAACCTGGGCTCGCCGGATGCGCCCACGCCCGAGGCGGTGCGTCGTTATCTGGCCCAGTTTCTGTGGGACCCGAGGGTGATCGAGGTGTCGCGACCGGTTTGGTGGCTGGCCCTGCATGGCGTGATCCTGCGCATCCGTCCCAAGCGCTCGGCGCGCGCCTACCAAAAGGTCTGGACCGATGACGGCTCGCCCCTGATCGCTATTTCCAAGCGTCAGGCTGAGGCGCTGCAATTGAGTTTGGAGTCGCGCATCCCGGGCCCGGTACATGTGGCGTTGGCCATGCGTTACGGTCGCCCTTCCATCGATTCCGCCTTGCAGCGCCTCAAGCAGGCCAATGCCCGTCGTATCCTGGTGCTGCCCCTGTATCCGCAGTATTCGGCCACCACCACGGCCTCTGTATTCGACGCGGTAATGGACGAGCTCAAGACCTGGCGCTGGTTGCCGGAGATGCGTTACGTCAATCACTATCACGATGACGCGCGTTACATCCAGGCCCTGGCCAACAGCATTCGGGAGCAGTTCGAAGCCGAAGGCCGGCCGCAAAAACTGATCTTCTCCTTCCATGGCACGCCCAAGCGTTACTTCCTCGCCGGCGATCCCTATTTCTGCGAGTGCCACAAGACGGCGCGCCTGACCGCCGCGGCCTTGGGTTTGAGCGATGAACAATGGCAGCTGACGTTTCAGTCGCGCTTTGGCCGGGAGGAGTGGCTGCAACCCTATACCGACAAGACCTTGGGAAAGTTGCCCAAGCAGGGGATCAAGAATATCGCCGTGGTCAGCCCCGCCTTTTCCGCCGATTGCCTCGAAACCCTGGAGGAGATCGCCATGGAGAATCGCGACATCTTTCTCGAGGCGGGCGGCGAGTCCTACCGCTATATCCCGGCCTTGAACGACCGGCCCGATCATATCGAGGCCCTGACCGAGCTGGCCTTGCGTCATATGCAGGGTTGGCCGGAGTTGGAGGCCGATTGGAATGTGTCCCATGTGACGCGCGCGGCGGAGGCGACCCAGGCGCGCGCGCGGGCCTTGGGCGCCTAACTCGGATGTCTCGCCGCATTTCTACGGCGACGGCCCCATGGCGCGTCCTGACGGGTTTTTACTCGGCGTGCTCGCCAGACCGGCACGTATGCCGGCGCGCGCCGCAGTCGTAAAGCGCCGGCCGTGCCGCAGCCTTGAGCTGTCTCGCTACAACGCTGGTGAGAAATCCTAGTCTTTAGCGAAATTGCTGAGCCGACAGCCCGACGCGTCACAGCGTAGGCTGCTGTCTTGTGAGTACCAGTCCCCCAGTACGATGCGGCGCGCCGGGCGGCCGTCGATCTCCAGTTCATGTACCGCCGGGCGGTGTGTGTGGCCGTGGATCAACTGTGTCACGCCGTAGGCGCGCATGGCCTCCACCACCGCCGCCGGGTTGACGTCCATGATCGCCTCTGTTTTTTCCCGCGTGCGGCTGCGGCTTGCGTCGCGGTACTGCTTGGCGATGGCCAGGCGCCGTGCCTCGCTGGCAGCCAGAAATTGCCGCTGCCAGGCCGGGTCGCGCAGTTGCCGTCGTAACTGCTGGTAATCCACATCGTCGCTGCACAGGCTGTCGCCGTGCATCACCAGCGTACGCGTGCCATACAGGTCGATGACTTGCGGATCGTCGATCAGCTGACAGCCGCTCAGCGCCTCAAAGCCGTGGCCGAGCAGGAAGTCACGGTTGCCGTGCATGATACGCACCGGCACGCCTTGGTCGGTGAGCCGCCGCAGGGCCTGCAACGCGGCGCGGTGCTCCGCCTGTACGGCGTCGTCGCCGATCCACACCTCGAACAGATCGCCGAGAATATAGAGCGCCTCGCAGCCCGGCGCCTGGCGTTCGAGAAATTCGACGAAACGACGGCTGATCTCGGGGTGCTCGCCGCCCAGATGGATGTCGGCGATGAAGAGGGTGCTCATGCGTCCTACTCGACCAGCGTCGCCTTGTCGATGATGACCGGCTTGATCGGTACGTCGCGAAACCTGTCGCGATTGCCCGTGGCCACGGCGCGGATTTCGTCCACCGTTGCCATGCCTTCGACCACCTCGCCGAATACGGCATAGCCCCAGCCGCGACTGTTGGGTGCGCTGTGATTAAGAAAATCATTGTCTTTGACATTGATGAAAAACTGGGCGGTGGCCGAGTGCGGGTCGTTGGTGCGCGCCATGGCGACACTGCCGCGCACATTCTTCAGGCCATTGTCGGCCTCGTTTCGGATCGGCGCGCGGGTCTCTTTTTTGCGCATTTGCGTGGTGAAACCGCCGCCCTGGATCATAAAGTCGGGAATCACACGATGAAAGAGGGTGCCGTCATAAAAGCCGTCCTGAACATATTGAATAAAATTGTCCACGGTCTTGGGCGCCGCCTGGGGGTTCAGTTGCAGCACGATGTCGCCGTAATTGGTCTCCAGCTTGACCTTGGGCGGCGTGTCTGCGGCCAGGCTCAGCGGCGCGGTCAAGACGGCCAAGATCATGAGTAAAGCAGTGCTTAGATTTTTCATTGGGTTCCCCGTGGCTAAATGGACAAAGTTTCATCATATCGGCTTCATGGTGCGGAAAAAAGCGCAACCGGAATTTTTCGCCTGGTTCCGTTAGAATGGCGCCTTTGTCAATGCGATTGTGCTAAGGGCCTCAGGCGATGTTGCGGGTATTCAACAACTTAACCAAGAAAAAAGAAGTATTTAAACCCATCGAGCCGGGTCGGGTGGGCATGTATGTGTGTGGCATGACGGTGTACGACTACTGCCATGTGGGCCACGCCCGGGTGCTGGTGGTATTCGATATGATCACCCGCTATTTGCGTTATTCGGGCTATGCGGTCAACTATGTGCGCAACATCACCGACATCGACGATAAAATCATTAAGCGTGCCCACGAAAATGGTGAAGGCATCGAGCATCTCACCCAGCGCTTCATCGATGCCATGCATGAAGACGCCGCCGCCCTGGGGGTTGAGCCGCCGGACAGAGAGCCGCGCGCCACTGCCTCCATGGATCACATTATCGCCATGGTTCAGACCTTGGTGGACAAGGGCTATGCCTATGCCGCCGCCAACGGTGATGTGTATTACGACGTCAGCAGGTTCGAGGGTTACGGCAAGCTGTCGGGTAAGAAAACCGAAGACCTGCGCGCCGGCGAGCGTGTGGCGGTGGGTGAGGCCAAGGACGATCCCCTCGACTTCGTGCTGTGGAAGGCGGCCAAGCCGGACGAGCCGAGTTGGGATTCACCCTGGGGACCGGGGCGTCCCGGTTGGCACATCGAGTGCTCGGCTATGTCGACCCATTGTCTGGGTGAGCACTTCGACATCCATGGCGGCGGTCTGGATCTGCAATTTCCCCATCACGAAAACGAGATCGCACAAAGCGAGGGCGCGACCGGCTGTAAGTTCGTCAACTACTGGTTGCACAACGGTTTTGTGCAGATCAATCAGGAAAAGATGTCCAAGTCCTTGGGCAACTTCTTCACCCTGCGCGAGGTGCTCAAGACCTACGCGCCGGAGGTGATGCGTTATTTTATTCTGGCCAGCCACTACCGCAGCCCGCTCAATTATTCGAATCACAACCTGGACAGCGCGCGCGCGGCGCTGGAACGTTTTTACACCGCCCTGCGCGGTGTAAAGGCGGTAGACGTGAGCGATGGCGGCGAATATGAGACCCGCTTCCGTCAGGCCATGGACGATGATTTCAATACCGCCGAGGCCATGGCGGTGTTGTTCGAAATCGCCAACCAGCTCAACAAGGCCAAGGCGGAAAACGATCCAAAGCAGGCGGCGCAGCGGGCCGGCCAGTTGAAATACTTGGGTGGAATATTGGGCCTGCTGCAGGATGATGCCGAGACCTTCCTGAAGGGTGCTACGGTCGACGGTGGTATGAGTGACAAGGACATCGACGTGATGATCGCACGGCGTACCACCGCCAAGCGGGACAAGCACTGGGCCGAGGCCGACCGTATTCGCGATGAGCTCCAGGCCCAGGGTATCATCCTGGAAGACGGCCCCGGCGGCACCACCTGGCGGCGCGGCTGAAGGCGCCGCCAGGTGGTGCCGCCGGCTTGATCTTGACAACAAGGAGCGCCATCGGCTTAGCGTGAAACTGTTGCGTCCCACCTCCATCATCCAGCTGATCCTGATCGGCTTCGCCGTGGTAGCCCTGCCGCTGATAGTGGCGCTATTGTATGCGGCGGCTTCGGTGGACAAGCTGGCGGCCCAGAGTCAACGGGCCATTTCCCATGCCGTCAAGGCCACCGAGGGCGGACGCATGCTGGCGGAGCAGATCACGCTCATGGAGCGTAATCTACGCCAATACCAGGTGCTGGGGGATGAGGCCCTGCTGCGGGTCTACCAGGCCAACCGGGCGCGCTTTGACGAGACCCTGGGGCCGCTCAGCACGCTGCCCCTGCCGGAAGACCTGCAGCAGATCCTGGCCCGGCTGCGGGGTGAGGAGTACCAGTTCTATCAGCGTGTGCGTGATCGGCGAGACGCCCTCGGCGACCTGGATGTGGCCGACACCTTCACCCGGCTGGCCGAGTTGGCGCAACAAATCCTGGTGCAGAGCCAGCGCCTGATCGACGTCCAGGTGGAACGCACCCAGCGTTCTGCGCAGCAGGCCCAGCGCACCCTGTTTATGCTGTCCTCCCTGCTGGTGCCGGCGGTGCTGGTGTTGCTGGGGTTCGTCGTGGTGCTGATCCGGCGGCCTTTGCACCGCCTGGATGAGGCCATCCATCGCCTGGGGGCGGGGGATTTTACCGTGCCCCTGCAATTGCAGGGGCCGCGTGACCTGGAACAGCTGGGCGAGCGGCTCGACTGGATGCGCACCCGCCTGATGGAGGTGGATGAGGACAAGCAGCGCTTTCTGCGCCATATCTCACACGAGCTCAAGACGCCGCTGACCTCCATCCGCGAGGGCTCGGAGCTGTTGGCCGAGGAGATCCCCGGTCCGTTGTCACCGCAACAACACGAGATCGCCGAGCTGTTGCGCCAGAACGGCCAGCAGTTGCAGAAGCTGATCGAGGATTTATTGAACTATAATGCCGCTACCCACGGTCCGGCGCTGAATCTGGCACCGCTGCAGCTGGACGAGCTGGTCAATGCAGTGATTGCCGATTGTAAGATGGCGGTGATGACCCGGCGGCTCTGGTTCGAAGTGGACCTGGCCGAGGTGAGTGTGGTCGCCGACGCGGAAAAGCTGCGCGTGGTCATCGATAATCTGCTTTCCAATGCCATCAAGTATTCGCCCCTGCAGGGCCGAATCCGGGTCTGCCTCAGCCGCCGCCAGGGGCAGGCTTGGCTGGATGTGGAAGATCAGGGGCCCGGCATCCCGCCCGAGCAGCAGGAGCGGGTATTCGAGGCCTTTTATCAGGGAACCGCGTCGTACACCGGCCATGTGGCCGGCAGCGGATTGGGACTTTCCATTGTGCGGGAATACCTGCATGCCCACGGTGGCGCCATAGAAGTAGTCAACGACGGCAAGCCGGGCGCCCACCTGCGTGCCCGATTGCCGTTGCAACAGGAGACGGCAACGGGATGAAATCCTGGCATTTGATAACATGGGGTATAGTGCTTTGGTCTTCGCTCCTGCTGGCGGGCTGCAGCGGCCTGCCGCTGTGGCTGGAAACCCCCGAGGCAAAGCGCAACCCCGCCGCTTCGGTGGCGCCGTTGACCGCGGAACAGGCCGTATTGCAACAATTCGCCTGGGTGCAGCGCGCTGCGGCGGAGCAGCTGGAGCGGGAATTGCCGGCCCTGGAAGAAGTCTTTGCCCTCCAGCCGGTGGAGCGTCACCGGCTGCGCCTGGCGGTGACCCTCGGCTTTGCCGATTGCCGCGGCTGCGACCGGCAGCGCGCCGTCGAGTTGTTCCAGCAGAGTCAGCGTGAAGCTGAGGAAGACACCACGCGCACCCTGGCCGCTATGTTTCTCGACCTGCTCGAGACCCGTACGCAGCTTGAGGCCCGGGGCACGGAGCTGGCGCGGCAACGGCAGGCGGCACAGGCCTTGCAACAGCAGCTGGGGGCCTTACAAGAAAAGCTGGACGCCTTGACCTCTATCGAGGAGAGTCTGCACCAGCGCGAATAAGATGATTAACCGCAAGGGTGGAACATGATGAATGCTGCCAAGGTAATGATAGTGGATGATGATCCGAGCCTGCTGCGCTTGCTGTCCATGCGCCTGGAGGCGGCCGGCTACGAGCCGGTGTGCGCCTCCAGCGGCGAGCAGGCGCTGGCCAAACTGCCGGTCTCCCGGCCTCAGGTGGTGATTACCGACCTGCGCATGGGAGGCATGAACGGCATGGCCCTGTTCGGTGAGATTCATGAACGCAACCCCTCCATGCCGGTGATTATGCTTACCGCCCACGGCTCCATTCCCGACGCGGTGGCGGCCACCAGCCGCGGGGTATTCGGTTTTCTGACCAAACCCTTCGACAGCAAACAATTGCTGGATATGGTCAAGCAGGCCGCCTCCTTCGGTGGCGAACAGTCCAGTGAAGCGCCGCAAGACGAGTGGTGCCGCGAGATCGTGACGCGCAGCTCCGCTATGGATGAGTTGCTCAGCCAGGCCCATCTGATCGCGCGCAGTGATGTCAGCGTGTTTATTCACGGCGAGAGCGGTACCGGCAAGGAATTGCTGGCACGCGCTATCCACCGCGCCAGCCCGCGCGCCGACAAGCCGTTTATCGCGGTCAATTGCAGCGCCATTCCGGAGCAGCTGCTGGAATCCGAACTCTTCGGTCACCGCAAGGGCGCCTTTACCGGCGCCACCCATGATCACAAGGGGTTGTTCCAGGCCGCCCACGGCGGCACCCTGTTCCTTGACGAGATCGGCGATATGCCGCCGGCCTTTCAGTCCAAGTTATTGCGCGTACTGCAGGAGCACCAGGTGCGGCCGGTGGGATCGGTGGAGTCCATTCCCATCGATGTGCGCATGATCTCGGCCACCCACCGCGACTTGGAACAGGCTACCCAAGAGGGTGAATTCCGCGAAGACCTGTATTACCGCCTGAATGTGGTGGCCCTTGAAATGCCGGCCCTGGCCGAGCGGCGCGAGGATATTCCCCTGTTGGCCAATCACTTTCTGCACAAGCTGCGCGGCAAGGAGGCGAAAAAGGCCAAGAGTTTCTCGCCCGAGGCCGTTGCATTGCTGGTGCAGGCCGCCTGGCCGGGCAACGTGCGCCAGCTCTACAATGTGGTGGAGCAGGCGGTGGTGCTGACCACCTCGGCCGTCATCCCGGCCCAGCTGGTGCAGCGTGCGTTGCGCAGCAAGGGCAATGAGATTCTGCCCTTCGCCGAGGCGCGCCAGCGTTTCGAACGCGACTATCTCACCAAGCTGCTACGCACCACCAACGGTAATGTCACCCAAGCGGCGCGGCTGGCCCAGCGGAATCGCACCGAGTTTTATAAGCTACTGAATAAGCATCACTTAGCCCCCGCCTTGTTTAAAGAATGAGGATTGTCGCTGCATGGCGACAAGGGGGATGGCCATCAGTTCATATACTTAGCGGTGTTTCCTCATTTGGCTGTCGCCGCAGGGCGACAGATTCGTGCTGCCCCGCACCGGCCGATCACCGGGCGGGATATATAAGATATTGATTAATAAATACAATCCATTGCTGGTATAGTTGTTGCATGGTTCATGGGGGTATGGTGAGGCGGGTGTGCCGCGGGGGTGGTAATGACATCGGTCCCTTTACCGAAGGGGGGCGCCTTCTAATAAGGTCGCGATACGTCCGGGCGCCTTGAGAGTTTTGTGCGGTTCATTTGGCAAAGGATTGATCCATTGACTACTAGCTCCAGTTTATTTCACCAGAATTTCGAAATCCTAAAGGCAGACACCCCCGACTTAATCGATGCGGCGCATGAACTGAGATATCAAGTTTATTGCCAAGAGAAGGGTTACGAGGACGCCGAGCGTTACCCCGATCGGCGCGAATATGATGAGTATGACAGCCACGCCGTCCACAGTCTGATCAGGCACCGCCACAGTGGCGTGTATATCGGCGTGGTGCGGCTGGTGCTGCCCCATAGCGGGGGCGCCGATCGGCCGTTGCCGATCGAGCAGCACTGCGGGCTGGATCTGGAAAAATCCCATCCCCATCTTGCCACGTTGCCGCGACAGGCGATCGGTGAAATCTCCCGTTTTTCGGTCTCCAAGGTATATCGTCGCCGTATCGCCGAGCAGGGTCTGATCTGGGGTGTGTGCCGGGAGGGTGAGTCTTACAATGCCAATTTTCATCCCCACTTCAATCGCCGCCATCTGCCCTTGATCACCCTCGGCTTGATCGCCGCCTCGTTTCGCATGTGTGAAGAACATAAAATTCGTCACTGTTATGCGGCCATGGAACCTACGCTGCTGCGTCTGCTGCAAGGGGTTGGTATCGGCTTTCAACCGCTGGGTATGCCGGTGGATTATCATGGTATGCGGGTGCCGGCCTATTATCCGGTGAGTGAAAGGATGCCCTGGGTGTTGAATACCCGTTCCGAGTTGCGAGGCATCTATTACGGCGAGCAGACCCAATCTCAGGAGCGCTACCGCCACAAGCAGCTGGTGGCTGTCTGATGTGATGCCATCCGCTGCATGTGCAGCGGCTAAGGCGCTCGGTTAACATTGATCCCATTGGATGTTTTAAAATGGGATGGGCCCTTGATCGAGCAAGACCGCAACTTTGATGATCTCGCCGCGCGTTTCGCCTGCAATATCTACGGTAGCGCCAAGGGCGAGATTCGCCTTGCCATCGTCTGGCAACATCTGCTTCAGACCCTGCCCCAGTTAGGCGCCAAGCAATCCCTGCGTATCCTCGACGGCGGCTGTGGCTTCGGCCAACTGGCGCGACGCCTGGCCGGCTTGGGGCATGAGCTGGTATTGAGCGACCTGTCGCGCAACATGTTGGCACAGGCCGAGCGCCAGTTCGCCGCCGAGCTGCCGGATGCCACGGTGCGTTTCGTCCATGCCCCGCTTCAGTCCCTCGATCCCGAACAACTGGGTACTTTCGATCTGGTGCTGTTGCACGCGGTCTTGGAGTGGTTGGCTCAGCCGCAACGGACGCTGGGCAGACTGTTAGCCCTGATCAAGCCGGGCGGATACCTGTCCCTGATGTTCTACAACCGGGACGCACTGGTGTTTCGCAATCTGATCCGCGGTAACTGGCGCAAGGTGGAAAGCGGCGAGTTGCAGGGCGAGGCGGGCGGGCTTACGCCTTATCATCCCCTGAGCCTGCGGGAGGTCGAGTCCTGGTTACAGCAATGGGGTCTGTCGGTGATCGGTCACGCCGGAGTGCGGGTGATCTACGATTACATGGATACGCGCCTGCGCGATGCGCGTGCCGTCGACGAAGTGGTGCGCATGGAGCTGCAATATGCGCAGCAGGAGCCTTATTTGCATCTGGGCCGCTATCTGCATCTGGTGGCGCGCAGGCCGAAATAATTCGCACACGCGTAGGCGTTTTCCCGCTGCGTAGTCCCTCGCTGGGGGGCTGTATCTTTCTAAAGGGCAACTCTGAATATTCGTGAGCACGCATCGTGAACGCTCAGAGGTGCGCTCTTGGCGTTGCAAACCTTCCCAATAGCCTCGCTACAAGGGGAACCCCGCACGTGATCTATTCGGCACAGGAGAGTAGCGACGAGGCGCGGGCGGCGCACACGAGCCCTAATCTTACTTCATGCGTTTGGCGCTGCGCCGATTTTGGATGGGATTTTCAATTCTAGCGTTGATGCCGCTTTTGCTGCGAGCAGCTTTTGACGGTCGAGGATATCGGCCAAACTAAACAGAGACAGCACCTCCATAAAGCTGTCCTGGGCACGCTGCAAGACGTATTTCAGTACGCAGTCCGGTTCGATGGTGCAGGTGCTGCCGGTTTCGAAGCACTCCACCAGGGCCATTTTTTTTTCGGTGTGACGGATCACGTCGGCGATGATGATGGCGTCGGGCGCGGCGCCCAATGTCAGTCCGCCGCTGCGGCCGCGTGTCGATTTGATGAATCCGGCCAGCGATAATTGGTGGACGATCTTGGTCAAGTGATTGCGGGAAATACGATAGTGGCCGGCCAGGTCATCGATAGTCGTGCGCCGGTCCGGATGTTGGCCCAGAAACAGAAGAACACGCAGGGCGTAGTCGCTGTATTTGGTGAGTTGCATGGGTCCGCCCCGGCATTCGCCGGTCTGCATAATGCAGCCGGTCTTTTTAAATCATGTTTTCAACTTACCTCAATTCCGCTGTTTATTAAAGGCAAACTTCCATATTTTTAAAGCTTGTCGCAGCGTTTTGGTCATGCATCGACACTCTGAGAGAGAGAACCGGCGGCGCAATTTGTATGCCCGCGTCGAGACCGAAACGCCGTCTTGTCGCAAGCGCTACAGTACGCGGTCGTTGTGTAAGCTCTCGGCGACGTAGAGGGTGTTCTGCAGCAGCGTGGCGATGGTCATGGGGCCGACGCCGCCCGGTACGGGGGTGATCCAGCTAGCGCGTTCGGCGGCGCTCTCAAACTCCACGTCGCCATTCAGTTTGCCGTTTTCCAAGCGGTTGATACCGACGTCGATGACGATGGCGCCGGGTTTGATCCAGTCGCCCGGCATGAAGTCGGGTTTGCCCACCGCTACCACCAGCAGATCGGCACGTCCCACATGAGCTTTTAAATCACGGGTAAAACGGTGGCATGTCGTGACCGTACAGCCGGCCAGTAACAGTTCCAGTCCCATGGGACGGCCGACGATGTTCGACGCGCCGACCACCACCGCTTCCATGCCGCGCAGGTCCTCGCCGGTGTGCTCCAGCAAGGTCATGATGCCCCAGGGGGTGCACGGCCGCAGCTGGGGGATGCGCTGTGCCAGGCGGCCGACGTTGTAGGGGTGAAAACCGTCCACGTCCTTGTCGGGATGAATACGTTCGATGACGATTTCGGAATCGATGTGTTGCGGCAAGGGCAGCTGCACCAGGATGCCGTCGACCTCATCGTCCTGGTTGAGTTGATCGATGATGACCAGCAGCTCGTGTTGGGACGTCTCGGCAGGCAGATCGAAGGACTTGGAGACAAAGCCGACCTCGGCGCAGGATTTGCGTTTGTTGTTGACATAGACCTGCGAGGCGGGGTCTGCGCCGACCAGCACCACCGCCAGCCCCGGGGCGCGTACGCCCTTGGCCAAGCGGTGCTCGACACGTTGCTTAACATTAAGGCGAACTTCGGCGGCGATGGCCTTGCCGTCAATGATTCTGGCTGTCATAGTCTGGCCCTTATCCCGGACTGGAAAAGCGGGCAATGATACCAGAAACCGTTCCGGGGCTGAATGTGGACGCGCCGGGCTGCCGCGGGTATTTTCCGAGGGCTGTCTGGTCGTTTTTCGCTATCCTGTCTACAATACCCGCCGTTCCCCATCAGTGATGGCCGGATTAGCTCAGCTGGTAGAGCAACGCATTCGTAATGCGTAGGTCGTAGGTTCGAATCCTATATCCGGCACCATTTCCCTGCTCAGTGATGAAAACGTGATTTTTCGCGCCGTCGTCGGGAAGCTTTTGTGATATTTGCCCTCTAATATCTAAAGTATGTCAATGAAGCAGCCGCTGGAGCAGTGCCATGAATAGTCTTAAGTGCAGGTTTTTGTTATTGATAATGGTCGGTGCGGCATTTGCCTTGCCGGCGCGGGCCGCGACCGAGAGCGCCATCTTCGCCGGCGGTTGCTTTTGGTGCGTGGAAAGCGATTTCGACAAGCTCGACGGTGTAATCAGCACCACCTCGGGCTACATCGGCGGGCATGTGGACGACCCCAGCTACAAGCAGGTGTCACGCGGCGGCACCGGCCACACCGAGGCAGTGAAGATCGCGTACGATCCCGACAAGATCAGCTACCGCGAGCTGGTGGATTATCTTTGGCATACCATCGATCCGACCGTGAAGGACCGCCAGTTCTGCGATCACGGCGATCAGTACCGCACCGGCATCTTCTATTTAAATCAGGATCAGCGTCGCGCGGCTGAGGCTTCCAAGCAGGCGGTGCAGCAGACCAAGCCGTTTGAGGCGCCCATCGTTACCGAGATCACCGCGGCGGGTGAATTCTATCCGGCCGAAGAGTACCACCAGGATTACTACCAAAAGAATCCGGTGCGCTATAAGTTCTACCGCTGGAACTGCGGCCGCGATCAGCGCCTGGAACAGTTGTGGGGCGACAAGGCTGCGAGTCATTCATAAAAGGGCGTGCAGAGGCGTAGGGTGCGCACGGCGCACCATTAACCAACTCGGTTGGCACCACCGTCCTCGGATATGATGGTGCGCGGTGCGCACCCTACTCGTGGCGCAACGCCTCGATAGGGTCCAGCCGCGCCGCCTTGCGCGCCGGGAAGTAGCCGAACACCACCCCCACCGCGGCGGCGAAGACGAACGCCAGCAGGATGATGCCGCCGTCCAGAATCCAGGGTACCTGCAGCGCCCCGGCGATGAAGTAGGAGGCCGCCAACGCCAGTAAAATACCGATCACCCCACCCACCGATGACAGCACCACCGCCTCCACCAGAAACTGGCGTTGCACCTCGCGCTCCAGGGCGCCGATGGCCAGGCGGATGCCGATCTCGCGGGTGCGTTCGGTCACCGACACCAGCATGATGTTCATGATGCCGATGCCGCCCACGATCAGGCTCACCGCCGCCACCGCCCCGAGCAGCGAGGTCATCACCTCGGTGGTGCCGGTCATGGTCTTGGCGATCTCGCGCATGTCGATGATGCTGAAGTCATCCTCGTCGCCCGGGCGGATGTGACGCCGCTCGCGCATCAGCAGTTCCATGTCCCGTTTGGCCTTGTCGGTGCCGGCGCTGTCCTGTGCCGAGAGGTAGATGTGACTCACCTTCTGCTCGCCGGACAACAGCCGCCAGTGGGCGCGGATGGGCATCAGCACCGTGTCGTTCTGATCCGACCCCATGGCCGATTGTCCCTTGGGCGCCAAAATGCCGATCACTTCGCACGGTACCTTGCCCAGGCGGATGGTTTCGCCCAGCGGATTCTGAAAGCCGAACAGTTCGCGCCACACCGTCTCGCCCAGCAGGCAGACCGGCGCCCCGGCGCGCTGCTCGCCCGCGGTGATGGCGCGGCCCGCGGCGATAGACCAGTTGCGCACCGTGAGATAGTCGTTCTCCATGCCGGTGACGTTGGTGCTCCAGTTGTTGTTGCCGTAGACCACGGTGATCGCCTGATTGACGGCGCCGGAGGCGGCGACGACGGAGTTGAGATTACGCAGCGCTTCGGCGTCGCTCAGTTCCAGCGGCGCGGCGGCACCGCGCGAGCCGCGCACGAAGCGCTGGCCGGGGCGCAGGATGAGCATGTTGCTGCCCAGGCTCTCGATCTGGGCGGTGATGCGCGCCGTGGTGCCGTTGCCGATGGTGACCATGGTGATGACGGCGGCCACGCCGATGATGATGCCGAGCATGGTCAGCGCCGAGCGCAGCAGATTGCGGCGGATTTCGCGCAGCGCTAGTGAGAGTGTGCTCCACCACATCAGCCCTGTCCCTCGTTTTGAATATGGCCGTCGAGAAACTGTATCCGGCGCCCGGCATAGGCGGCGATGTCGGCCTCGTGGGTGACCATCACCACGGTCAGGCCGCGTTCTCGGTTCAGGCCGGTGAGCAGCGCCATAATCTCGTGACCGCGGGCGCTGTCCAGGTTGCCGGTGGGCTCGTCGGCCAGCAGCACGGCCGGCTCGCTGACCAGGGCGCGGGCGATGGCGACGCGCTGCTGCTGGCCGCCGGAGAGTTCCGCCGGGGTGTGGTGTTCGCGCCCCTCCAGTCCCACCGCCGTCAGGGCGGCGCGGGCGCGGTCATGGCGTGCGCGCGTGGGGATGCGGCGGTAGATCAGCGGCAGCTCCACATTCTCCAGTGCCGAGGTGCGCGCCAGCAGGTTGAAACCCTGGAACACGAAGCCGATGTAGTGGCGCCGCAGCAGGGCGCGCTGGTTGCGGTTGAGCCCTGAGACGGCGGTGCCCTGAAACAGGTAGTCACCGCTGCTCGGGGTGTCGAGACAGCCGAGGATGTTCATGCAGGTGGATTTGCCCGAGCCGCTGGGGCCCATCATGGCGACGAATTCGCCTGCCCCGATATGCAGATCAATGTCGCGCAGCGCCTGTACCGCCGCCGCGCCCTCGCCGTAGGTCTTGCCCAGCCCGCGCAGTTCGATCATCGCGCGGTATTGGCTACGTCCACGATCACCGCGCTGCCCGCTTGCAGGGTGTCGGAGAAGATCTGGGTCATGCGGCCGTCGCTGGGGCCGGTCTTGACTTCTACCGCCGTGGGTTGGCCGTTTTGCAGCTGCCACACCTGGTTCACCTTGCTGTCACGGCGCGCGCGGTCACGGGCGCCCCAGCGTGGGAAGAGCTGGTCCATAAAGCCGCCCTCGTCGGCGCTGGGCGCGGGCGGCGGCACGAAGCGCAGGGCGGCGTTGGGCGCCAGCAGGGCATCGTCGATCCGGGCCACGGTGATGTGGGCGGTGGCGGTCATGCCGGGGCGTAATAATAGTTCTTCGTTGTCGAGGCGCAGGATGGTCTCGTAACTCACCACGCCGCCTTCACTGATGGGCGCCAAGCGCACCTGGGCGATCTCGGCCGGGAAGACCCGCTCGCGGTAGGCGTCCACGGTGAAGGTGGCCGTCTGGCCTGCCTCCACCTTGCCGATATCGGCCTCGTCCACCGCCACGCGCAGCTCCATCTGGGTCAGGTTTTCGGCCAGGGTGAACAGCACCGGCGCCTGTAGCGAGGCGGCGACGGTCTGGCCCGGTTCGATCTGGCGCTTGAGCACGATGCCGTCGATGGGGGAGCGGATCACCGCCTTGGCCAGGCGGGTCTGCTCCACCTCCAGGGTGGCGCGGGCCTGGGAGACCTGGGCCTTGGCGCTGGCCAGATCAGCCTGGGCGCGGGCGTAGCCGGCCTGGGCGGCGTCCAGCTCCTGCGGCGGACAGAGCCCTTGCTTGGACAGTGTCTGGCAGCGCTTTAGTTTGAGATTGGTTTCGAGCACAGTGGCGTCGGCCTGCTGCACCCGCGCCTGGGCGACGTCCAGGGCGGCGCGCGCTTGCACCACGCGGGCGCGTTGTTCGTCGGTGTTGAGCCGCGCCAGCACCTGGTCTTTGCTGACGCGGTCGTTGAAGTCCACCAGTACCGTGTCGATGGTGCCCGAGACCTCGCTGCCCACGTCCACCTGATTGAGCGGTTCCAGGGTGCCGGTGGCAGTGACCTGCACGGTAAGATTGCCTCTTTCCACTTCAGAAGTGATGTAGCGCAGCGGGGCGGTCTCTTCACCAGTCCAGGTCCAAAAAGCGGTGACGAGAATGAGCAGGATGGCGACCGCGGCGATGAGCTTGCCACGGCGGCGCGGACGTTCCCGGGCCAAGAGTTTTTCGACGTCACTGTCGTTCGGTTTGGATTGGGTCATGTTTTATTTGTGCAGAGTTGGATAAACATCCGGGCGGCATTGGAGAGGGTCCGCTTGGGATGATGAACGATGCCCAGGCGGCGCTCAACCACGATATGACCGCTGCCCGCCGGGCGCAGTTCCGGCGCCAGCATGTTTTCCGGCAGCAGGCTCCAGCCCAGGCCCACCTGCACCAGCATCTTGATGGTCTCCAGATAGTGGGTCTCCAGGCGTGTCTCCAGCTGGCCCACGGCCAGGGTCTGGTCGATGAGGGCGCGGGTGTAGGTGCCGTGGGCGGGGAGGATGGCGGGATGTCCGGCCAGGGTCGTGGCGTCGATATGATCAGTATGGCTGAGCGGGTGTTCCGGGCTGGCGGCCAGTACCAGGCGGTCGGTCCAGACTTCGATCAGGGTTAACGGGGTGGCATTCGCGGGCGGCAGCGTGACCAGGGCCAGCTCCAGCGCGCCCTGTTCCACGGCGCGGCTGGCCTCTTCCGAATCCATGAAGCTGAGATCGAGCTGTACCTCGGGATATTGCCGGGTGTAGGCGTGCAATACCGGCGGCAGGCGGTGCAGACTGATGTGGTGGCTGGTGGCCAGTTTCAACGGCCCGCTGACGTCACCGCTGAGGTTATGGATGGCGCGGCGGCTGTCCTCGATCTCGTTGACGATACGTTGGGCGTGGCCGCGCAGGGCGCGGCCCGCTTCGGTGAGGCTCACCTGGCGGCCGATGCGGTCGAACAGCCGGGCGTCGAGTTGATTTTCCAGCGCAGCGATGCGTTTGCTCACCGCCGGCTGGGTCAGGTGCAGCGTCTTGGCCGCCTGGGAGAAGGAGGCGTGGTCGGCGACGGCCAGAAAGGCCTGCAGATCTTCGATATTCATCGATTAAATATATTCCAAATTGGAATGAATTGCATGAATAATATGAATTTGAGTTATCTTTTGTAGAGTCCTATCATGTCTCCATTGTGTTTTAACCGCAAAGGACCCCAAGTAACGCTAAGGGATCGAGGTTGTTTACTTAGCGCCCCTTCGCGTCCTTTGCGGTAAGAAAATCCAAGGAGAACATTTCAATGACCGGCAAGACCTTGTACGACAAATTGTGGGACGCCCACGTGGTGCGTCAGAACGACGACGGCAGTTGCCTTATCTATATAGACCGACAACTGGTGCATGAGGTGACCTCGCCTCAGGCCTTCGAGGGCTTGCGTCTGGCCGGGCGCAAACCGTGGCGCGCAGCCGCCAATTTGGCCACGCCCGATCACAACGTGCCCACCACTGACCGGGACAAGGGCATCACCGACCCTATTTCCAAGATTCAGGTGGAGACCCTGGATGCCAACTGCAACGAGTTCGGCATCACCGAATTCACCATGGCCGACCTGCGCCAGGGCATTGTCCACGTGGTGGGGCCGGAGCAGGGGGCGACCCTGCCGGGCATGACCGTGGTCTGCGGTGACTCCCATACCTCCACCCACGGCGCCCTGGGGGCCTTGGCCCACGGCATCGGCACCTCCGAGGTGGAGCACGTGCTGGCCACCCAGTGCCTGATCCAGAAGAAGTCCAAGAACATGCTGGTCAAGGTCAACGGCAAGGTCGGGCGGGGTGTCAGCGCCAAGGATATGGTGCTGGCGATTATCGGTGAGATCGGCACCGCCGGCGGTACCGGCTTCGCCATCGAGTTCGGCGGCGAGGCGATCATGGATCTCTCCGTCGAAGGGCGCATGACGGTCTGCAATATGGCCATCGAGGCCGGCGCCCGCGCCGGCATGGTGGCGGTGGACGCAAAGACCATCGAGTACGTCAAAGGCCGCCCCTACGCCCCCACGGCGGCGCAGTGGGAGGCCGCTGTGGCCGCCTGGCGCGATCTGCACAGCGATGCCGATGCGTCTTTCGATCGGGTGGTGGAATTGGATGCGGCGCAGATCCAACCGCAGGTCACCTGGGGTACCTCGCCCGAGATGGTGGCGCCGGTGGATGCCAGGGTCCCCGATCCCGCCGCCGAGAGTGATCCGGTCAAGCGCGGCGGTATCGAAAAAGCGCTGGTCTACATGGGGCTCAAGGCCAACATGCCCATCACCGGGATCAAGCTGGATCGCGTCTTTATCGGTTCCTGCACCAACGGCCGTATCGAGGACATGCGCGCCGCGGCGGCGGTGGCCAAGGGGCGCAAGGTGGCGGATTCGCTCAAGCAGGCCATGGTGGTGCCGGGCTCCGGCCTGGTGAAACAGCAGGCCGAGCAGGAGGGCCTGGACAAGATCTTCATCGCGGCCGGTTTCGAGTGGCGCGATCCGGGTTGCTCCATGTGTCTGGCCATGAACGCCGACCGCTTGGAGGCGGGTGAGCACTGCGCCTCCACCTCCAACCGCAACTTCGAAGGGCGGCAGGGCCAGGGTGGGCGCACTCATCTGGTGAGTCCGGCCATGGCGGCGGCCGCGGCCATCGCCGGTCATTTTGTCGATGTGCGGGATTTTGTTTAACCGCAAAGGACGCAAAGTAACGCAAAGGGATTGAAGGTTTTACTTAGCGAACCTTCGCGTCCTTCGCGGTTAAAAATAAATAAAGGATGAAACTATGGAAAAATTTACAACCTTGAACGGCCTGGTGGCGCCCTTGGATCGCGCCAATGTAGACACCGACGCCATCATCCCGAAACAGTTTTTGAAATCGATCAAACGCACAGGTTTCGGACCCAACCTGTTCGACGAGTGGCGTTATCTTGATCACGGCGAGCCGGGCATGGACAACAGCCAACGGCCGTTGAATCCGGACTTCGTGCTCAATCAGACCCGCTACCAAGGTGCGCGGGTGTTACTGACACGTGACAACTTCGGTTGCGGTTCGTCACGCGAACATGCCCCGTGGGCGTTGGAGGATTACGGTCTTCGCGCCATTATCGCGCCCAGCTTCGCCGATATTTTCTACAACAACTGTTTCAAAAACGGCATCCTGCCCATTGTTCTGGATACCAAGATTGTGGATCAGCTGTTCCGCGAGACCGAGGCCAATGAAGGTTATCAACTGACCATCGATCTGCCGGCGCAGACGGTGACCACACCCGCCGGCGAATCATTCGGCTTTGAGATCGATGAGTTCCGCAAATACTGCCTGCTCAACGGCCTGGATGACATCGGCCTGACCTTGCAGCAGGTGGATGACATCAAGGTCTACGAAGAGAAGCGCAAAGCCGAGGCGCCGTGGCTTTTTTAAATCTTATTTAAAGCTGGGAAATCAACGTTTGGGGTTTTTGCTCAATTTTAACGTGAATCATATGAAGGACGGCATTAGGCGGGTGGTTAATCAACTTTGACTTCGCGCTCCTTTGCGTCCTTCGCGGTAAAAAATGAAAGAGAGAAACAAATGACTAGTAAAATTGCAGTTCTGCCGGGTGACGGTATCGGCCCCGAGATCGTCCGCGAAGCTGTCAAAGTGATTGACGCATTGAAGGCCAACTACGGTCTGGATGTTGAAATGGAACAGGGTGCCATCGGCGGTGCCGGTTACGACGCCGCCGGTGATCCGCTGCCGGCCGCAACGCTTGAGCTGGCTAAGGCCTCCGATGCGATATTGTTGGGGGCCGTAGGCGGTCCCAAGTATGACCAGCTCGAACGCGACAAGCGCCCCGAGCGGGGCCTGTTGCGTATTCGTAAGGAGTTGAACTTATTCGCCAATCTGCGTCCGGCGCTGCTCTACCCTGAACTGGCCGAGGCCTCCACACTGAAGCCGGAAGTGGTCTCCGGTCTGGACATCATGATCGTGCGCGAACTGACCGGCGATATCTATTTCGGGCAGCCGCGCGGCATCGAGGAACGCAATGGCGAGCGGGTGGGGTTTAACACCATGCTCTATAGCGAGTCCGAGGTGCGCCGGGTGGCCCATGTGGCCTTCCAAATCGCCATGAAGCGCGGCAAAAAACTCTGCTCGGTGGAAAAGGCCAATGTGCTGGAGTGCAGTGAACTGTGGAAAGAGATCGTGATCGAAGTCGGTAAGAAGTACCCTCAGGTCGAGCTGAGCCACATGTATGTGGATAATGCCGCCATGCAGCTGGTGCGCGCGCCGAAACAGTTCGATGTCATCGTCACCGGTAATATCTTCGGTGATATTCTTTCAGATGCCGCTTCCATGCTCACTGGCTCCATCGGCATGCTGCCGTCGGCCTCGCTGGATGACAACGATAAAGGGATGTACGAGCCCATTCATGGTTCGGCCCCGGACATCGCCGGCCAGAATCTGGCCAATCCCCTGGCGACCATCCTGTCTGTGGCCATGATGTTGCGTTACACTTTCGGGGATGAGGCCGCCGCGCAGCGCATCGACGCCGCCGTGCGCCAGGTGCTGGCCGAGGGGTATAGGACAGCGGATATCTATTCCGAAGGTACGCAGCGGGTCAGTTGTGCCGAAATGGGCGATGCGGTGGTCGCGGCGCTCAGGTGATTACCCTCCGCTCGGCGGGCGCATTCCGGGCGGTAATAACTTCGAGGAACAGACAATGAAACGAGTTGGATTGATCGGATGGCGCGGCATGGTCGGCTCGGTGCTGATGCAGCGCATGCGCCAGGAAAACGATTTCGCCGACATCGAGCCGGTCTTTTTCACCACGTCGCAGGTAGGCCAGCCGGGCCCCGATGTGGGCAAGGACGTGCCGTCGCTCAAGGATGCCAACAGCATCGATGAATTGAAGGCCATGGACGTAATCATCTCCTGCCAGGGCGGTGACTATACCAAGGAGATCTACGCCCCGCTGCGCGCCGGCGGCTGGAACGGCTACTGGATCGACGCCGCCTCGGCGCTGCGTATGCAGGATGACAGCATCATCGTGCTCGATCCGGTCAACAAGGCGGTGATCAAGAACGGTCTGCACGATGGCATCAAGACCTATGTCGGCGGCAACTGCACGGTGAGCCTCATGCTGATGGCCATCGGCGGACTGTTCGCCAAAGAGCTGGTGGAGTGGGTGACGCCCATGACCTATCAGGCGGCTTCGGGTGCCGGGGCGCGTAACATGCGCGAGCTGATCCGGCAGATGGGTGCCATCCATGGCAATGTGGAGGATCTGCTCAACGATCCCGCCTCCGCCATTCTGGACATCGACAAACGCACCTCCGATTTCATTCGCTCCAGTGATTATCCGCTGCAGGACTGGCCGGTGCCGCTGGCCGGTTCTTTGATCCCCTGGATCGACGTAGCGCTGGAGTCGGGCCAGAGCAAAGAGGAATGGAAGGCCCAGGTGGAGACCAATAAGATCCTTGGGCTGAGCGATAACCCGGTGCCCATCGACGGGCTCTGTGTGCGCATCGGCGCCATGCGTTGCCACGCCCAGGCGCTGACCATCAAGATGACCCGCGACGTGCCCTTGGACGAGATCGGCGACATTCTGAGTGAGCATAATGATTGGGTGAAGGTGGTGCCGAACGAGAAAGAGGCCACCATGGCCGAGCTGACTCCGGCCGCCGTCACCGGCACCTTGGAGGTGCCCGTCGGGCGTATGCGCAAGCTGAATATGGGCAAGAGCTATCTGTCTGCGTTTACCGTTGGCGATCAATTGCTGTGGGGCGCGGCCGAGCCGCTGCGGCGCATGCTGCGCATTCTGCTGGAGCACTGATGTTGTAATGAGCAAATCCTATAACGTTGCGGTAGTCGGTTGCGATACGCTGGTGGGGGAGGCGGTACTCAATCTCCTGGAGGAGCGGGCCGTGCCCGTCGCCATGGTTCACGCCGTGGCGCTGGAAGGTGGCGGTCGCGTTGCTTTCAAGGGTAAACAGCTGAAGGTGGCGCCGCTTGCAGATTTCGATTTTTCTCAGGCTCAGTTGGCCTTCTTTTGCGCCGACGATGCGGTGGCCGAAGCCTATGTCGCCAAGGCGACGGCCGCCGGTTGTGTGGTGATCGACGACAGCCCCTGCTTTCGTCTGGAAGACGAAGTGCCGCTGGTGGTGCCGGAGGTCAACCCCGAGGCCTTGGCGGGATACGCCAAGCAGAAGCTTGTCGCCAATCCTGGCACCAATGCCACCCTGTTGACGACCGTGCTGAAACCGCTGCAGCAGGCCGCCGGTATCGCCCATGTCGATGTGGTGGCCTTGCAGGCGGTATCGGGCAAGGACAAGGCGGGTGTGGAGGAGCTGGCGCGGCAGGCGACGGCCATGTTCAACCTAAAGACGATCGAAAATAGCGTTTTTGACAAACAGATCGCCTTCAATCTGCTGCCGCAAATCGGTGCTATTCTGGACGACGGTTCAACTCGGGAAGAGGCCAAGCTGGCCTGGGAGGCGGCCAGGATTCTAGGCCAGGATGATCTGCCCCTGAACGCTACCTGTGTGCGGGTGCCGGTGTTCTACGGCCATGCGCTGGTGTTGCATGTCGAAACACAGCGGGATTTGAGTCTGGATGAAGCCCAGGCCCTGCTGCAAGCGGCGCCCGGCGTTACGCTTATGACCGAGCGGGAATACCCTACCGCTGTGAGCGAGGCGGCCGGCAACGACACGGTGTTTGTCGGCCGCCTGCGACGTGATCAGACCCGCCCCCGAGGTTTAGATTTGTGGGTGGTCGCCGATAACATCCGCAAGGGCGCCGCTCTAAATAGTATTCAGATTGCAGAATATTTGCTAAAAGACTATCTGGGGTGAGTTCCAGGGACGTGATCAAAGCTGTGTTTTGATTAACCAATGCCGATTTTTTGGTGCAGTTCAAAAAACGCAGCTAAATATTCAAAAAAACTGAACGATAGCCGTTATATAGCAAGGCTGGATGTGAAGTTGGGACGAATACAGGACGGGACACCATTGAGTAAGGGATTCAAGAAACGCAAATTGGCGATTGCTCTGAGCGCATGTATGGCGCTGTCGTCAGGGGTAGTCCATGCACTGGGGATGGGGGAAATCGAAGTCAATACCGCCCTCAACGAGCCGCTCGACGCCAAGATCAAACTCTTTTCCGCCACTCCCGACGAGCTGAACAGCTTGGAGGTGAAGTTGGCCTCCCAAGATGTCTTCAGCCGCATGGGTATCGATCAGGTCCCGGTGCTGCGCAACCTCCAATTCCAACTCGTCAGCGAAGGTCAGGGCGCGCCGTATATTAAGGTGTCGTCTGCCCGCCCGGTCAAAGAACCGTTTCTGGATTTTATCCTCGCCGTCCAATGGGCCAGCGGCCAGATGATGCGCGAATATACTTTGTTGCTGGATCCGCCGGTGTTTGAGCGGGATCAGCAGGTCGGCCGCGTCAGCGCCGCCACCACCCAACCGTCGCAGGTCGTACGCGAACAAGCCCCGGCTGCCGCGCCCCAATCGCGTATCACTCCGCCGGGAAGCTATGGCCCGACTGCGCGCACCGACACCCTCTGGGCCATCGCCCAGGACATGCGGCCCAATAATTCGATCAGTGTGCCGCAGATGATGATCGCGCTGCTGAAGGAAAATCCCGAGGCCTTCGAGGATAATAATATCAATAACCTCAAGGCCGGCTATGTGCTGCGTCAGCCCGAGATGGACGTGATTACCGCCTTGAGCGAGCGCGCGGCCGCCGCCGAATCCAATCGCCAGTACCAGCAATGGCAGGCAGCCAGGGGTCAGGCACCGGCCCCCACCGGTCGTCAGCAGCGCGTTGCTGAGTCCACGGCTGCGCCCGCCGCCGAAGCCGCCGCGCCGGCGGCCGTTGCGGCGCCGCAGGCCGAGCCCCAGGGTCGGCTGCAACTGCTGAGCCCGGATGAGGAGGCGCGTATTCGCGCCGGTGTCGGCTCCGGTACCGCGGGTGGTGAAGCCAGCGAATCCTTGCGTCAGCAGCTGGCCATCGCCCAAGAGACCGCCGAAGCCACACGTCAGGAAAACGCCGAGCTGCGCGGACGTCTCGATGAGCTGGAGCAACAACTCCAGTCAGTTCAAAAACTACTGACTCTGCAGGATGATACGCTCGGAGCCTTGCAGGCCGAGGCGCGGCAAGATGAACAACAGCCCCAGGCTGCGGCCCCTGCGGCCGAGCAGCCCGGCGAGGTGCCGACGGCACAACAGCCCGCCGAGCCGGCAGAGACGTCCTTGTTGGATGAAGTGCTGGCCAATCCCACTTATATGTATGCCGGCGGCGGTCTGCTGATCCTGTTGTTGCTGGTGGCGCTGATGATGCGTCGCCGTCGCCAGGACGATGACCATGACTTTACTGTGATGACGCCGGTGGCGGCGCCAGAAACTAAGACGACCGACAAGGCGTCCGCCGATGCCGCCGCCGCATCAGCCGCAGGGGTTGCCCCGGTTGCGGCGGCTGCATCCGCCGCCGCGGATGCTGAAGAAGAGGTCGCCATCGGCGATATCGGCGGTGGGCTGGGGACCATTCAGGCGGAAGAAAGCGAAATCGATCCCATCGCCGAGGCTGATGTCTATCTGGCCTATCGTCGATATGAGCAGGCCGAGGCCTTGCTCAAGGAGGCGATCAGCGCCGATTCCGAGCGCCACGAACTGAAGCTCAAGCTGCTTGAAATCTATCATGCCACCAAGGATGTGGATTCCTTTGAGGCCCAGGCCGAGTCCCTATATGCCGCCTTGGGCGGTCAAAATGCAGGGTTGTGGGCCCAGGCGGTGGAAATGGGACGTGAATTATTGCCGGCGCATCCGCTGTTCGCCGAAGGCGGTGCCAATGAGGCGGGCGGTGATGTTGAGCTTGGCATCGAGCCCGCCGACGGCGGCGAACAGTTCAATTTTGATGATGAGCAGCAGGCATTGTCGCAGGATAGCGATGCTTTGAGTGATGAAGACCTTGCCGGTAGCTTGGGCCTTGGCGGTTTAGGCGATCCGGATGAGGATATGGCTGAAGCCGCGGATCGCGCCAAACCTAAAGACGCCGCAGCCGAAAGCCTGGACGATCTGGGCGACCTGGATCTGGACCTCGATCTGGAGAGCGGCAATCTGGATTTGGACGCCGACACGCGCAGCGACAAACTCGCCGGCGCCGAGCCGGAAACGGATGAGCTCGCTCTGGGCGGTGAGGCGCTGGACGATCTAGGTGCAGCGCATGATTCCTTGGATGGATTGCCGGGTGTTGCAGCAGACGAGTCGGCCACGGCTGATGACAGTTTCAACCTGGCTGCCGAGCTGACTGGCGAGTCCGAAGCAGATATCCCGGTGCTGGATACCGAGCTGGAAGATTTCAGCGTCGATAAGGCCGAGGAAGACGCGGGTCGGGCGGAGACCTTGGACGATTCGGAAGCCGCCAAGTTGGATGCGGATGAGTCCGAATTACCAGCGCAGGCGGGCTTGTCCCTGGCGGGCGATGACGGACATCTGGACGACAGCGAAAACCCGTATGCCAATGTCGACGTCAATTCCTTTGCCTCGGAAGAAAGCAAGGATTGGCAGGTCGAGGCCGCCCAGTCGGTGTTTCATACGCATGAAGTGACCAGCGAGACCGACGGCCTGCTCGATAGCGCCAGAAAAAAGGCGGAACCCGATAACAGCATCGCGATGGACCCACTTGCCGAGCCGCAGACCGAGACGTCCGCTGAAGCAGATGACGCTGAAATTACCGAGGCCAGGCAAGAGGATGCGGAAGACGAGTTTATCGATCCGCTGGCCGATCTCAGTGAAATGGATTTCGGTAATCTGGCGGACGAGGATAATGACGACATTTTCGACAATTCTGACGATATGATCGGCACCAAGTTGGATCTCGCTAAAGCCTATATCGATATGGGCGATCAAGACGGGGCACGCTCCATTCTGGACGAAGTTGTCGAGGAGGGCGACGACGATCAGCGCCAGGAAGCGGAGCAATTAAAGCAGCAAATTTCCTAATCTCGTTTCGCTCCCGATGAGCCGTGAAACCGGATGGTACAGCAATGTGCATCCGGTTTTGCGCATTGTCAGCTTTGTGATTTTTAGCCTCTTTCTCGCGTTAGGCAATCCCGCCCAGCTGGTTGCCGCCGCCATGATTGTAGTGCTGTTATTCGCGACCGCCGGTCGTGATAGCATTGCCGGGCTGTGGAAAACCCTGCTGCGAATGCGTTGGTTTTTATTGTCCATACTCATTATTTATGCCTGGATGACGCCCGGGCCGCCATTGTTCCCGACGCCGGACTATTCTGCCTGGCTACCGACCACCACGGGTTTGATTGAGGGTGTCCGGCGCCTGCTGGCGTTGGCGCTGATCGTGGCGGCAGTACATTGGTTGTTATTCGTGACACCGCAACATCAATTGGTATCGGCGCTTTACTGGCTGGCCTTGCCGGCACGGCTATTGGGGATATCGCGCGAACGCGTTGCGGTGCGCGTGGCGCTGATTTTGAGACGCGTCGTGCAGGTGCAGGAATTGGTTGAGCGGCAGGTGAAACAGGCGGGCGTGTCCAAGGGGGATGTGCGCGGCTACGCTAAGGTGAGCGCGGGGCTGGTGGAGCAGGTCATCGTGCGGGCGGAACATACACCCTGTGAGTCGGTGGAGATTGCCGTCAGCGATCGACCGCCGCTGTGGCAGTGGATTTGGCCTGCGCTACTCACCACTTTGCTGATGTTGACGGGAGGGCTTGCGACTCTCTAGCCCGCTACCGTGCGTAGCGAGGCGTTTCAAGGATGCGGCATGGCGGGTTATTACAAGCGAGGCGCGCGCATACTTGATAGTCTGTCGAGCACTCTGAGCGCGTAAAAGCCCGCCGGGACGTGCCATTGGGCCATTCCCCCAGCAGGGGGGCTCCGGACTAAGCCTTTTTGCGCAGCACCACGGCGGCCAGCGGCGGCAGGGTCATGACGATGGAGTGATCCTTGTTCATCCAGGCCAGGGGTTCGCTCGGGACGTATTGGCCGTTGCCCATGTTGCTGCCGCCGTAGTATTCCGAGTCACTGTTGAAAATCTCTTCGTAGACACCCTCAAACGGCACGCCCAGTCGATACCCTTGGCGTGGAATGGGCGTGAAATTAAGTGCCACCAGCACGATTTCATCGCCGTCGCGACGCAGATAGGTCAATACCGACTGGGCGGCATCGTTGCAGTCAACCCATTCGAATCCCTCGCTTTCAAAGTCATGACGGTAAAGCGCCGGCGTGTTGCGGTAAAGCTGATTCAAGTCGCCTACCAATTTCTTGACACCCTGGTGCAGCGGATAGTCGAGCACATACCAGTCTAAGGGCGCATCGGCATTCCATTCGTTGCCCTGGCCGAACTCACAGCCCATGAAGAGTAGTTTCTTGCCCGGATGGGTGAACATATAGGCGTACAGTAGGCGCAGGTTGGCGAAGCGCTGCCATTCGTCTCCCGGCATTTTATAAAGCATGGATGCCTTGCCGTGGACCACCTCGTCATGCGAGAAGGGCAGGATAAAGTTTTCCGTAAATGCATACAGCAGGCTGAAGGTCAGCACGCCGTGGTGATAATGGCGGTGGATAGGATCCTTGCTCATGTATTCCAGCGTGTCATTCATCCAGCCCATGTTCCACTTCATGCTGTAGCCGAGTCCGCCCACGTAGATAGGGCGTGACACCATGGGCCATGAGGTGGATTCCTCCGCCATCATCAGACTGCCGGGGTGTTTTTCGTGGGTGACCTCGTTGAGCTGACGAATGAATTTGATGGCATCCAGATTTTCGTTGCCGCCGTACTTGTTGGGTATCCATTCGCCTTCATCGCGCGAATAGTCGAGATACAGCATGGAGGCGACGGCATCGACACGCAGGCCGTCAATATGAAACTCCTCCAGCCAATACAAGGCGCTGGAGAAGAGAAAATTCAATACTTCGTTGCGGCCGTAATTGAAGATCAGGGTGCCCCAGTCACGGTGTTCCCCCAGGCGCGGATCTTCGTGTTCGTACAGGGCGCTGCCGTCGAAGCGCGCCAGAGCGAAGGCGTCCTTGGGGAAATGGCCGGGCGCCCAGTCCAGAAACACACCGATGTCGTTGGCGTGCAGGTAGTCGACAAAAAATCTGAAGTCGTCGGGTGAACCGAAGCGGCTGGTGGGGGCGTAGTAGCCGGTGGTCTGATAGCCCCAAGAACCGTCGTAGGGGTGTTCGGTGACCGGCAGCAGTTCAATATGGGTAAATCCCATCTCTTTGACATAATCCACCAGCCGTACGGCCAGATCGCGGTAGTTGAGAAAACCGCCGTGCTCGTCCTTCTGCCAGGAGCCGAGATGAACCTCGTAGATGGACATGGGCTCACGCAGCCAATCGCGCTGGCCGCGATGCTCCATCCAGGCGCCATCGTTCCATTGGTGTTCGCTGTCGCCGACCACAATCGAGGCCGTGCCGGGGCGCAATTCAAATTGGCGACCGTAGGGATCGGCCTTGAGTAAAATCTGGCCACCGATGCGGGAGCGGATTTCGAATTTGTATAGGGCGCCCACATCCAGCCCGGGAATGAACAGCTCCCACACGCCGGATCCGCCGCGCACGCGCATGGGGTGGCAACGACCGTCCCAGTGGTTGAAGTCGCCCACCACACTGATACGTTCCGCATTCGGGGCCCAGGTGGCGAACAGCACCCCCTGGACGCCATCGATCTCCTTCGGCCGTGCGCCGAGAAAATGATAGGCGTGCCAATGTTTGCCCTCGCCGAATAAGTAGAGGTCGAATTCCGGCAGCACCGGTTCAAAGCAGTAGGGATCATGCGCGATATGCGTCTGATTTTGGGCGTCTTGCCAGGCCAGGCGATAGTGTCTCGGCAGCTCGCTGGCATTACCGCGCCATTCGAATAGATCGCTGTCGCCGACGCGTTCCAGTTGGTATTGGGTGTCGGCCAGGCGCACTTCCGTGGCACGCGGAATGAAGGCGCGAACGATGTCTTCATCCCCCTCGGTATGGCGTCCCAAAACCGAAAACGGATCGTGATGATTGGCATTGAGAATGCGCTGAAGATCAGGTGTGATTTGTGCTGCTTTCTTGGTAGCCATTCTGAATGATCGCCGTTATAGTAGTTGAATCGATGATAACATAGGTAATCTGCTTCGATAGCTCAAGAGGTGTGTAATAATCCGGCAATACCGGCTGTCGAAGCGAGCCTAAACTACTGCATGAGAGGGGTGGAGATATGTCACATGACGATGCGCGTTTTGTCAGTCGATTAACTCGCGATACGCTCGCCCTCATTCTGGCAGGGGGGCGTGGAACCCGACTTAAACAGTTAACTACTTGGCGGGTCAAGCCCGCGGTGCCATTCGGCGGCAAGTTCAGGATCATCGATTTCCCGCTGTCAAATTGTATCAATTCAGGCATCCGCCGCATCGGCGTACTGACACAATACAAGTCCCATTCGCTGCTGCGTCACATCCAGCAGGGCTGGGGTTATTTCCGCGGCGAATTCGGCGAATTTATCGAGCTGCTGCCGGCGCAGCAGCGCATACAGGAATCCTGGTATGCCGGCACCGCGGACGCGGTGTATCAGAACATTGACATCATTCGTGCGCATAATCCCGAATATGTATTGGTGCTGGCGGGTGATCATATCTACAAAATGGACTACGGCCCCATGTTGGCCCATCACGCGGAAAACGACGCGGATATGACCATCGGTTGTCTCGAAGTGCCGCGCATGGAGGCCACGGCCTTCGGCGTGATGAGTGTGGATACAGAGGGACGTATTGTCGATTTCAATGAAAAGCCGGAAAACCCGGAATCAGTACCGGGACACGACGATATCGCACTGGCGTCCATGGGTATCTATATTTTTAATACGCGCTTTCTTTACGAGCAACTGATTCGCGATGCCGACGATCCCGGCTCAAGTCACGACTTCGGTCATAACATCATTCCGGACGTGATCGAGCATTATCGCGTCTACTCCTATTCGTTCCGTGATGTGCAGTCGGCGCGTCAGGGATACTGGCGTGACGTGGGTACGGTGGACGCCTTTTGGTCGGCCAACCTGGAGCTGATTGATGTCACGCCGGAATTGAATCTGTACGACCGTCAATGGCCCATCTGGACCTACCAGGAACAGCTGCCGCCGGCCAAGTTTGTATTCGATGATGAAGGACGGCGCGGCCAGGCCATCGACTCCATGGTCTCCGGCGGTTGTTTGATATCGGGGGCGACGGTACGCCGTTCCTTGCTGTTCTCTAACGTACATGTACATTCCTATTCCGAGGTCCACGAGTCCGTGATCTTGCCGGATGTGGACGTGGGCGAAAACTGCCGTATCCATAAGGCCATCATCGACAAGGGCTGCAAGATACCGCCTGGCACAGTCATCGGCGAAGACCCCAAGGCGGATGCCGAACGCTTCCATGTCAGCGAAGGCGGGGTGGTATTGGTAGTGCCGGAAATGCTAGGACAAGAATTGCATCATGTCCGCTGATTCCCGGCTCAAGGTGGTGCTGTGCTGGCACATGCACCAGCCCAATTATTTCGATCCTACCGCTGATCAATACATCCTACCCTGGACCTATTTGCACGCCATCAAAGACTATGTCGATATGGCGGCGCATCTGGAAGAGGTGCCGGCGGCCAAGGCGGTGGTCAACTTCGTGCCCATCCTGTTGGAGCAGCTCGACGACTACGCCCAACAGACGGCCGCATTTTTGCGCGAAGGCGAAGCCATACAGGACCCACTGTTATCGGCCTTGGTCAGTCCCACCCTGCCGGACGAGCCCGAGCAGCGCATCGGTTTGGTCAAGACCTGTCTGCGCGCTAACGAAACCACCATCATCAAGCGTTTTCCTCAGTACCAGCGTCTCGCCGACATGGCCAAGCGCTTGTTGGATAGGCCGGATGAATGGATGTATCTCAACAGCCAGTACCTTGCGGATATCGTCACCTGGTATCACCTGGGCTGGATGGGTGAGACCGTGCGGCGCCGCGATGCGCGCATCAAGGCCCTTATGGAGAAAGGTTGCGGTTTCAGTCTGCACGAGCGCCACACATTGATGGTGGTGATCAGTGAATTGCTCGGCGGCGTTATCGATCGCTATCGGCGTCTGGTCGAGCGCGGCCAGGTGGAACTATCCTTCACGCCCTACGCCCACCCCATCGTGCCCCTGCTGCTGGATCTCAAAAGTACCCGCGAGGCCATGCCCGACGCCCCGCTGCCGCTGGCGGACAGCTATCCGGGCGGCGCGGCCCGCGCCCGCTGGCACATCGAAAAAGGCCTGCAGACCTTTGAGCATTATTTCGGTTTCCGGCCCCAGGGCTGCTGGCCCTCGGAAGGGTCGGTCAGCATGGACGCTCTGGCTTTGTTGGACACGTATGAGCTGCGCTGGAGCGCCAGCGGTGAGAGCGTGCTGCGCAACAGTCTCAACCTGGAACAGACGCCGGTGGAATTGCGTAAGGCGCAGACTGTCCACCGCGCCTATCGGCCCGAAGGGCAGCAGATCGCCTGTTTTTTCCGCGATGACGGTCTGTCCGACTGTATCGGTTTCAAATATTCCAATTGGCATGCCGATGATGCGGTGGCCGATCTCGCCCATCATCTGGAAAACATCGCGGCGGCCAATGCCGGCAAGCCGGATGCGGTGGTGTCCATCATTCTCGACGGCGAAAACGCCTGGGAATACTTTCCCGAAAACGGCTACTACTTTCTCAGCGCCCTTTATCAGCAATTGTCCGCCAACAAGACGTTTCAGCTGAGCACCTTCTCCGAGTGTCTGGACGATCATGAGCCCGCCGCGGCCCAACTGCCGCATATCGTGGCCGGTAGTTGGGTCTATGGCACCTTTTCCACTTGGATAGGCGAGGCGGACAAGAACCGCGGCTGGGATATGTTGGTGGAGGCCAAGCGTTGCTTCGATCACGTCGTGGCTGCCGACCAATTGCCGGATGAACAGCTGCGCAAGGCCGAGCACCAGTTGGCCATTTGCGAAGGGTCGGACTGGTTTTGGTGGTTCGGTGATTACAATCCCGCCGAGGCGGTGCGCGATTTCGAGCGCCTCTATCGTCTGCAGTTGGCCACGCTTTATCAAATACTGGGGCATGAACCGCCCGAGTATCTGTCCCATGCCTTTACCCACGGCGGCGGTGCGCCTGCGGCCGGCGGGGTTATGCGCCAGGGCAAGGGAGGCTAGTTGGATACACCACTGAGCCGTCGTCGTGCCGGTGTCCTGCTGCACCCCACCTCGCTGCCCGGCGGTATAGGTGGCGGTGATCTGGGTCCGGATGCCTATCGCTTTGTCGATTTTCTCGCCGCCGGCGGCGTCAGCGTGTGGCAGATGTTACCGCTGGTGCCCACCCACGGCGATCTATCGCCCTATCAGGGTCTGTCGGTGCATGCCGGCAATCCCCTGCTGATCAGTCTGTCCTTGCTGCGGGAATGGGGCTGGTTGTCGGAGGGGGCGGCGCCGCCCGAAGGCGATGACTTTATCGACTATCGTCTTGCCATGCTCAAGCAGGCCCACCAGGGGTTTCTCGCCCAGGCCGATGCCGGGGCGCGCGACGAGCTGAAGCAATTTATCTCGCGTAACAGCCATTGGCTGCAAGACTATGCCCTGTTTCAGGCCATCCGCCAGTCACAGGGTCACGGCCACTGGCTTGATTGGCCCGAGGCGCTGCGCGATCGCGCGCCCGAGGCCTTGGCGCAGGCGGAGACCAAACTGGCCGACAGCATCGAGCACATCCGTTTCGAGCAGTTCGTATTTTTCCGCCAGTGGCGTCTGTTGCACGACTATGCGCGCCGCCATGGCGTGTTTCTGTTCGGTGACATGCCCATTTTTGTCGCCCACGACAGCGCCGAGGTGTGGGCCCATCGTGAATACTTCACCCTCGATAGCCACGGCCGGGCTGAAGTGGTGGCCGGCGTGCCGCCCGATTATTTTTCCGAGACCGGGCAACGCTGGGGCAATCCCCATTATCGCTGGGAGCGTATGCACGCCGACGGCTTCAGCTGGTGGAAGCAACGCATGGCCACCCAGCTGTCTATGTTCGACTGGGTGCGCATCGATCACTTTCGTGGCTTTGAGTCCTCCTGGGAGATTCCTGCCGCGGAGGAGACCGCTATTAACGGCCATTGGGTCGAAGCGCCGGGCGACGAGTTGTTCGAGGCCCTGCATCAGGAGTTCGACCCCCTGCCCTTGGTGGCCGAAGACCTGGGCACCATCACGCCTGAAGTGGAGGCGCTGCGTAAAAAATATGCCTTGCCGGGGATGAAAATCCTGCAATTCGCCTTCGGCGGCGATGCCGACAATCCCTACCTGCCCCACAACCAGACGGTGGACAGCGTGGTCTATACCGGTACCCACGACAACGATACCACCCTAGGCTGGTACGACGCCCTGCCCGCCGAGACCCGCAATCATGTCGACGACTACCTGGGATATCCCGCCGAGGCCATGCCCTGGCCGCTGATCCGTACGGCACTGGCCTCAGTGGCCTGTCTCGCCATCGTCCCCATGCAGGACCTGTTGAAGCTCGACGGCGCACACCGCATGAACACGCCCGGCACGCAGGCGGGTGATAATTGGCGTTGGCGCTTTGAATGGGGGCAAGTGGACACGGATCTGGCGCCGCAACTCAGGGCGCTGGTGCGGCAATACGGGCGCGAATAAGCCCGTCAATTGTTCCGCATCAAAGATGGTGCCGGGAGCGAGAATCGAACTCGCACTCTGTTACCAGAACCAGATTTTGAGTCTGGCGCGTCTACCAGTTCCGCCATCCCGGCTTAGCCCACATTTCTCACCATGATCCGCGGCAAGACGCGTGGGCCGAATGAAGGGCCGTAGTATACCCGAATCTTGGTGATCGGCAAGTCGCCGTCGGGGTGAGAAACTGGTACCATCGCCCGCCATGCAACGCAGCGATTTTCATTACGATTTGCCCCCGCGGCTGATCGCCCAGCACCCCTTGGCCGAGCGCGGCGCCAGCCGTTTGTTGGTGCTCGACGGTATGACAGGTGCGCTGGCCGACCGTCGCTTCGCGGATATCGTCGAGTATCTGCAGCCGGGCGATGTGCTGGTCTTTAACGACACCCGGGTCATTCCGGCACGTTTGTTCGGCAACAAGGAAAGCGGCGGGCGCGTCGAGGTGCTGGTAGAGCGCATCCTGGACGCACACCGGGTGCTGGCCCATGTGCGTGCCAGCAAGGCACCCCAGCCCGGCACCCGCCTGCTGCTGGAAGACACAGTCGAGGCCGAAGTGACGGGGCGTCGCGACGACCTGTTCGAGCTGTGCTTTCTGGATCAGCGCCCGGTGTCGGAGATCCTCGAAGCGGTGGGCCACATGCCCCTGCCACCTTATATAGAGCGTGCGGACGAGGCCGACGACCAGCGCCGCTATCAAACCGTCTATGCCCGTCGCCCCGGCGCCGTGGCGGCGCCCACCGCGGGGCTGCATTTCGACGAGGTCCTGCTGGAACAGCTGCGCGCCCGGGGCATCGAGACCGTCTTTGTCACCCTGCATGTAGGCGCGGGTACCTTCCAGCCGGTGCGCGTGGACGACCTCGCTGAACACAAGATGCACGCCGAATATGTGGAGGTCAGCGCCGCCGCCGCGGCAGCCATCAAGCGGGCGCGCGCCGCCGGCGGGCGGGTAGTGGCGGTGGGGACCACCGCGGTGCGCAGTCTTGAGGCGGCGGCACATAGCGGCGTGTTGCAGGCCTTCAGCGGTGAGACCCGGCTGTTCATTACGCCCGGCTATCAGTTCAAAGCGGTGGATCTGCTGATTACCAACTTCCACTTGCCGGAATCAACGCTGTTGATGCTGGTCTCCGCCCTGGGCGGCTATGCGCAGGTCATGGCGGCCTATGCGCACGCGGTGGACCAGGAATATCGGTTTTTCAGTTACGGCGATGCCATGCTGGTGATGCCGGCGCCGCAGGCCTTGGCGGGACAATGAAAGCCAAGCTATGAAATTCGATCTATTGACATCAGACGGCGCGGCCCGGCGCGGTACATTGAACTTTGCGCGCGGCACGGTGCAGACCCCCGCCTTCATGCCGGTGGGCACCTACGGCACGGTGAAGGCCATGACGCCGGAGGAACTGAGCGAGCTGGGCGCCGAGATCATCCTCGGCAACACCTTTCATCTCATGCTGCGCCCCGGTACCGAGATCATCCGCGCCCATGGCGATCTGCACGATTTCATGCATTGGCAGGGTCCCATTCTCACCGACTCGGGTGGTTTTCAGGTGTTCAGCCTGGGCGAAATGAGAAAGATCACCGAGGCCGGGGTTACCTTCCGCTCGCCGGTCAACGGCGACAAGGTGTTTCTGGATCCGGAGCGTTCCATGCAAGTGCAGCGTGCGCTGGGCGCGGACATCGTCATGATCTTCGATGAATGCACCCCCTATCCGGCCAGCGAGCAGCAGGCGCGCGCGTCCATGGAGCTGTCGTTGCGCTGGGCCGCACGCAGCCGCACGGCCCACGGCGACAATCCCGCCGCCCTGTTCGGCATCATCCAGGGCGGTATGTATCCCGAGCTACGCGCCGTTTCACTCGACGGCCTGGTCGAGATCGGCTTCGACGGCTATGCCATCGGCGGTCTGTCGGTGGGGGAGAGCGAGGCGGAGCGCATCATGATCCTGGATCATCTGCAGCCCCGGTTGCCGCTGGACAAGCCGCGCTACCTGATGGGGGTGGGACGGCCCGAGGACATCGTCGAGGCCGTGCGCCGCGGTGTGGACATGTTCGACTGCGTCATGCCGACGCGCAACGCCCGCAACGGCCACTTGTTCACTCAGCAGGGCGAAATCCGTATCCGCAACGCCCGCTACGAACACGACACCCGGCCGCTGGACGAGGCCTGCGGCTGTTATACCTGCCGCAACTACAGCCGCGCCTACTTGCGTCATTTGGACAAGTGCCGCGAGATCCTCGGCTCGCGCCTCAATACCATCCACAATCTCTATTACTATCAGGAATTGATGCGCGACTTGCGAGACGCCATCGAGGCGGGCGAGCTGGAAGACTTCGTCACCCGATTCTATGCCAAACGGCTGGCGGGTATGTCATAATGTGCGCCTTTATTTGCCGCGCCCCGGGGCGGAAACAATTCTGTAAGCAAACACTTGGAGAACAATAATGAGTTTCTTTATCTCTGACGCCATGGCCCAGCAGGCCCCCGCCGCAGGCGCCGGCGAGCCCGGCATGATCAACTTCATCTTCCTGATCGTGCTGTTTCTGATCTTCTACTTCCTATTGCTGCGGCCGCAGATGAAGCGCGCCAAGGAACACAAGAAGATGACCGAGGCGCTGGCCAAGAACGACGAAGTGGTCACCAGCGGCGGCATCGCCGGCAAGATCGCCAAGGTGGACGACAGCTTCATCACCCTGCAGATCGCCGAAGGGGTCGAGGTGCAGGTGCAGAAAAACGCCATCAGCTCCCTGTTGCCCAAGGGAAGCGTGAAAGTCTGATCGATAACACAGCAAGTTTGGGGCAATGCCAATATGATTAATCAGTACCCGTGGTGGAAAAATCTGCTGATCGTCGTCGTGATCGCGGTCGGCGCGCTGTATGCCTTGCCGAACCTTTACGGCGAGGATCCGGCATTGCAGATCTCGTCCAGCGGCGCCGCCGATATTACCGATATCACCCTTGCCGATGTGCGCGGCGAGCTGCAGCGCAGTGGTATTGATCCGGTCTCTATCGATCTCGAGCCGCAAGGCTTGGTGGTGCGCTTTGCCAACACCGAAGATCAGCTCGAGGCACGCGACCGTCTCGGTCTTGCCATGGCGGATGATTACACGATTGCCCTGAACCTGGCGCCGGCCACTCCCGATTGGCTGCGCAAGCTCAACGCCCTGCCCATGTACCTGGGTCTGGATCTGCGCGGCGGTGTGCACTTTTTGATGGAGGTGGATACGGATGCCGCGGTAGAGATGGCGGAAGAGCGTTATGTCGATGACTTCCGCGCACTGTTGCGTGAAAACCGGGTGCGTTATCTGACCGTCAGCCGCACCTCCGAGGACGGGGTGGATATCAAATTCCGCAGCGCCGAGGAGCAGCAGCAAGGCCTGAGTCTTATCCGCAAGGAGTTTCGCAACCTGCTGTTGGATGACGAGCAGCGCGGTGACGCCTTCTATGTCAACGCCCGCCTCTCGGAAGACGAGATGCGCGAGACACGCAAGTTCGCCGTACAGCAGAACGTCACCACCCTGCGTAACCGCGTCAACGAACTCGGCGTCGCCGAACCGCTCATCCAGCGCCAGGGTGAAAACCGCATCGTGGTGCAGTTGCCCGGGGTGCAGGATCCCGCCCGCGCCAAGGAGATCCTGGGCGCAACGGCGACCTTGGAATTCCGCCTGGCGGACGAGGGCGGCAATGTCCAGGACGCCCTGGCCGGGCGTGTGCCGGCCGGTTCCAGGCTCTACAAGGAGCGCGGCGGCAATCCGGTGTTGCTGAAGAAGAGTGTCATCATCACCGGCGACGCTATCACCGATGCCGCCTCCGGGATTGATTCGCGCGACGGCAGCCCGGCGGTGTTCATCACCCTGGACGGCAAGGGCGCCAAGAAGATGCACAACGTCACCAAGGAGGCGGTGGGCAAGACCATGGCGGTGGTGTTCATCGAGCAGAAGACCGACACCAAACGGGTCGGCGATGAGCTGGTTAAGACTAAGCGCAAGGTGGAGGAGGTGATCAGCCTGGCCACCATCCGCGAGCCGCTCAGCAAACGTTTCCAGATCACCGGCCTGGACAACACCGATGAGGCGCGCACCTTGGCCTTGCTGCTGCGCGCCGGTGCCCTGTCCGCGCCCGTCGAGATCATCGAGGAGCGCACCGTCGGCCCCAGCCTGGGGCAGGACAACATCGAAATGGGCTTCAAGTCGGTGGTGATCGGCTTCGTGCTGGTGCTGATCTTCATGGCGATCTACTACAAGATATTCGGCCTGGTGGCTAACCTGGCATTGACCTTGAATCTGGTGCTGATAATCGCCGTGCTCTCCATGCTGCAGGCCACCCTGACCCTGCCCGGTATCGCCGGCATCGTGCTCACCGTGGGTATGGCGGTGGATGCCAATGTACTGATCTTTCAGCGCATCCGCGAAGAGCTGAAAAACGGCAACTCGCCCCAGGCCAGCATCCATGCCGGTTACGGCAAAGCGGTATCAACCATCGCCGACGCCAATATCACCACCCTGATCGCGGCGGTAGTGCTGTTCGGCTTGGGTACCGGTCCCATCAAGGGCTTCGCCGTAACCCTGTCCATCGGCATCATCACCTCCATGTTCACCGCCATTATGGTGACCCGCGCCGTGATCAATGTGATCTATGGCGGCAAGCGGGTCGCCAAGCTCTCTATTTGAGTCGGGAACGGAACCAGAATTTAGGACGCAAACGATGAACAACCTGGCAGCACAGAACACTATCGATTTCATGAGTCGGCGCAATCTGGCATTGGCATTCTCCGCCGCACTGCTGCTGGTGTCGATCGCCTCGCTGGCCCTGCGCGGTCTCAATCTGGGCATCGATTTTACCGGCGGCACCCTGGTGGAGGTCGGTTATCCGGACACCGCCGATCTCACCGAGGTGCGCGCGGCGCTGGAGGCGGGCGGCTTCGAAGGAGCAGTGGTACAGCACTTCGGCACCTCGCAGGACGTGCTGATCCGGCTGTCGCCCAAGGTGACCGAGGGCTCGGCCGATATCAGTACTCGCATCCTCACCACCTTGCAAGGCGGTGGGCAGACGGTGGACCTGAGGCGGGTGGAATTCGTCGGGCCGCAGATCGGCGACGAGCTCACCGAGGATGGCGGCCTGGCCATGTTGGCGGCCCTGTTCGGTGTTTTGATCTATGTCTATTTTCGTTTCGAGATCCGTTTCTCGCTGGGGGCGGTCATCGCCCTGATCCACGACGTGGTCATCACTATGGGTATTTTCTCGCTGTTTCAGTTCGAGTTTGATCTCTCGGTGCTGGCGGCGGTGCTGGCGGTGATCGGCTATTCCCTCAACGATACCATCGTGGTCTACGATCGTGTGCGCGAGAACTTTCGCAAGATGCGCAAGGGCACGCCCCTCGACATTGTTAATCGCTCCATCACCCAGACCCTGTCACGGACCCTGGTGACCTCCTTGACCACCCTTTTGGTATTGTTTGCCTTGTTTGTCTTTGGCGGCGAGATCATTCACGGCTTTTCCCGGGCGCTGATCATCGGCGTGGTGGTGGGGACCTACTCGTCTATCTACGTGGCCAGCAGCGCGGTGCTGATGCTGGGCGTGAGCAAGGCCGACCTGATGCCGGTGGAGAAAGAGGGCGCCGAGCTGGATAATGTTCCGTAGTTAGCGTCGCCGGGCGGGTCGAGAAGCGCCGCGTCGAACTGCACATCAAAGAATAAAACCAGTACGGCGCGTCATCACCGCGGGCCGGGTGTTTCACCCCGGGCTAATGGTTCGCGGCCCCGTCTTGCGCCCGATTCAACGCAGCGGCGAGATCACGACTCAGCGCGCCGACACAGCGACTCAATGCCCGTACCCGTGCTTCATAGTCGCCGCTGTCGGCGTCAATCACGTATTCGCGACTTTGCGGCGGATAGCGCATTTTCCTGCTGGGTTCGCTGAGTTCCCAGCGTGCGCTGAGCCGCGCGTGGTTCTGGGTGTTGACATCGAAGCGCCCGACCTTGAGACGTATCTGCACATCGGGTTGTACGCCCGAGTGCCAGGGATAGGTGTACACCTCCGCGTCGGGTATGTGCGTCGCCAGGGCCTGCGCCAGCACGCGCGCGAAATTGCTTTGCAGGGGCTCGGCCCAACGATGATATTCGGCCACCTGCAGGCTGTTGTCGCCGCTGCTGATGACGATTTCGTTACGGTCCAGGTAGGCCGGAAAATCGATGGGACCGAGACCGACAACGAGACGGTTCGGTGTCTGGATGGATGAGCTCGGCGCCGCGCTTGAACTGAGCAGGTAGTAATTCGAGGAGGGGGTGGTGCCGCAGGCGGCGAGGGCGCCAAGCAGTGTCAGCAACAGTGTGATACGGGCAGTGCGCATTATCGCTCTCCGGGATCGGGTTTGCCTTTTAACAAGGCCTCGGGATGCCTTTCCAGGGTGTCCGCCAACAGGCGTAGTGAACGGGCGGTCTTGGCCGCTGCCTCCAGGGCCTGGGTAAGCTGGAAATAGACCTGCGAATCGGGTGCGATGAGATTGCCGGCGGCGTCGGCAGCGGCCTGTATCTCGGCCAGGGTCGTGGCGGCGCTTTGGCTGAGGCGCTCGGCGTCGTCGTGCAGACGCCCGACCAGTCGAGTCGAGTCGTCGACCAAGACCTCGCCCGAGGCTATCAGCGCGCGGCTGGAGGCCAGCGTTGCGCGCATGTCGTCCAGCGTTGCGCGCAAATCGGCGGAGACCCGCGCCGCTTGCCCATCCAGTTGCTGGGCCAGGCGGCCGTATTGTTGCAATGTGGTGTCGAGCCGGGCGATGGCCTGGGGCAGGTCTTGGTTGTTGACCAGCTTGTCGATGCCGGCGATGGCGCCGGCAAAGTTGTCCAGCACCTGGTCGACGGGAAAGTCGTCCAGTTTGCGCGTCAATTGCTGGATTGGCGTGGGTATGGTGGGGATCTCTTGATATTGATCGACCGCGCCGACCAGTTCGATCGGCTTGTCCGGATGCATATCGAGCTGGATGGAGAGTTGGCCGGTGAGCAGGCTTTGCGTCTGCAGCTGGGCACGCAAGCCCTGCTGCACCATGTCGTCCATGCGCTGGACGCGCAGGGCGGTCATGTCCTCGCCGCTGATGAGTTTGACGCGTTGTACTTCCAGTTCGACATAGACCGGAATCATGACCTTCAGGCTGTCGGGGTCGAGCAGCAGGCCGATGTCGCTCACCGTGCCGATCTTGACGCCGCGAAAATAGACCGGCGCCCCCATGTCCAAGCCCTTCACCGAGCTGTCGAAAAACATGACAAAGCGATGTTTGTCACGTAATAAACCGCTGCCGAACAGTAAGGCCGCGGCCACGGCCAGGATGGCGGCACCGACGATGAACAGGCCGATGATGGTGGCATTGGCGCGCCGAGTCATACATTCTCCCGGTTGAGGAAGGCGTGCACGCGTGCGTCGTCGCAGGCGCGCTGGAGTTGTTTCGGATTGCCGCTGGCGATCATGGTCTTGGCCTCCGCGTCGAGGAAGATTGAATTGTCGCCGATGGCGAAGATGCTCGCCAGTTCATGGGTCACCACCACAATAGTAGTACCAAGATTGGCGCGCAGTTCAAGGATCAATTCATCCAGGCGGCGTGAGTTGACCGGGTCGAGGCCGGCCGACGGTTCGTCAAAAAACAGGAGTTCCGGGTCCAGCGCCATGGCGCGCGCCAGGCCGGCGCGCTTGCGCATGCCGCCGCTGATCTCGGCGGGATACAGCTCCTGGCAGCCGCTCAGGCCCACCAGCGCCAGCTTATAGTCCACCACATCGCGGATCTCCGCCACGCTGAGCTGGGTGTTTTCGTTCAGCGGCGTGGCGACGTTTTCAGCCAGGGTCAAGGAGCTGAACAGGGCGCCGCTTTGGAACAGCACGCCGAAACGGCGTTTGATCGTTTCCTGTTGCCCATGGCTGGCATGGCTGAACTTGCGTTGCTCGATAAACACCTCGCCCGTGGCTGGCGCTTGTAGTCCGATGAGATGACGCAATACGGTGCTCTTGCCGCTGCCGCTGCCGCCCATGATAATGAAGACCTCACCGCGCTGCACGCTGAATGTGAGCCCCTGCTGAATGATGCGATCGCCATAGGCGGCGGTAAGATCGCGCACTTCGATATGGGGGGCGCCGGCCATTAGATGCCCAATTCCTGATAGATAATGGTCATGATGGAGGCGGTAATGACGATGAAGACGATGCTAGTCACCACCGCCGAGGTGGCGGCCTGACCCACTGCGGCGGCGCTGCGGCGACACTGGATGCCGCGCAGGCAACCGGCGATGGCAATACAGATGCCGTAGACCACGGCCTTGCTCAGCCCGACCAGGATATGATTCAGATCCATAATACGCAGAGTCTGGACGTAATACTCGAAGGCGCTGATATCGAAGACGGTGATGGCCACCGCCATGCCGGCCAGGATGCCCACCAGGTCGGCATACAGAGTCAGCAGCGGGATCATCAGCACCAGGGCCAGCAGGCGCGGTATGACCAGGTATTCAATGGGCGAGATGCCCAGGGTCTTAAGGGCGTCGATCTCTTCGTTAACCTGCATGGAGCCGATCTCGGCGGCATAGGCGGCGCCGGTGCGACCGGCGATAATTACCCCCGTCATCAGGGCACCCACCTCGCGCACCATACCGATGCCCACCAGGTCGGCGATGTAGATTTCGGCACCGAACAAGGCCAGCTGATTGGCGCCCATGTAGGCCAGGATCAGGCCCACCAGAAAACTGATCAGCGAGACGATGGGCAGGGCCTGTGGCCCGACGCCCTGGAGCAGCAGGCCGAGATCGACGCGGCGAAAGCGGGCCCGGCCGCGCAGGGTATTGAGCAGGGCGATGCCGCAGTCGCCGATAAAGCGCAGCGCCTTAGGGGTGCCGTACCAGAAGTCAATAGTGGTCTCGCCGACGTAGTTCAGTACCGAGTCGGCGTCGTAGGGCTCGTCTTCGCCATCGCGGTGGGGCGGCGCGTCGGCCAGCTCCAACAACCGTCGCGCACCGTCGGGCAGGCCGCTTTCATCCACCTCCACGCCGCGCGCCCGGCAGTGGTGGATGAGATTGCGCAGCAGCACCGCCAAGGACGTGTCCCAAGCCTCCAGGTCGCGGCTGTCGAAGCTGATGCGTTTGACCGGGGCGTGGGCGTCGATCTGCGCCAACAGGGCGTCGACACGCGGCATGCCGCGTTGCAGGCGCCATTCACCCGCCAGCCGCAGTTGCAGTCCTTGATCTGCTTGCGGCTGCAGTTGGTAACTCCATGTTGACGACGTGCTTGACTCCATGCGCTCCCGCGGTCCTGTCCCGTATTTCTCATCACCCTTCTACCACGTGCCCTTGACCCGTCTCGCCACGAACGGTGAGAAATCCGGGCCAGGCATTTGTTCTGATTGTAGCGTACTGGTTGTAGCACAGCGGCCGGTGCCGACCCAACGCGCCCCTTTCGAGGCGTCGCCGAGCCGGTATAATAGCCGGCTTTATCGCAATCAGGGCACGCCACGGAATAATGAGTAACAGCGAACCACGCCAGGACCAGGGCATCGAATATCTGCCGCTCAAGAGCTTCACCGAGAAGGCCTATCTCGATTACTCCATGTACGTCATTCTGGACCGCGCCCTGCCCAATATCGGCGACGGCATGAAGCCGGTGCAGCGGCGCATCATCTATGCCATGTCCGAATTGGGGTTGTCGGCCAGCGCCAAATTCAAGAAGTCGGCGCGCACCGTGGGTGACGTGCTGGGTAAGTTTCACCCCCATGGCGACTCGGCCTGTTACGAGGCCATGGTGCTGATGGCGCAGTCCTTTTCCACCCGCTATCGCTATGTCGACGGCCAGGGCAACTGGGGCTCACCGGATGATCCCAAGTCCTTCGCCGCCATGCGGTATACCGAATCGCGCCTGGCGCCCTACGCCGAACTGCTGCTGAGCGAGGTCTCCCAGGGCACGGTGGCGTGGGTGCCCAACTTCGACGGCACCCTGGAGGAACCGGCGGTGCTGCCGGCGCGCGTGCCCAACGTGCTGCTCAACGGCGCCACCGGCATCGCTGTGGGCATGGCCACCGATATCCCACCGCATAACATGCGCGAAGTGGTGAGCGCCTGCATCCGCCTGCTGGAGGACCCCAAGGCCGATCTGACGGCGCTGTTGGAACATGTGCAGGGGCCGGACTATCCCACCGAGGCCGAGATCATCACCCCGCGCGCGGAGATCAGAAAGATGTACGAGACGGGCGGCGGCAGCATCCGCATGCGCGCCGTCTATGAGCGCGAGGAGGGTGACATCATTATCACCGCCCTGCCGCACCAGGTCTCCGGCGCCAAGGTGTTGGAGCAGATCGCCGCCCAGATGACGGCCAAGAAGCTGCCCATGGTGGAGGACCTGCGTGACGAATCGGACCACGAGAATCCCACCCGTCTGGTGGTCACGCCGCGTTCCAACCGCGTGGATATCGAAGGGTTGATGTCGCACCTGTTCGCCACCACCGACCTGGAACGCACCTACCGCGTCAACTTCAATCTCATCGGCATCGACGGCCGGCCCCAGGTGAAGAATCTGAGGCAGATTGTGCAGGAGTGGTTGGAGTTTCGCACCGAGACCGTACGCCGTCGTCTGCAGCACCGCCTGGATAAGGTCAATCGCCGTCTGCACCTGTTGGAAGGTCTGCTGGTCGCCTTCCTCAATATCGACGAGGTGATCCACATCATCCGCACCGAGGACGAGCCCAAACCGGTGTTGATGAAGCGTTTCGAGCTCTCCGAGGCGCAGACCGACTATATCCTCGACACCAAGCTGCGCCAGCTGGCGCGCCTGGAGGAGATGAAGATCAGGGCCGAGCAGGAGGCGCTGGCCAAAGAGCGCGATAATCTGGAGAAGACGCTCAAATCCAAGCAGCGCATGAAGACCCTGATCCGCAATGAGCTGACGGCCGACGCCGAGAAATACGGCGATGCGCGTCGCTCGCCCATCGTCGCCCGTGAGGCGGCCGAGGCCATGAGCGAGACTGATCTGGCGCCCGCCGAGCCGGTCACCGTGGTGCTCTCGGAGAAGGGCTGGGTGCGTTCGGCCAAGGGCCACGACATCGATCCCATCAGTCTCAACTACAAGTCCGGCGACGGTTTTCTCTCCGCGGCGCGCGGCAAGAGCAATCAGCTGGCGGTGTTCATCGATTCCACCGGCCGTTGTTATGCCCTGCCAGCCCACAGCCTGCCCTCGGCGCGCGGCCAGGGCGAACCGCTCACCGGGCGCGTCAGCCCGCCGCCCGGCGCCACCTTCGTCGCCGTGATGATGGGCAACGATGATGACCGCTATCTGCTGGCCTCCGACGCCGGCTACGGCTTTGTGGCGAAACTGGGCGATCTGATTGCCAAGAACAAAAACGGCAAGGCCATCCTCAACGTACCCAAGGGTGCCAGGGTGTTGCCGCCGGTGCCGGTGAAAGAGGTTGAATCGGATGTGGTGAGCGCCATCACCACCGAAGGGCGTATGCTGGTGTTTCCGCTGAGTGAGCTACCCGCGTTGAGCAAGGGCAAGGGCAACAAGATCATCAGTATCCCCTCGGCGCGCGTCGCCAACCGCGAAGAGTACGTGGTGGCCATTAACGCCGTGCCTGAAGGTGAAAAACTGACTCTGTATTGCGGTCAGCGCCACACCTCGTTAAAGCGCGCCGATCTGGAGCACTATCACGGCGAACGCGGTCGGCGCGGCAACAAGCTGCCGCGCGGTTTCCAGAAGGTGGACCGGACCGAAGTGGCGTAGCGGGGTTTCGCCGGCCGGACTTTCTGCTACAGTAAGCCCCCTGAACACATTGCGGACACATGCCGTCATGAGAATCGCGCCAAGGGCGCCACTGGTCTATTTGCTGTTGCTGTTCAGCCTGCTGTCATTGCAGGCCGAGCAGTTGCATGCCGCCGCCCATGATGATGGCGCGGAGTGCCAGATTTGTCTCCATGCCCTCCAGGCGCAGAAGAGTCTGCATGTCGGCGCGACAGCAGTACCGTTACCTTTGCCGCTTACCGACCAGGTAAGCGCTGCGCCAGCCCTTTCCCCTTATCGACAGCTGCCGCGTCGCTATTATCGCAGTCGTGCCCCGCCCGTTTACACCTCGTTTCTTTAGCGCCAGTCAAATTTAATGATTCAACGCCGGTTGCCGTGTGTTCGGCAGCCCTTGCTATGAGGTGTAATACATGTACAAGTATGCTTTTTCCGCGGCGCTGTGCTGCGTTTCTCTGTCAGCGGTCGCCGCTTCCAATCAATTCAATCCTGCTATCTCGCTCATCCTGGAGGGCCAATATGCGGCCTATGACCAGGATCCTGAAAACTATGAGTTGCCCGGCTTTATGCTGGGCGGCGAGTCCGAGTTGGTGCCCGAGGGCTTTGCCATGGGGCACAACGAGCTGGTGCTGGACGCCAATATCGACGATCGCTATTACGGCAAGTTCACCCTGGCCTTCGCCGAGCATGAAGGGGAGATGGTCACCGAAGTGGAAGAGGCCTATGTCGAGACCCTGGGGTTGCCCGCCGGCCTAAGTGTACGGGCCGGGCGCTTCTATTCCGGTATCGGCTATCTCAACAGTCATCATCGTCATGCCTGGGATTTCAGCGATGCGCCATTGGTCTATCGCGGCATGCTGGGTGGTCAGGTTATCGATGACGGGGTGCAGTTGCGCTGGCTGGCGCCGACGCCGTTGTTTCTGCAACTGGGGGTGGAAAAGACCCGTGGCGAACGTTTTCCCGCCGGCGGTGCGGCCAATGACGGCAGCGGGGCATCGGCGGCCTTCATCAAACTCGGCGGTGATCTCGGCACCAGTCACAGCTGGCAGCTGGGCCTGTCGCGCTGGCAGGCGGAGGTGATCGATCGCGACAGCGGTGCTCATGCCCACGGCGGCGCCACTGAGGTGCCCAGCTTCAGCGGCGACAGCGATATCAGCGGCATCGACTTTGTCTGGAAATGGGCCCCCGACGGCAATCCCACGCAGCGTAATTTCAAGTTCCAGGCCGAGTACTTTGAGCGCGACGAAGACGGTACCGTGGTGCTCGAGGGCAGTGATCCTCTGGAAACCACCACCTATCAGGGCGAGCAAAGCGGTTGGTATATGCAGGGGGTGTATCAGTTCATGCCGCGCTGGCGCGTCGGCCTGCGCCATGATCGGCTGCGGGCCGACAACCGCGGCGTCGATGCCGATGTGCTGGCCGAGGCCGGCCTGGATGATGAGAGACATACCCCGCGGCGCAGCAGCGTGATGGTGGATTATTCGCACAGCGAATACAGCCGCATCCAGCTGCAGTACAACCAGGATGATTCCTCGTCCGTCGCGGATGACCAGGTGTTTCTTTACTACGTCATGAGCCTGGGCGCCCACGGCGCCCACCGCTTCTAGCCGGGGAGCATGTTATGAAACGTTTGTTGAACGTGATCGTCGTTCTGGCGTCGGTCTGGGGTGTGTCCGCCCAGGCCGAGTTGCGCGCCTTTGCCTGCGAGCCGGAATGGGCGGCGCTGTTGCAGGAACTGGGGGGTAACCAGCTGGTGGTCTTTAGTGCCACCACAGCACGCCAGGATCCCCATGCGATTCAGGCGCGCCCGGCCCTGATCGCCCAGCTGCGGCGCGCCGATCTTCTGGTCTGCAGCGGCGCCGGGCTGGAAGAGGCTTGGTTGCCGGTGCTGCTGCGCCGCGCCAACAACCCCGCCGTGCAGGCGGGGCGGCCGGGGCACTTCGAGGCGGCGGCCTTTGTCGAGTTGCTGGATCAACCCGCGCGGCTCGACCGCGCCCTGGGTGATGTGCATGCGGCCGGCAATCCCCATTTCCACACCAATCCGCACAATATCACCCAGGTGGCGCGGGCCCTGGGCAAGCGCCTGGCACAACTCGATGAGGCCAATGCGGCGGCGTACCGTCGTCGCCTGGCGGATTTCGAAGGGCGCTGGCAGGCGGCCATCGCCGACTGGGAGCGCCGCGGCGCCGCACTCAAGGGCATGAGGGTCGTCACCCAGCACAAGGGCTGGTCCGACCTGATCCAGTGGCTCGGCTTGGACGAGGCGGCGGTGCTGGAGCCCAAGCCCGGCATTCCGCCGGGGGCAGCCCATCTGGCCGCCGTGCTCAAGCAGTTGCAGGCGCAACCGGCAGCGGCGGTGATCAATGCCGCCTACCAGAGCGGCCGTTCGGCGCGCTGGTTGAGCGATAAGACGGACATGCCTGTGGTGACCCTGCCCTATACCGTCGGTGCCGATGAGCACAGCGGCGACCTGTTCGCCCTCTTTGATACGACCCTGCGGCGCCTGCTGGCGGTGGCGCCTTGAGCATGGATGCACAGATCCTCTGGCCCGCCTTGGCGGCGGGCCTGTTGGTGCTGGCCACCCATGTGCCGCTGGGACGGGAGGTGTTGGCGCGCGGCATCATCTTTCTGGATCTGGCGGTGGCTCAGGTGGCCGGTCTGGGGCTGATCGTCGCCGCGGCGTTGGGCTTTGGCGGTGGTTCCTGGCAGCTGCAGCTCATCGCAGTGTCGGGGGCGCTGCTCGCGGCGGTGGTGCTGAACTGGAGTGAAAAACGCTGGCCCGAGGTGCAGGAGGCCTTGATCGGCACCCTGTTCGTGCTGGCGGCCAGTGCCGGCATTCTGTTGCTCAGCCACAATCCTCACGGCGCCGAGGAGATGAAAACGCTGTTGTCGGGGCAGCTGTTATGGGTCACCCCGGATCAGTTGGGGCCGACGGCCGTGCTCACGCTGGCGCTGCTGGGCGTGTGGTTCGGTCTGCGCCGACAGCTGGGGCGGATCGGGTTTTACCTCCTGTTTGCCGTCTCCATCACCGCCTCGGTGCAGCTGGTGGGGGTCTACCTGGTCTTCGCCAGTCTGATCATCCCGGCCCTGGCGGTCAGACGCCTGCAGGGCCGGCGGGCGCTGGGGATTGGCTATGGGGTGGGGGTGTGCGGCGTCGTGCTGGGTTTGATGGTTTCGCTCAAGTTCGATTTGCCGGCCGGACCTGCGGTGGTGTGGCTGTTGGCGCTGACGGCCGCCGTTGTGGCACTGCTATTGGATAGGGGCAAGAGGGTGCGCAATCCTTGAGCGAGCGGGGTGCATACCCTACTCGCGAGCTTCGATCGAGGCGCATTCGGTGAAGGTCCGAACGCTACATTGTTGGCAGCGTTCCAGGTCCAGTCGGGGAAAGATCTTTTCGATGGCCTCGCGTTTGCTGGCAAAAATATTGTCGCGACCGAATAGCTCGAGATACCCCCCTTTGCGCAGGATGTCGCACACCCCCGCTTTGACATCGCAGAGATAGAGATCACCCCCCAGTTGGCGCCGCCGTCTCGCCTCGCGCACCAGCAGCTCCGCGCCGGCCACATCGATAAAGTTGATACCACTGCCGATGAGCAGCACGTGTTTCTGTTCCGGATTGTCTTCATCAATATCGCGCAGCGCCCGTTCGATGAAGTTGATGGAGCCGAAGAACAGCGAGCCGTCGATACGGATGATCTTAAGTTGCGGGCATTCCTTGCCGGGCCGACTGGTGACGAAGCGGCGATGGTCACCGAGATCGTCGGGATGCAGGCTGACGATATTGGGATGGGAGATGCGGTTCAGGTGCAGCACCAGGGACAGCATTACACCGACGTAGACGGCGAAGGTCAGCTCCACGAACAGGGTGGCGGCGAAAGTGGTGGTGAGCACCACTGCATCCACCGGACTGGCCATGAAGATGACCTTGATCTGGTGCCATGCCACCAGGCGCATGGCAACCAGCACCAGGACTGCCGCCATGGCCGGAATGGGTAGGTAGGCGGCCAGCGGGGCGGCGAAGAGGATGACCAACAGCACTGCCAGGGCGCTGAAGACGGCAGCCAGCGGTGTTTGGGCGCCGGCGCGATGATTGACGGCGGAGCGGCTGAAAGAGCCCGAGGAGGCGAAGCTGGAGAAGAAACTGCCGGCCAGGTTGGACAGGCCCTGACCGACGAATTCACGGTTGGCGTCGTGGGGCTGATGGGTGTGGGCGGCGATACTGCGCGCGATGGCCACCGCTTCCATCAGTCCCAGTAGGGCGATGGCCAGGGCGCCCGGGGCAAGCTTGCCGAGGGTATCCAGGCTCAAGTCCGGCACCGACAGAGGCGGCAGGTGGGTGGGTAGCGTGTCAAGCAGCCGGATGCCGCTTGCCTCGCCGCCCAGCATCAAGCTAACCAGTGCGCCGACTACGATGGCGCTAAACAGTGATGGCCAGTTGGGGCGCAGGTGCTGAATGATCAGGGCAGTGGCTATAGTGGCCAGGGCGACCCCCAGGGCATAGTAATTGGTGTGCGGTAGTTGTTCGATGACGTGTTGCCAGTTGATCCAGAAGGAGATCTGGCGCGGTAGATCCAGCGCCAATACGTTCGTTATTTGTGAGGTGATAATCAGAAGTGCCGCTCCGGCGGTAAAGCCGATGATCACCGCATGGGAGATGAAATTGACCAGCATGCCCATACGTGCCAGGCCCATCGCCAGCTGGAACAGGCCCACCAGAAAGGTGAGCGTCAGCACCAGCGAAATATAGTCAAGCGTCTCCGGCACGGCCAAGGCGCTTGCCGTAGTGAACACCACGATGGCGATCGGGGTGGTGGGACCGGAGACCAACTGATGTGACGATCCGAACAGGGCGGCGATGATCACAGGTACAATGGCGGTGTAAAGACCGTATGCCGGCGGTAGACCGGCCAGTATGGCAAAGGCCACGCCCTGGGGCAGGACGATGACGGCCCCGGTAAGACCGGCGAGCAGGTCCCGACGCAGGTTGTGGCGGTTGACCTTGTGCCACCAGCCCCGCCGGTTGCGGGCCGACCATGTCCGGCTTGAGAAATGCTTTGAAGCCATGATGTGGGTGTTAAATCCTGTTTGTCTATGTCGCCATCGGCGCGAGCCCGGCCGGTCGAGGCCGTGGTAAGATTTCATTCTAATGAAAAAATGAATGGCTGGCCTGTTGTTACCAAGACAGGCTTGAACTTTGCAAATTCGCCCCTATCTAACGAGCTGGAATCCGTCCGGCGCCCCCGCTGTCATTTCATCTGGAGGATAAATGAAACGCATATTCCTGTTTTTGGCGACCAACCTGGCCATTATCGTCGTGCTGAGTATCACCCTGCGCCTATTGGGGGTGGAACGTATACTCGATGAACAGGGCGTCGGCCTGGATATGAACGCATTGCTCATCTTCGCCGCGGTATTCGGTTTCGGCGGGGCATTTATCTCCCTGGCCATCTCCAAGTGGATGGCCAAGAAGACCACCGGCGCCAAGGTGATCGAACAGCCGTCCAATGAGACTGAGCGTTGGTTGGTGGACACGGTGCGCCGGCAGGCGCAAATGGCCGGCATCGGCATGCCCGAGGTGGCCATCTTTCCCTCCCAGGCGCCCAACGCCTTTGCGACCGGGATGAATCGCAATAAGTCTCTGGTGGCGGTGAGTAGCGGGCTGCTGCAGAACATGAATAAAGACGAAGTGGAGGCGGTGCTGGGCCATGAGGTATCCCACGTCGCCAATGGCGATATGGTGACCCTGACCCTGATCCAGGGGGTGGTCAATACCTTCGTCATCTTCCTCTCGCGGGTGATCGGCCATACCGTCGATCGGGTGGTGTTCAAAAACGAACGCGGCCACGGCCCGGCCTTCTGGATCACCGCCATCATCGCCGAGATCGTGCTCGGCATCCTGGCCTCGGCCATCGTATTGTGGTTCAGTCGCCAGCGTGAATTCCGCGCCGATTCGGGCGGCGCGCGCCTGGCTGGGCGCGAGAAGATGATCGCCGCCTTGGAACGTCTCAAGCAGGGCCAAGCCGAAGTGGAACTGCCCGACCAACTGGCCGCCTTCGGCATTAACGGCGGCGTGCGTCAGGGCATCAAAAAACTCTTCATGAGTCACCCACCGTTGGATGAACGGATTCAGGCCCTGCGCCGTACTTCTTGAGTAAGTCCTTGTCATGTCAGCACTTTTGCTGCCATGACAAGGCTCCTCTCAGTGCCGGAATTGTCTCCCTCGTTCAGCAATTATTCAGCTTCACTTAGGTAATCTTGGCTTCAACCCTTGAAGGGTTTCACCTTGTCCATGGGATAAGGGAGAGGGAAACCAACGAGTGAATCGACAATGCAGCGATTCATCATTTTTACACGAGGAGAAACACTATGAAACGTATTATCGCATCAGCCGTTCTGGCTTCCGCCTTTGTTGCCGCACCCGCCATGGCCGACCTGGATCTGGCCAAGAAGAGCGGTTGCCTGGCTTGTCACAGTGTTGACGCCAAGGTTGTCGGCCCGGCTTGGAAAGACGTTGCCGCCAAGGTCAGTGATCGTGAGCGCATCATCAATTCCATCAAGAAGGGCGGCAAGGGTAAATGGACTGAAGTGACCGGTGGCGTTCCCATGCCTCCCTACTCACCCCGTGTTTCCGATGAAAACATCGAGAAATTGGCTGACTTCATTCTCAGCCTGAAGTAATAACTACTCTAATAAACCAACGTTCTTTATAAACCCCGGACGCGCCGAAATTCCCCCCTCGGCGCCCCGGGGATTTTTTGTTTCTGCACCACCCCTTGTGCATCCCAAAATGTTCACCGTTTCGGTTATCCTTATGTGTTCCGTTGGGTGCGGTCGGGAGAGCCATGCGACTTTTGATTGTGGAAGATGAGGCGGAACTGTTGCAGCAGCTGCAGCGGCGCTTTCAGAATGAAGGCTTTGGGGTGGATACGGCCGCCGACGGCGAGGAGGGGCTGTATATCGCCCGTGAATATCCCGTCAACGTCGCCATCGTTGATATCGGCCTGCCCAAGCTGTCCGGCATAGAATTGCTGCAGCAGTTGCGTGCAGCAGGCAAGACCTTTCCCGTGCTGATTCTCACCGCCCGGGGTCGCTGGCAGGATAAGGTGGACGGCCTGGATGCCGGCGCCGATGATTATCTGGTCAAACCCTTTCACATCGAAGAGTTGGTGGCGCGCGTCAAGGCCTTGCTGCGGCGTGCCGCCGGCCTCAGCCGTCCCGAGGTGGAGTACGGGCCGATCCGCTTGAATACATCCACCCAGCAGGTGATTCTCAACAACACCGAGCTGGACCTGACCGCCTACGAATACAAGGTGCTGGAGTATCTCATGCTCAACGCCGGCAAGGTGTTGTCCAAGGCCGAACTTACCGAACACATCTACGCGCAGGATTTTGATCGTGACAGTAACGTGATCGAGGTATTCGTCGGGCGGTTGCGGCGCAAGCTCGATCCTGACAATGTGCTGCAACCCATCGAGACCCTGCGTGGCCGGGGTTATCGTTTTACCCTGGAACAGACGTGAAGCTCTCCATCAACAGCCGCATGCTAATTGCGGCCAGTATCATCCTGTCCGGTTTTCTGGGTGTCACCGGCGTCATCCTGGAGGGTTCCTTCCGCGCCAGCACCGAAGAGTCGTTCAAGGAACGTTTGCAAGTCCATCTGAACGCCCTGATCGCTTCGGCCGACCTGCAGGACGACGGTACCATGCGTCTGATCTACGCCCTGCCGGAGCCGCGTTTTTTTGCCGAAGGGTCGGGACTGTATGCCAAAATCCTGGGTAACGACGGCGAGATCGTCTGGTCCTCGCCCTCCATGCAGGACATGATCATTCCCATCCGCGCGGGCTTGAAACGCGGCGAGCGGCGCTATCAATACCTTGCCACCTCGGCGGGCGAACCGGTGCTGGCCTACATGCTGGGGCTAACCTGGGGCGAACAGGAAAACGAAAACACCAAGGAGGGCTACACCTTCGCCGTGGCCGAGAGTCTGGCGCGCTTTAATCAGCAATTACATGAGTTTCGCAAGAATCTGTGGGGGGCGCTGGGCGCCGTTACCGCATTCTTGTTGCTCATGCTCACCCTCATCCTGCGCTGGGGCCTGGCGCCGCTGCGCGAGGCGGCCGAGGATTTGCGCGACATCGAGGCCGGTCGTCATTTACAGCTGCATGGCAGGTATCCCAAAGAGCTGCGCGGTCTGACGGATAATCTGAATGCCCTGATCAGCACCAACCGCGAGCACGAAGCGCGTTATCAGGCCAGCCTGGGTGATCTGGCCCACAGTCTCAAGACACCGCTGGCGGTATTGCGCGGCGCGGTGGAGCTCCCCAATCAATCCGTGACGCTTTTGCGCAGCACCGTGGAAGAGCAGGTGGAGCGCATGGACCAAATCGTGCAATACCAGTTGCAGCGCGCCGCCCCTTCGGGGCGTACCGCGCTCACCGCGCCTGTGGATCTGCAGGCCATCACGCGCAAGGTCGTCAAGGCCTTGGTCAAGGTCTACGCCGATAAAGATATCGATTGCCGGGTCCATATCGACCCCGGCCTGGAGTTTCATTGTCAAGAAGGCGACATGATGGAGCTGTTGGGCAATCTGCTCGACAATGCCTTCAAGTGGGGCCGGGCGCGGGTGGCGATCAGCATTCGCCGCGCAGTTTTCGACGACGAAACCGAGGACGGCCTATTGTTGCAGATCAGCGACGACGGGCCGGGCATCGCCGATCATCATCTGGAAACGGTGCTCACCCGCGGCGGTCGCGTCGACAGCCAGACCAGCGGTCACGGCCTGGGGCTGGCCATGGTGCAGAACATCGTCGCGCTCTATCATGGCCGGCTGCAGATCGGGCGCGCCGCGCTGGGCGGTGCGCAGGTGACGGTTTGGCTGCCCTGGCACTAAGCCGCATGGCTCACCGGGCGGCCAACGGCTGCTAAGCAGGGCAATGAAACCATGCGCAAATTATCAACAATGTGGATCAAGCGCACAAATACATACTGATCACACCCCCCAGGCCGCCCGGCGGGAAACGCGGGCTGAGGGTTAAGTTGCGCCGCCTAGCGGCCGATAACTTTGATGTAAGACTGTTTTTTGTCTTGATCCCACAGCGGACGTTGGATCCAACTTAGGAGTATGAGTATGGATATCAGCGGAGTAATGACCCCCGCCGCCAGCCAGGTGGCGAAGCAGAAGGCCGGAGATCCGGTCGGTGTTGCGGTCCTCAACAAGGCGATGGACATCGAGAAAGATGCCGCTGCTGAGTTGATCAAGAGCGTGGTCAATCAAAGCCAGGAAGTCCCCACCGAAAAGCTGCCTTCGCATCTCGGGCGCAATATCGACGTCACCGCCTAGCTTGCACAGCCTCAAAACATCAGTTCTCCACCTTCCGTCGGGTTGGTGGAGAACAGTTGTTGCGCCCATTCACTAAAATTCATTTCAAAGCGCTTGTTCAACTCTATCGCCCGGCGCGACAGCGCCGGCGAGCTGAGTCGTGTCGGCCGTTGCCTGAAGGCGAAGACGATGATGTTGATGTGGCCAGGTACGCTCAGGCACAGGGTGTTGCAGTCAAACTGACGCCGCAGGCGCTGGAGTATGGACTTGAATGTCTCGGCGTCGTCGGTGATCAGATTTATCACCAGCATGCCTGAGTGGTTTAGTGCGTCGTAACAGCCTTGATAAAAGCCGCTGTCGATCAAGGGCGCCGGCACGCCGCTGTCACTGTAGATGTCCACCAGCAACCAGTCGAAGCGCTCTCGCGTGGTGACGACGAAATTGGCCGCATCGTCCACATTCACCGTCAGCCGTTCCGACTGCGGCAGGGCGAACCAGTCGCGACACACGTCGACGATCACTTCATCGAGTTCCACCACCTCAAGCCGCACCTGCGGCAGGTAATGGTGTAGATGGCGCACCAGGTCACCGCCACCCAAGCCCAGTAACAACACCTTGCTGGGGGGTGGCTGGAACAACAGTCCCGCCATCATGGCCTGCATGTAGCGCAGGGCGAGTTGTTGCGGCTGCTTTAGATTCAGCGCGCTCTGCACGGCGCGCCGATCGGTGCGCAACACTCGCACGTCCTCGTTTTGGCTGACCTCGATGGTATGCCACGGCGAATGGCGCACATGAATCAATTCACCCTCGGGAAGATGCATCAGCCGACCTCGTCGCCCAACTGCGAAATGACATACGCGCGCATGGCCGCTTCCAGCATGGTCCCGCCCTGGGTATTGATGTCCGGGTCCATGGACGCGGACCATTGCCCTGAACTTTCCCAGTCCCAGTTCAGGTCGATATGGGCCGCCTCGATGATGGGGCCGCCCCGGGACCAGTAACGGCTCGGCGCCCAGCGCCGCGGCGCCAAGCCCGGCTGGGGCGTGTAAAGATAGCCTGCACCCTCGGCGGCCGGAGTAAGCGCGATGCACCGCGCCCGAGCCACCCAGTAATCGAGCTGTTCATGGCTGAGTTGATTGACGTTCATGACATCAGCATAAAGCGCGATGCGCTGCGTCTCAATCGCTGATCTGCGTTGCTGCCTGACCCAGGTCCCCGTTTCGGTCGGGGGCGGCGGTGATTACGCTGTTCAGGGGACGGCCGTCGCCACCGCCGCCGAGCAGGTAGACATGCCGCTCATGGGTGGCGACGGCATAGGCGCTGCGCGCCACAGGTAAGGGCGTGGTGAAGCGCCAGGGGCCCAAGCTGCCGCCGGCGCGGATACGCGCCACCTCGACGCTGGTCAGCCGCTCACTGCCGGTATGGCCGCCGGCGATATAGAGATAGTCGCCTAGGGTGAAGGCCTCGGCCACCAGACGCGGCGCCAGCAGGCCGTGATCCTCGATGCGCCAGGGGGCGAGGCGCCCGCCGGCCTGGAAGCGGCTGGATTCCACGTCGCTGTAACTGGGGCTGCCCGGATTGCGCATGTGGCCGCCGAGCAGGTATATCACTCCGCCCTTGGCCGCGGCGGAATGGATATAGCGGTCGATGATGGATTCATGCGCCTCCAGCTGCCAGCGGCTCAGCGCGCCATTATCCAAGATCTTGGCCCGCTCGGTGGACTTGAGAAAGCGGCCGTCATAGCCGCCAATGGCGTAAATCGTATCGCCATGCAGCACGGTCTTCAGGCCGCGCCGTGGTGTCGTCAGGTGATTGACGGTCTGCCAGGGCCCGAGCGAACCGTCGCTGTTGATCTGGGCGCGTTCCACCGAGGCGATGGGGTAGTTCTGCTCGCCGGGGGCGCCGCTGCCGCCGCCCAGGGCATACAGAAAACCCTTGTGGGCCACGGCGGCATTATAGAAACGTCCCTCCACCAGGGCGCTGGTCTGACGCCACTCTCCCAGGCCGCCGTCCGCCAGGATGGGCGCATATTCCACCGGCTGGACATACGCGCCGCCGGCGTCGATGCCGCCGACTACATAGAGATAGTCCCCATACGTCGTTGCGGCCGGCGCGCGGCGCGGCAACTGGAACGGGTTTAATTCGCGCCAGCCCTCCAGCCAGTCCTGGCGTTGGGCCTGATTCGACGAGCCGCTCGCCAGCCAAATAAAGCCGGCGCCGACGGCAATCACGAAAAGAAACGCGCTCAGTTGTTTGGATCGGGTCATGGATCGGTTACGGGTCGCCTGCAGGGAGCGCGGCAAAAACTGACAGGCATTGTAGCGTGAATCGTGCCGCCATGAGTGTTTGTCGGCCAAGATTTATATATCCAGGATTCACTGGCGCGTCCGACATGCTTGTTGGTATGTTGCGTTGAAACGCATCCAAATCTCGTTAATCCTAAAATCTTAGGAGTGCAAAAACACATGTCTATGTTCAAACTTGTCGTCAAGGGGGAACTGCTGGCGGGTCGTGATGTGGAAGCGGTGAGGACGAATATTGCCGAACTGTTCCATCTGGCGCCCGAGGCCGAGCAGTTGGACAAGATCTTTTCCGGCCGCCCGATAGTGGTGAAGAAGGGGCTGGACCAGGCTCAGGCGGAACAGTATAAGGCCATGATCCAGGCGGCCGGGTTGGGTTGCGAGGTGGTGGCCGAGCAAGCGGCGGAGATCGCCGCCGCTGCGCCTGAGGCGGAACCGGTCTCTACACCCGCCCAGCCGGCTCAGGCCGAAGCCGCCGGCGCTGCCGAATATAATCCCTACCGGCAACCCGAAGCGGATCTGGAAGTGGCGTGCGAGCCGGGTGAGTTCGCCCTGGTGGAACCGCAAAAACTCAGCGCCGGCGCGGGATGGGGCTGGTTCAAGGAAGGCTATTTCTATTTCAAACAAAGCGCCGGCCTGTGGGTGGGCGCGATTGTGGTGTTTTGGGTCATCGTCATGGTGTTGTCGCTGATTCCGCTGGTTTCTATATTGGTGAATCTGATTATGCCGGTGTTTGTCGGTGGCTTTATGCTGGCCTGTTACAAACAGTTTCAGGGTGAAGGCTTTAGTCTCGGCGATGTCTTCGCCGGCTTCAAAACCAATCTGGGCGGACTGTTGGCCGTGGGCGGTCTATATCTATTAGGCATGATCGTAGTCATTGCCGTTTTCATGGGGTTGATGTTTGCACAGGTGGGTGGTCCGGGGAATATAGCGGCCATAGCCCCGGAAAGTGGCATCCCCGTGTCCATGCCCTTACCGATGGCGCTGATCTTCTTGGTCATGCTCGCCTTAATGATTCCTCTCATGGCGGCGTATTGGTTTGCGCCCGCACTGGTGATGCTTAATGAGCTATCGGCGGTGCAGGCCATGCGCCTCAGTCTCAAAGGGTGTCTGCGCAACTGGCTGGCGTTTTTGCTCTACGGCCTGATCGGGCTTGTATTCGCCATTGTCGCCACCATTCCGCTGGCCTTGGGTTGGCTGGTGCTGGGGCCGGTGATGATGGGATCCATGTTCGCCGCCTATCGCCAGATCTATACAGATACTCAACTTGAGCCCTGAGCGTGACGGTAAATTAATCAAGCGTAAGATGCTCGATACCGCCTGTTCAATCGAAACCCCGGAAGGGATAGATCTCGCCCTGCGTCCGGCCGGGCCGGTGCCGCGCATTCTCGCTTACGGCATCGACCTGGTGATTCGCTGGGCGATAATGTTTGTCATCGCCATGCTGATGGGCTTCGCCGGGCAGCTGGGTATGGGGATGATGATGATCCTCTATTTTCTGCTGGAGTGGTTTTATCCGGTCTGTTTCGAACGTTTTCGCGACGGCGTGACACCCGGCAAAAAGAGTATGGATCTGCGCGTGGTCAACGACGACGGCACGCCGGTGGGATGGGACGGAGCCATTGTACGCAATCTGCTGCGCGCCGCCGACTTTCTACCCTTCTTTTACGTCGTCGGATTAGTCAGCATGGTAACCAGCCGTCACTTCCGCCGCCTGGGTGACCTGGCCGCCGGCACCCTGGTGGTGCACAACGCCGGCATCAAACCGCCGGCCCCCGTTGATGAAACGGGAACACGTCCGGCGCCGGTGCCCTTGAGCGATGATGAACAGCGCGCACTGCTCGATTTCAGTGAATCACGCAACCGCCTCTCGCCCCAGCGCCAGGCCGAACTGGCCGATATACTCACACCGCTGACCGGCAAGTCGGGCAAGGCGGGCGTGCTCGAAGTGATGCGCATCGCCAACGGTCTGAAAGGGCAGGCATGAGGCAAAGCCTGTTTGAGCAGAGTCACGCCGACGAGTGGCAACGTTTCGAGACGATGCTGGCGAGTCTGGAGCGGAACAGCAAGCCGCCGGCCGGTGTGGTACTGGCCGATTTCCCCGCTGCCTATCGACGACTGTGTCACCAGCTCTCCCTGGCGCGTCAGCGCCACTACAGCACCGCGCTGACCGAGCACTTGAACCAGTTGGTGCTGCGCGGCCATCAGCAGCTCTACCGGCGCAAGTCCAATCTCGGGTCCACCTTTATCAGTTTCATCGTGGCCGACTTTCCCGCCCTGGTGCGGCGCGAGTGGCGTGTCTGCACCCTGGCCTCGGCATTGCTGTTCTTGCCGGCGTTGATTCTCTATGGTTTTGTATTGCTGTCCCCCGAGCTGGTCTACAGCGTCATGCCGGCGCAATTCGTGGAGCAACTGGAGAGCATGTACGACCCGGCGGCGGAACACGTAGGCAGGCCGCGCGACGCCGGCAGTGACTTCGCCATGTTCGGCCACTACATTCAGAACAATATCGGCATCAGCTTCCGCACCTTCGCCGGCGGAATCCTGTTCGGGTTGGGCAGTATCTTTTTTCTGGTCTACAACGGCGCCCTGTTCGGAAGCATCGCCGCACATATTGACAACATCGATTATCACAGCACCTTCTTTCCCTTTGTGGTCGGTCACGGCGCCTTCGAACTCACCGCCATCGCCCTCTCCGGTGCCGCCGGTTTACGGCTTGGGTACGCGCTGATCGCGCCGGGCAGGCAGACGCGGCTACAGGCGCTGCGCGGCGCCGCGGCGGTGGCAGTGCGCATCATGTACGGCGTGATGCTGATGCTGCTCATCGCCGCGTTTGTCGAGGCCTTCTGGTCATCGGCAGTGATGAACGCCACGGTAAAATATTCTGTGGGGGCGGCGTTGTGGCTATTCGTGCTGTTTTATTTTCTGCGCACGGGGCGTGGCCATGCAGTTTGATCAAATTGCCGTCAAAGTTCGGCCGCGCAGTGCATGGGAGTCCATCGACCTGGGCATTCTCATGGCACGTAACTGGTGGTGGCCGATGTGCCGCGCCTGGCTGGCGGTGACGTTGCCGGCCTTTATTGTTTTGCAACTGCTGCTGTACAGCTATCCGGTCATCGCCATTGTGATCTTCTGGTGGCTGAAGCCGATCTGGGAACGGCCCTTGCTGCACATCCTCAGCCGCGCCCTGTTCGGTGAAGTGCCGGAGTTGAAGCAGACGTTGTGTGCGTTTCCCGGCCTGGCGGCAAAACAGTGGTTCGCCTCGCTTACCTATCGCCGCCTGAGTCTGACCCGCTCCATGGACCTGCCGGTGATCCAGCTGGAAAACCTCAAGGGCAAACAGCGCGCGCAACGATTGAAGGTGCTGCACGGCAATACCGGCACGGGTGCCGGCTGGCTCACCTTTATCGGCCTGCATGTGGAGATAATCCTGCCGTTGGCTTTTCTTGCCTTGGTGGCGATGATGGTGCCCGAGGCGGTGGAGGTGGATTGGCAAGCGCTTTTCTTTATGCCGGATCGGGGCGTGATGGGGGGATTCAATCTGCTTAGTTATGTGGTGATGAGTTTGGTGGCACCGTTTTATGTGGCCGCCGGATTTTCGCTCTATCTGAATCGCCGCATCCGGCTGGAGGGCTGGGACCTGGAGCTGAGCTTTCGCCGTTTGGTGCAGCGGGTCCAGACTCTAAACGGCGTGGGCAAGGTGGCGGCGCTGTTGCTGGCGGCCGTGCTCGCCTGTGGCTGGCCGCCGGATGCGGCCATGGCGCAAACGCTGGACCGCGAAACGGCCAAATCCCAGATCGAGACCGTCATGGCCGATGAGACATTTCATAGTCTGGAAACCGTCCGCAGCCTGGATTGGGACTGGTTTTCAGACGAGCAGCAACAGGAGAACGGGTTTCCCGCCTGGTTGTTGCAGTTGATCGAATTTCTCGCCGCCAACCTGCGCTTTTTTCTATGGGTTGTGGTCATCGCGCTGGTGTTGATCTTTCTGTATAAACAGCGCGACTGGTTATTGCAGTACGTGCGGCGTGGCAGTGAACAAATCCCCGAGGCGCCGCTCGCCGTACTATTCGGTATGGAGATGGGGCGTGAAACGCTGCCGCCGGATGTGTTGGCCGAGGTGCGCTCACTCTGGCACCGGCAACAGTTTCGCGCCGCCTATAGTTTGCTCTATCGCGCGGCGCTAAGCCGACTGATGCACGATTACAACATCCGTTTACGCAGCGGCCATACCGAAGAGGAGTGCCGCCGCCTGGTTGTGCAACAGACCGGCCCCGAGCTGGGTGACTATTTCTCTGAACTGACCCGTCACTGGCAGCGACTGGCCTATGCCCACCGGCCGCCCGCCAGCGACGTCATGGATGGCTTGTGTGAGCGCTGGCCGGATTTCTTCCAGGCAGGGGCGACGAATGGCTGAGCGTACTCAGAAACTGGTCATCGCCCTGTTGGTCGTGGCCGCCCTGGCCGGACTCTATTGGGGCGTTCAGCAGTTGCCCTGGCGCGTGGAAGAGGTGGACAAGGGCTTTAGCGAAGCGGCGCGCCGCAATCCTTTCCTGGCGGCGCAACGGTTTCTGGAAAAAAACGATGTGCCGGTCACCCCCGCGAAGGGCGTCAGTCATCTGGATGATTTGCCCGATCCTGCCGGCGCCACGCTGATACTGTTCTCCAACGAAGGGATGTTAAGCCGCGCCCGGGTGGACGCCTTGTGGCAATGGGTGGAGGCGGGCGGCCATCTGATTCTCAATGCCAACAGTTATACGGACAAACAAAGCGGCGCCAATCGTAATCTTATCCTGCAGGATTTGGGGCTGGGGGCGTATCCCGCGGCCGATACCGGACCGGGTCACACGGCGTTTGACTCCATGGTGCACTGGTTTGGCCAGCGTCAGGCCGAGTGCTTGGACGCAGAGCATGTGTTGTCACTGGAAACGGGTGACGGCGAAAAGCCACTGGATATCGCCCTGCGCAGCAATATGGTTTTGGTAAACCATAGCGAGCTTGAGACCATCGCCGCCGCCAATGATGACGGTAATCAATTGCTGCGTTATTTCATCGGCGACGGTATGGTGACTGTGACCACCCGACTAAGTTTTTGGCACAACCGCTACATCGCCTGCTACGACCATGCCTATCTACTCTGGCAAATGCTGGGGCCGGGCGAGGTGCTGATCCTTTACCACGCGCAGGTGCCGTCACTGTTTACCTTGCTGTGGCGCAACGCGGCCTTCGGGGTAAGCCTGGCATTGTTGCTGTTGGCACTGTGGTTGTGGCGGCGCGGTCGTCGTTTCGGCCCGCTGCAACAACAGGCCGAGGCACAGCGGCGTCGACTTGGCGAACATCTGTTCGCCAGCGCCATGTTCGCCTGGCGCTGGCAAAAGATTGCGCCTCAAGTACAAGGATTGCGCCGCGCCATAAAACAAATCATGGAGCGGCGCCACCCCGGCTTTCGGCGTCTGACCGGCGAACAGCAATTCGCCCTGATCGGTCGCTTGAGCGGCTGTGATGCCGGCCGGGTGGCGTGGGCCTTTGCGCAACAAGATATTCAAAAGGCACAGCAGCTCACCGAATTGGTACAGCAACTACAACAGATAAGGAACCGACTATGACGGCAATGGATTTTCAACAGGCCCATCAAGCCATTCAGGGCTTGCGCGGCGAGATCAACAAGGTGGTGATCGGTCAGGCCGAAGTGGTGTATCATGTGCTGATTGCACTACTGGCCGGCGGCCATGTGCTGGTGGAAGGTGTGCCCGGCCTGGGTAAGACCTTGCTGGTGCGGGCGCTGGCCAAATGTTTTCACGGCCAGTTCGCGCGGGTGCAGTTCACCCCCGACTTGATGCCCAGCGACATCACCGGCCACGCCATGTACAACATGTCCAATCAGCAGTTTCAGTTGCGCCGTGGCCCTGCCTTTACCAATCTATTGCTCGCCGACGAGATTAACCGCGCTCCGGCCAAGAGCCAAGCTGCGTTGTTGGAAGTGATGCAGGAACGCCAGATCACTATCGAGGGCAAGTCATTCGCCACCGGCGAACCCTTCATGGTGCTCGCCACACAGAATTCCATCGAACAAGAGGGCACCTACCCGTTGCCGGAAGCGGAGCTGGACCGCTTTCTGCTCAAGATCTTTATCGACTATCCGGCAGAGACGGAAGAGAAGCAGATGGTGAAGCTGGTTACCAGCGGCGAGTCGAGCGAAAGTTTTAAACTGGACGACGTGCAGCCGTTGTTGCAACCCGAACAGATCGCCCGGCTGCAACAGATGGTGGCCGACTTCACCATCGACGAACAGGTGCTCGACTATGCCGTGCGCCTGGTGCGCGCCACGCGCGACTGGGCCGGCATCACCATGGGGGCTGGGCCGCGCGGCAGTTTGGCCTTGGTACGGTCCGGCAAGGCCCGGGCGCTGTTGCAGGGGCGTGATTTTGTTACACCCGATGACGTCAAGGCCGTGGCCAAGCCGGTGCTGCGCCATCGCTTGCTATTGTCACCCGACATGGAGATCGAAGGTGTGACGCCGGACCGACTGCTCGACGATATCCTTGACCAGGTCGACGCGCCGCGCACATGAAGCGTCTGTCTGTCGTTCCCGCATCGCGTTTACTGGGGTTAGTCGCCCTGTGTGGCGTGACGGCGCTGGCGGCGCCGCTGCTACAGTTGATTGATAATGAGGCGGCATTGCGGGCGGGCGACACTGCGGGCCATGCGGCACGACTGCTGTTTGGCGCCTTGCTGTTACTGAGCCTGTGGGACCTATGGAAACTGAAACGTATGCCAGCCGTGGAAGTAACCCGTGAAGTGGCCCACACGCTGCCGGTCAATCACTGGAGCGAGGTGACGCTGCGCTTCAGTCATTCATTCGGCCGGCCGGTTATGGTCGAGGTGTTTGACTTCGCCCCGGCCGGCGCCGGGCTCAAATTTATGCCGCGCGGGTTCACGCTGCAAGCGGGTCGAACCGGCGAGGTGAATTATCGGCTGCGCCCCGCCCAGCGCGGCCCGGCCGATTTCGGACAGACACAAGTATTAATCCCATCGCCCTTAAAGCTATGGAGCCTCAGCCGCATGGCCGGTGCACCGACGCAGGTGCGCGTCTATCCCGACTTTGCTGCCATCAGCCATTTCAAACTGCTGGCCACCGACAATCGCACCAGTCAGCTCGGCATCAAACGTAAACAACGCCGCGGCGAAGGGCTGGAATTTCATCAACTGCGCGACTACCGTGACGGCGACAGCCTGCGCCAGATCGACTGGAAAGCCACCGTGCGGCGCCACAAACTGATCTCAAAAGAGTATCAGGACGAACGCGACCAACAACTGTTTTTCATGCTCGACTGCGGCCGCCGCATGCGCGCGCAGGACGATGACCTGTCTCACTTCGACCATTCGCTCAACGCCCTCATGCTGCTCAGCTACGTCGCCCTGCACCAAGGCGACGCCGTAGGGCTGATGAGCTTCGCCGGCGAACAGCGCTGGCTGGTGCCAATGAAAAGTAGTGCCATGGTCAACACCATTCTCAACACCGTGTATGACCTGCAACCCACCACCCAGGCCTCCGACTACCTGGCCGCCGCCCGCACGCTGGTTACCCGGCAGCGCAAACGTGCACTGGTGGTGATCATGACCAACCTGCGTGAAGAGGACTGCGCTGAACTCATGCCCGCCATCCGATTACTGCGGCGTCATCACCTGGTATTGGTCGCCAATTTGCGTGAACAGATGCTGGACCATACACTGGAACGGCCGGTTACGGGATTGGAAGACGCACTAGCCTATCTCGGCACCTGCGAATATCTGCAGGAACGTAATGAACTGCAAAGCCAACTGCGTCAGCGTGGCGTGCTGAGCATCGATACCACCCCGGTGGAACTGCCGGTGCGGGTGGTGAATGGGTATTGGGAGATCAAGCGCAGTGGGGCGCTGTAAAAGAAATGCTCTATCTTGCGGGTTGAGACATACGAAGCGGAAGATTGTTATACATGCTGACACTAATATTGAATGGCTGGTTATAAAATTAATTTGTCCCATATCTCCGTTACAGCTTGCATCCTGCATTAGTGATAAATCAATCAGTCGATTTGCTAACTGACTGATAAGCATAAGCTAATTGGCTGGTCCTCAATTTGAGAACCCGCTTTTTGGGCGGTGTGCTAGGCGGGGAAGCTTACGGCGGCACTTTGTTTATGCTTGAATAGCACAATAGCAGCTCCACTCTGGCATGCCGATTATTGCGAAGGTTAGCCCCTCATTGAGAGGCTTTTGCTTAACGTCTCCGTGATCAAAAGCTATGGCGTTGAAAATCTACGAAACCACAGATGGCCGCATCGAATATCGACACGATAGCACTGCTTGGGGGCGCCTGTGGGTCGTGATCGGTTTTGTATTCTTCGGGGTTTTGGTTTACGACTTGACCATCGGAAGCCGTGGCGATCAGCGTGCCGTAGGGCTCATCGGTGCAGCTTTTACCTGCTTTGGCATCGGGCTATTATTATTGGAACGCAGTCACCTTACAGTCAATACGTCTGCAAGACGCATTGAGTGGTTGCGACGGCATGGGTTAAGGCTCCGACAGGGACAGCTGAGCTTCGATAAGATAGGTGACGTGTACGCGCATTCGCCGGTGGGCGACGAAGGCACACCCAGTCGCCGTGTAGTGCTCAAGCTTAAAGACGGAAAAGAACTGCCTCTGACTGCGGCCTTTCTGGTCGATCCTGACGACGCACAACTGCTGTTCGCGCAACGGCTGCGCATATTGCTTGTTAATGGGGACAAGGCGACGCAGGACGCTTCACCGGACGTCATAGATGACAATGTGCGTGCTCTGGTTAGGGCCGGGCATGAGATAGACGCTATCCGGTTGCTACGCGAATCCCGGAAAGTGGACCTTACGACGGCCAGACAACACGTTCAGGAGATCAAGCGCGATGGTTAGTGAAGTGCTCGTCACGCAGGCCAACAACTCGGTCAACCGGACCGTGAACGCAGGCGTTAGCAGTGTCAGAAACCACGAGAGCAGAAATGCCATGTAACAGGAATTGAAGCTTCAGGCTCTAAAAGCCGCACTTTATGTGATTGGAGTGATTTTTTTCGTTGGTGTGCGAGCCTCTGATGAGGTGGATTTGGCCCGCCGGTTGGAACTGGACACCACCTCACTACGAATATGAATATATGATAATGGGCATATACGCTACCTTAGGCGTGTTTCTCATATTGGCTGCCAAAGAACCGTTGGCTAACGCAAGCCGTATATGATTCACAATCTGGTCGAGTATTGTTCATGGCGGAATAATGCCGGCCCAAGCAGTCGTTGATGAAACCGACCGGGTAAATCTCTTGGGGTGATGTTCCGGCATTATTTTGGTCGCCATTGTCCTGCGGTATCTCATGCCAAAACAACCCCGGGCACAGTGATAGCAATTGCTAGCCAGTCGCTGCAGTGGACGCGGGGATCAATAGGGTCGTTGAAATCAGGTGCTGAGCAATGACCTCCCGCCCGCCGAGTTGGCAGCGCGCGCGGTACGGATATCTGAAACTAATGCGCGCTGGTGCCCTTTGAGGCCCGGCCTGATACTATTCCCACTGTCGCTGTGTTCGCAGCTGAATATTTGTATACCATAATCGGCCTGCAACATCGCGGAAAGGGATGGATGAGCGCCTGGTATTGGCGGGTATTACAATAAACGTTAACAAAAGGCGGGTAATACAGATGACTAACAAAATAGGTAAGCGGTTCATGGTTTCGGTGGTGGGCGTTGCGGCGTGCTGGTTGTTGATGTTTTCAGGCATGGTGGCAGCCCGTGGCGATGATCCGGTCGATTTGAGCGGGGTGGCCAAGGTGGTGGAGGAGGATCTCGAGCAGAATGCCGAGGAACGTCTCATTGACATTCGCACCGGCAAAAAGAAGTACACCTGTAATGGATCTGGCAAGTCCTTAACAGTCAATTGTGTAGATAAGCAATTCAGTAAAAATTGCGCCACAGTGACCTATGACAGCGATGGCTATATCGATAGCGTCGAGTTTCATGACTGTTGAGGGTTTAGGTGGGGTTGCTAGAGCTTCAGCGCTGACAGTAGCTTATTGCAGGCGGCGCACGTCTTCAAGGAAGGTCAAAAGCAACACTGCTTTATACCCTGAACACGAGTCGGGGGTCAGGCTAGCTTGACCACCGCGGCCTTGATCGCCTCCGGCGATATGCTTAAATCCATCAGAAAAAGTGGAGACAAATGGTGAATTTAAGTACGGCGTTCGTGGTCTTGGCGGCGCTCTGCTGGGGGCTGTCAGGCGGAATCGGCGGGATTCTCATGGCCGACGGCTGGGACGCGTTCGTGGTGTCGTTATACCGGGGCGCGATCGGGCTGTTGTTTGTTCTCGTTTGGCTGGCGCTGCGCCCACGTGGCAGCGGATTGGCAAGTCGCCGATTATGGGGCTGGTCGGCGATTGCCGGTCTCGGCGTGGCTGGCAACTTCGCATTCTATTTCGTGAGCATCGCCGAGGGCAGCGTCGCGGTTGCGGCAACGCTGATGTACTGCGCACCGGTGTTCGTCTATCTCGTGTCCTTTGCATTCAAGCTTGAAAGCCCTACTCCGCTCAAGTGGGCCGCGATTGCCGTGGTAATGCTCGGCGTCGTGCTGCTTACACGTATTTACGACGTTGGGGCGGGCAGCGTCACGCTGGTCGGCGCCGGCGCCGGTCTGCTCTCCGGGCTGTGCTATGCGGTATTTATTTTCGGCTTCAAGTATGCGGCACCGCACGGCAGCCCGCAGGCGATTCTCGTGATAGCGTTCGCGGTACTGGTCACCGTACTCATTTGGCCGGCGGACGCCGACCAAGCCGTGGCAGTGCTGAGCACATCGAGTTGGCCACTGTTTGTGGTGCTGGGGGTGCTTGGCGCGGGATTGTCCTTCATTCTCTATATCGTCGGCCTAAAGCATACCGCGCCGGCCGTGGCCTCAATTCTGGCAATGGTCGAGCCGATCACGGCGTCGCTATTCGGTGTCGTGGTTTTGAATGAAAACCTGGTCGGTCTACAGATCTTCGGTATGGGACTGATTTTGGTCACAGTGACTGCGCTGAGCGTAACTTCGAGCGCTAGAAGGGCCCAACCACTTGCCGAGTAGCGCACGGATTTGGTATCGACTTGGTCTATGACCGTTCCTGGCAAATTGCGGCTGCCCGCTAAGGAGGAAGATAAGATGCCGAGGGTCGCAGCTGTTCCTCCGCCCCGGCCCTTTTGTGGTCTGCGAGTGCTTCCTACAGGGAAGGGATAAGCGGGTACGCTCAATCACCTCAAGCCTCCCGCCGTAAGTCTAATGACTGGTCACAAAGACCACCGCCTCCACGTCCTTGTAATGGCGCGCAAAGTGAATCGTCATCCCTTTACGAATATGATCCGGCAGCTCCTCAAAATCCTTGCGGTTGGCCTCCGGCAGGATCACTTCCATGATGCGGTTGCGGCGCGCGGCGATGATCTTTTCGCGAATGCCGCCGACCGCCAGCACTTGGCCGGTGAGCGTGAGTTCGCCGGTCATGGCCAGGGGGCGGCTGACCTTGCGTTTGCGCGCCAGTGACAGCAGGGCAGTGGCCATGGTGACGCCGGCGCTGGGGCCGTCCTTGGGGGTGGCGCCTTCCGGTACGTGCAGATGGAGGAAGGCCTTGTCGAAGAATCCCGGATCGCCGTGGAATTGCTTGATGTTGGAGATGATGTAGCTATAGGCGATCTCGGCCGATTCTTTCATGACATCGCCCAGCTTGCCGGTGAGTTTGAACCCCCGGTTGTTGTGGTGCACCACCGAGGCCTCGATGGTGAGCGTGGCGCCGCCCATGGAGGTCCAGGCGAGGCCGTTGACGATGCCGACGCCACTGGGCAGTTTCTCTTTGCGGAAGAAGGGTTGGCCGAGGTAAGTCTCGACGTCCTTGATAATGATGTTTTTCTGTTTCTTGGTGCGCGGTTTGTTGACGAATTCCACCGCTGCCTTGCGCACCATGCGGCCCAGTTGTTTTTCCAGATTGCGTACACCTGCCTCGCGGGCGTAGCCTTCGATGACATGGCGCAGGGCCGAGTCGGTGATTTTGAGTTCGCTCTTCTTCAGATTGGCCTTGCTCAGTTGCCGCGGCCACAGGTGGTGCTTGGCGATATCGACTTTTTCATCAGTGATGTAGCCGGCCAGGCGGATGATTTCCATGCGGTCCAGCAGTGGGCTGGGGATGGTGTCCAAGGTATTGGCGGTGCAGATGAATAATACATTGGACAGATCGAAGCGCACGTCTAAATAGTGGTCGAGGAAGTCGGCGTTCTGCTCCGGGTCCAGCACCTCGAGCATGGCCGAGGCGGGGTCGCCGCGAAAGGAACTGCCCATCTTGTCGATCTCATCGAGCATGATGACCGGGTTGGCGCTGCCCACGGTCTTGAGTGCCTGCACCACCTTGCCGGGCATGGCGCCGATGTAGGTGCGGCGGTGGCCCTTGATTTCGGCCTCGTCGCGCATGCCGCCGACGGAGAAGCGATAGAACTTGCGCCCCAGGGCGCGGGCGATGGATTTGCCCACCGAGGTCTTGCCCACGCCGGGCGGGCCCACCAGCAGAATGATGGAGCCGGCGATCTCGCCCTTGAGCGAACCCACCGCGAGAAATTCGATAATGCGCTGTTTGACGTCATTGAGGCCGTCGTGGTCCTGGTCGAGGATGACGCGTGCCTGTTTGAGATTGAATTTGTCGTCCGTATAAATGCCCCACGGTAGTAGGGTGATCCAGTCCAGATAATTACGCGTGACGGCGTATTCGGGTGAGCCGGCGTCGAGGATGCTGAGTTTTTCCATCTCTTCTTCGATGGCTTCCATGACGTCTTCGGGCACCATGAGTCTGTCCAGGCGCTGGGTAAATTTATCGACGTCAGCCTCGCGATCGTCCTTGGCGATGCCCAGTTCATGCTGGATGACCTTGAGCTGTTCGCGCAGGAAGAATTTGCGCTGGTGTTCGCTGATGCGCGTTTCCACGCCTTGGCGGATCTGGGCCTGCAGCTTGGCCACGTCCAGCTCTTTCTTGATCAGCACCAGCACCTTCTGCATGCGGCGGTGGATCTTGGTGGTCTCGAGAATATCCTGCAGCTCTTCCTTCTCGGCCGTGGTGAGGGCGGCGGCGAAGTCGGTCAGCGGCGAGGGCTCGTTGGGACCGTAGCGGTCGAGGAAATATTTCAGTTCCTCGCTGTAGAGCGGGTTTAGCGGTACCAGCTCCTTGAGGGTGTTGATGATGGCCATGGCGTAGGCCTTGGTCTGCTCGGTGTTGCGCGATTCCGACTCTTGCGGATATTCCACCTGGGCCAGATAGGGCGGCTCGTCGGACAGCCATTTGACCACGCGAAAGCGCCTGACGCCCTCGGCGATGAACTGCAGCTTGCCGTCGGAGCGAATGGGGTGATGCAGTCGTACCACGCTGCCGGTTTGATAAAAATCATCGGGGCTGGCATCTTCTTCCTCGTCGCGTCGCACCAGCAGCACGCCGCCGAGCTGGGCCTGGGTCTGGCCGATGCGTTTGATGGTATCCAGCCACGGGTCTTCGGACATCAGGATGGGCAAGGTTTGGGCCGGAAAGAAGGGGCGCTCCGACAGCGGCAGGATGTAGAGGGTTTGCGGTAGGGCCTGATTACTGATGGCTAGGCTGGAAGAGGGGCTGTCGTCCTCGTCGCGGATGATCTCTTCCGCTTCAATCCAGTCATTTTCGTCATGGTCATCGTACATAGAGAAATCCTTGGCTGATTGTGCTTGTTATATGCGTTGCCCGAGCGGGCCCCAACGCTGCAAGTGATTGCCGCATGCGGTTACTATATTAGTTCACGACCGTGATTGCATTTCCTGAAATGTATTTTTGCCATGTTTGCGGTGAATATAAGAAAATGCAGTCCATGCAAGGTGGAAGGAGCCGACATGAAATATGGCGATGTTGATGTTGTAAGCAAATCGGTGCGTTTTCAAGGCTTTTTTCATATTGAAAAATACCGCCTGCGCCATGCCCTGTTTGGCGGTGGCATGAGCGCCGTGATGAGCCGGGAACTGTTCCAGCGCGGCCATGCGGTGGCGATGCTACCTTATGATCCGATACTGGACAAGGTGGTGCTGATCGAGCAGTTCCGTATCGGCGCGCTGGATGACCCCGACGGTCCCTGGCTCACCGAGATCGTCGCCGGCATGATCGATGAGGGCGAGACGGCAGACATGGTGGCGCGGCGTGAGGCGCTGGAGGAATCCGGCTGCCAGGTCAGCGAGCTGCAGCACGTCTGCCGCTATTATCCCAGCCCCGGCGCCTGCAGCGAGACCATCGAGTTGTTCTGCGGGCGGGTGGATGCGGCGCAGGCGGGCGGGATTCACGGCCTGGATCATGAGCACGAGGATATCCGCGTCATCAGTGTCGCTTTCGACGAGGCCATGGCTTGGATCGATTCTGGTCGACTCAACTCGGCGGCGGTGATCATGGCTATGCAGTGGCTGGCGCTCAATAAAGAGCAGGTCGTCAGGGCCTGGACTTAACTACCGCTGTGATCTGTTTTTGCCGCGTGCCGGCCGCATGGCCAGGCCCCACAGGCCGAAAAACCCGCCACTGCGCCCGAGCTGAGAAGACCAGCCCGCCGTGCCGCCATAGGCAATGGCGACGGTCCACACGGGTGGCGCCGCCCTTGTCCTGCCCGCCGCCGGCGGCGCGTGCATAATTTGTTTTGCTGAGGCGGTCGAGATTGGGCTAAGGTTATACCTCGTCAGACAGAGGCTGTCATAGGGCGTTGTTTAAACTCGCACGACTGCAGTCGATATAGATTATAAGGACGTTTGAAGTATCAGGCACAACAAGTATGAAGATTTACGAGGATAATTTCCGGCGTTTGATGACCTTGCTGCCCGAGCTGGACGGCGAGGTGCAGTGTTGTCAAGGCGCCGGCCGCCGCGACGGCCTGTCTGTGGATGTACTTGAGCGGCACAAATATACCACCGTCATCAAACTGGCCCAGCGCTTGCCGCTTTCGTTTTTGGCGGCGGCCATGCCGCGCATGATCGTGCGTATCTATCACGATGCCGGGGTCGCCGAGGTGTTGTCCTACCAGCGCCACTATCGGTTCAAACCCAAATACGATTACCCCAACCCCGAGATGTGCCAGGTGCGCGAAAAGCAGCGTGTTAATCAGTTTCTCGGGGAATGGCTGGACCATTGTCTGGCCGCCGGGGTGTCGTTGCGGGCGGTGGCGCTGGGCTGAGCCAGAGCTGCGTCGCCGCGGCTTATCGGCGCGCTCAATTTCCCCTTATATTTCGAGGTCATGGGCCGCCGCGTCGGGTTTTCTGCCAGCGTGTTTGCCAGGCTCTGACTGCCGTTAAAGTTTCAACATCGAATGCCGTTGAAGGGGATGGAGCCCTATCCAGGCCTAGCGCGCGATTGACTGCATGATTTTGCTCATGCCGGGCTAGAGGCTTGTGACTCGAAAATAAGAGTATTACGGAAATTGACTGAAGGGACACTATGAACGCCAACATCGAAGAGACGTCCACCACGCTCAAGGGAATGTCCATTCCAACCAAAATCAACCTTGTCGTCGGGGTCATTTTTCTACTGGTCATCGTCACGGTAACGGGGTTTGTGTTTATCCAGGATCGCGCGCGCGCGCTGGAGGTGGCCAAGGAACGCACCACTGACATGACCACCCTGTATTTCGACGGCTTGAATACCATGATGTTGACCGGCACCATGGCCAACCGAGAAATTCTACAGGGCAAGATGGCGCGGCGTCCCGGCGTGTTGGAGGCCCGTGTCATCCGCGGCGAGCCGGTGAAGCAGCAGTTCGGCCCCGGCTTTGATCATGAACAACCCGTCGACGAGTTGGATCAGCGCGCCCTGAAGGGCGAAGAGATCGTCCAGGTCGCCGAAACCAGCAACGGCCGCGTCCTGACCGTTCTGAAGCCCTTCAAGGCGACCAATAATACCCGCGGCGTTAACTGTCTGCAGTGCCATAATGTGCCCAGTGGCGCCATTAATGGCGCCATTCGCGTGAGTTACTCCTTGGCGGAGATGGACGCCTATATCAAAAAAGAGATGGCCATCGAGGCGATTGTGAATCTCATTGCGCTCGGCATCGGCCTCGTGTTGGTCAATTATTTTCTTCGCGGCTGGGTCAGCCGGCCGCTGTTCGGCCTGATGGATGTGGTGACGCGTCGCGCCACCGGCGATGTGGACGCACGTGTCGAGATTTCCTCCGGTGATGAAATCGGCAAAGTGGGCAAGGCCTTCAATGATATGGCCGACAAGGTCAATTTCACTACCGAGCGGGAGCATGCCGCGGCCCAAGAGCTGCGCCACAAAGTGGACATCTTGCTGGGCGTGGTGAACAAGGCCGCCAAGGGCGATATGTCGGGCAAGGTCACCTTCGGTGGCAAGGACGCCATCGGCGAACTGGCCACCGGTTTGCAGATCATGATTAATAACATCCATAAAATGATTGAAGAAAGGCGCAAGGCAGTGGAGGATCTGAGACGCAAGGTGGATCTGATCCTCGAGACCGTCACAGCCGCCGCCAACGGCGACCTGACCGGCAAGCTCGAGGTGTACAGCGATGACGCCATCGGCCAGCTGGCCCGGGGCGTGCAATCCATGATCGACAACTTGAATGTGCTCGTGGCGCAGGTGCAGCGTTCCGGTATCCAGGTGACTTCTTCAGCCACCCAGATCGCCGCCACCGCCAAGGAGCAGGAGGCTACCGTGGCCGAGCAGGCCGCCACCGTGAATCAGATCGTGGCCACCACCACCGAGATCTCGGCCACCGCCAAGGAGCTGGTGAGCACTATGGACGAGGTGTCGACTGTGGCCGAAGGCACGGCCAGCGCCGCCGCCAACGGCCAGGCCGGCTTGCAGAAGATGGAGTCGACTATGCACCAGGTGGTGGAGGCTTCGACCTCCATCGCCGCCAAGCTCGAGGTGCTGAACGAGAAGGCCGGCAACATCAATACCGTGGTGACCACCATCACCAAGGTAGCCGACCAGACCAACCTATTGTCACTGAATGCCGCCATCGAAGCCGAGAAGGCCGGCGAGTACGGCCTGGGCTTTTCCGTAGTGGCCACCGAGATTCGCCGCCTGGCCGACCAGACCGCCGTGGCCACCTGGGATATCGAGCAAATGGTCAAGGAGATGCAGGCCGCTGTGACCGCCGGTGTCATGAGCGTGGAGCGCTTTTCGGAAGAGGTGCGCCGCAGTGTCGACGAGGTGAGTAATATCAGTTCCGGCCTGGCCGAGATCATCGACCAGGTGCAGGCGCTGACACCGCGCTTCGAAAGCGTGCATGAAGGGATGCAGTTCCAGTCGCAGGGTGCCGAGCAGATCAAGCAGGCGATCGAACAACTGAGCGAGTCGGCGCAGCAGACGGTGGAATCACTGAGACAATCCCATTCGTCCATCGATCACCTGAACGAAGCGGCCCACATGTTGCAGACGGGGGTGTCAAAATTTAAGGTCTCAACGCCCGACGCAACGTAGCCCTTTGCCATGATGATGTTGCTGTTCAAGATCAACGGCGAACGCTACGGGCTGGATGTGGCGGACGTCGTTGAGCTTGTGCCCTACGTGGTGCTGCAGAGTCTGCCCAAGTCCCCTGCTTATATCGCCGGCCTGATGAACTTCAGGGGCAGAATCGTGCCGGTGGTCGATTTGTCCATTCTGCTGTGTGACAAACCGGTAAAGCACTTGATGAGCAGCCGTATCATTCTGATCCAGCCGGTCAAGTCAGAGCCCCGGCTGGTCGGCCTGTTGGCGGAAAACGTCACCGAAACCGTCAAGGTTTCGGAAGACATATTTACCGATACGGGAATACAGCCTGAGACCAGCGCCTTTGTCGACAAGGTGGTTATGCACCCGGCGGGTGTAATTCAGTTCGTCTCGCCGACCAAGTTATTGCCCAAGGAGGTGAGGGTGATGTTGCGCGGCGAAGGGCGTACCACGGTCGAAGCCGGAAACCAAAATGATGTCGTTTGACACCATACAAAAGCTGATCAAGTCGGACATGGGGCTGGCGCCGGAGTCGGTCGGTGCGGAAACGATCAAGCGGGTAGTGACGCGGCGCATGAAGACGGTCGGCATGGACGATGTCGCCGAGTATGTTCGGCTCATCAAAACCTCGGTCGAGGAAATGCAGCATCTTATTAATGAAGTGACGGTGCCGGAGACGTGGTTCTTCCGTGATCATGAACCTTTCAATGTCTTGGCCGATTATGTCCGTCGCTTTAAGATCAGCGGCGGCGGCAAAAAAATCAATATACTCAGCGTGCCCTGTTCCACCGGTGAAGAACCCTACTCCATCGCCATGGTGCTGCGAGACGCCGGCTTGGGAAAAAACGGCTTCGGCATCGATGCGGTAGACATCAGTACCGTCGTGTTGGAGAAGGCGCGCAGGGGTGTCTACAGCGAGAACTCGTTTCGCGGTAAGGACGTGAGTTTCCGCGATAGGTATTTTGAAAAAGAGGGGCAAAATTACCATATCTCCGCCGAGATCAAGACGACAGTGAATTTTGCCAAGGGCAACATTGTCGCCCCCGGTTTCATGGCGGGCAAGGGACCGTACGACGTGGTGTTCTGCCGTAATTTGCTGATCTATTTCGATTACCAAACCAAATGCGATGTACTCGACACCCTGCATGGCCTTATGGCCGACAAGGGCATGCTGGTGCTGGGCCATGCCGAGACCGGTCGTATGCCGACCGGCTTGTTTGAAACCCTCAACCTGCCCGGCTCGTTCGCCTATTTGAAATCCGATGCGTCGCGCGCGCCGACCAAGCCCGTGTCCGCGGCCGCATTCAAACAGACGCCGCAGCCGCCGCGACGCATAGCGTCTAAGCCGGCCATCGCCGTCGTGAAACATGAGCCGGTGGAAGCCGCGTCCGAGCCGCTGGCGCAGATACAGGCCTGGGTCGATTCGGTGCAGCAGCTGGCCGACGAAGGGCGTCTGAAACAGGCCCTCACCGAGTGCGATAAATTGATCGCCGCGGTGCCCGATTCGGCCCAGGGCTATTATCTCAAGGGGCTTGTGTTGTTGGGTTTTGACGCGGACGAAGAGGCCATGACCGCGTTTAAGAAGGCGGTTTATCTTGATCCTAAACATTACCAATCATTGATTCATCTGTCGGTCTTGGCCGAGGAACAGGGCGAATTACGCGCTGCGGAAAATTTTCGCGCGCGCGCCGATCGTTTGCGCGACAGCGGTCAGCTGGACGCGATTTAGATGAGGCGCTGAAACGGATATGGCGGAACAGGACAAAATCATTGACGATTGCTGGAACCGCATCGGCGTCTGGTCCAAGGGCGATCACGAATGCCCCAAGCTTAAGGACGTCGGTCATTGCATCAATTGCGCAGTGTTTTCCTCCGCCGGCCGACAGTTGTTGGAGTCCGAGCCGCCGGCGGGTTATCTGGAACAGTGGACTGAGTTTTGTTCCGCCCCACAGGAAGACAAGAATACTCAGGCCGGTTCCATTATCCTGTTCCGGCTCGGTGATGAATGGCTGGGTTTGGAAACGCGCTTGCTGGATGAAGTGACCTCGATGCGCAGCGTCCACAGCGTTCCACACCGCAAAAGCAGCGTCCTGAAGGGGCTGGTGAATGTGCGCGGCGAGTTGCAGCTGTGCGTCTCCATCGGCCGCCTGTTAAACGTTACCCGAGGCGAAATGACCGGCACCAATGTGGTGAAAGGGATGTATGAGCGGATGGTAGTGGCTTCGTACAATGGTGTCAGGGTCGTGTTTCCCGTCAGCGAGGTGCGCGGGGTGTATCGTTTCGATTTCGCTGAGATGACCGAGGCGCCGGCGACCGCGATGAATTGCTCGGTGCACTATCTCAAGGGCATGCTGATCTGGGAGAATCACCACGTCGGCGTGATTGACCAGGAATTATTGTTCCCTGCGCTGCAGCGCGGGATTTTGTAGGTGGGAGTCGGACGCATGTCGGATACCTCCATGCTGGATTTATTCAAGATGGAAGTTGAGCAACAGACTGAATTGCTCAATGACAGCTTGCTGGCGCTCGACCAAAATCCGACCAGCGCCGAACATCTGGAGGCGGCGATGCGCGCCTCCCATTCCGTCAAAGGCGCTGCGCGCCTGTTGGGCGTGGAGTCGGTGCAAGGGCTGGCCCACATGATGGAGGACTGCTTGGTGGCGGCCCAGGAGGGGCGCCTGTTGTTGGACGGCGATGCGGTGGATGTATTGCTCAAGGCCATGGACGCCATTCGTCAAATCGCCGCCGCTGAAGACAATCTGGATGCCTGGCTGGATGACCACCGCCAGGTGTTTGATCAGCTGGTGTCCGCACTGGAAGGGGTGGGCAGCCGGGCCGACGCCGAAGCCACGCCCCGGATTAACGTGGCGGAAGCAGTCGTGTCGGCCCCGGAGACCCCGACGGCAACGTCTGCGGACATTCCCGAGAGGAGGCTCAACTTGACCGAGGATGCCTCCTTGCTGGAGCTGTTCCGGGTCGAATGTGAGCAGCACGGCGCGGTTATCGGTGAGGGCCTGTTGACGCTGGAACAGAATCCGACCGCGTCGGAGTGCCTGGATCAGCTAATGCGCGCCGCCCATTCCATTAAGGGTGCGGCGCGTCTGGTGGGTATCGAGCCGTTGGTGGAAATCGCCCATGCCATGGAAGACGGGTTTGTCGCGGCGCAGAACGGCGAGTTGGAATTGAGTGCCGACGACATCGATGTGATGCTCAAAGGTTTGGATGTCATTCAGGAAATCGCCGCCTATGAGGGTGACCTGAACCAGTGGTACGGCGGCCGCAGGCAGGATATTGCGCAACTGGTGCAAGCCCTGGCGGCGATCAAGCCGGCGCCTGACGCACAGCCGGCCGCGCCCGAGCGGGCGCCCGCCCCAGCGCATGACGAAGCGGATATTTCCCTCACCATCGGCGATCCCTCCATGCTTGATCTGTTCCGGGTCGAGTGTGAGCAACACGGCGCGGTGCTGAATCAGGGCTTGTTGGCGTTGGAACAAGATCCGACTTCGCCGGAACGCCTGGAACCGTTGATGCGCGCCGCGCATTCAATCAAGGGCGCGGCGCGCCTGGTGGGCATCGAGCCGGTAGTCAAGCTGGCCCATGCCATGGAAGATGGCTTTGTCGCGGCGCAAAACAGTGAGATTGTCCTCTCCGCCGAGCATATGGATGTCTTACTCAAGGGCGCGGACACCATTCTCGCCATCGCCATGCATGAGGGTGAACTGGCCGATTGGTACGACGCCAATAGGCAGGACTATCTGAGTCTGCTGGACGAGGTCAACGCCATACTCAAGGGCGAGTCGGGTGTCGTTACCGAAACCCGGGCCGAAGCGGTCCCCGCGGCGGCGAGCGAAGCGCGGCCCGAGCCGGGGGAGGCAGGGGACGCCGATACCGCCGCCGTCAAGCCGGCGCTGAAAAAAAATACTGCGCCGCAGAAGGATCGCGTGCTGCGCGTCAGCGCCGAGCTGGTGAACCGGCTGATGGGCTTGGCCGGAGAGTCGCTGGTGGAATCGCGCTGGCTGTATCCCTATTCCGAATCCCTGCGCCGTCTCAAGCGCCAGCAGACCGATTTGGTCTGTATGATCGATTCCCTGCGCGAGCGCATGGAGCGGCAACAGGTCAGTGATGATATGCGCGGCCTATTGCGCGATGCACAGCGCCAGGCGTCTCAATGCCGCGAGGTGATGTCCGATCGCCTTAACGAATTAGAGTCTTATGATCGACGTTTGAGTAACCTGTCTTCGCGCCTGCACCGCGAAGTGGTAGGCAGCCGCATGCGTCCCTTCATCGACGGTGTGCACGGTTTTCCGCGTATGGTGCGCGACATATCGCGCAGTTTGAAGAAAGACGTGCAACTGATTATCGAAGGCGAAACCACCATGGTGGATCGCGACATCCTGGACAAGATCGAGGCGCCGCTGAATCATATTATTCGTAACGCCATTGACCACGGCCTCGAATCGCCGGAGGAGCGCGTCGCCGCCGGAAAACCGGCCAAGGGCACGATTCGGCTGCGTGCCTATCACAACGCCGGCATGCTCTCCATCGTGGTCGGCGACGACGGCCGCGGCATCGACCTGGACAGGTTGCGTCACAAGATCGTGGAAAAGGGGCTGATCGATGCGGCGATGGCCGAGACGCTGAGCGAGATGGAACTCACCGATTTCTTGTTCTTGCCCGGCTTTAGCACCAAAGACAAGGTCAGCGAGATCTCCGGCCGCGGTGTCGGGTTGGACGTGGTCTACGACGCCATGCAGGAAATGCGCGGCAATGTCAGGGCCACCTCGAAGCCGGGTCAGGGGACTCGCTTTCATATGCAGCTGCCCCTGACCTTGTCGGTGATCCCCGCCCTGTTGGTGGAAATCGCCGGCGAGCCTTATGCCTTTCCGCTGGCGCGCATTGACCGAATCGCCAGCGTCAGGCAGTCCGAGGTCAGCGAAGCAGAAGGTAATCAGTTTGTGGTGTTGGACGGTAAAAACGTGGGATTGGTCAGTGCCAGCCAGATCCTCGAAAAAGAGTCCGGCATGGAGCACACAGGCCTGATGTCCGTAGTGGTGTTGAATGAACGCAACCATTACTACGGCATGGTCGTCGACAAGTTTCTCGGCGAACGGGAATTGGTGGTGCAGGTCATGCCCGAGGCCTTGGGCAAGGTGCAGGACATCAGTTCCGCCGCCTTGATGGAGGATGGTTCGCCGCTGTTGATCGTGGACGTGGACGACCTGATCCGTTCCATCGAAAAGGTGTTGAAAACGGCCCGTCTGGGCAAGGTAAGTTCGATTCTTGAAGAAGAGACCGCGCTTTGCAAGACCGTGTTGGTGGTGGATGATTCCATTACCGTGCGTGAAGTGGAACGCAAGCTGTTGGAAAGGGCCGGTTATCAGGTGGAAACAGCGGTGGACGGTGTAGACGGTTTAAATATGTTGCGCAGTCAGCCGTTCGACATGCTGGTGACCGATGTGGATATGCCGCGTATGAATGGTATAGATCTGGTGAAAACCCTCAGGCAGGATGCAAGCCTGCGCTCGCTGCCGGTGCTGATGGTTTCTTATAAAGATCGGGAGGAGGATAAGTTGAGAGGATTGGAAGCCGGAGCAGATTATTATTTGACCAAGGGCAGTTTCCACGACGAAACCTTGTTGCAGGCCGTCGTCGATCTGGTCGGTGAGGCCAAGTCGTGAGGATCGCAATCGTCAATGATTCCATGATGGCGGTGGAGAGTCTGCGCCGTGTGATTACGTCGGTACCGGACTACGAGTTGGCTTGGATCGCCAACGATGGCGCCGAGGCGATCTGGCGCTGCGGCACCGATGTGCCCGATTTAATGCTGATGGATCTGATCATGCCGGTGATCGACGGGGTAGAGGCGACGCGCAAGATTATGGCCGAGACCCCTTGCGCCATCCTGGTGGTGACATCCACCGTCGCCGGTAATGCCTCCAAGGTGTTTCAGGCCATGGGCCATGGCGCCCTGGATGCGGTGAACACGCCAGTGCTGGGCATGACCGGCGATGCCGAAGGCAAGGACGAACTGTTGCGCAAGATCGCCACCATCGCCAAACTGATCCGTCAACGCAAGGGCGATAGCTCGGAGAATTTATTCCGCGCTGCCAAACCCAAGACGACGCCGACCCATAAGAACCTTGTGGCGATCGGTTCCTCGTCCGGCGGGCCCAAGGCGCTGGCGGTTCTATTGCACGCCTTGCCTGCTGATTTCCCTGCGCCGATTGTGATTATCCAACATGTGGATGAAAAGTTTTCCGCTGAATTGGCGCTGTGGTTGAATCGGCAATGCGCGCTTGAGGTGCGTCTGGCGGAAAAAGGTGATAGCTTGGAGCCCGGCAGGGCGTTGATCGCCGGTAATAATAACCACCTGATAGTCAATTCAAACGGTCGGCTTGACTATACCCCTGACCCTGTCGATATGGTTTATAGGCCCTCGGTGGATGTGTTCTACGCCAGCATTGCGGAGCATTGGTCCGGGGACGTCGTGGCGGTGCTGTTGACCGGCATGGGACGCGACGGCGCACAAGGCCTGTTGACCTTGCGTAACAAAGGTGTGTTCACCGTGGCACAGGACGAGACGACCTGCGCGGTCTACGGTATGCCGAAGGCCGCGGCCCAACTCGGCGCGGCTGAAAAAATATTGCCGCTGGACGATATTGCTCCTGAGTTGAATCAATATTTCGCGGGCAAGAAAAATAGGCACGTATGCTGATGGACGTAAGCAGGCAAGACGATCAAGCGACGGCGGAGGTCAACACCTGCGCGGACGCGGCGCGTATCCGGGTGATGTTGGTGGACGATCAGAATATCGTGGCCGAGGCGTTGCGCCGCATGTTGGCCGACGAGGCCGAGATTGATTATCACTATGTCAGTGATCCCGCCTCCGCCATCGATGAAGCGACCAAGTTCAAGCCGACGGTGATCCTCCAGGATTTGGTCATGCCGGATATCGATGGTTTGATGCTGCTCAAGTTCTACCGCTCCAATCCCGAGACCAAAGTGGTGCCGGTGATTGTGCTGTCCACCAAGGAAGACCCTAAGATCAAGAGTGAGGCCTTCGCCCTCGGGGCGAGCGACTACCTGGTCAAGTTTCCGGACAAGATCGAGGTGATCGCCCGTATATTAGCCCACTCGCGCAGTTTTCTGGCGCAGCAGCAGCGCGATGAGGCCTATCAGGCCTTGGAGGTGTTGAAAAAGGAATTGGAGGAAAAGAATACCGAGTTGGAACGCTTGTCATCTCAGGACGGCCTGACCGGCATTGCCAACCGTCGTATCTTCGATGAATTCTCGGGCAAGGAGTGGGGCCGCGCCGCCCGCGATCATGCGCCGTTGTCTCTGATCTTGATCGATATCGATCATTTCAAGACCTACAACGATAACTATGGCCATCAGGGCGGCGACGACTGCTTGCGCCAGGTGGCCCAGAAGCTTGCCAGTACCGTGCGCCGTCCCAGCGATCTGGTGGCGCGTTACGGTGGCGAGGAGTTCGCCGTGGTAATGCCGGGGACGGACCTCGAGGGGGCCAAGCGTATTGCCGACGCCCTGTGTGACGGGGTAGCCTCAATGAATCTGCCGCACGCCCATTCCTCCACTGCCGATCATGTCACCATCAGTCTCGGGGTGGCCAGCGCCATGCCGACCACGGAGGGCGGTCCGGAGCAGCTGATCGAGAAGGCCGACGAGGCCTTGTATCAGGCCAAGAAGAGCGGCCGCAACCAGTTCCAGGTCGCCGACTAGCCCCCGGATTGCTCACCGCTCACCCCGCCGCACCCTTGAACCGTTTCGCCACGAACGGTGATGAGAAATCCCGGCGACCCCCACTCAGTTTGTTGCGCCGCCGTTTTCCGTCGCTTCGATCGGCGACAGGCGTCGTGACTCGGGGTGTATTCTTACCGTTTTGATGGCGTTGTTGCTGGTCTGGACGATATCGATGGGATAACCGGCGATCAGCACGCTGGTGCCGGCTTCGGGAATGGATTCCAGATACTCAGTGATCAGGCCATTGAGCGTTTTCGGCCCATCGGTGGGCAGTTCCCATTGCATGGTGCGGTTCAATTCGCGCACGTAGGCACCGCCGTCGACCAGGAAGCTGCCGTCTTCCTGCGGATGGACGAATTTGATGGCGGCGGCCATGTCGGTAGTAAATTCGCCGACGATCTCTTCCAGTATGCTCTCCAAGGTCACTAATCCTTCAATGTCGCCGTATTCGTCGACGACGAAGCCGATACGCCGTTTTTCACGCTGAAAGCTGAGCAGCTGGGTGTTGAGCGACGTCCCTTCCGGAATGAAGTAGGGCTCGCGGCAAATGGCCAGCAGCTTGTCCTTGGTGAAATCGCCTTCCGCCAGCACATGCAGGGCGTTGCGGGCATGCACGAAACCGACTACGTGTTCCACATTATCGCGGAATACCGGCAGGCGGGTGTGCTCGGTGTGGATCAGTTGTTTGAGTATGCTCTGATCGTCTTCGTTGATGTCGATGCCGACGATCTCGTTACGCGGCACCATGACATCCTCCACGGTGACCTTTTCCAGGTCGAGAATGCTGATCAGCATCTCCTGGTGTTGGCGCGGGATCAGGGCGCCGGCCTCATTCACCACGGTGCGCAGTTCCTCGCTGCTCAATTGCTGCATGGCGTCGGTTTGCGGCGGCACACCCAGTAATCTGAGCAGGGTGTTGGCGATGATGTTCACCAGCCAGACCAGGGGATAACTGAGGGTCAACAAGGGCTTCAGCACCACGGAGGCGGGAAAGGCCACTCGCTCCGGATGCAGGGCGGCCAGTGTCTTGGGCGCCACTTCGGCGAAGATCAAAATGACGAAGGTGAGAATGCCGGTGGCAATGGCGATACCGGCCTCGCCCATCAGGCGTAGGGCGATCAAGGTGGCGATGGACGAGGCCAGGATGTTGACGAAGTTATTGCCCAGCAGGATCAGGCCGATGAGGCGGTCGGTGCGGTCCAGCAATTGCTGGGCGCGCAGCGCGCCCGGATCGCCCGCCTGGGCCAGGTGGCGCAGCTTATAGCGATTGAGGCTCATCATGGCCGTCTCCGAGGCCGAGAAGCAGGCCGACAGGACGATCAGAAAAAACAGCGTAGTGCCTAAAAAGCTAAGCGGGATCTCTTGCATGGTCGTTGATTCTATTCGGCAGGCTGGGAAGGTCTAGCCCGCATTTTCCATTGCGATAGGCCAAGGGCGTGGCAGTGTGTCATTGTCTGGTTGATCGGCATTCTCGATAATCCTTCATTAGTTTCAATCACCTGCATCAAAGTCATGGGCTGCCCGGCGAGACATGCGGGTTAGTTGAGTATAACTTCCAGCACCGTCTTGCTGCCGAAGTATGCTAATGCCAAAAAAACGAAGCCGCTCAAAGTCCAGCGGATGGCGGTCTTGCCGCGCCAGCCGAACTGCCAGCGTCCCCACAGCAGGGTGGCGAAGACGCCCCAGGCGACGATGGACAGCACGGTCTTATGAACCAGGTGCTGGGCGAACATATTGTCGAGAAAAATGAACCCGGTCAGCAGCGACAGGCTTTGCAGGATGAAACCCAGGCCGATCATCTGGAACAATAGTCGCTCCATGGTCTGCAGCGGCGGCAGGGTGCGGATAAACCCCCCCGGATGCTTGTGGCGCAGATGATAATCCTGGATGGTCAGCAGCACGGCCTGGACCGCGGCGATGCTGAGCAGGCTATAGGCGGCGATGGAAATCAGGATATGGATCTCGATGTGCGAATTCAGCGGTTCAGTGATCTGTTCGGCGGAAAAGGCCAGCCCCAGAGCCACCGCCAGGGCGGTGCCGGGAAACACGATAATGCCCAAATTCTCGGTCGGGCGTTTAATCACACTCAAGAGCAGGATGGCGCTGATCACCCAGGTGACCAGCGAGACGGCGTTGAACACCCCCAGATTGAGCCCGGCAGCGGTAAACAGCTGGCCGCCGATCACCCAGCCGTGCAATAGCAGGGCGACGATGGCGGGGGTGAGGCTTTTCCATTTGCTGGCCGGGGTGGTGAGCTGGTTGCGCAAACGGGCGCCGAGCGAGTAAGCGGCAACTAAATACAAGAAAATCGCTAAAGTGCCGATAACTATGGTGTGCATAATGGTTGTTTTGATTGATGAAATTACAATGATGGCACATCTGCGGGCCCGGTAGAAGAGGGCCTTTTTCGTGGCAGGCCGAGGTGGGTTATTTTAACCTAAAGATTTTTGCTTAAGTGCAGAAATATTAAAGATATGAAGCTAAGGATATTAGGCTGCGATGGCGGGATAGGCCGGGGGTTGAGGACGACCTCGATGTTGGTCGACGACGACGTGCTCATCGATGCAGGGAGCGGCGTCGGTGACTTGACACTGGATGAAATGGCCAACATCCGTCACATCTTTCTGACACATTCCCATCTCGATCATGTGGCGTTCCTGCCGTTGCTGGTCGACAGCATCTTCGAGCGCATTGAGCAGCCCATCGTGATTCACGGCCTGCCCGCGACCATTCAGGCCCTGCGCGAACATGTCTTCAACTGGGCCATCTGGCCCGATTTCGCCAAATTGCCGGTGGTCAACAAGCCGGTGATGAAGTATCAGGAACATCCTGCCGGTGACATCTGCGAAGTTGGCGGCCGCAGGTTCGAATCCATCCCCATGAACCACATTGTGCCCACGGTCGGTTACCGGGTGGAATCGGCGGCGGGCATGTCATTCGCCTTTACCGGCGATACCACCACCAATGATACGTTCTGGGAGGCGGTCAACGCCTATCCCCGTCTCGACCTGCTGTTGCTGGAAGTCGCCTTCAGCAACGAGTACGAAGACCTCAGCAACAGCGCCCGGCACTACTGCTCCAAGACCGTGGCGGCCGATCTGGCCAAGCTTAAGCTGGACCCGCAAATCTACCTCACCCACCATAAACCGGAAGAAAACAGCCGCATCCTGGAAGAACTGGAACAGCTGGTGCCCGACCGGGTCATTAAACAACTCAAGAATAATAAGTCGTTTTCGTTATAATAGCCCCTTTGTGGCTATTACATTCATCATCGCTGGATCCATCCTATGTTTGAAAATCTGACAGAACGCCTGGCGCGTACCATGCGCGATATGCGCGGTCGCGGCCGTCTGACTGAAGACAACATCAAAGACGCCCTGCGCGAGGTGCGCATGGCCTTACTTGAGGCCGACGTATCCTTGCCGGTGGTGCGCGAGTTCATCGACCAGGTCAAAGAGAAGGCCGTCGGCCAGGAGGTGATGAAGAGTCTGACCCCGGGCCAGGCCTTCATCAAGGCGGTCAACGACCAGCTCATCGAGATCATGGGCGCGGCCAATGAGGAATTGCACCTGAATACGGCGCCCCCCGCGGTCGTGATGATGGCCGGCCTGCAGGGATCCGGTAAGACCACCACCGTGGCCAAGCTGTCGCGCTGGCTCAAGGAGCGCAAGAAGAAGTCAGTGCTGGTGGTGAGCTGCGACATCTACCGCCCCGCCGCCATCCATCAGTTGGAGACCCTGGCCGGTGAAGTGGGCGCTGAATTTTTCCCCAGCCGTACCGACCAGGACCCGGTGGACATCGCCACCGCCGCCTTGGATCATGCCCGCAAACAATTCATCGATGTGGTGATTGTCGACACCGCCGGCCGCCTGCATATCGATGATCAGATGATGGGCGAGATCGAGCGCCTGCACGGTGCCCTTGAGCCGGTGGAGACCCTGTTCGTGGTCGACAGTATGACCGGCCAGGACGCCGCCAACACCGCCAAGGCCTTCAACGATGCCCTGCCCCTGACCGGGGTAGTGCTCACCAAGACCGACGGTGACGCCCGCGGCGGGGCCGCCTTGTCGATTCGCCAGATCACCGGCAAGCCGATCAAATTCCTCGGTGTGGGCGAAAAGAATGACGCCCTCGAAGCCTTCCATCCCGAGCGCGTGGCCTCGCGCATCCTGGGTATGGGCGATGTGCTGAGCCTGGTGGAGCAGGCCGAGCGCAGCATCGACCAGGAGGAAGCGGCCAAGCTGTCCAAGAAATTGCAGAAGGGTAAAGGCTTCGACCTGGAGGACTTTCGCAGTCAGCTGCAGCAGATGCAGAAGATGGGCGGTGTCGCCGCGCTGATGGACAAGCTGCCCGGCATGGGGGATCTGCCGCAGGGCGCCAAAAACCAGGTAAATGACAAGGAATTCAGGCGCATGGAGGCGATTATCAACTCCATGACCGCGCGCGAACGGCAGCGCCCGGAAATCATCAAGGGCTCGCGCAAGCGCCGTATCGCCGCCGGCTCCGGCACCGAAGTGCAGGAGGTCAACCGGTTGCTCAAGCAGTTCACCCAGATGCAGAAAATGATGAAGAAATTCAAAAAGGGCGGCATGGCCAAGATGATGCGCACCATGAAGGGCCGCATGCCCGGCGGCATGACCCCCTTCTAAACCCGATCGTCGCGCGCTGGCATGCTCGCCGGCGGATATTAAACGCATGGATAGCGGGGGATTTCACCTCCTGTTAAAGCCTTAAAAGGCTTTCTTTTTTCCTCAATTTGCGTAAAATATGCGGATTTTTACCGGCGGTCCAATTGTGGGCAGCTGTTTCTGGAATTGCATAGAGGATTTTTGCGAGATGGTAACGATTCGTTTAGCTCGTGGTGGCGCCAAGAAGCGTCCCTTTTACCACATCGTTGTGACTGATTCGCGCAATGCGCGCGACGGTCGTTACATCGAGCGTGTCGGTTTCTTCAACCCCGTGGCCAAGGGCCAGGAAGAGCGACTGAGCATTGCTACCGACCGTATCGAGCACTGGGTCGGCCAAGGTGCCAAGACCTCCGAGCGTGTTGCCAAGCTGATCGAGCAGAACAAAGCCGCCGCGTAAAACCGGTTGTGCAACGCGAACACGTCATCCTGGGCAGGATTGCCGGTGTCTACGGGGTGCGCGGTTGGGTGAAGGTGTTTTCCGAGACCCAACCCAAAGAGAATATTTTTAGTTACAAGCCCTGGCAGATCCGCCTCAACGGCGCCTGGCAGCACGTCGAGGTGGTCGAGGGTAAGCCCCACGGCAAGGGCTTGGTGGCACAGCTGGCCGGCTATGACGGGCGCGAGCTGGCCCGGCAATTGGTCGGGGCGGAAATCGCCGTCGCGCGACAGCAATTGCCCGCCGCCGCCGAGGGTGAGTATTACTGGGTTGACCTGGTGGGCCTGACGGTAGTGACCCTGGCCGGCACCGAGCTGGGCCGGGTCGATCACTTGTTTGAGACCGGCGCCAACGACGTCGTCGTGGTAAAGGGTCAACAGGAACATTTGATTCCCTTCGTCCAGGGACAATATATCCGCGAAATCGACCTGGACGCGGGTGTGATGCGGGTCGATTGGACCCCGGAGATTTGAGTGAGAATTGATGTTGTCACTCTGTTTCCGCAGCTGATCGCGGATCTGGCGCGATACGGGGTCACCGGCCGGGCCCTGCAGGGCGGGGTGTTCGAGCTGGGGGTGTGGAATCCGCGCGATTACACCCAGGATCGGCACCGCACGGTGGATGACCGGCCCTACGGCGGCGGCCCGGGCATGGTGATGATGATCGAGCCCTTGCGTCAGGCCATCCAGGCCGCGCGGCGGGCCAATCCCGCAGCCGGGGTGGTCTATCTGTCGCCCCAGGGGCGGCGTTTCGACCAGGGCCTGGCGCGTGACGTTGCCCGGCGGCCGGGCCTGATCCTGGTAGCCGGTCGCTATGAAGGCGTCGATGAGCGTGTGCTTGAATTGGACGTCGATGAGGAGTGGTCCATCGGTGACTACGTCCTCAGCGGCGGTGAGACCGCCGCCCTGGTGGTGGTCGATGCGGTGACCCGCTTGTTGCCCGGCGCGCTCGGGCACGAGGATTCGGCACAGCAGGATTCGTTCAGTGACGGCTTGCTGGATTGCCCGCACTACACCCGCCCTGAGAATTATCAGGGCAGGCCGGTGCCGGCGGTGCTGCTCAGCGGCGACCACGGCGCCATCCGGCGCTGGCGGTTGAAGCAGTCGCTGGGGCGGACCTGGCTGCGGCGAGCGGAGCTGCTGCAGGGCCTGGAACTGGACAAAGGGCAACAAATGCTGCTGGAAGAGTTTATCCGGGAGCATGAAGAACAACAGGATTGAGCGGCGGCGACTACGCCTGATTTTTGGATTTTGAGATTGATTAGTTGAGGAAAGTGTCATGAGCAATATCATCGACCAGCTGGAAGCAGAACAAATGAACCGCGAAGTCCCTGATTTCGGCGCCGGCGATACGGTCGTCGTTCAGGTCAAGGTTAAAGAGGGTGAGCGTGAGCGTCTTCAGGCCTTTGAAGGGGTCTGTATCGCCAAGCGTAACCGCGGCCTGAATTCTTCGTTCACCGTGCGCAAGATTTCCAACGGTGAAGGGGTGGAACGCGTCTTCCAGACCTATAGCCCGGTGGTGGACTCCATTGCCGTCAAGCGCCGCGGTGATGTGCGTCGCGCCAAGCTCTACTACCTACGTGAGCGTACCGGTAAGGCGGCCCGTATCAAGGAAAAGCTGTAATCGTCTCATCCCGCTTGATGCGTGAGACGAGCAAACAGGGTGCGGACCGGTTGTCTGGGTTCAGCACCCTTTTTTCTATGCCCGTAAATCGTATGCTGAGGCGACCGCTCAGCGCCGCACTGTTGACTTTGTGCATGCTTGCCGCCAGCGCCGTCGAGGCGGTCGAGCCCCTGTCCGAATCCCTGTTAAACGAAATCTCCGCGCTGTCCGAACAGGGCATCGACACACTGTCGCTGTTGTTGTTGGCCGAGGCTGAGCCCGATCTGGCGCAGGCGCCCGCTGCCTGGGCGGCCTGGCACCGCAAAAAGATCGAGTTGCTGCGCCAGAACGAGGCGTGGCAGGCCATCACTCGTGAATACGAACATCTGCCCGTGGCCGCGCCGCACGCGCATCGCGATTGGTTGTTTGCCGAGTTGGTCAGGACCTATCTGACCATGGGCAGTGGCGCCCAGGCGCGCGATCTGCTGTTGTCCCTGATTTGGGACAGCGAGCATGATACCGGGCAACTGGCCCAGTGGCGGCGCCTGGTGGCGCAAAGTTATCTGGTGGACGGCCGTTATGACGACGCCCGCAGCGCCCTGCTGCGCTATGAACAGGACTATCCCGAAGCCGACCGTGACCCCCAGTGGCTGGGCCTGCAGGCGCGCCTGTTGATCGCCGGGCGGCAAGCCAATGAAGCCGCCATCCTGGCGCTGGCCAGCGACGCCCCCGCCGCCCGGAGCGCCTATGTGCTGGCCCGGCTCGAGACCCCGGCACCGCCCGATGATGCGCTCATCAATGAGGCATTTGACTGGCTCGCCGAGCCCTCGCTGGACCTGGCCTTGAAACACTCTTTGTTCAGCGCCTTGTTCGAAGAGAGTCGCGAAATGCGCGATTGGCCGCGGCGCAGCGCGGTGCTGGAACGGCTGCTGGGGGTGGACCACCTGGAGGTGGCCCAGGTGACGGCGGTGGTCGATGCGCTCTGGTTCAGCCTTACCGAATACGGCCGCCAGCTGGCCAACCGAGAACAGCTGTTGGTGGGCAATTACGGTCCCTGGTTTGCGCTGGCGGCGCAGCTGAACCGGCCCGACACGCGTCAGGCTGAGGCCGTCTACGCCTGGTTGGCGATCCATGCCGAGGGCGAGGACATCAACGTCCGGGCCCATCAGCAATTGGTTCAGACCCTGGCGCACAAGGGCGAGACGGAGCTACTGCGTTCCCTCTATCTGTCCAGTTCCCAATTCACCGACGTCAGCGTGCTGCCGCTGGCCTTGATGTACCGCCTGGTGGACATGGCCCTGGCGGCGGGCGACCTGGGCCTGGCCTCCAAGTTGATGAGCGGCCTGGACGCGCCTGAAGGGGTGGACGTGGTCGAGTGGCAACTGCGTCGGGCGCGGGTGCAGATCCTGGCCGGAACGCCGCAACACGGCGCCGAGCGCTTGCGCGATATCGTTGCCGCCGACACCCTCGGCGACGGCCAGATCGGCAATCTGCTGTTGGCGCTGCAGGATCTCAATCATCAGGGCGGCCACCAAGCGGCCTATGAGATTTTGGCCGAGCTGGTGCACAAAGTGCCCGACAGTCGCCGCCAGGGCGAGTTGTATTTCTGGATGGGCGAGAGCCGGCGCGCTCAGCGGCGCTACAGCGAGGCTGCACGCCTGTATCTGCGTGCCGCGCGCACGCCGGATGAGCGCGATAGCGGCTGGCAAACCCTGGCCCAGCAGCGCGCCGCCGAGATGCTGGAACAGGCCGGTCTGGTGAGTGACGCCGTGCTGTTGTATAAACGCCTGCAGGCGCAGGCCGACCCGGCCCGGCGCGCGCTCTACCAGGACCAGATCCGGCGCCTTAGCAGTCAGAGCGATTAATCGACTAAACTCATTTTTATGACGACAGCGATACCCGCCGAAAGCTACGATGCCGTGATTGCGACGCCTGTGCCGCGCGTCAAGGTGGGGCTGCGCTTTGCCGGCGAGCGCCTGGTCGGGGTCGATTTCCTGGGCGGCGAGGCCACGCCGCAGCTGCCCAAATCCAGCGCTCAGCGGTGCATGATCAAGCAACTGCAACACTATTTTGTCGACCCGGCCGCGGATCTGGATATGGCCTTGCAGATCGAGGGCACGGCGTTTCAGCAGCGTGTCTGGAAGGCCATGCGGCAGATCCCGCCGGGCAAGACCCTGACCTACGGCGAACTTGCCCGACGCCTGGGCAGCTCGGCGCGGGCCGTCGGCAGCGCCTGCCGCACCAATCACCTGCCCCTGGTGATTCCCTGTCACCGTGTGGTGGCGAAATCCGGGCTGGGCGGTTTCATGGGCCAGACCCGCGGCGCCGGCCTGACGCTCAAGCAGTGGCTTTTGGAGCACGAACAGCGGGTCAATGACGGCTGAGCTGAGTCGCGCAGACGCGGCCCTGATCGAACTGTTTCTGGACAGCCTGTGGGTCGAGCGCGGTGCCAGTGATCATACCCTGACGGCCTATCGCAGCGACCTGCGGGCATTGGCAGCGGCCCTGGCGCGCCGGGATAAGACGCTGCGCTCCGCGGCGCGCGGCGATCTGCTCGATTACCTGGCCCTGCGTGTGCAGCAGGGGGCCAAGGCGCGCACCACGGCGCGTTTGTTGTCGAGTCAGCGGCGTTTTTATCGTTATCTGCTGCGCGAGGGGCGTATCCAGGAAGATCCCACCGCCCAAATCGACGCCCCCAAACTGGGTCGGCCCCTGCCCAAATCGCTGACCGAGGCCGACGTGGACGCCTTGCTGGCGGCGCCGTGCATCGACGCCCCCCTGGGCCTGCGCGACCGCGCCATGCTGGAACTACTGTACGCCAGCGGCCTGCGGGTGTCGGAGCTGGTGGGGCTGAAACTGGGGGAGGTCAGCCTGGCCCAGGGCGTGGTGCGTATCTTTGGCAAGGGCGGCAAGGAACGTCTCGTGCCCATGGGCGAAGAATGCCTGGATTGGCTGCAGCGCTACCAAACCGAGGCCCGACCGGCGTTGTTGGCGGGCCGCCTGGCCGATGCCGTATTCGTCACCCGGCGCGGCACGGCCATGACGCGCCAGGCCTTTTGGCACCTGGTCAAACGCTATGCGCGGCAGGCCGACATCCGCACCGACCTCTCGCCCCACACCCTGCGTCATGCCTTTGCCACACACTTATTGAATCATGGCGCCGATCTGAGGGTGCTGCAGATGCTGTTGGGTCACAGCGATCTTTCCACCACCCAGATTTATACCCATGTGGCGCGCGAACGCTTGAAATCGCTCCACGCCACTCACCATCCGCGCGGATAATTTGTGTCCCAAGGGAACCCGCCGGGTATAATGGGCTCAAATCGAACGTCTGCGTATATAGGATGGAATATGATGTTGAAAGCGATTGTAGCAATATCCACGGCGCTGCTGGTCGGCCTGGGCACGGCGGCGGCGGACGAAGGCATGGACACGGTCCGCGCCGCAGTTAAGAAGATCGTCCCCAACAGCGCGCCCGACAGTATCGAGCCCAGTGAATTGCCCGGCCTGTACGAGGTCAGCTTCGGCGCCGAGGTGTTCTATGTTTCCGCAGACGGGCGCTATTTGCTCAGCGGCAGTCTGCTGGATCTAAACAGCGGCAAGAATCTGACTGAAGACAAGCGTGCTCAAGGACGTTTGAACTTGATCGATACGGTCGACGAGGCCAAGATGATTGTCTTCGCCCCCAAAGAGGTGAAACACAGCATTACCGTCTTCACCGATATCGACTGTCCCTACTGCCGCCGCATGCACCAGGAGATGCCTGAACTCAATGCCCAGGGTATCGAGGTGCGCTATTTGTTGTTTCCCCGGGCCGGGATGCAATCCAAGTCCTATGACAAAGCGGTGGCCGTGTGGTGCGCCGAGGACCGGCAGCAGGCGCTCACCGACGCCAAGGCAGGCAAGCCGATCGATATGAAGAGCTGTGACAATCCCATCGACGCACACATGGCCCTGGTGCAGCAGCTGGGGATCAGCGGTACGCCCACCTCGGTGCTGGAAAACGGCCAGGTAATTCCGGGCTATGTGCCGGTGGCACGGTTGGAGTCAATACTGGAAAGCGAGGGCGGGATGTAGCGACTGGCCGACGTGCCCTATGGAAAAAAGCGACCCCTGCCATCGAAGCGGGGTCGCTTTTTTTGTTTATGCCGTACGCCGCTTGTAAAGCGGCAGCGGCTCGTCCGAACAGGCCTGGTATTTCACCTTGATCTCGTCGAAGGCCTTCAGGGCTTCGTTGACAGCCTGTTTGCTGTCTACCTCGAAGCTGGTGAAACCGACCCGCTCCATGTACATCAACTGATCGCGCAACACATTGCCGCTGGCGCGGATATCGCCTTCATAGCCGTGGTGCAGGCGTAGCATGCGGGCCTGGGAGTAGGCGCGGCCGTCACGAAAGCTGGGAAACTGCAATACCACCATGGCGAAACGCGACAGCTGCGGCGGAATCGCGTCGACGTCGTCGTCAGGCTCCAGTTTGAGCGCCAAGGGGGCTTGGTGTTGCGCCAGACTGTCGCGGTGTTCCCGCCAGAATGCCAGAGGCACGATGAGCTTAGCGGCCGGCAGCTGTGCCGGGTCGGCGTCTTCGTCAAGGTGCTGCCAATCGTCGGCGACGATCTGACGCTGTTTAATTATTTGCTTCATAGACGCGTCCTTTAAAGGGTTCCATGCCGATGCGATAGAAGGTGTCGACAAAGCGCTCCCCTTCAATGCGGTTGTCGAGATAGACCCGGGCGATCTGTTCCACGGTGTCGGCGACCTTGTCCTTGGCGATGGCCTTGCCCAGGCGTTGGCCCAGCTGGGCTTCGTCCTCGGAAAAGCCGCCCAAGGTGAATTGGTACCATTCCTCGCCTTTCTTATCGACGCCGAGGATGCCGATGTGGCCGATGGAGTGGTGGCCGCAGCCGTTCATGCAGCCGGACATCTTCAGATCGATCTCGCCCAGGTCGTAGAGGTAATCAAGCTGTTCGAAACGCTGCTGGATCTCGCCGGCGATGTCGATGGAGCTGGCATTGGCCAGGGAGCAGAAGTCCAGCCCCGGACAGCAGATCATGTCGTTGATGGTGCCGATGGAGGGCGTGGCCAGATCAGCCTGGTCCAAGGCCTGCCACAGGGCGAACAGATCGCCCTGTTTGACATCCGCGAGCACCAGGTTCTGGTCATAGGTGCTGCGTAGCAGGCCGAAGCTGTATTGATCGGCCAGCTCCGCAAGCGTGTCCATCTGCTCCGCGGTGATATCGCCGGGGGCGATCTTGGGTGACTTGAGCGAGACGTGCACGACCCGGTAGCCGTCCACCTTGTGCGCCGTGGTGTTGTGCTCAAGCCAGCGCGCAAAGGCCGGAGTGTCGCTTTGCCGTTGCTGATAGGCGGCGTCTTGGGCCGCGTCGGGGTCGTATTGCGGCGCGGCAAAGAAAGCTTTGATTCGGTCGATCTCGGCCTGTTCCAATACCAGCTTGTCCCTGATCTTGGCCCATTCCTGCTCCACTAGCGCGGCGAAGTTGTCGGCGCCCATGCTGCTGACCAGGATCTTGATGCGGGCCTTGTATTTGTTGTCGCGCCGGCCCCTCAGGTTGTAGACGCGCAGAATGGCTTCCAGGTAGGACAGCAGGTGGCGCTTTTCCAGGAAGGGGCGAATGGTCTGGGCCACCATGGGAGTACGGCCCAGGCCGCCACCGACGCTGACCTTGAAGCCGATTTCGCCGGCCTCGTTCTTGACCAGGCGCAGACCGATGTCGTGCACCAGGGTGACCGCCCGGTCCTTGCTTGCGCCGGACACGGCGATCTTGAATTTGCGCGGCAGATAGGCGAATTCGGGGTGCAGGGTCGACCACTGGCGGATGATTTCGCAGTAGGGGCGCGGATCCTCCAGCTCGTCGGCGCTCACGCCGGCGAGCGGATCGGTGGTGGTGTTGCGAATACAGTTGCCGCTGGTCTGGATGGCGTGCATTTGCACCGAGGCCAGATCGGCCAATACGTCAGGGATCTGCTCCAGAGGAATCCAGTTGAACTGGATGTTCTGACGCGTGGTGAAGTGGCCGTAATCCTTGTCGTAGGTGCGCGCGATATGGCCCAGCATGCGGACCTGGTCCGATGACAACAGGCCGTAAGGCACGGCAATACGCAGCATGGGCGCGTGCCGTTGGATATACAGCCCGTTCATCAGGCGCAGGGCCAGGAACTCGTCGTCCGATAATTCCCCCGCCAGATAGCGGCGGGTCTGGTCGCGAAACTGGGCGACGCGCTCATCCACCAGTTGTTGGTCGTATTGGTCGTAGATGAACATGCCGGAATGCCGGGGACTGTTTGCCGGCAGGGGCGAGGCCGCAGATGACTGACTTGTACTCATAGAAAACCTTCCGTCAAACCTTTTAGGGCGGAATTGCGTGAATTTTAGAAATGGAAAGATAACGGCTTTTTTATATAAGATAAATGAATTAATTTTTATAATTTATATCATCATTTTATATAAAAGAATGGCGCCCCGAGCAGGACTCTAACCTGCGACCTATCCCTTAGGAGGGGATTGCTCTATACAACTGAGCTACCGGGGCGAACAGCGCTCAGACGGAAGTATATCAATAACTTAGTGAAAGGGGCCAACAGGGCGGCGTCAAAAGGCCTGTTTTTGCCGCGAGGCGCGCTGCAGCGTCATGATGGCGCGCTGCAGTTTGCGTTCCAATTGTTTTTCCAAGCCCAGGAATTGGCCGCCCAAAAACGCGGGACGCTGGCCGTCCTTTTCATGTTTGACGACGCGGACGATGAAGCGGCTGTTGAGCTTTTCTTTATTGTCGGGCGGAATCAGGAAGGCACAGTTCAGCTCCATACCGGTCTCCAGGCTGTGCGGCAAGTCGTCGCCGAAGCGCGCCCGCAGACCACCGATGGAAAGGTCTTCGATGTCGCCGTCGTAGTGCGTACCGTTGTTGTCGGTAAACGTGACCGCCAGCGGATTGGCGGCGCTGACCTTGACCCGCACCGCCTGACGGCGTTGATGATACTCCGCCTGTTCAGGAATGGGCAATTTGTAAAAACAAATACCGTCTTCCTGGCCGAATTCGCTGACCTTAGCGGCAAAACCCAGGGTGACGCCATCCACCGCCCCCTGTAGTTGGAGGCTCGGGTTTTTACTGATCAGTTCATTGCCTGCCTCAGGCTTGAGCTCATCGAGGATGATGAAATCGCCGTCGCGGTTGACTTCGATGACGGCGGACGAGAAGGGCGTGGCGTGGTTTTCCAGTTTGACGGTCAGCAGTACGCGCTGTTCCAGCAGTTTTTGCAGCAAGGCACTGATTCTGATTTTATCGTCTAGTTTTTCCATCGACTCTGGCTCATCCGCCGGCAGTTCGCTGCTGATTGCTTAGATTACTGACAACAGCCGCAACTTCAAGCCTTGCTGATCGGTGTGCTGGTTTGTTCCGAGACCGGTTTGCCGGCGGCGCCGTAGGTGAGGTTGCCGGGCGCGAACTGTCCGCGCAGGATGGCCAGCGCGGCCTCGGCCGATTGGCGGTTGACGGCGATGATCTGACCGTTGACCAGGTTTTGCCCCTGGCAGTCCTGCAGTGCGGTTTCCAGTTCTTGCCGCAGCTGATGGAGGCGGGTTGCCGTTTCTTTCGGCGCGCCGGCCTCGATCGTGTCGAGTGACTGCTGCGACAGACTGAGCCCAGCGGCGGCGAGTCGCTGGCGCAATTGCTCGCCGAGGACTTCGATGGTGCTGCTTTTCTGATCCTTAAGCTGGGTGATGTGCTGTAGCTGCTCATACTCGCGTTGGATTAGCGCCGCGTTTTCGTCGGCCAGAATCTGTTTCAGTTCATCCGCCATCTGCAGCTGTTGGTCCAGCAGTGCTTCCACGTGCTGCACAAGAGAGGTCGAAATCATGAATAGCGGTCCTGTTTAGTTCCGGCTTCTGACATTGTTCAGTGCCGACTCGAAGTTTAGCATCTTGTCTGCCACCTGGCCGGGGTCGGGTGAATAATTGCCTTTGGTGATAGCGGACTGTACTTGCTCAATCCTTTGAGTGTCAGTAACAGACGCAGACTTTATGTGATGCTCAACCTGTTGAAGTTGAGCCGCTGCTTGGGTGAAAGTCACGGTATCTGTTTGCCTTGGTTGTTGTGATTGTTCTGTGTGCTGCTGCCCGGTCTGCGCAGAGGTGGACTGGGCTTGTTGAGAGGATTGCCCCTCTTTGGTGTTTTGAATAATGCTCGTGATTGAGCCAGAGTTGTCGACTTGCATGGTGGAACTCTCCTAAGCATTAAAGCTTAAATTTTGTATCGGGCAAAGGGGGCGAAACTTGAATGCCTGCGGCACCCGAAAATGCGCTTTTACGTCTGTATTTTAAGTGCATTTACATTGCCACCCTGACGGTGTCCGGGTCCAGTACGGTGCCGATAACCGTGCGTTTGGACGACAGATTTTCCACCTGAATCTGTTCTCCCGCGCCCGCATCCTGCAGCGCCTTGCCGGGCATGCGCACCGATATGCCGTTGCTTTCCGCGACGATGCTGATGCGCGTGCCTTTACGGATGACCTTCTGAATATCCAGATCTCGAGGCGAAACCACCGAGCCGCGCGGCAGGGAACGTTTCGGCGCCCGTCCCAACAGCCGATCGCCATGAGTGAAATAGCCGCCAGTGAGGCGGCTTATTTCACGTTGTTCGAAACTCAGATCGTCCGCCGTGACTGGAATGCCGCGCGCCAGCGGGCGCTTGGCCACCGCCACGGTGATATAGCTCTTGATTGTGACCGGCACGTAGACGGTCCACGGCTTGGCGCCCTCGCATTTGACCATGACCGTCATGTTGCTGGTGTTGTTGCGGCGACTGAGCGGCTCCGCCGCCAGCGGCTGGGCGCAACGCTTGAGGCGCAGGCGGGGGTCGAGGTGGCCGGCCTCGATGGCGCTGTCGGCACCGTTCGCCACGATCTTGTGACTGGCGAATTCGGTGGCGGCGCGGCGAATATCTGCGAGCGGATGAAAGTCCGCCGCAGCGACGGCGCCCGCTAGCAATGCGCCACATATGATCAGGACCGGATTTATAAATAAGTGTCTACGCATGTCAAAATATCGATATTAAGTCGTCCGAAATATGCAGCAAAAATCGTGCCGTAATAAAAGTGCTCAAGCTCACCATGCCCAGACCCGATATAACAAGCGATTGATTACAACTAATAAACAAGCGGCGAGTACAGCTATGGCGAGTGTAATGGACTCGGTCGACCAACGCACCCAGTTGGCAGGCCATAACCGATTGGAATTATTACTATTTAAGCTGAATGGTCGGCAGCGCTTCGGGATCAACGTATTCAAGATCCAGGAGGTCGTGCATTGCCCGCCGTTGACCCAGATCCCCCATTCCCACTCGGTGGTGCGCGGTGTTGCCACCATGCGCGGCAAAACCATTCCGGTCATCGATCTGGGCATGGCTATCGGCCGCGCCCCGGTGGAGGATTTGTCCAACTCTTTTATGATCGTGGCGGAGTATAACCGTTCCACGCAGGGCTTCCTGGTGGCGGGTGTCGAACGTATCGTCAATCTCAATTGGGGGGATATCCTGCCGCCGCCCAAGGGTTCGGGCAAGGACAGCTATCTGACCGCGGTGACGCGTTTCGAAAACGAACTCATCGAGATCATCGACGTGGAGAAAGTGCTGGCCGAGGTCTGCAACGCGCCCACCGAGGTCTCCCAGGCGCTCACCGAAAACATCGAGGAAAAAATCCGTCAACAACATGTCTTGGTGGTGGATGATTCCAATGTCGCGCGTAATCAGGTCAAGCGTACCCTGGAGCAAATCGGTGTAGAGTGCTCTCTGGCCAATAACGGCCGCGGCGCGCTGGCGTTGTTGCGGGAATGGGCCGACAATAACGATCCCAGGCTTGAGCACTTGGCGGTGGTGGTGTCGGATATTGAAATGCCGGAAATGGACGGCTATACACTCACTACCGAGATTCGTAAGGACGAGCGCTTTACTCATCTCTATATCATGTTGCATACCTCGCTCAGTGGTACGTTCAACAACGCCATGGTGGTCAAAGTGGGGGCCAATAAATTTATCCCCAAGTTCAAGCCGGACGAGTTGGCGGGCGCGGTGGTGGATAGAATAAAGGCCTTTGTTGAAGAAAAAGGGTATTGATGAGCCGTGATCGGTTCATGGCCGACGATTAGCGCGTACGGAGTGATACCAATCTAGTAATGTTTAGCGGGATTCAGGGAAGGATGCAGTGAGCCAATCAATCTCGGCGCGTGATTACGATACCTTTCGTCGCTTTCTCGAAGAGGCGTGTGGCATCGTATTGGGCGAGAACAAGCAGTATCTCGTCGCCAGTCGGCTTAACCGGCTGTTACGCGAATTGGAAATCGAATCGGTCGGTGAGTTGGTGCAAGCCCTCAACAGGCAGCCGCGCTCGGGGCTGCGCGAGCGCATTATCGATGCTATGACCACCAACGAAACCTTCTGGTTTCGCGACAATCATCCCTATGCCTTGTTGAAGGACTTGATCTTGCCCGATCTGGCCAAACAGCGGCCCGCCCAGATCCGAATTTGGTCGGCCGCCTGTTCATCCGGTCAGGAGCCGTATTCCATTAGTATGGTGGTGCAGGAATACCTGCAAAGCCGCCCCGGCAGCCTGGCGAACAATTTCCAAATCATCGGCACGGACATCTCCCCCAGCATGCTGGAATCGGCCAAGACGGGGAAATATGATGCCCTGGCCTTGTCGCGCGGCCTGTCGCCGGAGCGCAAGCAACGCTTCTTCCAGGCGCAAGGCGATCTCTGGCAGGTCAAGGACGAGATCCGCAACCGCGTGCGTTTCGCCGAACTCAATCTTATGAATAACTACGCCTCGTTGGGCAAGTTCAATATTGTATTTTGCCGCAATGTGCTGATCTATTTCTCGTCCCAGCTCAAGCGCGACATTTTGCGCCGCATCGCCCAGACCATGGTGCCCGGCGGTTATCTGTTTCTCGGTTCCACCGAGACCATCGCCAGCTACTCTGACGCCTTCGATACCGTGCGCCACGAGGGCGGCATCGTTTATCGTCTCAAGGCCAATACCGGCACGCCCAGCGTGCCGGGTTTTCCCAGCGCCACACGCTAGCCCATTTTTCGCCACGGCACCGCCATGTGCGGTGTGGCCGTTTCTAGCTTGCCGCCCTGCGGCAGGAGCTTGCCGTTCACGCCTCTCCCTGCCGGGGGAATATATATAAACCATTGATTTAATTTAATTAAAAAACTTGGCATTGAGTTTGCAAATTGAAGGGCAAACAGGAGTTATAGCGATGCCCATGAGTTTAGATAACGTATTCGGATTACACGCAACCGCCTTGCGCCTACGGGCGCAGCGCACCGAGCTACTGGCGTCCAATCTGGCCAATGCCGACACGCCCAACTACAAGGCCAAGGATATGGATTTCCAGGCGGCCATGAAGCAGGCTGTGGCCGGGCAAAGCGCGGGCGCCCTAAAAACCACCCATGCCGGCCACATGACGGGCAGCGGCACCGGCGGCATGGAGGACTACGTCAAGTTCCGCATTCCCACCCAGCCGGCGCTCGACGGCAATACTGTCGAGACCCATGTGGAACAAGCCGCCTTCTCTCGCAATGCCATGGAATACCAGGCCACCTTGCGTTTTCTCGAAGGCAAAAGCAAATCCATCGTCAACGCCATCAAAGGAGAGTCCTAATGGGGCTGTTTAATGTATTCGATGTGTCGGGCTCGGCCATGAACGCGCAAACGGTGCGACTCAATACCATCGCCAGCAATCTCGCCAATGCCGAAAGTATCAGCGGTAATCCGGATCAGGTCTATAAGGCCAAAACGCCCATGTTTGAAACCTTGTTGCAGCAAGAGAGCAATCAGAACTCGGTGGGCGTCAAGGTGAAGGAGATTCTTGAAAGCCAGGCCGCACCGGTGATTCGCCACGACCCGAATCACCCCCTGGCCGACGCCGAGGGCAATGTCTATCTGCCCAATATTGATACCGTCCAAGAGATGGCTAACATGATGTCGGCATCGCGTTCTTACCAGAATAATGTGGAAGTCTTTAACACTTCAAAGCAGCTGTTGATGCGCACCATCAACCTGGGCCGCTAAGCAGGAGACTGAACAATGACCAGTGCAATCGACACCTCTCTTCTGAGTGAACTTGGTCTGTCGCAAAAGACCAATCTGCGTCAGGCCAAGGACGATCTCGGCGAAGATGCATTTCTGAAGCTGATGATCACACAGTTGGAAAATCAAGATCCATTGAAGCCGATGGAAAATGGCGAGTTTCTGAGTCAGCTGGCCCAATTCAAGTCTGTCACCGGCTTGGATGACTTGAAGGCCTCGGTGGAAAAGATGGCGACCTCACTGCAATCCAATCAGGCCCTGCAGGCATCATCTCTGGTGGGACGTTGGGTGGAAGTGCCGAGCAACAAGGCCCAGCTCTGGGAAGACGTGGGTATGGCGGGGTCGGTGGATGTGCCGCGCAATGCCAGTGACGTCACGGTCACTATTAAGGATTCAATGGGATTGGTGGTCGAACAGATCAATATGGGGCCGCAACAGGCCGGTACGCAGAATTTCAGTTGGGATGGCGTTGACAATAACGGCAATCGCTATCCGGCCGGAGAATACAGCGTCGGGGCCAGCGCCACTATTGGTCATCAGTCCGAGGCCATTGATACCAATGCAATTGTGCCCGTGGATAGCGTGTTCATGGGCAAGGTAGGCGAGGCGATGACAGTCAACACCTCTCTCTTGGGGAAGGTGAAGCTGTCGGACGTCAAGCAGATTATGTAATCGAGGAGAATCACCATGCCATTCCGTATAGCACTCAGTGGATTGAATGCGGCATCCGCCGATTTGAAGACCACAGGTAATAACATCGCGAATGCCGGCACCACCGGCTTCAAATCGTCGCGCACCCAATTCGTTGACGTATTTGCCGTCGGTTACGGCGGGATCTCGTCCACCGCCATCGGCGGCGGTACCCGCCTGGCGTCGGTGTCGCAGCAGTTCTCACAGGGGAACATCGACTTTACCGACAACAATCTCGACATGGCCATTAACGGCCAGGGGTTCTTTGTGTTGGATGACAACGGCAGTCGCCTGCTGACGCGCGCAGGGGCCTTTTCCGTGGACCGCGATGGCTATGTGACCAACAGCAGCGGCCATCGCCTGCAGATCTTTGACCTGAGTCGTGATGCGACCGGCGATCCGATCGTCGGCGCCGACGGCAACCTGCGCTATGAAACAGCGCGTACCGTGGACGTGCAATTGGCCACCACCGTCGGCGCGCCCCAGGCCACCGAATCCATCAATCCCACTATCAACTTGAATTCAGCCGATACCACGATCGATCGCGGCGCCACCGCATTCAACATCAATGACGCCTCCACCTATACCAGTTCCACGTCGCTGACCGTTTACGACTCACAGGGTCGGCCGTATCCCGCGACTCAGTACTACACGAATGTGAGTAACACAGGTGCGAACGGCGATAACACCTGGGAGACACGTCTGTATGTCGACGGCTCACCCTTGACCTCCACGACTACCGGTGGTCCTGCCGCGACGCTGATATTCGATACCTCGGGGCAAGTCGACGCAGCCTCGACCGATGGCGGTCAGATTGTCTATGACCCCTTCGCTGTGAGCGGTGCGGCCAATATGAATATCACCCTAGACTTGAGCAACGCAACACAGTACGGCACGCCCTTCGCCGTCACCGCCATGACTCAAGATGGTTTCTCCTCCGGCCGACTGAGCGGGATTGATGTCAATCAAGACGGTGTGATTAACGCGCGTTACACCAACGGCCAGGCCGAAGTGCTGGGCAAGGTCGCCTTGGCCAATGTCTCTAATCCGGAGAATTTGCTGCCCCAGGGTGACACGAGTTGGGCGGAGACCTTCAGCGCCGGCGACCTGCTGTTGGGCGAGGCCGGCTCATCGACCTACGGCCTGCTGCAGTCCGGTGCCCTGGAGGCGTCCAATGTGGACGTCGCGTCGCAGCTCGTCAGCCTGATCACCGCCCAGCGAAATTTCCAGGCCAACGCGCAGGTGATCAGCACCGCAGATACGGTCACCCAGACCATTATCAACATCCGTTAATAACGCAGGCCAGATGACTCATGGATAAGTTTTTATACATAGCCAGCAGCGGTGCCAAGGAACTGATGTTGGCGCAAAGCATTAACGCCAACAATCTTGCCAACGCCAACACCGTCGGCTTTCGTGAGGATCAGGCCTTTTACAAGGCGTTGCAAATGTCCGGTGCCGGGCATGCCAGCCGCGCCTATGTCGACACCCAAGGACAGGGTGCCGATTTTTCTCCGGGCTCTCTCATGCCGACCGGACGCGACCTGGACGTTGCCATCCGCGGCGAGGGCTGGGTCGCTGTACAGGGAGTGGATGGAACCGAGGCCTATACGCGTGCCGGAGACTTGAAGGTCTCCGCCGCGGGCCTATTAACCACCAATACCGGCCATCCCGTTATCGGGAACAACGCCGGACCGATTACCCTGCCACCCTTTGAAAAGATCGAAATCGGCGGTGACGGCACTATTTCCGTCATTCCCAGAGGTCAGGAGGCGTCGACCCTGGCAGTGGTGGACCGCATTAAGTTGGTCAAACCGGACAATAATCAGCTGAAAAAAGGCGTCGACGGACTGTTTCGCCATACGGATGGTATAGAGGTTGCAAGCGATGCCGAGGTACGACTGATTTCCGGCACCTTGGAGTCGAGCAACGTCAACGTGGTGGAAAGCATGGTCAAGACCATGGAGCTGGCGCGCCGCTTCGAGCTGCAAGTCAAGCTGATGGAGCAGGCCAAGACCCTCGATGAATCTTCAACCAGCATCATGAAAATGAACTAAGCAAGCGATTAGGAGCACAACATGAATTCAGCATTATGGGTCGCCAAGACCGGACTGGATGCGCAACAGACGCGCATGTCGGTCATTTCCAACAACCTGGCCAATGTGAACACCACCGGCTACAAGCAGAGCCGCGCCGCCTTTGAAGACCTGCTCTATCAAAACGTACGCCAGGCCGGCGGGCAATCGTCGCAGGACACCGTCCTGCCGTCGGGGCTGATGCTGGGTACCGGTGTACGCACCGTGGCCACGGAAAAGATCTTTACTCAGGGCAACATCGTACAGACCGACAACGCCCTGGATATGGCCATCGACGGGCAGGGCTTTTTCCAGATCCTGCGCCCTGACGGCAGCCTGGGCTATAGCCGCGACGGTACCTTCCAGGTGGATGCCCAGGGGCAGTTGGTGACCTCCAACGGTTACACCCTGCAGCCTGCCATCACCATCCCCGAAGACGCCCAGTCCATCACCATCGGTAACGACGGCGTGGTCTCCGTGGTGCAGGCGGGCCAGACCGCGCCTACCCAGGTCGGCACCGTGCAGTTGGCCGATTTCATCAATCCCGCCGGATTGCAACCCATCGGTGAAAACCTGTTTACCGAGACCGGCGCCAGTGGTGCACCGCAAATCGGCAACCCGGGTGTGAGCGGGTTGGGCACCATCCGTCAGGGGGCGCTCGAGACCTCGAACGTGAACGTGGTCCAGGAGATGGTCAATATGATCGAATCCCAGCGCGCCTATGAGATGAACTCAAAGGTCATCTCGTCTGTTGATCAGATGCTGCAATACGCATCCAACAATCTATAAACCCAGGAGGGCGTAATGCCTAACTCTGTCCAACACCGTTTGTTCGCCATGTTGAGCCTGACGTTGCTGTCGCTGCTGGCCGCCGGGTGTTCCACTGCGCCGGCGAAACTGGCGGCGGAAGGCTTTGAAACGGTGCGCCCGCCCTATGTCAGTCCGCCGCCGCCGCAGCAGGGTGCGATCTTCCAGGCCGGTTATGGCATCTCCCTGTATGAGGACATGCGCGCCCGCCGCGTCGGCGATGTGATCACCATCGTGCTGACCGAGCGCACCAACGCCTCCAAGCAGGCCTCCACCAGCACCTCGAAGGATACCTCCATCGAAGTCGAAAACCCGACCCTGTTCGGGCGCGAGTTGCGCTTCGACCTGCCGCGGCCCTTCAACAGCAGCAAGCAGAATGCCACCTTGGCCACCAGTGTCGACAGCTCCAATGCCTTTGACGGTGAAGGTGACTCGGCCCAGAGCAACAGCCTGACCGGCAATATCACCGTGACCGTGGCCGAGGTCCTGCCCAACGGCAATCTGATCGTGCAGGGCCAGAAGCGTGTCACGATCAATCAGGGTGACGAGGTGGTGCGCTTCTCCGGTATCGTGCGGCCGCAGGATATCAGCCCCGACAATACGGTGGTCTCCACCAAGGTCGCCAATGCGCGCATCGCCTATGTGGGCGAGGGCATGCTGGCGGATGCCAATAGTCAGGGATGGCTGGGGCGTTTCTTTAACAGCAAGTGGTGGCCGTTCTAGCGCTTGGGAGTGCAAGAGATGAAGGTGCTAACGAATATGAGTACACGTTTTGGCTTCGGCCTGGTATTGCTGGCGGCCTTGTGCGTCAGCCAGGCGGCGTATGCGGAACGCATTAAAGACCTGGCTCAAATCGCCGGCGTGCGCTCCAACCAACTGGTCGGCTACGGCCTGGTGGTGGGCCTGGACGGCACCGGTGACCAGACCACCCAGACCCCGTTCACCATCCAGAGCATCAAGAGTATGCTGGCCCAGTTCGGCGTCACCATACCGCCCAATGTCAATCCACAGCTGAAGAATGTGGCCGCCGTATCGCTGCACGCCGATCTGCCGCCCTTTGCCAAACCGGGCCAGAGGATCGACGTCACCGTCGCCTCCTTGGGGAATGCCAAGAGCCTGCGCGGCGGCAGCCTGTTGATGGCGCCGCTGAAAGGCGCCGACAACCAGATCTACGCCATTGCCCAGGGTAACCTGGTGGTGGGCGGCTTCGGCGCATCCGGTAACGACGGCTCGCGCATTACAGTCAATATTCCCAGCGCCGGCCGGATCCCCGGCGGTGCCACGGTGGAGCGCCCCGCGCCCACCTCTTTTGGTGAAGAACACAGCTTGGTGCTGAACCTGTTCAGCCCCGACTTCACCACCGCCCACCGCCTGGCCGGCGCCATTAACGAAAAGATCGGCATGGGCACGGCGGCACCCGTCGACGGTTCGTCGATTCGCATTCAGGCACCGCGCGACGCCGGACAGCGGGTGGCCTATGTCTCCATGATCGAAAATCTGACCCTGGAACCGGGCGAGGGCTCGGCGCGCGTGGTGGTGAACTCGCGCACCGGTACGGTGGTCATCGGCCGTCACGTGCGCGTGACCTCGGCGGCGGTGACCCATGGCAGTCTCACCGTCACCATTACCGAAAAGCCCACCGTCAGTCAGCCGGCGCCGCTGTCCGCCGGCGGCAGTACCGTGGTGGTGCCGACTTCGGATGTGGAAGTTGCGGAGGAGAAGCGCAAGATGTTTCTGTTCGATCCCGGCATCTCCCTGGGCGAAATCGTGCGCGCGGTCAATAATGTAGGTGCGGCGCCCGGCGATCTGGTCGCTATCCTCGAAGCGCTTAAAGAGGCGGGCGCGTTAAGGGCCCAGCTGGTGGTGATCTAATGACATCCGCCGTCAATCCCAGCGGCATTTATACCGACACCGGCGCGCTCAAGAGCTTGAAGGCTCAGGCCGGCAAGGATAGCGCGGCGGCCTTGGAACAGACCGCCGAGCAGTTCGAGTCCCTGTTTCTGCATATGATGCTCAAGTCCATGCGCAGCACCACCATGGATGGCGGCTTTATGGATAATGAGCACAGCCGTTTTTATCAAGACATGTTCGATCAGCAGATCGCGGTGGAGCTGGCCAAGAAACGCCAGGCGGGCATCGCGGATATGCTGGTTCAGCAGCTCGGTGGCGCGCAGACGGCGAACACGCACGACCCATCCGGCGACGCCAAACTGGATCTGGATCGGCTGCGTGTGTACCGGCCAATCGCCTCAAGTGCTATCGAAGCCTTCGCGCCGGCACACGACACCAGTCAAGAATCTATCAAGGGTTTTGATTCGCCCGAGGATTTTGTCGAAAAGCTCTGGCCGCTGGCGCAAAAATACGCCGCCGAACTGGGGGTGGAGCCCAAGGTCCTGTTGGCGCAGGCGGCCTTGGAGACCGGCTGGGGTCAGCACACTATCCGTTACTCCAACGATGTGCCCACTCATAACCTGTTCAACATCAAGGCCGACAGTCGCTGGGAGGGTCCGCGGGCGGTGGTGCCGACGCTGGAATATGAGCGCGGCAACCCGGTGCGACAGTTGGCGGCGTTTCGTTCTTATCCCGATTTCGAGGCGAGTTTTAAAGACTATGTTGATTTTCTCAAATCCTCTGAGCGCTATCAGGGGGCCTTGGAAAACGCCGCCGACAGCAGCGCCTTTGTCCAGGCCCTGCATCGTGCCGGCTATGCCACTGATCCAAAATATTCGTTAAAGATCAATAGAATAATGGATGGTGACATGTTCGATCAGGTGGCCCTGAAATTCAAGGGTTCGGCCGCCGCGCCGTTAACCTAGGTTAAGGGGAGCTGTCTTTACGGCTCCGTGACATTGTTCGTTTTATTTGGAGTATAGATATGGCAGGCATGTTGGGAATCGGTGTAAGCGGCTTGCTGGCCTACCAGCGATCCCTGCAGACCGTCAGTCACAATGTTGCTAACGCCAACACCGAAGGCTATACCCGTCAACGGGTCGAGCTGGGCACCAATATACCCGAATTTGCGGGAGGCGGTTATCTGGGCACGGGGGTCAGCGTCCGGAGTGTGGAGCGGGTGTATGACGACTTTCTGGTCGGCCGGGTGCAGAGCTACAGCTCCGGTACCAGTCATGCTCAGTCCTTTGCCGAGCAAGTCAGCCGCATTGACGAACTGCTGGCCGATCCCGACGTGGGGTTGTCGCCGGCGATGGAAGGCTTTTTCTCCGAGCTACAGTCGGTGGCCAATGACCCCTCTTCCATCGCCGCGCGGCAGTCCTTTATGAGTCAGGCCGAGATTCTGGTGGATCGCTATGCCTATAACAACCAGCGCCTCGAGGATCTGCGTAGTCAGAACAATAAACAGGTTCAGGCCGCCGTGACTGAGATCAACGGCTTGGCCACGTCTATCGCTGCCCTGAACCGGGATATTTCCCTGGCGCCGGGCAACAGTCCTCCCAATGATCTGTTGGACCGACGTGACGTGCTGTTGCAGCAATTGTCGGAAAAGGTCTCGATCAGCACTGTGGAACAGGAAAACGGTGCGATGAATGTCTTTATCGGCAAAGGGCTATCCTTAGTGCGTAACTTCGAATCCAACGAGGTGCAGCTCAGCCGCAACGAATTCGACATACGTCAATTTGAAGCCAGTATTGATTTCGGCGCAGGCTCGGTAAACGAGATTACCGACCAGATCTCCGGCGGCGAACTGGGCGCCTTGTTCGATTTTCGTGACCAGGTGCTGAATGGGACCCAGAATGCCCTGGGGGCGCTGGCCGTCGGCTTTGCCGATAGCTTCAACGCCCAGCACAACCTGGGGCAGGATTTAAATGGCGCCTTGGGCACTGATTTCTTTAGTGTGCCCGGGCTCGAGGTCAGGAACAGTCGAGCCAACACCGGTACCGCCACCATCGCCGCCACCCTGACCGACTCCTCTCAGCTGGATGGCGATGAATACCAACTGAGCTTCAGCGGCGGCGGTTATACCCTGACCAACACCAGCGACGGCAGCACGGAGACCTTCGGGGGACTGCCCCAAACCACGAGTCATGGGTTCAGCCTGGATATCAGCGCCGGGGCGTTGAATAACGGTGATAGTTTTCTGATTCGCCCCGGGCGGCGCGGCGCGCAGGATCTGGCCTTGAGTATTACCGCCCCTGATGAAGTGGCGGCGGCGGCCCCGGTGAGAACGGCGATAGACGCGCTCAACAATACCGGTAATGCCACGATTACCCCCGGCGTGGTGAACGATACCAGCAACTTGCCGCTGGGCGCCGATATCGTCATGCAATATGACGGCACCGACATGAATGTCATTTCCGGACCCGCGCCCTGGAACGGTGTGTCCTTCGCCTATTCGGACGGCGCGACGGTGACCGCCTTGGCCGGTTTGGAATTTACTATCAGCGGTACGCCCGCAGCGGGCGACGAGTTCCGCATCGAGAACAATACCAACGGTGTCGGTGACAACCGCAATGCCTTGTTGATGTCGGACCTGCAGAATCAGAGCTTAATGAGCAACGGCACGGCCAGTTATACCGACTATTACGGCGGCGTCGTGGCGGATATCGGCGTGGTGGCCAATCAGGCGCAGTTGACCCAATCCGCCCAAGAGGGTCTGCTCGAGCAGGCCAAGAATTCCAGAGATGCCCTGTCCGGAGTCAACCTGGATGAAGAGGCCGCCAATCTGCTTAAGTTTCAGCAGGCCTATCAGGCCGCTTCGCAGGTGATCGTGGCGTCGAATAATATGTTTCAGTCTTTGTTGAGCGCCTTAAGGGGATAATCGGTCATGCGTATTTCAACCCAAATGATTCAGCGTCACGCGGTCAACGGCATTCTGGATAGACAGAATGAGCTGGATAAGACGCAGCAACAATTATCGACCGGCCGGCGCATCTTAACCCCGTCCGACGATCCGTCCGGCTCTACCCAAGCCCTGGCCTTGCGGGAGAAGCTGGGGCAGATAGATCAATATAATACCAACATCGGCCGGTTGAAATCGCGCCTGGAGGCGGAGGAGTCCACCCTGGATGCGGTAGGTGACGTCCTGCAGCGTTTGCGTGAACTGGGCGTGCAAGGGCTCAGCAACAGTGTGGATGCCCAGGGTCGCCGAGGCATCGCCGCCGAGGTTCGGGAGCTGCTGGGCTCGGTGTTTGATCTTGCTAACGCCAAAGACGGGTCGGGCGAATATCTGTTTTCCGGATTGCAATCTGAGACCCAGCCGTTTATCGATGCGGGCGCCGGCAATTACACCTATCAGGGTGACCAGAATCAGCGCCGTATCCAGATCAGTCCCACCCGCGAGGTGCAATCCTCGGATGCGGGTAGCGAAGTCTTTGATAATTTGGACATCGCCGCCGGCGGTAAGCAAAGTATTTTCAAAACCATCTACGACTTTGCCGCGGACTTGGAGGCGAATACACCCAACAGCGATATTCTGACCGATCTTGATACGGCTATGAGTAGTGTATTTTCCGTGCGGGCCAAGATCGGTGGGCGCATTAACGCAGTGGATTCTCAGGAACAAGTGAATGCGCAATTCAAAGTCCAGACCCAGTCGGTGCTGTCATCGGTCGAAGACCTCGATTATGCCGAGGCCATCGGCCGTATGAACCTGCAATTGGCCGGTTTGGAAGCGGCACAGAAATCATTCCAGCGGGTGCAGAACCTGTCATTGTTCAGCGTGCTTTAACTGAGCCCTTCACCGGCCGCGCCGGCCTAGGCCAGGTCGCGCAATATTCTGTCAAGTATTGTTGTGGCCGCCTGATTGGGAGGCGGTAATGTTGCTTTGATCTTGCGCCAATACCTTCCCCGCTCTATCTCAGTTGAACTGACTAAATCGACCAGATCGGTTGGGCTGGTGCATTTGACGGCCATATCCATATCGATGGGGGGCGGGTAGGTGGCGCCGGTCTGATCCGCATGCATCCGCTTCATGGTCTCATTGAGAAATAGATAGGTGCTGACACCCAAAGGGGCGGGTGAAAAATAATTAAGAAAGATATTGTCGAGATTGCAGCTCGAGGCGACGGAGCATACGAAATCGCAGCCGCACAGCACTGCGCTAATATCTCGGTCGGTATCGATTATGGGGACAAGACCTTTATCGGTCAGTATGTCGAGTACTTTTTCTTGTGTGTCGGGCGGGTCGGCGGGATGGGGTCGATATAGAAGTGTGTAGGGTCTATCGCACATCGCCACAGCATTGGAAAACCTGCTAATCACATCGAGATACTCGTCATGTGGCCGTATCGGTTGTCCAAATAGTCCGATGAGTCGATGATTATCTTGGATGTTTAGCTGTGCTCGCATGCCGCTGCGCAATGCCAGCGTGTCGAGCCGGGAAAATGCCGCATGTTTGGGCGAACCGCTGACGCAGGTGTCTGCTTGGAAGCGCCGCCTGGTAAGTTCGGCGCCGATCTGATCGAGGGTAAAGTAGCAATCGGCGATTTTTTCGAACAGAGAATTCACATCGCCCCAATAATCCTGGAAGGTGTAACAGGGATTTCGGCATCGCGCGATAATGGCTTCATCGATGCCCGCGCCGTGGCCGGAAAGGCCTGTAAGGACGGCGTCCGGACGTGTCTGTTTCAATATTGCGTCTGCGGCACTCAATAAGGCCTGAGCACCGTTGTCGCATGCCGTATCGACCACCGGTGTGTTGACGCTGTTCACCTTTAGTCCCATTTCCGACAGCACCCGATCGGCCGGGGCGGCGGCGTAGATAATGGTATTGAGCCGGGGATGGTGTTGCGCCTGGCGGGCGATTGCGCCGATTTGCAGGGCAGCACCGGTATCGCGGGCGGTTAATAGCAATGTGTGGATTTTCATCGGCGCAGTAGGCCTTCTATCTTGCTTATTAATTCCTTGCGTTTCCGCGTTTGTGTATACAAGAACTGAAATTTATCCCATTCGTACTGCGTCACAGTGTTGTTGTCCAGCGTGATTGCCACTAACAGGCCAAGCGCCCGGGCGGATAGCGACTGTAGCATTTTGCCCAGACAGCCCTTTTCTATGGCCGGTGGTGCGGTCGGAAAACCACTCAAATAGGCCCGGAGCAGGGTCTCGGCATGGGCGTAGGCGGTGGCGTCGTTCTGGTTGTGTATCAGGATGAAGCGTTCAATCACAAAGGCGATGTCGACCAAAGGCGAGTGCCAGGCGAGCACCGTATCCTCAAAGTCGAGAAAGACGGGTGGGTCCAGGTGTTGAATAGGGAATAAAACATTGCCGTAATTTAGATCGCCATGGATGATCTGCGCCTGCCAGCCGGTTTCGGGGTAACGGACCGGGGCGTGTCTCAAGAGCTCGATGGCGGTTTGGGGAAGTGTGCGTGTATCGAGCGTATCGAGTCGTTTTAGCGTGTCGCCTATGAGGGCGTGTCGTTCGCTAGCGTTTTGCTGGACCGATGCCTGGAACGGAGCCTTCGCCAAGGCCTGATGAAGCCGGCTCAGTGCCAGGCCCAGACGGGCGAGGTCGTTTGTATCCGTGCTGGCGAATCTGGCCTCGCAGTATGGGTAGGCCAGGGCAAACAAGTCCTCATTGATAAGTTTCGTATACACCGAATTCAGACACGCGGCCGCGACGCCTTGATCGTCCGCAAAGCGGGCGAAAGGGTCGGCCGCCAAAAGGGGCGCGGCGCGTGCTTGTTCGACGACTTTGATAAACAGGGCGGGATTTTGGCTTGACGCGGCGGCGCGATAATAGCCCGTCAGGCCGCTTGAGCCAGTGTCCAGTTTCCATAGCGGCGCCTCGAGTTTGAGGCGCGGGCAGATGACGGCGTTGAGTTCATCAGGCGCGGGCACGAATACGGCGTGTTGCGGCGGTTGTCGATTCCAGGCAGGGGTCCTAGGCAGGTGACGAGTCGACATGGCTCCACTCAATCGGTTGACCGGCGGCCACCGGCGCCTTGAGGCGTGCTTGATCGATTTTGTCCCAGTCTTCCACAGCAATACCTAACGTGGGGAAGGCGAACCGAACCGCCTCGAGGTTGATCACTGTGCCGCTCGTCAGGTCGCGTTGGGCAATAATCCCCATACGGCCGGCAGGCCGCTGCGGCGGCGGCATATACGCCTCATCCGCATCCCCCAGGGCGCTGTGGATGTTGCGACATTTTTGGATCACCTGTCCCAACTGGGATACGGGCAGGGCATGAAATACGTCCTGATCATTGCGGCTGCCGTCGGCGCACAGCCCCTTCTCCAATACCCGGCAGCCCAAGGCGGTGGCGGCATAGAGCATCTCCTCTCCGGCATGATGATCCGACAGGCCCAAAGGACCGTTGAACAATTCCGCGAGACGGTTAAACACACGCAGGTTGTGCCGCGCCACCGGGGCGGGCGGGGCGGGCGGACTGTATTCCAATACGATGCGCTCGGCACCGGCCCGCCGCGCCCAATTAACCGCCCGTAAGGCCTCGTCCAGGGTGGCCTTGCCGGTGTCGATGATCAACGGTAAATCCAGCCCGGCACAGTAGCGGATGAGGGGCGCGTGAACCACATTGGTGGAGGCGATCTTGAGGGCGCAGGCCCCCAGCCGTTTAGCGAAATCCGCACCTTTCAGGTCATACACGGACAACACCAGGCCCAGCTTCAGCTCGCGGCATGGGGCGAATATTTTTTCGTATTGGGATAAAGGGAGGGCCTTGCGCTCCACAAGTTGACGATAGTTCTCGCCCACCGACTGGGCATCGGCGCCGAGATAATGTTCCGCCACATCGGTTTTGAGGCAGATCTCGGCATCGTGCAACACCTCGCCTTTAACATAACGCGCACCGGCCGCTTTGACTGCCGCGACCATTCTGGCGGCCAGGGCAACGTCCTGGTTGAAAAAGGTGCCGATGTCCGGCAGCACCACCGGAGGCCGGGAGGCATGTACTACATCGTCCCAGAATTCAGCGGGGCTCATGCCGACCACTCCAGAAAGTTGTGCAAGAACTGCAGCCCCACCGGGCCGCTCTTCTCCGGATGGAACTGACAGCCGATGACGCGGCCGTGGCCGATCATGGCGGTGAGCCGATGACCGCCGAAGTCACAGTAACCGATCAGGTCGCGTTGATCACTGGGCCGGCATTGATACGAATGGACAAAATACACCGCGCTTGCAGCGGGCAGGCCCTGCAACAAGGGATGGCCGCACTCGCTGTGCAGATCGGCCCAGCCGACATGCGGGACTTTTAACGGCCGACCGTCGCCGTCGCTGCTCGGTATGGCGCGCACCTCGCCGGGGATCAGCCCCAGGCCGCGATGTTCGCCGAATTCTTCGCTGCAATCCAGCAACAGCTGCGCGCCCAGACAAATGCCCAGCAGGGGCGTGCCGTTGTCTATGGCGTGTCGGATGGGTTCGACCAGGCGGCGTTCGTGCAAACCCGCCATGCCGTCACCGAAGGCGCCCACGCCCGGCAGCAATAGCCGCTGCGCCTGCTGGATGGTCGTCGGGCTGTCGCTTAGAGTGACTGCTGCGCCGAGATGCTCCAGGGCGCGGCAGACACTGAGCAGGTTGCCCACGCCATAATCAATGACCGTCACCTCGGGTTTCATCGGCACACCTCGGGCAGTTCACCGGGATCGGGGATATGACGCACCGAGCTGCCGGCCGCGCGCATGGCCTTGTGTAAGGCGTGCACACTGAATCGGTCATAGTGCAGGGCATCGGCCACCGCGACGGCGTCGGCGCCCAGTTGCAAGGCCTGGCCGACATGTTCAGGGTCGCCCACGCCACCGGAGGCGATGACCGGGATAGACACCGCCTCGCTGACCGCGGCGATCAAGTCGGTGTCCATCCCCTTGCGGGTACCCTCCTGGTCGACCGAGGTGAGTAGGATTTCGCCTGCCCCAAGTGTCGCCGCCTGCTTGGCCCAATCGATCACGTCCAGACCGGTATGTTCACGACCGTTATCTGTGTAGGCCTCCCACCCTGCGCCTTGGCCGCGCTGTTTGGCCTCGATGGACAGCACCACGCATTGGCTGCCAAAACGCCGCGCCGCCTCACTGATCAGTGCCGGCCGCCGCACGGCCGCCGTGTTCATGGCTACCTTGTCGGCGCCGGCGCGCAGGATGGCGGCGACGTCTTCGACGCTGCGTACACCGCCACCGACGGTGAAGGGGATAAAAATATTCTGTGCCGTGTATTGGATGACCTCGGTCAGGTTATTGCGTTCATACAGCGAAGCGACGATATCCATATAAAGCAGCTCGTCCACGCCGCTTTGATAGTAACGGCGGGCGAATTCGTTGGGATCGCCGAGTTTGCGCAGGCCCTCCAAGTGAACGCCCTTGATGAGATTAGGGGCCTTGATGTCGAGACGGGCGATGAGTCGTGAGTGCGGCATGGTGAGCTAGCCTGGGGGATAGAATTCGGCGAACACGTAATCCAGGCAACGCATGACCTGGTGTCGATCCGCCTCACTGAGCATGGCGTAGGCACCGCTGGCGCGATCCTTGTCAACTTTGTTGCCAACATAGGCGCCTTTGCTGCCGCTGCTAAACTGCTGCTGTATGGTGATCGGTTCCACGCCCAGATGTTTGAATACTCGCCCCATGCTGGCCTGGGTATCCTTGATCAGGTCTTCGAATCTTAACACCAAAACCTGTTCGCGGTTGTGACGGTAGAACTCAATGAAGGGGTCGATCGAATCCTTGTAGATAGCGATAGCACGATTGATATTGTTGGTCTGACCGATAAGGTAGCCGGCATTGTTGCGCTTATAGAGCGAGGCGACATTGGCGATGGGGTCGCGGATGATGAATATAAACTGTCCATCGGGAAACGAGGCGCGAAGGTGCTCGGCGAAGTGCATGTGCCCGGGGGTCTTCTCACCATACACGGCTGTGTCGTCCTGCGGTTTGTTATGCGCTAATTGGCGGATAATGGCGTACATGACGTCAGTCCACAAACAGCCCTCACGCGCCATGTCCAACAGCGGCAGCGGGTCAAGATGTAGGCCGTGTTCATAGGGCATGAGTTCCTCGGCGCGCAGGAATTCTGTATCCGCCGTCTGACCTTGTATCTCGAGGAGCATTTTGAGGCGCTCGGTGCTGGTGGTGAAATAGCGTTGATAGAGATCGGACAGGTACCACTTCAGTTCATTGTAACCGCAGGGGAGCCGGAACAGGTCTTTACGCAGAGCGGTACCGTCGACATACTTCTCCGGTGCGTCTTGCCGGGGGTGAAATTGTTGATCGACACCCTTGTGCTGTGTCAGCCACAGAAAGAATTGATTGAATATGACCGTGTCGGTGGCGATACCGACCGCCGGGTGTTGTTCCAGTAAAGTGGTCAACAGCGACGAGCCGGACTTTTGCGGGCCGAAAATAAAGAATGGACTGTCGCTGCGCATAGACGATCCTTGTCGCTGTGAATGTTGCAGGCTTATCCCCACACGGTGTGGCGCAGCCGCCACTCGCCGTCCTGTTTCATCCATAAATGGGGCGAGCGGAAGCGGTCGCACAGGGCCATGAAATAATCGCGATCCATTTTCGGGTGTTCGAACTGGCGGTACGCCTGAGGAAACTCTTTTTCGGTGATGGATAGATAACGGAACACCTCGTCGGCGAAGCGTTCCGGGAACTCGCCGTCGAAGCGTTTCACCAGGGCCACGCCTTCCTCGCGCTCAATGTCGCCTGAGCGGATCTCCTGGGCCGCGTCGTAGCTGGCGTGGCCGATGCCGAATTTGATGAAGGTGGTGTAGAAGTGAAAATCGTCCAGCTTGTCGTCGATACTGGCGTACTTTTGATAGGTGCCCGGCGTGCGTTCGGGTGCCGCCTTGAAGCCGCCTTCGTCCACGGCGTAGTAATAACAGCTCTGTGGATGCCATTTCAGATAATAGCCCAGGTAATGGACCTCTACGCCCACCCGTTCCAGGTCGTCGGGTTTGGCCGGCAGATAGGGCAGCAGATCTTGTTGTTCCAAGCCGTAGTCCTGCTTCAATGATTGCAGACTGACGCCGGCCAGATTGATCTGAGACTCATCGCCGCCGGTAAAGTATTTGTAATCGCGCTTGGCCGTTTCCATATCGCCTTGCGGATTGCCGTATTCCGCCTCGTTTTCGCCGTAGAACACCAGCTTGATGCCGTGCTGAGCGGCGACTTTCGGGGCGATGGCCTTCTGGCCGATGATAAAGGGCTGAAAAGGATGAAACAGGTTTTCCACCGCCAAACGCGTCAACAGCCGGTGCACGCGGCCGTTGGGGGTGTGCAAAATATTATCGAAGCCGGCGTGGATCCAGGCCTGAAGATTTTCCCAGCCCCAGGGCGTATAGATATGGGGCGCCCAGGTCACGGTGAGGGGGTGCATGCCGTATTTGTCTTTGAGGATATGCGCGGCGTAGAAGCTGTCCTTGCCGCCGGAACCGGGCAGCAGGCAGTCATAGCTGCCGTCGCTGGAACGAAATTGATCGCACAAGGCCTGCAATTCAGCTTCGCGCGCATCCCAATCGATAGTGGTCTGCTTTTGCTCCGCCACGCGGCAGGCATCACACACACCATCCGCATCGAAGTTGATAGTCTCCTTCTTGGAGGCCCGGGTATGCTCGTATTCGACGGTAGAGTTGGGGCGCTGGTTGGAGATGACGCATTTGTTGCAAAACTTCACCTCGCTCGGCAGGCCGTATTTGGCCTCCAGCGTACCATGGTATTGTGTTTTTTCAGATGCTTGGTTCATGGCGAAGATTTCATCCCTGAGGTTTTCGACCCACGTATAAAAAGTGAAATCCGCTGCCTTCCCGTTCATAAATTACAGAGTCGTAATAGCCGATGTGCATGGGCTCGAAGGGGCGGAATTTGTCAATTAATTCGTCTCTATCTGCAGTGAATTGAATGTGCAGAGTTTTGCCTGTAGGAAGTTCCACTCTGTGCAAACCATCCTGTTGAGCCGTGGCGTAATTGTAATAATAGTTTTTTGTCCCCACCATGGTTGCGACCAACACAGCACCGGGATGCATATGGTGGTATAGATAGTCGACCGAGTGACGCATGTCGGTCGGCGATAGAAAATACAGCACCTGGTTGGCCAGCGCCACGTCGAAGCGTTGCTCCAGTTCCGGGTTGTTGGCAGGGTCGGGCTGGGCGATGAAGAATTGGTCCTGAATTTCGGGCAAGCGCGCCTTACAGGCGGCAATGGCGGTTTCGCTGACATCCATACCGTAGACGTCGAAGCCATTTTCAAAAAAGAAACGGGCATGGGTGCCGTTGCCACAGCCGAAGTCGAACAAGCGGCTGCCCTGTTTGGCGGGCAGGCCCAGGTCGCCTTTGAGGATCTTGTTGAACACGCGGATGACATGGCCTTCGGGGTATTGAATACCATAACCGCCGCTGTAGGCCTGTTCGTAGTAATCGCGATTGTTCAGTATATAGGTGCGGAGCATTTCCGTGGCTACCTCACAGGGTAATTTCGAGTATTTTCAGATCGATGACCAGGTTTAGGCCATTACGTAATTCGCGCCGACCGTCGCTTGTCTGCTCGGTCCAACTGCGGATGGGGTCGTCCTGGGGTGCCAGGTCGAAGGGCAGCTCGAAGTTACAAAATTGGTAGGACGCGATCATCGGCTGTTGATCCAAAAAGCGCGCCACACTCTGGCAGGAGAATAAATTGTAGCCAGTGTTCCAAGCGTCCTCGCCACTGTAACGATAGCGAATCAGGGCATCCACCGGATGGCTGTTGAACTGTCCGGCGACGATGACCGTGCCGCCCGGGGCGGTGAGGCGCAGGCATTCGGACATGGAGGGTTCGAATTCATCGAAGACACTCAGGGTGCCTACCATGGTGACGGCATCGAAGCTGTCATCGGCCAGCATGTCCATGCGGTTGGCATCGCCGTGGATGAACTGGACGCCGGGCAGGCGTTGACGGCCGATCTCACACAGCTGGGCATCGAAATCCAAGGATGTCACTTGGCTGTCGGCGAAGCGGTATTGATAATATCCCGCCAGGGCTCCGCTGGCGCCGCCCACGTCCAACAAGCGCGGGCGTTTGCGCCCGTTCAGGGCCTGTTCCAAGCGATCACCGATGACCTGAAACAGGTACTTGGGATTGTCGTAATCCACCTCGGCATAGACATGGGTGCGTTGGTAATCGCCTGCCAGCCGGTTCATGTCCCGGTCTCCCGGGTAGAATGGCTGCTGCGCAGCATGAGTTCTGCGATTTGCAAATCGAGTTCGGTGTCGATATCCAGGGAGCGTTCTTTGGGCATGGGCTGCCCTACCGTGTCCTTGCCGATTAACCGATGGTGCTCGCGAAACCAGGGGGTGCGCACGGCATAGACACAACCGTTGAGCACCCAGGCGCGCGGTAGATCCTGGCGTCTTTTTTGTGCGTATTCCTCTCCCAGCAGGGGCGTGAGGACGTCCTTGTCCATGGTAAAGGTCCAATAGGGGCTTTTATCGGGCTCGGTAACCGTGACGCAACTCGCGGCGCCGCTGTGTTCCAAGCGTTCCAGGCTGTGATCGATGTCGGCGGCCGTGCGTAACGGGTTGGTGGGTTGCAGCACGACCGCGATGTCATAGCCCGGCACTTGCTCCATGGCATGATGCAGCGCGTCCATAGTGGTGGCGCGGTCCGAGGCCAGCTCATCGGGACGGCGAAAAGGAACATCGCAGCCGTATTGGCGCGCCACCGCCATGATCTCCTCATCATCGGAAGACAGGATGACACGGTCGAGGTAGCGCGAGGCCTTGGCCGTTGCGATCGTCCAGGCCAACAGCGGTTTGCCCGCCAGGGGTAAAATGTTTTTGCGTGGCAGGCCCTTGGAGCCGCCGCGCGCCGGAATCACGCCCAGGACTTTGTGCCCGCCGATCATCCGAACATTTCCCCGAACTCGGCGCCGGCCCGCTCTAGGTCTTCGATGCGGCCGATGTCGATCCAGTAATCCCGCAAGGGGAAGCAACCGGCCGGTTTGTCTTCCGCCATCAGCTTTTGAAACAGACCGGGCATGTCGAAATATTGATTCTGGGGCAGGTGATCGAGAGCGGTGGGATCGAGGATGTAAATGCCGGCGTTAACGTAAAAGCGTTCCGTGGGTTTTTCCACCAGCGATTCGAGGCGGTAGCCGTCGGAAATTTTGAGCACGCCATAGGGGATCTGGTGGCTGTATTCGCGCATGGCCATGGTGGCGGTGAAGGCCTGCTGCTCATGGAATTCCAATAGGCGTACAAAGTCGACCTTGGTCAGCAGGTCGCCGTTCATGACAATGAAGGGGCGCGTGGGCCGTTCGGGCAACAGGCTTAGGGCGCCGGCGGTACCCAGGCGTTCGTTTTCTTCGATATATTGAATATTCACGCCGAAACGCGAACCGTCACCGAAGTGCTTGCGAATCATCTCGCCTTTGTAATTGATACACAGGTGGATCTGTTCGAAGCCTTGTTCGGCGAAGTTCTCAATAATGGTCTGCAATACCGGTTTGGAGCCGACCTGGATCAGCGGCTTGGGGATTTGTTGGGTCAGCGGGCGCAGCCGCGCGCCCAGGCCGCCGGCCATGATCACCACCGGGGTGTCGCGGCGCGGTTCACTGGGAGTTTGGAAACGGACCAGGTCCACCACACAACCGGCGCTGTCGAGCAGGGGCAGGTGGCGCAAGGAGTGGCGCTGCATGGTGCGTTGCCAGATGGCACGACTTTCTTCGGCCAGGCCGGTGACGGGATTGGCGTTCATGACCTCATGGATGGAGGTGTCCAGACCCTTGCCGCGCAGCAGGGCGCGGCGGATGTCGCCGTCGGTGACGGTGCCGGCGAGATGGCCGTCGGCCTCCACCACCAGGGCGATCTGCAGGCTGCCGGCGTCCAGCACCGCCATGGCATCCTTTACGCTGACTTGGGGGTCGAGGGCGACATCGCGCCAGGTCTTTGTCATCTAGGCTCTGCCTCGCTTCACTTGGGCCGGGACGCCCGCGACGAGCGTCAAAGGGTCGACGTTTGAAATCACGACAGAGCCTGCTGCAACTACTGTGCCATGGCCGATTGTTATGCCCTGGATGATGATCGCGCCGGCGCCGATGTGGGCCCCTTCTTCGATCGAGCAACCACCGCAGACCAGTGCGCCCGAGCTGATGTGGACGTGGTCGCCGATACGGCAGTCGTGTTCGACGATGGCGCCGGAATTGATGATGACGTTGTCGCCCAGGCGGACGCCGGGATTGACCACCGCTCCGGCCAGGATCTGGCAGCCCTGGCCGGTTTCCACGTCTGTGCGGCTAAGGATGGCGCGGGGATGGGTCACCGCGGCAAAGCGGTAATCTTTTTCAATGAAGCCGGCAAACAAGGCCTGCCGTGCCCGGGTGTCACCCACCGAGCCTAGACCGTTGACCAACAACACGGTGTCGGGGCGGTGCTCGAACACGGTCTCGTCCCCGCCGAGATGGGGAATGTCCTGCAGCAGTGAGGCGTGGGGCTGGGGATCGGTGAAGCCGATGATGCTGCGCTGCATGCGCAATAGGGCCTCGGCCAGCACCTTGGCATGGCCACCGCCACCCAGAATAATGACCGGCCGGTTCATGAAATCACCTCGTCTGCACCGTAATCCTTATCCGCCGACTGTCCCAGCAGGTCCCAATAGTCCATGGGTGAACGGCCGTTGCCCGGGCGTTTGACGGTGAGGTTATCTTTGTTGAAAGACTCGCCGGCGCGAATGGGCGCGGCGGCCACCAGGCTCTTGCGCACCACGGCCGCATTTTTCAATTCCACCGCGCCCGGGGTCTTGACGGGGTCGCCCAGTGCCCGGCTCACATCGCGCACGGCGCTGACCAGCGCGGCCAATTCGTCGGGTTCCAGCGAGGCGACGTGATCGGGGCCGGGCAGGCTGCGGTCGAGGGTGAAATGTTTTTCCAATACCGTGGCGCCACGGGCGGCGGCGGCCACCGAGATCTGGATGCCCAGGGTGTGGTCGGAATAGCCCACCGCCAGACCGGTGGCCTCACGCAGGGTATCCATGACGCGTAGATTCACCTGTTCCAGCGGACACGGATATTCCGTGGTGCAATGCAGCAGGGTGACTTGATCTCGTAGTAGCTTAGCGACGTCCGGATCCTGCAGGACAGTCGTGTAGTCGGCGCGCGTGCGCGGCTCGTCGTGGCGGCTGTAGCCGAAGGCCAGCACCTCCAGGGCCGCCTGAACCTCGTCAAGGGTGGCCATGCCGGTGGAAAGAATCAGTTCCCGCCCGGCGCGCGCGATTTGCAGCAGCAGCGGTGCGTTGGTGAGCTCACCGGAACCGAGTTTGAGGCGCGGCAGGGTCAGGTCCTCCATTAAAAATCGCGCGCTTTCCGTGTCGAAGGGCGAGGAAAGAAAGTCGATACCCCGTTCCTGGCAGCGGCGCAGCAATTGATGGTGGACATCAAAGTCCAGTGTCAGGCGCTGCAGCATGGCCAGTTGTGAACCGCTGTCGCCTTCGTTACGGAGTTGGTAATCGGCCTGGGCGGCGTGGCGGCTGGCCAGCGCCTCGGGGCGAAAGGTCTGAAACTTGACTGCATCGGCGCCCGCCGCGGCGGCGGCGTCCACCATGGCCAGGGCACGTTGCACGTCGCCGTTATGGTTCACCCCGGCCTCGGCGATGATGTAGATGCTAACCATGACGCTCTCGCAATAGCATGAAGGCCTCGGCGGCGGGGTAGCCGCACTGGGCGCCACGCAAGCGGGCCTGGGCGGTAAGTGCGTCGGCACTGCGCGGAAAGGGAAATTCGCCGCACTCGCCGGCATACATCGCCATGATTTCCAGCTTGCGTGCCAGCTGGGCGTCGATGTCGAAAAACACATTGGGTTGGAAGAGATCGCCCGCGCGCGGCAGGGCGGCGTCGGTTTCGGACAGGGTCTCGTAACTCATCACCCGCTGGATGAAGGGATAGCGAAACCATTTGCTGCAGGCGGCGCAGGCCTCGAACACCCGGCGGTGATCGCTGTGCGCATCGCCGTGATGGGGCAACAGCAACCACTCGGGCCGGAATTCCGTAAAGGTCTTGCCGATGGCGCTGACCAGTTCGCCCATAGGCAGGATATCCAATTGAGCCGTCGGTAGATTGAGTTCAATGACGGAGGCAAAGCCATAGGCCTTGGTCACCCGGGCGATGGTGTCGGTACGTTCCTGGCGTTGGCTGTAGCTGTAGTCGTCGCCCATGCCGGTAACGATGAGCCAGCCCAGTTCAGCGCCTTGCTCGGCCAGACGTAACAGGGTGCCGCCGCAGCCCAGGGTTTCGTCATCCGGATGCGGCGCGACGACCAGAACCTTGTGTGTCATAAATAGCTCCCCTCCCTGGGCAATGGATCGAATTCGTGTTCAATCACTTCAACGGCAGCTGCGCCGCATTTCACCAGCAGGCGGCCGTCATTCACCTGCAGCACCTTGCCCGGCTCCAGGTTGACCGCTGCCGTTGCCACGGGGCGCACGCGCCACAGTTTCACCTCGCGCCCCGCATAGTCGCAGTGGGCGCCGGGGTAGGGCCGGGCCAGCGCCCGGACCAGGTTGTGGATGCCCTGCGCCGACATGCGCCAGTCGATGCGGCCGTCGGCGGCGCAGCGCTTGCGCCAATAGTTGGCCTGTGAAGGGTCCTGGGGTATGCGCTCGGCGTTGCCGTTCGCCAGCGCCGTGGTCAGTTGGCGCAGTTGCGGCAGGGCGGTGTCGATCAGCTTGTGATACAGACTGCCGGCGTCGTCCTCCGCGGCAATGGCGACCGCTTGCTGGCTGAGGATGTCCCCAGAATCGGCACTTTCGTCCATCAAAAAGAATGTCGAGGCGGTCTGCTCCAGCCCCAGCGCCAGGGCCCAGATGATGGGGTGACGGCCGCGGTTGTATGGCAGCGCCGCCGGGTGGTAGCCGACCACACCTTTGGGCGCGACGGCCAGGACATCGGCGGACAGCAGCTTGGACCATCCTAGACAGTAGACGACCTCCGGTTTGCGTTCGCGCAGCCAGGCGGCCATTTGGTCTTGGTCCCTGCCGTCGCTTAGGAACACGGGACAGCCGGCACGCTCAGCCAGTGGGCTGAGATCGCGAAAGTCCGCGTTCAAATTCGATTGGCTGCGGGTAACCACACCGACCACTTGGGCCTGTGGGTGGTCGAGTAGCATGGTCAGCGCCGCAGCGCTGAACTCGACACAACCGATGAAGGCGATTCTCATGCTCTGATCTCGACCGGCACGTCGTAAAACCGTTTTTGCAGGATGCCGTCCAATGGTGTGTCGCGCAGTACCCTGACGATTTTTTCGGCGGCGCCCGGCTCGCCGTAGGGCGTCTGCTTTTTGGCCGCCAGCGCCTGATGCTCAGGCGTCAGTGCCTGGTTGATGGCGGCGCGGATGGCGTCTGATTGAGACGGGCAGTCGATAATGGCCGGTGCCCGCAGTCGGCTGCGCTGCCGTTCACCGATATTGACCACCGGCTTGCCCACCGCCGGCACCTCGATAATGCCGCTGGAGGAGTTGCCGATCACCACGTCCACTTGTTGCAGCAGGCTCAGATAGCGCTGCTGCCCCAGGGATTCGCGGTAGCAGTAGCGCGCCGGATTTGCTTCGGCATGTCGTTTCAGCAATTCGGATATTTTGCGCCCGGCCGGATCGGCGTTGGAACCGGTGACAATGACGCGCGCCTCGGGAAAGGCGGCCAGTGCCTCCAGCAGCGGTTGCACCTGTTGTGCGGGAGAGGCGTCGTCCAGGGTCTCCGGGTGCAGGGTGACGAGGAAATTCTGTTGGCCCAGTTGACAGTCGATGGCCTGTTCCAGCGCCTCGCGCCCGAGCAGTTGGGTGCGCGACAGTTGATCGAAACCGGCGGCGCCCACCACGTGCACGGTGTGCGGTCGTTCACCCATCTGGATGACGCGGCAGGCATAAGCCTCGGCGGCGACGCAGTGGATGTGGGACATCTTGGTGAGCGCATGGCGCACTGCCTCGTCAATTAATCCCTCGGTGCTTTCGCCGCCGTGGATATGGGCGATGGGGATGCGCTGCAGCATGGCGGCCTGGGCCGCGGCGAGGATCTCATAACGATCGCCCAGCACCATCAGCAGATCGGGTTGTAATTGGTGCAGGGCCTCGGCAAAGCCGCTAACGGCGCGACCCATGGCCCGGCCGATGGCCAGTTCGCTGTCGTCTGTCAGAGCCATGTCGACCTTGGCGGCGATGGCAAATCCGTCCGCTTCGATTTGTTGGTAAGTCAGCCCGTAGGCGGGTGACAAATGGGTGCCGGTGACGACCAGTTGCAGTGCCAACGCCGGATCCTCAGCGATGCCGCGCAAGGTCCAGTAGAGCAGACCATATTCGGCTCGGCTGCCGGTGACCACACAGATGCGGCGTGGGGCGTTCATGATACGGCCCCTTGCGCCAACGCGGCGGAACTGGGCAGACAGACGCCGCGTGCGAACAACTGGTCCGCGACGACTAGATTTGCACGGGGCATGCCCTGATACATGGGCAGCCGGTGCAGCGGTGTCCAGAAGGGGCGCATCAAGATCCCCTCGGCATGGGCCGCCGTCAAAAGGGGTTCGCGGTCGGTTTCATCCGGCAGCAACAGCAGATTGAGCCAGTGGTTGCTGCGGCAGCCTTCGGGTTCCGCGTGTAGGGCTACGTTATTCAATGCGGCGAAGGCTTGAGCATATTGTCGTGCCAGCCCACGTTTTTGTTCCAGGCGCTGCGGCAGTTGTTCCAGCTGGGCGCAGCCCAGGGCGGCATTGAGATTGGGCAGGCGATAGTTATAGCCCACCATGTCGTGATCGAAGGCCCAAGGATGAGGTTGCTTGGCAGTGGTGGTGAGGTGTTTGGCACGTCGCGCCAAGTCGGCATCGCGCGTGAGTAGCGCACCGCCACCGCCGGTGGTGATGATCTTGTTGCCGTTGAAGCTGAGCGCGGTCAGATCGCCCCAGTGACCGGCATGTCGGTCATCTCGGAAACTGCCCAGGGCCTCGGCGGCATCCTCAATGAGTTTGAGGCCGTAGTCATCGGCGATGCGGCGCAGGGCGGGCATGTCGGCCACGTGGCCCATGACATGGACCACCACCAGGGCGCGAATGGGGCGGCCGCTGCGGCGGTTGTAACAGACGCCGTCGCGCTGTTCGGTATGGTATTTGAGATGCTGCCGGAGGGCCTCGGGGTCGACCCCCAGGGTGTCATAGGCGCTGTCGACGAAATGGGGGATAGCGCCCATGGCGGCCACCGGGTTGGCCGTGCCGACGAAGGTCAACGCCGGCAGCAGTACTTCATCATCGCGTTGCACGCCGGCCAGCAACAGGCAGGTGTGCAGGGCGGCGGTGCCGTTGACGGTGGCAACCGCGTGCGGGATGCCGGTGTAGTCGGCCAGCCCCTGTTCGAAACGATCCACATACTGGCCCACGGAGGAGACCCAGCCGCTCTCCAGGCAGTCGAGGGTCAGGGCCTTGTCGCGTTCGCCGAACAAGGGCTCGTGCAGACCGACCGGGCGTGGTGGCGGTAACAAATCGCGCAGTATGGCAAGGATGTCTGCAGTCAATGTTATGGGCATCAGATATTGTAGATACCGTGCTTATAACGCGCCAGATTGGCCGGGTCGGTGAACCAGCGTGCGGTCTCCGCCAAGGCCTGTTTGAAGCCTTCACGCTGACCGAACTGGGGTGCCCAGTCGAGCAGCTCCAGCGCCTTGCGGTTATCGGCCCAGAGACGTTCCACCTCGCTCTTGTCAGGGCGCAGGCGCTGTTCATCGGTGACGATTTCGATGTCGGCGTGCATGGCCTCGGCGATGAGCTGTACCGTGTCGCCGATGCTGATTTCATAATTGCTGCCCAGGTTGATCTCCTCGCCCACGACCCGGTCCGATTCGGCCATGGCGATGAAGCCCGCGACGCTGTCTTGGATGTAGTTGAAATCGCGTGTAGGATACAGTGCGCCCAGCTTGATCCGGCGCTCGCCATTGGCGATCTGGGTGATGACAGTGGGGATCACGGCGCGCGCCGACTGCCGTGGGCCGAAGGTGTTGAACGGGCGGGCGATGGCGACCGGTGTTGCAAACGAGCGGTAAAACGACAATGCGATCTGGTCGGCGCCGATCTTGGTGGCCGAGTAGGGCGACTGACCCTGCAATGGATGTTTCTCGTCGATGGGCACGTACTGCGCCGTGCCGTAGACCTCGCTGGTGGAGGTGTGGATTACCTTTTCCACATCCAGGTCGCGGGCCGCCTGGACTATGTTCAAGGTGCCCTTGATGTTGGTGTCCACGTAGGCGTCCGGTGAATGATAGGAGTAGGGGATGCCGATCAGTGCCGCCAGGTGCAGGACCACGTCGCAACCTTTCATGGCGGTGCGCACGCCGTGTGGGTCGCGGATGTCGCCGGCGAAGACATCCACTTCGCGTTTCACGTCCGCGGGCGATTCGTCCAGCCAGCCCCAGTGACCGAAGGAGTTGTAAAACACAAAGGCGCGTACATCATGACCGCGCCGGATCAGGGCCTCGGTGAGGTGGGAGCCGATGAAGCCGTCGGCGCCGGTGACGAGAATCCGCTTTCCCTGTAGATTCATTTGCCATTCACCTGTGATTGGTCCAATGATTTCAGCATGGCCATGGCGGCATGGTTGCTGGGATCCTTGGCGAGAATGTAGTTCATGGCCCACACCACACCGTCGGTTGCGCCGTGCTGATGGTAGATCTGTCCCAGTTTCATGACGCTATTCAGATCATCGGGATTTTCCAAGAGATAATCAGTGTAAATCTCGACAGCCTGTTGCACATCGCCTGTACCCTGCAGCATGTCGGCATACATGGGTGTATAAATGGGGCTGATAACCGATAATTCTTTTAGCACCGCGAGCGCGGATTCCATGTTTTGAGCCCTGGTATGCAGTTCGAAGAGCCGCATTAAACCGTCGACGCGGGTGTTGCCTTCAGCGATAGTTTCATATGTCTCGATGGCGGTTTTTGCGTCATCCGCGAGCTCAGCCAGATAGCCTTGCACTAGCGGGATATAATGCTTGGCCTGTGCTTGATCACGATGTTCTTTTAAACCTGCCATCAGGCTGTTTAAGCCTTCTATATCGTGGCATAGAAAATACTCCCGCGCCCTGCTGTTCAGGCCGTCCAGGGTAATGCCCTCGTCTTCAATACGTTTAATATTATCCTTGCTTAGTTTTTCGATGCTGTCTTCAAAAGTCGCCTCAAAGGCTTTCAGCATTTGTCGCTGCGCCTCGGGCAATTGCGCGATATGGTCTGCGTGACCCTGGGCCCACTGGATGGCGCGTCCGGCTTGTTCGTCACGGCACCACTGTTCAAGTAAACGCTCGATGTCGGGTTGGGGTTTGTCTTCCTCTATGCGACTGAGAATACGGCTGCGTGCTTGTTGCAAAATATCGATGAGTTCATTGGTGGTGTCGACAAAGGCCTGAAAGTAGAGCCGGCTGTTTTCCTGCAGGTCTGCTTCGTGTTCTTCCTTATGGCGCAAGATGGGAATCAGGCGGCGTATACCGAATTTTTTGACGAATTTGACTGTGCTGGCGTATTTGCTGTCGAACTGCCTTTCGATGCTGTCCAGTTTGGCGTTGTTATGGAAACCGGCGCCGGGGCCGGTCTTATCGAATAGCTTGCGATTGTAGTCCAGTGCCTTGCGCGACAGGCCTTTGATGGCCCTGAGTTCGTCCAACACGCGATCCACTTCACTGAGCGTTTCTTGATAAAGTTTGCCGCGCGCGGTCTTGTCGCTAGGCGATAGTTTGGCGGCGAGTATCTGCCGGGCTGGGGTTGCCAACGGCTCGACGTGGATGCTGTCCATGGAGACGTATTCCACATTGGGCAGGCGCATCGAATTCGGTGAGGGATTGATCACCCGACAATTCCGGTTAAACGCATCCGCCGCCTGTCGATCAATGGTCCTTGCCGAATTCAGATAGGGATTGGTGGTATCCGCCATCTTGCCGCCATTGGTTTCCACTCGGGTATCGGCATACATAGGCCTTGGACCTGCGGAATGCTCCTCGGAACCGCTGGCATGGGTATATCCCGCCTGATTGAAGCAAAAGTCCGCGCCCCCTAAAACAAGCTGACTCACGCCCATCTCCAGGGCTAGGGCGAATGCGGTATTGGTGACGGTGGCACCGATGGATGGCGCTAGGTTTTCTACCTCCTGCGGTGTCGTCCAGGGGTAACGCGGGCCCATGAAAGCCTTTTGTCCGCCCCAGCTCGAGAGTAGGTTGGAGCTTAGATGGTATTCGTTGACCAGCACAGTGCCGTCTTGGAATTCAAGCATCTCGCGGCTGACTTTCAGCATAATGGGATACGGGTCGACGGATACGCAGATGTCAGGTTGGATTTGCGCCTGCAGCAGGGAGTGACTGACCCGGGACACGGCGATGACCAGCAGGTTGTTGCGGTGTCGCCGAATCCACGGCAGTAGTTCGTCCAGCGATGGGCCGCCTGCCAGTACCACGGCGGTCTTGCCACGGAAGCTGTCTCGCAGACAGATCGCCGGAACCTGATTTTCGGTCAGGTTTTCTATTTGACGCAGGGTAAAGGGGCGACTGTTAATGCCGACCCGCTGCTGGCGGATGAAATCATCGAACTCGTGTTTGAGTTTGCGCCAGAAAGGCGGGTAATCGCTGCAATGGCCGTGCACGACCCCCAGCGAGCGTTCCAACACCAACCGATCCTGGAGGGCATAGTCGAAGATATCCATCTTGGCGCCACGCTGCAGCCATTCATCAGGAGTCGTAATGACTAATTCACCATTAGGATCATTCAGTTCCACTAGCAGGTCGAGTACTTGAGGCAACTCGACGAATAGATAGCGACTGCCTGTTGGTACGCCATGTGCCTTAATGTATTGGTAGAGCAGGCCACTGTCGGTACCGGCAATGACGTAAAAGGTGTTGTCCTGAAACAGGGAATCGCCAAAGCGGGACCGAAACACAGTGCTGGCATCGCTGTTCTGAAATGCATTGCGATTGATGGAAAACAAGTAGTGTTCCCCGAAAGCGTTACTGACAACGCCGCCGAAATCGCTGTGTGGACCTTGGTTGATAGCGCTCAAGTGTCTGTCCCCGTTATGAATGTCATGACTGTGTATAGCTATTGAGCAAATAACATGCCAGCCAGCGGCGGGTTATCCCACGGGCGATTTCAAATGACACTGCTGGTTTCGCAATACCGCCGTGCCTGCTGGATGCACGCTAGGGGCAGGGCATTCTGATGTTGTTGTAACTTATTAAAATATAAATAAAATAGTGATATTGAGGTGCTCCTGATGCGCGCTGTCGCCGTTTGTATGGGCGCTCAATAGGCGATGATCTACGGTGGCAGCGTTGATCTATTCGTCTTTTGCGGATAAGTCCAAGCGCCAGTCAGGCCAAGACAATTTTTTGACGCGTGCCCACGCGTCGCTGACCAGTGACCGGAGATAAATAATCCTACTGTTCTCCTAAAGCCTTGTCTTCGTCAGGCCGATATGGAAGTTGGTAGCGGTGAATATTTCAACCAAGAGATATATCCGCTGAAGACAAATTCCCTCGGCCTAGGCTTGCATAGTACCGCGCCACCAGAGGGTAAAAATTAGGAGTTACAGCAATGGCTGCTAGTGTAATTAACACTAATGTAATGTCCATGAATGCTCAGCGTAACCTGAATAAAAATGCGTTGAGCCTAGCAACCTCGGTTGAACGTCTATCCTCCGGTCTGCGTGTTAACAGCGCGAAAGATGATGCCGCCGGTCTGGCGGTGGGGATGACCCTCGAGTCCACAGTGCGGTCCTTGACCGTGCAAATCCGTAACCAGGCAGATGTGATCTCCAGCGCGCAAACCCTGGACGGTGGTTTGAGTGTGGCGACCGATATTCTGCAACGTATGAACGAGTTGGCGGTTCAGGCACAAGGTACCAACGGTGCCGCCGAGGCTTCTAAAATTCAAGTCGAATACGCTGCCCTCAGTACCGAGCTTGGCAATATCACCGGTGTTACCGCCCCTGGTGGTGCAGTAACTGCGGTTTCTGCCGCCGTTGCGGCCGCCAGTGCTATCACAACCACCCTGGGTACTGTTGCGGGTGCGCGCGCCTCCCTGGGTGCCGCCATGTCGGTGGCCGAGTTCACCATTCAGCGCTTCGAAGCGGCACGCGAAAACAACGCCGCCGCCCGTAGCCGTATTATGGATGCGGATTTCGCCATGGAAACGGCCAATCTGACCCGCGGCCAGATCCTGCAGCAGGCAGGTACGGCCATGGTGGCCCAGGCCAACCAGATCCCGAACAACGTGTTGTCGTTGCTGGGATAAGCGTCGGAGGAAAACGGCCTGGCGTAAAGTCCGCTTTGCGGCCGGCCGATAGTAATACATAGGAGCGGTGAATATTTCGATCTTAGAGATATATCCGCTGAAGATAAAACACCCCACAGGCTACGCCGCAAGGCGAGCGGGGTAGAAGTTAGGAGTTACAGCAATGGCTGCTAGTGTAATTAATACCAATGTAATGTCCATGAATGCCCAGCGTAATCTGAATAAGAACGCGCTGAGTTTGGCGACTTCAGTTGAACGCCTGTCATCCGGTCTGCGCGTTAACAGCGCCAAGGATGACGCCGCCGGTCTGGCGGTGGGCATGACCCTGGAGTCCACGGTACGGTCGCTGACCGTCCAAATCCGTAACCAGGCAGACGTGATCTCCAGTGCGCAAACCATCGACGGTGGTTTGAGTGTGGCGACTGATATTCTGCAACGTATGAACGAACTGGCTGTGCAGGCGCAAGGTACCAACGGCAGCTCTGAGGCCTCAAAGATTCAGGTTGAGTACAGCGCCCTGAATGCCGAGCTAGCGAATATCACAGGTGCCTCTCAGCCCGGTGGTAACGTAAGCACCAATGCCGCTGGGGCAGCCAGTAACGTTGCCACTGTGTTGGGTAATGTTGCGGGTGCGCGCGCCTCCCTGGGTGCCGCCATGTCGGTGGCCGAGTTCACCATTCAGCGCTTCGAAGCGGCACGCGAAAACAACGCCGCCGCCCGTAGCCGTATTATGGATGCGGATTTCGCCATGGAAACGGCCAATCTGACCCGCGGCCAGATCCTGCAGCAGGCAGGTACGGCCATGGTGGCCCAGGCCAACCAGATCCCGAACAACGTGTTGTCGTTGCTGGGATAAGCGTCGGAGGAAAACGGCCTGGCGTAAAGTCCGCTTTGCGGCCGGCCGATAGTAATACATAGGAGCGGTGAATATTTCGATCTTAGAGATATATCCGCTGAAGGTAAATTACCCCACGTAGTTCGCCGCAAGGCGAGCGGGGTAGAAGTTAGGAGTTATAGCAATGGCTGCTAGTGTAATTAATACTAATGTAATGTCCATGAATGCCCAGCGTAATCTGAATAAGAACGCGCTGAGTTTGGCAACTTCCATTGAACGCCTGTCATCCGGTCTGCGCGTTAACAGCGCCAAGGATGACGCCGCCGGTCTGGCGGTGGGGATGACCCTGGAATCGACTGTACGGTCCTTGACTGTGCAAATCCGTAATCAGGCAGATGTGATCTCCAGTGCGCAAACCCTGGACGGTGGTTTGAGTGTGGCGACCGATATTCTGCAACGTATGAACGAGTTGGCGGTTCAGGCACAAGGTACCAACGGTGCTGCCGAGGCTTCAAAGATTCAGGTGGAATACGCCGCTCTGAATACCGAGCTTGGCAATATCACCGGCGTTACTGCTCCCGGCGGCGACGTAACAGCCAGTGCCGCTGCGATTGAAACTCAGCTCGCAACCACGCTGGGCAGTGTGGCCGGTGCACGCGCCTCACTAGGTGCCGCCATGTCGGTAGCCGAGTTCACCATTCAGCGCTTCGAAGCGGCCCGCGAAAACAACGCCGCCGCCCGTAGTCGCATCATGGATGCGGACTTCGCCATGGAAACGGCCAATCTGACCCGCGGCCAGATCCTTCAGCAGGCAGGTACGGCCATGGTGGCCCAGGCCAACCAGATCCCGAACAACGTGTTGTCTCTCTTGGGATAACAATGGTTGGCGGTATTCTGAAGGAGTTTGACCCGGCCGTGCCTCGAGCATGGCCGGGCTTCTAAACGAAGGAGATGCAAATGGATGTCTCAAACTTAGCGGCAGTGACTCAGCAGGTCAGCCCTGTTGTTAAGACTGGCGGAGACACCGGCACTCAAAAACCTGCCTCTCGCGGCAATTCCTTGCCGGTGGTGGAGCGCAGTCATCTTGCTGTGGAAAAGCCGAAGCATGAACAAGACGAGTCTGTTTCACAACCGAGCGCTGAGGAATTGAGCGAGTTGGTGGCAAAGATCAATGAATCTTCAGTGGTTCGTTCTAAGGATCTAAGGTTTTCAGTGGCCGAGGGAACCGATCTTACTGTAGTTCGGGTAGAAGATTCAGAAACCGGTGAGTTAATTCGTCAAATTCCCTCGGAACAAATGGTTGAACTCGCCCGGGCCTTGGAAGATCAGCGCCAAGGTACGATGCTCAAAGAAAAGGTGTAGCGGTCTTTTGGCACATATCATGCTTTGTGTTTGGGTATGTGCGGGGCAATTAAACCCTCAGCCGTGCAGTAGAGGTTAGAAAAATGGCGACATTTGGTTTCGGTACCATCACATCCCAGGGCGTAGGCTCAAATATCAATATCGCTGGCATCGTCAGAGAATTGATGGCCATCGAGCGCGCGCCCCTGGATCGGCTTATTGAGAAAAAAGAAAGCTATGATGCCAAGATCTCCGCGCTTGGCACGATCAAGAGTTCGCTTTCCTCGCTGCAAACATCGTTATCGGGATTGGCATCCGGCAGCAGTTTCCTGGCGAGCAGTGCTGATTCGTCCGACACCACCAAGGTTAAGGCAACCGGCACCTCGGGCGCCGTCGCCGGTAACTATGCCATCGAGATCAGCCAACTCGCCCAGTCACAAAAGCTCGTCGCCACCGGTCAAGCCGACACAGCAACCGCAATCGGTACCGGCACCCTGACTATCGACTTAGGGACAATCTCCGGCGGTACTTTCGATAACGGCACGGGCAAGTATACAGGCGCCAGCTTCGCCTCCAACGGTAACGGTCCCTACGACATCACTATCGATCCCAGCAACAACACGTTGGCGGGAATCCGCGACGCTATCAATGATGCCGATATTGGTGTGACCGCCACCATTGTCAATGACGGTGATGCGACGAACCCCTACCGGCTGGTGCTGAGTTCGGAAAACAGCGGTGCCGATCAAAGTATCAGCATGTCGGTCGCCGGGGATGCGGCGTTGTCCGATCTGCTGAGTCATGATCCCGCCGGCACGCAGAATCTGTCAGAAACGGTCACCGCCCAGGATGCCAACTTCACGGTGGACGGCATCGACATCACCAAGTCAAGCAACTCGGTCACCGATGTGATCGACGGCGTTACGTTGGATCTGACCGGCACTACCGGCGGTTCTCCGGTCACAGTCTCCGTTGCGAACGATACCGACGTCGCCAAGAGCGCCGTCGAGAGCTTTGTTGAAGCCTACAACACCCTGCAGGCCGAGATTAAAGATCAAATAGATTCGGGTTATTTGGATGGAGAAGCCGGCGCGCTTGCCAGTGATGCCGCGACTCGTCAAATACTCACCTTCATTCGTAATGAGCTGAACCAGGCGCCGACCGGGGTTACCGGGAATTATCAGAATCTATCAAGCATCGGCGTGTCATTCGAGAGAGATGGAACACTCTCGTTGGATCAGTCAAAGCTGGCTGCCGCCATCGAGGACGATAGCAGCAATGTTGCCGAACTGTTTTCGTCCGCCGACGGCTATGCGACGCGGCTCGATGACGTTATCGATGAGTTGGTGCAGTTCAACGGTACCATCGACACGCGTACCAATGCATTCAGAGACAGGATCAGCGCACTCGAAGATAGAGAGATCAGGTGGGAGGGTCAGCTGGAGAGAACCGAAGGCCGCTTGCGCGCCCAATTCACTAATCTTGATGTTTTGATGAGTAATATGAATACGACCAGCAGCTTTTTGACACAACAGCTTGCTACGCTTAATTCCCAATTAAACAACGGATAACCGAGCGGTTGATATCCGAAATATCCATCTTCGGTATCGCCACATCACCATACACTTATTGCTGAGGGAGCGCAGGATGAACAGTATTACCAGAGCGGCTAATGCCTACAAAACAGCACAGGTTGATGCAGCGGTCTTGGGCGCCAGTTCCCATGAGCTGATTGCGATATTGCTTGCCAAGGCAATCGAATCGACCCAACAGGCGAAACGGCACATGGCGGATGGTGATGTCAACGCGAAAGGCCAGCGGATCAAACTGGCTATTGCGATTATTTCCGACGGTTTGCGCAGCAGTCTGAATATTTCAGAGGGTGGTGAGATTGCGGCGAATCTGGATGTGTTGTACGAATACATGTCAAACCAACTCCTCAAGGCGCATGCGGAAAACAACCCAGCCATCCTGGATGAGGTGAGCGCATTGCTGGGCGATATCAAGGAAGCTTGGGACGGCATCAAGCCCAAGCAGCCAGCGCAGCCTGAGATGCATACTTAACCCACATTTTTCACCCGGCGGCCAAGGGCAGTGGTGTAGACGGCTGAGACGGGTGAAAAACTATCAAGCAGTCGATCGACCAGACAATGACATACTGTTCTCGCCCTCGGCCTATCACGGTTTAGACGGGTTTGCCCGTACGCGGGCGCTTCAGCGCGGCGCCTACAAACGCGAATGCTACGCCGGCTCCCGCGGACCCGGTGAGAAATACGGGCTAGCCGCGCCAGGCCTTGGGCATTGTCGCGATATCTATATCCCCGCTCCTAATCATGAAACGTCCACTCCCTGCAGCAGGTGCATTCAGCCTGACCCGCTAGGGACCCACAATACGTCTCCCGGTGTGACGCGACCAGGCCTGGAATCTGCGGTCCTTTTTTAGCTCCGGGCAGAATAGCATCCAGCTAAAGTTTGGATTTGGCGAGGCGATATGTTGTACTGGAGCCGCTGGGTTTTGGGGAAGTATCGCCGGTGCAACCAGCCGGATGGCGTAGGGGTTGATCTGTCTTTAGGTCGTGGCGATTTGTTTTCACACGCTGGAAAACCGAACCGGTGGCTGCTCAGTCTAAATATAGTGATCTGTAAACGCGATTTTAGGAAAGTCAGCTATGAATGTTTCAGTACAGCGAGGCTCGGGGATAGAACAGTATAAAAAGGCCGGAACGCAAACGAGTCTTGAGACCGCCTCGCCGCATCGTTTGATACAGATGCTGCTCGAAGGCGCATTGGAAAAGCTGAGGTCGGCCAAACTCTATATGCAAAGCGGTGATCGGGCCTTGAAGGGAAGTCACATCTCCTGGGCGATTTCCATTCTGGACGGTTTACGGATGAGTATAGACAAAGAGGCCGGCGGGGAAATTGGGCGTAATCTCGATGATCTGTACGAATATATGGCGCGCCGCCTGATCGAAGCCAATGCGCAAAATGATTTGGACGCGCTTGACGAGGTCTCGGCCTTGTTGATCGAGATCAAATCGGCGTGGGATGCCGTGCCCGATGCCATGCAGGCCCAGCAAGAGACATTTAGCTAAGTTGTATTGCCCATGGATAGTCACGTGAACCACAAACCGGTATTGGCCAAGGTGGAGGCGCTGACCCCTCTAGCGGTACTGCTGGATGAAACGGAACGCATGCTGGCGCTGGCTCAGAAAGGCGAGTGGGAAGCGCTCGTCGCATTAGAGGCTGAACGAGGCCCGCGCTTGGAGGCCTATTTCGATACCCTCGCTGCGGCGCTGCGCGAGCAGTACCGGGATCAGCTGCGCCGGGCCATAGAATATATTTTAAACGCGGATAAACAAATCATCGCCCTGGGCGAGGCCACCAAAGCGGAAGCCGTCGATTCTCTGCGCCAGAGCCAGTCCGCCCGCAAGGCGAGCGCTGCTTATCAGAGGAACGACGGCCTGTAACCGCAACTTGATCAGCACGAGGCGGACGGACAGACGCCTCATTACACTACGTCAGGGATACAACGTGACCGAAGCGAGCGAACTGAGCGGGTTATTCTGTGAACTGAGCATCCCCTTCGAGTGGACTGCCGCTGATAAGGCCGACACCGCCACCGCCGTGACACCGGCGGAGGAGTTGGCCAACCAAAACTGCCTGAAAATCGTTCTCGGTCTCGACGATGTCAGCCATGATGCCAATGACGACGTCCTTGAAGTGAGTTACGAACTGCAACGCTTGGATTTCAAGGTTAATGTCATTCTCGAGCTGGTGGGCCAGCTTGTCAGCCAGAACCTGAGTCTACCGGCGCGTCACGCCGTGAAACTCGGACCCTCAAGCATCCGGTGGCGCACACAGGCATCGCCGGCCGAAGTGGGGCAGCGACTGCGGCTCAAGCTCTTCCCCGACCAGCGCTTTCCGTTTCCGCTTTGTTTAAGGGGGCGTGTGGCGACCCTCGAGCAGGTCGAGCAGGACTGGGAGATTCGGCTTGAACTGGACCAGATGCATGAGTACACCCAGGATCTATTGGAAAAATACATCTTCCGTTGTCATCGCCGCCATATCGCGCGGATGAAGACCCAAATCAATAAATAATTGATTGAATCTGTTATTGTTTTGGTGTTGGTTTTTTGACATTATTGAATCCTGATGCAGTGATGGGTAAGCGGCGCGTTTGATGCTCAACCCGGAAGTGGTTTGGAGTTACACTGGAGAGTGCTATGCGTGAATCAGCGATTTTGCTGATAGACGACAATGAAAGCCGGCGTGAAGAGCTGTTGGCGATACTGGAGTTTATCGATCTGCGCCACTTCTATGCTTGCGATTGCGCCACCTGGCGGCAGCAGTTGGACCAGATCGATGCGCCAATCCAGACGATCATTTTGGGGGATTGTGGCAGCGCGGAGACACTCGACGAAATCGTCGCCCTGACCACTCAGGCCAATCCCGATGTCGCGTTTATCCTGTTTCAGGAGGAGTGCGGCGCCGGCGCTTATTCGGAAGCTCTGCAAAAAGAGGCCCTCGCGCTTTTGGACCGACCGCTTAAATACAAACAGACGGCCTCAGTGCTGGAAAAGGCCAAGGTGTATCGCGGCACCACCAGCACCGTCCCCCGAGAGCGGCGCGGTTCTATCGAATTATTCCGCAGCCTGGTCGGCAATAGCCACTCCATCCGCCAGGTGCGCAAGCTGATCGAGCAGGTCGCCGTTGCCGACGCCAATGTGCTCATCCTGGGCGAGTCCGGCACCGGTAAAGAGGTCGTGGCGCGTAACCTGCATTACTATTCCGCCCGGCGCGACAAACCCTTTGTGCCCATCAACTGCGGCGCCATTCCCGCCGACCTGCTCGAGAGCGAGTTGTTTGGTCACGAGAAGGGCGCCTTTACCGGCGCCATCAGTGCGCGTCAGGGACGCTTCGAACTGGCCGAGGGCGGCACCCTGTTTCTGGATGAAATCGGCGATATGAGCCTGCATATGCAGGTTAAACTGCTGCGCGTGCTGCAGGAGCGTACCTTCGAGCGGGTCGGCAGCAACAAGAGTATTAGCACCAATGTGCGCATCGTCGCAGCCACCCATCGCGATCTGGAACGCGCCATCAAGGAGGGCAAGTTCCGTGAGGACCTGTTTTACCGCCTGAACGTCTTTCCCATCGAAATGCCGCCGCTGCGCGAGCGCCGGGAAGATATCCCCCTGCTGGTGAACGAATTGATCGCCCGCCTCGAGAACGAGGGCCGCGGTACCGTGCGTATCACCCAGCCCACCATGATGGCGCTGTGCCAGTACAGTTGGCCCGGTAACGTGCGCGAGCTGGCCAATCTGGTGGAACGGCTGGTGATCATGTATCCCACCGGGGTCGTGGATCAGAACGACTTGCCGGAAAAATTCCAAAGCGGCGAATTGAGCCAGGGCGAGGCCATCGTCAACGAGTTGATGGCGCAACAGCCCGAGTTGGACGAATTGCCGTCCGACTCCAGCGCGAATCTGCCGCGCTTGCCGCGCGAGGGCATCGACCTGAAAGAATATCTGGGTGACCTAGAGCGCCATTTCATCCAGCAAGCCCTGGACGATGCCGACGGCATCGTTGCCCATGCCGCCAAGCGCTTGCAACTGCGGCGTACCACCCTCGTCGAAAAAATGCGCAAATACGGGCTGCAGCGCAATGAAGAAGTGACGTAAATTTGACTTCGCCCGCCAATCCATCTTGTAAGCTTCTGATTTAAATAGACTCTATAAACCTGGCCCGATTTTTGCATTGGTTCTGTGTACGACAATAACTCACAACACAGACGAGCAGACAGGCAATTATGGCGTTACCAGGCATTGACCGGCTTGAGCATCTGAAAGACGCATTTCAGGCATTTAACCAGATGTCTGAGGCGCTGCTGTGTTCCTACCACGAACTCGAGCATCAGGTCGAACGCCTGAACCGGGAGCTGGCCCGGCGTGATGCCGATGCGGCACCCGGCTTGGCCAGTCGCTTGCGCAATATGCTCGACGCCCTGCCCGGCGCCGTGGTGGTCCTGAACGGCAGAGGCGTGGTGCAACTGGCCAATCTGGCCGCCCTCGACATGCTCGGTGAACCCCTGGAGGGCATTCAGTGGCGTGGTGTCATTCAGCGCGCCTTCGCGCCCCGTGCCGACGATGGCCACGACATCTCGCTTAAAGACGGCCGCCGGGTCAGCATCGTCACCAACTCCTTGGGGCGTGAGCCGGGCCAGATCCTGCTGATCACCGATGTTACCGATAAGCGCGCACTGCAGGACAAGTTGGGGCGCTTTCAACGACTCTCCGCCATGGGCCAGATGGCCGCCTCGCTGGCGCATCAGATCCGTACCCCCACCGCCTCGGCGTTGCTGTATTTATCCAATCTCAGTCGTCAGCGCGACAATCCCGCTGCGATCGCCAAATACAGCGCCAAGCTGCGCGCCCAACTGCAGCACATCGAGGCCATGGTCAGCGACATGCTGGTGTATGCCAGCGGCAGTTCCACCCTCCAAACGACCCGCTTCAGTCTGACCATGCTCTGCCAAGCCGTGGTCCAGGGGGTGCAGGGCCAATTCGATCAAAACGGTGTCAGTCTGACGCTGGAAAACCAGGCGCCTGAACTGGAGCTCAGCGGCAATCTGGACGCCATGAAGGGTGCGTTGATCAACCTATTGATGAATTCCATGCATGCCGCCGGGCAGGCACCGCTGCACGTCGTGCTGCGTCTGGCTCAACAGGATGCCGACACGGTGTGTATCAGCGTGACGGACAACGGTGTCGGCATTCCCGCCGATATCCAGGCCAACATATTCGATCCCTTTTTCACCACAAGACCACAGGGAACAGGTCTGGGCCTCGCGGTTGTGAAGTCTGTCGTTGACAAGCAGGGTGGCCGAATTGAGTTGGTGTCCACACAGGGACAGGGCACCGAGGTCACTCTGGCCCTGCCGTTGCAGCCAGACGGCAACGACGGGCATACCCAACCGTATAACATGCAAGCAGAGGTAGGATTATGAACGCAGCAGCTGTTCTGGTCGTCGAGGATGATATTTCACTTCGTGAAGCACTTTGCGACACACTGGAAATGGCGGGCATACAGGTCAGGGCCGTGGCCGACGGCAACGCCGCCCTGAAGATTATTGAACACGAAAAGGTCTCCGTGGTGGTCAGTGATGTCCACATGCGGCCGATGGACGGACATGCCCTGCTGCAGAAGCTCAAGGCGGCCAATCCCAATCTCCCGGTCGTTTTAATGACCGCCTATGGCAGTGTCGAAAACGCGGTCAAGGCCATGCGCGACGGTGCCAGCGATTATTTGGTGAAACCCTTCGAAGCGGACGTGTTGCTCAACATGGTCAACCGCTTTCTCAATCAAAAGAGTGCCGCGCGGGATTTGATTGCCGAAGACGAAAAGACCATGCGCGTAGTGGCCCTGGCCGAGCGCGTGGCCGCCGCCGATGTTACCGTGCTGATCAACGGCGACAGCGGTACCGGCAAGGAAGTCATCGCGCGCCACATTCACAACTGCTCGGCGCGCGCCGAGGGTCCCTTTGTCGCCATCAATTGCGCCGCGATCCCGGAGAATATGTTGGAAGCGGTGTTGTTCGGCTATGAAAAAGGTGCCTTCACCGGTGCCTACCAGGCCTGTGCCGGCAAGTTTGAGCAGGCCCAGGACGGCACCCTGCTGTTGGATGAAATCTCGGAAATGGACCTTGGTTTACAGGCCAAGCTGTTGCGCGTGCTGCAGGAGAAAGAAGTGGAGCGCCTGGGCGGTAAGAAGACCATCCCCCTCAATGTGCGCGTGCTGGCCACCACCAACCGCAACATGAGGGAGGATGTCGCCGCCGGCCGTTTCCGCGAAGACCTGTATTACCGCCTTAACGTCTTTCCCCTGAGTCTGCCGTCACTGCGGGCACGCAGCGGCGACATCGTGCCGCTGGCGGAACTGTTTATCGCCAAATACGCCGGTGCCGCGGCGCCGAGCCTCAGCGATGCCGCCAAGTATGCGCTCACCCGCCATGCTTGGCCCGGCAATGTGCGTGAGCTGGAGAACGTCATTCAGCGCGCCTTGATCCTATGCGACGACGGCGAACTCAGTACTGAAGATCTGCAATTCGAGACCCTGGAAGACCAGGAAGAAGCGCAGCTTTCCTTGCACCAGGAATTGGACTCAAACCTGAATAACGATCTCAAACTAAAGGAATTCGACCTGATCGCCCATGCCCTGAGTGAATGCAGCGGCAGTAAAAAGGCGGCGGCCGAGTTGCTGGGTATCAGCCCGCGTACACTGCGCTACAAATTGGCGCGCATGCGCGCCCAAAATCTTTTGATCCCCGGCGAATAATGTCGTTAAGACTGGAGGAAACGTCATGAATAACACTATGAATGTCGACCAAGTGCTGATGCAGATGCGTGTTATGGCAGCCCAGGCCAAGGGCATCCAGGATGTCAGTCAAGTGGAGGCTAAAGGCGGTGCCGATTTTTCCGACATGCTGGTGAAATCCATCAACGCCGTCAACGAAAGCCAACAGGCCTCCGGGGATTTGAAGAAACGTTTCGAAATGGGTGATCAGAGCGTCAACATGGTCGATGTGGCCGTCGCCTCAGAAAAGGCCAAGATCGCTTACACCGCCATGAGTGAGGTGCGCAACAAACTGATCAAGGCCTATCAAGACATCATGAGCATGCCTGTTTAAGGCCGTATTCAATTGTTTGAGCGGGTAAATAAATGGCGCTGGTAAAAGCTGAAAATATCGGTAATCAAATTGAAGGCATGAGCAGCATGCCGCTGTTCCGGCAACTGGGCATGATGGTGGCGTTGGCCGCCACCGTGGCCCTGGCGGTGGCGATTGTGTTATGGGTCAAAGAGCCGACCTATCGCATGTTGTACGGCAGTTTGTCGGATCAGGAAATGATGGAAATCACCCAGGTCCTGGACCAGGCCGGTATCAAGTACGACATCAACAGCAGCACCAACGCCGTGCTGGTGGATGCCGGCCGCGTGCACGATGCACGCATGCAGCTTGCCGGGCAGGGACTGCCCAAGGGCAGCGGCACCGGTTATGAATTGCTTGATAAGGACCAAGGCTTCGGCACCAGCCAATTCATCGAAACGGCGCGCTATCAACGTGCCATCGAGGGTGAGCTGTCGCGCACTATCGGTTCGCTCAATAATATCCAGAACGCCCGGGTTCACCTGGCCATTCCCAAGCAGTCCGCCTTCGTGCGCAATCGCAAGAAGCCCAGTGCCTCGGTGATGCTGAATCTCTATCAAGGTCGCGCCATGACCAAGGGGCAGGCCGATTCCATTGCCCACCTGGTGGCGTCCAGCGTGCCCAATCTGGAAATGGAGGACGTCACCGTGGTCG